>JAQVDP010000002.1 GCA_028698335.1 Nevskiales bacterium | reverse complement strand
AAATTACTTGCTCTTCTTGTTAACGAACTGGCTGACTTCAGGGTCGCTTTTTTGCGGCGCCGCCGTCAGCGGGGAGGCGAATAATAGGGCTTTTTCAGATCGCGTCAACGAATTATCGCCACAAAAAACACAAGCCCATGATCCACAACGAATTGTTGTTCAAACACCCCACCGCTACACCCACCCTGTGCGCTGGAAATGAGCGAAACGTGTCCGCTTTTCGGCCAAAAAGTCATCATCGTGCAGGCATCTCCCCCGATGCCTTCCCCCGAACGACGGGCAAAAAAGAAACCCCGCCGGAGCGGGGTTCGTCTCAATACAGCACTGGGTCCTGCGTAAAAGTGGAGGCTAGGGTCGGAATTGAACCGGCGTACGCGGATTTGCAGTCCGCTGCATAACCACTCTGCCACCTAGCCTGTGTCCTGAGCCTGAAGCGCTCGATGCGAACCCCTCAGACTAAAAAACCCCGTTGGCTGTCCTTCGGGGTTTTTCGAATTTGGAGCGGGAAACGAGGCTCGAACTCGCGACCTCAACCTTGGCAAGGTTGCGCTCTACCAACTGAGCTATTCCCGCTGTGAGCCGCGTATTTTAGAGGGCGGCGGCTCGAAGTCAAGCAATTTTTGAAAGTTATCTTTCCTGTCCGTTGCGGCTCAGAATCGGCCACGCGGCGCGAAGGTATACGGCCATGCTCCAGACCGTCAATGCGGCTGCGACGAACAGCAAACCGTAGCCAATCGAGTAGATGGGGATTCCGTAGAACGGCGTTTTCCAGATCATCATGCCGATCGCCGTCATCTGGAACGCCGTCTTCCATTTGCCGATCCAGCTCACCGCGACACTGGTCCTCTGCCCCAGCTCTGCCATCCATTCACGCAGCGCCGAGATGGTGATCTCGCGGCTGATGATGACCGCCACGACGAGCGCCAGCGTACCCCCGGGATTGTCGTACAGCAGCATCACCAGGCAGATCGCGACCAGCAACTTGTCAGCCACCGGATCCAGAAAGGCGCCGAAGAGGCTGGTCTGGTTCCAGCGGCGCGCCAGATAGCCGTCCAGCCAGTCGGTAAAGCCGGCGATGGCGTACAGGACGGTGGCCAGATGCCGCGCATAGTGCCAATCCACATAGAACAGGGCGAGGACCACCGGGATGATTGCGACCCGCAAAACCGTGAGCAGGAGTGGCAGAGTCCACTGCACGCGCATGTTCCCCAATTTCAGGCCGCTGAGGCGACTCGTGTATGAGCTGACAGCATAGCCCAGCTAGTGGAAGTGCGCGTAGATGCGCTGCGCCAGCGTCCGCGAAATTCCGTCTACCGCGGCAAGCTGGTCAACGCTCGCGCGCTTGAGCTGCGCCAACCCGCCGAAGGCCTGAAGCAGCGCCCGCCGCCGCGCAGGGCCGAGGCCTTCGATGGATTCGAGGTCCGACGACGTGCGAGCCTTGTCGCGGCGGCCCCGGTGCCCGGTGATCGCGAACCGGTGCGCCTCGTCCCGAATGCGCTGGATCAGATGCAGCGCCGGTGAGTCCGCCGGCAGACGCAGCGGTTGTTCGAACTCCGGCATGATCAGCTCCTCGAGCCCGGGCCTGCGCGTCGGTCCCTTGGCGATGGCGACGACTCGCAGTTCGGTGAGCTCCAGCTCATCCAAGGCTTCCAGCGCCGCATTGAGCTGCCCCTGACCACCGTCAATGAACAGAACATCGGGCATCGCGCTCTGCCCCGCCTTGACCTTGGCAAAGCGCCGGCTCACCGCCTGCCGGATCGCCGCATAGTCGTCCCCCGGCGTAATGCCCTCGATGTTGAACTTGCGGTACGCGGACTTGAGCGGCCCTTCCGCGTTGAAGACGACGCAGGACGCCACCGCCCGCTCCCCGCGGGTATGCGAGATGTCAAAGCATTCCATTCGCTCGGGCGGACGCTCGAGTTCCAGCGCCCCCTGCAGCTCCAGCAGACGCTCATCCATGCTGGACACTTCGACCAGATGCGTTGACAGCGCCTGAGCCGCCGTCCCCAGTGTCATTTCGAGCAGCCGGAGCTTGGCACCACGCTGCGGATGCGACAGGTGGATCCTGCGACCGGCATGCTGCGTCAACGCCGCCTCGGTCATGCCGGCGTCCTGCGGCAGATGACTGACCAGGATCTCCGAAGGCGGCATCTGCAGAAGGTAATGCTGGCTGATGAAGCTCTCGATCAGTTCTTCGGGCGCCGCCGATACAGGGTGCTTCGGAAAATGGCTGCGGTGCCCGAGATTGACGCCGCCTCGCACGCTGACGACGGTGACGCAACTCGAGGATGCGTGCGGCGCGACGGCAACGACATCGAGGTCCTGCTGCCCTCCTCCCGTCATCGCCGGATCCTGGCGCACGCGCTTGAGCGCTGCGATCTGGTCGCGCAGTCGGGCCGCATGTTCGAACTCCAGACGTTCCGCAGCCTGCTCCATTTCCAAGGTCAGCTCGCGCGCGAGGTCATCTCCTCGCCCCTCCAGCAATCGCGCCGCATGCTCGAGATCCCGCGCATAGTCCGATTCGGAGATCGCCCCTACACAGGGCGCCGAGCAGCGCTTGATCTGGTACTGCAAACAGGGCCGTTGTCGGTGCGCAAAGAAACTGTCCCGACAGGGGCGCAGCCGAAACAGTTTTTGCAGCGTCTGCAGCGAGGCGCGAACCGAAGATGCGCTCGCGAACGGGCCAAAATACCGATCGCTGCCGACCTTCGCGCCTCTGTAGTAGGTAATCCGCGGATACCGGTGCGACGTGAAGCGAACGTACGGATAGCTCTTGTCGTCCCGGTACAGGATGTTGTACCGCGGGCGCTGATCCTTGATCAGTGCCGCTTCGAGCAACAGCGCCTCGTCCTCTGTGCGCGTCAGCGTGACTTCGACACGCTGGATCTGCGACACCATGCTTTCGATCCGCGGATTGCCGCTGGCCCGCAGGAAGTATGTCGAAACACGCTTGCGCAGATTTCGCGCCTTGCCGACATACAGCAACTCGTCGCCGCGGCCGTACATCCGGTAGACGCCCGGCCGGGTCGTCAGTTGCGATAGGAACGCGCGGTGGTCAAAGGACGGTGTCTGCGGTTGACTCAGAAAACCCCCTGCGTCGTCGCGGCTCAGGGTTCGGCGCGATCTTCGAGCAGGCCGTACCGCATCGCCATGCGGGTCAACTCGACATCGTTGCTGACACCGAGCTTCTCGAACAAACGGTAACGATAGGTGCTGACCGTTTTCGGCGACAGATGCAGCCGGTCGGAAATTTCCTGGGTCGAATAACCCTTGGTCACCATCAGCATGACCTGGGTCTCACGCTGCGAGAGCTGATCGAAAGGCGACGTGCCGCTCGGCCCTTTCACCAGGCTGGCCGCCAGATTGCCGGCAACGTCAGCAGCGACATAGTGCCCGCCACCGTGTACACGGCGAATCGCGGTAACGACCTCGTCAGCCGCGGAATCCTTGCTGATATAGCCGGCGGCGCCCGCCGCCAGCATCCGGCTCGGATACGGTTCCTCGAGATGCATCGACACCACGATCACCTTCGACGTCGGGCAACGCTGCAGCAGCCGGCGCGTAGCCTCGAGCCCGCCGATGCCCGGCATGTTGATATCCATCAGCACGACATCAGGTGTGATGTTGCGGACAAGATCTAGCGCCTCTTCTCCGCTGCTGGCTTCGGCGAGGACTTCCATGTCGGCGACTTCCTGCAGGACGCGCTTTAGTCCCGCACGGACGAGACGATGATCGTCGACCAGCATGATCCGAATCATAAACTTCTCCTAATTCGCAGCGAATCTTACAGGGATTCGGACACAACCGGCAGCAATCTACGCGCACTGTGGTGCTCCACGTGCGCCGTGGTCATGCGATTTCTTACAGGGTCCTGCCGCTTCGGCTGCCAATGCGCCATGACTCAGCGAACAGGCCAGTAAACACGGGTGACCACTGGATCGATCGGCA
The DNA here is from genome assembly GCA_028698335.1 of Nevskiales bacterium. Lineage (GTDB taxonomy): Bacteria > Pseudomonadota > Gammaproteobacteria > Nevskiales > Nevskiaceae > Solimonas. Next base: position 299,823 of record JAQVDP010000002.1, on the reverse strand, counting down.
GCATGCCCGGCGGGGCGACATACTCCTCCCAGGAGTCGCCGTTGTCGTCGAGGCCGGCAACGTCTCTGTATGCAGCCAATCGCTCATATACCCGCGGCAGCGTTGCCCACTCACCGTCGTGCTCTGCCACCAGCACCCAGCCTTCATAGGCCGTCCCGATCTTGATTCCGTCCTGCTCTTCTCCGGGACGCTGATCCAGCGCGTAAGCCGCATCGAAACGCCAGAACCCGGATTCGTCATCGTACTGCCGCGTGATCGCAAACGGCTCACCGGCGATCTGCAGCGCGTGCTGCTCGACGAAGCGACTCAATTCGCCGAAGCACTGCGCCAACGTGGCGGGAATCTGATCGGCCTCGGCGGCCGCCGACCGGTAGATCATCGGCCGACTGGACACCTCGCGAATGTCGACCGCGAGCCCGCTGAAGTCGGTTGCCGGCAACTCCTGCTCGATCAGGCGCTTCAGCTCCACCAGTCCCTTCTCGTAATCCGGGCCGATCATGCCGTCGAGCAGCAGACCGAAGTAGCGGTTGAGCAGATTGCCGTCGAAGCGCGTGTCGTAGCTCCAGGTCAGCCGCGTGCCATGCTCGACGGGCGCCAACTCGAAAGCCGACCGATTCTCGCTGTCGAAGCCATCGAACGTCAGCTCTATGACGATTCGGCGGTTGGGCACTGACTCGACGATCCGCTGAGAACCACCGCCAACCGCGGGATTTTCACTGTGCCACGACATCCGCGCACCAACACCCATCGGTGCGCCTTCGACACGATAGTCCGCTTCCGGGTCGAGCTGTGCCCACGGCGACCAGCGATCGAACTGCCCGAAGCCATTGAGCGCCACATAGACGGTGGCAGGCGGGGACTCGATCGTGATCGAGCGCTCGACGTGCGCCGTGTCCGGCAACATCAGACCGACGCCGACCGCGGCTGCCAGCAACAGCACGATTCCGATCAGCAATCCCTTCAACAGGCCCATGACATCCCCCTGCAGCTTGCGCGAAGGCCGTACGGTAATGGCCGAGGTAAATGAGCTCAAGCGGCGGTTGCCGAGACAACCATCCACAACGAAGAAGCCCCCGCAACGCGGGGGCTTCTTCTGCTACATCCGGAAACGCGGCTCCAACTTAGTGGAACTGCTCTTCCTCGGTCGAGCCGGTCAGCGCCTTGACCGAAGAGCTGCCGCCCTGGATCACGGTGGTGACGTCGTCGAAGTAGCCCGCACCCACTTCCTGCTGGTGCGACACGAAGGTGTAGCCCTGCTCGCGAGCGGCGAACTCCGGCTCCTGCACCATGTTGGTGTAGTGCTTCATGCCTTCGCCGCGCGCGTAGTTGTACGCGAACTGGAAGGTGTTGTACCAGTTGATATGGATACCGGCCAGCGTGATGAACTGGTACTTGTAGCCCAGCGCCGACAGCTCGTCCTGGAACTTGGCGATGGTCTTCTCGTCGAGGTTCTTCTTCCAGTTGAACGACGGCGAGCAGTTATAGCTCAGCAGCTTGCCCGGGTTCTCCTTCAGCACGGCCTGCGCGAATTCACGTGCAAAGCCGAGGTCCGGCGTGCCGGTTTCGCACCACACCAGATCGGCGTACGGGGCGTAGGCGATGCCGCGCGAGATCGCCTGCTCGAGGCCGTTCTTGACACGGTAGAAGCCTTCCTGGGTGCGCTCGCCGGTGAGGAACGGCTTGTCGTTCTCGTCGTAGTCCGAGGTCAGCAGGTTGGCCGCTTCAGCGTCGGTACGCGCCAGCACGATGGTCGGCACGCCCATGACGTCTGCCGCGAAACGCGCGGCGACCAGCTTTTCGACGGCTTCACGGGTCGGCACCAGCACCTTGCCGCCCATGTGGCCGCACTTCTTGACCGCTGCGAGCTGGTCTTCGAAGTGAACGCCGGCCGCGCCGTTGGCGATCATGTTCTTCATCAGCTCGAAGGCGTTCAGCACGCCGCCGAAGCCGGCTTCAGCGTCCGCAACGATCGGCAGGAAGTAGTCGACGAATTCCTTGTCGCCCGGGTTGATGCCCTTGGCCCACTGGATCTCGTCGGCACGCTTGAAGGTGTTGTTGATGCGCCGAACCATGGTGGGCACGGAGTCGTACGCGTACAGCGACTGGTCCGGGTACATGGTCTCGGAGGTGTTGCCGTCGGCGGCAACCTGCCAGCCTGACAGATAGACCGCTTCGAGGCCGGCCTTGGCCTGCTGCATCGCCTGACCTGCGGTGATCGCGCCGAAGGCATTGACGTAGCCCTTCTTGGCGCCGCCATTGACGGCCTTCCACAGCTTTTCGGCGCCGTTCTTGGCCAGCGTGTATTCCGGCTGGACGCTGCCGCGCAGGCGCACGACATCGGCGGCGCTGTAGGTGCGCTTCACAGTCTTCCAGCGGGGGTTGGTCGCCCAATCCTGTTCCAGGGCCTTGATTTGCTCGTCACGAGTCATCAGCAGCAGTCCTCTCGGGGAGTAAAGGAAACTTGTCTAGAGGGGCCTTGCGAGGCATTTGCGGTCCGCGCCATGGGCGAAAACGGCTGTTCCGTCGCATCGGGGGCGCGAATTATACCGGCAATCTTTTTGCAATGCACAAGCCCGCCGAATCCGCCCCCTCACCACCTCCGATCAGCGCCCAAAACACAAAGGGGGCGCGGCATCGCCGCACCCCCTCGTAACCGTCCTGCAAACCCGGGAATCAGTCCAGGTAGTCGTAGGCGGGCAGAGTCAGGAAGTCCGAGCAGTTCGACGCTGTCGACATGCGGGCGAACATACCGGCCGCCTCGGCGAAGCGGCCACCGTAGTAGCGGGCATCACCCAGCGACTTGCGGATCCCTTCGAGCTCCTCGTCGAGAATCTGCAGGACCAGTTCGCGCGTGACGGTGCGCTTGTCCTTGAGCTGGGCACCATGCTTGATCCACTGCCACACCTGCGTACGCGAGATTTCTGCGGTCGCCGCGTCCTCCATCAGGTTGTGCAACGGCACGCAGCCGTTGCCGGAGATCCAGGCCTCGACGTACTGCACGCCGACATTGATGTTGTTGCGCAGGCCGTCCTCGGTGATGTCGCCCTTCGGCAGCTCCAGCAGATCCGATGCCTTGACCTTGTAGGACTCGCACTTGTTGTCGAGCTGGTTCGGCTGCGGCATGTGCTCGTCGAAGATCTCCATCGCGACGGACACCAGACCCGGATGCGCGACCCAGGTGCCATCGTGTCCATTCTTGACCTCGCGCAGCTTGTCGGCGCGCACCTTCTCGTATGCCGCCTTGTTCTTGGCCTCATCGCCCTTGACCGGGATGAATGCCGCCATGCCCCCCATCGCCATCGCGCCGCGCTTATGCGTGGTCTGACACAGCAGCTTGGAGTAGCTGTCGAGGAAGTGGCGATCCATTCCGACCGTGTGACGGTCCGGGATCATGCGATTCGGGTAGTTCCGGTAGGTCTTGATGAAACTGAAGATGTAGTCCCAGCGGCCGCAGTTGAGCGCGACGATATGGTCACGCAGCTCGTACAGGATCTCCTCCATCTCGAACGCCGCCCAGATCGTCTCGATCAGAACCGTGGCCTTGATGGTCTTGCGCGGAATCTTCAGCTCGTCCTGCGCATCCTTGAAGATGTTGTTCCACAGGCGCGCCTCGAGATGCGACTGCATCTTCGGCAGATAGAAGTACGGGCCGGTGCCGCGCTTGATCTGCTCGTGCGCGTTGTGGAAGAAGAACAGCGCGAAATCGACGATGCCGCCCGGAGCGGGCTTGCCGTCGATCAGGATGTGCTTCTCGTCCAGATGCCAACCGCGCGGACGCACGATCAGCGTCGCAATGTCCTTGTTGAGCTTGTACTGCTTGCCTTCCGGCGACTTGAAGGTGATCCGGCGACGCACTGCGTCGAACAGGTTCACCTGCCCCTGCAGCATCAGCTCCCAGGTCGGGGCCGCCGAGTCCTCGAAGTCCGCCATGAAGCACTTCGCACCGGAGTTCAGCGCGTTAATGACCATCTTGCGCTCGACCGGGCCGGTGATCTCGACGCGACGATCCTGCAGATCCGCCGGAATCGGGGCGACCTTCCACTTGCCGTCACGAACGCGCTTGGTTTCCTTCAGGAAGTCGAGCTTGAGCTTCTTGGCATCGACCAGCGCCTGGCGTTCTTCACGAGCAGCCAGCAGCTTGTCACGGGTCGCGCCGTGCTTGCGTACCAGCTTGGCGACGAACTTGAGCGCCTCCGGGGTCAGAATCTTCTTGTAGGCCGGACTCATTGCGCCGGTGATCTCGACGCCCTTGACTGCGCTCATCGTGTACCTCTCATGATGGAAAATAAAAAACGGTTACTCAGCCGGAAACTATAGCGGCGCGCGCGCCCGGCGCGCAACGAACGCCCCCTTGCCGGCGGCGCATCGACGACCGCCCGCGCGCGGTACCGGCCGGGCGTGCCCGGCGACGCTCGATCAGGCGTGGATCGGCCCATCGGCGACGACGATGCCGTCGGCATCGGCGTAGAGCCAAGCATCGGGATTGATCGTCAGGCCGGCAAACTGGACGACACGGTCCTCGTGTGCACTGTGCAGTCCCTTCTCGGACTTGCGCGGGTGGGTGCCGAGCGCCTTGACGCCGACATCCTGCTCCATGATCTCTTCGCTGTCGCGAATATAGCCGTAGACCACGATGCCGGCCCAGTTGTTGTCCACGGCGAGCTGGCCCAGATTGCCGCCGACCAGGGCACAACGGGTCGAGCCGCCGCCGTCGACGACCAGGACGCGCCCTTCGCCCGCGGTCTCCAGTGTCGCCCGCACCAGTGCGTTGTCCTCGAAGACCTTCAGGGTCTTGACCGGCCCGTGAAACGCGATGCGGCCGCCGAAATCGCCGAAGATCGGCTCGGCGACCTGCGCCTCGGGATGTGCGTCGGAAAGATCGGTGGTGGCGTAGCTCATGTGCGATTCCTTTCGAAATAACGGGCGGCCGCCGGCATCGCGAGCGCGAAGACGGCAATGCCAATAAAGGCGATCAGGGTCCACATCGGCAGCGACAGACCGAGCCACTGGGCGTCGATCTTGGCGCAGTTGCCGTCACCCTTGAGCACCATCGTGATCACTTCCATCACCGGCAGCATGCCGAGCAGGTAGTCCAGCGTCGGGCCGCAGGCGGGCACCTGATCCGGCGGCAGCGACTGCAGCCAGACGTGGCGCGCGGCCACCGCCGCGCCGCCGCCTGCGCTCAGGGCGGCCAGCAGCGAATAGGCCCAGCGCCCCCAGGCAGCCGGGCCGTGCAGCACCCCAAGCAGGAAGAACACCCCCGCTCCCATCATCGCGATGCGCTGGAAGATGCACATCGGGCACGGTTCGTAGTCACGGAAATACTGGAGATACAGGGCAAACGCCATGCCCCCGGCGCAGACCAGGACGCCACCCAGGCTCAGCAAGCGGAAATTCAGGCGCATCGGCTCGACTCGGGACGGAAAGGCAGAGACAGCGGGAATCAGGCGGCAACGACCGGAATCTTGCCGATCTTCGCCTGCCAGGTCTTCGGACCGGTCTGATGCACGGAAGTGCCCTGGCTGTCGACGGCAACCGTGACCGGCATGTCGACGACGTCGAATTCGTAGATCGCCTCCATGCCCAGATCCTCGAAACCGACGACCCTGGCACCCTTGATCGCCTTGGCGACCAGATAGGCCGCACCGCCGACCGCCATCAGGTAGGCACTCTTGTGCTTCTGGATCGCCTCGATCGCGGCTGGGCCGCGCTCGGCCTTGCCGACCATCGCGATCAGGCCGGTCTGCGCCAGCATCGTCTCGGTGAACTTGTCCATGCGCGTCGCCGTGGTCGGGCCGGCCGGGCCAACGACCTCGTCGCGCACCGGATCGACCGGACCGACGTAGTAGATCACGCGATTGGTGAAGTCGACCGGCAGTTTCTCGCCCCTGGCCAACATGTCGGCGATGCGCTTGTGCGCCGCATCGCGGCCGGTCAGCATCTTGCCGTTCAGCAGCAGGGTCTGCCCCGGCTGCCATGACGCCACCTGCTCCGGCGTCAGCGTCGCCAGATCCACGCGGGTCGCGGTTTCGGTGTTGGCCTGCCAGGTGACCTTCGGCCAGTCCTCCAGCTTCGGCGGCGGCAGGTGTGCCGGACCATCGCCGTGCAGATGGAAGTGCACGTGGCGGGTCGCCGCGCAGTTCGGGATCATCGCCACCGGCAGGTTGGCGGCGTGCGTCGGGTAGTCCAGCACTTTGACGTCGACGACAGTGGTCAGACCGCCCAGGCCCTGCGCGCCGATACCCAGCGCATTGACCTTCTCGTACAGCTCCAGACGCAGCTCCTCGGCACGGTTGGACGCTCCACGCTCGATCAACTCATGGATGTCGACCGGCGCCATCAATGATTCCTTGGCCAGCAGCATCGCCTTCTCCGGCGTGCCGCCGATGCCGATACCCAGTATCCCCGGCGGGCACCAGCCGGCGCCCATGGTCGGCACGGTCTTCAGCACCCAGTCGACGATCGAATCGGACGGGTTGAGCATGGCCATCTTGGACTTCGCCTCGGAGCCCCCGCCCTTGGCGGCGCAGATCACCTCGACGTCGTCACCAGCCACGATCTCGTAATGGATCACCGCCGGCGTGTTGTCCTTGGTGTTCTTGCGCGCACCAGCCGGATCGGCCAGCACCGAGGCGCGCAGCTTGTTGTCGGGGTCGTTGTAGGCCCGGCGCACGCCCTCGTTGATCATCTCGGCGACGCTCATCGTCGCATCCCAGCGCACGTTCATGCCGACCTTCAGGAACACGGTGGCGATGCCGGTGTCCTGGCAGATCGGACGGCGCCCTTCGGCACTCATGCGGGAATTCGTCAGGATCTGCGCGATCGCGTCCTTGGCCGCCGGGTTCTGTTCCCGTTCGTAGGCTTCGCCCAGCGCCTGGATGTAGTCCAGCGGGTGGTAGCAGCTGATGTACTGGAAAGCGTCGGCGATGGACTGGATGAAATCGTCCTGACGGATCGTGGTCATGGCGTATCGGGTCTACGGTCGGACATTGCAGGGCGCGAATGCTACCGAAGTTTACAACGCACCGCCGCCCCGGATCCCCGCCGGAACCCTCTGCCACACCCGCTCAGTTCATGTTGACCGCGTACAGCTGATGGCTGTGGTGACTACGGGGCTCCCACAGCTCGATCCCCTGGGTGATCTGATCGGCCTGCAGCAACGGGACGTCGGACTGGATCGCGGCCTCGACGAACGCCGACTCCATCACCCTGATCAGGGCGCGGATGTTGCCGTGCCAGCGACACCCGCGGATGGCCCGCCAGGCATCGTGGGTCACCCCTTTCGGCGGCGACCAGGTCGTGCATCGCGCCGACAGCGCCGACAGCGAGGTCGCAACGACGGCGATCATGTCTTCCTCACGCCCGGAAAGCTCCGGAACCTTCAGCGTCGCCGCGCCAAGCCGGGTGAACTCGTCGATGTTCACCGAGTCCTGCAGGTGCTGCCAGCTGCGGTTGGTGGCGAAGACGATGGCACTCTCCAGACGCTGTTTGGCGGATGCGCCGAGCGGCAGGTACTGGCCGTTGTCGAAAGCCTCCATCAGCACCTCCATCACCGGACCGGCGATGCCATGGCTCTCGTCGATGAAACACACGCCGTCGCGCGCGTGCTGGAATGCGCCGGTCCGCGCACCGGCGCCCGGGAATGCTCCCGTCACATGTCCGCACAGCAGCGATTTCACCGCCGCCTTGTCACCGGTGTTCTCTGCCGCGAGGTTGACGGTGACGAAGCGCCCGCGCTTGCGGGCCAGGTAGTAGTAGTAGGCCAGCGACGTCTTGCCGCTGCCGGGGCCGCCCAGCAGATAGACCCGATGCACCCCGTTTTCGGCGTATGCACGCACACGGCCGACCAGATCGTGCAGTTCGGGGCTGAAGACGAAGAAATTGCGGAACTCGGATTCCTCCACGTCGGTCGTCTTCGGCATGCGGATGACGTTGTCGCCGGCGGGCGACATCAGGCGCTCCGGGAGCTGCTCCAGGGCCGACTCGGCGTCGGCGGCCAGAATCAGACGGACACCTGACAGACCCCCGTCGGCGGCGCGACGGTTGAGCCACTGCCCAAGCATGGTGAGTTGATCGTAGGCGACGCAGACGACCAGCGTCGTGTTCAGGCCGCCGTTGCGGGCGGCGACCGTCGCATCCGCCAGGACGTCGAGCTGCGTCGGGTCGAGCATCAGTGCCACCAGAAATTCCGCGCTTCTGGGGGGCTGGGCCAGCAGCGTCGCCGCATTGAGGAGCTGCACAGGCCGCTCGGCAGCGGCCCGCTGCAACTCGCCGAGCAGCGACGGATCCCGCGCGGTCAGGTCAGGGGCGTAGGCCACCATGAACGGCGCGACACGCCCCGCATCCAGCGGGGGGGTGTTTTCGGTTTTGCGGTTGCCAAATCCGAACATCGCGGAGCTCCTCCATTAGCGTCATCAGCATGCTAGGAGGCACCTCCCCCACGCGTCCGCGGCGACCGACAAAACCGCCTTGCACCCCGACAGAAGGTGGAAGCAGGAACGGCTCGCGCCCGGGAGCCCCCGGCTCACCCCCCTTCGGTCAGCCGCAGCGGATCCAGCAACCGGCTCACCCCCCTTCGGTCAGCCGCAGCGGATCCAGCAACCGGCGCAGGTCGGCATCGGGCAGCCCGCTGCGCTCCCGCGCGACATCGAGCACGGAGCGCCCCTCCCGATATGCCTGCTTGGCGATTTCCGCGCCAGCGGCATAACCGATCACCGGATTGAGCGCGGTCACCAGAATCGGATTGCGGGCCAATGCCTGGTCGATCCGGTCGCGCCGGACGCTGAATCCGGCAATACACTGCCGGGAAAGCTGGCGGCACGCAGCCGCGAGGATCGTCAGGCTCGACAGCAGATTGTCGGCCACCAGCGGCAACATCACGTTGAGCTGGAAATTGCCGGACTGAGCCGCAACCGTGATCGTCGCGTCGTTCCCGATCACCTGCGCGGCGACCATCGCCACCGCCTCCGGAATGACCGGGTTGACCTTGCCGGGCATGATCGACGAACCCGGCTGCAGGGCCGGCAGCTCGATTTCCCCAAGTCCCGCGAGCGGCCCGGAATTCATCCAGCGCAGATCGTTGGCGATCTTCATCAGCGCGCAGGCCAACACCTTGAGCTGACCCGAGAGCTCGGCCGCGGTGTCCTGGCACGACAGCGCCTCGAACGGATTGGCCGCCGGCGCCAGCCGCAGTCCGGCATGCCGCGACAGGGCGCGGGCGAATACCGCGGCAAAACGCGGATCGGCATTGACCCCGGTGCCCACCGCGGTAGCGCCCTGGGCGATCTGATGGAGCCGAGGCTGCACCGCCTGGAGACGCTCGATGGCGTTGCGGATCTGCTGCGCCCAGCCGGAAAGCTCCTGATCGAACCGCAGCGGCATCGCGTCCATCAGATGGGTGCGCCCGGTCTTGGGGACGCCCCGCAGCTGTCGGCCCTTGCGTTCGATCGTCCTGAGAAGTTCGCGCAGCGCTGGCAGCAGCGTCTCCTTGAGCTCCAGCGCGGCCGACAGGTGAATCGCGGTCGGAATGACGTCGTTGGACGACTGGGCGCGATTGACGTCGTCATTGGGATGCACGGCCCGGCCGCCATCCCGCGTCGCGAGATGAGCGATGACCTCGTTGGCGTTCATGTTGGTCGAGGTACCGGATCCGGTCTGGAACACATCCACCGGAAACTGCTCGTCATGCAGACCGTCCGCGACGGCCCGGGCGGCGCCAACGATGGCGTCGGCCACCTCCGCGTCCAAGCCTCCCAGACGGCCATTGGCCTCGGCAGCCGCCAACTTGATCAGACCCAGCGCGCGAATGAAGGGGCGCGGCATGGTCCGCCCCGAGATCGGGAAATTCAGGCATGCACGCTGGGTTTGTGCGCCCCATAGCGCCTTACGGGGGACTTCGATCGTGCCGAGGCTGTCTCGTTCGATGCGAAACGGGTTCTTCGCCATTGTCGGACTCCGAACAAACGGGGATGGAAGGAATGTTCGCCTGAACCATCCCCGGCTCGGATAAAATACGCAACACACGCGTTCCGGAAGGACGCGCCCCGCTCACCGCGGCCAGCAGTTCGCTGCTCTGCCCACCGAACCAGATGATCCGATGAACCTGACCTCTTTGTCCGCCATTTCCCCCGTCGACGGGCGTTACGCCGAAAAGACCGTTCAGCTGCGTGAAATCTTCAGCGAATACGGCCTGATGCGCTATCGCGTCCTTGCCGAGATCAAGTGGCTGGAGACCCTGGCCGCCCAGCCGGCGCTGAACGAGATTCCGGCGCTGTCCGACGCCTCACGGGAGAAACTCGATCGCATCGCCGACAGTTTCAACGTCGAGGAAGCGCAGCGGGTCAAGACCATCGAGGATACGACCAATCACGACGTCAAAGCCGTCGAGTACTACCTCAAGGAAAAGATCGCTCCGCATCCGGAACTGAGCCAGGTCAAGGAGTTCATCCACTTCGCCTGCACGTCGGAAGACATCAACAACCTCTCGCACGCGCTGATGCTCAAGGACGCCCGCGAGAAGGTGCTGCTGCCGATGATCGATCAGCTGATCGCGGCGATCGCCAAACTCGCCAAGACCTACGCCGAACAACCGATGCTGTCACGGACGCACGGCCAGCCCGCCTCGCCGACGACCCTCGGCAAGGAGATGGCCGTATTCGCACAACGTCTGCGCCGACAGCGTGCGCAGTTCGCCACCGTCGAAGTGCTCGGCAAGATGAACGGCGCGGTCGGCAACTGGAATGCGCATCTGGCGGCATACCCCGACGTCGACTGGCCGGCCGTGGCGGACGCCTTCCTCGCCGAGCTCGGGATCGGCCGCAGCCCCGCGACGACCCAGATCGAGCCGCACGACTACATCGCCGAGTACTTTCACGCCCTGAGCCGGATCAACACGATCCTGATCGATTTCTGCCGTGACGTCTGGGGCTATATTTCGCTGGGTTACTTCAAGCAGCGCACGGTCGCCGGCGAAGTGGGCAGCTCGACGATGCCGCACAAGGTCAATCCGATCGACTTCGAGAACGGCGAAGGCAATCTCGGCATGGCCAATGCGATCCTGCAGCATCTGGCCGAAAAGCTGCCGATCTCGCGCTGGCAGCGCGACCTGACCGACTCGACGGTTCTGCGCAACCTTGGTGTCGGCGCGGCGCACGCCCTGATCGCTTATCAGGCGGTCAACAAGGGCATCGGCAAGCTCGAGGCCGATGCCTGGCGGATGGGACAGGATCTGGACGCCAACTGGGAAGTCCTCGGCGAGGCCATCCAGACCGTCATGCGGCGCTACGGCCTGCCCGAGCCGTACGAACAGCTCAAGCGTCTGACCCGCGGGCAGAAGATCGGACGCGATGCGATCCGCCAGTTCGTGTCCGAACTGGAACTTCCGGACGCCGAAAAGCAGCGCCTGCTCGCGATGACGCCGGCGACCTACGTCGGCAACGCCGCCCAGCAGGCCGACACGCTGTGACCGGCGCAGGACGACGCGGGCCGTGAGCGGCGGGCACGCAACGGGCGGGCCTGCGATCAGGCCGATGCTGGTTCGCGGGTATACCGAATTCTCGCGGCATGTCGCCATGCTGATCGAGCATTCGCGGACGAATGTCGCGATCCTGACCTACGAACTCGACCCACGCCTGTATGCCTCCGATGAGATCGTCGACGGTTTCAAACGCTTCTGTCTGAGTCATCAGCGGGCACGGGCGCGCATCCTGGTCAATCAACCGGGCCGGACCGTCAAGCGCAGCAATGCGCTGATCGATATTGCCAGGATGATCCCCAGCCGCGCCGAAATCCGGCAGTTGAACGAAGACGACGTGGCGGTAGAGCGGGAATTTGTCGTCGGCGACAACCGCTGCCTCCTCTACAAGGACCGCTACGACCAGATGGATGCGCGCTGGTTCGAAGACGCTCCGCTCGACGCCCTGCTCAGACTCAAGGACTTCGACGCCCTGTGGGAGCGTTCGCTCCCGGCGCGGGAATTCACGACACTGGGGATCTGACGTCCCTCCGGAATCAGGTCGGTTCCTCGGGCGCGATCGGCTCGCGGCTGCGAATCTGCTCGCGCACCGCATCCGGCACCGCCGCCGTCTGCTGCGTCCGGTAGTCGAACCAGACGACGACACCGCGGCTCACCGCCATCAGTCGATCGCCGACGAACATCCCGCCCATCGTCTGCATGCTGCTGCGGCCGATGCGGGTCACGCGATAGCCGATGCGCACGAGCGAGGGATGGTGCAGTTGCGCGAGAAAATCGCACTCGATGCGCGCCAGGATCAGCCCCTGTCCCGACGGATCGGTCGGGTTGGCTCCGAGCATGTCCTCGAAGTACGCGAGGCGCGCGGACTCATCGAACGTAAAGTACTTGGCGTTGTTGACGTGCCCCAGTGAATCGAGATCCCCCCAACGGGTCGGGACGTCAAAAAAGAAGCCGAAATCGCTCGGCTGGACCGCTTGGCTCATCGTTGATCCGGTGATGTTGATGATGTTGAGAGGTGACGCCGCCGCTCCGCGGCCGCCATCAGGATCTGGCGCTTCCGCGACACCGTCGCCGCGCCCCACTGTGCGATTTCCTCGAGACTGCGTCCGCAGCCGGTGCAGACGTTGCCGGCATCAAGCGTGCAGATCTGGACGCAGGGCGACGCGATCTCCTCTTCATGCTTCGTCATCGTTACAACGCCCCACCCAGAGCGCCCGGCCATGCCCGGGACGAAAAAGCCCCGCATCGCGCTCAAACGCGATGCGGGGCCGACAATCAATCCCTCAGCGCATCATTCAACGATCAGCTTGAACTCGACGCGACGGTTCTCGGCGCGGCCGGCCGCCGTCTCGTTCGACGCGATCGGGTTGAACTCACCATAGCCAACCGCCACCAGACGATTCGGATCGATGCCGCGCGCGATCAGATACTGGCGCACCGACTCGGCGCGCTGCTCCGACAGCGTGTGGTTATAGGCGTCGTTACCGATATCGTCGGTATGGCCACCGATTTCGACCTTGACGTTCGGCTGGCTGCGCAGCGAGGCGGCGACATCATCGAGAATCGCACGCGCGTCCTCGGTCAGCACCGCCGAATCGTTCTCGAACCCGACTCCGCGCAGCACCAGCGTCTGGGCGACGACGCAACCGTTGACGTCAACCTCGACGCCGGCTGCGGTATCCGGGCACTGATCGATCTCGTCCGGAACGCCGTCGGCATCGACGTCGCCGCCGAGGTCGACCGGGCATCCGCGCGCGTCCACGGTCGCGCCTTCCTGCGTCGACGGGCACTGGTCGAGGCTGTCGAGGACGCCGTCGCGGTCCGAATCAAGGCCACAGTCGCTGCGGCCGGTCACCGGATCGACGACCGCCAGTTCGCAGTCCTCGACCGGCGCGATCACCGGCTCGGACGCCGCGACGTAGCCGCCGATGGCCCACTGCAGACCAAAGGTCAGGCGGTAGTCGATCAGCAGATCCTCGCTCGGGACGGACTTGTCGTTGTCCTGGGCCAGGATACGGCCTTCGAAACGCGCCGCCAGGTTGTGCCAGTCCAGCGGGAACAGCGCACCGCCGCCGACGTTGATGCCGAAGTGGTTGTGATCGTCACCGCGCACGTCGTCCTGAACCACGCCCAGGCCGGCGAGAACGAACGGCTTGAAGCGCGGCGCGTTGGGATTGCTTTCATCCCAGCCGTACATGCCGAAGTCGTAGACCAGATCCAGCATCAGGCCGGTCTGGTAGTCCGACTTGCCGTCGATGTCGCGATCGCGGCTGAGCGTATGCAAGGTCACTTCGGCCGCCCAGCGGTCGAACCCGTAACCGGACAGCGGCCAGCCGAACTGGGCCTGGAAACCCTGCCCGACTTCGGAATCGCGTGCCGAATCCGGGATTTCGAACAGATACGCACCGCCAATGTATGGTGCTTCCTGATCGTCGGCGCTCACCGCGTGAGCGGACCCCATCCAAACGGTCGCGATTGCGGCCGCACTGATCAACTTCATGCGCATTGCGTAACCCCCAACATCATTTAGGTTTATTTTGACCCTCTCGAATCGGGCGACTCTAAAGGATTCAACGTTTCAGCGGCAACCGCAGGTGTGCTCCCCGCAACGTCGGCGGTTGCCTGCACACATTCAGATATCAGGCAAGGCCCGCGATAGATGAAGCCGGTGTAGACCTGCACCAGATCGGCACCCAGTTCGCGTTTACGGGCTGCATCCGCGCCCCGCATGATTCCGCCGACCCCGATCAAAGCAAAATCCGCGCCCAGCTTCGCGCGCAGGCGGCCGAGCACCTGATCCGCGGCCGGGCGCAGCGGTGCGCCGGACAGCCCCCCGGCCTCCTTTGCCAGCGGTTCGCTGTCCAGCCCCGGCCGTGCGATCGTCGTATTGGTCGCAATCAGGCCATCGATCCCGCATTCACGCGCGGCCAGCGCAATGCCGTCGAGCTGGGCATCTGAGACATCCGGCGCGATCTTGACCAGCAACGGCACATGCCTGCCGTCGCGCTGCGCCAGAACCCGCCCCTCTTCGGTCAGCGCCCGCAGCAGCCCACGCAGCTGGCCTTCCTCCTGCAGATCCCGGAGGTTCTTCGTGTTCGGCGACGAGATATTCACCGTGATGTACGACGCACGTGCATGCACCGCCCGCATGCAGTGCAGATAGTCGTCCTGTGCGCGCTCGTTGGGCGTATCGAAGTTCTTCCCGATGTTGATCCCGAGCACGCCCTTGAAATCGGACTCCGCCACACGCTGCAGCAGGTAGTCGACGCCCTTGTTGTTGAAGCCGAGACGATTGATCAACGCCCGATGCGCCGGCAACCGGAACATGCGCGGTCGCGGATTTCCGGGCTGCGGGCGCGGCGTCACCGTCCCGACCTCGACGAACCCGAAGCCGAGCGCCTGCCAGGCCGCCAGGCACTCGCCGTTCTTGTCCAGCCCCGCGGCAAGGCCGACCCGATTCGGGAAGTCCAGCCCGAGCAAGCGGACCGGATCCGCCGGGACACGCTGGCGGAACGGCAGCGTCGCCAGCCCGGGCATGCGCCGGAACATCGAGAGCGTCAGCTCGTGCGCCCTCTCGGCATCCAGCTTGAACAGCAGATCACGGGCCAGCTCGTACATCATTCATCCATTCCGTCGATCAAGGCGGCGCGGGGCACCGCCATATACACGCACGCCCGATCCGGTCGTCACCGCGGCCGGCCCGGCGCCTACGGCAGGTTGAGCCAGTGACCGAGCTTGGCCGCCTTGGCCGCCAGATAGCGCTCGTTGTACGGGTTGCGACCGCTTTCCAGCGGGACGCGTTCGACGACCTCGATCCCGTCCGCGGTCAGCGCATCGAGCTTGCGCGGGTTGTTGGTCATCAGGCGGATCCGCTTGAGGCCCAGGTCATGGAGCAGCTGCACCGCCAGACCATACTCCCGCGCGTCAGCCGGGAACCCGAGCTGGTGGTTTGCATCCACGGTATCGACCCCGGTGTCCTGCAGCGCGTAGGCCTTGATCTTGTTGCCGAGACCGATGCCGCGCCCTTCCTGGCGGAGGTACAGCACCGCGCCGCGGCCTGCCGCCGCGATGCGTTCAAGCGCCGCTTCGAGCTGGGCGCCGCAATCGCAGCGCAGGGAGAACAACGCATCCCCGGTCAGGCACTCGGAATGAATCCGGATCAGGGGCGGCTCGCCCGACAGATCGCCCAGTGAAATGACGACATGTTCCTTCGCGTCCACCGCCCGGAAGACGGTGATCGTGAACTCTGCAAATGGGGTCGGCAGCCGCGATTCGGCGACCTTCTCCAGTTCATCTGATGACTTCGACAATGTGCTCTCTGCGGACGTTTACCGACCCGGTGTCGGCCATGGCGCCCGGCGGACCGCCGGAACGGGGACCGGAGTTTACCGGTCCCCGCCCCCAAAGCGCAGCCCGAGAGGTCAACCGGGCTGCAAACGGACGGCTCGCCTATGCGCCGAACCAGTTCTGCCCGCACACCCGCAGAGTGCGGCCATTGACCCCACCCGCGGCCGGCGACGCCAGAAAAGCGACCGCTTCGGCGATATCCTGCGGCATCCCCCCCTGCGACAGGGAGTTGATGCGGCGCCCGACTTCGCGCGGGGCCAGCGGCATCGCCGCGGTCATCTGGGTCTCGATGAACCCGGGCGCGACGGCATTGATCGCGCCGCCGCGATCGGACAGAGTCGGCGCCATCGCGTCGACATAGCCGATGACACCGGCCTTGGTCGACGCGTAGTTGGTCTGCCCGGCGTTGCCGCCGATTCCGCCGATCGACGAGATGCAGACGATGCGCGCACCGTCATTCAGCCCCTCGGTCAGCAGCCCCTCGTTGATGCGCAGAATTGCGCCAAGATTGATGTTCAGCACCATGTCCCAGAACTGCGGCGACATGTTCCGCAACATCTTGTCGCGCGTGACGCCGGCGTTGTGGACGACCACGTCGAGGCCACCGAAACGCGGGCCGACTTCCGCCGCGATCCGCTGCGCCGCATCGGCCGCGGTGACGTCCAGCGCCAGACCGACGCCACCGATGCGCGCCATGGTCTCGCCCAGCGCGCCCTCCTGCGACGGATGGTCCATTCCGACGATCTGGACGCCTTCGCGCGCCAGCACTTCGGCGATCGCCGCACCGATGCCGCGCGCGGCACCGGTTACCAGCGCCGTCTTGCCGTTGAGACTGCCCGGCAACGCGACGGTCACCCCCTCGCCCTTGCCCGGCCCCTGCCCGACTTCGAGGGTCTGGCCGGTCACGTAGGCCGAGTGCTCGCTGAGGAAAAAGCGCATCGGGGCGTCCAGCCACTCCTGCCCGCCCGTCGAGACCTCCAGCAGATTGGCAGTGCTGCCATTCTTGCCGATCTCCTTGGCCAGCGAACGGATGAAGCCACGCAGCGCAGAAGACATGGTCTTGGCCGCAACACCATCGGCTGCGCCGGGCGCCCGCGACAGGATCAGCACCCGGCCGTTGCCGGGCAGGCCGCGAACCAGCGGCTGGAAGAAGTCGTAGACCTCGCGCATCTGTTCCGGCGAGCGCAGACCGCTGGCGTCGAATACCAGGGCGTGACTGCGGGGCTCGCCGCTCTCGGGCGCGGGATTGCCGGCCAACTTGAGATGCAGCGTGGATGCGGCGGCCTTGATCGGGCCGAGCCCGCTGTGCTCCGGAACAATTCTCAGGCCCGCCCCCATGCGCGACAGCGCGCCCAGGATCGGCGCCGCCAGCTCCGAACCGCTGTCGCCCCCGACCAGAACATACCGCTGGTCCATCGGTTGCTCGGCCCAGGCCTCGCTCGCGCGCTTGAGCCGGGGCGGCGTCGGCAGCCCCAGAACCGACGCGACGGTCTTTCCATAGGAAGAATGTGCAAATTCAAGATAGCGATCGCTCATCGCTGCTCCGCAAAGTGGCTAGACAAAGGATTGATCGCGGCATTATCGCAGTCCGCAGGGGGATCCGACAGCGCGCGCCCGGCAGGCCTGGCAGACCCGCGCGCCATTGACTCGGGGGGGTCTTTATCGGGTAGTCTGGAGTTTCGCGAAGGGAACATGCGCTGTACCTGCTGCGGGCATGAGAGATGCAGCCACATCCGGACGATCGTGGCATCCATCCCAGCAGCCCTGAGAAGGGCGCCGCCCGGCGGCAGCCTGCATCCAAGAACGATCGTCACAAAGAGAGCTGGGGAATCCGATGAATGCGAAAGGCTTGACCATGAGCGTCGTGGCCGTGGCCGTGGCCGTGCTGACGTACTTTGCGCTGGAGCTCATGTTCCCGCCGCAATCCGAAGCCCAGCAGGTTGTGCGCGCGATGGTCGACGCCGACGATATCTTCAGCAACGACCTCGACAGCACTGGCGATGCCGCTCCGGAACTGCCCGCGTCGTCGGGCGAAACCATTCCCGCCGAAGCGGCCATCATGAATCGGGCCGCCGAGATCGCCGCCAGCGAGCCGGAACACACGCACTCCGAAACGCCGACCACCGACCACACGGCTGACACCGACGCGCCGCAGGCGCAGGATACGGACAACGTGGACGAGGCCAACGCGCCGGATGAGCCGGCCGAGGAACCCGTCGCCACCCCCACCCCGGAACCGGCACCCACACCGACGCCGAGCGCCGCCCCCACGCCGACGCCGAAGCCGACCCCGGCTCCTGCCGCAACCCGTAGCAAGCCGCGCGCGCCGCCTCCGACGCCGGCCGCACGCCTGACCCAGTGGTGGGATACGGCGGCTACACCGACCGGCTTGACCGTGGTCTATGCCGGGTCCGCCGCCTACACGCGCGCCATCGTGCTGATGTTCAATGGCGCGTTCGACGACAGCACGGCAGCCGAACAGCACGTCACCATCACCGACAGCAAGGGCACCCCCGTCAGCGGGCAGTGGTCGGTCGGGAGCAACAACAAGCGCATGCTGCAATTTGCCGTGTCCAAGCCCGGGGTCTACAACGTCACTGTCGGCGCCGGCATGCAGGATCGCGCCGGTCAGACGCTCAAACAGTCACTCAAGGGCCCCGTACGCGTGCAGTAAGGCCAAGGCCCGACATTTGCATGCCCCCAATCTGACGGGCTTCCGGCTGCACGCCGAGGGTCGGACTGTACTCCGGGAGCCCCTGCCGCCCGAACGCAGCAGACAGGAGACATCGTGAGCCTACGCAACAAAGTCCAGCTGATCGTCTACCCGGATCGCCTCGGGGGCGATCTCAAGGCACTGCGCGAGATTGTCGACTCCCATCTGTCGTCGGCGATCGGAGGGCTCCACATCCTGCCCCTCTACCCGTCCAATGCGGACAGCGGCTTTTCGCCGCTGACACACAAGGAAGTCGACCCGGTGTACGGCAGCTGGGACGACGTCGAGGCGCTGTCCTCGAAGTACGACCTTTGCCTTGACCTGACGATCAATCACATCTCCGACGAGTCGGTCGAATTCAAGGATTTTCTGCAGCACGGCATGCAGTCGGAATATGCCGATCTGTTCATTCACGTCGACCAGCTCGGCGAGATCACACCGGACGATCTGGCGAAGATCCACATCCGCAAGGAAAAGGAACCGTTTCGCGAGATCACCTTCGGCGACGGCAGCACCGACCGCGTCTGGTGCACCTTCACCGAGCATCAGATCGATCTGAACTACAACTCGCCGCGCACCTATGCGCTGATGGAAGACTACATCCGCTTCCTGACCGCGCGCGGTGTGAAACTGTTCCGCCTCGACGCGTTCGGGTACACCACCAAGAAGATCGGAACCAGCTGCTTCCTGGTCGAGCCGGACGTCTACGAAATCCTGCGCTGGGTCAATGGCGTGGCAGCCGAGAATGACGCCGAAATCCTGCCTGAAGTCCACGACCATTCGAGTTACCAGTACGCCATCGCCCTGCACGGCATGCGGCCCTACGGCTTCGCACTGCCGCCACTGCTGCTGCATTCGCTGCTCGATGCCGACAGCACCTACCTGAAGCACTGGCTGCGGATGTGCCCGCGCAACCAGATCACGGTGCTCGACACCCACGACGGCATCTGCATTCCGGATGTCGAGGGCGTGCTGCCGACCGAGAAGATCCAGGACCTGATTCACAACGTGTCGCAGCGTTCGGCCGATCCGATCCTGCGGCGCTCCGCGGCCAATATCCACAGTGTCGGCGCGATCTATCAGCTCACCTGCACGTACTACGACGCGCTCAAGCAGAACGATGACGCCTACATTGCCGCCCGCGCGATCCAGCTGTTTGCTCCGGGCATTCCGCAGATCTACTACGTTGGCTGGCTGGCCGGCGAAAACGATGTCGAGTCCGCCGACAACAGCGATGACCCGCGCGAAATCAACCGCCACCGCTACAGCCGCGAGCAGGTCGACGCCGCGGTCAGGAAACCGGTGGTCCGGCGCCTGATGCGGATGATGGAGTTCCGCTCCAACTACCCCGCCTTCGACGGCCGCTTCGCGCTGCAGTATTCGAACGACAGCAGCGTCGCGATGAGCTGGCGCAACGACGAGCACTATTGCGAGCTGTTCGTCGACCTGATCTTCAAGAAATCGACGATCCGCTATGCCGATCCCCGTAGCGGACGCACCCTGACGATCAAGTGCTGACGCTCGGCGGGGGCGGCGCACAACCTAAGCGCGTCAGGCATCGAGCACGTAAGTCGTGACCGCACCCTCGAATCCCTTGACGTAGCGCCGGCGCCGGCGCGCCGGTACCGGTGCGCCGCATTCGTCCAGCGTCGCCTGATCGACGTGGATCTCACCATCCGCGGCCTTGTCGCACAGACGCGAGGCCAGATTGACCGCGGCCCCGACGGCCATGTATTCGAAACGATCACCCTCGCCGACGATGCCCACGGCGACGCTGCCACTGGCAACACCGACGCCAAGGCCGAGCGATCGCGAATGCCGGCGCACCACCGGACGCACCGACTGTTGCAGCCGCCGGGCCAGCTTCAGTGCGCGATCGGCCTTGTCCGGATACGGGACCGGCGCGCCGATGAGAATCAGTGCGCCATCGCCCGCGAAGTCCTTGACGGTCCCGCCGTATTCCCGCGCCGCCGCGCCGACCGCGGCGTAAAACGACCTCAGGAAGCGCATGACCTGTTCCGGCGAGTGCTGTTGCGCGTAGCCGGTGAAGCGGCGGATATCGCAGCAGACCACCGTGATATCGACCTGCTTGCGGGCCATCGCGTGGCGGAGACCGCGCAGGCGGACCAGGTCCGCAACCTGCGGAGACAGGAACTGGGCCATGAAGTTGGCGCGCGCGCCCTGCACGACGTAGTAGCGCACGGCCCCGTACAGGAACATCACCTCGCCCAGCGCGAGCATGATCGCGGCCGCACGCTCGGGCAGCAGCAGCGAACCGGCCAGCATCGGCATCGCCGCCAGGGCGGCAACAATGCGGATCCGTTCGGCATGATCGAGGCGTCGGCGCAGCAGCTGCAGTCCGGCTGCCAGCACCAGCGCTCCGGCAACGACGGCGGGAACCAGAAACATCGCAAATGCCGGTTCCGGAAGCGTCCCGTTCCGGACCGCCACCGCCAGCGCGTGGTAGCGCAGCTGCGGGAACAGCAGCACCAGTAGCGCGTAGACGACCGCCAGCACCTGCGCGCTGCGAACGATATGCACCCGCGTGATGCTGCCGACCCGATCCGATACGGTCCGAGCCGCCCGCATGCCCCACTCGCAGCCGGCGACGAAGGTCGCGGCATCGAGCAATCCGATGCCCCTCGCCCAGATCGGCATCGGCAGACTCAGCTGGTGCGGGGCAACCGCCGCATTGGCCATGACCGCCAAGCCCAGCAGGGCCAGAAACAGGGCAAGCGCGCGACTGCTCGGGCTCGGCCGGTCGGTCAACCAGAACACCAGCCCCATTCCCATCGCGACGATCGCGACGACATCCAGACCCCCATTCACGCGCCGCGCACTCCTTTCATCGCGCGGATGCTAGCGTAGCCTGGCATGCAATGCGCGAGTAATTGCCCGGATGCGGCAAAGCAATTTCGGTGCCGCTACACTGCGCCCCCGCCCATCAGAACCCCATCATGCTGCTCGGCCTCAAGAATGTTCAGCTGTCGATTGCCGGCACCGTCCTGCTCGACGGCGTCGATTTCGCGCTCAATGCACGCGAGCGCGTCTGCCTGGTCGGCCGCAACGGCGCCGGCAAGTCGACCCTGATGAAAGTGCTTTCCGGCGAGCTGGCGGTGGACGGCGGCGAGCTGATTCGCGCATCGGGACTGAAACTGGCCCGGATGCAACAGGATGTTCCCGCCGCAGAGGCTGGAAGCGTCTATGACGTGGTTGCGGCCGGCGTCGGCGAGATCGGACATCTGGTGGCCCAGTACCATGCGCTGTCCCATCGTGAACACCCCGACCTGAAGCGCCTCGATGCGCTGCACGCCCGGATCGACGCCGCCGACGGCTGGATGCTGGAAAGCCGCGTGCAGGCGATCGTCACCCGGATGCGCCTTCCGGCCGAAGCGGCCTTCTCGGAGCTGTCCGGCGGTCTCAAACGCCGCGTCCTGCTGGCGCAGGCACTGGTGGCCGAACCGGACGTCCTGCTGCTCGACGAGCCCACCAACCACCTCGACATCGACAGCATCCGCGAGATGGAGGAGACACTGGCGGACTTCAACGGCGCCGTCGTCTTCATCAGCCACGACCGCGCGTTCGTACGGCGGCTCGCGACCCGGATCTGCGACCTGGATCGGGGGCAGCTGAGCTCCTGGCCCGGCGGCTGGGAGGCCTATCTCAAGGGCAAGGAAGAGGCGCTGCACGCCGAGGAACGCGAGCGCGCGCTGTTCGACAAGAAGCTCGCGCAGGAGGAAGTCTGGATCCGCAAGGGGATCGAGGCACGCCGTACCCGCAACGCCGGCCGGGTCAAGGCACTGCTGGCGCTACGCGAGCAGTTCAGCCAGCGACGCAACCGGGAAGGTCAGGTGCGCATCGCGGTGCAGGAGGCGGAGCGCTCCGGCAAGCTGGTCGCCGAACTGAGCGACGTCAGTCATGCCTATCAGGGGCACAGCCTGATCCGGTCGCTGTCGACGACGATTCTCCGCGGCGACAAGGTCGGCATCATCGGCCCCAACGGCGCCGGCAAGACCACCCTGCTGAACATCATTCTCGGCAAGCTGACCCCCGACGAGGGACAGGTCCGTCAGGGCAGCAAGCTTGAGGTCGCCTATTTCGACCAGCTCCGGGGCGCCCTTTCCGATCTCGAACAGACCGCCGTGGATGCGGTGGGCGGCGGCAAGGAGTTCGTCGAAATCGGGGATGCCCGCAAACACGTCATCGGCTACCTCCAGGACTTTCTGTTCACCCCGGACCGCGCCCGCGTCCCGGTCCGCGTCCTGTCGGGCGGCGAACGCAGCCGGTTGCTGTTGGCACAGCTGTTCTGCAAGCCGTCGAATCTGCTGGTTCTCGACGAGCCCACGAACGATCTGGACATGGAAACCCTCGACCTGCTCGAGGAGCGCCTGATCGAGTACCAGGGCACGGTCTTGCTGGTGAGCCACGACCGCGAGTTCCTCAACAACGTCGTCACCCGCAGCCTGGTATTCGAAGGCAACGGCAGGGTCGGCGACTACGTCGGCGGCTATGACGACTGGCTGCGCCAGCGCACACCGCCCGAACCGCAGCGCGCGGCACAAACCAAGGCCGCCACACCGGCACCCGCGACGGCACGCCCCGCTGTGGCCGGCCTCAACACCAAGCAGCGTCGCGAACTCGATGCACTGCCGAAGAAGATCGAGGCGCTGGAAGCCGAGCAACATGCGCTCTCTGAGCAAATGGCCGCCGAGGGCTTCTATCAGCAGTCGCGCGAAGCCATCGAGGTGGTCGAGCAAAAACTCTCGGCACTCAGCGACGCCCTCACCACCGCTTATGCGCGCTGGGAGGAACTGGAGTCACAACGAAGCTGAGTCATCAGTCACCCATGGAAAAAGCCGCGCACCGAGGTGCGCGGCTTTGCCTTGACGCGGGATCAATGCCTGATTACGGCGCGACCACCTGCTCGGACCCCAGGCAGGCGTCGTAGACGTAAAGCTTGTCACTGAGATCCAGACTGATCAGCCCGGCATCCAGCGTCAGCTGCAGCGAGTCGAACGGCAGGGTCGACTCGAATCCGATCAACCCGCGGTCACCGCCACCGGCATTGATCAGCCCGAGCAGATCGAGCAGCGCCGGGTTCAGAACCGTGCTGCTCTCCTGCACGACACCGTCGAGCAGCGTCGTCACGGTCAGCTGATCCAGCAGTCCGAGATCGACGGTGCCGCCGGGGATCTCGACATCGAACGCCGCAAGCTGACCTGCCGGCATCGGGTCCGGCAGATCGACCCGCAGCGTCTCCGAACCCTGCAGACCCAGCGTGGCCAGCACCGGATCCAGCACGCCGACGTTGTACTGCATGATCGCGAAGCTGTCGAAATCACGGTCGACGGCATTATCCGCCGAGATCACCGCGCATCCGGACAGCAGCGGATCGGTCAACGCCTGCGTCAGGGTGCAGATCGGCCCTTCGGCAACGCTCGTGGCGACCGATCCGACCGGAACTCCCATGGTGCAAGCCGTCGCCTGCGGCTGGTCGCAGGCATCGCCGATGCCATCCTGGTCTGCATCCGCCTGATCCGGATTTGCATCCACCGGGCAGTTGTCGAGAACGTCGCTGACGCCGTCACCGTCAGTGTCCACATCCGGCGTCGCCGTCAGACACGCCTCGTAGACATTGACCTTGTCCGCCAGATCGGCGCCCAGCACACCCGAATCGAGCGTCAGTCGCAGACCGTCGAACGGCTTCTGGGTCACGAACCCGATCAGTGAACGTTCGGTTCCGCCCACATTGAGCAGACCCAGCAGATCCAGCGTGAACGTATTCTGCGCACCGCGGGTTTCCTGCACCTCGCCGTCCAGCAGCGTGGTCACGGTCATCTCGTCGAGGATCGAAAGATCGACCGTGCCGCCCGGGATCTCGATGTCGAATGCCGCCACCTGGCCCGCGGGCAGGATGGTCGGCAGATCGACCGCAAGCGTGATCGCACCATTGAGGCCCAGCTCGGCCAACACCGGATCCAGCACGCCGACGTTGTACTGCATGATCGCGAAGCTGTCGAAATCGCGATCGACGACGTTGTCCGGCGACGTGACCGAGCAGCCGGCCACCAGCGGATCCGTCGCGCTCGTCAGCGTGCACAGCAGTCCGATCTCTTCGGAGCTGGCCATCGAACCGACCGGCATGCCCTGTACACAGCTCAGGTTGTCGATCGGCGTATCGCTGTCGCAGAGATCGCCGATGCCGTCACCGTCGGTGTCGGCCTGGTCGGGGTTGGCGACCAGCGGACAGTTGTCCGTGTCGTTTTCGACGCCGTCGCCATCGGCATCCGAATCGCAGACGTCGCCGATACCGTCACCGTCCGCATCCTGCTGATCCGGATTCGGCGTGTTCGGGCAGTTGTCGGTCTCGTCACCGACGCCATCTCCGTCCATGTCGCCCTGACAGGCGTCGCCGACACCATCACCATCCGAGTCGAGCTGATCCGGATTCGGCGTCACCGGGCAGTTGTCGACATCGTTGTCGATGCCGTCACCGTCGGCGTCCGAATCGCAGGCGTCACCGATGCCGTCGCTGTCGGTGTCGGTCTGCAGGGTGTTCTGGACGGTCGGGCAGTTGTCGACACTGTCGAGCACGCCGTCGCCGTCGGAATCGTCACAGACATTGCCGATGCCGTCGTTGTCGTCGTCCGCCTGATCCGGATTCGGATTGGTCGGGCAGTTGTCGAGATCGTCCGCAACCCCGTCGCCATCGCGATCGTCTTCGCAGGCGTCGCCGATGCCGTCGCCGTCGGTGTCGGTCTGATCCGGGTTGGACACCAGCGGGCAGTTGTCGGCTGCATCGCCGATGCCGTCGCCGTCGTCATCCGTATCGCAGGCATCGCCGCGACCGTCGCCATCGGTGTCGAGCTGGTCGCGGTTCGGCGTCGTCGGGCAATTGTCGGCGAAGTCGTTCACGCCGTCGCCGTCAGTGTCGTCGCAGGCATCGCCCACGCCGTCGCCGTCGGCGTCCGCCTGGCCTTCGTTGGGAACCGTCGGGCAGTTGTCGACATCGTTGTTGATGCCATCGCCATCGCGGTCATCCTCGCAGGCATTGCCGACGCCGTCGCCGTCGAGATCGGCCTGATCCGGATTCGGCACCAGCGGGCAGTTGTCCGTGCCGTCGCTGACCCCGTCGCCGTCATCGTCGCTGTCGCAGAAATCGCCCAGCCCGTCGCCGTCGACGTCCGACTGCCCGGCGTTCGGAACGTTCGGGCAATTGTCGACATCGTCGTTGACGCCATCGCTGTCGGAGTCATCGCAGGCGTCGCCGACGCCGTCGAGGTCCGTGTCGGTCTGATCAGGGTTCGGAATCAACGGGCAGTTATCGGTACCGTCACCGATGCCGTCGCCGTCGTAGTCACCTTCGCAGGCGTCGCCGATGCCATCGCCGTCGGTATCGAGCTGATCGGCGTTGGGCACCAGCGGGCAGTTGTCGGTAGCGTCGCCGATGCCGTCGCCGTCATCGTCGAAGTCACAGGCATTGCCGATGCCGTCCCCGTCCGTGTCCAGCTGGTTGCGATTCGGCGTCGTCGGGCAATTGTCGGCGTCGTCGCCGATGCCATCGCCGTCGGAATCGTCACAGGCGTCGCCGATGCCGTCACCGTCGCGGTCTGCCTGACTCGGATTCGGCGTCACCGGGCAGTTGTCGACCGTGTTGTCGCTGCCGTCGCCGTCACGATCGTCGTCGCAGGCGTCGCCGATGCCGTCGCCGTCGGTGTCACGCTGACTGACGTTCGGCACGGTCGGGCAGTTGTCCTGGCCATCAACGATGCCGTCGAGGTCACCGTCGTTGGTCGTCGGCGCCGACCCGCCGCCACCGCCTTCGTCTGCGGTGCTGCACGCGCCCAGCATCGACGCACCCACACAGAGCGTTGCGACTATGGTCAGTCGCTTGATCAATTCGCGCATGTCCATCTCTATTCCTCTGCCCCGTTGATGTGCAACTCAACCCGGCGGTTTGCTTCGCGTCCCTCTTCGGTCTCGTTCGACTCGACCGGAATGGCCTCGCCATATCCCTTGGCGATCAGACGATTCGCCGCGATGCCGTTGTCGATGAAGAACTGGCGGACCGACTCGGCGCGCTGCTGCGACAGCTTCAGGTTGTAGACCTCGGTACCGAAGCTGTCGGTATGCCCGGCGATCTCGGCCGTCACACCCGGCTGGTTCTGCAGGAACAGCAGCGCCGGTTCGAGCAGGCGCTTGCCGTTGAGGCTCAGACGCGCTGAATCGAATTCGAACGAGACATCCTCGAGTTCGACCGTCTGTTGTCCGACAACGCATCCGAAACCATTGACCTGGGTTCCAGCCAATGTGGACGGGCACTGATCGAACTGGTCGGCGACGCCGTCGCCGTCACTGTCCATCGGGGCGATCGGAACCTCGACGATCTTCTCGACGACCTGGGGCGGCGGCGCATCGCGCACGATCACCTTCTCTTCGACGCGGGTCTTGCCCAGCGCGATCTCGATGCCGGCGGCACCGCGGATGTCATCGACCCCGTCGAGGTAGTCGTCGCGGACATAGCGGCCCTCGATGCGATACCGCAGCCACTGCATGCCGAACAGACGGCCGACGACGCCAATACCGGCGTTGAGATAGAAGGTGTCGTCATCCATTGCATCCGGAATGACGTCGTTGCGGGCCGCACCACCGCCGATCAGGATGAACGGCGTAAAGGATTCGCGGTCACCGAAGGCGTACTGCAGATCGAGCCCGAGGCCACGCTGATAGAAATCGGTGCCGCTGCCGTTGCCGGTTTCCATCGTGTTGTCGAAGTACAGGCCTTCGAGCCAGAACCGGTGCGACAGAGGCAGCCCGAAGCCAAGCTGCCAGCCATTGGCGTGATCGTCCGTCAGACGATCCTCGTCAACGCTCGAAAAAGTGCCCTGGATAAATGCGTGCGGTCTTGCGGTCTCGTCGGCCCATGCCGCCGGACAGCCGACTCCCACCATCAGTGCGCACGCGAGCGCGCGCCGCCCCAACCAAATCGTCATCTGTGCCACCCCTGTATTGTCTTGCGGCTATCCGGCCGCAATCCCGTCGAAACTCGATCAGATTTTTTTATCGCAAAAACTATACACAAACTGATGGCCCGACGCGCGGGAACTGACATTGATGTAAGGGTTTTCCCTACGCCCACCGCCCGTTATCGAGCAAAAACGGCTTTCCATCCCCGGTCATCACCATCCAACCAGGCTCTGCGGTAAAATCCGACATCATTTGGGGATCATCGGCGAAGCCCGCGATGGCCGCTCCCGCCACTTAATCGACGCTCCGACTTCTCGCATGCTCGACCATCGCTTCTGCGTAGCGCCCATGATGGATTGGACGGACCGGCACTGCCGGTTTTTTCTGCGTCAGATTTCGCGTCACGCCCTGCTCTACACCGAGATGGTGACCACGGCGGCACTGATTCATGGTCCGCGCCGGCGTCTGCTGCGCTTCGACGCAACCGAGCATCCGCTCGCGCTGCAGCTGGGCGGGGTCGATCCGGCCGAACTGGCCCGGTGCGCCGAGTTCGGCGAGCAGGCCGGCTACGACGAGATCAACCTCAATTGCGGCTGCCCGTCGGACCGCGTTCAGGAAGGCCGGTTTGGCGCCTGTCTGATGCGGGAGCCGGATCACGTCGCCGATGCCGTCCGGGCCATGAAGTCGGCCACCGCCCTGCCGGTGACGGTGAAGCATCGCATCGGGGTCGACGATTCGGAGGACTACGCATTCATGCGGACCTTCGTCGAGACCGTCGCCGCCGCAGGGTGCGAGACATTTGTCGTCCACGCCCGCAAGGCCTGGCTCAAGGGATTGTCACCGAAGGAAAACCGCGAAATCCCGCCGCTCCAGTACGATTCCGTCTACCGGTTGAAGCAGGAGTTTCCGCAGCTGCGGATCGTGATCAATGGCGGCATCCGCACGATGGAACAGTGCGAGACGCATCTGCGTCATGTCGACGGCGTCATGCTCGGACGCGAGGTCTACGAGAATCCCTATATCCTCGCCGAGGTCGATCACCGCATCTTCGGCGACGACGCCGCTGCACCTTCGCGCGAGCAGGTCATCGAACGCCTGCGCCCGTACGTGATGTCCGAACTCGAGGCCGGGACGCCGTTGCACCACATCACCCGCCACATCCTCGGGCTGTTCCGGGGCCAGCCCGGCGGGCGCGCGTTCCGCCGCACGCTGTCGGAAGGCGTTCATCATGGCGAAGGCGGCATGGACCTGATCGACGACGCGATGGCGGACGTCGCCGATGCCGCCGAACACCATGCCCTCCACGTCGACGCCGCGTGACACCGCATCCAATCCTTTCGCTGCCAATCGCGACAGACCCATGAAAACACTCAAAGCATTGATTGCCACCCTACTACTGACCGGAGCTGCCATGACCGCCGAAGCCGCCACCCCCGTCCGCGTGCTGATGACCACATCGATGGGCGATATCTCCCTCGAACTCGACGCCGAAAAAGCCCCGAAGACCGTGGCCAACTTCGTCCGCTACGCCAAGGAAGGACACTACGACGGCCTGGTGTTCCACCGCGTGATCAAGGACTTCATGATCCAGGGCGGCGGCTATGACAGCGAATACCACCAGCGCAAGACGCATGAGCCGATCGAGAACGAGGCCCGCAACGGCCTGAAGAACGATCGCGGCACCATCGCGATGGCACGGACCAACGATCCGCATTCCGCGACGTCGCAGTTCTTCATCAACCACAAGGACAACGACTTCCTGAACTTCACGCCCCAGCGCAGCATGGGCTATGCCGTGTTCGGCAAGGTCACTGCGGGCATGGACGTCGTCGATGCGATTGCCGAGACCCCGACCGGCGCGATCCCGCCGTTCGGCCGCGACGTGCCCGTGACCCAGGTCGTCATCGAAAAGGTCACGGTGCAGGAGGGTGCGCAGTGACGCAGCAGCAGAACCAGTTCATGAGCACACCCGCCGCCGAGGCCGCTCCGGCCCCGGTCAGCTTCGTTGCGCCGCGGCGTACGCTCATGGGCCCCGGCCCCTCCGACGTCCACCCGCGCGTGCTCGCGGCCATGGCGCAGCCGACCATCGGCCATCTGGATCCGGCATTCGTCGGCCTGATGGACACGATCAAGCAGCAGCTGCGCCGGGTGTTCCGTACCCAGAACGAGCTGACGATGCCGGTTTCCGGGCCGGGCTCGGTGGGCATGGAAGCCTGCTTCGTGAACATTCTCGAGCCGGGCGACACCATCGTCGTCTGCGAGAACGGCGTCTTCGGCGGACGCATGAAGCAGGTGGCCCAGCGCTGCGGCGCCAAGGTCGTCGCCGTTGACGATCCCTGGGGCCGCGCGATCGACCCCGCCAAGGTCGACGCGGCACTGACCCAGCACCCCGACGCCAAGGCGCTGGCCTTCGTCCACGCCGAGACGTCAACCGGCGCGCTGTCGGACGCAGCAACGCTGGCAGAAATCGCGCGCAAGCACGGCGTGCTGACGATCGTCGACGCGGTCACCTCGCTGGGCGGCGTGCCGCTCGAAGTCGACGCCTGGCAGCTCGACGCGGTCTACAGCGGCACCCAGAAGTGCCTGTCGGCACCACCGGGCCTGTCACCGGTGACCTTCTCCGCCCGTGCGGTCGAAGTCGCCAAGCAGCGCAAGACGCCGGTCCAGAGCTGGTTCATGGATATCAATCTGGTCACCGGCTACTGGAGTGGCGGTGCCAAGCGCGCCTACCACCACACCGCACCGGTCAATGCGCTGTACGGCCTGCACGAGGCACTGTGCCTGGTCGAGGAGGAAGGTCTCGAAAACGCCTGGGCACGCCATCGTCGCGTCCACGAGCAGCTCGTGGCCGGCCTCGAGGGGCTCGGTCTGAAGATGCTGGTCCCGGCAGCCGAGCGCATCCCCCAGCTCAACGCCGTGATGATCCCGGACGGCGTTTCCGACGAGGCCGCCCTGCGCTCGCGTCTGCTCACCGAGTTCGGCCTGGAGATCGGCGCCGGCCTCGGCGAATTCGCGGGCAAGGTCTGGCGGATCGGACTGATGGGCCAGAGCTGCACCGAGGCACACGTGCAGCGTTGCCTCGACGCCCTTAAATCGGTTCTCGGCCGCTGAGCGCCTCAGCGCGAATCGGGAACGATCGAACCCCGCAGTGAGCATGAGCCGTCCGGTCCTGCTGGCATCCGATCTGCATCTTCCGAACGGGCCGTCGCCATTGCGCGACGGCCTGATTCGTTTTCTGAGAGGTCCGGCGCATCAAGCGGCGGCACTGTATCTGCTCGGCGACATCTTCGAATACTGGGTGGGCGACGACGACGGTCTGGCCACACACGCCGACGTCATCGCCGCCCTGCATCGACTGAGCAAGTCCGGCGTTGCGGTCTACGCCATGCACGGCAACCGCGACTTCCTGCTCGGACGAGACTTCGAACGCGCCAGCGGCGTACGCCTGCTGAGGGACCCGTCCGTGGTCGACATCGACGGCGTCCCGACACTGCTGTCGCACGGCGACCTGTGGTGCACCGACGATCGTGCCTATCAGCGCTGGCGGCGCTTCTCGCGCAATCGCCTGGCCCAGTGGCTGTTCCTGCGCCTGCCTCTGCAACGCCGGCTGCGCATCGCCGGGGGGTTGCGCGGACACAGCGCCGACGCCAAACAGCGCAAGACGGTCGAGATCATGGACGTCAGCCCGGATGCGGTTGCGGCCGCATTCCGCGAGTACGGCGTACCCCGCATCATCCACGGCCATACCCACCGACCCGCGGACCACGTCCTGTCGGTCGACGGCCGTGACGTCGAACGCCATGTCCTGGCCGACTGGCATCCCGACAGCATGGAGTACCTGATCTGCCACGCCGGCGCCTGCCGCCGGGTGCTGATCTGATGCATCCCCCGGACGCCTCAGCGCCTCCCCATCTTGCGACGAACCGCGCGCGCACCTCGCGCAAGGCGGTGGAACGGACCTCCCTTAGGCCTTTCGAGATCGCTGCGGACAGTGCGCCTCGCCAAGTGCCCACTGGCAGTCAGCCCGGAGCCGGACATCCTGCAGGGATCCAGCCTGATATCGGCAGGGGGATTCAGCCCAGCTCGCTGTCCAGAAAGCCGGCGGCCATCCGCGCCTCCCGGTTGAATGGGGGCCGCAGTTGCATGCCGTAGTCGTGCAGCAGCGCGCGGAATGTCCCCACCGGTTCGAGCCCGCGCAGGCCGCACAGATATCGAAACCAGCGGGAGCCGATCGCCACATGCCGGACTTCCTCGTCGAGGATCACCCTGAGCACGTCGACCGTGGCATCGTCACCCACTTCCTGTAGCCGCCGGATCATCCCGGGTGTGACGTCGAGGCCGCGCGCCTCGAGCACGCGTGGCACCAGCGCCATGCGGACCATCACGTCATGCGCGGTCTTCTCCGCAGCCTCCCACAGGCCGTTGTGGGCCGGAAAATCGCCATACGCGTATCCGAGTTCGGACAACCGCCGCGACAGCATCTGGAAATGGCGCGCCTCGTCTCCCGCAACACTGAGCCAGTCCCGGTAGAACGCAGCCGGCATCCCGTCGAAGCGGCAGGCCGCATCCAGTGCCAGATTGATCGCGTTGAATTCGATGTGGGCGACGGCATGCGCCAGCGCCGCGCGACCGGACGGACTGCCCAGCCCCCGCGTCGGCACCGACCGCGGATGCACCAGTTGCGGCTGATCCGGTCGACCCGGCACCCGTGCCCAGTCGAGCGCCGCTGCCGCGACCGTGGGGACCTCGGGCCCGCACGTCGCGGTCAATCCCGCCACGGCCGCGCATTTTCCGGACGGATCCGTGAGACACAGGGCCTCGAACGCCGCCAGCCGCCAGCCGCCGTCGCTCACGGCTTCAGACCAGTCCCCTGGCGAGGTCCGCCCTGATGTCGTCGAGATCCTCGAGACCGACGGCGACACGCAGCAACCCTTCGGAAATGCCCGCGGCGGCGCGCGCCTCGGCGGAGATCCGCCCGTGCGTGGTCGTGGCCGGATGCGTGATCGTGGTGCGCGTGTCACCGAGATTGGCGGTGATCGAAATCATCCGCGTGCTGTCGATCACCTTCCACGCTGCCTCGCGTCCACCGTCGACCTCGAAACTGACGATGGCGCCGAAATCGGCCTGCTGACGCTGCGCCAGCACATGCTGCGGATGCGAATGCAGACCCGGGTAGTGGACCCGTGCCACCTGCGGCTGCTCCTCGAGCCATTCGGCCAGCGCGCGCGCATTCTGGCAGTGCGCCTTCATCCGCACCGCCAGGGTTTCAAGGCCTTTCAGGAACACCCAGGCGTTGAACGGACTCATGCACGGACCCGCCGTCCGCATGAACCCGAATACGTCCTTGCCGACGCGCTCGGCGTCGCCGACGATCGCACCGCCGACACAGCGCCCCTGCCCGTCGAGGTATTTGGTCGCGGAGTGAATGACGAAATCGGCGCCCAGCGCCAGCGGCCGCTGCAGCGCCGGCGTCAGGAAGCAGTTGTCGACACAGAGCCACGCGCCGTGGCGGTGCGCGACCTCGGCCAGCGCCGCGATGTCCGCAAGCTCGCACAGCGGATTGGACGGGGTCTCGACGAACAGCAGACGGGTGTTGTCCTGGATCGCCGCCTCCCATGCCGCCGGATCGGTGAGATCGACGTAGCTCACACTCAGGCCGAAGCGCGCGAGGATGTTGTTGAACAGGCCGATCGTGGAGCCGAACAGGCCGCGCGACGCCACGATGTGATCGCCCATGTTCAGCGTCGCGAGACACAGCGTCAGGATCGCGGCCATGCCGCTGGCGGTGGCCACGCAGGCCTGCCCGCCTTCCATCGCCGCAAGACGGCGCTCGAACGCCTCGACGGTCGGATTGGTGAAGCGCGAATAGATGTATCCGGGCTGCTCACCCTGGAAAACCGCCGCCGCTTCCGCAGCGTTGCGGAATACGTAGCTCGATGTGAGCGACACACTCGCGGAATGCTCACGGTTCTCCGTCCGCGGTTCGGACGCCCGTATCCCCAGCGTGGACGCGCCCCACTCCGGATCGAAGTCTTCGTACACTGCCTTGCTCCAGAAACGTCAAAAGCCCGTTTGCACGAGGCTAAACGGGCTTTGCTGTCCGTTTAGCTGCATTTATTACGCGCCCGCAAGCTGGCAACAAATCGGCGCACCGCAACCATACGACCATTCGGCCGGCCGCTCAAGTCGCGGCCGGCATGCCGCTACGCGTGATTCGGCAGTTCGATCACGGTCTGCGACCGGCTGCGGGCCGCCTTTGCCGAATCTGAGCGGAACAGCTCGAGCTGGCTCAGGTACTCGGCGGTGACGTCGCGGGTGATGTACTCGCCGGTGAAGACCGAGCAGTCGAAGCGGCTGATCTCGGGATTGCCGGCACGCACCGCCTCGATCAGGTCCTCGAGGTCCTGATAGATCAGCCGGTCGGCACCGAGCAGCGTCTCGAGCTCCTCGATGGTGCGGCCGTGCGCGACCAGCTCCGAACTCGTCGGCATGTCGATGCCATAGACGTTGGGATAGCGCACCGGCGGCGCCGCCGACGCGAAGTAGACCTTGCGCGCGCCGGCTTCTCGGGCCATCTCGATGATTTCCTTCGACGTCGTGCCGCGCACGATCGAGTCGTCGACCAGCAGCACGTTCTTGCCGCGGAACTCGACGCCGACGGGGTTGAGCTTCTGGCGCACCGACTTCTTGCGCTTGGCCTGTCCCGGCATGATGAAGGTCCGGCCGATGTAGCGGTTCTTGATGAACCCCTCGCGGTAGTGCACGCCCAGGCGCGAAGCGAGTTCCGCGCCGGCGACGCGGGACGTGTCCGGAATCGGGATGACCACGTCGATGTCGTGATCCGGCCAGTCGCGCAGGATCTTTTCGGCCAGCTTCACGCCCATGCGCAGACGCGCCTTGTAGACATAGATGTCGTCGATCACCGAATCGGGCCGCGCCAGATAGACGTGCTCGAAGATGCACGGCGTGAGCATCGGATTCGACGCACACTGGCGCTTGTGCAGCTTGCCGTCGATGGTGATGAGGACCGCCTCCCCCGGGCCGATGTCGCCGAGCAGCTCATAGCCCAGCGCGTCGAGCGCGACCGACTCCGAGGCGATCATGTAGTCGAGCCCGTGCATCGTCTCGCGCACACCGTAGACCGCCGGGCGGATGCCGTTGGGATCACGGAACCCGACCACGCCGTAGCCGGTGATCATCGCAACGCAGGCATAGGCACCGCGGCAGCGCTGGTGCACACCCGAAACCGCGGCGAAGACGTCGTCCGGCGTCAACCGCAGGACGCCGCGCTGCAACAGCTCGTGGGCGAAGACATTGAGCAGCACCTCGGAATCCGAATCGGTGTTGAGATGACGGCGATCCTGCAGGAACAGCTCCTGCTTGAGTTCCTCGGCGTTGGTCAGGTTGCCGTTGTGCGACAGCGAAATGCCGAACGGGGTGTTGGTGTAGAACGGCTGCGCCTCTGCGGAGGTCGAGCACCCGGCCGTCGGATACCGCACATGGGCCACCCCCATCCGTCCCCGCAGCTTGACCATGTGCTCGTCGGAGCTGAACACGTCACGGACCAGCCCGTTCTCCTTGCGCAGGTACAGGCGGTGCCCTTCGTTGGTGATGATGCCCGCCGCGTCCTGCCCCCGGTGCTGCAGCATGGTCAACGCGTCGAACAGCTCCGAGTTGACGGGCGCGCTCTGTGAAACGATTCCGGCGATTCCGCACATGATGAAAAGTCCTGCAGGGTCAGGTTGACGACGGCGGCGCCGGCTTGATCAGCTCGAGCCAGCGCTGGGGAATGATGTTTTCGAAGCCATTGGCCAGGGGCGCAAAGCGCGGCACCAGGACCGATTCCTGCCACCAGCGGTCGTTCTGGGCCCCGACCTGGCCGGCGACCAGCACGAACAGGCTGACGATGATGACCGCCCGGATCAGCCCGAGTCCGCCGCCCAGCGTGCGATCGGCAGGCGAGAAGCGGCTGTCGCGAACGGCGACGACGAGAAAGTGGGTCAGGACGGCGCCCACGAACAGGGCTCCGAGGAACACGATCGCGCAGCCGGCAGCTTCGCGCAGCGCGGCATCGGCGATGTAGGCACTCAGACGAGCGGCGGCGTAGGACCCCGCGAGCGCGGCAGCGATGAACGCGACCACCCAGGTCAGCAGGCTGAGGATCTCCCGGGTGAAGCCCCGCCAGATTCCGACCAGCACGGACAGTGCGAACAGGAACAGAATGCTGTAGTCGACCCAGGTCATGCGGAGGCGGCGGCACCAGTGAGCGCGGATTTTACCACTGCATGACACCCATGACGATGCGTCAGGGCGCGATCACCCGCGCATCACGGTAGCCATTCCTGACGATGACCTCCCGTCCCTGCTCCGCGTCTGAAGCCCGTGAATATGGCCCCGCGCGAACCCGGTATAGCGTGCCCTTGGAGCTTGCCACCGGGGTGATCATGGTTTTCTGCCCCAGCTGCTGCAGCTGCCGCTCGACCCGGCGCGCATTCTCGATCTGCGAAAACGACCCGACCTGCACCCACCACTCCGGCGCGTCCACCGGCGCTTTTGCCTGCGATGTGGGCACCGGCGTCGGCCGGGCCGTCGGCGTCGGCGTCGGGCGCGCCTGCGGTACCGGGGTCGCGGTGGGCTTCGGAGTGGGTTTCGGAGTCGATGTCGGCGCGGCCACCGCCAGGACGACCTCGCCATCGGGCTCACCCTCTGGTGCGATCAGCTCGTCACTGTCGGCGTCCACCGCGACCGGCGCGGGCGCCCGATCCGGCATCAGCGCCGCCCCCTCCGGGGCATCGCCACCCGCTTCGCCGTCCGCAGCGAGTGCGCCTCCCGTCGCCGGGGGCGGAGCCACCGGAGAACCGTCCAGGTTCACGACCACCGAAGCCGTGTCCGGCGCCGCCTCGTCCTCCGCCTTCGGGAGCAACGAGACCAGCAGCAGGGCTAGAAACACCAGTGCGAGGGCGCCGACAAGGCGCTGTCGCAAGAGTTCATCCATCGAGTTCACCGATAGCGGCCGCGACTGTGAGAAACGATCCGGTCACGACGACCCTGCCCTGGTCTCCTGCCAGTTGGCTCGCCGTCGAGAGTGCGTCCCGCATATTCTCACAGCTCAGGACCTCGGTGTCCCGCGCAACCACGGTCATGACGCGCCGCCGCAGTGCCTCCGCCGACAATCCCCGGGGTGGCGGCAGGCCCACACACAGCACCGCGTCGACATACGGCGCCAGCACCGTCATGAATTCAACGTGCGGTTTGTCGGTCAGCATGCCGAGGACCAGAACGGTTCGACCCGGGCAGGAGCGCTGCGCCAGGCACCGCGCCAGCATGCCGCCGGCCTCCGCATTGTGTGCGACATCGAGGATCCAGCGCCCGCGGATCTCCTGGCGCCCCGGCAAACGGCTCCCGGCGAGCGCTTGGCGCACGGCCGCCTCCGGAATCCGCAGCCGCGGCGACAGCGCCTCGATCAGTGCCAGTACGCCCGCGGCGTTGTCGATCTGGGCGGGGCCCGCGACGGCCGGGAGCCGCTCGTAGTGCGATGCCGCGCCGGACCAGTCGAATGTGCCGTCGTCATGGACCACAACCCCGAAGTCGCGGCCCCGGCGGATGAGCCGTGCGCCAAAGCGCTGCGCGTATGCGACAACCGACGCCGGCAGGTCGGGATGCGCGAAGATCGCCGGTTGCCCCGAACGGAAGATGCCCGCCTTCTCGGCGCCGATCTGCTCGCGATCGCTGCCCAGCCAGTCGAGATGGTCCAGCCCGACATTGGTGAGCAGTGCGGCATCCGCGTCGACGATATTGGTGGCGTCGAGCCGCCCACCGAGTCCGACTTCGAGCACCTGGACATCAACGCGGGCCTCCCGGAACAGCCACAGGGCGGCCAGCGTGCCGAACTCGAAATAGGTCAGGCCCACCTCGCCCCGCGCCGCGTCGATCGCTTCGAACGCGGCGCACAGCGCTTCGTCCGACGCCATCCCGGCGTCGATGCGGACACGTTCGTTGTAGCGGACCAGATGGGGAGACGTGTACAGGCCGACCCGCAGACCGGCGGCCTGGCAGATCTGGGCCAGCAGATACGCGCTGGAGCCCTTGCCGTTGGTCCCGCCGACGATCACCGAGAGACAGTTGCGCCACGGCAGACCGAGCGCCTCGGCAACCCTGCGGACGCGATCCAGACCCAGGTCGATCGCCCGCGGATGCAGGGTTTCCTGCCAGCTCAGCCAGTCCTCGAGGCTGCGCCGGTGCACGCGCGGGCGTCCCTCAGCGCAGGCGTCAGGCGGCGCTGACGCTGGGCGAGAAGTGGGTCATCATCGACAGCAGCCGGTAGATCCGATCACGCATCTCGCGTCGGTCCACGATCATATCGATGGCGCCCTTCTCGAGCAGGAACTCGGCGCGCTGGAAGCCCTCCGGCAGCTTCTGGCGCACGGTCTGCTCGATCACGCGCGGACCGGCGAAGCCGATCAGCGCCTTCGGCTCGGCGATGTGCACGTCGCCCAGCATCGCCAGACTCGCCGACACTCCGCCCATGGTCGGGTGCGTCATCACCGAAATGTACGGCAACCCGCGCTCCGCGAGTCGCGCCAGCGCGGCGGAGGTCTTGGCCATCTGCATCAGCGAGAACAGCGACTCCTGCATGCGCGCGCCGCCGGAACCGGCGAAGCAGACGAACGGCACACCGTATTCGAGGCTGGCGTTGACGCCGCGCACGAACTTCTCGCCGACGACACTGCCCATCGAACCGCCCATGAAGCTGAATTCGAAGGCGGCCGTCACCAGCGGCAGCCCCATCAACTGCCCACGCATCACGATCAGCGCATCCTTCTCGCCGGTATCGGTCTGCGCTTCCT
Source organism: Nevskiales bacterium (assembly GCA_028698335.1). Classification (GTDB taxonomy): domain Bacteria; phylum Pseudomonadota; class Gammaproteobacteria; order Nevskiales; family Nevskiaceae; genus Solimonas. The sequence continues at coordinate 261,476 of JAQVDP010000002.1, read as the reverse complement.
TGATGCGGTCGGTGTACTTGCGGCTGTCCTTGAACTTCAACGGGTCCTTGGGGCCGACTTCGGCGCCGATCTCATGGCGCGGCTCGGGATCGAGAAAGTGCTCGAGGCGCTTGCGTGCGGTGATCACGCGATGGGTCGAGCACTTCGGACAGACTTCCAGCGTGCGCTCCAGCTCGGCCCGGTACAGCACCGACTGGCAGCTTTCGCACTTGGTCCACAGTCCCTCGGGAACGTTGTGCTTCTTCGCACCGCTTTGCAGCAGCTTCGAACCGACGATCTTATCGAGCCAACTCATTGAATCCGACATACGCCTGACCGGTGGGGGGCTGCATCTTACAGAGTTTTACCCGAGTGTCTCACTCTGTCAGCGAGTCTAGCGCCTCACGCAGCTCCCGCAAGCGTGATTCCAGCCGCGCGGCGATCTCGTCCGGATGATCCTGCAGTCGTTCGACCTCGGTAACCAGCGCGCTGCCGACGACGACACCATCGGCCACCCGCCCGACGGCCCTGGCGCTGTCGGCATCGCGAATGCCGAAGCCGACGGCCAGCGGCAAGTCGGTATGCGCACGGATCGCGGCGAGGCGCCGCTCGACATCGGCGACATCCAGTGTCGCCGCACCGGTCACGCCCTTGAGCGACACGTAGTACAGGTAACCGCTGGCTTCCCGGGCGATGGCCTCGACGCGGGCATCGGTCGTCGTCGGCGCCAGCAGGAAGATGCAGTCCAGACCGCGCGCACGCAGGGCCGGCAGATAGTCCGGCGCCTCCTCGACGGCAAGGTCGACGATCAGGACCCCGTCGACCCCCGCGTCGGCCGCACGCTCGGCGAAACGATCCAGACCGCAGATCTCGACCGGGTTGAGATAGCCCATCAGAACGACAGGCGTCGTCGTGTTCTGCTCGCGGAAGCGCGCCACCATGCCGAGCACGTCCATCAGCCCGGTACCGTGGCGCAGCGCCCGCTCGCAGGCGAGCTGGATCGTCGGGCCGTCCGCCATCGGATCGGAGAACGGGATACCGAGTTCGATGACATCGGCACCGCCGCGAACCAGCGCATGCATCAGCTCGACGGTGAGATCGGGCTGCGGATCCCCGGCCGTGATGTAAGGCACCAGCGCCTTGCGCCGCGCCGTCCGGAGTCCGCTCAGAGTCGATTGAAGTCGTGACATGGATTCGGGCCTACAGAAGCTCGATGCCTTCGAGCTTGGCAATCGTGAAGATGTCCTTGTCACCACGACCGGACAGATTGACGATGATGCGCTGCTCGGGCGTCATCGTCGGCGCCAGCTTCTTCGCGTACGCGACGGCATGCGAGGATTCCAGCGCGGGAATGATGCCTTCGCTGCGCGTCAGCTCGTGAAACGCAGCCAGCGCCTCGTCGTCGGTGACCGCCGTGTAGTTCACGCGCCCGATATCCTTCAGATAGGCGTGCTCCGGACCGACACCGGGGTAGTCGAGTCCGGCCGAGATCGAATGGGTCGGCATGATCTGACCATTGTCGTCGGCCATGACGTAGGTCCGGTTGCCATGCAGCACCCCGGGCCGGCCCGCCGACAGTGGCGCGGCATGCTCGTCGCCCTGCAGCCCGTGCCCGCCCGCCTCGACACCGTACATCTCGACGCCGGCCTCATCGATGAACGGGTAGAACAGACCGATGGCGTTGGATCCGCCGCCGACGCAGGCCACCAGGGCATCCGGCAGGCGCCCGAAGCGCTCCCGACTCTGCTGCAGCACTTCGCGGCCGACCACGGCGTTGAAATCGCGCACCAGCATCGGATACGGATGCGGCCCCGCAACGGTGCCGATGACGTAGAACGTATCGTCGACGTTGGTGACCCAGTCCCGCAGCGCCTCGTTGAGCGCGTCCTTCAGCGTCTTGGTTCCCGACTGCACCGGCACCACCTCGGCGCCGAGCAGCTTCATCCGGTAGACGTTGGGCGACTGCCGCTCGACATCCTCGGCCCCCATGTAGACCACGCACTTGAGCCCAAGACGGGCGGCGATCGTCGCCGAGGCGACGCCGTGCTGCCCGGCACCGGTCTCGGCGATGATGCGGGTCTTGCCGAGGTGCTTGGCCAGCAGCGCCTGGCCGACCGTGTTGTTGATCTTGTGCGCCCCGGTGTGATTCAGATCCTCGCGCTTGAGCCAGATCTGCGCCCCACCCCAGCGCGCGGTCAGGCGCTCGGCGTGATACAGCGGCGACGGCCGCCCCACGTAGTCGCGCAGATCGCGATCGAGTTCGGCGATAAACGCCGGATCCTGTTTCAGGCTTGCGTAGGCCTGCGCCAGCTCGCTGAGCGGCTCCATCAGGGTTTCGGCGACGAACTGTCCGCCGTAGCGGCCGAAATGGCCATGAACATCGGGCAACGCGTAAGTCATAAACCTCTCACTGATTGGCGGAGCGGCGCAGCGCGCGATCGGCACGCTGCACGGCATCCACGAAAGCCGCCATCTTGTCCGGATCCTTGATCCCGGGGCGGGCCTCGATCCCGCTGGACACATCGACCGCGTAGGGTCGCACCATCCGGATCCCGCGCGCGACCGTCTGCGGCCCCAGCCCTCCGGCCAGGATCAGCGGCTGGCGCACCGATCCGACTGTCGACCAGTCAAACGCCTCGCCGCGCCCGCCCATGCCTCCGGCGGCGTGGCTGTCGAGCAGCAGCCCCGAGCAGCCGCGGTGACGGCGCGCTTCCCGGCGCAGGTTGGCGGGATCGGCCATCGCCACCGCCTTGACGTAGGGCATACCGAAACCCGCGCAAAACGCGGGGTCTTCCCGGCCGTGGAACTGCAGCAGATCCGGCCGTACCGTGTCGATCACCGCGCGCACCAGCTCCGGCTCGGGGTCGAGCAACAGCGCCACGACACTGACGAACGCCGGCACCGCACGCCGCAGACGGGCGCCCGCCTGCGGCGTCACATGACGACGACTGCCCTCCACGAAGACCAGACCCAGCGCATCGACTCCGAGATCGACGGCGGTCCGGACATCCTGCTGCCTGCGGATGCCGCAAAACTTGATGCGGGTTCTAGACACTTCGACTAAGCGGGAAACCAGGGCTGCGGGGGCGGCGGGAGGCCGAATTCTGACGCATATTCGGGTCCCACGAAATAGAGCCCGCCGGCGGCGGCGGTCATGCCCGCCTGCTTGCGGTCCCGCCCGGCCAGGACTTCTGCAACCCAGATCGGCGCCCGCTTGCCGAGCCCGACCTCCGCCAGAGTCCCCGTGATGTTGCGGACCATGTGATGCAGGAACGCGTTTCCGCAGATGTCGATGACGACGAAATCGAGGCGGCGGCGCACGCTGATCGACTCGATGCGGCGCACCGGCGTCGGCGACTGGCACTGCGAATCGCGAAACGCCGAGAAGTCGTGCTCGCCGACCAAGGCCTGCGCGGCCTCGTGCATCGCGCAGGCATCCAGCACCTGCGGCCACCAACCGCTGCGCTGGAACAGCAGCGAACTGCGCGCCCGGTGATTGTGGATCACGTAGCGATATCGCCGTCGCAACGCGTCAAAACGGGCATGGAACCGCGGCGTGACCGCCTGGATCCAGCGGATGTTCAGGGTATGGGGCAGATTGGTATTGGTGCCAAGCAGCCAGGCGTAGTCGCTACGGGAGGCGGCACTGTCGAAATGAACGACCTGCTGCAAGGCATGCACACCGGCGTCGGTGCGCCCCGCGGCGACAATGCTGACCGGATGGTCCGCGACACGGCTCAGGGCGCGCTCCAGCTCGCCCTGCAGGGTACAGCGGCCCGGCAGCGCCTGCCACCCCGAGAAATCGGTGCCGAGGTACTCCACCCCGGCGGCAAAACGGGTCATGGCATCCAGCTCTTGAGGGCGACGTACAGCACGATGGGCAGCAGCCACTCCCACGGTCTGGGCAGTCGCTGTTCCGGAAGGATCATCGCGGCCACCGGCGCGTCCGCCTCCCGTTCGATATCGGCAATCACCCGCGTGGCACGGTCCCAAGGGCTGCCCGCGGAGCGTACCTCGCCCTGCAGACGCGCCTGCATGTCACCGACACCCTCGAGGGCGAGTCCCAGTCGTAAACCGATACGGTCCGGCGAAACCCCCAGCACCCGCAGCGGCGCGGTCAGCATGCGCAAGGCCTGCACCAGCTGATCGACCGAGGTGGTCGCCAGCAACAGATAGACCATCAGCAACAGATCGACCAGCACCAGTGCCCGCCGTCCGCCTTCCGACAATCCCTCCCGGCTCAGGCCGGGCAGCGACGCGAGCAGCGGATCCCCCGGGGTGAACCCGGCGTAGAGCACGAAGATCGCACCCAGCAGCCAGCGCATGCGAAACAGTCCGCCGCGCAGGCGGGACCATGCGTTACCGGCCAGCCAGCCATATCCGGCAAACAGCACGACTGCGGCCACCGCCAGCGCGATCAGGCTCAGACCCGGCAGGCTCGCCGCCAGCGACAGCAGCAGCAGAATGCGGATCGCCGGGTGCATCAGCGCTTGAGTCCTCCCGCGCCGATGCTCAGCCGAGCCGCTGCAGCAGGCTTTGCGCCTCTCGCTTCTGCTCGTCGCTGCCCTGCTCGACAACCTCGTCGAGCAGCGACTTGGCCATGTCGTTGTCACCCATGTCGACATAGGCACGGGCCAGATCCAGCTTGGTGCCGGCCTCGTCACCCGCGGACAGCGCCTCGGAGGTCGAAGCATCGCCCAGATCGACGTCGTCCAGCTGAATCTGTTCGGTCGGTTCGACGGATTCGCTCTCCAGCCCACTGGTCTGAGCGGGGGGCTCGGCGATGTCGTCTCCGGCGCCGAGCTCCGGCAACTCCAGCACAGCTTCGGCCTCGGAAGCCGGCGCTGCGGTGGCGTCGTCGCTGGTTTCGAGCGACACGTCCCCGAGATCGAAGTCGACCGCGTTGCCACCGGTATCCGCCTGAGCATCCGCCTCTGCGGCGGCGGGCTCAGCGTCCCCGGCCCCGAGGTCGAACTGGCTCAGATCGAAATCGAGCCCCTCGCCGCGATCCTCGCCAGCCGATTCGGCCGGGGTCGCGGGTGCCGCCTGATCACTCTCAAGCGGCGGCAGCTCGAAGTCTTCAAGATTGAACTCGAGGCCGGCAGGCTCATCGGCCGCTGGCGACGGCGGCGCGGCCTGGTCGAGGCGCTCGGGCTCGACGCCGTCGGCAGCCGCTGCGTCGGTCGCCTCAGGCTCCGCGGACGACAGGTCCAGATCCAGGTCCGCCGACTCGACGGCGCCACCGTCTGTGGCCTTGAACAGCTCCTCGTCCGGGCACAGCTGCTGTCCGAGGATCGAAATCTTCTGCCACTCTGCCGGCGACAGCATCGGCTTGATATCGCCGGCGCACTGCAGGAACTCGTCGGCCTTGCCCGCAGCGAAGTAGGTCTCGGCAAGCTTGACGCGAATATCCGAACGCTGCGGTTCCTTCTCGGCGGCCTGCTGCAACAGCAGCGCGGCTTCGTCATACAGGCCGTAGGCCAGATGGAAGTCCGCCTCGGACACCGGATCATTGGCATCCAGGTCGATCTGGACCGTCTGCGACTCGAACTGTCCGGTCAGGTCGAAATCGACGGGTTCCGGCTCGGCTGGTGGCGGCGTAACCGCCTCGGTCGCGGGCGCGGCCGGCAAATCCACATCGGCCAGTCCCTCGTCGGCGTCGCCCTGAGGTGCCGCGGCTTCGAGCGTCTCGTCGAACCGCTGGGTCTGCTCCTGGGTTGCCTCCAGCTCGGGCGCCGCCGCTTCCGCAGCCCCGGCCGTCGCTGCCACTGTCGCAGCGAAATCCGGTTTGGAAATCGAAGCCGGTTTCGGCGTGACCGCCGCCTCGCTGCCGCCGGCTTGCTGGCCCTTGCGGCGCGCCAGCACCTTGGCGATGAGAAAGCCGATGCCACCGATGAGCAGGACCCCGAGGATCAGCGGGATCAGCAAGGATTCCAGCAGGCCCGACTCGGATGCCGGCGCCGGCTCCTCGAAGATCTCCTCCTCCACGGCGGGCGGCAACGCCGCCTCTTCGCCGGCGGCGAGCTCCGACTCCGACGTCGCAAGACCTTCATCGGCGTGCTCGGCGCCGGTCGCGTCCGCCGGCGTTTCCGACGGCATGAGCTCTGCGTCGCCCTGCTCCGGCTCGGCCAGCGGCAGATCCGGCGGCAAATCGGCCATCCCGGTTTCGGCAGCGCTCTCGGCACCGTCGTCCGCGAAGCTGTCTTCGGGCAAGGTGATCGGAGCCGGTTCGGCAGGGGTCTCCACGGCAGCGTCAGACGACGCCGGCTCGGGCGCGGCCGTCGGTTCCGGCGTGGGCGTCGGCGCCGCCGTCGGAATCACGGACGGCGCGACCGTCGGCTGCGGGCTCGGCGCGGGCTTTTTCGCGGGCATCGTCGCGCCGCCACTGCGCAGGATTCGCACCTCGTCGCGTGCCTGCGCGGGGCTGACTGCCGTCAGCTCATCGACCCCGGGCACGGTCAGCACCATGCCCTTCATCAGGCCATCGATGCCCCCGTCGAATGCGCGCGGGTTGGCGCGATACAGACCGAGCAGCATCTGATCCATGCTGACTGCCGGGCCCGGGCGCAGCTTGCTGGCCACGCTCCACAGCGTCTCACCCGGCCGCACCGGACCATATCGCCCGGGCTGCTGTCCGGACGTGGTCGGCTGCTCGGGCCTGACCTGCACCTCGGAACGCGTCAGGCGCGCCGGCTCGTCGAGAATCGGCGTGGTTGCGGTCGAGGAGCTGCCCGTCGACCGGGGTACGGGCGCGAACCCGCCGCGCTCCGCTTCAGCGGCGGTCTCGTAGAAATCCGACGTCGCCGAGCTGGCGGACGGCTGCGGCGGCTGTTGTGGGGCAACTGCCGGCCGGGTCGGAGCCGCGGCCACAGTCGGCACCGGAACCGGAACCGGGACCGGCGCGGCGTAGTCCGGCGGATCGAGGAATACCGTGTATTCCCGAACGATGCGATTGCCGGCGCTGCGGACCTCGATGAGGAACACCACCATCGGCTCACGCACGGCCTGGCTGCTGACCAGCTCGATACGCGGCGTGGCACCTTCGGTCTTGACGTCGAACTTGAACGACGACAGCACGCCGATGCGATCCACTCCGGCGCGTTCGAAGTCACTGTTACTGGCGAGCCCGACGCGGACGCCGGCGGCTTCGGCGGATGTCGTGTTCAGGGGAATGGTTGCCGAGAACGGCTGGTTCAGGCCCGAATGGACATCGATATCCCCGAGACCCAAAGCGGCGGCGGTGGTGATCCACGCTGCCGGTAACAAAGCTGCCGCAAGTGCGAGCCTACGCCTCATGTGTTCTCCAGATCCCGACCGGCCACTGCTGCACGTCGTCGCACCATTGCGCTGCGTCGCGAAGAGTGCTCTTCATGCGGCAGGTTAATTTACGCGTATAAACCCTCTTATACCCGACAGATTATAAATAGTCACGGATCAGAATCTGGGCATTTTTCAGAGCATTGAGCGCTGCAGCCCGACGAACGTTGTCTGCCGTGAGCCAAAACGCCAATGTCCGCCCCGCGACACTACCCTCTCGCAGACGCGCCAAGTGGATTTCGGACGCCACCGTCGCGTCGGTGACCGGCGTCGGGCAGTCGTCGTCGTCCAGGCTCACGATGAGGTTCAGCGCCTCGCTGGCCTGCAAGGCGGCCTGCGCCTGCGCCAGCTCCACGGGCGACTCGAACTGCACCTCGACCGCGATCCCGTACCCGTAGAACACCGGCGCCGGCACCAGCGTCAGCGCCACCCCGAGCCCGGCGGCGTCGAGCAGCCGCTGCAGCTGCAGACCGATATCCTGCTCGCGTTCGGTTTGCCCGCCAGCGCCCGCGGCGCCCACCTGCCCGTGCACGTTGAAGGCGATCTGACGGGAGAAATGGCGGCGCTCGTACGAGCGCGCGTTGAGCAGTGCGGTGGTTTCCCGCGCCAGATCCTCGAAGGCCGGCCGGCCGAGGTCGGATACCGGCACCATCGCCGTCGCCGTGAGCCGTTCCAGCGGCGCCAGCGCGCACAGCGGCTGCATCGCCACGGCCAGCACCACGGCCAACGGATCCGGATTGGCCACGATGCCGCGGGCGTTGAAACCCTCAAGATCGCCGGCGTTGAGCTCCGGCACGACCGTTGGGATGTCGGCGTCCTGCCATCGGGTGCCGGAGGCATCGACGACCATGCAGCCGTCATCGGCCGCCCGCTCCGCAACGGCCTGCATCTCCGGATCGCGCACCGCGAGGAATGCCAGCTGCACCTGGCTGAACTCGAACTGCGTGGCGTCCTCGACGTCGAGCTCCTGCCCGGCGAACTCGACCGTGGCCGTCCGTTCCGGTGCCTGGGCCAGGGCGTGGATCTCGCCAACCGACAGCTGCCGGTCCGCCAACAGCTCAAGCAGAGCCCCACCGACGATGCTGTCCGCACCGATGATCGCCACATCCAGTCGTCGGGTCATGCGCTTGCTGTTCCTGAATCAGTTCAAGCACGCAATTCTAGTCCAGCGCGCGCCCCCGACACAGCGGGCCAAATCGCCCGCTGTCGGGCTATCGCTCCAGCAGGATCCGCAGCATGCGCCGCAACGGCTCGGCCGCCCCCCACAACAGCTGGTCGCCGACCGTGAACGCGCCCAGATATTCGCCGCCCATGTTCAGCTTGCGCAGGCGCCCGACGACGATCCCGAGCGTGCCGGTCACGGCAACGGGCGTGAGCCGCTGCATCGACGCGTCGCGCTCGTTGGGCACCACCTGCACCCACTCGTTGTGCGCCGCGATCATCGACTCGATCTCGGCCAGCGGTACGTCGCGCTTGAGTTTGATGGTCAGGGCCTGCGCATGGCAGCGCATCGCGCCGATGCGCACGCAGACGCCATCGATCGGAATCCGGTCACTGCCTTGCGGATCGAGGCCGAGAATCTTGTTGGTCTCGGCCTGCCCCTTCCATTCTTCCTTGCTCTGACCGCTGTCGAGCTGCTTGTCGATATACGGAATCAGCGAGCCCGCGAGCGGCACCCCGAACTGATCGGTCGGAAACGCCCCGGACCGCTGCGCCTCGGCGACCTTGCGGTCGATCTCCAGGATCGCGGATGCCGGATCGGCCAGTTCGCCGGCGACGGCGTCGCGAATCGCGCCCATCTGCGTGATCAGCTCCCGCATGTTCTGGGCACCGGCGCCGGACGCGGCCTGGTAGGTCATCGCCGTCATCCACTCGACGAGCCCGGCCTCGTACAGTGCGCCGACCGCCATCAGCATCAGGCTGACCGTGCAGTTGCCGCCGACGTAGTTGCGGATGCCTTTGTCCAGGGCGGCATCGATGACCTTGCGGTTGACCGGATCGAGGACGATGACCGCATCGTCCGCCATGCGCAGCGCCGAAGCGGCGTCGATCCAGTAGCCGTTCCATCCGGCGGTCCGCAGCTGCGGATAGATCGCGTTGCTGTAGTCGCCGCCTTGGCAGGTCAGGATCACATCCATCTGCGCCAGTGCCTCGGCACTGTTGGCGTCGAGCAACGGCCGCGCGCCCTGCGACCCGACGTCGGGCCCCATGCCGCCGGCATTCGACGTGCTGAAGAAATACGGATCGATCAGCGCGAAGTCGTTCTCTTCGCGCATACGCTGCAGCAGCACCGACCCGACCATCCCGCGCCAACCGACCAGACCAACCTTTTTCATCACAGACCTCTTGTTACGTTGCCTCGGCGACCGGCGCCGAACATCCTCGATTGCGTGGCGCTCAGCCGGCATTGCGGCGCAGCACCTCGATCACCGCATCCCCCATCTCGCGGGTGCCGATCACCGCTTCTCCGGGTTGCGCGATGTCGCCGGTGCGATACCCCGCCTTCAGCACGGCCTTGACGGCGGCGTCGATCCGATCGGCGATGTCGGCGCGGTCGAAGCTGTACTTGAACATCATGCCGACCGACAGGATCGTCGCCAGCGGGTTGGCCTTGTTCTGCCCGGCGATATCCGGCGCGCTGCCGTGAATCGGCTCGTACAGGCCCTTGTTGTTCACGTCCAGCGAGGCGGACGGCAGCATGCCGATCGAACCGGCCAGCATCGATGCCTCGTCCGACAGGATGTCACCGAAGATGTTGCCGGTGACGATGACGTCGAACTGCTTGGGATTCTTCACCAGCTGCATCGCCGCGTTGTCGACATACATGTGCGACAGCTCGACGTCCGGGTAGTCCCGACCGACGCGGATCACCACTTCGCGCCACAGACGCGAAGTCTCGAGCACGTTTTCCTTGTCCACCGAACACAGGCGCTTGTTGCGCTTCTGCGCGGCCTGGAACGCGACATGGGCGATACGCTCCACCTCGGGCACGCTGTAGTGCATGGTGTCGTAGCCTTCCTCGGCACCGTCGTCGGTGGTGCGGCGGCCGCGCGGCTGGCCGAAGTAGATGTCACCCGTCAGCTCGCGCAGGATCAGAATATCCAGGCCGGCAATCACCTCCGGCTTGAACGACGACGCCGCGGACAATTCCTCGTACGCCAGCGCCGGGCGCAGGTTGGCGAACAGGCCAAGATCCTTGCGGATGCCGAGGATGCCCTGCTCCGGACGCACCGCGCGCGGCAGGCTGTCGTACTTCGGACCGCCGACGGCACCCATCAGGATTGCATCGGCTGCGCGTGCCGCCTGCTGCGTGGACTCCGGATAAGGATGGCCTTCGGCGTCATAGGCGGCGCCGCCGAGATGGCCGAACGACCATTCGATCGCCTCGCCCTCGGCCTTCAGCACCTCCAGCACCTTGACCGCCTCGGCCATGATTTCCTGGCCGATATAGTCGCCGGGAAGGATCAGAATTTTCTTGTTCATGCGATGTACTCAGTCAGCGACGGCGGGCTTGCGACACGCCGCAAGTTTCGGAACATCAGGCCGTCAGGCCAGGCTTGTAGGCGACGAACCGCAGGCGCACGTAATCGGCGACCCAGCGCCCCTTCCCGTCCGACAGCGAGGCCTGCAGCTCACGCTGCACCTCGTCTATCAGCGCGGCGCGGTCGACCTCCGGCAACGCGTCGGTAAAGCGTCCGGCAAACGTCCGCAACCAGGCACCGATGTCCGACGGCAACACCGTCGGACGCGGATGCAGGGCGATCTCGCGGACTTCGAAGCCGGCCCGTTCGAGCCGCGCCCGGTAGGCTCGCGGTCGCGGAAAATACCAGGGATCGACTGCATCCGGATCGATTCCACGACGACCCAGCGCCGCGTGCAATACACGACGGATCTGCGCGACGTTGCCGGCACCGCCGAACTCGGCGACAAACCGGCCGCCGGGGACCAGCGCTTTCCAGGCACCGCGGATCACCGCATCCGGATCGCGCTTCATCCAGTGCATTGCGGCATTCGAGAAGATCGCATCGAAGGCCTGATCGAAAGTCGGATCAAGGGCCAGCGCCTGGCCATCGCCGACGCGCGCATCGATGCCACGCTCACGCGCGGCCGCCACCAGCTCGTCACTGGCGTCGATACCGACCAGCACGGCCCCGGCGTCGACCAGGCGACGACTCAACGCGCCGTCGCCACACCCCAGGTCCAGGACGCGCTCCCCGGGCTGCAGCTGCAGCAGGCCGACGACCCCGCCCGCCAGATCGGCGACGAAGCGGCCGTTCTGCGCATAGTCACGCGCATTCCAGCGCTGTCCGGCGTCGAGGCTCAATTCGCGAACAGCCATGGCGCTTCCTGCTGCCGGCGGGACTCGTAGGCCTTGATCTTGTCGGCCTGCTGCAAGGTCAGACCGATCTCATCCAGGCCGTTGACCAGGTTGTGCTTGTGATGCGGGTTGATCTCGAAGCCGAAGCTGCGACCGTCCGGCAGCTGCACCTGCTGCGCCGGCAGATCGACCGTCACCTGCGCCTGCGCATCGGCCGCAACCAGATCGAAGATGGCCTGCACTTCATCGGCCTTCAGCACCACCGGCAACACACCGTTCTTGAAACAGTTGGAGAAAAAGATATCGGCGAAGCTCGGCGCGATGACCGCCCGGAAGCCGTAGTCGTCCAGCGCCCAGACCGCATGTTCGCGCGACGACCCGCAACCGAAGTTGTCGCGCGCGACCAGGATCTGGCTGCCGGCATGCGCTGGGGCATTGAGCACGAACTCCGGATTCGGACGCCGCGTCGCCGGATCGATGTCCAGGGTGCCGGGATCGAGATAGCGCCAGTCGTCGAACAGGAACGGGCCGAATCCGGTTCTGCGGATCGACTTCAGGTACTGCTTCGGGATGATCGCGTCAGTATCGACATTCGAGCGATCCAGGGGCATGACCTTGGACGCCACCACGTTGAAAGCACGCATCAGAAACTCCTCACATCGACGAAGTGACCGGCAATGCCGGCCGCGGCGGCCATCGCCGGCGACACCAGGTGGGTCCGTCCACCCTGTCCCTGGCGCCCTTCGAAATTGCGGTTGGACGTGGACGCACAGCGCTCGCCCGGCTCGAGGCGGTCGGCATTCATCGCCAGGCACATCGAGCAGCCCGGCTCGCGCCATTCGAAGCCGGCGTCGAGAAACACGCGATCGAGCCCCTCGGCCTCGGCCTGCGCCTTCACCAGTCCGGACCCCGGCACGACCATCGCCAGCTTGACGCTGTCGGCCTTGCGCCGCCCCTTGACGACGGCGGCGGCGGCACGCAGATCCTCGATCCGCGAGTTGGTGCATGAACCGATGAACACCTTGTCGATGCCGATCGTCTCGATCGGCATGTTGGCCTGCAGCCCCATGTACGCCAGTGCTTTCTCGATCGCGCCCCGGCGCACCGGGTCCGACTCGCGCGCGGGGTCCGGCACCTGCGCCGAGACCGGCACGACCATCTCCGGCGACGTGCCCCAGCTCACCTGCGGCGCGATGTCGGCCGCATCGAGCTCGACCACGCGGTCGAACTCCGCGTCAGCATCGCTGTGCAGCGTCTTCCAGTTGCTGACCGCGGCGTCCCACTGCTCCGGGCGCGGCGCGAACGGCCGCCCTTTGACGTAGTCGATGGTCTTGTCGTCGACCGCGACCAGCCCGGCCCGCGCGCCGGCTTCGATCGCCATGTTGCACAGGGTCATGCGGCCCTCCATCGACAGATCGCGGATCGCTTCGCCGGCATACTCGATGACGTGACCGGTGCCGCCGGCGGTGCCGATGCGGCCAATGATCGCCAGCGTGATGTCCTTGGCGGTGACGCCCGGCCCGACATGGCCGTTGACGCGGATCAGCATCGATTTGGACTTCTTCAGCACCAGCGTCTGGGTCGCCAGCGCATGTTCAACCTCGGAGGTGCCGATGCCGAAGGCCAGCGCGCCGAAGGCGCCATGCGTGGACGTGTGCGAGTCGCCGCAGACCACGGTCATACCCGGCAGGGTCGCGCCCTGTTCCGGGCCGATCACATGAACGATGCCCTGGCGCCGGTCCATCAGGTCGAACTTGGTGATGCCGAATTCCTTGCAGTTGGCATCCAGCGCCTCGACCTGGGCGCGCGAGATCGGGTCGGCGATGCCCTGGACGCGGTTGAGCGTCGGCACATTGTGGTCGGGCACCGCCAGGTTGGCGGAGACGCGCCACGGCTTGCGACCGTTGAGGCGCAGGCCTTCGAAAGCCTGCGGACTGGTGACTTCATGCACCAGATGACGGTCGATATAGATCAACGCGGAACCGTCGCCGCCGTCGCTGACGACATGCGCGTCCCAGATCTTGTCGTAGAGGGTCTTGCCCATCGCGAACCTCGGAATGTCCTGATAACGGCGCGCATCTTAAGATCGGCCATTCAATAACTCCAATGAATCGTTTTTATATACTCCATTCCAAACTGGAATGTGGTGGCGCGATGGAAACCCAACTGCTGGCCGCTTTCGTCGAAGTGGCGAACTGCGGCTCGTTCACACAGGCGGCCGAACGCCTGCACCTGTCGCAACCGGCTGTCAGCAAGCGCATGACCACGCTCGAGCAGCAGATCGGCGCCGCGCTGTTCGACCGGATCGGGCGCAGTATCGTCCTCACCGATGCCGGCCGGACGCTGCTGCCCTACGCGCGCAAGGTCCTTCAGGACGTCGAGGATGGGCGCCGGGCCCTGTCCGGCCTGTCCGGGCGGGTCGGCGGCCGCCTGTCGATCGGCACCAGCCATCACATCGGGCTGCACCGCCTGCCCCCCGTACTGAAGCGTTACACCCAGCAGTATCCGGACGTCGATCTCGACATCCACTTCATGGATTCGGAGATCGCCTGCGACGCGGTGCTGGACGGCCGCCTCGAGTTGGGAATCGTGACCCTGCCACTGCTGCCGATCGAGCGCCTGCGGACACGGGTGATCTGGCCCGACCCGATGGCCTTCGTCGTCGCCCCCGACCACCCGTTGCGGCGCCTGCGGCGCATCCGGCTCCTCGACCTCGTCGACTACCCGGCGGTGTTGCCGGACGAGGCGACGTACACGCATCGGATCGTCAAACAGGTCCTCGAAACCCACGGCGCACACCCTCGTATCCGCCTGGCCACCAACTACCTGGAGACCCTGAAGATGCTGGTGGCGATCGGCATGGGCTGGAGCGTCCTGCCGACATCGATGGTCGACGAGACGATTCGCGTCCTGTCGATCGCCGAAATCCGACTGCACCGGGATCTGGGCACGGCACTGCACGCCGACCGCACCGTTTCCGGCGCGGCACGCGCCCTGCTCGGGATGCTGCACCCGCCGGACAGTGACTGAATCCGGTCGGCGCGCCTAAAGATTCCGGAAACGCCGCCGCTATACGGTTTGAGACCGAAGCCAGGAGCGCACGATGAAAGTGGCGCGCAGCACCCTGCTCTCGGCTTTTGCGCAGATGCTCGGCAATCGGATTGCACCGCAGCTGCTGCTGAGCCATTCCGAACTGGCCGACGACTGGGTCGTCACCGGCCTGCGCCGCGAAGACCTGCACGAACTGCTCGAGCATCTCTATGCGATGGATTACGTCGACCGGACCGAAGTCGACGGCGAGGTCTGGTACCGACTCACCGCCATCGGCTGCATCGAGCTGCGGATCTGCCGGGAATCGTTCTGGGCCCGCCTGCGCGACCGCTGGACATTGACGCGTCTGCGCACACGCCTGCACATCCGGCGCGGCGGCGGCGATCACGTATCCGCCCGCTCGGCGCGCCGCCGCGACGACTTTCCGGCAACCGAACCCTGCTGAAGGCCGTCGCGCCGACCGTGCGCTGATCAGAGTCGAAGCTCCGGTCGGCACCGCGGATCAGCGCCGCGGAACCGTCGCGCGCTCCAGCGCCGGCAGATGCCGCCAGGCCAGCCACCACCCGGCGAACGCCGCCAGCCCCGCACCGTAGAAGACCGCCTCGGGGGACACGTGCTCCCAGACGAGCCCGGCGCTGAGACTGCCGATCGACCCGCCGACACCGTATGCCACCGCGTTGTAGATCGCCTGTCCGCGCCCCTGCAGGTCGGCCGGAAACAGGCGCTGCACGTAGTAGACGGCAACGGCGTGATAGGCCCCGAAGGTCAGTGCGTGCGAAAGCTGCGCAATCGCCAGCGCGACCCACGATTCGATCGCCCATGCGGTCAGCCACCAGCGTAAGGCAGTCGCCGCCAGGGCCAGCAGCATCACCCGGCGGCCGCCGAACCGGCCGATCGCACGGCCGACGACGAGAAACACACCGATCTCGGCGACCACGCCCAGCGACCACAGCAGCCCGGCGGCGCTGCGTGCGTAACCGTGGCGTTCCAGGAACAGGGTGAAAAAGTTGTAGTACGGCGCGAAGCTCAGCTGCGACGCGAAACAGGCCAGCAACAGGACAATCACACCCGGCTGGCGCAACACCGTCGACAGGGCGCTGCGCGGCGCATCGGCGGCGTGCAGCGACGGCGCCTCGGGCACGGCCCAGGCCGAGCCGGCAATGCCGAGCCAGAACGCGCCGACCAGCCAGGGCAGCCAGAGAATCCCGGTGAGATCGAGGGCGGCGCCCAGCCCCAGCACGGCGATCACGAAACCGACGGATCCCCACAAGCGGACACGCGCATAGTCGCCACCACCGGCATGCAGATGATTGAGCGCCACGGCCTCGAACTGGGGCAACAGCGCGTGCCAGAACAGCGTGTAACTGATCATCAACACGCCGATGGTCATGACGCCGTCGACAAACGGGATCGACAGAAACAGCACCAGCGCCGCCATCGACGCCCAGCGGATCAGGCCGATCCGCTTGCCGCTGCGATCGGAGTAGTAACCCCAGCCCAACGGCACGATCGAGCGCATCACGCCCATCATCGCGTAGGCGAAACCCATCTGCGCGGCCGAGAATCCCCTGGCCTCGAGATACGGCGACCAGTACGGGATGAACGCCCCGACCGTGGCGTAGTAGAAGAAGTAGAACCCGGCGAGGCGCGTCTGCAGGCGCGCCGCGCCCACAGAACGCAGGCTCATGTCAGTCGATCTCGCCCTGCAGCTTGGGAGTGGACGGAACGACGTCGGCGTTCTGGGCGCGGTGTCGTAGAACGTGGTCCATCAGTACCAGGGCGACCATGGCCTCGGCGATCGGCGTGGCCCGCAAGCCGACACAGGGATCGTGACGCCCGGTGGTGCGCATCTGCGTGGCCGCACCGGTCTCGTCGATGCTGCGACCCGGCGTGGTGATGCTCGAGGTCGGCTTGATCGCATAGCGTGCGTAGATCGTCTGGCCGGTGGAGATGCCGCCGGCCACGCCACCCGAATGATTGGCGACGAAACCCTCCGGCGTCATCTCGTCGCGATGCTCGGTTCCGCGCATCTGCGCCACCGCCATGCCGTCGCCGATTTCGACACCCTTGACCGCGTTGATCGACATCAGCGCGTGCGCCAGATCGGCGTCGAGACGGTCGAACACCGGCTCACCGAGGCCCGGCGGCACGTTGCGCGCTTCGACGTAGAGGCGCGCGCCAACCGAGTCGCCCTCGCTGCGCAGCCGATCGATCAGCTGCTCAAGCGCCTCGACGCAGCCGGGATCGGGGCAGAAAAACGGGTTCTGACCGACGGCCGTCCAGTCCTTGCACTCGACCGTGATCGGCCCGACCTGCTCCAGGCAGCCACGGATATCGATGCCCAGCCTTGCCTTCAGATACTTGCGCGCGATCGCACCGGCCGCGACGCGCACCGCGGTCTCGCGGGCGCTCGAGCGCCCACCGCCACGGTGGTCGCGAATCCCGTACTTCTGCACGTAGGCGTAATCGGCATGATTGGGCCGGAACACCTGTTTGATCTTCTCGTAGTCGTACGAGCGCTGATCGGTGTTGCGGATCAGCAATGCGATCGGGGTGCCGGTGGTCTTGCCCTCGAACACGCCCGACAGGATCTCGACCTGATCCGGCTCCTTGCGCTGGGTCACGTACTTGGACGTTCCCGGACGGCGCCGGTCGAGGTCGACCTGGATATCGTCGGCGCTCAGCTCCAGGCCCGGCGGGCAGCCGTCGACGACACAGCCGATGGCCGGGCCATGGCTTTCGCCGAAACTGGTGACGCAGAAGGAACGACCGAAGGTATTGCCGGACATGACTTATAGATGGGAAACGAGGTCTTCACGCGAGATCAGGAACACGCCATCCCCGCCCCGCTCGAAATCGAGCCAGGTCACCGGCAGCTGCGGCCAGCGCACTTCGAATTCCTCGACGAAGGCGCCCACCTCGCAGATCAGCAGGCCACCCGGCCGCAGATGCGCCACCGCGCCCTCGAGAATGCGGGCGACGATGTCCATGCCGTCGTGACCGGCCTCCAGCGCCAGCCGCGGCTCATGCCGGTACTCGGTCGCCAGCGTATTCCATTCGGCGGTGGTGACGTACGGCGGATTGGTCACGATCAGATCGTAGGTCGCGTCGCCGAGCCCGTCGAAGACGTCCGACTTGATCGCACGCACCCGGTCTTCCAGGCCGTGACGCTTGATGTTCTTGCGGCTGACCGCGAGCGCGCCCTCGCTGATGTCGGCCAGATCGACCTGTGCGTAGGGAAACTGCGCCGCACAGGCGATCCCGATGCAGCCGCTGCCGGTGCACAGATCCAGCACGCGCTCGGGCTGGCCCTGCAGCCACGGCTGGAAATCGGCCAGGATCAGCTCGCCGATCGGCGAGCGTGGAATCAGCACCCGCTCGTCCACGTGGAACGGCATACCCGCAAACTCGATTTCGCCGATCAGGTACGCCGCGGGTTTGCGCGTCGTGACCCGGGCACGCAACAACTTGAGCACCGCAGTGCGCTCGCTCGCGGTGACCGTCGACTCGAGATAGAGCGCCGGAATATCGGTCGGCAGATGCAACGCGTGCAGTGTCAGGAAGAACGCCTCGTCGAGTGCGTTGTCTGTACCGTGACCGAAGTGCAGACCCGCTTCCCTGAAACGGCTGGCGCCCCAGCGCACCAGATCGCGGACGCTGCTAAGCTCATCGGTTTCGAAGTGGCGCGGCATCAATCAAGCCCGTGTGCTATGGGATAATGGGCGCGCATTATGCGGTGCGCGCACCCTATCGCGCCAATGATCAGGAAGAATCGTGTCGTCATCCAATCCGAACAACCGGACCGCCGTGGTCGTGCTGATCGCCGCCGTGGCGATGATCGGCGGGCTGCTGGCCGCCGCTTTTCTGTTTTCGCCCCAGGGCACGTCGATGCAGGCGGGCACGTTGCTGAAGAGCCCGCGACCGCTGCCGGAGATGCAGCTGGTCGATGAGAACGGCGCGCCGTTCACCCGGGCGTCGCTGCGCGGCCACTGGACGCTGCTGTTTCCGGGCTTCACCTACTGCCCCGACATCTGCCCGACCACACTGGCCTTGCTCAAACAGGTCGAGCAGGGCCTGGGCAAGGATGCCGCAGAGGTTCAGGTGCTGTTCTTCTCGGTCGATCCCGAGCGCGACACCCCGGACGTGATGAAACGTTACGTGCATTATTTCAGCCCCAACTTCCACGCGGCGACCGTCAGCGAGCCCGCACTCAAGGAAGTGGCTCAGGCCCTCGGCGTCGCCTACATCAAGGTCGAGGGCGACACTCCCGAGAGCTACACGATGGATCACTCCGCCGCGCTGGTACTGATCAATCCCGACGCCGAGATCGCGGCGTACTTCACACCGCCGCACAGCGTCGAAGGACTGGTCCATGACCTGCGGCAGCTCCTGAACACCTCTACTCCCTGACCGACATGCGCCTCTTTCTTCCGCAGTCCCGCCTGCTGCTCGTGCCGATCGTGGCCACGCTTGGCCTCTACGCCTGCAACCGCCCGCCGGCAGCGCCACTGAGCGTCGAGAATCCGCGGATCCGGCTGGCGCCGCCCGGCGCCATGGCCATGGCCGGATACGCCACGCTGCACAACAACGGATCCGAGGCGCTGCGTTGTGACAGCGTCAGCGGCCCGGACTTCGGCCGTGCGGAAATCCATCGCTCCGTCGTCGAAGACGGGGTGTCGCGGATGCTCGGCGGCCAGATCCTGGCGATCGCGGCCGGCGGTTCCGCCGAACTCAAACCAGGCGACTATCACATCATGCTGTTCGAAGCCGCACGCGCTTTCGGCGCCGGCGACACGACCGAGCTGACCATCGACTGCGGACCGCAGCAGGTGACCGCCAAATTTCGCGTTGTCGAGCACCCCTGACGAGCCCGTGCCCATGTCGAACTCGACTGACGGTGACATCCGTCTCACCGACCGCGCATTCGCCCTGTTCCAGCAGATCCTGCCGACGCGCTGGCTGTCGTCGGTCGTCCATCGCATCGCCCTGATCCGCCAGCCCGCGATCAAGAACACGCTGATTCGTCTGTTCATGCGCGGGTTCAAGATCGATCTGTCGGAAGCCGAGTTCGAGAACCCGGAGCGCTACGAGACGTTCAACCATTTCTTCACCCGTGCCCTCAAGCCGGGCAGCCGGCCGCTCGCGGACGCCCCCGATGCCTTCCTCAGCCCGGTCGACGGGACGATCAGCCAGTTCGGCCCGATCACGAACGGACGCATCATCCAGGCCAAGCAGCACGACTACTCGCTGCTCGAATTGCTGGGCGGCGACGAGGAAGCCGCGGCGCAGTTCGCGGGCGGAAGCTTCTGTACCATCTATCTGGCGCCCTACAACTATCACCGGATCCACATGCCGATCGGAGGCGTGCTGCAACGCTGGAGTTACGTGCCGGGACGTCTGTTCAGCGTCAACTCCGCCACGGCCCGGGCACTGCCCAACCTGTTTGCCCGCAACGAGCGCGTCAACGCCGTATTCGATACCGAGGCCGGGCCGGTCGGGATGGTTCTGGTCGGCGCCCTGTTCGTCGGATCGATGGAGACGGTCTGGGCCGGGCAGGTCACCCCGCCGCACACCGCGGGCGCCCCCGCCCACTACAGGCCGATGCGCCCCGAATCACTGGAACGCGGAGCCGAAATGGGACGTTTCAACATGGGATCGACCGTCATCCTGCTGGCGCCTGCCGGACGCGTCCAATGGGACGACGCGCTGGCGAGCGGCCACACCGTCCGTCAGGGCCAGTCGATTGGCACCTGGTCCGCGCATGGAAGGTGAAGCCCCGGGTCACGAACCTTTAGGCGCGGAAGGCGTCCAATCATCTGAACCGGCGCACCGTTGAGGGGCGCACGCGAGGAAGCCGAATCGTACATGCTCAGATCGTCCATACCGCTCGCCGTCGGCCTGGCACTCAGCGCCGCAGCCGCCATCGCGGCATCGCCGTCGGCTCTCGATCTGCCTCAGATCGGCGAGCCCGCCGACAACACGCTGTCGCCGATCGAGGAGAAGAAGCTCGGCGGACGGGTCATGTCCGAAATCTACCGCACCGGCTATACGCTGGAGGATCCGGAACTGAGCAACTACATCAGCCGCATCGGCTGGTCGCTGGTCTCGCACAGTCAGACACCTCCGCCGCCGGACATGACCTTTTTCGTCGTCGGCGATCCGCGCATCAACGCCTTTGCCCTGCCCGGGGGATACATCGGATTCAACGCCGGCCTGCTGCTGGCCGCCGACAACGAAAGCGAGCTGGCCGGCGTCATGGGGCACGAGTTGGCGCACGTGACCCAGCGTCACATCGCGCGAACGGCGCAGGATACCGAAGTCGCCAGCGTCGCCACCTGGCTTGCGGTGATCGCGGCGATCATCGCAGGCTCGGCGGATCCCGACGTGGTCATGGGCGCGTTGTCGGTGGGTCAGGCGCTGAACTACCAGCGTCAGGTCAGCTACACCCGCGCGCATGAACAGGAGGCCGATCGCATCGGCATCCAGACCATGGCGGCCGCCGGGTTCGATCCGCATGCGATGGCGAGCTTCTTCCAGAAAATCGAGCAGAAGTCGCGCCTGTACGGCAGCGGACTTCCCGAAATCCTGCGCACGCACCCGCTCAGCAGCAACCGTGTCGCCGAGGCTCAGGTGCGCGCCGACGAAATGCCGGTCGTCGTCCCGGAACCATCGCTCGAGTTCAATCTGATGAAGGCGCGCGCCAGGGTGCTGACGGCGGACCGCCCGAGTCAGGCGGTTGACTACTATCACGCCCAGATCGCGGCCGGTCACGACACGCCGGAGAACCGCTACGGCCTGGCACTGGCGCAGAGCGAGTTCGGACAGTCCGCCAAAGCCCTCGCCACCCTCCAGCCGTTGCTCGAAAGCCACCCGCGGCAACCCAACATCGAGTTGCTGCAGGGGCTCATGCTGATGCAGTCGGGCAAGACCGAGCAGGGGCTCGGGGTACTGCAGCAGACCATCGCCCGCTTTCCCCGCTACGCACCCGCAATTCTCGGTTATGCGGAAGGCCTGATGGCGGCCGGGCGCCCCGAGGATGCACGCCAGACCCTGATCTCACACGAACAGGCGCTGGGCACGCAGCTCAAGACCTACAGCCTGCTGGCGCAGGCCGCACGCGAAAGCGGCGATCTGGCCGAGGCATCCTTCCAGATGGCGAACTTCCTGTACCGCCGGGGAGACGCCGGCAACGCCCTGGCCCATCTCGATGCCGGATTGAGATTGCCCGATCTCAGCGACCAGGATCGGGCACGCCTGATTGCGATGCGCAACGAGATCCGCGGCAGTCTCCCCGAAAACTGGCGCCCGCAAACCGATCGTTCGCGCGTCGCCACGCCGGTGATGGCCCTACAGTAGCTGTTCGGAACGCATCCAATCCCTGCAGTCGGCGATCATGTCGGACATCGCCCGAGGGCGATAGCCCAGTTCCTTTTCGGCCTTACGACTGCTGCAATAGAGATTCTGCGACAACAGCTCCACGGCATCGGCGGTGACATCGGGTTCCCGGCCGAACAGTGGCGAAATCCATTCCTCCACCCGCGCGTAGGCCATCAGAACGCGCGGATGCGCCGCAACCACGCGCCGGCGGATACCCAGCGCCTCGCTGATGGCCTTGGCCAGCCCGAGGTAGCTGGCCTGAGCACCGCCAAGCAGATAATTGTGCCCGATCCGCCCGCGCTCGGCCGCCGAGATCAGGGCCTCCGCAGCGGCCTTCGCATGGCAGAAACTTCCACCTCCCGGCGGCACCGCCGGCAGGCGTCCACGATCGATCAGCCGGAACAGTCGCGACCAGCTCGCCGTATCGTAGGCCCCCATGATGTTGGACGGATTGACGATGACGGCCTTGAGCCCCGTCGCGAGCCCCTTGCGCACCTCGCGCTCCGATAACGCCTTGCTGCGCACGTAGTTGATGTCCACGGCGCTGCCGCGCGTCGGCGTCTCCTCGGTGATCAGGCCACTGTGCAGCCCGTAGGCCACGATGCTCGACGTGTGCACGAAACGCTTCGCCCGCGCCTCCAGTGCCGCTCGCACGACATTGCGGGTTCCCCGGACGTTGACCTTGAGCTGCTCGGCATGCGCGCGGGACCACAGACTGGTGTTGCCGGCCGCGTGGAACACGCAATCGACCCGCTGCGGAATCAGCTGTTTCAACGAACGCGCATCGGTGATGTCACCGACCACGCGCTCAACCCGGTCGAAGCGCTCCAGTCCGCGCAGATCGGAGTCCTTGCGGTGCAGGGCGACGACCTGCCACCCCTGATCGAGCAGCGCCTCGACAAGATTCAGCCCGACGAAACCCGTCGCACCGGTGACGAATGCAGTCCTGCCCACGTTCTCCTCTGATCATCGTTATCGGTTGGGCAACATCCGGAAGTTGCCAGAAGCGACAGGCGATCGTCAAAGCGCCGACTGCACGCGCTCAGGCCGGCGCTCAGACGCGCATGACGTCGTCGGCGGGTGCAGTGGTTCCCCAATGCTTGCAGGCGGGACATTGCCAGAACATCTGGCGCGGGCTGAATCCGCAGTTGCTGCACTGATAACGAGGACTCGACTCCATCAGCCGCACCAGCGCCTGCCGCAGGCTCGCCGCGGGCTTGTCGAGGCCGGAGGCGATGACATCCGGTTGGCGCTCCAGGACTTCCAGAAACTCCGCAAGAACGGCCCGGCTCGGTCTGGCCTCCAAACCCTGCGCCAAGCGGTCAAGCGGATCGACGCCCTCCTCGGCCAGCAGCCGCGCCTCGGCCACGAACGGCAGGCTTGATGACGACATCTCGCGCGCATCGTGCAGGAACTGCAGGTATCCCTCGCGATCCTTGGTCTCGGCCATGCAGCGCTGCAGCGGCTCGATGACATCCGCGAGGAAGCGCGGATCCTGCTCGAAAGCCTTCAGGTAATGCTTCGCCGCCACCGCATGGCGACCGGCCGCCATCTCCAGCCCCCCGAGTTGCAGGCGCGCCCGCACGCAGCCCGCTTCCTCGTCCAGGGCGCGCTTGGCGAATTTGACCGCCTCGTCGGGCTGCTTGGCAGCTTGCGCCTCGTCGGCCAGCTCGCAGTAGTACTGTGCGATTGCGGCACGCTGAGACTCCCCCAGTGCCGCCTCCAGCCGGCGTGCGGCCTCGATCGCGGGACGCCAGTCGTGCGCCTGCTCGTGAATCGTCCGGATGGCATCGAGTGCCGCCGTCACGTATCGCCCCTGCTCGGCGAGCGACTGGAACAGCTCTTCTGCCCGATCCAGCACCCCCGCGGCGTGGTAATCACGGGCCAGCTCGAAACGGGCCTCGGCCTGCAGCTCGGGGGCGATGCCGTCGCGCGACGCCAACGACTCGTGTATCCGCAGGGCACGATCGACTTCTCCGCGCTTGCGGAACATCTTGCCCAGCGTCAGATGCAGTTCAGCGGCGCCCGGGTCGAGATCCCCGACCTGCGTCAGCGCGACGATCGCCTGATCCGGATCGTCCGACTCGAGCTGATGCAGCAGGCCACCCAGCTGCACCGCCGATACCGAGCCGCGCTCGGCGGGCGGCCGCGCCACCCCGGCATTGCGGGCGCGCAGCGCCCAGCCCAGCACCAGGCCGAGCGGTAACAGCAGCCAGGCAAAGAGGCCATCAAGCATGAAACTGCGTCCGGAACCCGATCAGGAAACGCCGCGATCCTGCGCCATCGACAGACCCCGCAGGTTGCTGAGTTCGGACTCCCGATCCCTGACCTGCCCACGCAGCCGGCGCACATCCATGCGCAGGCGCAGGATGCGCAATGACGCCACCAGCAGCGACACCAGGACGCCCAGCGCGAACGCCGCGAACAGGATCGCGAACAGCGGGGCCTGCCACACCCCGAACAGATAATCGAAACGAACCGGATCGGCGTTGAAGTATCCGACCGTCCCGCCGACCACCAGCACGACGACCAGCAGGACAGCGGTCAGAATACGCCAGAGCGGCCGGATGCTCGGTGCGCTCATTCGACCATCCCGGCCACCGGCATTTCGAACGACGGCGCCTGACTCTCATCCTGCGCCGCGGCATTGACGCGCTCGCGCATTTCCTTGCCGGGCTTGAAGTGCGGCACCCGCTTCGGCGGAATGCTGACCGGCTCCCCCGTCTTCGGGTTGCGTCCGACACGGGCCGGCCGGTGATGCAGCGCGAAACTGCCGAAACCACGGATCTCGACCCGGTCGTCACGCGACAGTGCATTGCTGATCTGATCCAGCACCAGCTTGACCGCCAGTTCCACGTCCTTGTGCATCAAGTGCGTCTGCTTGCTGGCCAGGTGTTCGATCAGTTCCGACTTGGTCATCCCGCTACCGTTCAAATATTGGCGTACAGGCTTGAACGATAAAGAAAAAAAAGGGGCCACGCAAGCGTGGCCCCGAAACTTCCGGCCGGCTCTAAACCCGGCCTGACGGGCGGATCAGTTGCCGCCGCCCATCTGTTCCTTCAGCAGGTCGCCGAGGCTGGTCTTGCCGGTGGTCGCGTTGCGGCTGTACTCGGCAACGGCCTCCTGCTCTTCCTGGATCTCCTTCTCGCGAACCGACAGCTGAATCGTGCGGTTCTTGCGATCGATCCCGATGAAGCGGGACTCCAGCGTGTCGCCTTCCTTGAGCACCTTGGTCGCGTCCTCGATGCGGTCACGCGACAGGTCGTTGGCGCGGATGTAGCCTTCGACGCCGTTGCCGAGGTCGATGACTGCGCCACGCGCGTCGACGGTACGGACGATGCCGCTGACGACAGCACCCTTGGTATTGCTGGCGATGAACTCGGCGAGCGGATCGGAGCTGACCTGCTTGACGCCCAGCGAGATACGCTCACGCGCACCGTCGATGGCCAGCACAACCGCATCGACTTCCTGACCCTTCTGGTAACGGCGCACGGCAACTTCGCCCGGCTCGTTCCAGTCGAGATCCGACAGATGCACCAGGCCGTCGATGCCGCCGTCCAGACCGATGAAGATGCCGAAGTCGGTGATCGACTTGATCGCACCGTGCACGCGGTCGCCCTTCTGGTGGTTCTGAGCGAACTCTTCCCACGGATTCGGCTTGCACTGCTTCATGCCCAGCGAGATACGGCGGCGCTCGCCGTCGATATCAAGGATCATCACCTCGACCTCGTCGCCGACCTGCACGACCTTCGCCGGATTGACGTTCTTGTTGGTCCAGTCCATTTCGGACACGTGGACCAGACCCTCGACGCCCGGCTCGATCTCGACGAACGCACCGTAATCGGTGATGTTCGTGACCTTGCCGAACAGGCGGGTCTTCTCCGGGTAGCGGCGCTCGATGTCGAGCCACGGATCCGCACCCAGCTGCTTGAGGCCCAGCGACACGCGGCGACGCTCGCGGTCGTACTTGAGAACCTTGACTTCGATTTCCTCGCCGACCTGGACCACTTCGGCCGGATCCTTGACCCGCTTCCAGGTCATGTCGGTGATGTGCAGCAGGCCGTCGATGCCGCCGAGGTCGACGAACGCGCCGTACTCGACCAGGTTCTTGACCACGCCCTTGAGGACGATGCCTTCCTGGAGGCTGGCCAGCAGGCTGTCACGCTCGGCGCTGTACTCGGCCTCGAGGACTTCGCGACGCGAAACGACGACATTGTTGCGCAGCTTGTCGAGCTTGATGACCTTGAACTCGAGCGGCTTGCCTTCGAGGTACGAGGTATCGCGGACCGGACGCACGTCGACGAGCGAACCCGGAAGGAACGCACGGACCGAACCGATGTCGACGGTGAAACCGCCCTTGACCTTGCCGGTGATCGTACCGATGACCGTTTCCTTGTCCTCGAAAGCCTTGGCCAGACGTTCCCACGTCTTGATGCGCTCGGCTTTTTCCTTCGAGAACTTGGTTTCGCCGAAGCCGTCCTCAACAGTTTCCAGTGCCACTTCCACGTCA
The DNA here is from genome assembly GCA_028698335.1 of Nevskiales bacterium. Classification (GTDB taxonomy): domain Bacteria; phylum Pseudomonadota; class Gammaproteobacteria; order Nevskiales; family Nevskiaceae; genus Solimonas. The sequence continues at coordinate 234,924 of JAQVDP010000002.1, read as the reverse complement.
TCGCCGGCAGCGACCTTCAACTCGCCGTCGACCATGAACTCCTGAACCGGAATCACGCCTTCCGACTTCAGGCCGGCATCGACGATCACCACATCCGGCTTGACCTCCAGCACCTTGGCATTGACGATGGTGCCGGACTGCATGGATTGGCCACTCTTGAGGCTGGCCTCAAACAACTCAGCGAAACTTTCGCTCATTTATACGCTCTGAAAGTTAAACATCCCCAAGCGTCCTGCCAGGGGGCCTGTAAATAAATAATCTCGGCGCCGCATCCATGCGGAACCGAACCATATTTTGCGCAGGGGAAACGACTCAGACCAGCTGGTGTCGCTGCAACAGGGCTTCCACTTCAGCCAGTACTTCTTCCGGCGAAATCCCCGTCGTATCAATCACTTCCGCATCATCCGCCGGTTTCAGCGGCGCCACGGTGCGATTGCGATCGCGCTCGTCCCGAGCCCGAATCTCCTCACAAAGGGGCGAGAGTGTAGCGCCGATCCCGCGGGCGCTCAACTGCCCGAGACGGCGCCTGGCGCGTTCCTCGACACTGGCGTCCATGAATATCTTCAGCGCGGCATCGGCGAAGACAACCGTTCCCATGTCGCGGCCGTCGGCGATCAGCCCGGGCATCTGCCGGAAATCCCGCTGACGCTGCAGCAATGCCGCCCTCACCTCGGGCGCCGCAGCGATCCTGGATGCCAGCGCGCCGGTCGATTCCTTACGCAGCTCCTGTGTCCAGTCCTCGCCGTCGACGCGAATGCATTCATCCGCTTCGGTCGCGCCCTCGAAGCGGATGTTCAGCCCCGGCGCCAGGCCCGCGACTGCCGTGGCATCGTGCAGATCGACACCCCGCCGATGCGCCGCCAGCGCAAGGATGCGGTACAACGCACCGCTGTCGAGCCGATGCCAGCCCTGCAGCCTGCTCGCGAGCCAGCGCGTGACCAGCCCCTTGCCGACTCCGCTGGGCCCATCGACCGCGATCACCGGCGCCTCGCCGTCGCGCGCCGCCGGCAGCCCGGCACCGGAAGCGGTGGCACTCATCGTCGACGCGGTCTCAGACACCGCGCCCAACCGTGATCCGCAGGCCGGCCTGTCGCGCCAACTCGGCAAAACCGGGGAACGATGTGTCGACGTTGGCGCAATCCAGTATCGAGATCGTTCCCTGCGCGTGCAGCGCCGCCATCGCGAATGACATTGCCACGCGGTGATCACCATGGGAATCGATGGTGCCGGACTGCAGCGTGCCGCCCTCGACCCGCATTCCGTCCGGCCGCGCCTCGGCGTCGATGCCCAGCGTCCGCAGGCCGTCGCACATGGTCTGGATCCGGTCCGATTCCTTGACCCGCAACTCCTCCGCCCCGCTGACCACAGTGGTCCCGCGCGCAGCCGCCGCGGCGACGAAGATGATCGGGAACTCGTCGATGCTCGCGGCGACCAGATCACGCCCGATTTCCACGCCCTGGAGCTGCGCGCCGCGAACGCGGATATCCGCCACCGGCTCGGCTCCGAACTCGCGGGGGTTGACCAGCGTGATGTCCGCGCCCATGCGCCGCAGCACCTCGATGATGCCGGTCCGCGTGGGATTGACGCCGACATCCGTCAGCGTCACGTCTGAGCCCGGCGTCATCGCCGCTCCGGCCATGTAGAACGCTGCCGACGAGATGTCCGCGGGCACCTCGATCCGGGTTCCGGACAGACGCTGCCCGCCCTGCAGCGCGGCATACCCGGGACGCGCCTCGAGCGTGACGCCGAATGCGCGCAGCATCCGCTCGGTGTGATCGCGCGACGCCTCCGGTTCGTGGACCTCGGTCCGCCCCTGGGCGTAGAGACCCGCCAGCAGCAGGCAGGATTTGATCTGGGCGCTGGCAACCGGCGATTCGAAGCGGATCCCCTGCAGCCCGTCGACCGGCAGGATGCGCAGCGGTGCCCGCCCCTCCTGAGACTCGATCCGCGCACCCATCCGCTGCAGGGGTTCGATCACACGCCCCATCGGACGGCGCGACAGTGATGCATCGCCGGTCAGCGTCGACTCGAAGCGCTGACCGGCCAGCAAGCCGGCCATCAGCCGCATCGAAGTCCCGGAGTTCCCGAGATCGAGCGCATGCGCGGGTGCCTGCAGGCCGTGCAGGCCGACACCGTGAATGATCAGGTGGCTCGGCGAGACCGCCTCGATCCGGACGCCCATAGCCTGGAACGCACGCATCGTGCACAGGCAGTCCTCTCCGGTGAGAAAACCGGTGACCTCGGTGCGCCCTTCTGCCAGCGCGCCCAGCATCACCGCCCGATGCGACACCGACTTGTCTCCGGGCACACGCAAGGCGCCGGACAGCCGGCCACCGGGTTCGATCTGAAAATTAACGGTCATCGCGTTCTGATTGAATGATTCCGTCGGCGCCGCCCGACGCTTGGAAAACCAGCCTACTCGATATTGGCCAGATACTTCTCGCGCGCACTGCGCGCGCGCTCGAACAGTCCCTTGAGTTCGTCCCAGCGGCCGGCCCGCATCATCTCCCGAATCTGCTGCAGCTCTCCGATCTGCTGGTCGAGCAGCTCCGCCACCGATTCGGCGTTGGCCCGGACGATGTCGTGCCACATCTGCGGCGAACTCGACGCGATCCGCGTGAAGTCGCGGAAGCCGCCCCCTGCGTTCGGGAAGATCTCGTGCTTGCCGTCGAGCCGCGCCAGCATGTCGACGTAGCTGTACGCCAGCAGATGCGGCAGATGCGAGGTCGCCGCGAAGATCGCATCGTGCTGATGCGCCTCCATTTCAACCACCCTGGCGCCGGTGGCCTGCCACAGCCGCGTGATCAGCGTCCGCGCGGCGGGATCCTGCCCCTCGTGCGGCGTGATGATGACCCGATGCTTGCGGAACAGATCGGCCTGGGAGTGCGCCACGCCGCTCTTCTCGGTCCCGGCGATCGGATGCGCCGCGACGAACCAGGGCGGGAGCTTGCCGCAGACACGCGCGACCTCCGCGAGCACCGATTGCTTGGTGCTGCCGACATCGGTCACGACCACGTCGAGCCGGCACGCCGGCAGCGTCTCGAGCAAGGCCTCGGCGGTCTGCAGCACCGGCACCGCCAGCACCACGACGTCCGCCTCCCGCACCGCCGCAGCCGGGGTGTCGAACACCCGGTCGATGACGCACAGGCGCATGGCGTCGTTACGCCGTGCCGGATCCGGATCGTAGCCGGTGATGTGGGCAACGGCGCCGGCATTGCGCAGCGCCCGCGCCAGCGAACCGCCGATCAGCCCGAGACCGACGATCGCGAGTTTCTGGACAATCACGATCCCAGCACCGTCCGCAGCGCCGCCACGAAACGGGAGTTTTCCGCCTCCGTGCCGATGCTGACGCGAACGAATTCCGGAAGATCGTAGGACGCCACCGGGCGCACGATGATGCCCTGCTCGAGCAAGCCCTGGTGGACCGGCTTGGCGTCACGACCGAATCCGATCGCGAGGAAATTGGCCTGCGACGGCAGCACCGTCAGCCCCATCTCGCCGAGAATCCCGGTCAGGCGCGCGCGCTCGCCGGTGTTGAGTTCGACCGAGCGGGCGACAAAGTCCTGATCGTCGAGCGCGACCTCTGCCGCACGCAGCGCAAGGCTGTTGTTGTTGAACGGCTGCCGCACGCGATTGAGCAGGTCCGCGATTTCCGGACTCGACAGCGAGTACCCGACCCGCAGCGACGCCAGGCCGTAGGCTTTGGAGAAGGTCCGAAACACGACGAGATTCGGGTACCGGTCCAGCATCGGCCGCACGTCGAAGCGCAGCGCCGGGTCCGTGTACTCGAAATAGGCTTCGTCGAGCGCAACGATGACATGCGCCGGTACCTGTCGCAGGAAGTTCTCGATTTCCGCCTGACCCAGCCAGGTTCCGGTGGGATTGTTCGGATTGGCGATGAACACCAGCGAGATGTCGTCGTTGCCGGCGAGCAGCTCCGCGAAGGCCTGCAGATCGTGTCCGTAGGGCTGAGCGTCATCCGCGGCGCGCGGCGGCGCGACCACGGCCCGCGCCGACTGTGCCTGGGTGATGATCGGGTACACCGCAAATGCGTGCGCCGAGAACAGCGCCGCCCGGTCCGGCCCGAGGAAGACGCGACCCAGCAGCTCGATGATGTCGTTGGAGCCATTGCCCAGCGTGATGCGGGAAGCGTCGATCCCGTGCAGCTTCGCGATGCGCGCCTTCAGACGATAGCCGCCCCCGTCCGGATAACGCGCCAGATCGTCGTTCTGCAGCGCCTCAAGCAGTGCCTCGCGCACCCGCGGGCTGCAGCCCAGGGGATTTTCGTTGGACGCCAGCTTGATCGCATTGCTGACGCCGAGCCGGCGCTGCAATTCCTCGATCGGCATGCCGGGCGAATAGGCCTCCAGACTCAGCACACCGGGCGCCGCGCGTTTAAGGAGTTCTTGGTTCATGCAAGTAGATCTGATCGATTGGCGAATGGACACGACGCGCCGGGCACCAGACCCGGCCGCGCCAACGCTACATCACCGCGCGAGGGTACGACCCCAGCACCTTGAAGAACGCGGCTTCGCTGCGCACCGCGTCAAGTGCCTTCTGCACCCGCGGCTCGGAGGCATGTCCGATGAAGTCGATGAAGAAATAGTAGTCGTTCACGGTCGATCCCTTGGCCGGGCGCGACTCGATCCGGGTCATATCCAGTTCCGCGGCGGCGAAAGGCTGCAGCAGCTTGAACAGGGCACCGGGCGTATGGCTGCGATGCGCCATCATCACCACCGAGGTGATGTCGTGACCGGTTGCGCCCGGGTCCTGCTTTCCGATCACGAGGAAGCGGGTCGTGTTGTTGGGATCGTCCTCGATATTGGCGGCCAGGATGTTCAGCGCGTTGATCCGCCCGGCCTGCAGGCTCGCGATCGCCGCGACCCCCTCGCCCTCTTCACGGGCACGCCGCGCCGCCTCGCCATTGCTCGAAACGGTTTCGCGGATCGCCTGCGGAAGCTTGGCATCGAGCCACTTGCGGCACTGCGCGAAGGACTGGGGATGCGAGTAGACGCGCTTGACGCCGTCCAGGTCCGGCCCGCACGACAGCAGATGATGATGCACCGGCAGCGCAACCTCGCCACAGATCCGCAGCTTGGTGTGGATCAGCTCATCGAGCGTGTGGATCACCACGCCTCCGGTCGAATTCTCGACCGGCACCACACCGTAGTCCGCGGCACCACTTTCGACCTCGCGGAAGATCTCGTCGATGGCGTTGTTCGCGCGCGCATTGACGCTGTCGCCGAAATGCTTGAGGACTGCCGCCTGGGTGTAGGTCCCCTCGGGCCCGAGGTACGCGACCTTCAGCGGTGACTCCAGCGAGAGACAGGCCGACATGATCTCGCGCATCAGCCGCGCCATCACCTCATCGGTCAACGGCCCCCCATCGGGCCCCTGGTTGCGCTCGATGACACGGCGCAGGACCTCCGCCTCGCGGGCGGGCCGATAGTGATCACCAGTATCCCCCATCTTCTGCTTGATGTGGGCGATTTGCTGCGCAATCCGGGCACGCCGCGAAATCAGCATCTGGACTTGCTCGTCCAGCGCGTCGATCTCGACCCGCGCCTGTTGCAGTTCGTTCTGCGTCATCTGCCTGCCGTGGCTCGGAAAAACATTCGGGGAGCGCGATTGTACGCGCTCCCCGGGACTTTGCGAGCCGCCGCGGCCGCGATCAGCCGGCCGCCAGCACCCGCGTCGCCAGCACGCCGGCGATGCCTTCGATTTCGCTTACCACCGCAGGCGGAATCTCGGTATCGACGTCGACGATCGTGTACGCCAGATCGCCGCGCGACTTGTTCAGCAGGTCGGCGATATTGAGCTGGTGCTTGGCCAGTGCGGTCGAGATCTGTCCGACCATGTTCGGCACGTTCTCGTTGACCACGCAGAGGCGCGTCTTGCCCGGCAGCAATCCCATGACCGCCTCCGGAAAGTTGACCGAATTGCGGATGTTGCCGGTCTCCAGGTATTCGCGGATCTGCTCGGCGACCATCACCGCACAGTTGTCCTCGGCCTCCTTGGTCGACGCCCCCAGATGCGGCGTGGCGATGACCTTCGGATGCGCCTTGAGCGTGTTCGACGGAAAATCGCAGGCATACGCGTGCAGCTTGCCGGCGTCGAGCGCCTCGATCACCGCCCGCTCGTCGACGATCGCGTCGCGCGCAAAGTTGAGGACCACGCCCTGTTTCTGCATCAGGCCGATGCGTTCGGCGTTGATCAGCCCGCGGGTCGCGTCGATCAGCGGCACGTGCACCGAAACGAACTGCGCCTTCGACATCAGATCGTCCACCGATACCGCCTGCCGCACGCCGGCATTGAGCTGCCATGCGTTCTGGACGGTCATCGCCGGATCGTAGCCGTAAACAGTCATGCCGAGTTCGAGCGCCGCGTTCGCGACCTTGACGCCGATCGCGCCCAGGCCGATCACGCCCAGCGTGCGCCCCGGCAGCTCGAACCCGACGAATTTCTTCTTGCCCGCCTCCACCGCCTCGTGCAGCGCCTTGTCGTCACCGTCGAGCTTGCGCACGAAATCCAGCGACTGCGCGATGTTGCGCGACGCCATGAACATGGCCGCCAGCACCAGCTCCTTGACCGCGTTGGCGTTGGCGCCGGGGGCATTGAAGACCGGCACGCCGCGCTTGGACATCGCGGCGACCGGGATGTTGTTGGTGCCGGCGCCGGCACGGCCGATCGCCTTGACCGAGCCCGGGATCTCCATGTCGTGCATCTTCGCCGAGCGGACCAGGATCGCGTCCGGCTGGGCGAGATCGGAGGCGACCTCGTAGCGGTCGCGCGGCAGGCGCTCGAGTCCGACGACGGAGATGTTGTTGAGGGTCTGAATCTTGAACATTGCTGTCATTCCTTGTTGCGGAAGTCGCGCCCGCGCGGAGCGCGCGGGCGCGTTGCGGACGTGTTCCAGGCGCTCAGCCGCGCGTGCGGGCGAACTCCTGCATATAGTCGATGAGCGCGCGCACACCGGATTCCGGCATTGCGTTGTAGATGCTGGCGCGCATGCCCCCGACCGAACGGTGCCCCTTGAGCCCGGACAGACCGGCAGCTGCGGCACCCTTGAGGAAGTCGGCATCGAGCTCCGGATTGGCAAGCGTGAACGGCACGTTCATGCGCGACCGGTGCTCCGGCTTGACCGGGTTGCGGTAGAACGCATTGGCGTCGATGTAGTCGTACAGCAGCTTGGCCTTGGCGGCGTTGCGTTGCGCAATCACGTCCAGCCCGCCCTGATCCAGCGCCCATTTGAACACCAGGCCGGCGACATACCAGGCGAAGCACGGCGGCGTGTTGAGCATCGACTCACCGTCGGCCACGGCCTTGTAGTCGAAGACGCCCGGCGTGGTCGCGGAGGCGCGGCCCAGCAGATCCTCGCGCACGATCACCAGCGTCAGACCGGCAGGACCGATGTTCTTCTGCGCGCCGGCATAGATCAGCCCGTAGCGCGACACATCGACCGGCCGTGAAATGATGTTGGACGACATGTCCGCCACCAGCGGAACACCGCCCACATCCGGATCGCCCGGAAACTCGACGCCGTGAATGGTCTCATTGGGCGTGATGTGCACGTAGGCGGCTGCGGGATCCAGCTGCCAGCCTGCGCGGTCGGGAATATGCGTGAATTTATCCTCGGCGCTGCTGGCGGCGACGTTGACCTTGCAGTACTTCGCCGCTTCCTTCGCAGCCTTCTTGCCCCAGTCCCCGGTCACCACATAATCGGCGCCGGTCTTGTCGCCGAGCAGGTTCATCGGGATCAGGCCGAACTGCGCGGTGGCACCGCCCTGCATGAACAGCACCTTGTAGCTGTCGGGAATCTTCATCAATGCGCGCAGATCGGCTTCCGCCTGCGCCGCGATCGACATGAATTCCTTGCCGCGATGGGACATCTCCATCACCGACATGCCCGCACCGTGCCAGTCGAGCAGTTCCGCCTGAACCTGTTCGAGCACCGGAAGCGGCAACGCACCCGGACCTGCACTGAAGTTGACGACACGATTCATTTCAATTCCTTACATTAACAAGTTAACGTTGAATCTCACTATGACCAACGCTCGACATCGAGATTGGGCACTCCCGCGAAGACCGCAACCCGCTCGGTCACCAGCGTCAGCTGATGCGCCAGCGCGGTCGCCGCGTGCAGGAGGTCGAACGCCGCGAGCGGCTCGTCGGCCGAACGCAGGTATGCCGACAGGCTGACCGCCTGCTGGGCCTCCGCCGCACCGAAGTCCAGCACCTGCACGCTGGACAGCATTTCCTTCAGCAACTTCCCGTACTGCGCCTGCGCCCGCGGCAGCAGCCGCAGCGCCGTTTCCGCCTCGACCCGGCCGAAAATCGACACCGCGACATCCGTCGGTTTGAGCTCCGACAGGCGCAGCACCACCGGCAGACGCCCCTTGATCGCGCCGGCGAGCACATCCGAATCCAGAAGATATTTCACCACCGCACCCCGGACGCCGGCGGCAGCGCGCTGCGCCAGGCCTGGACATCCAGCTCATCCTCCGCCAGCTCCGGCGCCGGATTGCCGAAATGCGCCTTCAGCCCTTCGGGCCAGTCCTTTTCCTCGTTGCGGGCCAGCCACTCCTGCACCGCGGTCACGATGATGCGGTTGCGCGTCATCCCGCTGCGTTCGACGGCCTTGCCCAGCCGCTCAAGCGTCGCTTCATCGATGTGGACACTGAAATTCATGGCGCAGGATTCTCACCTAACAGGATATGTTAGTCAATTGGCCTACTTTAACTCTATCGTTTATCTATCTGTAAAAACGTATATTATTCTTGGATTTTCCGGTGCACAAAAGCACACCGAGGGATCATGCGCGCCCAAACGACGACGGGCCGCAGTAGCGGCCCGTCAAACAACCTGACAACCATAGAGACTTATTCGGAAGGCGTATCCGGCTCCGCAGACGCTTCTTCGCCAGCCGCCCCGGCGTCGGCAACCTCGCCGTCTGCAAGCGCGCCGTCGACCAGCGCCTCTTCCTCCTCCTCCGCAATGATGCTGTCGACCCCGACCAGGCGGTCATCCTCGTCCGGGCGCATCAGCCGCACGCCCTGCGTATTGCGGCTCATCGACCGCACGTCCGTGGTCTTGAAGCGGATCAGGATGCCCTTTTCGGAAATCAGCATGACCTGGTGACTGTCGTCCACGGTGACCGCGCCGATCAGGCGTCCGGTCTTGTCGGCGAGCGCCTGCGCGATCACGCCCTGCCCGCCGCGGCCTCGCCGCGGGAACTGATCCACCGGCGTCCGCTTGCCATATCCGAACTCGGACACGGTGAGGATGTCGCCGTTGTCGGCGACGATCAGCGCAATCACCCGCGCACCGTCGACCACACCGTCGGCCGCATCGTCCGCCGCCGCTTCTGCGGCCGCATCGTCGGCCTCGTCCTCGCTGCCGGCAAAGGTCTTGAGCAGGCGCATGCCACGGACACCCGTCGCACCCCTGCCCATGCTGCGCACATCGTTCTCGTGAAAGCGGATGGCCCGGCCGGCGTCGGAAATCAGGATGATTTCGTTATCCCCGCCGGTCAGCGCAACACCGACCAGTTCATCATCGACCCGCAGATCCACCGCAATGATGCCGTTGGAGCGAACGTTCTGGAACGCCAGCAGCTCGGTCTTCTTGACGGTCCCGCGACGCGTCGCCATGAAGACGTAACGGGCGTCCTCGAAGGTCTTGATCGCGAGCACGGCGTTGATCCGCTCGCCCTCTTCCAGCGGCAGCAGATTGTTGAAGGGCTTGCCGCGCGAACCCCGCGAACCGGACGGCAACTCGAACACGCGCAGCTTGTAGCACTTGCCGGTGCTCGAGAAGCACAACAGCGTGTCGTGCGAGTGCGTGACCCAGAGCCGGTCGACGAAATCGGCCTCCTTGGTGGTCGCCGCAATGCGCCCACGTCCACCACGACGCTGTGACTGGTACTCGTCTAGCGGCACCGCCTTGACATAGCCCTCGTGCGACAGCGTCACGACCATGTCCTGCGGCGTGATCAGATCCTCGTGCGCGATGTTCAGCGCCGCATTGGTGATCTCGGTGCGGCGATCGTCGCCGTACTGCGTCTTGATCTCGAGCAGCTCTTCGCGAATCACCGACAGCAGGCGCGTCTCGGATCCGAGGATGTCGAGGTAATCCAGGATCGATTCCAGCAGCTGCTGGAACTCGGCGTGGATCTTGTCCTGCTCCAGGCCGGTCAGCCGGTGCAGGCGCAGATCCAGAATCGCCTGTGCCTGCGCCTCGGACAGCCGGTAGCCACCCTCGACCACGCCGAACCCATCGGGCAGATCCTGCGGGCGCGACGCGTGGCTGCCGGTCCGCTCGATCATCGCCATGACCGGCCCCGGCGTCCACAGGCGCGCCATCAGCCCCTGCCGCGCCTCCGCCGGTGACGGCGACTTGCGGATCAGCTCGATGATCTCGTCAATATTGGCCAGCGCCACCGCCAGCCCTTCCAGCACATGGGCACGCCTGCGGGCCTCGCGCAGCAGATAGCGCGTACGGCGGGTCACGACCTCGCGGCGATGGCGGACGAAGATTTCGAGCAGTTGCTTGAGCGACAGCAGGCGCGGCTGACCGTTGTCCAGCGCGACCATGTTGAAATTGAAACTGTCCTGCAGCTGGGTGTGCTGGAACAGGTTGTTGAGCACGACATCGGCGTTCTCGCCACGGCGCAGCTCGATGACCATGCGCATGCCGTCCTTGTCGGACTCGTCGCGCAGCTCGCTGATACCCTCGATCTTCTTGTCCTTGACCAGATCGGCGATCTTCTCGAGCAGACGCGCCTTGTTCACCTGGTACGGCAGCTCGGTGACGATGATGGCCTGCTTGTCGTTGCTGACCGGCTCGAAGTGCGTGCGCGCACGGATGACCACACGGCCGCGCCCGGTCGCGTAGGCGTCGGCCAGACCGTGCGCGTCCAGCAACAGGCCCGCGGTCGGAAAGTCCGGCGCCGGGATGTGCTGCATCAGCTCGGCCAGCTCGATTTCCGGCTTGTCGATCAGCGCAACGCAGCCGTCGATGACCTCGCCGAGGTTGTGCGGCGGAATGTTGGTCGCCATCCCCACCGCGATACCGGCGGCGCCGTTGACGAGCAGCTGCGGCACCCGCGTCGGCAACACCGTCGGTTCGGTCTCCGAACCGTCGTAGTTCGGCTGGAAATCGATGGTCTCCTTGTCGATGTCCGCCAGCAGCTCGTGCGCCAGCTTGGACATGCGCACCTCGGTGTAACGCATCGCGGCGGGGGCATCGCCGTCGACCGAACCGAAGTTGCCCTGGCCGTCGACCAGCACGTAGCGCATGGAGAAGTCCTGCGCCATACGCACGATCGTGTCGTAGACCGCCGAATCGCCATGCGGGTGGTACTTACCGATGACGTCACCGACGACGCGCGCCGACTTCTTGTAGGGCTTGTTGTAGTCGTTGCCGAGTTCCTTCATCGCGTACAGCACGCGACGGTGCACCGGCTTGAGCCCGTCCCTGGCATCCGGCAGCGCGCGCCCCACGATGACACTCATGGCGTAATCGAGGTACGAGCGGCGCATCTCGTCTTCGAGATTGACGCTCAGGATCTCCTTGGCGAAATCGGTCATATCGGGCACCTGCCGCCCCACATCGAGGGACGACTTTCAGTTTGACAATCAGTTGGTTATTGGCCATTCGGCCCGCGCCACGGCGACGCGTCTAATAATCGACAGATTGTAACATGGACACCCTTCCGACGTCCGCCCGAAAACCACCCGAAACCGACTGGAACCGGGCTCAGCCGATCAGACGCGCCAGCTTGTCCGCGGTCGGCTGCAACACCACCCCCCGCTCGCAGACCACGGCATCGATCAGATGCGCGGGCGTGACGTCGAACACCGGATTGAACGCACGGCACCCCGCGGGCGCGACCGGCTCGCCCCGGTACATCGTCAGCTCCTCGTCGGGCCGCTCCTCGATCGGAATCGAGGCCCCGTCGGCACAGCGCAGGTCGAAAGTCCCGCTCGGCGCCACCACCATGAATCTGGCGCCATGTGCCCGCGCCGCCAGCGCCAGTGCGTAGGTCCCGATCTTGTTGGCGGTATCACCGTTGGCGGCGATCCGGTCCGCGCCGACGATGACCCAGTCGATGCGCTGCCGGTGCATCAGATGCGCCGCGGCCCCATCGACCAGCAGCCGGGTCGGAATCCCGTCCTGCATCAGCTCCCACGCGGTCAGGCGCGCGCCCTGCAGCCAGGGGCGCGTCTCAGTGTTGAAGACCTGGCTGATACGGCCCTGCGCATACGCGCTGCGGATCACCCCGAGCGCGGTTCCATGGCCACCAGTGGCCAGAGCGCCGGTGTTGCAGTGCGTCAGCACCCGCGCGTCGCGGTCGGGCAGCAGCGCCGCGCCCAGTTCACCCATCCGCAGGTTCTGCTCCAGATCCTCGCGCTGGATCGCGACCGCTTCGGCCTCCAGCGCATCGATGTCCCGATGCGACGCCCATTGCCGCCGCATCCGTTCCAGTGCCCAGCGCAGGTTGACCGCGGTCGGTCTCGACGCGGCCAGCATCTGTTCGGCTGCATCGAAACCGTCGCGGTCGGCACGCAACGCCAGCACCAGGCCGTATGCGGCGGCGATGCCGATCGCCGGCGCGCCACGCACCGCCATCGCGTGAATCGCGTCGGCGACGTCGCCGGGACTGCGGCATTCGAGATAGCGCACCTCCGCCGGCAACAGACGCTGATCCAGCAGCCGCAGGTGATCACGCGCCCAGACGATCGGTTGCACGGCGGAAGACATGGCGGGGGCTCGGCTAGAATGAGGCGACATTCTACTTGCCCCGATACCGCCATGACGCAGAACGTCGACCTGCTCGTGCTGCCCCGCTGGATCGTTCCGGTCGAACCCCTCGGGACGGTACTCGAACGCCACGCGATGGCCGTCGACCAGGGCCGCATCGTCGGCATCGTCCCGCTCGAACAGGCCCGCGAGCGGTATCGCCCGGCCGAGACCCTCGAACTGCCGGACAAGGTGGTCATGCCCGGCCTGGTCAACGCGCATACCCATGCCGCGATGAGTCTGTTCAGCGGCGTCGCCGACGATCTGCCGCTGATGGAATGGCTGCAGAATCACATCTGGCCGGCTGAGGGCGCGCATGTCGGGGAGCAGTTCTGCGAGGACGGCGTGCGGCTGGCGCTGGCGGAGATGGTCCGCAGCGGCACGACCTGCATCAACGACATGTATTTCTTCCCGGACGTCACCGCACGCGTCGCGGCGGAGGCCGGCGTGCGCGCAACGGTGGGCCTGATCGTGCTCGACTTCCCCACCGCCTGGGCACGCGACGCCGACGAGTACATCCGCAAGGGTCTGGACCTGCACGATGCGGTCCGCGAGATTCCGCTGGCGCATTCGATCTTCGCGCCGCATGCGCCGTACACGGTCTCCGACACGCCGCTGACGCGCGTGCGCCGGTTCGCCAACGAACTCGGCATCGGCGTTCACATGCATCTGCACGAAACCGCCGACGAAATCCGGCAGTCGCTCCAGCAGTTCGGCAAACGGCCGTGGCAACGGCTGCGCGAACTGGAGATGCTCGGCCCGGACTTCGTCGCCGTCCACATGACGCAGCTGACCGACGAGGAGATCGCGCAGGCCGCGGAATACGGCGTCCACGTCGTCCACTGCCCCGAATCCAACCTCAAGCTGGCCAGCGGCTTCGCGCCCATCGGCAAGCTGATCACCGCCGGTGTCAATGTGGCGATCGGCACCGACGGCGCCGCCAGCAACAATGACCTCGATCTGCTCGGCGAGACCCGAACCGCCGCACTGGTCGCCAAGGCCGTGGCCGGCGACGCACGCACGCTGCCGGCGCCCGAAGCACTGCGCATGGCTACGCTCGGTGGCGCACGTGCGCTCGGACTCGATGCAGAAATCGGCAGCCTCGAAACGGGCAAATCTGCCGATTTCATCGCCATCGACCTGTCGGCCCCGAACACCCAGCCGATCTACAACGTCATCTCCCAGCTGGTCTACGCGGTCGGCCGCGAACAGGTCACCGACGTCTTCGTCGCCGGCCGCGCGCTGATGCGCGACCGCCACCTCCTCACTATCGATCAGGCCCGTGCACTGGCGCAGGCCGCCCACTGGCAACAGAAAATCCACGCATGAGCAACGTCGACACCGCCGAAATCGCCAACTTCGATCGCCTGGCCGCCAGCTGGTGGGACCCGCAGGGCGAGATGGGCGCCCTCCACGTCATCAATGCGCCGCGGGTCCGCTATATCGGCGACTGCGCCGGTGGCATCGCCGGCAAGCGCGCCATCGACATCGGTTGCGGCGGCGGGCTGCTCAGCGAAGCGCTTTCGGCGGCCGGCGCCGATGTCACCGGCATCGACATGGCCGGCGAGGTGCTCGAGGTGGCACGCCATCACGCCGGCGCCACCGGTCGCGACATCGACTACCGTCAGATCTCCGCAGAGCAGATGGCCGAGGCACACCCCGGTGAATTCGATCTGGTCTGCTGCCTGGAGATGCTCGAACACGTCCCCGACCCCGCATCGGTGGTGGACGCATGCGCCACACTCGTCCGCCCCGGCGGCGACGTGGTGTTCTCCACGATCAACCGCAACCCGAAATCCTTCGCACTGATGGTGGTCGGGGCCGAATACGTCGTCAACATCGTGCCCAGGGGCACCCACCAGTACGAGAAGTTCATCCGCCCCTCGGAACTCGACGCCTGGGCCCGCGGCGCGGGACTTGAGGTCGTCGGCGTCCGGGGCATCCGCTACAACCCCGTGCTGCGCGCCGCCAATCTGTCCGACGACATCGCGGTGAACTACCTGATGCACTGCAGGCGCCCGGCGTGATGGCCCCGATTGCGTGCATGCTGTTCGATCTGGACGGCACCTTCGCCGACACCGCCCCGGATCTGGCAGCCGCCGCCAATCACGTCCGCGACCGGCTGGGCCTGCAACCGCTCGATCCATCCGCGTACCGCGCACACGCCTCGGCGGGCGCCCGTGGCCTGCTCGATCGCGCGCTTGGCATCGGCCCCGACGCTCCGGCGTTCGAGCAGCACCGCCGCGACTTTCTCGACTACTACCGGGATCACATCGCCGAGCACACCCGGCTGTTCGACGGCATGAGCGAACTGCTGGCCACGCTGGCCGGCGCCGGGATCCCGGCCGGCATTGTCACCAACAAGCCGAGCTGGCTCACGCGTCCGCTGGTCGAACGCCTGTCGCTGCGGACTCCGCTGGCCTGCGTCGTCAGCGCCGACGAGGTCATGCACGCCAAGCCGGCACCCGACAGTCTCCTGCTGGCCTGCCGCCAGATCGGGATCGAACCCCGCAGTTGCATGTACGTTGGCGACGACCGGCGTGACATCGACGCGGGCCGCGCCGCCGGCATGCGCACGGTCGCAGCCGCCTGGGGCTATCTGGGGACCGGACAGCCCATCGACGCCTGGGGCGCAGATGAAATCGCCCACAGCCCCGAAGACCTGATACGCTGGGCCACACCGACCACCTGAGCGCACCTTACGGCTGATGAGCGAACGCCCGTCCCGATTTCGTCCGCTTCACACCCTTGACGCCACCGCGCGTCTGCTGCGCACACGAGCCAACCGGTACGCGTGGATCGGCCTGTCCATCTCGTCGGTGGCCATCGTCCTGGCCACGCTGCTGGTCTGCCGTTACGAGTTCAACGAATACTCGCTGAGCGGAATGCTCGCAGTGCAGCAGCGCAATCCCGCGCTGTGGCTGCTCGATACCATGCCACTCGTGTTCCTGATCTGGGGGCAGTACATCGGCGTGGTGATGTCGTATACGGCCGGCGCCATGGTGCTGGACGAAACGCGGGAGCTGCGCCAGGAGGCCGACCGGCTCGAATACGAGCTCGGCCGCGCGCCGGTTCTCGGCCACAACCTCGGGCTTCCGAACCGCCACGCGCTGATCGCGGCGATCGATCGGGCGATCTCGCAGCACGACAGCAACCTGCGTGGCGCGTTCTCGGTGATCGCACTGGACACGCAGCACTACCACGAGATCGAGCAGTCGCTGGGTGAAGAGGCAGTGCGCCAGTATCTCAATCAGCTACGCGAACGGCTGCAGGGCGTGATCGGCGAGACCGACGTCCTCGCCCACTTCGGCTTCGACGATTTCGGCATCCTGCTCGGCAGTGCGGCCGACGAGGCCGAAGCCAAGCGCCAGGCCAGCCGCGTCCAGCTCGCGCTGGATCTGCCGATCTCGCTCGGCCGGCGGCCATTGTCGGTTCGCAGCAGCGTCGGCATCGCCTGCTTCCCGAAGCATGGAGAAGACTCCGAAACCCTGGTCCGGCATGCCGAGACCGCGAAATATGCCGCCACGGCTCAAGGCCAGGACGCGCTGGTCTATGACCCGTCGCAGGACAACGTCCACGCGCAGCGGTCGCGGCTCATGGCCGAGCTTCACAGCGCGCTGTACAACGAGGGGCTGACCGAGTCTTTCTGGCTGCAGCAACCGCTGCAGGACGACGAGCCGCTGCGCATGCGTTTCACCCCGTACTGGGACCATCCCCGCGAAGGGCGCATGGAGGAAAACCAGTTCATCGACCTGCCCGACCGGCTCGGCCTGGTCCACGGCCTGAGCCTGTGGGTCCTGCGCCAGGGCCTGGAGCGCCTCACCCAGTGGCTCCCACTCGAACCGTCCCTGAAGCTGGTGCTGCGCCTGCCGGCGGCGGCGCTGCGCCAGCTGAGTCTGCCGGAACTGGTCCTGCGACTGCTCAGCGCTCACGACCTGCAAGGCGCCAGCCTGATTCTGGAGTTTCCCGGCCAGACGCTGGGAACGGTGGGACAGGATGAGCGCAAGCAGCTGGCCGCATTGCGCCAGGCCGGCGTCGGCATCTCCCTGGACGGCGTCGGGGAACCTCGCACTTCACCACTGATCCCGCTGTTCACCGAGTGCGACAGCACCCGGGTGATCGGGCGCATTCCGCATCTCGCCGTCGAGTCGACCGCAACGCTGAACGCGGCGCGGGCACTCGTTCAGCTCCTGCATGCATTGCGGCAGACCGTCGTGATCGAAGGCGTCGAATCACAGGCACACCTGGAACTCTGCCGCAGCATCGGCGCCGACTACGCCCAGGGGCCCGCCGTACTGCAGGCCATGTCCGGCGAGGCCGGCGAACGCTGGCTAAGGCAGCGCCAGCCCGCCTGATCGCGTCGAGGCGTTCTGGCTAGAATACCGGCCCCGTCTTATCGGCCCGGCTTGAGTCCGCGCTGAGGTGACGCCGCCCCCACGCCTTACCGTTGAACGACACCATGACCAGCCTGCCCAGCGCCTATGCTCCGCCCAGCGACCTGCTCCAGGGCCGCCGCATTCTCGTCACCGGCGCCGGCGACGGCCTCGGCCGGGCCACGGCGCTGGCATGCGCGCGCCACGGCGCGACCGTGGTATTGCTGGGCCGGACCGTGAAGAAGCTCGAGGCGGTCTACGACGCAATCGAGGCGACGGGCGGCCCGACCCCGGCGATCTACCCGTTGAACCTGGCCGGCGCCAGCTGGAAGGACTACGCCGAGCTGGCCGAAACGGTCGAACGCGAGTTGGGCGGCCTGGAAGGCATCGTCCACTGCGCCGCGCATTTCAAGAATTTCGGCCGGCTCGTCGACATCGACCCCAAGGAGTGGATCGAAAGCCTGCAGGTGAACCTCTCCGGCCCTTTCGCGCTGACCCGCTTTCTGATGCCCCTGCTCGAGGGCGCTGCCGACGGTGCGTCGGTGGTCTTCGTCTCGGACCGGCATGGCCGCGAGGCGCATGCCTATGACGGCATCTACGGCATCACCAAGGCGGCAACCGAACAGATGATGCGGATCTGGGCCGCTGAACTGCCGGAGCATTCGAAAGTCCGCCTCAACAGCTTCGACCCGGGACCGCTGCGCACCGCACTGCGCCTCAAGGGCTTCCCGGGCGAGCTCGACAGCGAATCGCCGCCGCCGGAAACCGCCACGCCGGCGTTGCTGTGGCTGCTCGGCCCCGACAGCCGCGACGCCCGCGGTCGCGCCTTCTGACCCGACGCCGCGACGCCTGTCGCGCCCGCTCAGCTGCGTCCGGAAGGTTTGCCACGGCCCCGACGCGATGCAGTTCCCGACGGCATCGGTTTTTTCGGTGCCTTCCCGCTAGCCGGTTTTGCCACGGTCCTGCCCGCGGCACGCGCGCCCGAGACGTCGGTCGCGTTCCGGGCCGCCGTGCGCGAAACCCGCTGCGTCCGGGGCGCCGATGCGACCTTGCCCCGCCCGCCCGCCGCCTCTCCACGCGCCGACCGTGCGCGCTTGCTGCGCACCGGCTCGGCCGGCTGCATGCCGACGGCCTTGAGCAGGGCGTCGAGCTCGTCCGGCTCCGCCTCCCGCCAGCTGCCGGACTTGATCCCGCGTCCCAGCTCCACCGGACCGTAGGCGACGCGAATCAGACGACTCACCTGCAGGCCGGGCTGCGACTCGATCAGCCGTCGCACGAGGCGGTTCCGCCCCTGGCGCACGGTGACGCGAAACCACTGATTGGACGCCTCGCCGTCCTCATTGACCCCCGGCACCATTGCGTCGAAGCGCGCGGGTCCATCATCCAGCTCGACACCGCTCTTGAGCCTCCGGACCAGATCGTGATCGATCACACCGTGGATGCGCACCGAGTACGCGCGGGTGATCTCGAAGCTGGGGTGCATCAGCCGCCGCGCGAGTTCGCCGTCGTTGGTCAGCAGCAACAGCCCGGAGGTGTTGATGTCGAGGCGACCGACCGCGATCCAGCGCCCGTTCAACAGCACCGGCAGCTTGCGAAAGACCGTCCGGCGTCCGTCCGGGTCGTCCCGCGTCACCAGCTCGCCGACGCGCTTCTTGTACAACAGCACGCGCGTCGGTTCGGTCTGGCGGGAAAAGGCGAACGGACGGCCATCGATCCGGATCTTGTCGTCGGCCGAAACCTTCTGCCCGGGCTCGGCCGGGCGTCCGTTGACCTCGATCCGCCCCTCTTCGATCATGCGCTCGATCTCGCGGCGCGATGCGACACCGGCTCCGGCCAGTGCTTTCTGGATGCGTTCGCTCATATTGGGGAGTGCCGCCCGGCAGCGCGTGGAAAACGGTCAGTGCAAGGCATCGCGATCGTCCGGCCGCTCGATGTCGGCGGCATCGCCTTCGTCATCTCCGGCATCGAACTCGGGCATCGCGTCATCCTCGACGAGCGCCTCGAGCGAGCCATCGCCCTCAGACGCGACTGGCGGCTCGCCGTCGTCGTCTGCTTCGGATTCGACCCCGGCCGGATCATCCATGGCCCCGGCGGGAGGCGCGTCCGCCACCTGCTCCGCCGCGCGCTCGTGCCCGGGATCTTCGTCGGAGTCCGGCAGCGGATCGTCCTGCTGCGTCGCTCGCGCGGCGGCATCGGCCGTCGCCTGCGGCTCGTGCAGTTGCTCGCCCAACCGCTCCATCGCGGCGTCGAGCTGTTCGGGATCCTTGATCTCCGGCAGGCTCGGCAGATCGTCGAGCGTCTTGACGTTCAAGTCGTCGAGCAGCTGCGGCGTGGTTCCGAACAGCGAGGGGCGCCCCGGGACCTCCTTGACGCCGACTTCGCGAATCCAGCCGCGTTCCAGTAGCGTGCGAATGATGTTCGGCGACAGGGCGACGCCACGCACCTCCTCGATCTCGCCGCGTGTGATCGGCTGTCGATAGGTGATCAGGGCCAGCGTCTCGAGCAGCGCGCGCGACAGGCGCGGCGGCTTCTCCTGCCACAGTTTGCTGACCCATTCGGCGTACTCCTTGCGCACCTGCACGCGGAATCCGCTGGCGACCTCACGCAATTCGGTGGCGCCACCGGCAAGCCGCTCGTCGAGCCGCGCGAGTGCCTCGCGCAGATCCTTCTTGCCGACACCCAGTTCACGCGACAGCAACCGGTGCAACTGCTCGATCGACAGGGGCTGCTCGGAAGCCAGCAGCAACGATTCGAGCACGCACACCAGCAGTTGCCCGCGCTGCGGGTCCAGCGCTTCCGACTCGGTCTCGGCGATCAACTGCGCCGGTTCGATCTCTTCGCCACTCATGGATCCACTCCCTCCTCGACCGTCGGCTCGGCCGACGGCGGCGCAACGATCAACGGCTGGAACGGGTCGTCCTGCCGGATCTGCAACATTGACGACTTGGCCAGCTCGAGAATGGCCAGAAAACAGACCACGACGCCGATCCGGCCTTCCTCGGGGTCGATCAGGTCGATCAACCGCGCCGGCCCCTGCCGCACACGCGAAAGAATCTGGGACATCCGCTCGCGGACCGACAACGGCTCGCGGGAGATCTCGTGGTGCTGGAACAGCGCGCTGCGCTCCATCACGTCGCGGAACGCCATCAGCAGATCCCGCAGCGTCGGCATCGGCAGCTGGGCGGCCTGCGGAATCACCTCCGGACGCGCCTGGGCCACGAAGATGTCACGCCCGGCCCGCGGCAGTTTCTCCAGGTTCTCACCGGCGTTCTTGAACCGCTCGTACTCCTGCAGGCGCCGGACCAGCTCCATGCGCGGATCGCCCTGCTCCTCGGCGTCCTCCGGCGGCGGGCGCGGCAACAGGATGCTGGACTTGATCTCGGCCAGCAGCGCGGCCATCACCAGATACTCGGCGGCCAGCTCGATCTTCATGCCCCGCATCAGCTGGATGTACTGCATGTACTGCTGCGTGATCTTGAGAACCGGAATATCGAGGATGTTCAGGTTCTGGCGACGGATCAGGTACAGCAGCAGATCCAGCGGTCCCTCGAAGGCATCGAGGAACACCTCGAGCGCGTCGGGGGGAATGAACAGGTCCTCCGGCAGCTTCTCGAGCGGCTGCCCATGCACCTTGGGCATGCCAACCGCGTGCTCGATCGGCGTGGCCTGCTCGGGCGCTGGCGTCTCCGGCTCGGTCATTCGGGGATGAATCCCAGCGCGTCGTGGGCCCGCGACAACGTCGCGTCGGCACGCGCGGACGCGCTCTCGGCGCCCGCCCGCAACACCCGGCGCAGGCCCTCGATATCGTCGCGGACCTCGCGATAACGCGCCTGCACCGGTCGCAGACATTCGACCACCGCCTCGGCGCAGGCCATCTTGAACTTGCCGTAGCCCTGCGTGGAATAGGTTTCCGCGATCGTCTCGAACGACTGCCCGGTCACGGCGGACAGGATCGACATCAGATTCGACACGCCCGGCTTCGCCGCGATATCGAACCGCACCTCGTTGTCCATGTCGGTGACCGCACGCTTGATCTTGCGCACGATCACGTCCGGTTCGTCGAGCAGATACACCGCGTTGGTTGCGGCGTCGTCGGACTTCGACATCTTCTTGGTCGGCTCCTGCAGCCCCATGATGCGCGCGCCCACCGGGGGGATCATCGGCTCGGGCACGGTGAAGACATCGCCGTAGAGGTTGTTGAAGCGCATCGCCACGTCACGCGTCAGCTCCAGATGCTGCTTCTGGTCGTCCCCGACCGGAACCGCGTCGGCCTGGTACAGCAGGATGTCGGCGGCCATCAACACCGGATAGTCGAACAGGCCCGCGTTGATGTTGTCCGCGTTCTTCTGCGACTTGTCCTTGAACTGCGTCATCCGGCTGAGTTCGCCCATCTGCGTGTAGCAGTTGAGCACCCACGACAGACGCGCGTGCGCCGGCACATGCGATTGCACGAACAACACGTTGCGGTTCGGATCCAGGCCGCAGGCGATGTACAGCGCCAGGAATTCATAGCAGCGCTCACGCAGCACGGCCGGATCCTGCCGGACCGTGATGGCATGCATGTCGACCAGCATGTAGTAGCAGTCGTAGCGCTCATTGAGGTGGACCCAGTTCTTCAGCGCCCCCAGGTAGTTGCCGAGGGTCAGGCGTCCGGAGGGTTGGATTCCGGAGAGAACGGTGGGTTTTTGAGCGATCGTCACGTTAGGTCAGCAGGCTGGATGAATGAAAATGCGGGTTCAGTTTAGAGGCCGATCAGCGCAACAAGCATCGACTGCGCCCAGTTCAGCGGATACGCCATCAGCGCGCCGAGGACGCCGGTTGCCAGCAGCGCGACGATGATCAGCATGCCGTAGGGCTCGATCCGGTCGAGGGAGCGCGCGGTCGCCTCCGGCACGACGCCGCTGAGTACGCGACCGCCATCCAGCGGCGGCAGCGGCAACAGATTCAGCACCGCCAGGATCAGATTGATCATGATGCCCGCGCTGGACATCAGCCGCAGGCTCGTCCAGATCCAGTCCGACTGCGGCACTCCCAGACTGAACTTCAGCAGCAGACCCCAGACGACCGCCATCAGCAGGTTCGAGACCGGCCCCGCCGCGGCGACCAGCGCCATGTCGCGCCGGGGATTCTTGAAGTTGCGGGCGTTCACCGGCACCGGTTTGGCCCAGCCGAACAGGAAGCCGCCGAGCATCAGCAGCAACGCCGGAACCACGATGGTTCCGACCGGATCGACATGCCGCAGCGGATTCAGCGACAGGCGGCCCAGCATCTGCGCGGTACGGTCGCCCAGCAGACGCGCGGCAAAACCGTGCGCGGCCTCGTGGACCGTGATCGCGAGCAACACCGGCAGGGCCCAGATCGCGATCTTCTGGACCAATGTCATTTCCATGGGCATGGCGCATTATACCGGGGGCCGGAGGCGCCGGTGCCCACCTCGTGGATCACAGACCCAGCGGCGTCAGGTCGCCCTTGCCCTCGCGAACCACGGCGACCGTGTCCTCGGTCAGATCGAGCACGGTGGTCGGATCGGTTCCGCAGGGTCCGCCCTCGATGACGACATCGACACTGCGGTCGAGCTGCTGCCGCCAGTCTTCCGGATTCCCCACCGGCTCGTCACAGCCGGGAAACTGCAGGGTGCAGGAGATCAGCGGTTCGCCGAGGGTTTCGAGCAGCTCCTGCGCGATGACGTGCTCCGGGATCCGGATGCCCACGGTCTTGCGACGCTCATGGGCGATCCGGCGCGGCAGCTCCTTGGTCGCATGCAGGACGAAGGTGTACGGCCCCGGCGTCAGATTCTTGAGCAGGCGGAACTGCCGGTTGTCGACCCGGGCGTAGGTCGCGATCTCGGACAGATCCCGGCACACCAGGGTGAACTGGTGATGCCGGTCGAAGCCGCGGATCTTGCGCAGGCGGTCCGCCGCCTCCTTGTCATCGAGATGGCAGCCCAAGGCGTAGCACGAATCGGTCGGATAGGCGACGACCGCGCCCTGGCGCACGCGCACCGCGATCTGTGCCAGCAGTCGCTTCTGCGGATTGTCGGGGTGGAGTTCGAACCAGTCAGCCACGTTTGGTACTCGGATGTCGTCTTGGGCGAAAAGCCGGCAGCCTGCCGCGGCCGCGCCGCATATTGTACGCGCATGCCCCGTCCGGCACCTTCACCCGCGGTGGACCTCCGGCGGCGCCACGGACGGCGGTGCGCCTACAATAGCGCCCATGAAAATCCTGCTCGACTTCGCTCCGGCGCTGCTGTTCTTCGGCGCCTACTATTTCTTCGGCATCTACACCGCGACGACGGTGCTGATCGTCTCGCTGTTCGCGCTGGTCGCGATCTACTGGATCATGGAGCGGCGTCTGCACAAGTCGCACTTCATCACCGCTCTGGTCGCAGCCGCCCTGGGCGGTCTGACGCTGTATATCCACGACCCCGCCTTCATCCAGTACAAGCCCACGGTGGTCTATGCCCTGTTCGCGCTGGCGCTGCTGGCCAGCCACGTGGTCGGAGACAAGGTGCTGCTGGCGCGCCTGCCACAGAAGACCATCGAACTGCCCGACGCCGTCTGGCGCAAGGTCAACCTCGCCTGGGCCGGATTCTTCGCCTTCTCGGCGGTGCTGAACATCTACGTCGCGTCGAATTTCTCCGAGAGCACCTGGGTGAAATTCAAGACTTTCGGTTTCACCGGACTGATGTTCGTCTTCATGATGGCGCACATCCCCTTCCTGAAGCGGTATCTGCCCGAGGACTGAGGACTTCCGCGATGCTCTACATGATTCTGGGTCACGACGCACCCGACAGTCTGCCGC
Organism: Nevskiales bacterium; assembly: GCA_028698335.1. GTDB lineage: Bacteria > Pseudomonadota > Gammaproteobacteria > Nevskiales > Nevskiaceae > Solimonas. The sequence continues at coordinate 210,949 of JAQVDP010000002.1, read as the reverse complement.
TGCGGCGCGAGAACCGCCCGGCACATCTGGCACGTCTGAGACAGCTGCTCGACGAGGGGCGCCTGCTGCTCGCCGGTCCGCGGCCACGGGTCGACGCCACCGACCCCGGAGACGCCGGTTTCCACGGCAGCCTGGTCGTCGCCGAATTCCCGGATCTGGCCAGCGCAGAAGCCTGGGCCGCGGACGACCCCTACCTGAAGTGCGGCGCCTACGCCCGGGTCGAGGTGCAGCCCTTCGTCAAGGTGCTGCCGTGACCGCGGAAACCGCCACCCGCGTCGAGCGGATCCGCGACACGCTGGCAGCGGCGTTCGCGCCGACGCAGCTGGTCATCGAGGACGAAAGCCACCTGCACGCCGGCCACGCCGGCGCGCGCTCGGGCAAGGGCCACTTCCGGATCGAGATCGAGAGCGAGGCGTTCCGCGGCCTCGGACCATTGCAGCGCCATCGCGCCGTCTACGCGGCCCTGGACGCGCTGATGCAGACCGACATCCACGCGCTGAGCATCAAGGCCACACCGCCGCCGACCTGATCGGCCACGTCGCTCAGTCCGATCCGGATCCGGCCGACGCGATCCCGCCGTTGCCGCCACCGCCCTGGGTCGGCGGCGTCTTGAACCAGACATCGCGCTGCGGAAACGGAATCTCGACGCCTTCGGCGCGAAACGCCGCGTCGATCGCGAAGCGCAGATCGCTGGCGACGCTCATGCGCCGGTCCACCGCGCGGATATAGGCGCGCAGTTCGAAATCCAGCGAGCTGTCGCCGAAATTGACGAAGTACACGCTGGGATCGCCGACCCCTTCGACCAGCCCTTCCCGCATCACCTGCGGGTGTGCCCGCGCGACCTCGAGCAGGATGCGCTTGACCTTTTCGACGTCCGAACCGTACGCGACACCGACGCCGATGATCACTCGGCCGAAGTTGTCGCGCAGATTCAGATTGCGCAGGTGATTCGACAGCAGTTCCGAGTTCGGCACCACGATCGACTCGCGGTCCCAGGTCTCGATTTCGGTGGCGCGGATGCGGATCTTGCGGACGAAACCCTGGGTATCGCCGACGAAGATGTAGTCGCCGATGCGCACCGGACGCTCGAACAGGATGATCAGCCCCGACACGAAGTTGTTGACGATGTTCTGCAGGCCGAAGCCGATGCCGACGGACAGTGCGCCGGCCACCAGCGCCAGCTTGCCGAAATCGAAGCCCGCGACCGACAGCCCGACCAGCGCAGCGAAAACGAAGGTCGCGTACCCGAACAGGGTGGCGACGGACTCGCGCGTGCTGAATTCAATGCCGAAGCGCATCAACCAGTCGCGTTCGATCTTCTGCTTGAGCCAGCGCGTGAAGGTGAACAGCACGACGAAGTACAGCAGCCCCAGCATCAGCTTGCCGGGCACGATGCTGACGCCCCCGACGGTCACGCCCTTGCTGAAGACGCGGGACACCAGGCCCTCGCCGGCATCGTGCAGGCCCCAGAGATGCAGCAGCACCCACGCCAGCGCGGGCCAGATCGCGCAGTGCAACGCCAGCAGCAGCCATCGCAGTTCCCCGACCGCCTTGCCCGGCGCCACGCCAAGGTATTCGCGCAGGCGGCGCTGCCAGGCATGGCGCCCGGTATTGAGCCCGCCGAAGATGCGGTGGACCAGGACCAGCAACGCGACGGCCAGCACGAGCAGGCCGACGCTGCCGGCCAGCGGATGAACCCCGAGGCCCGACAAGGCAGCGCCAAACGCGTTCACCGGCGTCGCTCCGGGCACATGTCGCCGACGCTAGCCATGCAGCAGACGCCCGAGTGCGTCGAAGTCGATCACCGCCACGCCGAGCTTTTCAGCCTTGGCCAGCTTCGATCCGGCCGCCTCGCCGGCGACGACATAGTCGGTCTTCGACGACACCGACCCGCTGACGCGCCCGCCGGCGGCTTCGATCTGCGCCGCAACCTCGTCGCGCGGCAGCGGCAGCGTGCCGGTCAGCACGAAGACCAGCCCGCTCAGCGACCCCGCCGACGTGTCCTGGACGACGGTCTCCGCCCCCAGCACCCCGAACTCGGTCAGCTGCGTTTCCAGTGCCGCGAACTCGGCACGGCGCCCGGCATCGGCGAAATGAGTGCGGACGGCATCCGCTGTTTTCGCATCGAGCCCGATCGCGAGCAGGTCCCCCTCGATCCGTTGGTAGAGAGCCGCAACCGATCCGCAGCCCCTGGCCAGGGTCTCGGCCTTGACCGGCCCGAGGCCGCGGATCCCGAGCTGGGCCAGTCGTTGCGCCAGCGTCGCACGCGCAGCCAGATCCGCCGACACCTCGTGCTCGTCCGCGATTTCGATGCGCGCAAGCAGGGCATCGACGGCACGACGATTGTGTTCATCCTCGAAGAACCAGCGAATCTCCTTGGCCGCGCTCTCGCCGATTCCCTCGATCAGCTGCAGCACCTCGGTACGGGCGACGCGCAGACGCGCGAACGAGCCAAGGTGGCGCGCCAGATCCTTCGCGGTGGTCTCACCGATCTCCGGAATGCCAAGCGCGTAGATCAGGCGCGGCAGCGCCAGTGTACGGCGCTGCCGGATCGCGTCGATGAGCTTGGCCGGAGCGATCTCCGCGGACTTGTACAGCACCGCGACATCCTCGACCTCCAGCGTATACAGATCGGCCGGGGTCCTGAGTCGGTCGCGCTCGACCAGTTCGTCGATCAGCATCTCACCCACGCCGTCGATATCCGCCGCCTTGCGCGAGACGAAATGCTGGAGTGCCTGCTTGAGCTGGGCCTTGCAGACCAGACGGCCGACGCAGCGGTAGGCGACCCCTTCAGGATCCCGGCGCACATCCGACCCGCAAACCGGGCACACCGCCGGCATCACCACCGGCCGGGCGTCCGCGGGGCGCTCGGACAGCACCACACCCTTGACCTCCGGAATCACGTCGCCGGCCCGCCGCACGATGACGGTATCGCCGACGTGGATGTCCTTGCGGGCGATCTCGTCCATGTTGTGCAGCGTCGCATTGCTCACGTGCGCACCGCCCACGAACACCGTGCGCAGGCGCGCCGTCGGCGTCAGCACACCGGTGCGCCCGACCTGGAAATCGACGCGTTCGAGCACGGTCTGGGCTTCTTCGGCTGGAAACTTGTGCGCGATCGCCCAGCGCGGGGCACGCGCCACCGAGCCAAGCTCGTCACGCCCGGTCAGATCGTCCAGCTTGTAGACGACGCCATCGATGTCGAACGGCAGTTTCACCCGGCGCGCCTGCATCGCCTCGTAGTAGCGCAGACAACCGTCGACGCCGGACACGGCCTCGACCAGATTCGACACCGGCAAACCCCACCGGCGCAGATCGTCGAGCACCTCGAGATGGGTGCGCGGCAGACGATAGCCCTCGCTGTATCCCACCGCGTAGGCGTAGAACGCCAACGGCCGCCGGGCCGTGATCCGGGAGTCGAGCTGGCGCAGACTGCCGGCGGCGGCGTTGCGGGGATTGACGAAGGTCTTCTCGCCCCGCGCCGCAGCCTCCTCGTTCATCCTGCGGAATCCGGCATGCGGCATGTAGACCTCTCCGCGCACCTCGAGCAGCGGCGGAATCGCTTCGCCCAGCAGGCGCAGCGGAATCGCCCGGATCGTCCGCAGGTTCGCGGTGATGTCCTCGCCGGTCTGCCCGTCGCCACGGGTGGCGCCCTGCTCGAAGCGCCCTGCCCGGTACAACAGCGATACCGCCAGACCGTCGAGCTTGGGCTCCGCCACGTAGCGGGCCTGCCCGATCCCCAGCCCGGCACGGACGCGGCGGTCGAAGTCCTCGAGTTCGTCGCGGTCGAAGCAGTTGTTCAGGGACTGCATCGGCAATCGATGCCGGACCGGCGCGAACGCGGACGACGGCGCGGCCCCCACCCGCTGCGTCGGCGAATCCTCCGTCCGCAACTCGGGGTGTTCCTGCTCCAGCCGCTGCAACTGCGCGAACAGCCGGTCGTACTCCGCATCCGGGATCGACGGATCATCGAGCACGTAGTAGCGGTAGTTGTGATCGCGCAATGCCTTGCGCAGCCGTTCGACCTGTTCGGCCGGCGACGCTGTATCGTGCTCTGCGGTCATGAAGTCAGCCTGGGCGATCCGGGCGAACGGCGGGCGGGAATCAGAGTCCGTGCTGCTGCGCCCAGCCGGCAATGTCCTGTGCCAGTCCCTGCTCCGCCTCGGCGCTGAGCAGCTGCCGGTTCGCGTCGTAGACCTCGGCGTTGAGTTCCGCCGCCAGCGCCCGCGCCGTTGACAGCATGTCGGTCAGCGCATCGACCGGATGCTTCGGCCCGGGCAGCATCATGAACATCGACAGACCCGGCGTACTGAACTGCGGCGCCTGATCGGGGTCGAGAACCCCCGGCTTGACCAGACTGGCCACCGAGTACACCGGCTGGCCCAGTTCGATCCGGTGATAGATGCGATGCTCGCCGAAGCTCAGCCCGCGCGCGCGCAGCGCCGCGTGGATCTTGGGGCCGAGGATCGCGGTGCCTTCGCGCTCGGCGATCAGAACCGTCACCAGGCGTTGCTGGATCTGGGCCTGCGGGGCGTCCTGTGACGGTGCCGGCGCTGTGTCACCGCCGGCGCCCGTGGCCGTCGTCGCCGGTTCGGCCGCGTCCGGCGGCTGTTGCCCCGGCATCAACGGCGCAACGCGCTTGCGCGGCTTGCCGACACCGAACTCGTCGAACTCACCGAAGCGGCTGAACATGTCCATCTGGTCGGCGCCCGGCAGCGTCTGCGGGCTGGCGCCACCACCCACCGATTCGGGTGCCTTGCGCGCGCGCTTGCGCGGACCTCCCTGTTCACGGCGGCTGTACAGATAGATTGCGATTACCGCTGCCGCTCCTACAACGAGCAGCGCCCACTGCAATGGAGTCATTCTGTTGTGTCCTGATCGGTCGCCATTTCAACCGCCTGCTGGATGTCCACGCTGACCAGCCGGGACACGCCCGGCTCCTGCATGGTCACGCCGTGCAGCTGACGCGCCAGCTCCATGGTGATCTTGTTGTGGGTAATGATAATGAACTGGACGTTCTGTGACATTTCGCGAACCACTTCGCAGAAGCGGCCCACGTTGGCATCGTCCAGCGGCGCGTCGACCTCGTCCATCAGACAGAACGGCGCCGGATTGAGCTGGAACAGCGCCAGCAGCAGCGCGGCGGCGGTCATCGCCTTCTCACCGCCCGACAGCAGATGGATCGTCGAATTGCGCTTGCCGGGCGGGCGGGCCATCACGCGCACCCCGGTTTCGAGCAGATCGGTGCCGGTCAGTTCCAGATAGGCCTCGCCACCGCCGAACAGCTTGGGAAAGCGATCGCGGAACACCGTGTCGACCCGGTCGAAGGTCTGCTTGAACATCTCCTTGGTTTCGGTATCGATCTTGTGGATCGCCTCCTCCAGGGTTTCCAGCGCTCCGTGCAGATCGTCGTGCTGCTCGGCCAGATAGTTCTCGCGCCCCTGTGCCTCCTCGAGCTCCTCGATTGCCGCCAGATTGATCGCGCCGAGGCGCTCGATCCGCCGGGTCACCGTCGTCAGGCGCTCCTCCCAGGTCGGCAGCGAGGCATCGGGATCGAGTCCGGCGAACAGCGCCTCGCGCTCGACGCCACTCTCGGCGATCTGCTCGTCGAGACTCTCGCGATGCGCACGCAGGTTCTCGAACTCCAGCTTGGCCTGCTGCAGCCGCTCGGACGCGGCGTCCTTTTCCAACTCCGTGGCGCGCGCCTTCTGCACCGCCGCCTGCATCGCTGCATCCGCCGCCTCGACCCGTTCGCGTGCGGCGCGCAGCGCCTCGCGAGCCGACTCGACCGCACCCCGCGCCGCCTCGACGTTGGCGGCGTGGTCGGTCAGAGGCGTATCGAGCTCGGCGGCGTTGCGTTCCTCGTCTTCCTTGCGCGCCTGCAGGTTCACGCGTGAAGCCGCAATGTCGCGCAAGGTCTGTTCCAGCGCCGTCAGCGCGCTGCGCCTTTCGGCGAGCCGCACCTGCAGCTGGTTGCGGGCCTGCTGTGCCTGCGCGACGCCCATGCGCGCGCGGCCGACGGCGTCACGCCGGGTCTGCAGCACCTGCTGCATCTGCGCACGCCGCTCGCGCAGCTCCTGTGCGGTACGTTCGAGCGACGACAGTCGCGCCTGGCTCTCCTCGAGTTCACGGCGATGCTGCTCGCGCATCTGCGCCAGCGCCTCGAGCTCCTGGGTCAGATTCTGTGCGCGCGCCTGCATCTGTTCGAGACGGACCGCCTGCGCCTGCCGGAATGCCAGCTTCTGGGCCTGACGGTGGCGCAACTGGTCGAACTTCGACGACAGTTCGCGCCGCTCCTGCTCCATCGCGTGGGTGCGCCCGCGCAGCTCACCAAGCACCCGTTCGCGTTCCAGCACCAGGTCCTGTTGCCGCGCGACCTGCTCCTCGAGCTGCTTGAGCAGCTGCCCACGCGCGATGATGCCGCCACGCTCATCGCCGGTGCGTGGGTAGCGACGCCAGCCGCGGCCACACCAGATGCCCTCCCGGGTGATCACCGAAGTTCCGGGCGGCAGGCTCGCCGCGATCGCCTCGGCATCCGCCAGCGTTTCGGCGGTGCGGGTGCCGGCCAGCAGGTCGATGACCGCCTGCGGCCCTGCCACGTGCGCGGCAAGGCCCTCGGTGCCACGACCGGGCGCGCCCGAGAACAACGCGACACCGGACTTTGGCGCATCACCGAGGGACGTCATGCGGGCGTCGTATCCGTCGACCACCGGCGCCTGCAACAGACCTTCGAGCACGTGTTCGACCGCGGTTTCCCAGCCGCCGTCGACCTGCAGCGCGCTGGCCAGTCGTGGAACGTCACTCAATGCGTGACGCTGCAACCACTGATTCAGTTCGGCATCGTCCTCGCGCATAGCCGCCTGTTGCAGCGTTTCCAGCGACGCCATGCGCCCTTTGGCCGACTGCAGCGTCTGCCGGGTTTCGTGCAGCTCCGTCTCGGCCGCCGTCGCGCCGTCGCGGACGCCCTGCAGCTCACCGTCGAGCTGCTGCAGACGTTCCTCAAGACCGGCAAGCTCGGCCGACAGATGCTCGAGCTCGACATCGGCCTCGCCGAGGCTGGTCTCCACCGGACCGATGTTCAGCCCGCCGAGCTCCATCTCGAGACGCTTGTGCCGTTCCTCGGCCTGGAAGCGCGCGCGTTCGAGCTGCTGGACCCTGACCTTCTCGCCCTCGGTCTGGGTCAGCGGAGTCTCGGCGTCCTGGACGAACTCGTCCCAGCGACGCTGCTCTTCCTGGACCTCGTCCTCGGCCGCAATCACCGCGGACTGGGCTTCGTCCTCGGCCGCCTGCGCAGCCTCGACCTGCTGTTCGAGCTCCTCGAGCTGCTGCTGGGCTTCCTCGCGACGGTGCTGTTCGCGCTGCTGGCGGGCTTCGAGTTCGGCGAGCTGGCGCGCGATCTGCTCGAGCTCGCGGGCCTTGAGCTGCTGCAGCTCGCGGGCATGCTGGAGACTCTGTTCGAGCCGTGCCAGCGCCGCCTCAGCCTCGTAGGCCTTGCTCTGCTCTTCGTTGAGTTTGTTGCCCTGCGCCTTGGTCTCGATCTCGGCGGCGACGCGCGCATCGGCGCTCTTGCTGGCATCCAGCCGCGCCTGTTCCAGCGCCTGCTCCAGCGCCTGGATCTGCGACTCGTGACTGCTGGACTGCGACTCGAACTGGCGCAGGCGCAGCGCCAGGATCTCGGCCCGCAACTGCCGTTCCTGGGCCTTGTAGTCCTTGTATTTCTCGGCGTTGGCGGCCTGCTTGGTCAGGACCTCCAGACGCTGCTGGATCTCGCTGCGCAGATCGTTGAGTCGGGCCAGGTTCTCGCGGGTCTGGCGGATCCGCGATTCGGTCTCACGCCGCCGGTCCTTGTACCTGGAAATGCCCGCCGCCTCCTCGAGCCAGTGCCGCAGCTCCTCGGGCTTGGCCTCGATCATGCGCGACACCATGCCCTGCTCGATGATCGCGTACTGGTTCTTGCCGCCAAGGCCGGTGCCAAGGAACAGATCGGTGACGTCGCGCTTCAGGCACTTGCTGCCGTTGAGGTAGTACTGCGAACTGCCGTCGCGTACCAGCTCGCGACGGACCGAGATCTCAGAATAGGCGGCATAGGGCCCACCGATGGTGCCGTCGCTGTTGTCGAAGATCAGCTCGACCGAGGCCCGGCCGACCGGCTTGCGGGTCTTGGAACCGTTGAAGATCACGTCTTCGCTGTCGGCCGACCGCAGGTTCTTCATGCTGGTCTCGCCCAGCACCCAGCGCACCGCGTCGATGATGTTGGACTTGCCGCAACCGTTGGGGCCGACCACGCCGGTCAGATTCGTGGGCAAAGGCAGGTGTGTCGGGTCCACGAAGGACTTGAACCCGGCGAGTTTGATACCCGAGAGTCGCATGCGTTTGGGAAGCTCCGTCCTGCCTGGGGCGCGGTTTGTGCTGTTGATTTGGCCGCGTAGTGTAAATTATGCCGCCCGGGCATACAGCAGCTCGATACTTCGCCCGCACTTTTCCTCTCGATTCATATCGTTATGCCCACACTACCGTCCAAGACACTGGAAACCTTCGAGAACCCGGCGCCCCAGCGGGACTACGTCATCCGCATGCGCCTCCCGGAGTTCACCTGCCTGTGCCCCAAGACCGGGCAGCCGGACTTCGGCACGCTTTATCTCGAATACGTGGCCGACAAGAAATGCATCGAGCTCAAGGCCCTCAAGCTCTACGTCTGGAGCTTCCGCGACGAGGGCGCGTTCCACGAGGCGGTCACCAACCAGATCCTCGACGATCTGGTCAAGGCGACCAAGCCTCGCTACATGCGCCTGACTGCGGTATTCAACGTCCGTGGCGGCATTTACACTCACGTCAGCGTCGAACATCGCAAGAAGGGCTGGAACGGCACGCTGGGCCCGTCGGCGTGGCATGTCGATCCGACCGGACAAGGGCAGACTCCATGAGCTTCGAATCCTTGCTGCACGCACAGTGGTCCGACTACGCCGAGCATCATCGCGACCGTGTGAACCTGATGATCCACATCGTGGCGGTGCCGCTGTTCTGGATCGGTGCGCTTGGCGCGATCGGCGATCTGCTGTTCTCCGGCGTTTTGTATGCGCTCAGCGGCATCCTGTGGATGGCCCTGGCGCTGTTCGCGCAGGGCATCGGCCACGATCGCGAAGCACTGCAACCAGTCGCCCAGGACAACGCCTGGAAGCTGGTCCAGGCGATCGCCGCCGAGCAGTTCATCAACTTCCCGCGCTTCGTGTTCAGCGGTCAGTGGTGGAAGAACCTGCAGGCCAGCACCTGAAACCCGCGGCGCCCCCTCAGACCGGCGGGTAGCCGGTAATGCGCCGGATGCTCTGATACAGCGGCTTCAGGCGCGGATACATCGACAGATAGACCTCACGATACAGGCGCTCGTAAACCGCCGCGGCGGCCGGATCCGGCTCGAAGCGCCGGCCCACCCGGACCATCCGCGCAACCGCGCTCGGGTAGTCGGCATGCAGGCCCAGCCCCACGGCGCAGTTGATCGCGGCACCGAGCGCTGAGGTTTCGTAGATCTCCGAGCGCTCGGCGGACCGTCCGAAGACGTCCGCGCTGATCTGCATCGCCTGGTCGGATTGCGACCCTCCCCCAGCGATCCGCAACAGGCCGATGCGCTGACCGGTGCGCCGCTCGATCTGCTCGCAGCCGCTACGCAACCCGTAGATCAGACCCTCGAGAATCGCCCGGTACAGATGCGCGCGCGTGTGCACATCGCCGAAGCCGATGATCGCCCCCTTGGCTTCCGGCCCCGGGTCCCGTACGCCGGGCGACCAGTACGGCTGCAGCGTCAGCCCCATCGATCCCGGCGGAACCTGGGCGACCAGATCGTCGAACAGGGCCTCGACCTCGACGCCCCGCTCCTGCGCCAGCGCCAGCTCGCGGTGAGCGAACTCACGTTTGAACCACGACACCATCCAGAACCCGCGATAGATCTGGATCTCGGTGTTGTAGGCGCCGGGCACGGCCGCCGGATATGGCGGCAACATCCGCTGAACCTCGACGTAGCGCTGCTGGGTCGTGTTCACCGTCGCTGTCGTCCCGAAACTCAATTGCGCAACGTCCGGCGTCAGCACGCCGCAGCCCAGGACTTCGCAGGCCTTGTCTGCGGCGCCGGCGATGATCGGCCGGCCCGCCGGAAGGCCCAGCGCATCCGCCGCCGCCGCCGTCAGCGAGCCGAGCGGCTGCCCGGGCGCGACCAGTCGAGGCAATTGCGCGCGGCGCACGGCCAGGGCCTGCCACTTGAAGTCACCGGGACGGGCCCAGTCCAGGCGCCGGTAGTCGAACGGCAGATAGCCGACCTGGCACCCGCTGGAGTCGACGTAGTCGCCCGTGAGCCGCCAGCTGAGCCATCCTGACAGCAGCAGAAAACGGGCGGTTTCGCGCCACAGCTCGGGCTCGTGCTGGGCCAGCCAGTTGGCCTCGGCCTCGCGCTGCAGGTGGGCGATCAATCCGCCCGCGCCCACCAGCCCGAACAGCCCGCGCCACCAGGGCGACAATCGCGGCGGCAGCGAACACTCGCGTCGGTCCAGCCACAGGATCGCCGGCCGCAGCGCACGCCCATCGGCATCGACACAGACCGACGTCGCCCGCTGCGTCGTCAGGGTCACCGCGGTGATCTGGTCCGGGGCAACGGCGCCTTCTGCCCACAGGCGCCTGCAACAACTCGCGACCGCTTCCCAGTAAACCTCCGGATCCTGCTCGGCCCATCCCGGATTCGGCGCGTGGTACACGGGCTCGAACGCCTGCTGCGCCTTGGCCAGCAGATGCCCCTCGGCGTCGAACACGATCGCGCGCGCGCTCTGGGTGCCGACGTCGATACTCAGTATCCGCGGCGCACTCATGCCTGCCATTCTCCTCGTCCGTCAATCGCCCAACCGGCGCCGGGTTCAGTGGACCGGCGCATGCTGGCGCCGCCAGTAGGCCCGGTAGCTCTCGATCTCCCGCACCCGCCGCTGCGCGTCCCACCCCAGTTCCTCGGCGCATATCGCAGCGACGCGCTCGAGCCACGCTTCGCCACCCTCGGGCGTGACCAGCCCCAGACGCGTGCGGCGCATCATCACGTCCTGCAGACAGGTCACCATTTCGTGACGCGCAGCCCAGCGCACTTCCGCCCAGCTGTAGAGCGTGTCGCCGATCGCCTGCTGCTCGTCGGCGGGCATTTCCCGCGACAGTCGCTGCGCGGCCTCGCCTCCGAGACGGCCGCGGAGCCGGCGCCGCCCACCCTCCACGACCGCTTCGGTTTCGGCGAACACCGGCCGAACGGGTCCCGGCGCCAGCTCGGGCAGCTCCCGCGCAGCCGCCCGCAGGACCTGCCGCGCGGTCACCGCAAAGGTCGTGAGCTTGCCACCGGTGATCCCCACCATGCCGGGCTGCGTCCACATCGCCGACTCGCGCGACTCGTCGGACGGCTTGGCCTTGCCGCCGTCGACCACCGGACGCACGCCGGAATACGTGGCGATCGCATCCTCGGCCCGCAACCGCAGTTCCGGGAACTGGAAAGCCAGACCCTCGACCAGATAGGCCGCCTCATCCGGCGACATCGCCGGTCGATCGAATGCGCCCTGATGATCAAGGTCGGTGGTTCCGCAGATGACCGCCCCCTCCCAGGGGTACGCGAAGATCGGCCGCTCGTCGCGCGGGTGCAACCACGAAACGGCGTGGCGCAGAGGCAGGCGCTCCGCAGCAAAGACCAGATGGCTGCCGCGCAGGGGGCGCAGCTTCGGCGCACCCTCGGGCGCGCCGGGAACCGTACCGGCCCAGACGCCGCCTGCGTTGACGACCATGCGCGCGTCGACCGTGCGCCGCTGCCCGTCGATCTGGTCGGTCAGGATCACACCGGAGACCCGTCCGTCCCGGTTACACACTTCGGCCCGCACGTAGTTGAGCGCCGTCCCGCCCTGCCCGATCGCGTCGAGCACCAGCCTGAGTACCAGCCGCGCATCGTCGGTGCGCGCATCCTCGAAGGTCACCGCCCCGAGCAGGCCATCGCGCCGCAGTGTCGTCTCCCCGGCAAGCGCCGCGTCCGCATCGACCCACCGGGACCGCCGCGCGCCCGCCATCAGGTCATACACGGCCAGGCCGATCCGCATCAGCCAGCGCCCCGGCTTGCGCCCGCGATAGATCGGCATCATGAACGGCTGCATCTCGACCAGACCAGCGCCTTCGCGCATCAGGCGCTGCCGCTCGCGCACGGACTCCAGGGTCAGCCGCCATTGCCCGTTCTTCAGGTAGCGCAGTCCGCCATGCACCAGCTTGGATGACCACGACGACGTGGCCGACGCAAAGTCGTTGGCCTCGACGAGCAGCACGCGCAGTCCGGACCTGACAGCCTCCCGGAACACACCGGCACCGGTGATGCCGCCGCCGATGACGATCAGGTCGTACTGATCCCGCAGCTGCGACAGCTCAGTGCGTGGCATTGGGAGGTGCCCCGAGTGCTGCCGGATCCTGCAGTCTGCCACTTTCCGGGCTCAGGTCGGCCACCGTCTCCAGCAACATCGGCGACCAGGTATCCTCGACTGCATCGAGAATCTGTTGGGACAGCGTCTGATCCTGCTCGTGCAGCGTGCACGACTGCTCCCATACCGCACGGCTGGGCCACAGGGCATACGCAACGTAGGTGCCCGCGTCGGCACGGTGCAGACGCGAACCGCAGGCGCCGCGCTGTTCGATCAGCACCCGGGTCAAGGCCTCCCAGGCCTCGCGGAACTGCCGGTCGAGCCCCGCCCGGACCCGCCACTGATAGACGACGGCAAACCCGCCTGGACCCGAAGGCTTCATCATCACACTCCGACTGGCGGCTTCAGGCCAGCAACTTGCCAGGATTCATCATGCCGTTGGGGTCGAGTTCGCGCAGCGCCGAGCGCAGCACGTCCAGACCCAGAGCGCCCTTTTCGGCAGCCAGATAGGGCGCATGGTCGACGCCGACGCCGTGCTGGTGGCTGATCGTGCCGCCATGTTCGACGATCGTCTCCGAGACCCGCGCCTTGAGCTTGCGCCAGCGTTCCAGATCCGCATCGACGTCGCCCGCGCTGCGGAACACGAACGTCGAGTAGATGCTGCAGCCCTGCCGGTACATATGCGACAGATGAGTGAAGGCATGAACGCGTTCGTTCTCGGCGAGCAGCGCATCGCTTGCCGCCTTCTCGATCGCCCGCATCAACCCCGTCACCTTGGGCCAGTCGACGGCGGTCTCGACGGTGTCGGCAGCGTAGCCCGCCTCCCACAGCGAATTGCGCAGCAACGGTCCGCGGAAACGGCTCTTCGCCCAGGACTTGCCCATCGCCTTGCCAACGTGCACACCCTTGTATCGCTTGGCCAGAGCCAGGGCGTCACGACGCATGCGCCGCACCTGCGCCAGGCTTCCGGTGACACCCATCATCAGCATGCATTGCCCGGACTGGACGCCGCGTACGCCGAGATAGCGCTGCAGCCAGCGAATCAGGTGCGGATGTCCCGCCAGACGCAGCTGGGTTTCGGTCTCGACCTCGTTCGACAGCCGCAGCATCGACAGCGGCAGGTCGGCCTGAGCCAGTGCGCGCACCGCTTCGATCGCGGCTTCCCAGTTCGGGAAGAAAATGCCGTGAAAGTCCTCGCATTCCGGCAGCCGTCGCACGCGCGCCGAAACCTCGGTCAGCAACCCGGCACGCCCTTCCGATCCGAGGACGACCTCCCTCAGATCCGGCCCGGCGGCGGACGCCGGAACGCCACCGACGCGCAGCTCGCCCCGTGGCGTGCTGATCCGCCCGCCGGCAAACAACTGTTCGATCCGCCCATAGCGCAGCGACTGCTGCCCCGAGGAGCGGGTCACGACCCATCCACCGATCGTGGAGTACTCGTAGGACTGGGGGAAGTGGCCGAGCATCAACCCGTACGGCCGCAGCTGTGCCTCGATCTGCGGGCCCGGCGTTCCACCGCCGAAAGTGGCCAGCATCGACTTGTCGTCCATGCCGATCAGCCGGTTCATGCGTTCCAGGGAGATGTTGACGACCGGACGGTCGTCCGCGGGCACCTGCAGATGCCCCACGACACTGGTCCCGCCGCCATACGGAATCACGACCGCCCCCAGCTTGCGGGCCTCTGCCAGCGCCGCGGCAGCCTCGTCGTGGGACCCGGGCTGCGCGACCGCGTCGGCGAAGGGGCCGACACGCCCCGATCGCAGCGCGACCCAGTCCGGGAAGCTCTGTCCCCTGGCGTGGAGCAGACGCACGCTGGGGTCGGTGGAGAAATAGGGTGTCGAATCCGGAAGGCGCGAACCGGGCACGGTCGCCAGCGCTTCCTCCAGCGTCGCGTCACGTGGTGCCGCCGAAGGCCCGACGCGATCGTTCAGAAAACGCCGTGCATCGTCCGTCAGCTCATACTGGTCCGCAGAGTCACCCCAACCGTTCCAACGCCGCACGCCCGTTCTCCCTGTATCTGGCTGCGGAGAGTATAGGGCGCCACGAGGACGGCAACTTGACCGCGGATGCCAGGCACTCAGGCCGCGTGCGCCACCGCGCCAGCCTCGGCGTTGATCCGGCGCAGACTGTCGATGGTCACCCACGGATGCCCCAGCAGCTTGCCCTTGAGCACCGCTGCGGGCGCCCCCGGCTCGCCGAGGCTGCTGACCACGAGCTGGGCCGAGCTGAAATCCTGTTCCAGGGTGTCGCTGTTGACCGTCACCACGGCCGCAACACCGGCGGCGGTCGCGGCCTTGAGCCCCATTTCGGAATCTTCCAGCGCCACGCAGTCCTGCGTGCTGACGCCAAGCCGCTGCATCGCGAGTTGATACAGATCGGGCGCAGGCTTCTTGTGCGCGACTTCCTCGCCGCTGGCAATCACGGTGATCTCGCGTGCCAGCTCCGGCCCCAGGCAATACCTGAGCACGGGCTTGAGCGTCTTCAGGCTCGCGTTGGTCACGATCGCCACGCGCACGCCCTGGGACCGTGCGTCACGGATAATCCGGGCAATGCCCGGCCGCAGCGGCACCCGTCCCTGGCGCATGCGCCGCCTGAAATACTTCGACTTGAGCTCGTGCACCTTCGCGACCCAGGCGTCGAGATTGGTATCGACCTCGGCCTGCTGCTCACCCAGATCGGGCTGGTAGTGGGTCACGTAGTACCTGAGGCGCTCGCGCCCGCCGGGCAGCTTCAGCAGCCTGCGGTACAGCTTGGGGCCCCAGCGGAATTCCAGACCGAGCTTGCGGAAAGCCCGGTTGTAGGCCGGCCGATGGCCCAGCGCTTCGGTGTCGGCGAGGGTCCCGTCGACGTCAAACAGAATCGCCTGCAAACTCACGCTCCGCACCCTCGATGGCGAATCGTCGCAGGGCAAGGCTCCTCAGGTTCCATTCCTCACGGACTCATGACGTTAGCGATGGGAGTTAATGTAGCACGCTGCATCAATGACGCTGTGAACTGCGACACGCCACGATGACGACGCCCCACTGCGCAGACTCACCGGGGAAGCTCCACCGCGGGCGCTTTGCGCCGACACCCAGCGGACCGCTGCACCTCGGATCGCTGCTCACCGCCCTGGCAAGCTATCTTCATGCCAAGGCCGCGGGAGGCCACTGGCTGCTTCGTATCGACGACCTCGACACCCCCCGGTGCGTACCCGGCGCGGGCGACACGATCATGCGCCAGCTCGAGGCACACGCATTGACCTGGGACGAATCCGCGGTGTTGCAGACGCAACATCTGGCGCGATACCAGGAAGCGATCGAGACGCTGTCGGCGCGGGGACTGACATACGCCTGCGCCTGCACCCGGATGCTGCTGAAAGCGCGCAGCCATCCCGGCCCGGACGGCCCCGTCTATGACGGCCATTGCCGCGAGCTGCGTCTCCCTGCCGACGGACACGCCCTACGCCTGCGCGTCGACTGTGGATGCCTGTGCTTTGACGACGGGTTGCAGGGCCGGGTCTGTCGCAGCCTCGGTCCGGAGGTCGGCGACTTTGTGCTGCGCCGGGCGGACGGCATCGTCGGTTACCAACTGGCGTGCGCAGTGGACGAGACGCTGATGGGCATCACCGACGTCGTCCGTGGCGCCGACCTGCTGGGATCAAGCTTTCGCCAGCTGCACCTGATGGCGTTGATGAACGTCCCCAGACCCCGATACCTTCATCTGCCCCTGCTCATCGATCACAGCGGCCGCAAGCTCTCGAAGCAGAACCACGCTGCACCGATCGACGCAGCAAACGCCTCGCGCAACCTGCAGCATTGTCTGCAACTGCTCGGGCAACAGCCCCCGGACGCGCTGACCGGAGCAACGCCGAAGGAATGGATCGACTGGGCCGTGCCGCACTGGCAGCCGGCCAGCGTGCCTCGGGCATCCGAGCTGCAGGTAGAGCCCCGCCTCTAGTTCTGGCATGATGCCGGGCACCCATCGCAGTGCAACAATTCATACGAATTAGGCTCTTATGTCCGACGTCCGCATCATCAAGAAGTATCCGAACCGGCGCCTGTACGATACGCACATCAGTCGTTACATCACGCTCGAGGAGATTCGCAAGCTGGTGTTGCAGGATGTCGCGTTCCGCGTCGAGGACAAGCGGAGCCACGAGGACATCACCCGGAGCATCCTGCTGCAGGTCATTGCCGAGCAGGAAGAAGGTGGCGACCCGATCTTCACGGCCGACCTGCTGCGATCGATCATCCGCTTCTACGGTGACCCGATGCAGAGCAGCGTCGGCCGCTACCTCGAACTGTCCGCCCAGCTGTTCCAGGAGCAGCAGCACAGCTTCACCGAACAGCTGCGCGACCTGCTGGGTCAGGCCCAGCAACCGATCCACACCCTCAAGGAACTGGCCGAGAAACAGGTACCGATCTGGCGCTCGGTACGGCGCGAATTCCTGCACAACCTGTCGACGACCGCGAAGACCATCAAGCGCCGCGCCGGAATGGACGAAGAGGAGGCCGGCGGTGCGACCAGCGATTCGCCTCCCAAATCGGCACCCTCCACTTCCACAACCCCGCCGCGCTCAGAGGACTGAACCCTCGCGCCGCCCCGCGCCGATGTGCTCGGCCCGGGGACTGACATGTGCCGGCCCTGCCCGGGGCGCGGCTGCAACTGCGCACCCCGCCGGCCCCGGCGATGACGGCCATCGCCATGGTCCGCCCCCCGCTTGCTGCAGTGCAACATCTGAAATGACACCTGTGTCACATATGAATTCGCATGAGCTAATATCTTATTGTTTTTATTGCAATTAAATACTTATTTAATTTATTGACATCAAGGTAAGTTGGCCGTATACTGCACCGCAACATGAAGCGGTAAAGAAAAACCCGGCAAGGCCGGGCGCCTTTACCGGGTCAGACAAGTCTCCTCCAGAAAGGCCATGCGCCTTTCTCGCACTTTGCCCCCCCTCCCCCGGGGGGTTTTTTTTGCCCGTCGTTCGGGCCCCACTCCTGCGGAATGACCGATTGCGCGCGCCGTCATGCGCGCGCGGTCAATACGATACGGGTCCGGATTCTGCATGAGAATCCGGACCCGTTCAACGACTCAGGACGCGTCAGCCTCGGCGGCGGCTTCCTTCATCGACAGGCGGATCTTGCCGTCACGGCTGACCTCGAGCACCTTGACGCGGACCATCTGGCCTTCCTTGACCACCTCGTCGACCCGCTCGACGCGCTTGTCGGCGAGCTGCGAGATGTGCACCAGGCCATCCTTGCCCGGCGCGATCGTGACGAATGCGCCGAAGTCCATGATCTTGGCGACCTTGCCTTCGTAGATCGCACCGACTTCGACGTCGCGCGTCAGCGAGTTGATGCGGTCGACCGCGGCCTGCGCGGCCGCGCCGTCCACGGCGGCGATCTTGATCGTGCCGTCGTCGCTGATATCGATCTGGGTACCGGTTTCCTTGGTGATCGCCTGAATCGTGGAGCCGCCCTTGCCGATCACTTCACGGATCTTGTCAGGGTGGATCTTGATCGTGGTGATCCGCGGCGCATGCGGCGACAGATCCTGACGTGGCTGCGGCAGCACCTCACCCATCGCACCCAGAATATGCAGACGCGCGGCCTTGGCCTGCTGCAGTGCCTGCGCCATGATCTCGCCGGTGATGCCGGTGATCTTGATGTCCATCTGCAGCGCGGTCACGCCCTCGGAGGTTCCCGCGACCTTGAAGTCCATGTCGCCGAGGTGGTCCTCGTCGCCGAGGATATCGGTCAGGACGGCCCAGCGCCCTTCCTCGAGAATCAGCCCCATCGCGACGCCGGCAACCGGCGCCTTGATCGGAACACCCGCGTCCATCAGGGCGAGGCAGGCGCTGCACACCGACGCCATAGACGACGAACCGTTGGACTCGGTGATCTCCGACACCACGCGGACCACATACGGGAATTCCTTGTCGAGGTCCGGCATCACCGCCGCGACGCCACGCTTGGCGAGGCGACCATGACCGATCTCACGACGCTTCGGCGCGTTCATGCGCCCGGTTTCACCGACGCAGTACGGCGGGAAGTTGTAGTGGAACATGAAGTGCTCATGCCACTCACCACCGATCGCGTCGATGATCTGGTAGTCCTTGCCGGTGCCCAGGGTCGCAACGGCGATCGCCTGCGTCTCACCGCGGGTGAACATCGCCGAGCCGTGTGCACGCGGCAGCACGCTGGTGGAGATCGCAAGCGGACGCACCGTCTCGCGATCACGACCGTCGATACGCGGCTGGCCGTCGAGAATACGGTGACGCACCACTTTGGCTTCGATCTCATGCAGCTCGGCCTTGAGCTGGTTCTCGCTGAACGTCGCGTCCTCCGGACGCGCCGCAGCTGCGGCGGCACGCACTTCACCAAGCTTGGCGTAGCGCGACTGCTTGTCAGTGATCGTGTAGGCCTCGGCGATCTGCGCTTCGTAATCCTTCGCAAACGCCCGGACCGCGGCGTTGTCGGCCGCCTGCCACTCCCACTTCGGCTTTCCGGCCTCGGCCGCGAATTCGTTGATCGCCTGGATCACCGCCTGCATCTGCTCGTGACCGAACAGGACCGCGCCGAGCATCACCGCCTCGGAAAGCATCTTGGCTTCCGACTCGACCATGAGGACGGCGTCCTGCGTCCCCGCGACCACCAGGTCGAGTTCCGAATCCACCAGCTCCGACGCCGTCGGATTCAGCACATAGTTGCCGTTGCTGTACCCGACACGCGCAGCGCCGATCGGGCCGAGGAACGGGATGCCGGACAGGGCCAGCGCAGCCGACGCGCCGATCATCGCAGCAATGTCGCCATCAACCTCGGGGTTGAGCGACATGACCATCGCGACGATCTGCACTTCGTTGTAGAAACCGTCCGGGAACAGCGGACGAATCGGGCGGTCGATCAGTCGCGAGGTCAGCGTTTCCTTTTCGGTCGGACGCCCTTCACGCTTGAAGAAGCCACCGGGGATACGGCCACCGGCGTAAAACTTCTCCATGTAGTCGACGGTCAGCGGGAAGAAGTCCTGATCCGGCTTCGCATCCTTCTTGCCGACCACCGAGACGAACACGACGGTGTCGTCCATGTTGACCGTCACAGCAGCGGTCGCCTGGCGCGCAACGGCGCCGGTTTCCAGAGTGACGTTGTGATTTCCGTATCGGAAGGTCTTGCGGATCGGCGTGGTGGGTGTGGCAGGTATGGCCATTGATGTTCTCACTTGTCTGTTCAGTATCGGGACAGCGGCATCGATCGCGTTGCGCCTATATCGATCCGGCGGCGCGACTGCACTCACCGATCACACTGCCCGGCATGTCCCCGGCGATTGCACAAACGAAAGCCCCCAGCGAAACCCCGGATGGTGATCCGGATCTCACTGAGGGTCTTCCGGCTGAAGTTGCAACGCTGGCGAGGGAGACCGCGTTTAGCGGCGCAGCCCGAGCTCTGCAATCAGCTTCAGGTAACGCGTCTCGTCCTTGCGCTTCAGGTAGTCCAGCATCTGACGACGCTGGTTGACCATCTTCAGCAGGCCGCGGCGCGAGTGGTTGTCCTTCTTGTGCTCCTGGAAATGCGGGGTCAGCGCATTGATCCTCTCGGTCAGAAGCGCAACCTGCACCTCCGGCGATCCCGTGTCATTGGTTCCACGAGCGAACTTCTTGACCACGTCCGCCTTGTCAACTGCCGTCAAACTCATTGCTGCCAACTCCAAATTACGCAGCCCCTAGACTGCCTAAAAGATTGATTTGTTCGGTCTTTACAAAGTCCGACATTTTAGCGTTTTCCACAGGCTAACCACAAGCATCCCGGACGGACTGCCGCAGCCAGCGCCGCGGCGCGACCATCCCATCCGATCCGCTGTCCGCCAGCCCCAGCAGACGTCCGCCCTCGTCGAGGACGGCGACGCGGCACTCCCGCGGCACATCCGCCACCCGCACCGCCTGCCCCTGCGCCAGGAATGCGGCACGCTCCGGATCGATCCGGAGTTGCGGCCAGTGCCGCAGGCCCTCGGCAGGGCTCAGCAGCAACGCATCGAGCGCCTCGAAACCCTCGGCCGCTGCCGCCTCCACCTGTTCGATCGAAACCATGGCCGCGTCGACGAACGGCGCCACGGCGGTCCGCCGCAAGGCCCGCAGATGGGCGCACTGCCCGCAGGCAGCGGCGATATCCTCGGCCAGGGTCCGGATATACGTTCCCTTTGAACAGGTCACCGACACGCTCAGCTCCGGCGGCGCCCAGTCCGTCAGCTCCAGCTGCGCAATGTTCACCTCGCGGGGCGACCGCTCGACTTCCTGGCCCTGGCGTGCCAGCGCATACAGGCGCTCGCCCTTGTGCTTGAGGGCCGAATACATCGGCGGGACCTGCTTGATCGTGCCACGGAAGGCCGCCAGCGTCCGCTCGAGCCGCGAACGGTCGATCGGCGCGTCGCAGCGCTGGATCACCTCGCCTTCAGCGTCGCCGGTATCGGTGCGTTCACCGAGCCGGATCCGCGCCTGATAGTTCTTGTCCGAGTCCAGCAGAACCCCGGACAGCTTGGTCGCCTCGCCCAGACAGATCGGCAGCATCCCCGTAGCCAGGGGATCGAGACTCCCGGTATGACCGGCCTTTTCGGCCTGGTACAGGCGCTTGACCTGCTGCAGGGCCTGGTTGGAACTCAGCCCGAGCGGTTTGTCGAGCAGCAGAATACCGGTCACCGGCCGCCGCGGCCGTCTCGGTTTGCTCACCGGCGGGTTCCTTCCCTAGTCGTCCGACGACGGCGTTTCGGCGTCCCGCCGGACCGCTTCACGGATCAGTGCGTTGAGGCGATCCGATTGACGCAGCCCGACATCGGCGACAAAGCGCAGATTCGGGACATACCGCAACCGCAGTCGCGCGCCCAGCGCGCGGCGCAGACGCCCGGCGCCGCGGTTCAGGCCTGAAACCGCTTCGGCGAGGCGCGCATCGTCTCCGAGTACGCTGACCGCAACCCGTGCGTTGCGCAGATCCGGCGACACGTCGACCTCGGTGACGGTGACACCGGCCACGCGCGGGTCTGACAGCTCGGTCTGCACCAGCACAGCGAGCTCCGCACGCAGCTGCGTGTTGAGGCGAACCTTGCGCGGATACTCCTTCACGTACGTGCCGACCCCGGTGTCGCTCAGGCGACCTCGGACACGGTGCGACGCACTTCGACGCGCTGGAAGCACTCGATCTGGTCACCGGCCTTGACGTCGTTGTAGTCCTTGACGCCGACACCGCACTCGGTACCTGCCTCGACCTTCTGCACGTCATCCTTGAAGCGGCGCAGCGATTCGAGCACGCCTTCGTAGATCACGGTGTTGTTGCGCAGCACACGGATCGGCAGATTCTTCTGCACCGAGCCCTCGACCACCAGACAGCCGGCGATGTTGCCGAGCGCCGAGCTGCGGAACACGTCGCGGACCTGCGCGGTTCCGACGATCTGTTCGCGCGTCTCGGTGCCGAGCAGGCCCGAAACCGCATCACGGACGTCATCCATGATGTCGTAGATGATCGAGTAGTAGCGGACGTCGACGCCCGTGTCCTGGATGCGCTTGCGCGCGGCGGCGTCGGCGCGGACGTTGAAGCCGATGATGATCGCCTTCGACGCCAGAGCGAGGTCGACATCCGACTCGCTGATTCCGCCGACCGCGGACGACAGCACGTTGACCTTGACCTCCTCGCTCGGGATCTTGCGCAACGCGTCCGAGATCGCCTCGGCTGATCCCTGAACGTCGGACTTGATCATCAGGTTGAGCTGCTTGGCCTCGCCCTCACCCATGCGCGCGAAGACCTGATCCATACGCAGCGCCTGGGACGACGCGAGTTTCTGTTCGCGCTGCTTCTGCTCGCGCAACTCCGCAAGCTCGCGCGCGCTGCGTTCGTCGGCGACGACGACGACGTCGTCTCCGGCATCCGGCGCACCCGACAAACCCAGAATCTGGACCGGGATCGACGGACCGGCCTGTTTCACCGGCTGACCGTTCTCGTCGAACATCGCGCGCACGCGGCCGAAATGCGGCCCCGACAGCACCACATCGCCCTGCTTCAGCGTTCCCGCGCGCACCAATACGGTCGCAACCGGACCACGGCCCTTTTCGATCGAAGACTCGAGGATATTGCCGCGCGCCAGCGCTTCGACCGGCGCGGTCAGCTCGAGCATTTCCGACTGGATCAGAATGCCGTCGAGCAGCTCGTCGACACCCTCGCCGGTGAACGCGGAAACGCCGACAAACTGCACGTCGCCGCCCCAGTCCTCAGGCACGACCTCTTCCTTGACCAGCTCGTTCTTCACCCGATCGACGTCCGCTTCCGGCTTGTCGACCTTGGTGATCGCCACGATCAACGGCGCCCCGGCAGCACGCGCGTGCTGGATGGCCTCGCGCGTCTGCGGCATCACGCCGTCATCCGCTGCGACGACCAGCACCACGATGTCGGTCACCTGCGCACCGCGTGCGCGCATCCGCGTGAATGCGGCATGGCCCGGCGTATCGAGGAACGTCACGATGCCCTTCGGCGTCTCGACGTGATAGGCACCGATGTGCTGGGTGATGCCACCCGCCTCGCCCGAAGCGACGCGGGTCTTGCGGATGTGATCCAGCAGCGAGGTCTTGCCGTGATCGACATGCCCCATGATCGTGACCACCGGCGGGCGCGGCAGAAGCTCGACGTCCTGCTGTTCGCCGCCGGTGACGGCCTGCTCGAGGCTCTCCTCGAAATCGGTCGCCTTGATGGCCTTGGCCTGATGCCCCATCTCCTCGACCATCAGGAGCGCGGTGTCCTGATCGAGCGTCTGGTTGATCGTGGCCATGACGCCGTTCTTCATCATGACCTTGATGAGTTCGGTCGCCTTCACCGCCATGCGCGCGGCCAGCTCGCCGACCGTGATCGCCTCCGGCACTTCGACCTCGCGCACGACCGGCGATACCGGCTTCTCGAACACGTGCTGGTTGTCGATCCGCACGCGTCCCGACGGCTTCTTCGACTTCTTCTCGCGCCGACCACCCTTGCCGGCCGCCAGATGCAGCTCCGAACGGCCTCCGCGAGCGGCGCCGCGATCGTTGCGTCCCTTGCGCGCAGGCGCAGCGGAGGGAGCTCCCGGCGGGGTTGCGCCAGCAGCAGCCGGCTGAGCTGCAGCCTGCGCCGCTACGGCCTTGGCCTGCTCCGCCGCGCGGCGCAGATTCTCGGAGGCACGTTCGCGGGCCTGCTCGGCCTCCCACTTGGCGCGATACAGCGGATCGTCCTTCAGGCGCTGTGTGTGCTCCTCGGCCGCCTGCTTCGCAGCGGCAGCAGCGGCGGCAGCGGCTTCGGCCTTCTCGCGCGCAGCCTGCTCTTCGCGCTGCTGGCGCTCGAGTTCTTCCTGCTGGCGCTTGGCCTGTTCGGCTGCAGCCTCGGCGGCAGCTGCGGCCTCGGCGGCAGCCTGCGCCTCGCGCTCGGCAGCCGCAGCGGCAGCCGCTTCCTCGGCCGCCTTGACGGCCTCGGGATCGAGTTCCGGCTGCGGCGCTTCGTCGCGCTTGACGTAAGTGCGCTTCTTGCGCACCTCGATGCTGACAGTCTTGGACGGAGCGCCGCGGCTGCCACCCAGCTTCAGCTCGGTGGTCTCACGCCGCTTCAAGGTGATCTTGCGCGGCTCCTTGGCGACGCTCGAACGCGTCTTCTGCTGCAGATAATTGAGCAGGGCGACTTTGTCTTCCGCCGTCACAGCGGAATCCGCCTTGGAAACGGTCACCCCAGCTTCCTTGAACTGCGACAGCAGTTCATCCACCGGACGACCCAGCTCCTTCGCGAAATCCAGTACGGTTACCGTTGACATCTATTCATCCCCGAGGGTGAACCTCTATGCAATTTCGACTCAGGCGTAAGCCTTCGCGCGCGCAGCCATGATCAGCGACGATGCGCGCTCTTCACCGAAATCAGGCAGGAGCTCCAGTAGCTCGTCGGTCGCCAGGTCGGCCAGCGCCTCGCAGGTTGCGATCCCGACTTCCGCCAGCTGATAGCCCGTGTCTTCGTCCATGCCGTCGATCGACAGCAGATCTTCGGCCGGCTGCGCATGCGCACGCTGCTCCGCCTTGGCGATCGCCTTGGTCAGCAGCACGTCGCGCGCACGATTGCGCAGCTCCTCGACGATCGCCTCGTCGAACTCCTCGATCTCGGTGAGCTCCTGAGTCGGGACGTAGGCGATCTCCTCGAGCGTGGTGAAGCCCTCTTGCACCAGCACGCTCGCCACTTCAGCGTCCACGTCCAGACTTTCCATGAAGGTCTGCAGAACCGACTGGTTCTCTTCTTCCTTCTTGTTTTCCGCATCGGCCGTCGTCATGACGTTCAACGTCCAGCCCGTCAGCTCCGACGCCAGCCGTACGTTCTGCCCGCCACGACCGATTGCCTGCGCCAGCTTGTCCTCGGCGACACCGATCGTCATCGAGTGCGATTCCTCGTCGACGATGATGGTCTCAACCTCGGCCGGCGCCATCGCATTGATGACAAACTGCGCGATGTTCTCGTCCCACGGCACGATATCGACGCGCTCGCCAGCGAGCTCGTTCGACACGCTCTGTACGCGTGATCCGCGCATGCCCACGCAGGCACCGACCGGATCGATGCGCTTGTCCTTGGCCTGTACCGCAATCTTCGCGCGCAGCCCGGGATCGCGTGCCGCGCCCTTGAGCTCGATCAGCCCCTGCGCGATCTCCGGGACTTCGAGCTTGAACAGTTCCATCAGGAACTGCGGAGAGGTCCGCGACAGGAACAGCTGCGGACCACGCGTCTGCGGGCTGACCTCATAGAGATAGCCACGAATCCGGTCACCCGGACGCAGCGGCTCGCGCGGGATCAGCTGGTCGCGCAGGATGACGGCTTCGGCGTTGCCGCCGAGATCGACGATCACGTTGCCGCGCTCCATGCGCTTGACCTGACCGGTGATCAGCTCACCAACCCGACCCTGATAGGCCTCGACGACCTGGGCACGCTCGGCCTCGCGCACTTTCTGCACGATGACCTGCTTGGCCTTCTGCGCACCGATCCGCCCGAAGTCGACCGAGTCGACCTTGTGCTCGATAACCTCACCGGGCTGGGCGTCCGCCTTTTCCTTGACCGCGTACGACAGCTTGATCTGGCGCTCCGGATATTCGAACTCCTCGCTGTCGTCCTCCAGGACCGTCCAGCGCTGGAACGTCTCGTAATCGCCGGTTTCACGATCGATCGCAACCCGCAGATCGGCCTCGTCTCCGTACTGCTCCTTGGCAGCCGAAGCCAGCGCCGCTTCGAGCGCCTCAAAAATCAATTCCTGCTCGACACCCTTCTCGTTCGAGACCACGTCGACCATCAACAGGATGTTCTTGTTCACGACCATCTACTCCCGATCGAATTCCGGAACCAGTCTGGCCCGGTCAATTTCCGCAAATGGGATTTCGACCATGCCCTCGGACGTATCCAACGTAATCACCGCATCGTCGACGCCACGGATCCAGCCGATGAAACGACGCCGCCCGTTAAGCGGTGCGATCAGCTGAATGCGGGCCTGCTCATTCAGGAAACGCTCGAAATGCGAGCGCTTCACCAATGGACGATCCAGTCCAGGTGACGACACTTCCAGGCGGTACGGCGTGCTGATCGGATCCTCGACATCGAGCACACCTGAAACCTCGCGGCTCACGCGCTCGCAGTCCGACAGCGTGATGCCTTCGGGCGAATCGATGAACAGCCGCAGCAGCCCACTCTTGGAATTCGGACTGAACTCGAGCAGCACCAGCTCATACCCGAGTGATTCCACAACGGGTTCAAGCACTTCTTCCAGCCGCTCACGCAGTCCCGACATTCACCGCCCTAATCGTCACCAACAAAAAGGGCCCGCAAGGGGCCCTTTCCAAGCCAATTTTTTGGTAGCGGGGGCAGGATTCGAACCTGCGACCTTCGGGTTATGAGCCCGACGAGCTGCCTGGCTGCTCCACCCCGCACCGGACAGACCGAAATTATATCCGCCGGACCACTCTTAAGCAAGATAAATTCGGTCTTTTTACAACAACCCTCAACGCAACAATCTGATTTGGAGATCCTGTTTCGGACCACAACCAGACAATGTTTGGTGCCCACGGAGAGATTCGAACTCCCACGACTCTCGTCACTACCACCTCAAGGTAGCGTGTCTACCAATTCCACCACGTGGGCGTCTTGGGGGCGCGAATTCTAGCGCCCTTGATTCGATTTGTCTCTACTCCGGAACAACTGGCGTCTGTTCTTCGGCAGGAACCGTTTCCTCGGCCGGCGGCACGACCGGCTCAGCGGCATCCGCGGGCGCAATGACGGGCTGTTCGCTGGCGGCAGGCTGCATCGTATCGACCACCGAAGTCGCCTCCCGCTCGCCGTGCACCAGATAGGCCAGCGCAAGGCTGGCGATGAAGAACACCGTCGCCAGCGCACCGGTGGCCCGGGACAGGAAGTTCGCCGAGCCCCGCGCGCCAAAAACCGTTCCCGACGCGCCGCTACCGAATGCGGCGCCCGCATCGGCGCCCTTGCCGTGCTGGATCAGAATCAGTCCGATCAGACCGATGGCCACCAGCACCTGCACGATCACTAAAGCCGTATACATTGAAGTACTCACTTACTCCGAGCTTGCGCCGCAGCCGCCGCGCAAATCGACATGAACTCGCCCGCCTTGAGCGACGCGCCTCCAATGAGGCCGCCATCGACATCCGGACCGGCAAAAAGGGATTCCGCATTCTCGCCCTTGACGCTGCCGCCGTAGAGAATGCGCACCAAGCCGGCAATTTTAGCATCGCTGGCGGCCAACTGCGCACGCAGAAACGCGTGCGCGTCCTGGGCCTGCTGCGGCGTGGCCGTCAGCCCGGTCCCGATCGCCCAGACCGGCTCATAGGCGATGACCGCCTGCTTGAAGGCCTGCGCCCCACACGCGGTCACGACGGTCCCGAGCTGCTCGGCCAGCACGCTCTCCGTCTGCCCGTTTTCGCGCTGCTCCAGAGTCTCTCCGACGCAGAGAATCGGGATCAGCCCGCATTCCTGCGCGGTCGCGAACTTCTGCGCGACCTTGTCGTTGCCCTCGCCATACAGACTGCGCCGCTCCGAATGGCCGACGATCACGTGCGTACAGCCGACGTCGCGCAGCATGACGCCATGGATCTCGCCGGTGTAGGCACCGGTCTTGGGCTGCTCACTCA
Source organism: Nevskiales bacterium (assembly GCA_028698335.1). Lineage (GTDB taxonomy): Bacteria > Pseudomonadota > Gammaproteobacteria > Nevskiales > Nevskiaceae > Solimonas. Next base: position 183,394 of record JAQVDP010000002.1, on the reverse strand, counting down.
AGTCCTGCGCCCCGAGCTGCACGGCACTGCCCTCGAGCTGGCGCCCGACGGCGTCCAGATACACCGCCGGAGGACACACCAGCACATCGACGTCCGGGTACTTGCGCACCTCGAAGATGACGTCGTGAATCAGGTTCGCGTTGCTGTCCCGCGAGCCATTCATCTTCCAATTTCCCGCAACCAGCGGACGTCTGCTCATTACTCCCTCCTGTATCGTCAATGACAGGCTTCGCGCACGCGCTGCGCCAGATATTCGGCCGCCTCGTGCGTTTCAGCCTCGCCGCGAGCCTCGACCATCACTCTGATCAGTGGCTCTGTTCCGGATGCGCGCAACAATACCCGACCGTTTGCGCCGAGGCGCGCCACGACCTCGGCTTCCGCGCGCCGCACGGGGCCGGACTGGAGCACGGCACGCGCGTCTCCCTGCACGGGAACGTTGACCAGCACCTGCGGCAGCTTGCTCATGCCCGCAACCAGCTCGGCAAGCGGGCGCCCGGACCGGATCATCGCCGTCAGTACCTGTAGCGCGCTGACGATGCCGTCCCCGGTCGTGGTCTTGTCCAGGCAGATCGTGTGCCCGGACGTCTCACCGCCGAGCACTCCGCCGTTGGCCTTGAGCATCTCCATCACGTAACGGTCGCCAACCCCCGCACGCATGAAGCGCAGGCCGAGCGCCTGCAGCGCCAGCTCCAGCCCCAGATTCGACATCAGCGTGCCGACGACCGGGCCTTCGACGCCGCCGTTGTCCAGCCGCATGCGGGCGATCACGTACAGAATCTGATCCCCGTCGACGACATTGCCATGCGGATCCACCAGCAGGCATCGGTCGGCATCGCCATCCAGCGCGATCCCGAGATCGGCACCGCGCGCCTGCACCTCGGCGACCAAGGTCTGCAACTGGGTCGAACCGCAGTCGCGGTTGATGTTGAACCCGTCGGGACGATTCCCGATGACCGACACGTTCGCACCCAGCTCCTCGAACACGGCGGGCCCGACCCGGTACGCCGCGCCGTTGGCGCAGTCGACGACGATCCGCAGCCCCTTCAGGGTCCGCTCGCCGAAGCTGCCCTTGCAGAACTCGATATAGCGCCCGGGGCCGTCATCGATGCGCCGCGCGCGCCCGAGCCGCTCGGGGTCAACGCACTGCAGCGGCCTATCCATCGCGGCTTCGATTTCCAGCTCCACGGCATCGCTGAGCTTGCCGCCATCCGCGTCGAAGAACTTCACACCATTGTCGTGATGTGGATTGTGGGATGCGGAAATCACGATTCCGGCCTGCGCGCGCAAGGCCCGGGTCAGGTAGGCGACCGCGGGCGTCGGCAGCGGCCCCAGCAGATCAGCCTCGACCCCGGCCGCGGCCAGTCCGGCTTCGAGGGCGGACTCGAACAGATAACCGGACCGGCGGGTGTCCTTGCCGACGACGACGCGGGCGTTCGCGGCCCTGCCGAGCACGCTGCCCGCCGCCCAGCCGAGCTTGAGCGCAAACTCGGGCGTCATCGGCGACTGCCCGACCCGCCCCCGTATGCCATCGGTTCCGAAATACCTGCGACTCAACGCGCCGCTCTCCTGATTTTGATCGCATGGGCCAACCGCACCGCATCCAGCGTGGCGGCCACGTCGTGGGCGCGAACTATAGCTGCGCCCTGCCAAACCGCAAGTGCCGCCGCCGCAACACTCGCCGCCAGGCGCTGGTCGACCGGGCGCTCCAGCAGGGCGCCGAACATCGACTTGCGCGACACCCCGATCAACAGCGGATACGCCGGCGGAACCGCGACATCGAGGTTCGCCAGCAGCGCCAGATTGTGCTCCAGGGTCTTGCCGAAGCCGATCCCGGGATCCATCAGCAGTCGTTCCCCCGCGATACCGGCCTCGAGGCAGCACTCGATCCGCGTCGTCAGGAACGCATTCACATCGGCGACGACGTCGTCGTAATCGGGGGCCTGCTGCATCGTCCGCGGCTCGCCCTGCATGTGCATCAGACACACCGCGGCGGCGCAGTCGACCGCCGCCTCGATGGCGCCTGGCGCTCGCAGGGCATTGACGTCATTGATCAACTCGGCCCCGGCGGCGCAGGCCGCCCGCATCACTTCGGGCTTCGTCGTGTCGATCGAAATGACCACATCGCTGCGCGCGCGCAGTGCCTCGATGACCGGTACGACCCGGTCCAGCTCCTGTTGCACCGTCACCGCGTCCGCCCCGGGACGCGTCGACTCGCCGCCGACGTCGATGATCGCCGCGCCAGCGGCGATCATCGCCAGGGCATGCGCGACGGCCACATCGACACCCGTGTGCCGCCCGCCGTCCGAGAACGAGTCCGGCGTGACATTGAGGATGCCCATCACTCGCGGCTCGGACAGGTCGAGCTGGCGTCTGGGCAGGTTCAGTTGCGTGGGCATCGGTCTTGAAAAGATTGCGGATGAATCAGTCCGCCGGTCCCGACGAACTGCGGACATCTGGATGCGGCGTGGGGCGACATCGCCCGCGATCGGAAACCGGTCCGTGGCGCCACACGCGCAAGGGCCGGCATGAAGCCGGCCCTCGGTCGTTCTGAGAACTGCAGCCGATCAGGTCTGGCTCGCCGGCTTGCCCGGCGGCACCGCGGTCGGCCCGACGTTGTTGCCCCCCGGCTGCGGCGACGAACCGCCCGGCGGGTTGCTGTCGGTCCAGCTTTCCGGCGTTCCAGGATCCTGTCCCGCCATGATCCGCTTGAGCTGCTCGGAATCGATCGTCTCGAACTTGATCAGCGTCTCCGCCATGATGTGCAGCTTGTCGAGGTTCTCCTCGAGGATCTGCTTCGCGCGGCCGTAGTTGGTCTCGATGACCATCCGCACCTCTTCGTCGATCAGGTGCGCGGTCTCGTCGGAGACATTCTTCGTCTGCGTCACCGACTTGCCGAGGAATACCTCGCCGTCGTTCTCGGTATACGACAGCGGCCCCAGCTTGTCGGACAGACCCCACTTGGTGACCATGTTGCGCGCGATCTCGGTTGCACGCTCGATATCATTCGACGCACCGGTCGTCACCTTGTCGGCACCGAAGATGATCTCCTCGGCGATACGGCCGCCGAACAGCGAGCAGATCTGGGAATTCAGGCGCTGCTTGGTGTAGCTGTAACGGTCTTCTTCGGGCAGGAACATCGTCACGCCGAGCGCGCGGCCACGCGGAATGATGGTGACCTTGTAGACCGGATCGTGCTCGGGCACCGACAGTCCGACGATGGCGTGTCCGGCCTCGTGGTACGCGGTCAGTTTCTTCTCCTCCTCGGACATCACCATGGAACGGCGCTCCGCGCCCATCATGATCTTGTCCTTGGCGCGCTCGAAGTCTTCGTGGTCGACCAGACGCTTGTTGGCGCGCGCCGCGAACAGCGCCGCCTCGTTGACCAGATTCGCCAGATCGGCACCGGAGAAGCCCGGGGTCGCGCGCGCGATGATCTCCGGTTTGACGTTGTCGGCCAGCGGCACCGCGCGGATGTGAACCTTGAGGATCTGCTCGCGGCCGCGCACGTCCGGCAGCGGAACCACTACCTGTCGATCGAAGCGCCCCGGACGCAGCAGCGCCGGGTCGAGCACATCCGGACGGTTGGTCGCGGCGATGACGATCACGCCCTCGCTGCCCTCGAAGCCGTCCATTTCAACCAGCAGCTGGTTCAGCGTCTGCTCGCGTTCGTCGTGACCACCGCCCAGCCCGGCACCGCGGTGACGGCCCACCGCATCGATTTCATCGATGAAGATGATGCACGGCGCGTGCTTCTTGGCCTGCTCGAACATGTCGCGCACACGCGAGGCGCCGACGCCGACGAACATCTCGACGAAATCGGAACCGGAAATCGTGAAGAACGGCACCCCGGCCTCGCCGGCGATGGCCTTCGCCAGCAGCGTCTTGCCGGTACCCGGAGATCCGACCATCAGCACGCCGCGCGGAATCTTGCCGCCGAGCTTCTGGAACTTGCCCGGATCGCGCAGGAAGTCGACCAGCTCGGCGACCTCCTGTTTGGCCTCCTCGCAGCCGGCGACATCGTTGAAGGTGATCTTGACCTGGTCGGCGTTGAGCATCCGCGCGCGCGACTTGCCGAACGACAGTGCGCCGCGACCGCCACCGCCGCCCTGCATCTGGCGCATGAAGTAGACCCATACCGCGATCAGCAGCAGGATCGGGAAGGCATTGAACAGCAGCTGCAACAGCAGCGGCGTTTCCTTGGGCAGCTCACCGGTGAACTTGACGTCATGGTCCAGCAGCGTGCCGACCATCGCCGCGTTGTCGGTTTCCGGGCTGATCGCGACGAAACGGCTTCCACCCTTCATCTCGCCGTTGATCATCTGCCCTTCGATGGTGACCTTGGCGACATTGCCCTGCTCGACCTGGCGGATGAATTCGGAATACGCCAGCTCGGGTTGCGAACGGGAACGCGACGAAAAGCTCTGGAAGACACTCATCAGCACGACGAGAATCACCACCCAAAGCAACAGATTCTTGGCCAGATCGTTCAATTCCATTCCTCGACGCCGGCACCATCGGTGAGAACGCTCACCTCATTCCATCAGTGCAGCCGGCAGGCACTGATCGCCGCAGGGCTCCCTACGGAAAACCGCCGCGCGCCCACTGCGCGAAACGGCCCCTGAATCTGAACACTACACCGCACAAAAGTTGCGCGCCAGCAGATAGACTTCGCGACTTCGCGGACGAGAGGCCTTCGGTTTGCGGATCGCCACGGACTCGAATGCCTCGCGAACGGACCGCAGATACTCGTCAAACCCCTCGCCCTGGAACACCTTGACCAGCAAACTGCCCTTCGGCTTCAAGTGCGCCTTGGCGAATTCCAGTGCCAATTCACATAGATAGATGCTCGCCGCCTGATCCGCGGTATCGATACCACTTAAGTTGGGGGCCATGTCGCTCAATACAAGGTCCACCATCTGATCCCCGACCTGGGACTCCAGTTGCAACAGCACCGCATCCTCCCTGAAGTCGCCCAGAATGACGTCGACACCGGGCAACGGGTCCATTGGCAGGATATCGAGCGCGAACACCTTGCCTCGTGCCCCGACCAGCGGCCGCGCGTATTGCGACCAGCCGCCAGGCGCGGCCCCCAGATCCACTACGATCTGTCCCGGTCTTAGGATGCGGTCCCGCTCCTGAATCTCCTTGAGCTTGAAAACGGCGCGCGAGCGGAAGCCCTGCCGACGGGCCTCGTGAACATAGGGGTCACTCTCGTGTTCCGCGATCCAGCGCGCCGAGCTGGGACGGCGTTTCTGACTCATGCAGTGTTCTTCAGATACAGACGACGGCAGCGTCGCCCGGAAAGGTCCATCTACTAGATATAGTGGACTTTTACGATTTCAAGTTCCCGGACGCCTGCGGGCGCTGCCACCTGCGCGACATCGCCCTCGTTCTTGCCGATCAGCGCCCGGGCAATCGGTGAATTGACTGAAATCAGACCGTTTTTTGCGTCCGCTTCGTCTTCGCCGACGATCTGATAGCGGAGTTCCTCGCCGGTTTCGACGTCGGCCAGATCCACGGTCACCCCGAAGATGATCCGGCCGCTCGCCGCCATCTTGGTGACATCGATCACCTGCGCCGACGACAGCTTGGACTCGATCTCCTGGATCCGCCCTTCGTTGAAACCATGCTGCTCGCGCGCGGCCTGGTATTCGGCGTTCTCCTTCAGATCACCCTGTTTGCGCGCCTCATCGATCGCAGCAATGATCTGGGGGCGCAGCTCGCTCTTGCGATGCCGCAGCTCTTCGCGCAATTGCTCGGCGCCGCGCGCCGTCATCGGGACTTTGTTCATGATGGTCTGTAATCGGGACAAAAAAAGACCAGCCGCGCTTCCAGAGCGCGGCTGAGACATCCGAATCTGCTGTCGATACTACTTACTGCAGCGTCTCATGCAAGGCCTGAAGCCGGTTGACGTCGAGCCGGTCCAGATGGTCCATGGCCACCGCCGCGGCCAGAGCCCCCGCAATCGTCGTGAAGTAGCACACCTTGTTCTGGATCGCCGAGCCGCGGATGGAACGCGATTCCTCGATCGACTTCTTGCCTTCGGTGGTGTTGACGATGAAGTGGATCTCGCCGTTCTTGATCATGTCCACGCAATGGGGCCGGCCTTCCTTGACCTTGTTGACCCCTTCGGCGGGCACGCCGGCGGCCTCGATCGCCGCGGCGGTGCCATGGGTCGCAACCACCCTGAACCCCTTTTCCGCCAGGATGCGCGCCAGCTTGACCGCCTTGCGCTTGTCCGAATCGCGCACCGAAATGAAGGCGGTGCCGCTGCGCGGCACGTTCATGCCCTGTGCCAGCAGCGCCTTGTGGAAGGCTTCTCCGAAGTGGCTGCCGACGCCCATGACCTCGCCGGTGGAACGCATCTCCGGGCCCAGCAGCGGGTCCACGGACGGGAACTTGTTGAACGGAAAAACCGATTCCTTGACCGAATAGTACTTTGGAATCAATTCCTTGGTGACACCCTGCTGCTTCAGGCTGATCCCGGCCATGCACCGTGCCGCCACCTTGGCCAGCGGCCTGCCGGTCGCCTTCGACACGAACGGCGCCGTCCGCGAGGCGCGCGGATTGACCTCGAGCAGATAGACCTGCCCGTCCTGCACGGCGAACTGGGTGTTCATCAACCCGACGACGTTGAGCGCCTTGGCGAGCTTGACGATCTGCCGCCGGATCTCGTCCTGCACCTTCTTGGGCAGGGAGTGCGCCGGCAGCGAGCAGGCGGAATCACCGGAATGCACGCCGGCTTCCTCGATGTGCTCCATGATGCCGCCGATGACGACATCCTCCTGGTCGGCCAGCGCGTCGACGTCGACCTCGATCGCATCGTTGAGGAAGCGGTCGAGCAGCACCGGCGAGTCGTTGGAGACCCGGACCGCCTCACGCATGTAGCGCAGCAGATCCTCGTCGTCGTAGACGATTTCCATCGCCCGGCCGCCCAGCACGTACGAAGGCCGCACCACCAGCGGATACCCGACTTTCTTGGCCACCGCCAGCGCCTGCTTCTCGGAGGTTGCCGTCCCGTTCGGCGGCTGCAGCAGGCCCAGCTTGCTGACCAGCTTCTGGAAGCGGTCGCGATCCTCGGCCAGATCGATCGCGTCCGGCGTGGTGCCGATGATCGGCGCCCCGGCCTTCTCGAGCTGACGCGCCAGTTTCAGCGGAGTCTGCCCGCCGAACTGCACGATCACGCCCTTGGGCCGCTCCAGTTCGATGATCTCCATGACATCCTCGAAGGTCAGCGGCTCGAAATAGAGCCGGTCCGAGGTGTCGTAGTCGGTCGAAACGGTCTCCGGGTTGCAGTTGACCATGATGGTCTCGAACCCGTCCTCGCGCAGCGCCAGCGCAGCGTGCACGCAGCAGTAGTCGAATTCGATGCCCTGCCCGATCCGGTTCGGCCCGCCGCCGAGAATCATGATCTTGTCGCGCTCGGTCGGCTGCGCCTCGCACTCCTCGTCATAGGACGAGTACAGGTAGGCCGTCGCCGTCGGAAACTCGGCCGCGCAGGTGTCGACGCGCTTGTACACCGGGCGCACGCCATGCTTGTGCCGGGCGCGCCGCACGGATTCCTCCTTGACTCCGAGCAGATTCGCCAGGCGGCGGTCGGAGAAGCCGATGCGCTTGTAGCGGCGAAGCTGAGCGGCCTCCAGCTTGCCCAGCTTGGTTCCGGCGATCTCCTTTTCGGTCAGGATGATCTCCTCGATCTGCTCGAGGAACCAGCGATCGATCTTCGACGCCTGGAACACGTCCTCGACGCTCATCCCGGCGCGGAACGCATCACCGACGTACCACAGCCGCCGACCGCGCGGAATCGCCAGCTCGCCACGAATCCGGTTCAGGGAAGCCTCGCTGAAGTCCGGCACCTCGGGCTCGAAGCCGTCCGAGCCGACCTCGAGGCCGCGCATCGCCTTCTGCAGCGATTCCTGAAAGTTGCGCCCGATCGCCATGACCTCGCCGACCGACTTCATCTGCGTGGTCAGGCGTGAATCCGCCTGTGGGAACTTCTCGAAGGTGAAGCGCGGAATCTTGGTGACGACGTAGTCGATCGTCGGCTCGAACGACGCCGGCGTCGCCCCGCCGGTGATCTCGTTGCGCAACTCGTCGAGGGTGTAGCCGACCGCGAGCTTGGCGGCGATCTTCGCGATCGGGAACCCCGTGGCCTTCGACGCCAGCGCCGACGAACGCGAAACGCGGGGGTTCATCTCGATGACGATGATGCGGCCGTTGTCCGGATTGACCGCGAACTGCACGTTCGAGCCACCGGTATCGACTCCGATCTTGCGCAGCACCGCGATGCTGGCATTGCGCAGCAACTGGTATTCCTTGTCGGTCAGCGTCTGCGCCGGCGCAACGGTGATCGAATCGCCGGTGTGCACCCCCATCGGATCGAAGTTCTCGATGCTGCAGATGATGATGCAGTTGTCCTTGCGATCGCGGACCACCTCCATCTCGAACTCTTTCCATCCGAGCAGTGATTCCTCGATCAGCACCTCGGTCGTCGGCGACAGGTCCAGGCCGCGCGTGACGATCTCCTCGAACTCCTCGATGTTGTAGGCGACGCCGCCGCCGGTACCGCCCAGCGTGAAGCTCGGACGGATGATGACGGGGAATCCGATGGTGGTCTGGATCTCGCGAGCCTCGTCCATCGAATGCGCGACGCCGGAACGTGCCGACTCCAGCCCGATCTCGGTCATCGCCTCGCGGAACTTGTGGCGATCCTCGGCGATGTCGATGGCATGTTCGCTGGCGCCGATCAGCTCGACGCCGTACTTCTCGAGCACGCCGTTGCTGGCCAGATCCAGCGCACAGTTCAGCGCGGTCTGGCCACCCATCGTCGGCAGCAGCGCATCCGGGCGCTCCTTGTCGATGATCTTCTCGATCGCCTGCCAGCGGATCGGCTCGATGTAGGTCGCGTCGGCCATCTCCGGGTCGGTCATGATCGTCGCGGGGTTGGAGTTCACCAGGATCACCCGGTACCCCTCCTGCCGCAGCGCCTTGCATGCCTGCGCTCCGGAGTAATCGAACTCGCAGGCCTGACCGATCACGATCGGCCCGGCGCCGATGATCATGATGCTCTTGATGTCTTGACGTTTTGGCATCGTTGCTTATCCCGCCGCGGCTGTTGCCAGCCTGGCGCTGAAGGTGAGAAACAGGGCGCCGACCCCACCGTTGGCACCGGCCGCGACGCGACGACGCGTCCGCAGGCCCGACGCCAGCCGATGGCCGGCAAAAATCAACGCACTCAGATACCCGAGGCTGACCACCTGCACGATCGCGCCGAGAATCGCGAAACTCAGTGCCGGGTGGGCATATCCCGGATCGACGAACTGCAGGAAGAACGACACGAAGAACAGAATCGCCTTCGGGTTCATCAGGCTGATCGTCAGGGCGCGCGCGAACGGCCGCGACACCGGAGCGGCGGCCGGTTCCCGCTCGATCCGGGGCTGCGCGTTGCTGCGCCAGTCCCGCCAGGCCCTGCGCAACATGCCCAGACCGAGCCACGCCAGATACATCGCGCCGGCGATCTTGAACATTCCGAACAGCGCGGGATAGGCCTGTAGCAGCGACGCCATCCCGGCGGCTGCGGCGCACATCAGCACCAGGTCGCCGACGAACACGCCTGCGGCGGCCCGGTAGCCGGCACGCACGCCGGCACGCCCGGCGACGCTGAGCACGAACATCGAGTTCGGACCGGGCAGCAGCACGATGAACACCACCCCGACGACGTACGTGGTGATGTCGGTCACGCCGAACACGCTCAGGCGTCCGCCATCAAGCGCACGAATCGATCGAACAGCTCTGCGACGTCGTGCGGGCCGGGGCTGGCTTCCGGATGCCCCTGGAAACTGAATGCCGGCGCATCGGTCAGGCGGATGCCCTGGTTCGAACCGTCGAACAGCGACCGATGCGTCACCTCGGCGTTGTCCGGCAGGGACGCCTCGTCGACCGCGAAGCCGTGGTTCTGGCTGGTGATCATGACGTGCCCGGTCTTCAGATCCTGCACCGGATGGTTGGCGCCGTGATGGCCGAATTTCATCTTCATCGTCTTGGCGCCGGCGGCCAGACCGAGAATCTGGTGCCCGAGGCAGATTCCGAACAGGGGAACCTGCTTGCGGATCAGCTCGCGAGCCGCCTTGATCGCGTAGTCGCAGGGCTCGGGGTCGCCCGGGCCGTTGGACAGCATCACGCCGTCGGGCTTGAGCTTGAGTACGTCCGACGCCCGCGTCTGCGCCGGCACCACGGTCACGCGGCAGTCACGATCCACCAGCATGCGCAGGATGTTGCGCTTGACCCCGAAATCGTAGACCACCACGTGGTAGCGCCCGCCATCGCACTGGATCTCGCGGTTGCTCTCGAGCTGCCAGGAGCCCGTATTCCAGGCGTAGGACTTGGCGGTGGTGACGACCTTGGCCAGATCCATGCCCTTGAGCCCCGGGAAGTCTTTCGCCGCTTCGAGCGCCCGTTTCTCGCTGATCCGGCCGCCGGCCACGATGCAGCCGTTCTGCGCGCCCTTGTCCCGCAGAATACGGGTCAGCCGCCGGGTGTCGATGCCGGCGATGGCGACCACACCGTTGCGCTTGAGGTAGGCGCTGAAATCCTCGGTCGAGCGGAAGCTGCTGTGCCGGCGCGGCACCTCGCGCAGGATCAGGCCGGCCAGCTGCACCTTGTCGGACTCGGCGTCCTCGTCGTTGCTGCCGACGTTGCCGATGTGCGGGTAGGTCAGCGTGACCATCTGCTCCCGGTAGGAAGGATCGGTCAGGATCTCCTGATACCCCGTCATCGCGGTATTGAAGACCACCTCACCGACTGTCTGCCCGTCAACGCCGATCGAAAGGCCGCGGAAAACGGAGCCGTCCGCAAGTGCGAGCAAGGCCGGTTTTAATTCACTCATAGGTGGTTCTAATCACTGCTGCGGACATGGAAACGGGGGCGCGCGCCCCCGTCCCGGATTAGCCGCGCATTATAGGGTTTAGCCGCATCAGCGTCCACGTCTTTTTTGCAGTTTCCGGTCGATGTGACCGGGTTCACAACCCGAGCGCCAACTGTGGGCCGTCCGGCTCCGGCACCCTGAACCGATCGACCGACAGCGCCGGCCCGCTGCCGCGGTTCAGGCCCAGGCGCCGGCATGCCAGCCGGAACCGCTGGGCGATCAGCTCGGCATATTGGCCCTGCCCGCGCATACGCCGACCGAAACGGCTGTCGTTGTCGGCACCCCCGCGCATCTGGCGCACCAGGCTCATCACATGCTCTGCCTTGAACGGGTAGTGGACCTGCAGCCAGTCGGCGAACAGTGCCTTCACCTCGTAAGGCAGCCGCAACATGATGTAGCTCGCACTGCGGACGCCGACACCGGCGGCCGCCTCGAGCACCTGCTCGAGTTCCGCGTCGTTGATGAAGGGAATCACCGGAGAGAACATCACCCGGGTCGGCACGCCCGCCGCCGCAAGCTGCTCGAGCACCTTCAGGCGCAGGCCAGGCGATGCGGCGCGCGGCTCCAGGCGCCGTTTCAGTTCGGGATCCAGCGTGGTGACCGAAACCGCCACCTCGACCAGATCGTCGCGCGCCAGATCCGTCAGCAGGTCGACATCCCGTCGGATCATGGCCGCCCCCTTGGTCACGATGACGACGGGATGACGGAAACGCGCCAGCACCTCCAGGATCTGCCGGGTGATCTGCAGTTGCCGCTCCACCGGCTGGTAGGGATCGGTATTCGCCCCGAGCGAAATCAGGCGCGGGCGGTAGCGCGGATTGCGCAGTTCCCGCTCCAGCAGAACGGCCGCGTCGGGCTTGTAGAACAGCTTGGTCTCGAAATCCAGGCCCGGCGACAGATCCATATAGGCATGCGCCGGTCGCGCATAGCAGTACACGCAGCCATGCTCGCAACCCCGATAAGGATTGAGGCTCTGGTCGAAAGGCAGGTCCGGCGACGCGTTGCGTGAAATGATGCTGCGCGCGTGTTCGACATATAGCTCGGTCCGCGGTGACGGTGACTCGTCCTCGGCAGCCCAACCATCGTCGATGTCACCCCGTGTTCTGTCCTCGAAACGCCCCTCCGGGTTGAGCGCGGTTCCGCGCCCGCGTATCGCCGCACGCGTCGCGCCCGCCCCGCTGCCGCCGCGACGCTCAGCCACCGCCGAGGAAGTCCCAGGTCAGCCGGGACAACGTCCGTCCGTCCGCCGCAGCGACCGCCCCGACCCCGCGTGCAAGCACTGGCTTCATTGACGTCACTCCGCTGCCCCGGACACCGCGCCTGCCGGCGCCTGACGCTGTTTTATCGCGAACCGCCGGCGTCGGCCAGTGCGTGCAGCGCGTCTCCGGTCAGACGATTGATCAGCCACTCACGCTTGAGGTCGGCGCCCAGCGACGCGTAGAACGCGATCGCCGGCTCGTTCCAGTCCAGCACCGACCATTCGAGACGCCCGCAGCCACGGTCGACGGCAATCCGCGCCAGTTGCGTCAGCAGCTGCTTGCCGATGCCCCGCCCTCGCACCTCGGGCCGCACGAACAGATCCTCGAGATAGATCCCCGGGCGTCCGAGAAAAGTCGAGTAGTTGTGGAAGTACAGCGCGAATCCGACGCCCTGCCCGTCGTGCTCCGCGATCAGCGCCTCCGCATGGGGGCGGTCGCCGAACAGATCGCGGTCCAACGCCTCGACGGTCGCCTCGACCTCATGCGACAGCTTCTCGTAGTCGGCCAGCGCCCGGATCAGCTCTAGGATCAGCGGCGCGTCGCCCGGACGCGCGGGGCGGATCAGGTTCGATGCCGCCGCCACCTCACAGCTCCAGGACGTCGCGCATCGTGTACAGCCCGGCCGGGCGCCCGTGCAGCCATCCGGCCGCGCGCACCGCACCGCGCGCGAAATTCATCCGGTTCGACGCCTTGTGGGTGATCTCGACCCGTTCGCCCTCGCCCAGAAACATCACCGTGTGATCGCCGACGACGTCGCCGCCGCGCACGGTCGCGAATCCGATCGCGCCGGCCGGACGCGGCCCGGTGTGGCCCTGGCGCTCGTAGACGGCGCAGCTCGCCAGATCCCGGCCGGCGCCAGCGGCAACGGCCTCTCCCATCGCCAGTGCCGTTCCCGAGGGCGCATCGACCTTGTGGCGGTGATGCGCCTCGACGATCTCGATGTCGAAGTCGTCCCGCAGCACCCGCGCCGCGTCCTCGAGCAGTTTCAGGCACAGATTGACGCCGATGCTGAAATTGGCGGCGACGCAGATCGGAATGCGCCTGGACGCCGTCTCGATCCGCGCCCGCTGCTCGGCGCTCAGGCCGGTGGTCCCGGTCACCATCGCCTTGCCCTGTTCGAGGCAGACCTCGAGCGCCGCCATCGTGCCCTCGGGCCGGGTGAAATCGATCAGCACGTCGTAGTCGTCGCCGCTCGCGGCCAGATCCTCGCGCACCAGCACCCCACTCGCGGCCAGCCCCGCCAGAAGGGACGCATCCTTGCCAATCTCCGTGCTGCCGGCCCGCTCCAGCGCCGCCCCCAGGCTGACGTCGCCCGCCAGATCACAGGCCTGGATCACCGCCCGCCCCATGCGGCCGGTCGCGCCGAGAACGGCGATTCGGGAGTTGCTCATCAATCGGTCCGGTTGAACTCAGGCCGCATAGCTTAGCGGCAGCGACGCGGCGCGCCAGTCCGCCGCCGCACCGGCATGGGTTGCCCGGCTACAGATCGAGCTCGTGCTCCGCGGCCGCGAATGCCACCGCGAGCGCCCCCTCGCCGACATTGACCGCACCGGTGACCCCCATCACGCTGGTGACCAGCTCCACTTCGGCCGTGCGGCACTGCTTGGCCAGATCCGCGTAGCCCGGCAGGCGCTGCAGCTCGGCGAGGTCGCCGCCATAGCTCAGGCACAGGGTCGGCGTCAGCAGTCCCCGCTCGATCTGTCGGCCGACATAGGCGAACAGCTTCGACGCGGCATCGTCGAAATGCCGCAGCTTGGCCACAGGACCGGTCTCGTTGCGGTAGCCACGGATCAGCGGCTTGATATCGAGCGCGCTGCCAAGCATCGCGCCGAACCAGCCGACACTGCGATCGCCCTTCTTCTGCGCGCGCACCCGCAGATAGTGCAGATCGCGCGGCACCATGTACCCGTAAGTGTTGTGCACCAGGAACTCGAGGCGTTCGCGAATCTTGTTCGGATTGTTGACGCCGTCGCGGATCATGCGCGCGACTTCGACCGCGGTGATCGCCTGCCCTGCGAACAGATTCTGGGTGTCGATCACGCGCAGCGCGAACGGCCCCGACACCCCGGCCTGCTCCCGGATCGGTTTGTATTCCTTGAGGATCGCAAACGACGCCTGGACCGCATTGTCGTGAATCGGGCTGCGGCTGCTGGCGATCGTCAGACAGAAGACAAAGTCGTAGTCGATCACCAGCTCGGACAGAAAGACGTTCTTGATCTGCTCGACCGAGAACGGCGATGTCCCGGCGTCGCCCTTGGCGCCGAGATGCCGTTGATAGAAGTCCAGCGTCTTGTCGGGACTCCGGTCATCGACCAGATCCTGCCCGCCGAGATGGATCGTGATCGGCAGGATCCTGATCCGGTTCTGCTCGATGAAATCCGACGGCAGATCACAGCCGGAATCGACGACGATACCGATACGCATAACACTCCCCCTGGTTTTCCGGTCGCCGCCCGCATGACTCCGGGCGGCGCCCCTCCTCTCCACTGCCTCAACGGCGCCGCTTGTGGCGCTTCTCGTCCGCCTTGGCGCTTTGCCAGACGGCTTCCATCGCATCGAGCCGACCCGGATCCCCCGGTGGCGGCAGGCGGTCCAGCTCCGCCTCTATTCTGGCGAAGCGCCCCTGGAATTTTGCATTGGTCCCCGACAAAGCAACATCCGGATCGACCCCCAGCTGCCGCGCCAGATTGACGACCATGAACAACACGTCGCCCAGTTCCTCGCGCACACACTCCGGATCGTCGCCGGCCACGGCCTCACGCAGTTCGTCGACCTCTTCGAGCAGCTTGTCCCACATCTCGTCGATGTCGCGCCAGTCGAACCCGATCGCGACGGCGCGCCGCTGCAACCGCAGTGCCTGCTCCATTGCATCGCTCATGCCAGGCTCGCCACCTTGCGCGCCAGATCCCACAGCATCCCGGCGGTCGCCCCCCAGATCCGGTAGGCCTGCCAGTTGAGCTCCATGAACGGCACATTGAGGCCATCGCGCCCGAGGATCTTGCGCTCGAAATTGTCGGGGTCGAGCAGGAAATCCAGCGGCACCTCGAATGCCTCCGCAACCTCGCCGTCGTCAAGGCGCAGATCCGGCTCGCCGTGGACCACGCCGACGACGGGCGTCACCAGGTAGCGCGACAGGGTCGGATAGTCATCGAGAAATCCGACCACCTCCACCGATCCGGGATCGAGACCGATCTCCTCGCGGGCTTCACGCAGCGCCGTATCGACCGACCCCGCGTCGCCGTCGTCGCGCCCGCCGCCGGGAAAGCTGATCTGCCCCCGATGCGAGCGCAGGCGATGCGAGCGGACCGTCAGCAGCATCGACAGCGAATGCTCGCGCTTGATCACCGGCGCCAGCACCGCCGCCGGGCGCAGGCGCTCGAACATCGTCTTGGGCATCAGACGATCCAAGCCCATCGGCAACTCGAGATCGCACAGCGGCCGCGGCGCATCCAGCGACGTCTCGGCCAGCGCCCGCCGCAAACGCTGCTCAAGGCCGGTCATCTTCATTACCGATTCACGCCTGTCCATGTCGCGCAGTGTAACGCACCGACCTCCCATGCTTGCCCTAGAATGCTCCAAAACCACAAGGCCGACGCCGTGATGACCGAAACCTACCGCGACGCGCTCGCCAACCGCTTCCAGAGCGCCGTTCCATTTGCGAACACCTGCAAAATGCAGATTACCCGCATCGATGTCGGGGCGGTCGAGATGATGCTGCCCTATCGTGACGAATGGCTCGGAGACGCGGAGCGCGGCCTCATCCATCCCGGCATCGTGACGGCTCTGGTCGACAGCGCCTGCGGTTCGGCGGTGCTGTCGCAGTTCGACAGCTACGAGCCGGTGGCGACCATCGACCTGCGCATGGACTACCTGCGCCCGGCCCTGCGCCCGCTCGACGTGATCTGCCGCGCGCAGTGCACCCGCATCACGCAGACCATTGCCTTCGCCAGCGCCACCGTGTGGCAGATCGATGCCGACACGCCAATCGCCACTTCGCAGGCCGTGTTCATGCGCTCGTCGCGGCGTCTGCGGGAGCGCACATGACCACCCGACTGCAACGCGCCCGACGCCTCGCCCGCGACGAAGGCAGCTACTCGGAACTGCTCGCGCTGGTGCCGTTCGCCCGCTTCCTCGGCATCGAGCTCGACGGCGAAGGCTCCGGGGTCACCGCCCGCCTGCCATTCCGCGCCGAACTGGTCGGCAACCGTCAGGCCAACGCCCTGCATGGGGGCGTCACCGCGGCGTTCATGGAAAATGCCGCGCTGCTCGAGCTGATGCTCAGGCTCGATCTCGACCGGGTGCCCAAGAGCATCGATTTCTCGATCGACTATCTGCTGTCGGGGCGCGCCGAGGACGCGTACGCGCGCTGCGAGATCTCGCGCGTCGGCAGCCGTGTCGCGCATGCGGTGGTGCGCTGCTGGCAACAGCAGGAGTCGATGCCGATCGCGGTCGCGCGCGCCCATTTCCTGCTGGCCGCATTGGAATGAATGATTACCGTTCATGGCTTTCACTGCGCGAGGTCGACCTCGCGGCGGGGGCAGCCAAGGGCAGCGGTTTCCGCCTGTTCAAGCGCTTGCTCGCTGAACTCAGCGAGGGCACGGACTTTGTCGTACTGCAGCAGACGCACGATCACGAGGCCATTGAACGCTTGCGTCGGGACGGACGGATCTATGCCAGCAGCGTCAACGTGGTCCTGCTGCGACCCGCGCTGGCCCAACGGCTGGCGCAGCTCGCCCGGGCGCCTGCAAAAACCCAACGGTAACAAATATTTCCACTAGTCCGTTCGCATGGTTGCCGCCACCTGCGGCGATGGTTACGATGCCGGCTCCACTATTTCAGTCATACCGGAGACACCGATGTCCGCTTCCGAACTGCTTCACAACCTGCCCAGCGCCTTCAACGCTGACGCTGCCGCTGGCGGTGACTGCACCATCCAGTTCAATTGCTCGACCCCGGCCCACGTCATGATCAAGGACGGCGGCTGTTCGGTCGCAGACGGCCAGTCGGACAGCGCCGACGTCACCATCACGATGGAAGACGACGATCTGGTGGCACTGATGAAGGGCGAACTCAACGGCATGACCGCGTTCATGACCGGCAAGCTGCAGATCGAAGGCGACATGATGCTGGCCCAGCGCATGGCCAGCTTCTTCGACGCCAGCAAGCTCTGACCAGCTTCTTGGCCACTCGCCGTACCGACGCCCCGGACCCGCTCCGGGGCGTTTCGTTTTCACTGGAGACGATCGACGGTCGACTGGCGCTGGTGGCCGCGCATCTCCCGAAGTTCAAGCCGCTGCGCTGCGACTGGACCGCGCCCGAAATCCGGCGGCGCATCGCTGCCGGCAAGCGCGCACCGCTGCCGCGCGCGATCGGCCTGCACAAGGCCACCGAACCCCTGAGCGTGCTCGACGCCACCGCCGGCATGGGGCGCGACGGCTTCGTCCTCGCGGCGCTCGGCGCCCGGGTCACGATGGTCGAGCGCCAGCCTCTGTTCGCGGCGCTGCTGCGCGACGCCCACCGGCACGCCCTAGCCGACCCGCAGTGGCGCGAGACGGCCGAACGCATCGAACTGATCGAGGCCGACGCCGCCGCGGTACTGGCATCCGGCCGGCGGTGGGACGTGGTGCATCTCGATCCGATGTATCCGCACCGCGACAAACAGGCCCTGCCGGGCAAGGACATGCAGTTCCTGCGCGAACTCACCGGCGGGGACGTCGATGCCGGCACCCTGCTGGAGCCGGCACTGCGCGCGGCCCGCCGCCGGGTGGTGGTCAAGCGCCCAAGCGGTGCGGTCACGCTGTCCGGGCGGACTCCCAGCTTCCAGTTGCAGGCGACCCAGACGCGCTATGACGTCTACCTGCCGATGTCACACTGCGCTGACTAGAATGGCGACCCGTCCATCCTCACCCGCCTCATGCGCCTGCTGACACTGGTCCGACACGCCAAGTCCTCCTGGGACTATCCGGAACTGTCCGACTTCGAACGGCCGCTCAACGACCGTGGCCGGCGCGACGCGCCGCGCATGGCAGCCTATGTCCGCAAACTGCTCGACCGGCCGGACCGCATGGTCTCCAGCCCGGCGCTGCGCGCGATCACCACCGCGCGCCTGTTCGCGGAGACCCTCGGCATCGATCCCCGTCACATCGACGTGCGCCCGCGGATCTACGAAGCGTCGGCGGATTCGCTGCTTACGCTGGTCCAGTTGCTCGACGACGGTGACAGCCATGTGATGCTGTTCGGACACAATCCCGGCATGACCGATCTGGCGCACGCCCTGGCCCGCTGCAGTTTCGACGACATGCCGACCTGCGCGGTGGCGCAGATCGGCTTCGATGCCACGCTCTGGAGCGACGTCACCGAACGCAGCGGCACGCTGCGCCACTACGCGGTCCCGAAACAGCTCAAGGTCAGCTGAGGGGGGCCGGCTTCAGCCCCTGCGCAAAGCGCCGGGCGTTGTCGACATAGTGCCGGGCCGATGCCCGCACCGCCTGGCGCTCGGCATCGGTCAGTTCCCGCACCACCCGTGCCGGCGCGCCGACGATCAGCACGCCATCCGGAAACCGCTTGTTCTCGGTCACCAGCGAGTGGGCGCCGACGATGCTGTCGGCGCCGATGCGCGCACCGTTGAGCACGACGCTCTTGATGCCGATCAGGCTGTTGTCGCCGATCTGGCAGCCGTGCAGCATCACCATGTGCCCCACCGTGCAGCCACGGCCGACGCGCAGTTCGATGCCGTGGTCGGTATGCAGAACCGAGCCGTCCTGGATGTTGCTGGCATCGCCGACGACGATGCGGTCGCTGTCGCCGCGCAGCACGCAGTTGAACCAGACGCTCGCCGCCCGGCCGAGCTCGACCCGGCCGATCACCGTCGCGTTGTCGGCCACCCACACGTCGTCGCTACACTGGGGGCGCTGGCCTTCGAGTTCATAGAGCATGATCGGATCGGAAATATTCGGACAGCGCCGCAGTCTGCCGGGCAGGCACCGGCGCTGGCAAACCGCCCTGCTGTGGCTGACGCTGGCGTGGGCCCTGGTTGCCGCCGGCTGCGGCAAGTCGCCCCCCGGTATCGCCCCGCTGTCGACCGACGCGGTGATCCTCGCGTATGGCGACAGCCTCACCTACGGTATCGGCGCCACCAGCGAACAGGCCTATCCGCGCCAGTTGCAGACGCTGGTCGGACTGCGGGTGGTCAATGCCGGCGTCCCCGGAGAGACGACGCCGGAGGCGCTGGAACGCCTGGACTCGACCCTGCGTGAATTCCGGCCCGAGCTGGTCGTGCTGTGCAGCGGCGGCAACGACATGCTGCGACAGATGGATCGCACGGCGATGCAACGCAATCTCGAGGAGATGATCCGGCGCATTCGCGCCAGCGGCAGCGCCGTGATCCTGCTCGGCGTGCCTGAGCCGAAGTTGCTGCGCCTCAAGGCCGCGCCCGAGTACGCGGCGATCGCCGATGCGCTGGAGGTGCCGGCCGATCTCGAGGTGATTCCGGCCACGCTCGGCGAACGTGGGCTCAAGTCGGACGCCATCCATCCGAATGCCGCCGGTTATCGCCGCATCGCCGAAGCCGTCGCCCGGCTCCTCCACGACAGCGGCGCGATCTAAAACGCCGCAGTCGACGCCCGACATACTCAACCGCCCCGGATCTCCTGCCGGAGCTTCGGCCAGTACCGCATCAGCGTCAGCGCGCGCAGGACGACGTAGGCGTTGAACGCCATCCACAGGCCATCGTTGCCGAAAACCGGGACGAGCAGCATGCCGCCGGCGACGCTCCGACGGCGGCCGGTTCAGGCTACCGCCACCGTCCGTGGCCGCTCCTGGAGGCCGAAGCCGTGGCCGTGCTCGAGCAGATATTCGAGCCATTTGTTGAGCATCAGATTGCGCCGCCACTGCTCGGACAGGAACGCATGAGCCGCGGGGTCGGCCTCGTCCTCCGCGCGCCACGGCGGGCGGTGACTGCATTCCAGCGCCTCGGCCACCGACGCGTCGCGATAGACGCGAACCCACAGATCGGGCTGGCGACGCATTCCGTGCTCGTCGATGAATTCGTAGCTCAGCCGCAGGGTCAGCGTGTAGCGGTCCCGGTCGGCAACCTCGAGGTGCAACGGACAATCGCTGTGGCTGCGCGACACAGCCTGGTCGTACGGAGCGTCGAGCTCGGGCACCAGCCGCTGCAGCAGCCGGAAGTTGTGCTCATAGAGGTCGATCAGGCGGGCGATCCGGTGTGCGTTCGGATCGGCGGCCTTCAGATACATACTGGATTGCATGTCAAGGACTATAAGATAGGCCTCACCCGCTCACAACGCCGACGACAACCATGGCCATTCGAGAAATTTCGAGCAGCCCCTACCTCGATCAGAAACCTGGCACGGCCGGATTGCGAAAGAAGGTCAGCGTCTTCCAGCAGCCGCACTATCTCGAGAACTTCGTCCAGGCGGTGTTCGACTGCGTCCCCGCCCTCAAGGGCGCAACCCTGGTGATCGGTGGCGACGGGCGCTATCACAACCGCGACGCGATCCGGGTCGTGGTCGCGATGGCGATGGCCAACGGGGTCGGCCGCATCATCATCGGCCAGGGCGGCCTGCTGTCGACGCCGGCGGCGTCGCATCTGATCCGCAAGCACGATGCCGCGGGCGGCTTCCTGCTCACCGCCAGCCACAATCCCGCCGGACCCGATGGCGACTTCGGCATCAAGTTCAACATCGCCGGTGGCGGCCAGGCCGGAGAGGGCCTGACCCAGCGCATCTACGAACGCAGCAAGGCGATCGACGGCTACCGCATCTACGAAGGCGCCAACGTCGACATCGATCGCCGTGGCACGGTCGTCATCGATCGCACCTCGATCGAGGTCGTCGACTGTGTCGACGATTACGCCGAGCTGATGCAGGGCCTGTTCGACTTCGATCGCATCGCGGACTGGATCTCCCGCGGCAACGGTGTCCGTTTCGACGCGATGCACGCGGTCACCGGCCCCTACGCCCAGCGCATCCTGGTCGAACAACTGGGCGCGCCGGCCGCCGCGGTGATCAACGCCACGCCGCTGAGCGACTTCGGCGGCGGCCATCCGGATCCGAACCTCGTCTACGGCAAACACCTGTTCGATCTGGCGATGTCGGAAGGCGCCCCGGCATTGATCGGCGCCAGCGACGGCGACGGCGATCGCAACATGATCCTCGGCAAGGGCATCTTCATCAGCCCGGGCGATTCGCTGGCGATGCTGGCGGCGCACCTGCCCCGACTCCCCGGCTACCGCTCGGGACTGCGCGGCATTGCCCGCTCGATGCCGACCTCCCGCGCCGCGGACCACGTCGCCAAGGCGCTCAAGGTGCCGCTGTACGAGACCCCGACCGGCTGGAAGTTCTTCTGCAATCTGCTCGATGCCGGAGACGTCACGATCTGCGGAGAGGAAAGCTTCGGCACCAGCTCCTCGCATACGCGCGAGAAGGACGGCCTGTGGGCGGTCCTGGCGTGGCTCAACACGCTCGCGGTCACCGGGCAGTCGGTCGAGCAGATCGCACAGCAGCACTGGCACCGCTACGGCCGTCACTACTATGCGCGCCACGACTACGAGGGCCTGAAGGGGCCGGATGCCGAAGCGGTGATGCAGGCATTCTCCGGGACGCTGGGCGCACTACCGGGGCACAAACTCGGCGACTGGGAGGTCACCCTGGCCGACGAATTCAGCTATCAGGACAAGGTCGACGGCAGCCTCGCGACCGGCCAGGGACTGCGCGTGGTCTGCGGCGACCATGCCCGGATCGTGCTGCGCCTGTCCGGCACCGGCACTCAGGGCGCCACCCTGCGCGTGTACCTTGAACGCTACGAATCCGACCCGTCGGCGCTGGGCTGGACGGTCGCCGACGCGCTGGCACCCCTGCGCACCGCGCTCGAATCGCTGGCCCGCATCGGCGAGCTGACCGGACGCAACGCGCCCGACCTGGTGACCTGAATCCGGTGTGGCCGACCGCCGCAACGCGTGGGCCACGAGTCACATCGCTGTCGCAGATGCGGCCTAGACTGCGCGTCCGCCGGCCCCGCCGTGGGTGCCGGCCCGAGCCGAGACCCGCCGTGCGACCTTTGTTCTTCCTCGCCTTCGTCGCCCTGCTGCCGCTGCTGACATCGGCGTGCAGCAGCAGCGAAGTCACCCCCTCGACGACCGACGGCAGCTCCGCATCCCGCGCCCGGGTCCCCGCCGTGATCCATTGCCCGCCGGACGGCGATGCAGCAGGCGCGCGCCGGCTCGCCGCCTGCGACCGTCCCGCAACCCCACCGTCCACCGGCGGGGACCGCTCATGAGTCTCGACCGGCGCGGCTTCCTGCGTCTCGCCGGCAGCCTGACGGCGGGCGCGATGCTGCCGCAGTGCATCCGCGACGCACTGGCGATTCCGGCCCATCATCGCAGCGGCACGCTCGAGGATGTCGAGCACATCGTGGTGCTGATGCAGGAGAATCGCGGCTTCGACCACTACTTCGGCACCCTGCACGGCGTGCGCGGATTCGGGGATCGCTTCACCGTGCCGCAAAGCGGCGGGCGCTCGGTCTGGGAACAGCGGGACCTGCAGGGCCGCGTCATCCTTCCGTATCACCTGGACAGCCGCAGCGGCAACGCCCAGCGCGTCTCCGGGACGCCGCACAGTTGGGACAACGCCACGCCGGCCTGGAACAAGGGGCGCTTCGGACACTGGCCGACCTTCAAGGAACCGCAGTCCATGGGGTACTACCGGGAGGAGGAACTGCCGCTCCAGTTCGCCCTGGCCAACGCCTTCACCCTGTGCGACGCGTACCACTGCGCATTCCAGGGCAACACCAATCCCAACCGCCTGTTCATGTTCACCGGCACCAACGATCCGTTCGGAACCGGTGGCGGCCCGCCGTTATACAACGACAACGACGACATGGGGCCGCCCGAGGACGGCTTTACCTGGACCACCTACCCCGAACGCCTCGAGGCGGCCGGCGTGTCGTGGAAGGTCTACCAGGACATGGACGACAACTTCACCGACAACTCGCTCGAAGGCTTCCGCCCGTATCGAGAGGCCTACTACACCGACAACGCCTCACCGCTGATGAAGGGCGTCTCGACGACGATGCCGGCCGGCACGTTCGACGCGCTGCGCGATGACGTCCTCGCCGGCACCCTGCCCCAGGTGTCGTGGATCGTCGGACCCGCCCGCTATTCGGAGCACACCGGCCCGTCGAGTCCGGTCCAGGGGGGATGGTTCATCCAGGAAGTCATCAAGGCGCTGATCGCCGACCCCGCGGTCTGGAGCAAGACCGTGCTGCTGGTCATGTTCGACGAGAACGACGGCTTCTTCGACCACGTGCCGCCGCCGTGCGCGCCGTCGCGGCGGCTCGACGGCAGCCTCGCCGGCGCCTCCACCGTCGACGACCGCGCGGAACGCTATGAAGGGCTCGAATTCCACCAGGGCGTGTTCGGCCCCGGACCCCGCGTGCCGATGTACGTGATCTCGCCGTGGAGCCGTGGCGGCTGGGTCAATTCGCAGGTCTTCGATCACACCTCGATCATCC
Source organism: Nevskiales bacterium (assembly GCA_028698335.1). GTDB lineage: Bacteria > Pseudomonadota > Gammaproteobacteria > Nevskiales > Nevskiaceae > Solimonas. The sequence continues at coordinate 159,682 of JAQVDP010000002.1, read as the reverse complement.
GCTTCATCGAGGCGCGTTTCGGGGTGTACGAGCCGAACATCAGCCCCTGGCGCCGCGCCGTCTGCGGCGACCTGACGTCCTGCTTCAACTTCGCCGCGCCCAACGACGAGGCCTTCCCCGAGCTGCCGCGTTTCAGTCGCGAGCATGCCGACCAGATCCGCAGCGAGCAGGAGCGCCTCGAGCAGATTCCCGCCCCCCTCGACGAGGCCGGCACGCGTCCGCTGCAGGATCCCGGCGCGCGGCCGTCACGGGCCCTGCCCTATGAACTGCACGTCGGTGCCCGCGTCGACCGGGCCGCGGTTGCGCTGGATTTCGACAACACGGGAACTCAGGCCGCGGTCTTTCACGTGTACGACCGGCTGAATCTCAGCGCGGTCCCGCGGCGCTATACCGTCGAGTCCGGCAAACGCCTGTCCGACACCTGGGCGACGACGCTGCGCGGCGGGGACTACGACCTGTGGGTCCTCGGCCCCAACGGCTTTCACCGTCATTTCGCCGGCAACACACTGGCTCCGGCCGCCGGCACCCCGGAAATCATGGTGTGCTACGACGTCGCCAACGGCGATGTCCTGCTGAAAGTGCGCAACGACACCGGCGCCGCATGCGTCGTCGAGCTCGAGGCCAACGCCTACCGCGACGACGGCCCGTGGCGCCTCGACCTGGCAGCCGGGGCGCAGCTCGAACAGGCCTGGATCCTGGCCGACAGCGGCGCCTGGTACGACTTCAGCGTCAGGATCGAGGGCGACGCCCGCTATCTGCGGCGCTTCGCGGGGCGGGTCGAAACCGGCCGGCATTCGATCAGCGACCCGGCCATGGGCCTCGGCGACTGAAATCGCCCGCCCCCGCCGGATCCCTCCCTCCGGCGGGGGCGATCGGTTCTACAGGCCGAGGTTCATTCCCGGCGGAATCGGCATGCCGGCGGTCGCCTGGGCCATGCGCTCCTTGGCGGCATCCTCGACACGCTGAGTCGCATCGTTGATCGCCGCGGCGATCAGATCCTCGAGAAATTCCTTGTCTTCCTGCATCGCTTCCGGCGCGATCTCGACCTTGCGCGCCTGATGCTTGCCGCTCAAGGTGATGCGCACCATGCCCGCGCCGGACTCTCCGGTGACCTCCATCTGCGCGATCTCGTCCTGCGCGCGCTTGAGGTTCTCCTGCATCTGCTGAGCCTGGCGCATCATCTGGCCAAGTGCACCTTTCATGTTCGTCACTCCGTCACTCGTGTTCTGAATTCGAAAATGCGGCCGTCCGCTCAGGAATCCAGCGGGCGGATGCTGCCGGCGCGGATCTGCGCACCGAAATGATCGCGGAACGCGCGCACCACCGGATCGGCCATGATCGCGGCCTCGGCATCGCGCCAGCGCGCCTCCTCGGCCCGCTGCGCCAGCAAGGCCGGAGAGGCCACCGACTCGGTCGCGACCTCGATCTGCAGGATCAGGTCGTCGCGTGCAAGTTGCCGGCGCAGCTGCTCCTGCAATTGCAGGCGGCGCTCGTCCACCAGCAGGTGGGCCACCTTCGGCTCCAGCCGCAGGTGCACCATCTTCCCATCCATCGCCACCCATTCGCAGTGCCGCGCCAACGCCCGGGTGAAGCCCTCCAACTGCATCGCGGCGACCCGCTGCGGCCAGTCGGCGTCGACGGGCAAGGCCGGCTCGACCGCAACGGGGGGCTCAGGCGCGGATTCCGGCGCGGACGCAGGCTCGGTGGGCGCCGCCTCCGCGTCCCGCATCGCAGCCGCCGCCGGCCGGACAGCCGCTGCGGACGCCGCCGGATCCGGGCTGCCCGCGGCGCGGCCACCCGTGGAAGCGCCGCGTTCACGCGCACCGGAGCCACCGCCCTTGGCCGGCGCGGCGTCCGCATCCGGCCTGAACGCGAACATGCGCAGCACGGTCATCTCGAAGCCCAGACGCGGATCCGGCGCCCACGGCAGATCACGCCGCCCGCCGATGGCGATCTGGTAGTAGAGCTGGACGTCCTCGGGCGCAAAGCGTTCCCGCAGCGCCAGCAGCTGTTCGTCATCGTCTTCGGTCTGCGCCGCAGGCAACATCTGCAGGATTGCGAGACGCTGCAACGCGCCCGACAGATCGTTGAGCAGCGCCGCGTAGTCCGGGGCCTGCGCCTCGAGCCGTCCGAAGCAGTCCGACAGCGTTTGCGCCTCATGCGCAGCCAGTGCCGCGAGGATCTCGAACAGCACCTGCCGGCCGCTGGTGCCGAGCATGTCCTCCACCGCATTGCGCTCCAGCGCATTGCCACCGGAGAACGCGATCGCCTGATCCAGCAGCGACAGCCCGTCGCGCATCGAACCGTCGGCCGCCCGCGCGATCGCGGTCACCGAGCCGACGTCGAAGTCGATGCGCTCGTCGCCGAGCACCTTGGCGAGCTGATCCCGGATCAGCGACACCGGCAGGCGCTTGAGATTGAACTGCAGACAGCGCGACAACACCGTCACCAGCAGCTTCTGCGGGTCGGTCGTCGCGAGGATGAACTTCACATGCCGCGGCGGTTCTTCGAGCGTCTTGAGCAGTGCGTTGAACGCGCTCTTCGACAGCATGTGGACTTCGTCGATCAGATAGACCTTGTAGCGTCCACGCGCCGGCGCGTACTGGGCGTTGTCGATCAGCTGACGGACATCGTCGACACCGGTGTTGGACGCCGCGTCGATCTCGAGCAGATCGACGAAACGGCCCTCGTCGACTTCGCGGCAGGCGGTGCAGACGCCGCAGGGCTCGGCGGTGACGCCGGTTTCGCAGTTCAGGGACTTGGCGATGATGCGCGCCAGCGTGGTCTTGCCGACGCCGCGGGTTCCGGTCAGCAGAATCGCCGGATGCAGCTTGTCGCCGGCCAGCGCGTGCGACAGCGCACGGACCACATGCTCCTGCCCCATGACGTCTTCGAAACGGCGGGGCCGGTATTTGCGGGCAAGCGCGAGGTAGCTCATGCGTAGGGTATCTGGATCACGGTTCGCCGCTCATTGTCCCGGATCGTCGCCCGGCTCACCAGCGCCGGCGCGCGCCATGACGCTCTATACGCCGGATCGGGCCGGCGCGATGGGTCATGGAAGCCCCGTTAGGGCGGTAGCCCGCACCAGCTGACTCCGGCACCCGGCATCACCGCCACCGTTGCTCCCTTCCGGGCCTGGCGGGGTTCACGGATCGCCGTCGCGGAGGGCCGGCACGGGCCACCATAGACGTGCCTCGCGCCGCTGAGCGGCGACGAGGGACGCGAAGTTTGCCTGAATCGACCCGCATTCTCCAGTCGCCGAATCCCGGCTCCACCGCTCAGCGTCGCCGCGCGCGTTGCTCGTCCAGGGTCAGCGCCACCTTGTTGCGCAGATACACCGGCACCAGCTCCGCCGCGTCGTGCCCCTCGCCCGCCCGCAGCCGCGCCAGGCCGATCGCCAGCGCATCCTCGGCAATCGGCAGCGCTCCGGAATCGACAGCGGCGAGCTGCGCCCCGGTCGCTGCCAGCATCGGCTCGCGGTATCGCGCCCAGCCGGTGCCGACGGCATGCCATTCGCCGCCGAGCGCCGGCACCTGGTCCGGCGCGCACACGCGGGCATCGAGCACGGCCTCCGGCAGCCCGTCCCGATCGGCCCGATAGGCGCCGAAGTAGACCTCGTCCATGCGCGCATCGATGGCGCAGACGACCTGCCGGGCGCCCTCGCGCAGGGCCGGTCGCGCCAGCATCGCCAGCGACGACACGCCGACGACGGGCCGGTCGATGGCCAGCGCGATGCCCTTGGTGAAGCCGACGCCGATGCGGACCCCGGCAAAGCTGCCCGGCCCGACCCCGCACACCAGCGCATCGAGCTGCGCAAAGCGCAGACCGGCCTCGTCCATCACCTCGCGGACCAGCGGCATCAGCCGCTCGGTGTGCGAGCGGCCGACCGCCTCGAACCGCGCCACGATCCGCCCGTCCACCGACAATGCCACCGAACATCCCTCGGTCGCCGTATCCAGCGCCAGCACCTTCAAGCCCTTGCTCCTATTGTCTGCATCCAGTCACAGGCCTCGTCCAGCTCCCGCAGCCGCGGCATCGCCGGCAACGACTGCAGCACGCGCCGCCCGTAAGACATCGTCGTCAGCCGCGGATCACACAGCATCAGCAGGCCCTGATCGGCGGGATCGCGGATCAGGCGACCCACACCCTGACGCAGAGTGACGATCGCCTCCGGCAGCTGCAACTCGGTAAAGGGCGTTCCGCCGCGCCGCCGGATGGCGGCGAGCTTGGCCTCGTAGACTGGATCGCCCGGCGCCGCGAACGGCAGCCGGTCGATGATCACCAGCCGCAGTGCCTGCCCGCGCACGTCGACGCCCTCCCAGAAGCTGCTGGTGCCCACCAGCACCGCGTTGCCGTCCTCGGTGAACCGGTCCAGCAGCGCGGAACGGCCATCCTCGCCCTGCACGAGGACCTGCTGCGACAGGCTCCGCCGCAGAACCTCGGCGATGATGCGCAGCGCCCGGTGACTGGTGCACAGGACGAAGGCCCCGCCGCCGGACGCCTCGATCACCGGGATCGCCGCCGCCGCCACGGCTTCGGCGTAGGCCGGCGCATTCGGTGCCGGCAGTCCCCTGGGCAGATACAGCCGGGCCTGCCTGGCGAAGTCGAAGGGACTGTCGAGCCGTTCGGTCCTGGCGTCGTCGAGCCCCAGTTCGCGGACGTAGTGGCCGAAGTCGTCACCCGCCGCAAGCGTCGCGGATGTCATGATCCAGGCGCCGGGATACAACGACCGCATCCGCTGGAACCCCGGCGCGACCTCGATCGGGGTCGCGTTGAAGCTGCCGCCGCGCTGCAGCGCCTCGACCCAGCGCACCTCGTCGCCGGCACCGCCGCCGTCGGCGGCGTCCGCGGCGGGCAGCGGCGGATCGACGATATGGCGCCACCCGTCATTGAGGGCCGCGCTGCGTTCGACGCAGCCGGCGAATTCGGCGTTGCGCTCCTCCAGCGGGCGCACCGCTTGATCCAACGCGTGCAGCGACTGCGCAACATCGTCGAGCGCGTTGTGGACTTCCGCATGCGCACGGAACTGGTCGAGCAGCTGGCGCCCACGGGCGCCGGCCTGCAGATGCAGCTCGAGGCGGGAGACGTCCGCGGACAGTTGCTGCGCGCCCTCGACCAGCGCCGGCAGATCGCCGCAGTTGCGGGCTTCGAGCTGGATGTCGCGCGCCAGCTCGTGGAGCTGGCCGGTCGAGACACGGCGCCCGAAGAACTGCGAGGCCAGATTCGGCAGCTGGTGGGCCTCGTCGATCACCACGGCATCCGAACCGGCAAGGATCTGGCCGAAGCCGTTGTCCTTGAGCAGAAAGTCGGCGAACAGCAGGTGATGGTTGATCACCACCAGATCGGCTGCCTGCGCGCGCCGGCGCGCGGCGGCCACGAAACAGCGGTCGAAATCGCTGCAGCGAACGCCCAGGCAGTTGTCCGCCGTCGAGGTGATCTGCCGTGTCAGCGCGTCTCCAGAGGCGAATTCGCCGAGTTCGGACAGCTCTCCGGACTCGGTCCCGCGCGCCCAGTTCTCCACCTGCCGGAGCGTCGCCGCGGCCCAGCGCAGCCCCGGATGCTGGCCGGCGCGCTTCATCCGGTACAGACACAGATAGTTGGCGCGTCCCTTGAGCAGCGCGACCCGGGCCGGAACCCCGAGGGCATCGCGCACCCGCGGCAGATCGCGATGAAAGAGCTGATCCTGCAGCGTCCGGGTCCCGGTCGAGATCACGATCCTCAAACCGGACAGCAGCGCCGGAACCAGGTACGCGTAGGTCTTGCCGGTCCCGGTGCCGGCCTCGACGATCAGGGTGTCGCCGCGCTCGAGGGTTTCACCGACTGCGGCGGCCATCGCCTGCTGCGCGACGCGCGGCGCGAACCCGTCGATCGCGTGCGCGAGGGTTCCGTCGGCGCCCAGGGCCTCCGCATCGGGTCGCACGCTCACCCGTTCAGCGGCGCGTGGACGGTTGCGTCCGGACCCACAACTGCAGCTCGGCGACACGCTCGGCCGCGTCCTGCGCGCCGGCGCCATCGCCGCGGGCACGCCGTGCGGCCTCGATCGTCCGCCAGTTCTCGATCTGCACGTAGCTGTCTCCGCGCGCCAACGAATTGGCCTTGTTCGCCAGCGTCTCGGCCTGGGCGTAGTTCTGCTGTGCCAGCGAGGTCTGCGCCATGAGCGACCAGACATAGGCGTTGCGCGGTTCGATCCGCAACGCCCGCTCGAGTGTCGCCGAAGCCCGCTGCGGCTGCCCCGCGTCAAGCTCCGAGCGGGCCTGCTTCATCAACGCGGTCACCGCCGCACTCCCCGCCGGCGCCGGCTCGACGGTGCTGGGCGGCATCGGTTGCGGCGTAACCACGCCGCCGGACGACGCATCCCGGTCCGGCGGCGTCCGCGCCCCGGTGGGTGGCGGCACCGGTTCACCGATGACCGGCGGCTCGGGATACGGCCAGACATTCTTGGTGCCGCGCGTGGTGCCGCAGGCGGTCACCGCCAGTGCGAGGATCGCCGCAACCAACAGGCGCAGCGTCGTCGTCGGGGTCTGATGGATCGATGGCATGGCGCCTAGTGTAGCGGGCGCGGGCGGCTTCGGCGCAGGACTCAGCCGCCGAAGATGCTCCGCAGCCAGTCCAGCGGGTTCGGGCCCCGTCCGGCACACGGCGCCCAGTCAGCCGGCGCGCTGCCGGACAGAAACGGGACCGACACCGCATCAGCGCAGTGTTCGTCACCGCGCAGCGCGGTGGCCGGATCGATCAGGACCTCCTCGACCGACAGCGGCGCGATCGGATCCAGCCCGCGCACCCCGAGATCCTTCATGGTCCGCGCCCAGATCGGCAGCGCCCCGGATGACCCGGACAGTCCGCTGGACTGGTTATCGTCGCGACCGACCCAGACCACCGCGACCCGATCGGCACCGAAGCCGGCGAACCAGCTGTCACGGTAGTCATCGGTGGTTCCGGTCTTGCCGGCCACGACCACCTGGGGCGGTAGCACATTGTATGCGGCGCGGCCCGTGCCCTCGGCGACGACCCGGGTCAGCGCCCAGTCGACCAGGAACACCGGTCCGTCGGCGAGAGTCTGGCGGATCTTGATCGGGTAGCGGCTCAGCGGCGATCCGTCCTTGGTCATGACCTCGCGGATCGAGGACAGCGGTGCCTGGAAGCCGCCAGCCGCCAGCGTCGAATACATCTGCGCCACCTGCAGCGGTGCGATTTCCACCGCGCCGAGCAGCAGCGACGGCAGCGCAACGGCATCCCCCTCGTATCCGGCCGCATGCATCGTCTGCAGGACCGCATCCGGTCCGACATCGAGTCCGAGCCGCACCGTCGGCAGATTCAGCGAGCGCACCAGCGCCTGGTACAGCGGCTGCGGACCGTGCAGCTGCTTGTCGTAGTTCTGCGGGCGCCAGATCTGGCCATTGGGCATCGACAGTTCGATCGGCTCGTCGGGCAGTTCGGTCAGAAGCGTGTACCGGTCCGGCCGGCTCAGGGCGGTCAGGTACACGAACGGCTTGACCAGCGATCCGATCGGCCGGCTGGCGTCGAGCGCCCGGTTGAACCCTGCGTAGCGCACGTTGCGCCCGCCGACGAGAGCCAGTACATCGCCGCCCTCGGCGCTGGTGACGACGCCGGCGGCCTCGAGCGTGCCTTCGGTCATGCCGCGCCTGCGCTCCAGCTCCGGCAGCGTCTCGACGATCCGCCGCTCAAGCGCCTCCTGCGCGCGCGGATCGAGCGTGGTGAAAATACGCAGGCCTTCACTGACCAGATCCTCATCCCGATACTGGCCGCGCAACTGACGCTTCACCAGCTCGACGAACGCCGGGTAGCGCTCGACCCCTCCCGGCGGGCGGCCGGCGTCGACGCCGAGTGGCGCGTGCACCGCCGCCTCATAGGTCGCGTCGTCGATCAGGCCGTCGCTGTGGAAGACGCCCAGCACCAGATCGCGGCGTTCGCGCGCGCGCTCCGGATTGCGGCGCGGGTTGTAATACGACGGCCCCTTGACCAGCCCGACCAGCAGCGCGATCTCCTGCGGCTCGAGTTCACTCAGCGGCTTGTTGAAATAGAAGCGCGCGCCCAGACCGAAGCCGTGCACGGCGCGCCCGCCGTCCTGCCCCAGATGGACCTCGTTGAAATAGCCTTCGAGGATCTCGTCCTTGCCGAAGTGGCGTTCCAGCAACAACGCCATGAACGCCTCGTTGATCTTGCGCGTCCAGGTCTGCTGGCTGGTCAGGAAAAAGTTCTTGATCAGCTGCTGCGTGATCGTGCTGCCCCCCTGCACCACGTGACCGGCGCGGAGGTTCGCCACCATCGCCCGCGCGATCGCGCGCAGACTGATGCCGTGGTGGGAATAGAAATGACGGTCCTCGACCGCGACCAGCCCCCGGACCAGCAGCGGTGGCACCTGATCAAGCTTGACCAGCACCCGGTCCTCGCCCTGGTGCGGGTAGATGCTCCCGATCAGCATCGGATCGAGCCGTGCGATGTCGACCGGCTGGCCGCTGGCCAGATCCTTCAACGAGCCGATGCTGCCGCCGTCGAACCCGATCGACAGCAGACGCTCCGGCTGGGGGCCGTCCCAGAACTCGAACGCGCGCAGGTGAACATCCACGCGACGGCGGAACGGTGAATAGCTTCCCGTGGATTGCAGCCGCGGATCCTCGCGGTACCCCAGCCGCCCGAGTTCGTGGAGCAGCTCGGCCGGGCCGATCGCCATCCCGGGATAAAGGTCCATCGGCGCCGCGTAGACCTGCGCCGGCAGCGCCCAGCGCGCGCCCGCGAAACGACCGCGGATCTGCCGGTCGAGTCCGATCAGATAGACGCTCAGGACGACGACGGCGACACTGAGCGCCACGACCAGCAGCGACGCCGTCACTGCGATGCGGCGACGCTTCGGCGCTGTGGATGCTTTGCGGGAGGATCGGCGGGCCATGAAGCGGCGAAGTGTACGCAATCCTCAGGCGATGGGCACGCCGCTGGGTACCCCCGGCACGCCGGGGCCCGGCAACGGGCTAGGGCCTGTTAACACTCTGGCAATCGTTGCGACGGAGGGGGTATTGGCGCAGGGCAAGACGCCAGCCGCGCCGCCTGGTGATTCCAAGCAAGCACCTGGCAACACCGCACCGCGCCAATACCGCCCCGTCCCATCCGGGTTGCGCCGCAAATCGCGCCGGGCGGCGTTGCGAACCTTGGCCTTGGAACCACCAAGGCCGGCGGTCCGCGCCTTGCCTGGTGCAATTTCCGGCAGCAACGCAGCGATCGCCCATCGCGTTAACAGGCCCTAGTCGCGGAGTTCCTTCTCCATCGATTCGAGCGACAGGTGCCGCACATCCTTGCCCTTGACGTAGTAGATCACGTACTCGCAGATGTTCTTGGCGTGATCGCCGATGCGCTCCAGCGCACGGACGCTCCAGATGATATCCATCACCCGGCGGATCGTCCGCGGATCCTCCATCATGAACGTGATGCACTGACGCAGCAGCGCCTCGTACTCGCGGTCGATGACCTGATCCTCGCGCGCGCACGCCAGTGCGGCATCCGCATCCATGCGCGCGAACGCGTCGAGCGCGTCGTGCACCATCTGTGCCACGTCCCGGGACAGATGCTGGACCTCGATCATGCCCTCGCTGAGGCGGTCGTGGCCGGCCAGATCGATCGCCATGCGGGCGATCTTCTCGGCCTCGTCGCCGATCCGCTCGAGATCCGTGATGGTCTTGATCACCGCGTGCACCAGACGCAGGTCGCTCGCGGTCGGCTGGCGCCGGGCCAAGATGCGTGCGCACTCCTCGTCGATGTAGACCTCGAGTTCGTTGACCTTGTAGTCGTTCTTCGCGACCTCGGACGCCAGCCCGGAATCGGCCTCCATCAGCGAACGCGTCGCATCGACGATCTGCTGCTCGACCAACCCGCCCATCGCGAGCACGCGCTGACGGACGTCCTCCAGTTCGGCATTGAACTGGGTCGAAATATGCTGCTTGTAGCTCGGAGTACTCATGATCGCCCCGCCCCTCTCGACACGCTAGCCTCGAAAACCCGCATTCCAGCCCGGCACCACCGCGACGGCCCGATCAGCCGTAACGTCCGGTGATGTAGTCCTCGGTCTGCTTCTTGACCGGCTTGGTGAAAAGCTGGTCGGTATTGCCATATTCGACCAGTTCGCCCATGTACATGAACGCCGTGTAGTCGGACACGCGCGCCGCCTGCTGCATGTTGTGGGTGACGATCACGATCGTGTAGCGATCCTTCAGGTCGTTGATCAGCTCCTCGACCTTCAGGGTCGAGATCGGATCGAGCGCCGAACACGGCTCGTCGAGCAGGATCACTTCCGGGTGGATCGCGATCGCCCGCGCGATCACCAGACGCTGCTGCTGACCGCCGGAGAGCCCGAGCGCCGAGTCGTTCAGCCGATCCTTGACCTCGTCCCACAGCGCCGCACCTTTGAGCGCCCATTCGACCGTGTCGTCGATGACGCGCTTCTTGTCGACGCCAGCCAGACGCATGCCGTATGCGACATTCTCGTAGATCGACTTCGGGAACGGGTTGGGCTTCTGGAACACCATGCCGACACGCCGGCGCAGCATCGCCGCGTCGACGTCACGATCGAAGATGTTCTTGCCGTGCAGGCGGATCTCGCCGTCGATATGGCAGCCATCGACCAGATCGTTCATGCGATTGAAGCAGCGCAGCAACGTCGACTTGCCGCAGCCGGAGGGACCGATGAACGCGGTCACCTTCTTCTGCGGGATCTGCATGTCGATGCCCTTGAGCGCCTGCTTCGGCCCGTAGTAGAGGTCGAGCTTCTCGACCTCCAGCGCGATCGTCTCGTCCTCCAGGTTCGAGCCGGCCTGCTCACGCTTGAGCGCGTCGATGTCGATACCGTGGGTCAACGGGGTTTTGTTCTGAACACCAGTCATGGGGGAATCTTCCATGGATCGGGACTCGGCGGGGATCGGACCGTTCAATGTTCAAGCGCCTTGTAGCGTTCGCGCAAGCGGTTTCGGATCGTGATCGCCGCAATGTTGAGGATGACGATGACCATCACCAGCAGGAACGACGTCGCATAAACCAGCGGCCGCGCCGCCTCGACGTTCGGAGACTGGAAGCCGACATCGTAGATGTGAAAGCCCAGATGCATGAACTTTCGCTCGAAGTGAAAGAACGGGAAATTGCCGTCGATCGGCAAATTCGGCGCCAGCTTGACGACGCCCACCAGCATCAGCGGCGCGGTCTCGCCTGCCGCGCGGGCAATCGCGAGGATCAGTCCGGTCATCATCGCCGGCGACGACATCGGCAGCACCACGCGCCACAACGTCTCGGCCTTGGTCGCACCCAGTGCCAGCGAGGCCTCACGAATCGACCGCGGAATCCGCGCAAGCCCTTCCTCGGTCGCGACGATGACCACCGGCAGTGTCAGCAGCGCCAGGGTCAGCGATGACCACATCAGACCCGGGGTTCCGAACACCGGCGCCGGCGCCGCCTCCGGATAGAACAGGCGGTCGATGCTGCCGCCGAGGAAGTACACGAAGAACCCGAGGCCGAACATGCCGTAGACGATCGACGGCACGCCCGCCAGATTGTTGACCGCGATGCGGATGGCGCGCGTCACCGGCCCCTGCGCCGCGTATTCGCGCAGGTACAACGCCGCGAGAATGCCGAACGGCGTGACGAAGATCGACATCAGGATCACCATCAGCACGGTGCCGAAAATCGCCGGGAAGATGCCGCCCTCGGTATTGGCTTCGCGCGGATCGTCGGAAATGAACTGCCAGAAATGCTCCAGCCAGAAGCCGGTTTTCTGGAAGACGTTCATGCGATTCGGCTGCCATCCGGAAATCAGCTTGGACAGCGGGATCTCGTGGAGGTCGCCATCGATGGTGCGTACCGTGATCGAGTCACGGCCCAGTTCGCGATAGAGATCACCCCGCTCCTGATTGAGCGTGTCGTAGCGCTGCTTCAAGGCATCGCGTTCTGCATCGATCTTGGCAAAGGCGGGCGCGTCGGAGGCGCGGGACTTGCCGTCGAGCTGCAGGCGTTTTTCGGCCAGACGCAGACGCTCGAGCTTGTAGTTGACCGCGCCGATGCGGTCCTTCTCGATCTCACGGATCTCCTCGCGCAGGCCATTGGCCCGCTTCTGCACGTCCCGATACGCGTCCCAGCGCTGATCGCGCGCGGCAATGACCTCGCCGTCGCGGGTCACACGCTCGAGAAAGCCGTGCAGGTTGCCCCATTCCACGCGCTCCCAGACGGTCGCGTCCTCGGGGTAGCTGCGCTCCTGCATCCATTCATCGAGAACGTAGCGGAAATCGGCGCCGTAGATGTCGCGGTTGCCGACCTTGAGCAGAAGGCGCTGGTACAGATCCTGGTCCTCGGACACCGGAATCCCGGCATTGATCAGCCGCGCGACCGTGACCTCCTCGGAGGAGCGGACCTCGGCGAGGACCGGAAACGGCGCATGCCCGGGCTCCACATAGCTTGCCTCGAGCAGATCAGCCGGCCAGAAATGGGCGATACCCCGCACCGCGGTCAGCGCCAGCAGCGCAACCGTGATGATGATACTGACGGCGATCGCCGACGCGGTCAGCCAGACATACGGCGCACCGGAACTCACGTAGTCGCGCACACCGACGCGACCGGAAACGGTCAGCTCGTGGGTCGAAGTGCTTCGAGTATTCGACATGTTCCCGATTCCCGTCGCGGTTAGATGGTCTGGTACTTCTGACGCAGGCGGTGCCGGACCGCTTCAGCCAGCGTGTTGAAAAGGAAGGTGAAGACGAACAGCACCAGGCCGGACAGGAACAGCAGACGGAAGTGCGTGCTGCCGACCTCCGACTCCGGCATTTCGACGGCGATGTTCGCCGACAGCGTCCGCAGCCCCTGGAACGGACTCGGATCCATCACCGCGGTATTGCCGGTCGCCATCAGTACGATCATCGTCTCGCCGACGGCGCGACCCAGACCGATCATGACGGCCGAGAAGATACCGGGGCTGGCGGTCGGCATCACCACGCGCACGAGCGTCTGCCACCGCGTCGCACCGAGGGCCAGCGAGCCGAGAGACAGATGCTTGGGCACACTGAAGATCGCATCCTCGGTGATCGAGTAAATGGTCGGAATGACCGCGATTCCCATCGCGACACCGACCACCATGGCGTTGCGCTGGTCGTAGTCGATCCCGAGCGTATGGTCCATCCAGCTCTGCATGTTGCCTGCGAACAGGACGGCCTCGACCGGCTTCGCCAGAGCGAAGCACGCCCAGACCACCAGCACGATCACCGGGATGAGAATCGCCGCCTCCCAGCCGTCCGGCACCCGCAACCGCACCGACTGCGGCAGGCGCGTCCACGCGAAACCGAAGATCGGAATCGACAGCGGCAGCAGCAGCAGCGTCAGGAACACACCTGGAAGATTGGTCTCGATGAACGGCGCGAGCCACAGGCCCGCCAGGAAGCCGAGAATCACCGTCGGCAATGCCTCCATCAGCTCGACCGTCGGCTTGACCGCCTGGCGCATCTCAGCCGACATGAAGTTGGCCGTGAAGATCGCGCCGAGGATGGCCAGCGGAATGGCGAACAGCATCGCGTAGAAGGCCGCCTTCAGGGTCCCGAACGACAGCGGCATCAGGCTGAACTTGGGCTCGAAATCCGATGTCGCCGCCGACGACTGCCACAGCCATTCCGGCTTGTTGTAGCTCTCGTACCAGACCTTGCCCCACAGGGCGCTCATGGAGATTTCGGGATGTTCGTTGCGAACGTCGAAGCCCCGCATGTGACCATCGGCGCCGACCGCCAGCAGATAGTTCGCCCTGGGATTGAAGGACAGCAGCTCGATCGGTTCGTCGAGCAGCTTGTGCTGCCCCACCCGGGCACCGGACGTCGCATAGAACAGCGTCACCAGACCGTCGGCGTCACCCACCGCGAAGGTGCGGCGACGCATCTCGGAGCCGAGCGCGGTCACGTCGGCCTTGTCCTTGAGTGCGAACTCGCGCACGCGTGCCAGATAGGACTCGCCGGTCTCCTTGCGGGCCGGGAACCACTGGGAAACCTCACCGTTGTCCTGCACCAGGACCACGGAGATGCCGCCCGCCAGGAAGCTCGCCTGGCGCACCGCCGCGCCAACCTCGTAGCGGCCGATCAACTGCGGCTCGTCGACGATGCGATACAACGCGATATGCCCGCCACTGCGGTCGATCGCATACAACCATGCGGCCTGCGGATCGACCAGCAAGGCATCCGCCTCCACCGCCGGGGCAAATCGGGCGACGTCACCTTCGCTGATTTCGGCGTCGCCGAACAACGACTCAGTTTTTTCGTTGCGCTTGAGCACGATCGAACCATCCTGATCGATCGCCGCCAGCAGCACCGCGTCGCTGCTGTCGCGCACCACCAGACTGCGGACCGGCGTGCCGGTCAGTGTCATCGGCGACTCGCCGTAGGGATATTCCACCTCCGGCGTGATCAGACGCTTGTCATCCGGGTAGCTCACCCGGTAGCGGTGCCGCAGGATCAGGACGCCACCGGCGTCGTCCTGCACCGCGAGTTCCGCCTGTTCGGCCGAAATCTGGGAAACGCTGGCAATACCGCCGGCGCCCGGCAGCTCCACGGTCTGGCGCACCGCGCCGTCGAACAGATCGAAGAACACCAGCTCACCGCGGTCGGTCACGCGCAGACCGACCTCCGCCTGCTCCTCCGACGCTACGAACAGGGTCCGGGCGCCGGCATCGCCAGGCACCGAAAAACTCTGCCTCGGCTCGAATTCGGCGGACGCAAACAGCGGCGCCACCTCGGACAGCAGATAGACAAAGATCAGCAGCAACGCACCGATGACGCCGAGCCCACCAACCCACACCACCCAGCGCGCGAGGCGGTCCTTCATGTAGCGCGCCCGCATCCCGGGCGCCTTGCCGGCCACGATCTCGCCCATTGCCTCGACGGGCGCCGCGCCAGTGTTGGACGATTCACTCATTAAGATGATGACCTTTCGCGCAAGTGGTATCGATGGATTGGACTGATCCGGATCGTTTTCGCAGATTCATGTGACCGGAACATGATCCTGCCCCCCATGCATCCCGGTGCCCGGAACGGACAGGCCGCGAATTGTCCATTTTTCGGGGGTCATTCGTCACGTCTCGACCGGTCGACACCCGCGACGACGGCCATGGCTCCCCCCGCGACCTCACAAAATCAACACCCGGCACGGCGCGGTCGCGTCGTGCCGGGTGCGTTTCATCACCGCGGACCGCTTCAGAACTTCAGCTGGGCACGGGCAACGATGGCTTCGGGCTTGTCGTCGTCAGCACCGTCCTCGCTGTACTGCGCCATGTTGTAGTCCAACATGAAGCGCACCTGCGGGTTGACGTAGTAGTTGACGCCAAACGAGAGCACGCTGGCTTCCGGGTTGAGCGCCGCGTCGCTGTTCTCGACGAAGTCGTAGCGGGCCTTGAGTTCGATCGCACCCTTGTCGCCCGCCGGCTTCGGCGCGACGAAACCGCCCTTGCTGACCTTGTAGCCGCGCGATTCGCCGGTCAGGAAGTAGCCTGCCTGCACGTAGTAGGCCGTGACGTCCTGGCTGCCGCCAGCGCCGTCGAACGAGGCCACCGAATACTCGCCCTGGGCGTACAGAGGGCCGAACACGACGCCGGCTTCGGCGGTGATCGTGCTCTGCTCGTCGTAGTCCGCCGCGTGCACCAGCGTGTAGGACGGACCGTTCTTCGCTGCCGGCTTCGCCTTGATGTCGGCGCCGTCGCCGTCATTGGCGTAGCTCGCCAGATCGTAGCTCGCACCGATGTGGACGACGGAGCCCGACTCCATGATCGGGGCAAAGGTCACGCGCGCCGAATAGCCGTTGCCGCTGTTCGGCGTCTCACCCGCATCCTTGTCCTGGTCCGGATTCGCCGTGTAATAGGCCGCCTTCACACCGAAACCACCCGAGTGGTAGTCGTAGCGAACCGCGTTCTGGTACTCGCGGCCGGAGAAGATGGTGTTGTTGGAAATGAACGGGCGCTCGATGAACAGAATGTCGTTCGAGCTGGTCATGCCTTCCATCGCGTAGGCGGGACGGTTGTGACCGATCATCAGCAGGCCACCGGCCAGATCGGTTCCGATCCACATTTCCTTGGCTTCGACGCCCTTCTTCAGGTCGGCCTCGAGCTTGTACTTGTAGCCGTACAGCTTGCCGGTGAAGGTCAGGTAGGCACGGCGGGTATAGAAGCCGTCCTTGTCCGCACCCTCGTCCTTGATGTCCTCACTGATCGACGCGTAGTCGAAGTGGATGCGGCCGGCCAGCGCACCCTCGAAGCGGCCGTCTTCGGTCTTGATCTTCAGTCCGCCCTTGGTCTCGGCGAGGTCGGCATGCGCAGTGCCGGCAACGCCGGCGAGCAACGCCACAGCGGTCAGTTTGAACAGGTTATTCATATATTCAGCCCCGGTGATTATGAC
Organism: Nevskiales bacterium; assembly: GCA_028698335.1. Classification (GTDB taxonomy): domain Bacteria; phylum Pseudomonadota; class Gammaproteobacteria; order Nevskiales; family Nevskiaceae; genus Solimonas. The sequence continues at coordinate 143,273 of JAQVDP010000002.1, read as the reverse complement.
TATTGGAATTCGGTTTTGTAGGTGCGGGCAGTGCCCGGCACGTGCCTGCAGGCACGTGCCGGGCCGCCTGCGGATGATTACTCGATGCCCAGCTCGGCGCGATACTTCGCGGCGATCTTGGCCGGCAGCGGAACGTAGCCGTCCTTGACGACCACTTCCTGGCCCTGCTTCGACAGCACCATCTTGTAGAACTCGCGCTCCAGCGGCGACAGCGGCTTGTTCGGCGCCTTGTTCACGTAGATGTACAGCACACGAGCCAGCGGATAGGTGCCGTTGCTCGAGTTTTCCGGGGTCGCCTCGATGAACTCACCGCCGTCCTTCTTGGTCAACGGGACCGCGCGCACGCCCGAGGTCTTGTAACCGATGCCCGAGTAGCCGATCGCGTTCAGACCGGTCGACACCGACTGCACGACCGAAGCCGAACCCGGCTGCTCATTGACGGTCGCCTTGTAGTCGCCCTTGCACAGCGCGTGCTCCTTGAAGTAGCCGTAGGTGCCCGACACCGAGTTGCGGCCGTAGAGCTGGATCGGCTTCTTGGCCCAGTCACCGGTCAGGCCGACGTCGCCCCAGCGCTCCGCATCCTTTTCGGCGCCGCACTTGCGGGTGGCCGAGAAGATCGCGTCGACCTGCGGCAGCGACAGACCCTTGATCGGGTTGTCCTTGTTCACGAACACGGCGAGCGCGTCGATCGCGACGCCGACGCCGGTCGGCTTGTAGCCGTACTTCTGCTCGAACGCCTGGACTTCCTGATCCTTCATCTTGCGCGACATCGGGCCGAAGTTGGCGGTGCCCTCGGTCAGCGCCGGCGGCGCCGTCGACGAACCGGCACCCTGGATCTGGATGTTCACGTTCGGATAGTGCTTCTGGAACGCTTCCGCCCAGAGCGTCATCAGGTTGTTCAGCGTATCGGAACCAACGCTGGAGAAGTTGCCCGACACACCCGACGCCGGCTCGTAGTCCGGCAGGTTCGGATCGACGGCAGCAGAAGCCGTGCCGGCCGAAATCGCAGTCGCCACGCCCAGCGCGGCAAACATCGCTTTGAGCTTCATCGTATTCCTCTGGTGGAAAAGGTTCTGTACAACGCCGGCGCAGTCTGCGAGCGCCTGTTGCCAAGATTATGAAGCTTTGGTTGCAGATTTATGACAACCGCCCAGCGTGCTGCAATCTAGATGTAACCTTCTATTTTGTTTGCAGATTTTTCCGCATTTCGGTAGACCAGCCGGTGCGCCGGAAAATGACAGATGAAGGTACTGCCCACCCCGATTTCGCTCTCGATGTCCATCCGCGCATCGAAGGCTTCCAGCGAATGCTTGACGATCGAAAGCCCGAGCCCGGTCCCACCACTGGCGCGTGAACGCCCGACGTCGACCCGGAAAAACCGCTCGGTCAGCCGGGGGATATCCTCCTGGGCGATGCCGATTCCGGAGTCGGCGACGGCAAAGCGCCCCCCTTCCGGAGCCTTGGCCCAGGTGACGCGGATGACGCCGCCCGGCGGCGTGTAGCGAACCGCGTTGTTGACGAGATTGGCGAGGATGCTCAGCAGCTCGGTCTCGCCTCCGGTCATCGTCAGGGTGTCGTCGCACTCGAGCTCGAACCGGTGCTGCTCCTTGGACAGCGCCTTGGCATCGTCCACCGCGCGACGCACCAGTGCCGGCACGTCGAGCAGATCGTCGCTCATGCGCGCGCGACCGGACTCGAGCCTGGCCAGCTTGAGCATGTCGTTGACCAGTGACTCCATGCGCAGAGCCTGATTGCGCATCTCGGTGAGCGGTGCGTGCCACGGCGCCAGCACCCCCTGCCCCTGTGCGTCGTGCTCCATCATGTCGAGGTAGCCACGCAGCACCGTCAGCGGCGTACGCAGCTCGTGGGACGCGTTCGACACAAAATCGCGGCGCGCGGCGTCGAGCAGCAGGCGCTGCGAGATATCACGGACGATCAGCAGTCTCTGGTTCTGCCCGTAGGGGATCACCCGCAACGATAGCGTCTTGGTGCGATTGACCGGAGACGGCACCTCGACTTCATTGTCGAACCGTCCCTCCTCGAAATACGCCGTGAACACGGGATGCCGCACCAGATTGGGCACGCGGATGCCGATGTCCTGAGGCACCCGCAACCCCAGCAGCGTCCTGGCCGCGTTGTTGAACCAGGAGATCTCACCGCTGTGGCCGAGCACGACCGCCCCGTCCGGCAAGGCTGCGGTCGACGCCTGGAACTCGGCGAGCATCGCCGCCAGCTTCTTTTTCTTCTTGCGGCTCTTGCGCTGGAGCTCGAGCAGGCCATCGAACACCTGACCCCATAGCCCACCGAGCTCCGGCAGATCCTGTCGCTTGGGATGTTCCAGCCACATACGCAGCTGCACCAGGCGGCGGACATGCAGCACCGCGTACACCGCCAGCGCTGCGCTGATCCCGCCGAACACCTGTTCGAAAGGCATTCCCACCCAGGCCCCCAGCAAGACCAGCAGCGTCAGACGCAACAGCTCGCGCCGCCAGACCACCATCGCGGTCGGCCGACGTTGTCCGTTGGGGGCGACGGGACGGGTTGCGCTGCTTGCGGCGACCGGCCGCCGCCCTGTCGGCCGGCCCAACATCGATCAGATCGTCTGCGAGAAGCGGTATCCAGACCCGCGAACGGTCTGGATCATCGCGTCGAAACCAAAAGGCTCCAACGCCTTGCGCAGGCGCCGGATATGGACATCGACGGTTCGCTCCTCCACATAGACGTTCTGCCCCCACACCCGGTCGAGCACCTGCTCGCGGCTGTAGACGCGTTCCGGATGACTGACGAAGAAATGCAGCAGCCGATACTCGGTCGGGCCGAGGCGGACCGGCTTGCCGTTGGCGGTGACGCGCTGGCTTGCGGCATCGACCTCGAGCCCGTTGATCGCAACGCGCTCGTCCTCGCCCCCGGGGCTGGCACGACGAATCACCGCCTGGATGCGGGCAATCAGCTCGGGATAGGAAAACGGCTTGGAGACGTAGTCGTCACAGCCGATATTCAGACCCCGGACCTTGTCCTCCTCCTCGGCACGCGCAGTGACCATGATCACCGGAATGTCGCGAGTGGTGGCCTGGGACTTGAGTTCGCGGGTCAGCTCGACGCCGGAGACACCCGGCATCATCCAGTCCATCAGAATCAGATCGGGGCGCTCGTCGGCAATGCGCAACCGCGCCTCCTGGGCGTTGCCCGCCTCGGCCACCCGGAAATCGGCGCGGCTCAACGCAAAGCGCAGCATTTCGCGGATGGGGGCTTCGTCTTCAACGACGAGGATGAGTTTTCCCTGCATCATCATGTATCCATTAGAAATCAGCGGGAGGATATGAACAAGAGATGACGACTCTGTGACAGCATCCGGATCAATCCCGATCGGCTCTTGATGGCGATTGATCGGTGCTATGAGACATATAAAAAAAGATGCTTTGACCTATCAGGATGCGGCTCGTAGCATGACGCTCCACATTCAATCAGCCACCATCCGTCGGGGCTGAGATTTCATCCACAACCGCTGAAGGACATCTCCATGAGCACTCTGGTTAATCGCGCTGCACCTGACTTCAAGGCCACCGCTGTCATGGCCGACGGCAGCTTCCAGGACATCAAGCTGTCGGACTACAAGGGCAAGTACGTGCTGCTGTTCTTCTACCCGCTCGACTTCACCTTCGTCTGCCCGTCGGAAATCATTGCGCACGACCATCGCATCAGCGAGTTCGAGAGCCGCAACGTGCAGGTCATCGGCGTTTCGATCGACAGCCATTTCTCGCATTTCGCGTGGCGCAACACGCCGGTCGAAAAGGGCGGTATCGGCCCGGTCAAGTTCCCACTGGTGGCCGACGTCAACCACGAGATCACCCGCGCCTTCGGCGTTGAGCATCAGGACAGCGTTGCGTTCCGCGCGACTTTCCTGATCGACAAGGACGGCGTCGTGCAGCACGCGCAGGTCAACAACCTGCCGCTCGGCCGCAATGTCGACGAAGCGCTGCGTCTGGTCGACGCCCTGCAGTTCACCGAAGAGCACGGCGAAGTCTGCCCGGCCGGCTGGAAGAAGGGTGATGCCGGCATGAAGCCGACCACCGACGGCGTGGCCGACTACCTCGCGCACAACTCCGACAAGCTCTGATCGGTCAACCCGCGATCAGGAGCGACTGGGGCCGGGCAACCGGCCCCAGTCGATTCGAACACAACAATCTCCACTCTAGAGTCCTGCCATGAGCGCCCAGCACCACCGTCTGATTGTTCTCGGATCCGGCCCGGCCGGCTACACCGCTGCGGTCTATGCCGCCCGCGCCAACCTGCAGCCGGCCATGATCACCGGCCTGGAAGTCGGCGGTCAGCTGATGACCACGACCGAAGTCGACAACTGGCCCGGCGATGTCGAAGGCCTGCTCGGCCCCGATCTGATGGCGCGCATGCAGAAGCATGCGGAACGCTTCGATACGCAGATGATCTACGACCACATCCACGAGGTCGATCTCAAGCAGCGTCCGTTCCGACTCAAGGGCGATCAGGGCGAGTACAGCTGCGACGCGCTGATCATCTCGACCGGCGCCAGCGCCCAGTACCTGGGACTGCCCAGCGAACAGGCCTTCCGCGGCAAGGGCGTCTCGGCCTGCGCGACCTGCGACGGATTCTTCTACAAGGGCCAGGAGGTCGCGGTGATCGGCGGCGGCAACACCGCGGTCGAGGAAGCGCTCTACCTGTCGAACATCGCCAGCAAGGTTTACGTGGTCCATCGTCGCGACAAGTTCCGCGGCGAGAAGATCCTGCACGACAAGCTGTTCAAGCGCGTCGAGGAAGGCAAGGTCGAAATCGTCTGGAACCACACGCTGGACGAGGTGCTCGGCGACAACAGCGGCGTCAACGGCATTCGCGTCAAGGCCGTCGATTCTGAGCAGACGCGGGACATCGCGGTCACCGGCGTCTTCGTCGCGATCGGGCACAAGCCCAACACGGCGATCTTCGAAGGCCAGCTCGACATGGCCGGCGGCTATATCAAGGTCAAGTCCGGATCCGAGGGCGATGCGACTGCGGCCAGCGTTGCCGGCGTCTTCGCCGCGGGCGACGTGATGGACCACGTCTATCGTCAGGCCATCACTTCGGCTGGCACCGGCTGCCAGGCCGCACTGGACGCCGAACGCTACCTCGACAAGCTGGCACAGGGTTGACGCGTAACCCCCGCCGATCAGCCACCCGTTACGACACCCTCTGTGCCAGCAGCACGGAGGGTGTTTTCATATGCACATGACTACGACTGCCGTCATCTATCACAGCGCCTGCGGCCACACTGAACGCGCCGCGCGGGCCGCGTTCGAAGGCGCGGCGGAACTCGGGAACGCCAAACTGATCGCGGTCGAAACCATCGAGCGACATTGGGACGTGCTCGACGACGCCGACGCAATGATCTTCGCGTGCCCGACCTACATGGGCAACGTCAGCGCGGCGTTCAAGACCTTCATGGACGCCACCGGGGGTCGCTGGATCGAACAGCGCTGGCGCGACAAGATCGGCGCCGGACTCACCAACTCCGGCGCCGCATCCGGCGACAAGCTGCAGACGCTGCTGGCGCTCGTGGTGTTCGCCGCCCAGCACGGCATGGTCTGGGTCGGCAGCGACACCATGCACGACCGTGCGACCGGCCTGAATCGCGCCGGCAGCTATGTCGGCGTCATGACCGAATCGAGCGACGCACCGGTTTCGGTCGATAATCCGCCTGCGGAAGACCTGGAAACCGCCCGCCGTCTTGGCCGCCGTGTGGCGGCATGGGCCGGGCGTCTCCGCAACGCCGACCACGACGCAGCCTGATCCGAGATCGCATGAGCACAGCCCGCCGCAGCAGTCAGAAGATGCGCCTATACAGCAGCCCGACGTCTCCGTATTCGCGCAAGGTCAGGGTGGCGCTGATCGAGCAGGGCCAGGCGGACGCGGTCGAGGAGATCATGACGGATCCGTTCAGTCCGCTACCGGAATTTCTTGCTGCCAATCCGCTGTCACGCATCCCGACCCTGGTGACGGACCGCGGCGAGGCCCTCCCCGATTCGAACCTGATCCTGGACTACCTGCAGACGCGCTCGGGCGGCCTGGCGTCGCTGCCACGCGGCAGCCGGCGCTGGGCGGCGCTGCGCCTGCAGCGCATCGCCGATGGTGTCATCGACGCGGCGGTCGACACGGTACGCGAACGCCGCCGGCCGGAGGGGATCGTCTACACACCGTTTCTGGACCGACAGGTCGAGGTCATTCTGCGCAGCCTCGACCTGCTCGAACTCGAGGTCGAACACTTGCGGCTGGATACGCCGAGCGTCGTCGACATCACCGTCGCGGTGGCGCTGTCGTATCTCGACTTCCGAGCACCATACATCGACTGGCGCAAGCGTTTCGACGCCCTGAACCAGTGGCACAACGCATTCCGGGGACGCCGGTCGATGCTCGACACCGAACCCCCCGGCAGCTGAGATGTTCGCGCCCGGCAGGCACTTCCGCGTCCTCGCGCTGTCGATCTGTGTGCTGTCCGCCTGTGCGTCGTCGCCCCCCGTTCCGGAGCCCCCCGCCGCGTTGCAGCAGGCGGTCGTACTCGACGCACTGGGGCAGATCGGCCGCCCCTATCGTTATGGCGGCGCTGACCCCAGCGGCTTCGATTGCAGCGGCCTGGTGCAGTACGTGTTTGCGCAAGCCGGCGTTCAGCTGCCGCGCACGACACGGGCGCAGTACAGGGCCGGCGTTCCGATTGAGACGAAGGCGCTGGAACCCGGGGACCTGCTGTTCTATCGCTTCGAAAAAGGTCCCGTCGACCACGTTGCAATCTATCTCGGAGACGGCCAGGCCGTGCACGCGCCGGCCAGCGGCCGCGCGGTGATCGTGGCGGCCGTCGACCTGCCCTATTGGCAGCGCCATTTCGTGACCGCGACCCGAGTGCTGCGCTGAGGCAGCAGCCCGGGCGCGAACCGATGCAGGGCGCCGGCGCTGCGCCGCCTCAGGTGACGATGATCGATGATGCCTCGCCGCCAGCTGCGGCACCGAGAATCAGGCCGTTGAGACGCCTGACGAAGTTCGCCGGATCTTCCAGCTGCCCCCCTTCGGCAAGGACCGCCTGTCCGAACAGCACCTCGACCAAATCGGCAAAAGACTGATCCTCCGCATCGCCCTTGAGGCGTTCGACCAGCGGGTGACCGCCATTGAGTTCGAGTATCGGCTGCGCACTGGGCAGCGCACCGACTTCGCCCGAGCGCCGCAGGATCTCCTCGAGACGGCGCGACAACCCGCCTTCCTCCGCGACCAGGCACGACGGCGACTCGGTCAGCCGCGATGACAGGCGCACGGACGCGACGCGCCCGGCCAGTACCGCCGCGGCGCGCTCCAGAACGTCTTTGTATTCGCCTTCGAGACGCGCCTTTTCCGGCGTCTCGATCTTGCTCTCCAGATCCTTGGACGCACGTGCGACCGACTCCAGCGGCTTGCCGTCGAACTCGGTCAGGTGCGCAACCACCCATTCGTCGATGCGGTCGACGAGCAGCAGAACCTCATAGCCCCTGGCCGCGAATCCTTCGAGGTGGGGACTGCTCGCCGCCGCCGTCACCGTGTCGCCGGTGATGTAGTAGATCTTGTCCTGATCCTCGCCCATGCGCTCGATATAGGCCTGCAGCGAGACATCCGGCCCGGCCTTGTGCTGGGTCGAGTGGAAGCGGCACAGACGTGCGATGCGATCACGATTGGCCGGATCCTCGACGATGCCTTCCTTGAACACCTGGCCGAACTGGGCCCAGAACTTGGCGTAGTCCTCCGGCCGGTTCTTGGCCATGTCCTCGAGCATGTCGAACACCCGCTTGACCAGCGCCGCGCGGATCTTGTCGACCGTGCGGTTGCCCTGGAGGATCTCGCGCGACACGTTCAGCGGCAGATCGGCGGTGTCGACCAGACCGCGCACGAAGCGCAGGTAGGCCGGAAGCAGCTCGGCCGCCTTGTCGAGAATGAACACGCGCTTGACGTAGAGCTGCACCCCGCGCGACTGCTCGCGATCCCACAGATCGAACGGCGCCGCCTCCGGGATATACAGCAACGAGGTGTACTCCAGCGTGCCCTCGACGCGGTGGTGCGCCCACGCCAGCGGCGAGTCGCTGTCGTGGGTCAGATGCTGGTAGAACTGGCGATAATCCTCATCGCTCAACTCGGATTTCGGCCGGGTCCAGAACGCCTGCGCCTGGTTCAGCGTTTCCGGCTCGCCCTCGGCCTTGCGCAGGCGGATCGGCAGGCCGATGTGGTCGGAGTAGCGATGCACGATGGCACGCAAGCGGTAGTCCTCGAGGAACTCACGCGCGTCGTCGCGCAGATACAGGACGATCTCGGTTCCGCGCTCCGCCTTGTCGGCGGGTTCGACGCTGAATTCGCCTTCACCCCCGGATTCCCAGCGCACGGCCTCCTCTGCCCCGGCCCGCCGGCTCAGCACGCTGACCCGGTCGGCGACGATGAATGCCGAGTAGAAACCGACACCGAACTGTCCGATCAGTTGCGAATCCTTCTTCTGATCGCCGGACATCGACTCGATGAAGCGCTTGGTCCCGGAGCGCGCGATCGTACCGAGGTTCTCGATGACCTCCTCGCGCGACATGCCGATGCCGTTGTCCCGGATCGTCAGGGTACCGGCTCCGACATCGGGGACCAGCTCGATCGACAGCTCGTCGCCACCGAGCAGTTCCGGTTGCTCGATCGACAGGAAGCGCAGCTTGTCGCAGGCGTCGGAGGCGTTCGAGATCAGCTCGCGCAGGAAGATTTCGCGATTCGAATACAGCGAATGAATCATCAGATGCAGCAGCTGCCGCACCTCGGTCTGAAATTCGCGGGTTTCCTTACTCGGCGCAGTGCCCGTCTCGCTCATCGGCTCTCCCTCATCGGTTCATGGACGACGAGCGTTCTATGATGGCGGCAATCCTGTTTTCAAGGGTTTAGCCGAAGTCGAGACCGGGCGGCGCAGCCTGGTCGCATCCGAGGCAGGCAGCACAAAAGCCCCGCAGTCGACCGACTGCGGGGCCTTCGATGCGAATCGCTGATCCGCGCGGCGCCTGCGCCGCGCGAGGATTACGCCTGCTTCGGCGTATCCAGCTTCTCGGCGATGCGGGCCTTCTTGCCCGACAGGCCGCGCAGGTAGTACAGCTTGGCACGGCGCACGTCACCGCGGCGCTTGACCTTGATCTCCGCAACCTGCGGGCTGTAGGTCTGGAAGACGCGCTCGACACCCTCGCCGTGGGACACCTTGCGCACGGTGAACGCCGAATGCATGCCGCGGTTGCGCTTGGCGATGACGACGCCCTCGAACGCCTGCAGACGCTCGCGATCGCCTTCCTTCACCTTCACCTTCACCTCGACCGTGTCGCCGGCATTGAACACCGGAACCTCTTTGTTCATCTGCTCCGCTTCAATCGCGGCAATGATCTTGTTCGTGCGCATCGTGCTCACCTTTCCTCGTCGACCCGCTGTTCCGAGATGAATTCCCGGAGCAGCGCCATTTTAACCTCGTCCAACCGGACCCCATCGAGAAGGTCCGGCCGTTTCAACCATGTCTGGCCCAGAGCCTGCTTGAGCCGCCAGCGCGCGATCCGCGCATGGTCACCACTCATCAGCACCTCCGGCACCCGCTGGCCACGCCAGCCTTCCGGCCGCGTGTAGTGCGGGTGATCCAGCAGCCCCGCCGAGAACGAGTCGTTCGCAGCCGATTCCGCATGGCCCAGCACGCCCGGCAACAGGCGCGCGATCGCATCGATCACCACCATTGCCGCGAGCTCTCCCCCGGACAACACGAAGTCACCCAGCGACAGCTCAAAATCCACTTCCTCGCGGACGAAGCGCTCGTCGAGCCCCTCATACCGCCCGCATACCAATACCAACCCGTCCTGCTGCGCCAGACGCTCGGCCCAGGCCTGGTCGAAGCGATGCCCCTGCGGGGACAGCAGCGCGACCGGCGCCGCCGGAGCCGCCACCCGCGCCGCCTCGACGGCGGCGGCGATTGGCTGCGGCTCCATCACCATCCCGGGACCGCCGCCGTATGGCCGCTCGTCGACCCGCCGCCAGCGATTGGTGCTGAAATCGCGCGGATTGCGCGGATTCAGCTCCAGCTGCCCGGTCTCGACCGCGATCCGCGGCATCCCGTGCCGAACAACCTGCTCCACCAGCTCCGGAAACAGGCTGACTACCTCGATTCTCATTTCAGTAGTCCGGTTCCCAGTCGCAAACGATGCGACCCAGTTCCGGATCCACCTCCCTGACGATATTCGGGCGGACAAACGGAATCAGACGTTCCGCATCCCCGTCCCGAACCACCAGGACATCCTGGGCGCCGTTGCTGGTGACGTCCGTCACCGTCCCGAGCGCCACATCCGCTGTGTTCCGCACGTCCAGGCCGATGAGGTCGACCCAGTAGTACTGCCCCTTCGGCAGTTTCGGCAGATCACCGCGATCAACCTCGATGCTCGCACCGACCAGCTCGGCCGCGGTATCCCGATCGGTCAACGGCATACCGCCCTCGTCCCCGAGCTGCACGATCACACCGCGGCCGTGCACCTGGCCTTCAAGCACCTTGATCCGATCCTCACGCCCCTCGCGAACCAGCCACCAGTCAGCGTAATCCAGGATCTTTTCGGGCGGGCGCGTCTGCGACGCGATTCGCACCCACCCCCGCACGCCGTAGACTCCGGCGACGCGGCCCAGCGTCACCCGGCGTGCCGCCATTGCTTAGGCTGCCTGGGCTTCGGCCTTCGGCGCGACCTTGATCAGGTGCGCGACGCGGTCGGAGACCTGGGCGCCGTTGCTGCGCCAGTACTCCACGCGCTGCAGATCGAGCACCAGCTTCTGCTCGGCGCCACGGGCGTTCGGGTTGTAGTGGCCCAGACGCTCGATGAAACGGCCATCGCGACGGCTGCTTTTCTCGGTCGCGACGACGTGATAGAACGGGCGCTTCTTGGCGCCGGCACGGGCAAGACGGATCGTCACCATAATTCGTTTTCCAATAACAAAAGCGGCACCAAGCCGCTGAAAGGCCGCGTATTGTAGCGATTTTGCAGCGGATTTCCAGCGCCAGAACAAACTCTGTCGCAACCGCCTATCGGACGGCCCCGTCCCGGGCCGGCATGCCGTCTTCGAGCAAGGCCAGCACGCGCCGCCGCAAGTCGGCGGAAAAGCCTTCGCCGTAGCCGTGGTAGATTTGCTGAATATGCCCGTCGGCAGCGACCAGATAGGTCGCCGGCAGGCGCCAGACACCGTAGAAACGGGACGCCACGCCCAGCGTATCGACCACCACCGGGTATTCCACCGGATGCGCGCGCAGGAAGCGCTCCGCATCCTCGACACGCTGGTCGAGCCCCACCGCCAGCACCTCGAAGCGGTCGGCGTAGCCGGCGTCGCGCATCTCGTGCCACAGCGCGTTGAGCTCCGGCATCGACTGCAGGCATGGCCCGCACCAGGAAGCCCAGAAGTCGACCACGACAACCCGCCCCCGCAACGCACTCAGGCGGATGTTTTCAGGCCCGTTGACCACGATCCCGGCCGCCTCCGGCGCCTGCATGCCCGGCTTGACCCCCTGCGGCTGCGCCGTCGCGACCACGGGCGCGATCGCCAGCAGCCCCACGAGGCAAGCCTTCGGAAGGTCCATGTCCGACTAGCGCCGCGGCATCATGCCGGGCGGCAGGCGCCCGGCGAGACCGCGCATCATCTTCGCCATCCCGCCACTGGCCACCTTCTTCATCATGTCGCGGGTGGTCTCGAACTGCCGCATCAACTTGTTGACTTCCTGGACCTCGACACCGGCCCCGGCCGCGATGCGCCGCTTGCGCGACGCCTTGATCAGATCCGGAAAGCGGCGTTCCTGCATGGTCATTGAATTGATGATCGCCACGGTGCGGCGCATCTGCTTGTCGGCATCGACGTTCTTGAGCTGAGCCTGGAGCTGCATGCCGCCCGGCAGCTTCTCGAGCAGCGACTCCATGCTGCCCATGTTCTGGACCTGGAGCATCTGCTCGCGGAAGTCCTCCAGATCGAAGCGCTTGTTCTTCTTCAGCTTCTGCGCGAGTTTGAGCGCCTTGTCCTGGTCGACCTTGCGCGCGGTCTCCTCGATCAGGCCGAGGACATCGCCCTGCCCCAGAATCCGCGTCGCGATGCGATCCGGATGGAACACCTCGAGCTTGTCGGACTTCTCGCCGACACCGAGATACTTGATCGGTCGCCCGGTCACCTGGCGCACCGACAGCGCGGCGCCACCACGGGCATCGCCGTCGACCTTGGTCAGGATCACACCGGTCAGCGGCAGCACGTCGGCAAACGCGCGCGCAGTCTTGGCCGCGTCCTGACCGGTCATGCTGTCGACGACGAACAGCGTCTCCACCGGCGTGATCGCGGCATGCAGAGCCGCGATCTCCTTCATCATCGCCTCGTCGACCGTGGTGCGACCCGCGGTGTCGACGATCAGCACGTCGACGTATTGGCGCTTGGCCTCCGCCAGCGCGGCCTGTGCGATCGCGACCGGATCCTGCCCGGATTCCGAGGCGAACCATTCGGCGCCGACCTGACCGGCCACCACACGCAGCTGCTCGATCGCGGCGGGACGGTAGACGTCGCAGGAGACCACCATGACCTTCTTTTTCTCCTGCTCCTTGAGCAGGCGGGCCAGCTTGCCGGTGGTGGTGGTCTTGCCCGAACCCTGCAGACCCGCCATCAGAATGATCGCCGGCGGCTGCTGGCGCAGATTCAGAGGCTCGGCCTTGCCGCCAAGGGTCTCGGTCAACTGCTGCTGCACCACGCGCAGGAATTCCTGGCCCGGCTTCAGCGACTTGGTGATCTCGACACCGAGTGCCGCCTGCTTGACGTGATCGACGAAGTCCTTGACCACCGGCAGCGCGACGTCGGCCTCAAGCAGGGCCATGCGCAGCTCGCGGGCGGCGGCGTTGATTTGTTCCTCGGTCAGGCGCCCCTGGCCACGGACGCTGTCGAGGACGCGGGACAACCGGGAGGTCAGATTCTCAAACATGGATCTCGCAGCTCAGACGCAAAGGCGTCTATTGTAGCGGCGCCGCGGCCCGCGCAGGCGCCTAGGACCCGTTAACGCTATGGACGATCGCTGCGTTGCTGCCGGAATTTGCGCCGGGCAAGCCGCGGACCGCCGGCCTTGGTCGTTCCAAGGCCAAGGTTCGCAACGCCGCATGGCGCGATTTGCGGCGCAACCCGGATAGGGGCGCAGCGATTGCCATCGTGTTAGCGGGCCCTAGTCGAAGCTGATCGTATCGCCGCGTTTGAGATGGCTGTAGCTCCAGCCCCGCAGCGCGTCCCGGCACTGCCGCTCGATCCGTGCCTCGCAGCCCGGCTTGGCGTGCGTCAGGTACAGCCTGGGTCGATGCTCGAGCTTCTTGAGCTCCTCGCCGAGCAGACTCGGGGTGAAGTGCTTGGACGCGTAGCCCAGTGCAGCCTGCTCGTCCGGAAACGCAATCTCGATCATGAGCTTGTCGAGGCGCGGCAGCCGGTTCAGAAAGGCCCAGAGCATGTCGTCGGCATAGGTGTCACCGCTGAAAGCGAACACCCCGCGATGCCCCTCGATGGCGTAGCCGACCGCGGGCACCGTATGCAAGACCGGGAACGCCGTCAGCCGGCGCTGTTCATCCAGATCGAACACCTGCCCGATCGAAAGCTCGCGCCAGCGCAGCAGCGGTCGCTCCTCATCGGGCAGCCTCGAGAAATCCGGCCAGATCTTCCAGTTGAAGACATGTTCGCGCAGGGTCTGCAAGGTCTCGGCGGTGGCGTGAACATCAATCGGCCGCTCGATCAGATCGAACAGGTTGTCCGCCAGGAACGCAAGCCCGCAGATGTGATCGAGGTGGCTGTGCGTCAGGAATACCCGCTCGATCCGCTGCTGCTGGGCCAGCGTCAGGTCGCCGACACCGGTCCCGGCATCGATCAGATAGTCGTCGTCGATCAGCAGGCTGGTGGTCCGCAATCCGGGACCGACGCCGCCGCTACAGCCGAGGACCTTTATCCGCATGCACACGTGCTCATGGATGACGCCGCGATCCTAGCACAGGGTGCCGGTGGCACCGGGCGCGATGCTATGCTGCGCGGCCATGCTCGCCACCATCCTCGCACTCTCGATATACGTCGCCACCGCGGCGATGATCCTGCGTCAACCCGGCGCCTCGGCCGGCGAGCGCTGGCTGCCGCCGGTCGCCCTGACGCTGCACGGATTCGCCCTGACCCATCAGATCTTTCACGGCGACAGCATCACCATCGGCGTCAACGAGGCGCTGTCGCTGTTCACCTGGCAATCCGCGCTGCTGCTGTGGGCACTCTGCTTCAGGGAACCGCTGCGGGTCATGGGCGTCGCGATCTATCCGGCCGCCGGTTTTGCCGCGATTCTGGCCTCAGGTTTTCCGACCGAGGCCGGCGACATCATCGCCGAATCCGACTGGAAGGCCCGCACGCACATCATGCTGTCGCTGTTTTCGGCCGGACTGCTGACGCTGGCGGCGGTGCACGCCAGCCTGCTGGCCGTCCAGGAGCGGCTGCTGCGCGGACACCAGGTCACCTCCCTCGCACGCGCCCTGCCGCCGCTGCAGACCATGGAACGCATCCTGTTCCAGATGATCGCGATCGGCTTCTTTCTGCTGTCGTTGACGTTGCTGTCGGGCCTGTGGTTCATCCGGGACTGGATGGCGCAGCATCTGGCGCACAAGACGGTTTTGTCGATCAGCGCCTGGTTGATCTTCGGCGTCCTGCTGTGGGGGCGCATGCGCTATGGCTGGCGCGGCCGGGCCGCCATCCGCTGGACCCTGAGCGGCTACGCCGTCCTGATTCTGGCGTACTTCGGAAGCAAGCTCATTCTGGAGCAATTCCTCGGCCAGCACTGGAGTTAGCCAGCCTTCTTCAAGTAAGGGCAGTTGACAGCCGGCACGCCGGTTCGCTAACTAGCAGACTGTAACGGCCGACTCTGACCGCGCTCTTGGACGATATACCTTTATTGGCCCTGTTCGGAATTCTGTTCCTGCTGCTGGCCTGTTCCGCATTCTTCTCGAGCTCGGAAACCGGGCTCATGACGCTGAATCGTTATCGCGTCAAGACTCGCGCACAGAAAGGCGACCGCGGCGCCAAGCTGGCGGCGGCGTTGCTGAAGCGCCCCGATCGCCTGATCGGAACCATCCTGCTCGGCAACAATTTCTTCAATACGCTGGCGGCGTCGGTCGCCACGCTGATCGGCCTGCGCCTGTTCCCCGGGGACACCGGAATCGCGGCCGCCACCGGCGGCCTGACCCTGCTGCTGCTGATCTTCGGCGAGGTGACGCCAAAAACGCTCGCGGCCCTGCACCCGGAGCGCATCGCGTTCCCGGCTTCGTACGTGCTGTGGCCCCTGCTGCGGGTGCTGTATCCGCTGGTCTGGGCCGTCAATCTGGTGAGCAACGGACTGCTGCGCATGATCGGCGTCACCCCCGAGGACGCCGCACAGCACAGCCTGTCGAGCGAGGAACTGCGCACGGTCGTGGCGGAGGCCGGCGCGATGATTCCCCACCGTCACCAGAAGATGCTGCTGTCGATTCTCGACCTCGAAAAAGCGACGGTCGAGGACATCATGGTGCCGCGCAACGAGATCGTCGGCATCGACATCTCGGAACCCTGGGACGAAATCGTCGACACCATCGTCACCAGCCAGCACACCCGTCTGCCGGTGTTCGACGGCTCGATCGACAATCTCAAGGGCGTGGTCCACCTGCGCCGTGTCGTGCGCCTCGCCGCCGAGGAACAACTCAATGTCCCGAGCCTGCTGGCGCTGGGCCGGGAACCCTACTACATCCCCGAAGGCACCCCTCTCAACCAGCAGTTGCTGAATTTCCAGAACCAGAAGCGCCGTATCGGCTTCGTCGTCGACGAATACGGGGACATCCAGGGTCTGGTCACCCTCGAGGACATTCTTGAAGAGGTCATCGGCGAGTTCACGTCGGACCCGGCGACCCGGATCAAGAACGTCTACGCCGACAACGACGGCAGTTTCCGTGTCACCGGTTCAGTGACGATCCGCAGTCTCAACAAGAACCTCGGCTGGAAGCTCCCGACCGACGGACCGAAGACCATCAACGGCCTGCTGATCGAACACCTCGAGAGCCTGCCCCAGGCCGGCGCCAAGGTCGAAATCGGCGGCTATCACATCGAGATCAGCGAGGTACGCGCCAACGGCGTGCGTTCAACCCGGATCTGGCCGCCCAAGGGCGCTGCGAAGAAAAGCTGAACGGCGCGACCGATCGGCCGCCGGCTCAGAGGTATTCGAGCGCGTCGCCCAGGCGCGACACCGCGATCACCTCGATGCTGCCCTTGAACCCGCGCCGCGGCCGATTGGCCTCGGGCACGATCGCCCGGCGGAATCCTTGCTTCGCCGCTTCCTGCAGCCGCTCTTCCCCACCCGCGACCGGGCGCACTTCGCCGGCCAGCCCGACCTCGCCGAAGGCAATGCAGTCCCCAGGCCAAGGCCGCGAGCGGAAGCTCGACAGCGCGGCGAGCACCAGGGGCAGATCGGCCGCCGTTTCCTGCAGGCGCATGCCGCCGACAACGTTGGCGAACACATCCTGATCGCCGAGGGCGATCCCGCCATGGCGGTGCAGCACCGCCAACAGCATGTTCAGGCGATTGCTGTCGAGCCCGACCGTGACCCGCCGCGGATTGCCGGCCATCGACCGATCCACCAGTGCCTGCACCTCCACCAGCAACGGCCGGCTGCCCTGTCGCGCGACGGTGACGACGCTGCCCGGCACCGGCTCGGCGTGACGCGACAGGAACAGCGCCGAGGGATTGCTGACCTCCTTGAGGCCCGCGTCGGTCATGGCGAACACGCCAAGTTCGTTGACTGCCCCGAAGCGGTTCTTGATCGCCCGCACGATGCGGTAGCGCGAACCCGGGTCGTGCTCGAAGTACAGGACCGTGTCGACCATGTGCTCGAGCACCCGCGGCCCCGCGATCGCGCCCTCCTTGGTCACGTGACCGACCAGAACGATGGCGGTCTGACTGGCCTTGGCGTGGCGAACCAGTTGCGCGGCGGACTCACGCACCTGCGAGACCGAACCCGGCGCCGAGTCCAGCGCCTCGGTGAACAGCGTCTGGATCGAATCGATGACGACCAGGCCCGGCTTGAGAACCTGCATCTGCGCCACGATCCGTTCGACGGATGTCTCCGCCAGCACCGGCAGATCGAGATTGGTCAGTCCCAGGCGCTGTGCCCGCAGATGGACCTGGGACAGCGATTCCTCGCCGGTGACGTACAGCGTCGGCAAACGCTGCTGCAACGCCGACAGGGCCTGCAGCAGCAGGGTCGACTTGCCGATGCCCGGATCGCCGCCGATCAGGATGACCGCCCCGCTGACCACCCCGCCACCGAGCACCCGGTCGAGCTCGCCCATGCCCACCGCAACCCGCGGCACCTCCTCGAGATTGACCTCGCTGAGCCGCTGGATCTGTCCGAGGGCCACGCCCGACATGCCGCCGCCGCGGGCGCGCTGACGCGGCTGTGCGGCCACCTCCACGAGCGTGTTCCAGGCCTCGCAGTCGGGGCACTGACCGCTCCACTTGTGCTGATGAGCGCCACACGCCTGACAGACGTACTCGGTGCGTGCTTTTGCCATGTTTGCCAGAGGGTTCCTTCCGGATCGGGCCGCCCGACGGCGGTCTGTTCCATGAGATGAAAACGGGTACTATCACTTTAGCCCATCGACCGCGCGCAGGAGCATCGGGGACCTCTCAAGGCGCGGAGCAGGGGCGACTCATCTAGGGTTCCGGGGGGACTTTGCGGTGAAACAGAGATTCTGGACGCGGGACTGGTTCGCAGCCGTTGCGTTCGCCATCGTATTCGCCGCACTCGCTTTCGGCGTGTTCCGCAACAGCTTCGAATCCCTCGAACGCTACGGCTACGATCTCGGCGTCCGCTCCCGCGACCGCGCGCCTTCGGAGCGCATCGCGATCGTCGCGATCGACGACGAGTCGATCCGCAATCTCGGACGCTGGCCATGGCCGCGCAAGCTGCAGGCGCGCCTGCTCGACACACTCAGCGATGGCGCCCCGAAGCTGATCGCCTCGACGGCGCTGTACCTCGAACCTGAGCGCAGCGAAGGCGCCGAGCAGCTCAAGAGCATCGCCGACGATCTGGCGCGCTCACCGCTGACCCAGCAGATTCCGGTCGAGGTCGACACCTTCGGGCTGATGCTCAACGAAAGTGCCGACGCGCATCCGGCGATCAAGGGCATCGCCGACGCTTACGGCCAGTCGGCCCTGGCGCGGGACTATCGGCGCCTGATGACCGACCTGCTGGTCAGGATCCGGGACGCCAGCCGTTCCGGCGGTTCGACCGACGCCAGACTGGGCCACTCGCTGGCCAATGCCGGCAACGTCATCCTGCCGATGGTGTTCGAAATCGGTCGCCCTCAGGGCCGGCCGGACGCACCGCTGCCGGACTACATCCGGCGCGACGCGCTGAGCGACGTCCAGGACCGCGTCGGCGCAAGGGCACGGGGCGAGCTGCCCTTGCCAACCCACGCCAGCCAGATTCCGATCGAAGTCATCGCCAGCCAGGCAGAAGCCATCGGACACCTCAACGTCACTCCGGACGTCGACGGCGCGGTCCGCTTCGAACCGCTGGTCCTGCAGCACTATGACGAATTCTATCCGTCGCTGTCGCTGATGATCGCCGCAGGCGCGCTCAATCTTCGGCCCGCCGACATCGAACTGCGACTGGGCGAAGGCGTTGCCATGGGGGGGCTCACCATTGCCACGAGCCCGGCGCTGCGCATGTACAGTCATTTCTACGGTCCCCAGGCCGGCCAGCCCGCATTTCCGGTCGATTCGGCCTACGACGTCCTGTCCGGCAAGCTGCCCGCGGCACGCTACAAGGACAAGATCGTGCTGATCGGGACCACTGCGGTCGGCACCGGCGACACCTTCGCCACTCCGGTGGCGGCGGCGACATCGCCGGTCGTCACCCTCGCCCACACGGTGTCGAGCCTGTTGCAGCAGGACTTCTATACGCGCCCCGCCTGGGCGCGCTGGGCGGAACTGGGGATTTTCGCGGTGCTGCTTCTGTATCTGGCGCTGCTGTTGCC
This sequence comes from Nevskiales bacterium, assembly GCA_028698335.1. GTDB lineage: Bacteria > Pseudomonadota > Gammaproteobacteria > Nevskiales > Nevskiaceae > Solimonas. Next base: position 124,182 of record JAQVDP010000002.1, on the reverse strand, counting down.
CCGCCTCAAGGCGACCTGGGCGGCGATTCTGACCCTGCTCCTCGCCGCCGGCCTGCTCGGGGCACAGCTGGGGCTCATGGTCACACAGGCGATGTGGCTCAAATTGACCGTCGCCACGGTCTTCCTGCTCGCCGGCCATGCCCTGATGACGGTGAAGAAGTTCAACATCACCGAGCGCCTGAAGCAGTCCAGCGAAGCCGAAGGCGCCGAATCCAACCGGATGCTGGGCCTGGCATTCCAGGGCCAGGGTCAGCTCGACATGGCATTCGAGAAGTTCCGGCGCGTCCAGCCCGTCGACGACAAGGTTCTCGATCTGATCTACAACCTCGCGCTGGACTTCGAACGCAAGCGCCAGTTCAACAAGGCCGAAGCCGCGTATCAGTACATCGCCGGCTACAACCGCGGCTTCCGCGACATCGAACAGAAGCTCGGCCGCGCCCGCAAGATGGCCGAGACCGTGATTCTCGGAGGTTCGGGCGGACACCCAGGCGGCACGATGATTCTCGACGGCGCCAACACGGTCGAAAAACCGATGCTCGGCCGCTATCAGGTCGAGCGCGAACTCGGCAAGGGCGCAATGGGCGTGGTCTACATGGGCAAGGACCCCAAGATCGGCCGTCAGGTCGCGATCAAGACCATGGCCCTGTCCCAGGAGTTCGAGGCCGACGAGCTGGAGGGCGTCAAACAGCGTTTCTTCCGCGAAGCCGAGACCGCCGGGCGCCTGGCCCACCCCAACATCGTCGCGATCTTCGACGCCGGTGAAGAACACGATCTGGCCTACATCGCGATGGAGTTCATCAAGGGGCACGACCTGACACGTCACATCAAGCCCGGCGCGCTGCTGCCGGTCGGCGACGTCCTCAAGCTTGTCGCCGATGCTGCCGATGCACTGGACTACGCCCACAGCAACGGCATCGTCCATCGTGACATCAAGCCTGCCAACATGATGCTCGTCGACGCGACTCAGGCGCTCAAACTGATGGACTTCGGGATCGCACGCATCACTGACTCCAGCAAGACCAAGACCGGGATGGTTCTCGGCACCCCCAGCTACATGTCCCCGGAACAGCTCGCCGGCAAGAAGGTCGATGGCCGCTCCGACCTGTTCTCCCTGGGCGTGACGCTGTACCAGTTGCTGACCGGCGCACTGCCGTTCCAGGCCGACTCGATGGCGACGTTGATGTTCAAGATCGCAAACGAGCCGCATGCGCCGATCACCGTGCTGCGCCCCGATCTGCCGGCGCAGCTCGGGCCGATCATCGACAAGGTGCTGCAGAAGGACGCCGGTCAACGCTATCAGCGCGGCGCCGAACTCGCGCGGGACCTGCGCGGCATCGCCGGCGACCTCAACGCGTGACCGCGATGGCACTGAAGGGCAAGGTCGCGACGGCTCTGCTGACCGACACCGGTCAGCTCAGGACCAATAACGAGGACTCGGTTGGCGAGGAACCCGACATCGGGTTGCTGGTGCTTGCCGACGGCATGGGTGGCTACAACGCCGGCGAGGTCGCCAGCGCCATCGCCGTCAACACGGTCCTGGAAAGCAGCCGCAAGGCATGGCCGACGATCCAGGCCGCCGAGATCGACGCCGAATCGGGCTACAGTGGCGCCGCCCTGCTTCTGAAATCGGCGGTCGAGGAAAGCCACCGGACGATCTATTCGGTCTCGCAAAGCCAGCCGCAGTGCGCGGGTATGGGGACCACCATCGTCGCCTGCCTGCTCCACGATGACCGCATGTCGATCGCCTACGTCGGCGACTCGCGTCTGTATCGCCTCCGCGACGGCAGTCTCGAGCAGATCACCCGAGACCACTCGCTGCTCGAGGAGCTGATCGCACGCGGACATTACAGCCGCGACGATGCCGCCCGCCTCGTGCGCAAGAACATCGTCACGCGGGCGCTGGGCGTCGAGCCCGATGTGCTCGTCGACATCATCGAGGAGCCGATCGAGGTCGGCGACGTGCTGATTCTGTGTTCGGACGGCCTGACGGATATGGTTCCGGACGAGGATATCCGCTTAACGCTTGAAAAACGCACGGATAATCTACAATCGGCAGCGACCGCTTTGGTCGCATTGGCAAACCGGAACGGCGGCAAGGACAATGTCTCGGTCGTACTCGCGCGTGTGGATGCGCCGCTGACGCAAGGGCGGCGCTGGTTCGAACGTCTTATGGAGTGGTTCTAGTGGGCAAACTCATCGTCACCGACAGCAACGGCCATACCGAGGAGTTCCCGCTGACCAAGGAGCGGATCACCATCGGGCGCCACGCCGACAACGACATCACGTTGAACGACAAGGCTGTCTCGGGACACCACGCCGTGGTGATCACCATCCTGCAGGACTCCTTTCTGGAGGATCTGGACTCGACCAACGGCACTCAGGTCAACGACAGACCCATCGCCAAACACCCGCTGTCGCACAACGACCTGATCGTCATCGGCCGCAATACGCTGCGCTATGAAGGCGAGGCGGCCGCTGACGACGACTTCGAACAGACCATGATCCTCAAGCCCGGTCAGTTCGGCGCGGCGTTCGAGCAGAAGGTCGACCAGGCGACGGCGCAACCCGGCGAAACACCGCCGACGCCGGCAGCCGAACCGAGCAAACCGCTGCTCGGCAAGTTGAAGGTGATCAGCGGCCCGAACGCCGGCAAGGAACTCGAACTGTCCAAGGCGCTGACGACCGTCGGCAAGCCGGGCGTTCAGGTCGCGGCGATCACCCGCCGCGCCGACGGCTACTACATCGTCAACGTCGGCAGTTCCGATGGCGCCCAGAAGCCGCTGCTCAACGGCCAGCCGATCGACAGCCGCGCCCGCAAGCTCAACGACCAGGACACGGTGGAACTGATGGGGACACAGATGACCTTTGTCGTCGTCAGCTGATTCAGCCCCCGGCAAGGACCCGCCGCGATAATGACGGCTGACGCCGTCGTCGATGACAGGAGGCTCGCCCCATGTCCCGCTCCGTACACCTCGTCCCCGCGCTGATTGTGCTGGCCGCTCTGGCCAGCGGCCCCACCGCCGCCCGGGCGAACGACACGACCGCCGCTGAAACCACGGTCGCCGCCCCGGAAATGACGTCGGACGCACCCGAGGCGCGCGCAGCGGATGCCCATTGCCTGACCGAGACCGGAAGCCGCATCAAGACGTCCGCGGAGCGCCCCTGCATCAGCGCTCCCGGCAGCGTGTACAGCCGCGACGACATTGATCGTACCGGCGCCACCAGCACAGCCGAAGCCCTGCGCCGCCTGTCGCCGTCGATTCGCTGAACCGGCCCCGTCGGGGACCCGCCCGCGCCGGATCAGATCGCTCCGCCGACGTAGTTGAAGCGCACCCGCTGGGTCAGCCCGCAGAACAGCTCGTACGACAGCGTCCCGGCGTATCCGGCGATTTCCTCGGCGGGCAAGCCTTCGCCCCACAGCAGGACCGGATCGCCCACCGCGATATCGTCGATGCCGCGGACGTCGATCGTGACCATGTCCATCGACACCCGTCCGGCCAGATACGCGGTCCGCCCTCGCACCCGCACCGGCGTTCCGTTGCGAAATGCGCGGTGCATGCCGTCGGCGTAGCCGACCGAAACCACCGCGACCGGCATGCGCTCGGGGCAGACAAAGGTCCGGCCATAACCGATCGACTCGCCCGCCGCGTATTCCCGCACCGCCAGCACCCGCCCCTCCAGGCGCATCGCCGGCCGGAGACCCAGCGCCTCCGCGCTGCGACCGGGCAGCGGCGAACAGCCGTACAGCGCCAATCCAGGCCGCACCCAGTCGACCCGGGCCTCCGGCCAGGCCAGCATGCCGGCGGAATTGGCGATCGAACGGGCGCCGGGCACGCCGTCGAGTGCTCGCCCGAAGCGTTCGATCTGTTCCCGGGTGAACGGATTGTCCGGTTCGTCCGCGCAGGCCAGATGCGTCATCCAGCCGGCGAAGGACCAGCCCGGGTGACGCCGCAGCACCTCGACCAGCCGCGGAACGTCCGCCACCGGGAATCCGAGCCTGTGCATGCCGGTGTCGATCTTGAACCAGAGTGACAGACGCGCGCTGCCGGGCAGGCGCTCAAGCAGCTCGATCTGCCAATGGTCATGGACGACGATCTGCAGGCGCTCGTACACCGCCAGCGCGGCCTCCTCGCTCGAGATCACGCCCTCGAGCAGCGCGATCGGCGCCTGCACGTGGGCCTGACGCAACTGCATCGCCTCTTCCAGGCAGGCCACCGCCAGCGCATCGATCCCGGCGCCGGCCAGCGCGCGAGCCACCGGCACCGCACCATGACCGTAGGCGCCGGCTTTGACCGCCGCCATGATCCGCGACCGCGGTGCCAGCCTGCGCAGGGTCGCCAGATTGCTGCGGATCGCCGACAGGTCGATCGTCGCGGTGACGCGCGGAATCATTCGGAGGGGTCGTAGTCGTCGTAACTGCTGCTCTGGGCGAGATTGTCGAAGCGCGTGTACTGGCCCAGGAACGCGGTCCGCACCATGCCGAGCGGACCGTTACGCTGTTTGGTGATGATGATTTCGGCCGTGCCCTTGTCCGGAGACTCTTTGTTGTAGACCTCATCGCGGTAGATGAAGACGATGAGATCGGCATCCTGCTCGATACCACCGGACTCGCGCAGGTCGGCCATGCGGGGGCGCTTGTTGTCGCGCTGCTCGACGCCACGGTTGAGCTGCGACAAAGCGATCACAGGCACTTCAAGTTCTTTCCCCAAAGCCTTGAGACTTCTGGAGATTTCTGCGATTTCGCCGGTGCGGTTGTCCTTGGTGCCCGGCACCTGCATCAGCTGGATGTAGTCGACCACGATCAGCCCCAGGCCATGGCGGGCCTTGATGCGTCGCGCCCGCGCGCGGACCTCCAGCGGCGACAACGCACCCGTCTCGTCGATGTACAGCGGCGCCTCGCGGATCAGCGATCCCTGCGACACCAGGCGATCCCAGTCCATATCCTCCAGCTCGCCGCTGCGCAGGTTCCCCATCGGGATCCGGGCGAACGACGAAACCATACGCAGCGCCAGCTGCTCGGCCGGCATTTCCATACTGAACACGGCGACCGGCTTCTTCTCGTACAGCGCCACGTGTTCGGCGATGTTCAGGGCAAAACTGGTCTTGCCCATCGACGGACGCCCGGCGAGGATCACCAGATCACCCGCATGCAGCCCGGTGGTCATCTTGTCGAAATCGGTGAAGCCGGTCGAAAGGCCGGCCAGACCGGTCGGATTGTCCCTCAGGTACTCGATCTTGCGCTCGAGGCCGTCCATCAGTTCCGGCATCGAGAAGTAGGTCGAGCGCGCATGATCGGCCCGCGAGCGCAGCGCAAAGACCCGCTGCTCCGCCATGTCGAGCAGTTCGCCGTAGCTGCGCCCCTCCGGTCGGTATCCGAGCTCGGCGACGTCCCCGCCGACCTGTACCAGACCGCGCAACACCGCACGCTCGCGCACGATCTCGGCATAGGCCATCACGTTGGCGGCGCTGGGGGTGTCATTGGCCAGCGTCATGAGGTACGCCAGCCCTCCCGCGGCATCGAGCTGACCCTGGGTCTTCAGATGCTCCGTCAGGGTGACGAAGTCACACGGACGGTTCGTCCCGACCAGCTCACTGATCGCCCGATAGATCAGCTGATGATCCTCTCGATAGAAATCCTCGGGCGAGAGGCGGTCCGCCAGATCGTTCCAGGCCCGGTTGTCGAGCATCAGGCCACCGAGCACGGACTGCTCGGCCTCGATCGAATACGGCGGCAGCTTGGGCTGCGCCTGCAGCTTGGTCGCGGGTACGTTCACGGCGGGAGCGGACGGGGAACTAAAGAGTAGGGGCATGTTAGCGCGCGGCCACGGTTGGACCTAGTCCCGGCGCCGGAATGACAAACGGCCCGCGCTGGGCGGGCCGTCTTGCTGTCGCGCAACCTTGCGATCAGGCAGCCGCGGAACGGCTCTCCTCGACCACGACGGTGATCGTCGCTGCGACTTCGGAGTGCAGCTGCACGCTGACCTCGAAGCTGCCGGTCGTGCGGATCGGACCGCTGATCATGTCGATCTCGTTGCGGTGCACATCGACACCCGCCGCAGCGGCTGCGTCGACGATCTCGCCCGGGCCGACCGAGCCGTACAGCTTGCCCTCTTCGCTGGCCAGCGCCTTGATCGTCAGGGTCAGGCCGGCGAGCTTGTCGGCACGCAGCTGCGCAGCACTGATGCTGTCCTGCGCCTTCTTCAACAGCTCAGCCTTGCGCTCCTCGAACACCTTGCGGTTCGGTTCGGTCGCCGGCAGCGCCTTGCCCTGGGGGATCAGGTAATTGCGTCCGTAGCCCGCGCGCACCGTGACGGTGTCGCCGAGATCGCCCAGCTTCTTGATCTTCTCAAGCAGAATCACTTCCATGGACGTTCTCCTTAGCCGTGGCTATCCGAGTACGGCAGCAGCGCCAGGTAGCGCGCACGCTTGATCGCCAGCGCGAGCTGACGCTGATAGCGCGACTTGGTACCGGTGATGCGGGCCGGCACGATCTTGCCGTTCTCACCGACGTACTGCTTGAGCACGTTGAGATCCTTGTAGTCGATCTCGGGAGCGCCCTCGGCGCTGAACTTGCAAGACTTCTTGCGACGGAAAAACTGTGCCATGACTTAGGCTCCTGCTTGCTCGGAGGCGTCGCTGTCCGCTTCGCCCTTGCTGTTGTCGTCGTCATTGGAGGACGCTTCATCGGCGTCATCCCTGCGGCCGCGGGACTCGCTCGGCTTCTTGTCCTCGTCCGGGACCTTGAACAGCGGCGACTGCTCGGACACCGCCTTGTCGGTGCGAATCACCAGTCGGCGGATCACCGCATCGTTGAAGCGGAACGCGTTCTCGAGCTCGTCGACCGTTTCCTGGCCGATCTCGACGTTCATCAGCACGTAATGGGCCTTGTGCGCCTTGGCGATCGGGTACGCCAGCTGGCGACGACCCCAGTCCTCCAGGCGATGGACCTTGCCGCCACCGGCCTCGACCATGCCCTTGTACCGCTCGATCATGGCCGGAACCTGCTCGCTCTGGTCCGGGTGCACCATGACCACGATTTCGTAATGTCTCATTGCATCTCCTTGTGAACACGCATCTTTTCATGCGCGGCCCCCGCGTGCCGGATCGCATCCGGCCTGCATGGAGCAAGGCTTCTGGGAACAAACCACCGCCCGCGCAACCGCGAAACGGGGGCGCGGATTTTAGGCAAATCAGGTGCTTATTGCAACATCGGCGGCGTCAGTCACCGGCGCCCCCGGCAGCGGGCTTCGGCTTGCGCGGCCTGGCGGCCGCCTGTCGCTGGCGTACGGCCTCGTACAGACACACCCCGGCGGCGACCGACACGTTGAGGCTCTCCGCCCGCCCCTGCATCGGGATCCGCGCCAGCTGGTCACAGGTCTCCCGGGTCAGCCGGCGCAAACCCTCGCCTTCCGCGCCGAGCACCAGCACCGTCGGCCCCTTGAGGTCGCAGTCGAACAGGGTCGCCTCCCCCTCCCCGGCCAGTCCGGTGACCCAATACCCGAGTTCCTTGAGCCGCTGCAGCGTTCGCGCCAGATTGGTGACGGCGATCATCGGTACACGCTCCGCAGCGCCTGCCGCGGATTTGCGCGCAACCGCGGTCAACCCGGCGCTGCGATCCCGGGGCAGGATCACCGCGGTCACGCCGGCCGCTTCGGCGGTCCGCAGGCAGGCCCCCAGATTGTGGGGATCCTGCACGCCGTCGAGCGCCAGCAGCAGGTGGTCGGGCTCCGGACTGCGGTACAGAACGTCTTCGCTGTCGAACGCCTTCTCGGGCACGTACGCGAGCACACCCTGATGACGCAGTCCCGGCGCCTTGATATCGAGATCGCTGCGGCTGACGACCCGGCAGCGGATCTGCAGCTCCTGCGCGAGACGCTGCACCTTGCGCGCGCGCTCGTCGTTGCGGCTGTCCGCCAGCAACACCTCGAACGGCTTGTCGTGGGCGTCCTCGAGCGCCGCGATCACCGCGTGGAACCCCCCAATCAAAGTGCTCTTGGCCACCACCACCTCTCGAACGAATCGTCGGCGCGCATTCTCGCAGAACCCACGCGCCCCCGAAACGATTCGCCCCCGCAACAGCGGGGGCGAATTCATCACGAAACGGATCGACTCACGATCCGAGATACGGCGGCGGCGTCCAGGCCTGATTCTCCTGACCTTCGATCACCGGCTTGATGACGATGTCGACGCGGCGGTTCTTGCGACGACCATCCGTCGTCTGATTGCTGGCGATGGGCTCGCGCTCCCCGCGCCCCTCCTGTCGCACGCGCGAAGCCGGCACGCCCTGCGCGGACAGGTAGTTGCCCACCGACGCGGCACGACGCTCGGACAGGCTCTGGTTGTACTCGTCGCTGCCGGTCGAGTCGGTATGGCCGACGACGTGGATCACCGTCTTGTCGTAGGTCTTCAGAACGTTCGCGATCTTGGCATAGGTGTTCAGCGCGTCCGGCTTGATCTGGGCGCTGTCGACGTCGAAGCTGACATCACTGGCAATGCCGATCTTCAGCGCGTCACCGGAGATTCGCGTGATCTGCAGTTCCTCACGGGCGGCTTCCTCGGCAAGCTGGCGCTCCAGCTCGGCCGCCTGCTTGTCCATGTAGTTGCCAACGGCTCCGCCCGCGATGGCACCGACCACCGCGCCGACAATGGGCGCGCCGCGGGCGTGGCTGACCTGGTTGCCCAGCACGCCACCGACGACGGCACCGATCGCTGCACCGGTCTTGGCCCGGCGGTTCGGATCGTCGGCGGCACACGCGGTGACACCAGCGATCACCGCTGCACAGACGGTCAGCCTGAAGACATTCATCGCTTCTTCCTCTTGGTTCTGGATCGTTTGGATTTTGGGGGGTCGCCCTGAATTGACGATGAATGCACCGTCACCTTGACGAGTTCGAGGTCGATTTTACGCTCATCGAGGTTGACCCGGACCAGCTTCACCCGCACCCGATCCCCCAGGGCATAGGTCATCTTGCTGCGACTGCCGACGAGCCGGTGCGACTTGGCGTCATGCTCGTAGTAGTCGTTGCGCAGCGACGAGACGTGCACCAGTCCGTCGATGAACAGATCGTCGAGTTCGACGAACAGCCCAAAGGCAACCACGCTGCTGATCGTGCCGTCGAACTCCTCGGCCAGGCGATGGCGCATGAACTCGCATTTGAGCCAGGTAACGACGTCACGCGTGGCGTCGTCCGCACGACGCTCGGTCATCGAACAGTGCGTACCGAGGCCGACCATCTTGTCGTGATCGTAGACGAAGTCCTTCGGCTTGCGCTTGGCCAGCGCATGCTTGATCGCGCGATGCAGCAGCAGGTCGGGATAGCGCCGGATCGGCGAGGTGAAATGCGAGTAGTGTTCCAGCGCCAGGCCGAAGTGACCAAGATTGTCGGGGCTGTAGCGCGCCTGCATCATCGAGCGCAGCATCACCGTCTGCACCAGACCCGCGTCCGGACGGTCGCGCAACTGCTCCAGCGCGCGGCTGTAGTCCTTCGCCGTCGGCTTGTCGCCGCCGGCGAGGCGCACACCGTGCAATGCCAGAAACTCGCGCAGCGCCGCCAGCTTGATCGGATCCGGTGTCTCGTGCACCCGGTACAGGTTCGGCAGCTTGTGACGGCCGACGAACCGTGCCGACTCGACATTCGCCGCAATCATGCATTCCTCGATGATGCGATGCGCGCGGTTGCGCTGCACCGGCACGATCCGGTCGATCTTGCGTTCGTCCGAAAACAGGATGCGGGTCTCATTGGACTCGAACTCGATCGCACCACGCTTCTGCCGCGCCCTGAACAGGGCGTCGAACAGGCCGTCAAGTGCCTGCAGGTGCGGCAGGATCGCGTCGTGACGCGCCGCCAGCTCACCCTCAGGGTCATCGAGCATCTGCGCGACGTCCTCGTAGATCAGGCGAGCATGCGAGCGCATCACCGCCTCGTAGAACCGCGACTTGGCGACGGTCCCGTCGGGCAGCACGCGCATCTCACAGACCATGCACAGGCGGTCCACGTCCGGATTGAGCGAACACAGACCGTTCGAGAGCTTCTCCGGCAGCATCGGCACCACGCGCTGCGGGAAATAGACCGAATTGCCGCGCCGCATCGCCTCCTTGTCGAGCGGCGAATCCGGATGCACGTACGCCGAGACGTCGGCGATCGCCACCCACAGCACCCAACCGCCGCGGGACATGATCCCGGAGCGGACGGGCCGGCAGTGGACCGCGTCGTCGAAGTCGCGGGCATCGGCCCCGTCGATCGTCACCAGCGGCAGATCGCGTAGATCGACCCGCCCCTTGGCCTGGGCGGCACCGACGGTTTCCGGCAGCGCCGCCGCCTCGCGTTCGACCGCGTCGGGCCATTCGTGCGGCAGGCTGTGCGCCCGGATGGCAGCCTCGATCTCCATGCCTGGCGCCAGGTGCTCGCCGAGAATTTCGTCGACGCGCCCCACCGGCAGCGTCCTTGCGCCCGGTGGCGTCACGATCTCCGCCACAACCATCTGCCCGTGGCGTGCGCCGCCGATGTGCTCCGGCGGAATCAGCAGATCCTGCTGGACGCGCTGGTTCTCGGGAATCACATAGGCGACACCCTGCTCGACATGCATGCGGCCGACGATACTGCGGCTGACCCGTTCGATGACCTCCGCGAGCGCGCCTTCCGGGCGCCCCTTGTAGTCCCGCCCGACCACCCGCACCAGGACGCGGTCGCCGTTCATCAGCGAACGCATCTGCCGGGGCGGCAGGAAGATATCGTCGCCGCCAGCGTCAGGGATCAGGAAGCCGAAGCCATCGCGATGGGCCTGCACACTCCCGGAGATCAGGTTCATGCGCGTGACCGGCCCGTACGCGCCGCGTCGGTTCTGGACCAGCTGTCCGTCACGGACCATCGCGACCAGACGTTTGGTCAGCGCCTCCTGCTGGGACATGCGTTTCAGATCGAACTGGCCGACCAGCTCGTCGAGCGTCATCGGCCCGCCCTGATCGGCGAGCGTCTCCAGAATCAGTTGCCGGCTCGGCACCGGTTCGGCGTACTGCGCCTCCTGATTCCGGTAGTCCGGATCACGCTCGCGCCAGGCGCTCGCGGACGGTTTATGGTTTTTTTTTCGTGTGGTCTGTTTTTTCATTGACAAAGATAAATTGGATGGCCACAATGCGCGCCCTCAAGCCGAGGTGGCGGAATTGGTAGACGCACCAGTTTCAGGTACTGGCGGGTAACACCGTGGAGGTTCGAGTCCTCTCCTCGGCACCAAATGACAAAGGCCCAGCCCATGCTGGGCCTTTCGTTTTTGGGTCGCTGCAAACGGCAAAACGGCTCCGGAAGCGCCTCGCGGCCCAGCCGATACCGGCGGCGCAGACGAATCTCCCGGAAGCAGCTTAACGCGATTTGCACGGCCCCGCGTATGCCGCCCCGGATGCGGGGCAGCACACGCGAATACAGCATGCCGCTGGCGATCAGTCGAAGGGATGGTGCAGGACGATCGTGTGATCGCGGTCCGGCCCGGTCGAGACAATCGCGACTTCGGCAGCGGTGACCTCTTCGATGCGCTTCAGATAGCGACGCGCATTTTCCGGAAGATCCTCATAGCGGGTCAGGCCATAGGTGTTGCTGCACCAACCCGGGAGTTCCTCGTAGATCGGCTCGATCCTGGCGTAGCCTTCGGCACCGATCGGCGGTGTCTCGACGGGCTCCCCGTCGACCTTGTAACCGACGCACAGGCGGATCGTCTCGAGCTCATCGAGCACATCGAGCTTGGTCACGCACAGGCCGGTCACGCTGTTGTTGAAGATCGACCGCCGGGCGGCCACTGCGTCGAACCAGCCGCAGCGCCGCGGCCGGCGCGTCACCGTTCCGTACTCGGCACCCTTGTCGCGGATATGCTGCCCGGTCTCGTTTTCCTGCTCGGTCGGGAACGGACCCGAGCCGACGCGCGTCGCATAGGCCTTGACGATCCCGAGCACATAGTCGAGTTCGCGGGGTCCGACGCCGGTCCCGGTCGCGGCACCGCCGGCGGTGGTGTTGCTGGAGGTCACATACGGATAGGTGCCGTGGTCGACATCGAGCAGAGCGCCCTGCGCGCCCTCGAACAGGACATTGTCGCCGTTGCGCAGATGCTGGCGCAGCAACTCGGTGACGTCCGCCACCATCGGACGGATCACCTCGGCATAACCCAGCAACTCGTCAAGCGTCTGCTGGAAATCGACCGGGTCCTCCTTGAAATAGTTCTGCAGCACGAAGTTGTGATAGCCGATCAACTCGCCGAGCTTTGCGGCCAGCTGCTCGCGCTGGAACAGATCGCCGACGCGTACCGCACGCCGCGCCACCTTGTCCTCATAAGCCGGGCCGATGCCCTTGCCGGTCGTGCCGATCTTGGCCTCGCCACGCGCCAGCTCGCGCGCCTGGTCCAGCCGCGCGTGAACCGGCAGCACCAGCGGTGCCGCTTCGGAAATCCGCAGACGCTGGCGCACCTCCGCCCCCGTCGCCTCGACCTTTTCGATTTCCGCAATCAGGCTGGGCAGCGACAGCACCACGCCATTCCCGATCAGACATTCGACGCCGGGCCGCATGATCCCGGACGGAATCAGATTGAGCGCCGTCTTCACGCCGTTGATCACCAACGTGTGACCGGCATTGTGCCCGCCCTGGAAACGGGCCACCGCCTGCACGCGATCCGTCAGCAGGTCGACGATCTTGCCCTTGCCCTCGTCGCCCCACTGCGCGCCGATGATGACAACACTCTTACCCATCGTGATGCTCCTAACGCCCGACCGGGCGCAGCCTCATGACGCCGCCCCGCGCGCCCCGAGCGGACGCAACGCGACGACGCGTTCAATACCATGCACAGCCGCTGCCGTGGCCACCGTCGACGGTCAGGTCGACGACGACCCCAGGCGCAGCAATTCGTTGAGATCCGCCGAAAAACCGGTGGCGGGCCGCGCCGCGCCGAACTCCGCGCCGACGCCATCGTAACGCCCGCCGCGGGCGATTTCGCGTCCGTGTCCCGGCGCAAAGGCGGCGAACACCAAGCCGGTGTGGTAGCGGTACCCACGCAGTTCCGCGAGATCGACGTGAATCGACTGCTTGCGATCGCTGCGCGTCAGCTCGGCAACGATGTGCTCGAGAACCGCCACCGCGTCGTCCACCGCCGCGCCGCCGAGTTTGCGCACCGCACGAACCCGCTGCAGCACGCCCGGATCGCCATGCAGCGTCATCAGCTCGGCGATCGCGTCGACGACGCGCGGCTTGAGTTCGCGCTCGGACGCAAAGCTTTCGAGATCCGGCTGCGACTTGCGCTGCAGAATGTCGAACAGCGCCCCTTCGGCATCGGCATCCAAGCCCAGCCGCCCCGTCAATGCGCGGTAGACGCCGACGTGACCGAGATCGAGGTGCACCTTGCGCAGACCGGCGAGCTTGACGGTCTTGATCATCAGCTTCATCGCCTCGAGATCGCCCTCGAGCCCTGGAACCCCGAAGATCTCGCAGCCGACCTGACGCGGCGAGCGCGAACCACCCAGTTCGTCCGGCACCGTCCGCAGCACCGTCCCCAGGTAGCAGAGTCGCGCGACCGCAGTGTCCGCGTAGCGACGCGCGGCGATCCGTGCGGCCTGCGGGGTCATATCCGCCCGCAGCCCCAGCAGACGCCCGCTGGCCGGGTCGGTCAGCTTGAAGGTCTGCTGCTCGAGCCCCTGCGCGGTGCCGGTCAGCAGCGCATCGAGATGCTCGATCAGCGGCGGCAACACCAGCTCGTAGCCCTGCTTGCGGTAGTGATCCAGCAGCTTGCGGCGCAGGTCTTCCATCTGCCACGACAGCGGCGGCAGGGTTTCCTCCACCCCTTCGGGCAACATCCACTTACGTATCGACATTGTCAGGTCAAATGCAATAACAACAGACCGCCGGCCATACTCAGAAAGCCGAGCACCCGCAGGCTCCGGCTCTCCATCTGCGCGGCGGTCAAAAGCATGCGGCGCCATTGTGACGGCACCGCGAATGGCAGGAGCCCCTCAATCACCATGACCAGCCCGAACGCCCTGAGCAGTTCGGCCCAGTCGAGGTTCACCGAGCCCCGCCGCGGAAGTACTTGAAGAACGGACTGTCGGGCTGCAGGACCAGAACGTCACTGCCGCCACCGAAGCTGCTGCGATACACGTTCAGCGAGCGGTAGAAGTCGTAGAACTCGGGATCCTGCCCGTACGACTCCGCGTACACGTCGGCCGCCCTCGCGTCACCAAGACCGCGCAGCTCTTCGGACGCCTTGTAGGCCTGTGCCAGCGTGATCTGCGCCTCGCGATCGGCTTCGGCGCGGATCTTCTCGGCCTCCTCGGCACCTCGCGCGCGCAGATCCGAAGCGACCCGGGCGCGCTCGGCGCGCATGCGGTCGTATACCGACTCGCTGACCGTCTTCGGCAGATTGATCGACTTCAGGCGGACGTCCACGATCTCGATCCCGAGTTCGCCGACATTGTTGATCACCTTGCGCTCGAGATCCTGCATGATCACATCGCGTTCGTCGGACACCGCCTGCTGGATCGTGCGCGCACCGAATTCGTCACGCAGCCCGCGGTTGACGATTGCGCTCAGACGATCCAGAGCGACCAGCTCCTGCCCGCCGGTCGCGCGGTAGTAGGTCGCCGGGTCGGAGATCCGCCATTTCACGAACGAGTCGACTTCGACGTTCTTCTTCTCGCCGGTCAGGAAGTTCTCGGTCTGGTTGTCGAGCGTCAGCAGCCGCGAGTCGAACTTGCGGACCGTCTGGAAGAACGGAATCTTGGCGTGCAGGCCCGGGCCGTAGGCATCGCCCTTGAGCTCGCCGACCTGGAACAGCAGCGCCTTCTCGCGCTGGTCGACGATGAAGAAGGTGTTCGAAACGACCAGTAGCGCGGCGATCGCCACGGCCACCAGCACCATCGGGGTCGAGTTGTTCATCAGCGGCTCCTGTCGCGCGAGCGCAAGCTGCCAGACGTGCTCGGCGCGGTGTTGCTGCGCGGATCCGCGCTGGAAGAGAAATCGGCGCTGCCGGAGAAGTCGGCGCTCGACGAGCTGCCCGAGCGCGGCGCGTTCTTCAGCAGCTGATCCAGCGGCAGGTAGATCATCGGACTGCTGCCCTTGTCGACATCGACGACCACCTTGCTAGTGCTGCCGAAGACCTGACTCATCGTGTCGAGATACATACGCTCGCGGGTCACCTTCGGCGCCTTGCGATACTCGGTCAGCAGCTGGTTGAAGCGGGCCACGTCACCCTCGGCCTTGGCCACGATCTGGTCGCGGTAGGCCGTCGCCTCGGCGATCTGCCGGGCCGCCGCACCGCGCGCGCGCGGCAGCCGGTCGTTGGCATACGCCTCGGCCTCGTTCTTCAGACGCTGCTGATCCTCGCGCGCCTTGATCGCATCGGCGAACGCAGCCTGAACCAGCTCCGGCGGCTGTGCCTGCTGGAGGTTGACCTCGGTGACGAACAGGCCGGTCTTGTATTCCTCCATCCGCTCCTGCAGCAGCTGCTTGGTGCGGTCGGCGATTTCCTGGCGGCCATCGGTGAGGATGAAATCCATCTTCGACTGCCCGACGATCTCGCGCACCGACGACTTGGTCGCCTGGCGCATCGTCAGATCGGGATCATCGACATTGAACAGGTAGTCCTCCACCTTGGAGACGCGGTACTGGACCGTCAGCTCGAGGTCGACGATGTTTTCGTCCTGCGTCAGCATCGTCGCGCGGTCGCGGGTCGAACGCACTCCGGTCACATTGACGATCTCCTCCTGCTCCACCGGCCACGGCATGCGCCAGCGCAGGCCCGGCTCGGTCGTCGCGACATACTCGCCGAAGCGCAAGACCACGGCGCGCTCCTGTTCGTCGACCACGTAGAAGCCGGACGCGCCCCAGAGCAGCAGCAATGCCGCTCCCACCAGGCCGAACATGCCGGACGGCAATCCGCCGCTGCGGCCACCGCCCCCACGGCCACCGCCAAAACGCGCCTTCAGGCGCTTGAGCATTGCATCCAGGTCGGGCGGACCGTCACCGCGCTTCGGCCCCTGGTTCCACGGATCGCGGCCGGGTCCGGGCTCATTCCAAGCCATTGATTGCTCCAGCTTAAGTTAGGTGGGTCTTGCTGTCGTGCTGCGGATTTTCAGCCGCATCTGTCCGGTGTGGCCTGTCGGAAGCTTGGGCGGCATCGTCACTGACGGCGCCGCGGCAGTCCTGTCGATCAGGCCGGAAAATTCTAGGGAGAACACTCCCATTCCTCAATCACGTGTTCGGCGTCCGGTATCTCGATGCCGGCCTCCAGACACAACCGACGCAGCTGTGCCATCGGCATCCCGACACTCAGATGAAAATTGCCGGCGTCGTCGAGGTGCTCCTCGAGCACCGCCCGACGCTCGAACAACTGCGCCCGCAACCGTGCCGCCGACGGCGGCAGGACCAGCTCGTACGGCGCCGGCTCCCCGCGCACGCGTTCACCGATCGCGGTGCGCAGCTCGTCCAGTCCGGCGCCGCTGCGGGCCGACACGAACACGCGTCGGGCCACGCCGTTTTCATCGCGTTCGATCCGGGGCGCTTCACCCTCCCGCAGGTCGATCTTGTTGAAGACCTGCAGGACCGGGACATCCTCGGCACCGATCTCGTCGAGTACCATCTCGACCTGCGCGATCCGCGCCATCCGCTCAGGATCCGCGGAATCGACGACGTGCAGCAGCAGGCGTGCGTCCCGCGCCTCTTCGAGCGTCGCCCGAAACGCCGCGATCAGATCGTGCGGCAGATCGCGGATGAAGCCGACCGTGTCGGCAATCACGATCGGCTCGCCGTGATCCAGTTCCAGCTTGCGCACCGTCGTATCCAACGTTGCGAACAGCTTGCTGGATGCAAAGGTCTCGTTGCCGGTCAAGGCATTGAACAGGGTCGACTTGCCGGCATTGGTGTATCCAACCAGCGACACCGCCGGCACTTCGTGTTTCTCACGTGCCGCACGCGATCGCGCGCGGCGTCCGCGGACGGCTTCGAGCTGACGCTTCAGCGATGCGATGCGATCGCGCAACAGCCGGCGGTCGGTCTCAAGCTGGGTTTCGCCCGGACCGCGCAGCCCGATACCACCGCGCTGGCGCTCCAGATGCGTCCAGCCTCTGACCAGGCGGGTCGAGATGTACTGGAGCTGCGCCAGTTCGACCTGGAGCTTGCCCTCGTGCGACCGCGCGCGGGTGGCGAAGATGTCCAGAATCAAGCCGGAGCGGTCCAGCACGCGGGCCTGCACCAGCTTTTCGAGATTCCGCTCCTGGCTGGGGCTGAGTTCGTGATTGAAGATCACCAGCTCCGCCTCGTGCTCGTGCACCGCCGCAGCAATCTCGTCCGCCTTGCCGGAGCCGACGAACAGACCCGGGTCCGGCTGACGCCGCGACCCGCCGACCACGGCAAGGACGTCGGCACCCGCCGAACGCGCCAGCTCCACGAACTCCTGCCGGTCCGACTCGAAGTCGGTTCCGGGGAACTCCAGATGGACCAGGACTGCTTTCTGACCGGCCTTGGGGCGCTCGAACATTACGCTGTGGCGACCATCGCGACCGCCTGCCCACTACCGACCGGATCGATCATCGCATTCAAGAAGCCGCGCTGTCTCCGCCGCCCTCGCCCGGTGCGTCAGCCTCGTAGATCCGCACAGGGCGCGTCGGCACGACGGTGGAAATCGCGTGCTTGTAGACCATCTGGCTGACGCTGTTGCGCAGCAGGACGACGAACGAGTCGAAGGACTCGATCTGCCCCTGCAGCTTGATGCCGTTGACCAGATAGATCGAAACGGGAATACGCTCCTTACGCAGGGCGTTCAAAAACGGTTCTTGTAGAGTATGACCTTTCGACATTGGATTTTATCCCTTTATAGGTAAGCAGCGGCCGCAGTAAAGCTTGCCCGGATGCGGCCCGCGCAGTTTAGCACGCGCTGGGCAGTCGTTATGCCAGCCGGGAATCGATCCGGCGAAACACCTCGCCGACCAGATCCGGGCGATCCGGATCGAAGACCTCGACCGCCTGCTCGGATCGCAACCAGGTCAACTGACGCTTGGCGAACTGACGGGTCGCCGCAACTGCCCGCTCGACGGCTTCGTCCCTTTTCCAGCGCCCGGCGACATATTCCCAGAGCTGACGGTATCCGACCGCCCGGATCGACGGGAGTTCCGGATTGAGGTCCCCGCGGCGGTACAGGTGTTCGACCTCCTCGACGAATCCATCCGCCATCATCGCCTCCAGCCGCACCCGGATGCGGCGATGCAGCTCGGATCGCTCCGGGGGATTGAGCGCCAGCGCCAGCGCATCCCCACCCAGGGGGGGCGGCCGCTCGCGCCGGAACAGTTCGCTGGGCGTCGTTCCGGTCAGTTCGATGATTTCCAGCGCGCGCTGGATCCGCTGCTGGTCATTGGGATGCAGCCTGACGGCGGTCTCTGGGTCGCGCACCGCCAGCCGGGCGTGCAGTGCCGGCCAGCCCTCCCGCTCGGCGTCCGCCTCGATCTGCGCACGCAGGCCGGCATCGGCGGATGGCAGGTCGCTCAGGCCGTAGCGCAGCGCCCGGAAATACAACATCGTGCCACCCACCAACAACGGGATCCGCCCTCGAGCCTTGATCGCCTCGATCGCCTGCAGCGCGTCGCGGACGAAGCGTGCGGCCGAATACGGTTCGAGCGGATCGAGAATATCGACCAGATGATGCGGGACCCGCGCGAGGGTCGCCCGATCCGGTTTTGCAGTGCCGATGTCCATGCCCCGATACACCTGCGCCGAATCGACGCTGACGATCTCGACCGGCAGACGTTCCGCCAGCGCCAACGACAGGCCGGTCTTGCCCGACGCCGTCGGCCCCATCAGCAGAACCGTCGGCACTGCGCCCCTGGTCATCGCAGTCAGCGCCCGCGCAGGAAGAAGCGGTCGAGCTCGTTCATCCCGAGCTGGACCCAGGTCGGACGCCCGTGGTTGCACTGCCCGGACAGTTCGGTGCGTTCCATGTCGCGCAACAGGGCCTCCATCTCGGCAAGACTCAGGCGCCGATTGGCCTTGATCGCGGATTTGCACGCGACATCAGCCAGCACCCGCTGCTGCGCCTCCAGCGCACCGCCGAAATGACTGTCGGCCTCGGACGCAATTTCGTCCCGCGCGAGATCTCCGAGCAGATCGCCGACCGCCGCCTCCGGCAGCAGCAGCGGCACCGCCCGGACCCGGATGGACCCCGGCCCGCCACGGTCGATCTCGATGCCGTAGCGCGCGAGTTCGTCGGCGCGCGCCTCCAGCCGGTCCGCCTCGTCCTCGTGCAGGGACACCGTACGAGGCACCAACAGCTGCTGGGCGCCGACCCCGCCCTGCTCCAGCTGTCGCTTCATGCGCTCGTAGAGCACGCGCTCATGCGCCGCATGGGCATCGACCAGCACCAGGCCATGACGGTTCTGCGCCAGGATGTAGACCCCGTGCAACTGCGCCAGCGCATGCCCGAGCGGGTGCTCGTCCGGCTCCGAAGCGCCCGCATCGGCGACCGTTGTCGTCACCGGCTGCGCCGATGCCTGCGCCTCCGCCCCGACCGGTTCCCGCAGTTGCCAGGCCGACGCCGGACGCGACCCGCCGCCATAGCGGAACCCGAACTGTGCCGACGACGCGCTGCGCGCCGCGTATCCGGGCATGACCGCCGGCGCCGGCGCATCCCCCGCAGGTTGCGCGCCGCCCGACGCGGACTGCGCATCCGCCGACAACGCGACCTGATGGTGACGCTCCGGATCGGGACGCACCGCCCGCAACAGCTGATGCACCGCGCCGAACAGCATGTCATGAACGCGCCCGGCGTCGCGGAAACGCACTTCCGTTTTCTGCGGATGCACATTCACGTCGACGGACACTGGATCGAGTTCCAGGTACAGCACATAGGCCGGATAGTGGGTCGAGTGCATCACATCGGCGAACGCCCGCCGCAGGGCAAAGCCCGGCAGCCGGTCCCGCACCAGACGGCCGTTGACATAGAGGAACTGCAGATCGGCCTGATTGCGCGCAACGCTCGGCAACCCCACCCATCCGTGCAGACGCATCCCCAGACGCGACTCATCCAGGGTCACCGCGTTGTCGACGAAGGCTTCGCCGCAAATCGCCGACACCCGCGCCTGCCGTGCCGACGCGGTCAGCGCGGGAGCAAGGTCCCAGACATTGCGCTGGTTGTGCCGCAGCGCGAAACCGACGTCGAAACGCGATAGTGCGATCCGCTGCAGCGCCTGCTGCGCCTGGCGGTACTCGGTGGCTTCGGACTTGAGAAACTTGCGCCTGGCCGGCGTATTGAAGAACAGATCGCGCACTTCGACGCTGGTGCCGACCGGATGTGCGGCCGGCGCCGGCGTCTCGGTATCGATCGCACCGTCCCCACCCAGACTCCAACCATGGTCCGCTTCAACCTGCCGGGTGGTCACCCGCAGGCGGGAGACCGACAGGATGCTCGGCAGCGCCTCGCCGCGAAAGCCCAGACTGGCGACCCGCTCCAGGTCCTCGAAGCTGGCGATCTTGCTGGTGGCGTGTCGCCGCAGTGCCAGCGGCAACTCCTCGGCGGGAATGCCGCGGCCATTGTCGCGCACCCGGATCAGCGAGGTGCCACCCCGCTCGAGCTCGACCTCGATCCGCGTGGCGCCCGCGTCCAGCGCGTTCTCGACGAGTTCCTTGACGACGGCCGCGGGGCGCTCAACCACTTCGCCGGCGGCGATCTGGTTGATCAACTGATCAGGAAGGACACGAATCATCCGGACAGTTTAGCGTGCCCGCCTGCCCGTCCGCGCCGGATCCCGGACAAAAAAAGCCCGGGCGGGAGCAGGCTCGCCCGGGCCGAGTGGACCCCCAAGTGACTTGGACGCTGCCGTCCTGTATTCGTTACTGGGAGACGCCTTGGGTGAAATGGTTCTCGCCGCCCGCGACCATCCGGCCGTCGCCGGCATTCAGCACGAGCTGCTGCTTCGGGCGGTAACTGTGAAAGTAGCCCCGCACGCCGTCGAAGATCTGCGCCGCCAGCTTCTCCTGGAAGCTGCGGCTCGCCAGCAACTTTTCTTCGCGCCCGTTGGTGATGAATGCAGTCTCGACCAGCACCGACGGGATGTCCGGCGCCTTGAGCACGGCGAAGCCGGCCTGTTGCAGCTCGCTCTTCTGCAGCTTGTTGATCTTGCTCATCGAATTGAGAATCCGGCTGCCGACATCGAAGCTGGCTTCCATCGTCGCGCTCTGCGACAGATCGATCAGTACCGCCGCCAGCTCGTTGTCCTTGTCGTGGAGATCGACCCCACCGACCAGATCCGCCGAGTTCTCCTTGTGCGCCAGCCAGCGCGCATGCTCGCCTGTGGCGCCGCGCTGGGACAGCACGTACACCGCGGTGCCGTGCATGTCGCGCTTGGTAAATGCATTGCAATGAACCGAAATGAACAGGTCGGCCTGATGCTTGCGGGCAATGTTGACCCGTTCGCGCAGGCCCACGTAGTAGTCGCCGTCTCGCGTCAACACCGCCTTCATGTTCGGCGTGGCGTTGATCTTCGCGGCGAGCTTGCGCGCGACCGACAGCGCAACGTCCTTCTCGTTGAGGCCGCTGCGTCCGCGCGCTCCGGGATCCTCGCCACCATGGCCGGCATCCACTGCGACGACGATCGGCTTGTCCGCCAGGCGGGTCGTCGGCGCCGGCAGCGACGCCGCGGTCTGCGCCTCGGGCCGCGCCAGATCGACCACCAGCCGGCGACCGTATTCGTCGCTCGGGGGCAACTCGAAGGAATTGGTGAAGACGGCGTCCGCGATATCGAGCACCACGCGGATCCCATTCCCGCGCACGCCGCTGCGGACGTTCTTGACCAACCCCTTGCCCTGGGTCCTGTCGACACTCGCGACCGCCTGGGCGGGCACGCCCTTCAGATCGATCACGACACGCTCGGGATTGCTCAGGGTAAAGACGTCATGCCCCACGTCGTCGCTCAGATCGAACACGACACGGGTCGATTCGGGGCCATCCCACAGGCGCAGATCGCGCAGCTCCGCCGCCGACAGCACGGGCGCGAACAGCATGATCGACAGCCAAATTACCCAACGCATCGCCTATCCCCGAAGGAACTAGTGCGAACAGTAGCGCGCGCCCCGTCTATTTGCAAGCACTAATCCCATACCAAACATGAAGATAGGAGTATCTCTTAACAAACTCCCTTCGATTCGACCCCGGCCGCCCCTTCGATCCGGTCGAGCAAGCGTCCGTCCCCCTTCAGACACGCCTCGCGTCGCGCGCCACTATGCCGCAGTTCGACCTCCAGCACGGCCGCCGGCAGGCCGCCTCCGGCCCGCTCCGGCCATTCGACCAGCCACAGGGCCTCCTCGGGGGGATAGGCGTCCAGACCGAGCTGCCAGAGCTCATCCGGATCGGCCAACCGGTACAGATCCATGTGCAGCACCTGGGTGCGCCCGACGGCGTAAGGCTCGAACAGCGTGTAGGTCGGGCTCTTGATCGTGCCCGGAACGCCGAACGCCCGCAGGCAGCCTCGCGCAAGGGTGGTCTTGCCCGCCCCCAGGTCGCCGCGCAACAGGATCACCCCGCGGACCGCGCCGTCGAACGCGGCGGCGATCGCGGCACCGAGGTGCTCGGTCGCCGCGGCATCCACGAGATCGTATCTGCGGACAACCGGCACGGCGTCAGACGCCACCATGTCCGGAGCCTCCGCCGGCGGTGGGATTGATCACCGCCCGCAGCGCACCAATCAGATCGCTGGGCAGCATGCCGCGCTCGCCGCGCTGCGCCGCGCGGTCCCCTGCAAGCGCATGGACCAGAACGCCGGTCGCCGCAGCCTGGCCGAGCTCGAGTCCCTGCGCGCGCATCGCCGCGATCACGCCGGTCAGCGCATCGCCGGAGCCGCCGACCGCCATGCCGGGATTGCCGAAGGGACACAGCAGCGCGGGGCCGTCCGCAGGCACCGCGATCACGGTTCCGGCCCCCTTGAGCGCCACAGCGCCGCCGTACCGGGCCTGCAGCTGTCGAGCTGCATCGAGACGATCCGCCTGCACGACGGGAACCTCGCTCTGCAGCAGGCGCGCGGCCTCGCCGGGATGCGGCGTCAGAATCCAGTCCTCGCGCCGGCGCGGCAGGCGCGCCAGCAGATTGAGGGCATCGGCGTCGACCACCAGCGGCACGCCAGCGGAAACGACGTGCGCGAACAGCGCACGCGCCCACTGGTCCTGCCCGAGCCCGGGCCCGAGCGCGACGATGCTGGCGCGCGCCATCAGGACATCGAGCTGGGCCGGATCGGCAACCCCGTGCACCATCAGCTCAGGCTGCGCCGCGGTCAGCGCGGCAGCATGGTCCGCCCGTGTCGCCACGCTGACCAGCCCGGCACCGCTGCGCAGGGCGGCACGACCGGCCAGCAACGCGGCACCGGCCATGCCGTGATTGCCACCCACCACCAGAACATGCCCGTATCGCCCCTTGTGCGCATCGCGGGCGCGCGTGCCCAGTGCGCGCGCCCCGGCCGTGTGGAGCAGCAACGCCGCTGGATCGAGGCCCTCGTGCACCGCTGGCGGAACCTGCAGAGCGTCGAAACGGCGCGCTCCGGCCAGGGCGGGACCGCGCCCGGTCCACAGGCCCAGCTTGTTGCCGATGAACGTCACGCTCAGATCGGCATCGACGGCGTCTCCAGGGACATTGCCGTTGCTCGCGTCGAGCCCCGACGGCACGTCGACCGCCACCACGCGGGCACTGTCCAGGCGACACTGGCGAATCGCCGCGATCGCCGCTGCGCCAGCGCCCGAAGGCGCCCGCGACAGACCGGTTCCGAACAGCGCATCGACGACCCAGTCCGCCGCCGGCAGACTGCCGCCGAAGCGGTCGATGGAGCCGCCGTCGGCAAGCCACGCCGACCGCGCCGTCACCGCATCGCCCTGCGCCGCATCGTTGCCGACGGCGAACACGCGAACCTCGCAGCCATCGGCGCGCGCCAGACGCGCGATCTCGTAGCCATCCCCGCCGTTGTTACCCCCGCCGCAAACGACAGCGACCCGCTGCGGACGCGAAAACGCGGCCAGCGCTTCCCGCCAGCATGCCGCCGCAGCGCGTTGCATCAGCGTGTATCCGGGAATGCCGTGCTGCTCGATCGCGCGCCGGTCCAGCTCGCGGACCTGCGCGGCAACATACAATCTCGATTCGATCTGTTGCATGACCGCAGTATAAGAAGCACCCGACCGAACCGCGATGTCCGCTCCCACCCCCGCAGAACTGACCGATCTACCCCTGCGCATTGCCGAATGGGCGCGGGCGCTGGGCTTCTCGGATGCCGGCGTCGCGACCCTGTCGCTGGATGAGGATCTTTCACACCTGCGCGACTGGCTGGCACAGGGGCGCCACGCCGGCATGACGTTCATGCAACGGGACCCCGAAATGCGCGCCGACCCGACGCGACTGCGCCCGGATACTGTCAGCGTGATCAGCGCGCGGATGCCGTATCGACCGGATGCCGCCGACGCCTGGGCCGCACTGCGCGACAGCAGTCGCGCCTACATCTCGCGCTACGCGCTGGGGCGCGACTACCACCGGGTCGTCCGCAACCGCTTGCTGAAGCTGGGACAGCGCATCGAGCAGGCGGTCGCGCCTCACGGCTACCGGGTGCTCTGTGACAGCGCGCCGGCGCTGGAGAAGGCATTGGCCCGCAACGCCGGACTGGGCTGGATCGGCAAGCACACGCTGCTGCTCGACGCCGAGGCCGGCTCGTGGTTCTTCCTCGGCGAGATCTACACCGACCTGCCGCTGCCCACCGATCGCGTCCGTCGCGCGGCGGATCGCTGCGGGCGCTGCAGCGCATGCATCAATGTCTGCCCGACGCAGGCCATCGTCGCGCCGCACCAGCTCGATGCGCGACGCTGCATCTCGTATCTGACGATCGAACATCGCGGCTCGATTCCCGAGGCACTTCGCCCCCTCATCGGCAATCGCATCTTCGGCTGCGACGACTGCCAGCTCGTATGTCCGTGGAATCGCCACGCCCAAGCATCGCGCGAAGCCGACTTCGCACCCCGCCACGGCCTCGACCGCGCGACGCTGCTCGACCTATTTGCGTGGACCGAGGCGGAGTGGCTGTCGCGCACGGAAGGCATGGCGCTCCGCCGCGCCGGCTATGCGGGCTGGCTGCGCAATATCGCGGTCGCCCTCGGCAACGCACCGACCGATGCCGCCGTCCGCAGCGCGCTGATGACGCGGCGCGACGATACCGATCCGGTGGTCAGGGAACATGTCGACTGGGCGCTGCGCCGTCACTCCACGCAGGCCAGGGACGGCTGAGCGGAGCCCGCCGCCTGCAGGATCTCCTGCTGTGTCTGCTGGAGGATCGCCCGCTGCGCCGCCGGCGCAGCGGCCAGCGCCGCTTCGATCTCACGCCCTGCCTGCGACCGACACCCCGCCTCGAGCAGGGCCCAGGCATAGTTGTTCCGCACCAGGGCCGCATCGGGATCCAGCTCGAGGGAGGATCGATAGGCCCGCAAGGCCGCACCCCAGTCTTCGCGGCGCGCGCTCGCGTTGCCCAGCGCCGCCCAGACCATCGGCTCCCGCGGCCATCGCGCTGACGCGGCCTCGTAGGCTGCGGCCGCTTCGTCCACGCGCCCGACCGACTCCATCGGCGCCACCGCCTGCAACCAGCTCCCGGGCTCGGCGGACACCGGCAGTTCGCCCGGCGCCACGGTGACGATCATCCAGCGACCGCCCCGGTCCCAGGTCCGCAGCAGGCGGTCAGTCCGCATCAACAGACGCCGCTGTCGCCCCGAACGCAGGATGAAGGCATCCTGTGCCGGGTCGTAGCCGACCAGCACCGCATAGTGCCAGACCGGCCACGGACCGATTCCCAGGTTCTGCAGCAGCAGCACGGGCCGCCCGGCCTCCAGCTCCCTCAGCGCCGCATCGATATGCGGCGCAAGCGCGTAGGCGATCCGACCGTGACGACGCGCCGCCGCGACCAGTTCGGCCTGCAGGCTGCCCCCGCGCTTGGGGACAAAGACCTGCCGACTCAACTGATCGGGGTCGACGGACAGCCCCGACGCCGCCAACACGGTCGCCAGCGCGGCGGGTCCGCATTGCCGCTCCTCCTGGGGAAAGAACGGCACATCCGCCAACTCGAGGACCCGGACCTGTGCCTCGACGCGCCGCGTCTCCGGGCCACTCGCACATGCCGCAATCAGCACGACGCCAACCAGCGCCGCAGCTCGCAGCGCCATGCGCCGCGATCGCTGCAGCCACATCCTCAGATACGCGTAAAGATGTTGGTGACGCCGACCAGCTCCAGAATCAGCAGCACCACGAAGACGATGCCGATGACTTCGATCAGACCACCGCCGGCGGGCACCTCGTCGATATGACGGGCCAGCGCGTCGAGTTCCTGATCCGACAGCGCGGCGACACGCGCGGCGGCCTCCTGCGGCTCGACGCCCCAGGCCTGCAGCTGTTCGCGCACTTCTGCCCGGGACATGAAAGCCTCGACGCGCTGCTTGGAACCGGCCTGCACGGTCGAACCAATCATCTGTTCGGTCCCGACCAGCGCGGCTTGCGCAGGCGCGGCAATGCTCGACAACATGAATGCGGAGAGCACGAGCTTGAGGGTGACACTGCGAAGACCTGACATCGGAAAGCTCCCTGGTTGTGTTGAGACGCCGGCTGGCTTCAGCCAATCCTAGCGGCGCCCTGCGTCGTTTGCACCACCGGCGACGCTCAGGATCCCGGGTGCATCCGCACCCGCGCCATCAATGCCTGCGTCGACGGATCCAGCGGAAGTTTCGAGGCCGGGTCGAGAATCTGCCTGGCCAGTTGCTTGCCCAGTTCGACGCCCCACTGATCGAAGGGATTGATGCCCCAGATCACGCTGGCGACGAATGTCCGGTGCTCATACAAAGCCAGCAGCGCTCCCAGATGATAGGGATCGATGACCGGCAGCAGGATCGTGTTGCTCGGCCGGTTGCCCGGAAACACCCGATGCGGGACGGCTTGCTCCAGCGCGTCGCCGCTGAGGCCCTGCGCCGATAGCTCCTCACGCACCGCAGCCGCATCCTTGCCGCGCATCAGCGCGGAACTCTGCGCAAAGCAGTTCGCCAGCAGTTTCTGATGCAGGTCCGGATACGGGTGTCCTCCGTCAACCGCCGCGATGAAATCGATCTCGTGCTCGGCGGGCCCCTGGTGCAGCATCTGGAAATACGCGTGCTGCGCGTTGGTCCCGACGGTGCCCCACAGCACGGGCGTCGTCGGGTAGTCGACCACTTCACCGGAACGCGTGACGCGCTTGCCATTGGATTCCATCTCGAGCTGCTGGATCCACGGCCCGAGCAGCGCCAGCCGCTGGGCATAGGCCGCCATGACGTGACTGGAACACCCCAGGAAATCGACATTCCACACGGTCAGCAACGCCAGCAACACCGGCATGTTGCTGCCCAGGGGTGCGGTCCGGAAATGCTCATCCATCGCCCGCGCGCCCGCGCACAGCTGCCCGAACCGGTCCGCCCCCAGCGCCAGCATGATGGACAGCCCAACCGCGCTCCACACCGAGTAGCGGCCGCCGACCCAGTCCCAGAAGTGGAACATGTGATCCGGCTCGATCCCGAACGCGGCGACCCGCTCCGCATGGGTCGACACCGCAACGAAGTGCTTCGCCACGGCACCCTCGCCCAGCGCTGCGACCAGCCACGCGCGCGCGTGCATGGCGTTGGCGAGGGTCTCCTGGGTCGAGAACGTCTTGCTGACGATCACGAACAGGGTCGTTTCCGGACGCACCTGCTGCAGCACCGCATCCAGATCGGCGCCGTCGACATTGGAGACAAAATGCGGGCGGGGCCCGTCGATCAGCGGCGCCAAGGCCGAGCACACCATCCGCGGGCCCAGATCGGATCCGCCGATGCCGATATTGACGACGTCCGTGATGGCCTGCCCGGTCGCGCCGATCCAGCGCCCCTCACGAACGTCGGACGCAAACCGCGCCATGCGTTCGCGCTCGGCATGCACCATCGGCACGACATTGTCGCCACGTTCGACGAAGACATCGCCCGCCCGCGCCCGCAGCGCCATGTGCAACGCGGCGCGATCTTCCGTGTGGTTGACGTGCGCACCGGAGAACAGGCGCTCCCGCCAGGCTTCCAAGGCCTGCTGCCGGGCCAGCGTCTGCAGCAGTTCAAGAGTCTCGGCGTCGACCCGCTGCTTGGAATAGTCGAGATAGAGCCCAGCAGCCTCACAGCTCAGACGCTGTGCGCGTTCGGAGTCTTCGGCAAACAGATCGGTGGTACGCGTGGAAGCCCGATCGAGGGCATGTTCAACCAGCGCCTGCCACGCCGGACTTGCGGTCAGTGAGGACATATAGAAGAAGGCAGCAAAACATGTGCCCGAGCCTAACCACTCCGCGTGAATTCGTCATGTCGCCGGTCCGCACCGGCACACGGAGCCCCGGCGATTGGCGGGCCGTCAGCGCCTCGCCAGACACAGCCGGCGACACCCGCGCCTCAGATCCAGTGATAGTTGAAGCTGATGCTGACGCGGTCTTCGTCGACAGCGCTGGCCGGCACCTCATGCCGCAACCAGCTCTCGAACAGCACCACGTTACCGGCCTTGGCCGGATAGACGATGTGCGCCCGATGCGCCTCGGCTGCACGCGCACGCCGCGGCGGCGCCGCCATCAACTTGCTGAGCCTGGGATCCTCGAACTTCAGACCCGAACAGTCTTTCGGGGTCTGGACGTAGTAAGTCCCGCTAACGACGGCCTGCGGATGGATATGGAAACTGTGCGCGCATCCGCGCGGCATGATGTTGGCCCAGCAGTCGGTCATCTGCAGGCGCCCGCCGCGCAGATCCCAGTCCAGCGCCTTGGCAAAAGCCGCAACGTGCCCGTCGATCCGCTCGCGCAACGCGTCGAAGGTCGATGAGAAGCGATGCAGCTGATCGAGCGAGCCGTAACTGGTGTAGCCGAGCGGATAGTTGCCCTCCGACCACGCCTGTCCGTTCACGTCGTGATCGCGAATGCGATAGCACTCGTCGAGCAACTCACGATTGAGCGCCTGCAGGCCACGGGCCTGCAGGCGCTGCGCATAGATCAGCGTGGGAAACCAGGCGCGAACCGCAGCCTGGCCGTCTCGCGCGCTCAAGCGCCCGAAGCAGCCTGTACCGGAATGGTGTTGGCCGTGCGTTCGACGCGATTCTTCTCGTCCAGGTACACCAGGCGCGGCTGGTAGGTCCGCGCGGCACCGGCATCCATGGTGCCGTAGGCGCAGATGATGACGCGATCGCCGACACGGGCCTTGTGCGCCGCGGCGCCGTTGACCGAGATGATGCCGGAACCCGGCTCGGCCTTGATCGCGTAGGTCGTGAATCGCTCGCCGTTGCTGATGTTGTAGATATCGATCTGCTCGAACTCAAGAATGCCAGCCAGCTCGAGCAGCTTCGAATCAATCGCACAGGAACCGTCGTAATCCAGCTCCGCGTGAGTCACGCAGGCGCGGTGCAGCTTGCATTTAAGCATGTGCAATTGCATGGCGGATGGTCTCTCTAGGATCTTGGTCGTCGGTGGCCCACTAAGACATACACACGACGATCCACGGGTCTTGGAACGGCGGGCGGCCCACTAAGACATACGCCCGTTGCCCGTGACTGTGGTCACTGAGCGAAGAGGCTTGAGTTTAGCCGGAATTGCGCAGTGCATCAAACAATCGTCACATTCCCCCGCAAGCGCCCCGCGCGCCCCTGTCACACGGCCTCTGCCCGCAGATTGTCGATCAGGCGCGTGGTGCCGAGCACCGCCGCAGCGAGCACCACGAACTCGGTGTCGCCCGCCTCGGACGGACGCAGGTCCGGACGACGGATCGCCACGTACTGCGGCTCGAACCCCTGTCCCGCAAGCGCCTCGAACTGCTCCCTGCACAAGGCCTCGAAATCCCGGCGCCCGCCGCGCAGCCCCGCGGCAACCGCGCTGAGCGCCGCGTGCAGCGCCGGCGCCTTTCGCCGCTGTTCCGGGCCCAGGTACTGGTTGCGCGACGACAGCGCCAGACCGTCATCCTCGCGCTCCGTGGCAACGCCGACGATGCTGATCGGCATGTGCAGGTCGGCCACCATGCGCCGGATCAGCTGCAATTGCTGATAGTCCTTCTCACCGAATAGTGCGATATCAGGCTGCACCAGATTGAACAGGATGCTCACGACCGTCGCGACGCCGTCGAAATGCCCCGGTCGATGGGCACCCTCGAGTTCCGCGAATGCCCGCGGCGCCACGACCCGGCTCAGATCGTCGCGACCGTCGGGGTAGATCTGCGCCTCGTCCGGCGCGAACAGCAGATCGCACTGCGCCGTCTCGAGCCGGGCCTGATCCTCAGCCAGGGTCCTCGGATAACGGCCGAAGTCCTCTCCTTCTCCGAACTGCAGAGGATTGACGAAAACCGTCGCAACCACCCGCCGCGCATGACCCCGGGCCTGCTCCACCAGACGCAGGTGTCCACGATGCAGATTGCCCATGGTCGGCACCAGGGCGACGGACTCGCCGGCTTCGCGCCAGCGTGCGACCTGCTCGCGCAGCGCCGCGATCGTATGAACCGTCTGCATCAAGCCCCCGCGAAGCAATGCTCGGGGGCTGGATACGCGCCCGACTTGACCTCGGCTACATAATTGCCGATCGCCCGCTCGATGTCGGCGCCGTCGGTCATGTAGTTCTTGACGAAACGCGGCGTCCGCCCAAGCGTCACCGTCGGCGAAATATTGAGGATGTCGTGCAGGACCAGAATCTGGCCGTCGACATCGGCACCGGCGCCGATCCCGATCACCGGGACCGACGATTCGGCCGCAATCCGCTTGCCAAGCTCGGCCGGAATGCATTCGAGCAGCAGCAGATCGGCCCCGGCCTCGACCAGCACGCGAGCGTCGTGCAGCATCGCCTCGGCCGCCGCATCCTCGCGTCCCTGAACACGGAACGCCCCCATCTTGTGGATGAACTGCGGCTGCAGCCCCAGATGCGCGCAAACCGGTACGCCGCGGACGGCAAGGTATTCGACGATGCTCGCCTGCTCGCGCCCGCCCTCGAGCTTGACCATCTTGGCACCGCCCTCCTGCATCACCCGCTGCGACGCATCCAGGGCCCGCTCCAGCGTCGCGTAGGACAGGAACGGCAGGTCGGCCATCAGGAAGGCACGCGACAGGTGCGGCGCCACGCAGCGCGAGTGGTAGACAATGTCGTCGAGCGTCACCGGAGTCGTGGTCTTGCCGCCGTGCAGCACCATGCCGAGGGAATCCCCGATCAGGACCACGTCGACCCCCGCCCGATCCTCGACCAGGGCGAAACTGGCGTCGTAGCACGTCAGGCAGGCAATCTTGTCCCCCGCCTCCCGCATCCGCCGCAGCTCGGCGACGTTGACAGGCTTGCTGTTTTCCATGTGAGTGTGGCTCCTCGCGATGCCCCCGCGTCATGGCGACTGCGGAGATACCGGCATCGCGTCCGAACGACGGTGGCCCACCAAGACATACACGCGTCGCCCGCTCGATTTTCAGAATGGGCGGCCCACTAAGACATACGCCCGTCACTGGCGGAAACGCCCGCCATCTAAAGCGGTGCAAGTCTAGCGTATTTGCAGATCCGGACGCGTTTCCGGGGCGCCGCCAAGAAGCGCCTCCCGCGCCGATCTCAAACCGCGACCCAAAGCCCGAGTCCGGCGGCGTCCACCGCAGCGGCCAGATCGGCAACCCGTCCCAGCCCGGGAATCTGGACCTCCGGTGCGATCTCGGCCCAGGGCACCAGCACAAAGGCACGCACGCCGATGCCGGGATGCGGCAGCGTCAGTGCATCGCCCTGGCAAACCGCCCCCTCGACATGGAGCAGATCCAGATCCAGGACTCTCGGCCCCCATTTGCGCTCACGCACCCGTCCACAGCGACGCTCGGTCGCCAGCAGCGCCTGCATCAGCGCCGCCGGCTCCAGCGATGTTTCGATGATCGCGACGGCGTTGCAGTAGTCGGGCTGATCCTGCGGGCCCATCGGCGCCGATCGATAGAACGACGACACCCGCAGCACGGTCCCGTATTCGCCCAGCAGTTCCAGCGCACGCCGCAACTGCCGAGGGGGGTCGCCGAGATTGGCGCCGAGCCCCACATAGGCGCGCCGGTATCCTTGCGTCATTCGCTCGTGGCAACAGGCGGTTTGCGACCACGGCTGCGGCTGCGGCGCCGCCGCTTCTTGCGTGCGGGAGGCGCATCCTGGGACTCCGGCGGCGCGGCAGGCAAGGTCTCGCCTTGCTGAGCCTGCGTCCACCAGTCGGCCAGTTCCTTCGACACCTCACCGGCGGCGGCCCGCAGCAGCAGAAAATCGTAGGCCGCCCGGAAGCGGGGGTGCGTCAGCAGGCGCTTGGCGCGACCGCCCCTGCGCATCTCGAAACGCGGCTGCAGCTGCCAGATCTCGCGCATCGGCAGGGAAAAACGCTTCGGAATCATCACGTGCTGCATCGC
Source organism: Nevskiales bacterium (assembly GCA_028698335.1). Taxonomy (GTDB): domain Bacteria; phylum Pseudomonadota; class Gammaproteobacteria; order Nevskiales; family Nevskiaceae; genus Solimonas. The sequence goes on along the minus strand of JAQVDP010000002.1, from coordinate 91,758 downwards.
CCGCGCCAGCACCTGCTCGGAGGCCTGGGCGTAGGCCACATTGGCGTGATGGCCTTCGCGTTCGATCAGCGTCCTGATCGATTTGGCCACCGCCGGCCACAGCAGCGCTGCGTACAGGAACGCCGGGCTCACGGTCTGCTCCGCCACGATGCGGTCGGCGGTATTGGCCAGCGCGCGATCGATGAACTGCCGGTAACGGGCGTCGCCCAGCGCCTCGTCGGCCATCGGCAGCAGTTCGGCGAGCAGGCCCTGATCCCGCAGACCATGCAGATTGGCCACCGCCTCGCGCGACTGCAGCAGCTTGACGATCTCGTCGAACAGCCGAGCCGGCGGGATGTCCCGCAGCAGCGGCGCCAATCGCCGGATCGGCTCGGCGGTCTTCTTCTCGATCGAGAATCCCAGCTTGTTGGCGATCCGGACCGCGCGCAGCATGCGGACCGGATCCTCGCGATAGCGCAGTTCCGGATCGCCGATCAGGCGGATCAACTTGCGCTCCATGTCGCCCAGACCGTCGGCGAAGTCCACGATCGAAAAATCGCGGATGTCGTAGTACAGGGCGTTGATCGTGAAATCGCGGCGGAACGCGTCGCTGGCGAGGTCGCCGTATTCGTTGTCCGAGAGGATGCGCCCGGTCTCGTCGCGCTCGTGGGAATCGGTGATCGCGCCGCGGAAAGTAGTCACCTCCACGATCTCGCCCCCCCAGCGGACATGGGCGATCAGGAAGCGGCGCCCGACCAGCCGGCACGAGCGGAAGACCCGCTTGACCTCTTCGGGATGCGCATTGGTTGCGATGTCAAAATCCTTCGGGGTCTCACCGACCAGCAGATCCCGCACGCCTCCCCCGACGACATACGCTTCATAGCCCGCATCCTTCAGGCCATACAGCGTCCGCAGGGTGGCTTGCGTGAACTGCGAGCGGGAAACCGGATGTTCCGCCCGGGGGATACGTCGAGGTTCGATGGACTTTGACCGCTTTTTTGTTCGAAACGCCTTGAGCCAGTTCATTGGTTGCGTATAATACGCGGCCTTCGACCCTACTGATAGCAGGGACGAAGGAATTTGCTCCCATCGTCTAGTGGCCTAGGACGTCGCCCTCTCACGGCGAAAACAGGGGTTCGAGTCCCCTTGGGAGTGCCAATTGCGCTGACAGAGCCCGCCTTGAAGGCGGGCTTTGTTTTTGGGCCGCCCTTGCGTCAGCCCTCGGCCCGCTCCGGGACGGGCGGCAGCCCTTCGCCGGTCTCGATCAGCTCGACCAGCCGGGTGGCGAAGCGCGCGGCCGGCGCCCCGTCCACGGTCTCGTGATCGATCGCCATCGTCAGCGCCAGAAACTCGCGAATCTCGACCCGGTCCTCGACCACTGCCGGGCGCTTGAGCATGCCGCCCACCAGCAGGCTGATCGGCCAGATCGAAGGTCCCATGGCCCAGCCCCCCTTCGCACCGAACATGCCGACCGCGGTGACGTTGGCGGTCCCGATCATCGACTTGGCGAATACCGGATTGCGCCGCATCTTCCACCAGACCAGCGCCCGCACCCAGCGCGGCAGGCGCGCGAAACGGCGTGCCATCCTTGCCTCCTTGCCGTCGCCGAGCGAAATCCCGTTCATCTGCACACGCTGCGCATCGCGGATCTGCGCATGCACCGCCGCATAGTCCAGGCGGTTGGCGCCACGGACGATCTTGGTGACGGGCATCTTGAGTCCGTCGGCGGTTTCCCGCTCGACGATGGTCGACACGTCGACATCCTCGAACAGGTACAGCTTGCGTCCGCGCCGGAAGGCCTGGATCTCGGGAAACTCGCCCAGCGCCTGTCCCAGACACCACACCAGATATGCCGTCAGCGACGGGGCCCCGCCCGGCAGCTCGCCCAGCGCGTGCATGCGCCGACGCAGCTCGGTGACGTCGACCTCGCCGAAGCCGTGCACGTGATGACGGCGCTTGCCCTGTTCGAGCGTGTCCACGATCGGGTTGCGCGCGGTGGGAAATGCCACGACGCGGTAGCGATGACTCATCGGCTCCACTCAACTCCCCTTTCTGTTCGCGGCGCGCCCACGCGCCGCCCGTACGACGGCGATGTCCGTCAATCCGGCTTGCGTGCATCCTCGGCAACCGGCACCTCGACATCCATCCCGAGCCCGGACAGGGCCTTGATCTCCTCGCCGAGCAGGGTTTCCTGCGCCAGCAGTCGCTCCGCGGTCCGGTCGAGTTCGGGCCGGTGCGCCCGCAGGATCGACAGCGCCTTCTGGAACGCAGCGTCGACCAGCTCCCGAACCGACTGATCGATGCGCTCGGCCGTGGCGTCGCTGTACGCATGCTCCTGCGGCGCCGCGATCCCCAGGTAGCTCTGAGGCGCTTCTTCGTAGACCACCTGTCCCAGCTCCGGCACCATGCCGAACCGCGTCACCATGCTACGCGCGATATCCGTGGCCTTTGCCAGATCGTCGGCCGCACCGGTGGAAATCTCGTCGAATACCGCGCACTCGGCGGCCCGCCCCCCGAGCAGAACGGCCATCTTGTTCTCGAGCTCCTCGCGCGTCATCAGGTAGCGGTCCTCGGTCGGACGCTGGATAGTGTAGCCCAGCGCGCCAACGCCGCGCGGGATGATCGACACCTTGTGCACCGTGTCTGCGCCCTTGAGCGACAACGCCAGGAACGCATGTCCCAGCTCGTGATAGGCCACCACCTGACGCTCGTGCGGATTCAGGATGCGATTGCGCTTCTCCAGTCCCGCGACGATGCGTTCGATGGCACGGGTGAAGTCGTCGGCACTGACGGCCTCGCCCCCGCGCCGGGTGGCCAACAGCGCCGCCTCGTTGACCAGGTTGGCCAGATCGGCCCCCGAAAAGCCCGGCGTCAACGCGGCGATGCGCTCGGGATCGACATCATCATCCAGACGCACCGACCGCAGATGCACCTGCAGGATCTGGATGCGCCCGATCCGGTCGGGCCGGTCCACCAGAACCTGCCGGTCGAAGCGGCCGGCCCGCAGCAGCGCCGGATCGAGGACCTCCGGCCGGTTCGTGGCCGCCAGCAGCACCAGGCCCTGGCGGGGATCGAAGCCGTCCATCTCCGACAGCAACTGGTTGAGGGTCTGCTCCTTCTCGTCATGCCCACCGCTCATCGGAAATGCGCCGCGGGCCCGCCCGAGGGCATCGAGCTCGTCGATGAAGATGATCGCCGGCGCCTTTTCGCGCGCGTGGACGAACAGATCACGGACGCGCGCCGCGCCGACGCCCACGAACATCTCGACGAACTCGGACCCGTTGATCGAAAAGAACGGCACTCCCGCCTCTCCCGCCACCGCCCGTGCCAGCAGGGTCTTGCCGGTGCCCGGCGGGCCGACCAGGAGAATGCCCTTGGGCAGGCGCGCGCCCAGGCGCCCGTAGGCTTCGGGGTCCTTGAGGAAATTGACGATCTCCTGCAGCTCCGCCTTGGCCTCGTCGACACCGGCGACATCCGCGAAACTGACCTTGGTGTCAGCTTCGACGTAGACCTTCGCCTTGCTCTGGCCGATCGACATCAGGCCACCGCCCATGCCCTGGCGTTCGGCGAACTTGCGGAACAGGAACATCCACAGCAGATAGAACAGGGCAATCGGAATCAGCCACGACAGCATCTCGCGCAGGAACGTGTTTTCCCGCACGGCATGGAAGCTGACGCCGGACTTCTCCAGCGCCGCCGCCATCTGCGGCTCGACCCGCTGGGTCACGACCTCGCGCACTCCGTCCGGACGCGACTCCCTGAGTACGCCACGCAACGTCGACGTCGCCACCGCCACGTCGCTGATCTTGCCGTCGTCCAGCAGCTGCACGAACTCGCTGTACGGCACCGTCTCGACGCTGCGCGCCCCGGACAGATAGGTCTGGATGACCAGCACGGCGAGCATCGCCGCGAGTACGTAAGCGAAATTGAAATGGAATTTCTGGTTCATCGGCGCCCGGGTCGTTGATTCATCGTTGTGGGACACACGATAGCCGATTCCCGGCCCCGCCCTTCGGGCTCGCACGGGAACGATCCGGTCATGTGCATGCAACGGATTTTAGGTATGAACTTTGCTGTTCGAAATTGACACCCATCAACCGGACGGGCGTGTCGCAAGTCCTCCCGTTCGCGACGCCCGAACAGCCCCGGGTGATTGATTTGCGTCAATGTGGTGGGTCATTGACGTGGCGATACTCGGTCCGAGTTGATCGCGCAGTATCGGAAACTGCGCTGGAGGGAGTGGTCATGGCAGGCACAGCAGTTGTCAGCACAGCGGGAATCCCGGCCGCAAGGCCCGAGAACACACCCTTGAATCCGACTCGCCGCCGCTGGCAGATCCTGAACCAGCAGATGCGGGAAGGTCACGAACCCTGCTTCAGCACCGACAAGCGCCAGCGCTGCAACGAAGCCGGCTGCCGCTGGCGCGGCGAATGCCGATCGCTGCGGGCCTCCTGGCGACGCTGAGCTCGGCTATGCTGCCGCCACGGCACTGCCGTGCGGCTGCGGCGCGCCGCATCGGATGCGGCGCCCTCCATATGGTTTGTCCCACTTACCGAGGTGATCGATGTACTCGAGCGAGTCGTCGTCGCGATTCGTCAGCCTGCTTACCCGAGACACCCTGGCACTGATTCTCGCCGGCGGTCGCGGCAGCCGGCTGGGCGCCCTGACCAGCCACCGCGTCAAACCCGCCGTGCCCTTCGGCGGCAAATACCGGCTGATCGATTTTCCGCTCTCGAACTGCGTCAACTCCGGCATCCGCCGCATCGGCGTGTTGACCCAGTACAAGGCGCATTCCTTGATTGCGCACCTCAACGACGCATGGGGCTTCATGCGACGCGAGTTCAACGAGTTCGTCGAGATCCTGCCCGCCCAGCAGCGCACCGGCCCCGGCTGGTATGCGGGCACGGCGGATGCGATCTACCAGAATCTGGACATCATCCGGGCCCACAACCCCCAGTTCATCCTGATTCTCGGTGGCGACCACGTCTACAAGATGGACTACAGCATGATGCTCGGGCAGCACGTCGAGTCCGGCGCCGACGTCACCATCGGCTGCATCGAGGTCCCGCTGCCCGAGGCACGCGAATTCGGCGTCATGGGCGTCGACGCCGAGGGTCGGGTGCTGGAGTTCCAGGAAAAGCCGGAACAGCCCGCGCAGATTCCCGGCAAGCCCGGACTGGCCCTGGCCTCCATGGGCATCTACGCCTTCAATACCGATTTTCTGCTCGACACCCTGCTTTCGGATTGCAGCAAGGAAGTCTCCTCGCACGATTTCGGCAACGATATCCTGCCCGCCGCGCTGTCCGAAGGCCGCAATGTATTCGCCTTCTCTTTTCGCGATCTGCACGGCAATACCCAGGGTTACTGGCGCGACGTCGGCAACCTTGACGCCTACTGGCGCGCCAACCTGGAGCTGACCGGGGTCACCCCGCCGCTGGACATCTACGACAACGACTGGCCGCTGTGGACCTATCAGGTGCACGCACCGCCGGCCAAGTTCGTTTTCGACGACCCCGGCTGCCGGGGCATGGCCGTCGACTCGATGACCGCCGGCGGCTGCATCGTCTCCGGCGCCGCGGTACACCGGTCCCTGCTGTTCCCGTTCGTGCGGGTCGAGGAACACAGCGTGCTCGACGAATGCGTCGTCCTCCCGCGCGCCCGGATCGCGCCCAATTGCCGCATCCGCCGTGCCGTGATCGAAACCGGCTGCCACATTCCCGAAGGCACGGTCATCGGCGAGGATTCCGCGGCCGACGCGCAGCGATTCGAAGTCAGCCCCGAGGGCGTGGTCCTGGTTACACCGGAGATGCTCGGACAGGAACTGCCCTATGTCCGCTGAGGGCGATGATCGTGCTGCCGTCGTACTGCTCTGGCACATGCACCAGCCGGAGTACCGGATCGACGGTTCACCGCTGCTGCCCTGGACCTATCTTCACGCCCTGCGCGGCTACACCGACATGGCCGAGCACCTCGATGCGGTACCCGAGGCCCGGGCGGTCATCAACTTCTCGCCGGTCCTGCTCGACCAGCTGCTGAATCTGGCGCAGGACGCGCAGGCGCTGGCCGGGCAGGCAGCGATTCCACCCGCCGAGCCGCTGCTCGCCGCCCTGCTGGAACTTCCCACCGGCGTCGCGCGCACTGCGGTCCTGCGCGCCTGTCTGCGCACCCACCCGCGCAATGCGCAGGATCGATACACCGACTACGCCCGTCTGGCCCAGACCGCCCGGAACGCATTGGAACAGGGCGAATCCGCGATCGCCGCGCTGTCCGACACGGTCGTCGGTGACCTCGTCGTCTGGTATCACCTGATCTGGCTGGCGGAGAGTGTCCGCAGCGGCGATCCCCGCGCACGTGCATTGATCGCCCACCGACACAACTTCGATGCCGGCCACCGCAGCACGTTGCTGGCACTGATCGGCGAACTGCTGACCAAGCTCGTGTCGCGCTACCGGCAGATGGCGGCCGAGGGCCGCATCGAACTGTCGATGAGCCCCTATTACCACCCGATCCTGCCCTTGCTGCTGGACTTCGGCAGCGCGCGCGAAGCCGCGCCGGACACGGCGCTGCCGGACGAGCCCTACCCCGGCGGCCGGCAACAGGCCCGCTGGCATCTGGAATCCGCGCGCGACCGCTTCGAACAGGTCTTCGGCATCCGCCCTCGCGGGTGCTGGCCGTCGGAAGCAGCGGTGTCCCAGGCGAGCATCGATCTGATGCACGAGCTGGGCTTCGACTGGTTCGCGACCAGTCAATCGGTGCAGAACGCGACGCTGCACCAGCACGGCGAACAGCTCGATCCGCACTCCTGCACCTATCGCCTGCGCGGCAACCACATGCTGTGCTTCTTCCGCGACGACGGGCTGTCCGACCGCATCGGATTCGTCTACAAGGACTGGCAACCGCGCGACGCTGTCGCCGATCTGGTTCATCGCGTCGAACAGCTCGCCACTCACCGCGAAGGCCGCACCGTGGTGCTGGCACTCGATGGTGAGAATCCCTGGGAGTACTACCCGGAAAACGGGATTGAGTTCGTGCGGGGCCTGTACCGCGCGCTGAGCACGCATCCCCGCCTGCGGATGGCGACCTTTGCCGAATGCTGCGACAACGCCGCCGACAGCCCTCCGCCGGAGCTGCCCCGCGTGGTCAGCGGCAGCTGGGTCCACGGGCAGCTGCTGACCTGGATCGGTCATGCCGACAAGAACCGCTGCTGGCAACTGCTGATCGACGCCAAGAAAGCCTACGACCGCCATGCCGGCGAGCTGTCGCCGGCAGCGCGCGAGCACGCCCTGCGCCTGCTCGGGATCTGCGAGGGCTCGGACTGGTTCTGGTGGCCAGGCGCCTTCAATCCCGAGGCCGCCGTGTCCGACTTCGATCTGATGTTCCGCGCCCACCTGCAGGCGCTGTATCGCGGGCTCGGCATCGACGCCCCGCCGGAGCTCGAACAGTCCCTGATATCGTCGGCCGCCGCCGATCCTCAGGCGGCCAAGGCGCTCGGCGCGATGCTGCCGAGTCGCTAGGGCCTGTTAACACCATGGCAATCGTTGCGACGGAAACTGCGCCATGCGGCGTTGCGAACCTCGGCCTTGGAACCCCCAAGGCCGGTGGTCCGCGCCTTGTCGCGCAAATTCCGGCAGCAACGCAGCGATCCTCCATAGCGTTTACAGCCCCTGGCACCGCGTACCAATGAACGTTCAGATCCCCCGCAGCGCCGGTGTCCTCCTGCACGTCACCTCGCTGCCGCCCGGCCCCCTGCTCGACACTGCCGATCGCTTCGGCGTCTGGCTGGCGACGGCCGGATTCAGGGTCTGGCAGATCCTCCCGCTGGGGCCGACCGACCCGCATGGCTCGCCGTACCAGCCGAACTCAGGCTTCGCCGGTCACGCACCGCTGTTCGAGGACGCACCCGATCCGTCCGCTGAAGAAGTGGCGCGCTTTGCCGCCGACAACGTCGACTGGCTCGAGGACTATGCGCTGTTCCTGGCACTGAGCGCGGAGCATGATCAGGCCGGCTGGCCGTCATGGCCGGTACCGCTGCGGGATCGCGCACCGGCCGCACTGGACGCGGCGCGGCGCCGGCACGCCGCGGCGATCACCCGCGTCGTCCACGAACAGTGCCGGTTCGAGCGCAACTGGCAGGCGCTCAAGCAGCGACTCAATGCGCGCGGCATCCGCATCTTCGGCGATGTCCCGCTGTTTCTCGCGCATAACAGCGCCGATGTCTGGGCCCATCGGTCGCTTTTCGAGCTGACCGACGACGGCCAGTGTGAATCCTTCATGGGCGTGCCGCCCGATGCGTTCTCGGACGACGGCCAGTGGTGGGGTTACCCGCCGTACCGCTGGTCGGCCATGGCCGAGAGCGGCTACGCATGGTGGAAACGCCGCTTCGAGATCCAGGCGCGCCGCTTCGATCTGGTCCGGATCGACCATTTCCGCGGTCTGGTCGCATTCTGGCGGATCCCCCACCAGGCCGAATCCGCGCGCGACGGCAGCTGGGTCCCCGGTCCCGGTCGCGGCTGCATCGACGCCCTGGCGCCGGTTCTGGAGGGGACGCAGCTGGTCGCCGAGGACCTGGGCTACATCACCGACGATGTCGTCGAGACACGCCACCAGCTGGGACTGCCGGGCATGCGTGTCCTGCAGTTCGCCTTCGACGGCGATCCGGACAATCCGCACCTGCCACGCTGCCACCTCCCCGATACGGTCTGCTATACCGGCACCCATGACAACGACACGACGCTCGGCTGGTGGCAGCGGCTCGACGCCAACGCGCGTGCCGTTGTCGCACGGACGCTCGGGCAGGACGACCCGGTCATGCCGCAGGCGCTGGTCGAGTTCGGGTGGTCGTCGCCGGGCTTTCTGTCGATGACGCCCCTGCAGGATCTGATCGGACTGGGCAGCGAGGCCCGCATGAACGTGCCCGGAACGGTGGACAACAACTGGCAATGGCGCTTCGACTGGACCCAGATCGGCGCCGACATGGCCACAACGATCCGTCAGCACCTGATCCGACACGACCGGTACCCGCTTTGAGTACGTCCAGCCACAAGCGCCGCAAGACGCGCCGCACCGTCAGCCGTCCCGAATCCGCGATTGACGCTGCGATCGCCGCCCTGGCCGCTGCGACCCATGCCGACCCGTTTGCGTTCCTGGGCCCCCACAAGCTGCGCACCCGGACCGCTGTGCGGGTGTTCCTGCCCGCTGCCGAGTCCATCCGCATCGGAGTCGACGGCCCCGACATGAAGCGGCGGCCCGGCACCGACCTGTTCGAATGGGCCGGCGACGGCGACCTGATTCCCGCGCAGTACCGCCTGCACTGGATCGACCGCAACGGCGGCACCCACGCCGAACTCGACCCCTATGCCTTCACCAGCGCCATCGGCGAGTTCGACCGCCAGGTGTTCGGCGAGGGCAACCACTGGGACGCCCACCACTTCCTGGGTGCCAACCGCGTCAGCGTCGACGGTTGCGACGGAGTCCTGTTTGCGACCTGGGCACCGTCCGCAGAACGTGTCAGCGTCGTCGGCGACTTCAACGGCTGGGATGGCCGGCGCCATCCGATGCGCCGGCAGCCGGGCGGCATTTGGGACATCTTCATCCCCGAACTTGCCGACGGCAGCGTCTACAAGTTCGAGATCCGCCAACTTGGCGGACGCGTCGCGCTCAAGGCCGACCCGTATGCGAAGCAATCGGAACTCCGGCCGCAGACGGCATCGGTCGTCGCCCCGATCTCGCGGCACCCGTGGGCGGACCAGGCGTGGATGCAGCACCGCCGCCAGCACGACTGGCTGCACCAGCCGATGTCGATCTACGAAGTCCACCTCGGCTCCTGGCGTCGCCATGACGATGGTGGCTGGCTGAGCTATCGCGAGCTCGCGGACACGCTGCCGGCCTACGTGCGCGACCACGGCTTCACCCATGTCGAACTGCTGCCGGTCATGGAGCATCCCTTCGACGGTTCCTGGGGCTACCAGACCCTCGGCTATTTCGCGCCGACCAGCCGCTTCGGCACGCCGGACGACTTCCGCGCCCTGGTCGATGCGTTTCATCAGGCCGGCATCGGCGTGCTCCTGGACTGGACGCCGGCGCACTTCCCGTCCGACGCGCACGGCCTGGCGATGTACGACGGCACGCCGCTGTACGAGCATGGCGATCCGCGGCGCGGCCAGCACCCCGACTGGGGCACGCTGGTCTACGACTACGGCCGCCCGGAGGTCCGCAACTTCCTGCTCGCCTCGGCGCTGTACTGGCTCGACGCATTCCACGTCGACGGCCTGCGCGTCGACGCCGTCGCCTCGATGCTCTACCTCGACTATTCGCGCCGGGACGGCGAGTGGCTGCCGAACGCCCACGGCGGGCGCGAGAACCTCGAGGCGATCGCCTTCCTCAAGCAGCTCAACGCCGTGGTGCACGAACGCTTCCCGGGTGCGGTGGTCGTCGCGGAGGAGTCCACCGCGTGGCCGATGGTGACACGACCGACCTGGGTCGGCGGACTCGGATTCTCGATGAAGTGGAACATGGGGTGGATGCACGACACCCTCGACTACATGGCGCTGGATCCGGTCTACCGCCAGTACCACCATGACAAGCTCACCTTCGGTCAGCTCTACGCCTACAGCGAGAATTTCGTGCTGCCGCTGTCCCACGACGAGGTCGTTCACGGCAAGGGCTCGCTGCTGGGCAAGATGAGCGGCGACCCGTGGCGCAAGCTCGCGCATCTGCGCCTGCTGTTCGCCTACCAGTGGACCTGCCCGGGGAAGAAGCTGCTGTTCATGGGTCAGGAGTTCGGCCAGGGCCGCGAGTGGAACCACGACACCGCGCTCGACTGGGACACGCTCGCCGATGGCGGCCACGCGGGTCTGCGCCGCCTCGTCGTCGACCTCAACCGGCTGTACGCAAGCCACTCGGCACTGCACCGCGAGGACTTCTCCGGCGCGGGCTTCGAATGGATCGACTGCCACGACAACGGCCAGTCGGTGCTCAGCTACCTGCGCAGGGCCGGCGAGCACTTCGTCCTCGTCGTTCTCAACTTCACGCCGGTTCCGCGTCGCGGCTACCGGATCGGCGTGCCGCGGGGGGGTGGCTACCGCGAGTGCATCAACAGCGACTCGGAACACTATGGCGGAAGCAATACCGGCAACTTCGGCACGCTTGATGCTATGCCGATCGAATGGATGGGGCGCAGCCACTGTCTGGAGCTGACGCTGCCACCGCTGGCCGCCGTCATCCTGGAACCGGTCGACGAACGGTAAAGCAGTATCCTGTTTCTAAGACGTCGAACAAGAATCGAGATCAGAGCGAATCCGACCATGGACTCTCAACCATCGACCTTCACATTGGAGCTGCAGCCCCGCCTTCCCGAGGCTCTGTCGCGACTGCAGGACCTTGCCTCCAATCTGATGTACAGCTGGGACCGGCGCATCCGCGGCCTGTTCTGGCGCCTCGATGCCGATCTCTGGCAGCGGTGCGGCAACAACCCGAAGGTGTTCCTGCGCCAGGTCGCCCAGGCCAAGCTCGACGCCGCGGCGGTCGACCCCGACTTCCTCTACGAATACCACGGCGCGCTGTCCGCATTCGACATCTATAGCAGCACCCGACCCGGCGACGAGCTACGCGAACTGCTCGACCCCGATCACGACCTGATCGCCTACTTCTGCGCCGAATACGGGCTGCACGAAAGCCTCCCGGTCTATTCGGGCGGCCTCGGCATTCTGGCCGGCGACCACTGCAAGTCGGCGTCCGACCTGTGCGTGCCGCTGGTCGCCGTCGGCCTGTTCTACCACCAGGGCTACTTCACCCAGCAGATCGACGCCCATGGCCAGCAGCATGCGCTGTACCTGCCGGTGACGTCGGACGATCTCCCGATCCGGAAGGTGCTCGATGCCGACGGCCAGGAACTGCGGGTCGACGCGCCCATCGGCGACCGCACCGTCCACCTGCGCATCTGGCAGGCCGACGTCGGCCACGTACGCCTGATCCTGCTCGACTGCGACGTTCCCGAGAATCCGCCGGAGCTGCAACAGATCACCTACCAGCTCTACGGCGGCGGCCAGGACATGCGCATCCAGCAGGAGCTGGTCCTGGGGGTCGGCGGCGTCCGCGCGCTGCGCGCGATGGGCCTGCAGCCGACCGCCTGGCATATCAATGAGGGGCACGCGGCATTCTCGATCGTCGAACGCATGCGCGAGCAGATCGCCAACGGCATCGACTTCGATGCCGCCGCGGAGTGCGTCGCCAGCGGCACCGTGTTCACCACGCATACCGTGGTCCCGGCCGGGCACGACCGTTTCCCGCACGATCTGGTACTGCATTTTCTCGGGCCGCTGATCCGCGAACTCAAGGTTGATCCGGCGCGCTTCCTGGCCCTCGGCGCCGAACCCAGCGCCGGTGTCTTCAACATGACCGCGCTGGCGCTGCGCGGCGCGCGCTTCGTCAACGGCGTCTCGCAGATCCACGGTCTGATCGTATCCGAGGCCGAGAGCTACATCTGGCCGCAGATCGCACCGGGCGAAAACCCGATGAACGCGATCACCAACGGCATCCACCTGCATACCTTCATGGCACGGCTGTGGGTACAGCTGCTGCACGACCATTTCCCGGAGTGGACCAAGCACCTGCTCGACCGCAGCTACTGGAACGCGATCGACCAGATTCCGTACCACCGTTTCGTCGCGGTCCGGCAGCAGCTCAAGCGCGACCTGCTGATCGACGTGCACGAACGCCTCTGCGAACAGCATCGGCGCAACGGCACCCCCGAGGCGGTCATCGGCCGGATCACCCGTTTCGTGCAGGAGTCCAACACCAACGCCGTTGTCGTCGGGTTCGCGCGTCGATTCGCGACCTACAAGCGGGCCACCCTGATCCTGCGCGATCGCGAACGCATCGCACGTTTGCTCAACGACCCGCAGCGGCCGATGCTGATGATCTTCGCCGGCAAGGCCCATCCTCGCGACGAGCCCGGTCAGGCACTGATCCGGGAACTCTATGCCGCGTCGATGGAAGACGATCTGATCGGCCGTCTGATCGTCGTCGAGGGTTACGACCTGCACTTCTCGCGCAATCTGGTGCAGGGCTGCGACGTCTGGCTGAACACACCGGAATACCCGATGGAAGCCTGCGGCACTTCCGGCATGAAGGCCGGCATCAACGGCGTCGTCAACGTGTCGGTGCTCGACGGCTGGTGGCCGGAAGGCTACACCGGCGACAACGGCTTCGCGGTCAAGCCGGTGGGCTCGCACTTCGACCCGGCGGCGCGCGCGGCGCAGGAAGGCAAGCAGCTGATGGACATCCTCGAGTCGCAGGTCATCCCGAAGTACTTCGGCCCGGAGAATGTCGGCTGGTCCGAGGCGTGGGTACGGCTGGCGAAGAATTCGATGAAGACCATCATCCCGCATTTCAACGGCGAACGGATGATGCAGGACTACCTGCGCACGGCGTACGGCCCGGCGATCGCCCGGGCCCGGGCCCTGAGTCAGGACGGACACTGCGGCGCGATCGAGCTGGCCACCTGGAAGCGCAAGCTGGAACAGGCCTGGGGCGGCGTCAAGCTGCAGCTCGCCGAACCGCCGCCGAGCTCGCTGTATTCGGACCAGCGTCTGCGCCTGCGCATCGATGCCCAACTCAATGGCCTGGCACCGGAGGATCTGGCGATCGAATGCGTGCTCGGCCGCAAGATCCCGTTCGACGGCTTCGAGCCGCTGCTGGCGCTGCGCTTCAACCCGGGCACCCTCCTCGACGGACATGCCTCGTACGAACTCGAGCTCGACCCCCTGCCCGGCCTCCAGCACATCCGCATCCGGGCGTATCCGCATCATCCGATGATGACCCACCCGTTCGAGACCGGTCACATGGTCTGGTTGTAGGCACAGGCATCCGCCCGCAGGCGGTTCCGGACCCGCGTCCCGGGACCGCTCGGCCGCGTCCGCCCCGGATCAGCGGCAATCGTCCGCGCCGTCCCGTTCCTCGATTCCCGTCCCGACACCCGATGCCACAGCAGATCCTCTTCACCAGCAGCGAGCTGTTCCCGCTGGTCAAGACCGGCGGTCTCGCCGATGTCGTCGGCAGCCTGCCCGCCGCGCTGGCCGCGCTCGGCGCGGACCTGCGAATCGCCGTTCCGGCCTATCGCGGCTGGCGCGACCAGGTCTGCGACGTGCGCGGCATCGGACGGATCGCCACACCGGTGCACGCATTCGACATGTGGCAGGCGCGGCACCCGCAGATCGACGTGCCGCTGTATCTGTTCGACGCACCGGCGCTGTTCGATCGCCCCGGCGATCCGTATCACGACGAGCACCATCACGCGTGGCCCGACAACGGCGCGCGCTTCGGCGCGTTCGCCGATGCCGTCGCGCAGGCGGTGGTTCAGCGTGCCGATCCGGCGTTCGATCCCGACGTGGTCCACGCGCACGACTGGCAGACGGGGCTGGTCATGCCGTGGCTGGCCGAGCGCGGCGCCAGCGCCACGCGCATCTTCACGATCCACAATCTGGCGTACCAGGGCGTCTTTCCGGAAACGCTTGCCCGCACGCTGAACCTGCCGCCGCACTGGTGGCATATGGAGGGGGTGGAATTCCACGGTCACCTGTCGCAGCTCAAGGCCGGGATCACCTATGCCGACGCGGTCACCACCGTGAGTCCGAGCTACGCCCGGGAAGTGCAGACACCGGCATTCGGCTTCGGGTTCGAAGGCCTGTTGCAGTCCCGGGCGCATCGGCTGCACGGCATCGCCAACGGCATCGACGACCGGACCTGGGATCCGGCCCGCGATCCGCTGATCGCCAAACGCTACAACAGCGTCCGGGTGATGTCCGGCAAGCAGGCCAACAAGCTCGCGCTGCAGACCGAACTCGGCCTGGCACAGGACGACGCCCCGGCACTGATCGGCGTGATCACCCGCTTCGCGCATCAGAAGGGCATCGACCTGGTGATCGACGCGATGGAAGCCTTGATGACGATGCCGGTGCAGCTCGTCATCCTCGGCAGCGGCGACCGCGCGATCGAGCGTGAGCTGCGTCATCACGCGCATGCCGCTCCGGACCGGATCGCCCTGCACTACGGCTACGACGAGGGGCTTGCGCACCGCATCGTCGCCGGTGCGGACGTGTTCCTGATGCCGTCCCGCTTCGAACCCTGCGGACTGACGCAGATGTACGCCCAGCGGTACGGCACGGTGCCCGTGGTCCACCGCACCGGCGGGCTGGCCGACACCGTCGTCGATGCCGACGCCGACTCACTCGACGCCGGGACCGCGACCGGAATCCAGTTTCTCAACGCCGATGCCGGAGGCGTGATCTACGGCATCGACCGGGCCCTGCAGCTGCGCCGCGACGCCGCCGTGTGGAAGCGCCTCAGGCGAACCGGCATGGCCCGCGACTTTTCGTGGCGGCACGTGGCCGCCCGATACCTCGAGCTCTACCGTAGCGTCGGCAGCGCCGGGGCCGGACACTGACCGTTCGAGGTCGCGTCCGAACCCCTCGAGCCAAGACGCGGAATGCCGTCCATGGGATCATGGCGAACGTGAATACACGATCACGCCTCAACGTCGAAGCCCTGACCCAGCTGGCGCTGGTGCTGCTGCTCGTCATCGGCTGCTGGCTGGTGCTGCGGCCATTCTTTCCGGCGATCCTGTTCGCCATCGTCGTTGCGGTATCGACCTGGCCGGCCTACGCGTGGCTGCTGGCGCGGCTCAGATACCGCAGCGCCATCGCCAGCGCGATCGCCTGCACCGCAACGGTCCTGCTGGCGCTGGCCCCGGCCACCCTGCTGGTCATGTCCCTGGCCGACGGCGTCGGCTGGCTGGTCCAGACCGCGAATCAATGGTTCAAATCCGGCGCATTGCCCCCCGAATGGCTGCAGCACCTGCCGGTCTTCGGCGACCAGCTGCAGGCCTGGTGGCTGCAGGCCATCGACAACGGCGGCCACCGGCTCGCCGAACTGCTCGGCACCTTCGCCGACCCCGCACGACGCATGGCGATCACCAGCGGCCGTGCGCTGGGCAACGCGGCCCTGCAGCTCGTGCTGGTGATCCTGCTGGTCTACTTCCTCTACCGCAACGGCACCCGTCTCGGCGCCGCCGTCACCGCGGCCGCGGACCGCGTCGCCGGACCGTTCGGCCATGAACTGCTGGACACGGCGCGACGGACCATCGTCGCGGTCATGTTCAGCATCGTCGGCGCAGGACTGGCGCAATCGATGGTGGCGACGCTCGGCTTCGCGATCGCCGGGGTCCCCAATCCGTTCCTGCTCGGCGCGCTGACCTTCATCCTGTCGCTGATCGCATTCGGCCCGCCGCTGCTGTGGGCCGGCGCGTCGATCTGGCTGTTCCGCAACGACGAGCCGGCCTGGGGCGTGTTCATGCTGGTCTACGGGGCGCTGGCGATCAGCTCGATCGACAATCTGCTCAAACCGCTGATCATCAGCCGCGCCAACCGCCTGTCCTTCGTGCTCACGCTGATGGGCGTGATCGGCGGCATCTTCGCGTTCGGCATCATGGGCGTGTTCCTCGGTCCGGCCCTGCTGGCCCTGGCCATCAACCTGACGGCGCACTGGCTGGAGCACGCACCCGGACACGACGGCCCGCCGGAGCCGACGCAGGCGCCGGACGGCTGATACGGATCAACGCCGGGCGGCGATGTCTTGGCGATGATGACTGTGTCCACCTGTCCGCCGCCAGACGATGCCCGCTCGCTCCCTTCTGCTGATGATCGCATGGTGGCTCGTCGCAATCTCCGCGGCGACGGCCCCGTCGGCGCAGGCGGCGGAGGCCGCCCGCGCGGACGACGCGCCGCTGATCGTCTACGTCCGCGAGGGCTGCCCGCACTGCCGTGACGCCAAGGCCTATCTGGAAACACTGGGCACGCAGCGCCCGGAGCTGACCATCGTACTGCGCGACGTGGGCCGCGATCCGGTCGCCCGCGTCGAGCTCGAAACGCGATCACGCCTGGCCGGGATCTGGCCGCCGGGCGTCCCGACCTTCGTCTATCGGGACCGGACCCTGGTCGGATTCGCCACCGCCGAGCGCAGCGGCCCCGACATCCTGGCTCTGCTTGCCCCCACCGACGCCCCCGCGGCGAAGGACGGCGACGACACGGTCGACGCGCCACTGTTCGGCCGACTCAGCGTGTCCGAACTCGGCCTGCCGCTGTTCACGCTGGCGCTGGGGCTGCTCGACGGATTCAACCCCTGCGCAACCTGGGTCCTGCTGTTCCTGCTGTCGCTGCTGGTCCGGCTGCAGAACCGCACGCGGATGATACTGATCGCCGGGACCTTCGTGCTGGTCAGCGGCGCCGTCTACTACGCGTTCATGGCGGCCTGGCTCAACGTGTTCATGATCATCGGCTGGTCCACGGGACTGCGCTGGGGGCTCGGCGCGCTCGCCATCCTGATCGGCGCGGTCAACGTCAAGGACTTCGTGGCGTTCGGGCGTGGCATTTCGATGTCGATACCGGATCGCGCCAAGCCGGGGCTCTATGCGCGGGTCCGATCGGTCCTCAACGCCGACGCCATCGCCGGATCGATGCTGGCCGTCGCGGCGCTGGCGGTCGTCGTGAACTTCGTCGAACTGTTGTGCACCGCCGGGCTGCCGGCGCTGTACACCGCGGTCCTGACCCAGCAGGCGCTGGCGCCCTGGCAGCACTATGCCTACCTCGGGCTGTACATCCTCGGCTACATCGCCGACGACGCGCTGATGGTCGGCGTCGCCGTCATGACCCTGTCGCGCAGCCGCCTCACCGAGCGCGGCGGCCGTTGGCTGAAGCTGCTCAGCGGGACGGTGATGCTGATGCTGGGCGGGGTGCTGATCCTGCGCCCGCAGTGGCTGTTCTGAATCGCCGGTAGCGGCAGACGAGGCCATGCGCGGCCAGGGCCGCGCATACATCGGGCCTTGCGGCGCCCGGCAGATCGGTTGCAAGCGGAATGACCAGGGCCGCCTCGTCGGCCGCCGGCGGCTCGACCGTCGCGAACTGCCGCTCGAGGACCTCCACCCCCGCCTCGGACGCGTCGGCGCCCTTCTCCGCACGCTTGCGCACCCGGCGCCGCAGTTCGTCGTCCGGCGCCGAACACGCCAGGATGTGCAGCGGTACGCCCAGCTCCGCCGCCAGCACGCCGAAGCGTTCGCGGTCCGCTCGCCGCAGAAACGTCGCGTCGACGACCACGCTGTGCCCGCTCCGCAGCAGTTCACGCGCGAGATCGGCCAGTCTGGCGTAGGTCCGCTCGCTGCTGTCCGATTCGTAGATGCCGTGATCGAGCGCCGAACCGCTGCGTGCCTCAGCGGCCAGGCCGTACAGACGCTTGCGCTCGACGTCCGAGCGCAGACGGATTGCCGGCAGCAGCGCGCTGACCTCGGCGCTGACCCGCGACTTGCCCGATCCCGACAGTCCGTGCATCAGCAGCAGCCGGGGCTGTGATGGCAGGGTCCAGGACTGGGCCAGATCGAGATGGGTCTGCGCGGCGCTCATCAGCGCGCGGCGCTCCAATCCCGATGACGTGCGGGCCTGCAGGACCGCGACCTTGGCCCGGACCAGCGCGCGGTACACGCGGTAGAAATCGAGCAGATCGATCCCGGCGTAGTCGCCGGTGACCTCCAGGTAGCGGTTGATGAAGCGGTATGCGAGGTCGCCGCGCCCGCGATGCGCCAGATCCATCATCAGGAACGCCACGTCGCTGATCACGTCGATCCAGCGCAGGTCCGCACTGAACTCGATGCAGTCGAAGGCCCGGATCCGGCCCTCGATCAGGACCAGATTGGCCAGATGCAGGTCGCCATGCCCTTCGCGGATCCAGCCGTGCCGGCGGCGATCCTCCAGCCGACCCCGCAGCGCGCGGAAGCACGCACGGCACCACTGTCGCACCGCCGCGATCTGGGCCCGCTGATGCGGCGTCGCCGCCGCCGCTTCCAGCACACCGAAGTTGTCCTCCACCGGCTGCCAGACCGCCTGATCCGAACCGAAACCGCTGTCGGCGGGAGCAGCCGGCGCATCGAGATGGAACCGCGCGATGTCGGCCGCCAACTGCAGCAGGGCCGCCGGCTCCAGCGCCCCGCACTCCAGCACGCGGTCGAGCTGCGCGTCCTGCCCGAACTGGCGCATGCGCACCGCGTACTCGACGACCTCCGCCCCCGCTGCGTCGACGTCGCCGATGCGGGCGCCGCCGTCCGAGCGGATCACCTGCACCAGACCGAGATACAGCTCCGGCGCGAGCCGGTGGTTGAGCCGCAGCTCCGCCTCGCAGGCCTCGCGGCGGCGCTCGAGCGTCGAAAAATCGAGAAATCCGAAATCGACCGGCTTCTTGATCTTGTAGACGTAGTTTCCGGTCAGCAGCACCCAGGAAATGTGGGTCTGCAGCAGCGTAATCGCCGACACCGGGTGCGGATATGCCTGCTTGCCCAGCAGCGGGCGCAGCAACGGGGGCAACGCCGCGGCGGCAGCGTCGACCGAAGACTCGGGAACGGACATGGTCAGACTCCTGCTGGCCGAACAGCCTCGATCACGGCCAGAGCATCACGCATAAGGCGCCCAAGGGACTTTGATCTGCGTCAAGATCGTGCCGGCATGCCCCGACGGAGAGAATCCCGTAATGTAGAGAGCCGCGCGCAAGCAAGGGCGATGCATAAGAACTATAAAAAAGGGATTGCGAGATGAAGAATCGCAGGAGAAATGAGCGGGTCCCGGGCCCTGTGCCGCCTTGCAAGCCAGGCCGGATCCACATCGGAACCGCGGGATGGTCATATCCGCACTGGATCGGTTCCTTCTATCCGCAGGATCTGCGGGCCGGAGCCGAGCTGGGCTGGTACTCGCGTTGCTTCGGCAGCGTCGAGGTCAACAATACGTTCTACCGCCTGCCGCGCCCGCGCACCGTCGCATCGTGGCGCGAGCAGGTTCCCGACGACTTCCTGTTCTCGGTCAAGGCCAGCCGTTACCTGACCCACGTCCGCAAGCTCAGGGATGCCGGCGCCGGAACGCTGCGCCTCATCGAGGCGATCAGCGGGCTCGGCCCTACGCTGGGACCATTGCTGTTCCAGCTCCCGCCGCACTGGAAACGGGACGCCGAGCGCCTGAACGGATTCCTCCAGGCCCTGCCAGCCGATCAGCGCTACGCGATCGAACTGCGCGACCCGAGCTGGCTGCATCTGGAAATCCTCGACATCCTGCGTCGCCATCGGGTCGCCCTGTGCGTCTACGATCTGGCCGGGTATACGACGCCGATGATCACGACCGCACCATTCATCTATGTGCGCCTGCATGGCCCCGGCGCGCCCTACTGCGGCAGCTACAGCGAGGCTGCACTCGCACACTGGGCGACGCTGATCCGCCACTGGCAGCAGCAGGGCAAGGACGTCTACTGCTACTTCGACAACGACGAGCTGGCCTATGCGCCCCACAACGCTGCGGTGTTGTCAGGGATGCTCGGCCTGCAGCCGTCGTTCGTTCCGCAGCCGACGCGCCGGCGGTCGCTGTCGCAACCGGCCATCCATCACCGACTGCGCTGAGCCCGCGGGGACGGACTCCACCGGGGCCGACGACGCGCCTTGCACCGTCCGCGGTCGTCGCGGGCGCGCGGGACGGTCACTCCGCCTCGGTCAGCACGATCTCCACGCGCCGGTTGCGCTGCAGGTCGTCCGGCGTGTCGCCGGTCGCGACCGGGCGGTACATCGAATACCCGACCGCTTCGAGGCGCAGCGGATCGATCTGGTGCCGGTCCTGGAAATAACGCACGACGCTCGACGCCCGCGCGGTGGACAGCTCCCAGTTGCTCGGGTACCTGGCCTGCAGGACCGGCCCGATCGGGACCCTGTCGGTATGACCCTCGACGCGAATCGACTCGCTGCCGGTCGCCAGCGCCGACGCCAGCTTGTCGAGGACCGCCCGGCCGGCCGGCAGAATCTCGGCGCTGCCGGTCGTGAACAGGATGCGGTCGAGTACGTGCACCGACAGCCGGTCGCGCAGTTGTTCGATCTCCACGTCCTTGGCGGCAATCTCGGCCTGCAACATGCCGCGCAGCTCATTGGCACGCTGCTCGAGTGCCTGCGCCTCGGTCTGGACGCTGACCGCCTGGGTCCGGCTCTGGGTCAGTTGCTCCTGCAGGCCCGCGTTCTGCGCCTCGCAGCCTTCCAGTGCGGTCCCGCACTGCCGCCGAGCGGCGTCGCACTGCTGCAACTCGGCACGACAGCCGGACACCGCCGCCTGCGATGCGTCGTAGGTCTTCTGCATGACGCAACCGCTGGCGAGCATCAGCACCAGCATCGATCCAATCGCTTTCATCGTCGCCGCTCTCCTGAATAACTGACTTGCCGCGCGGCACGTTGCGCGGTCCGTCGTCAATCGCCCCGTATTCGATCAGGCCGAGCCGGGCGCCATCAATGATGCGGATCAACCGCGAGCGCCCACGCCATCGCGCCCGCACCGACGCGCAAACCTGCGGTCAGCCCCGCGGACCGGCCTAGCGCTGCAGCATCACCGGACATTCCAGGTCCTCCAGGAGACGCGCCAGCAGTCCGCGATCCTGCACCAGAAGATCCGCCGGCAGCATCACCAGCCGGGGCCGCCTGCGCCGCAAGGCAGGCAGCGCCTGCGCGCTGCCCGCGAACGGCAGACACTCCCACACCGGCGATGCCGGTCCCGCCGCCGCAGCCCCGAATACCCGTTCGATCATCGCCTGCGCCCGCAACCGCTGCGCCCCCTCGCGGTACAGCAGCACCGCCGGCGCGTGCGAGGGCTCGCCCCGCCACGGCGCCCGCTGCACGCGGCCCAGCACCAGCAGCTCGCCGGCCACCGGCGCGGTGACCAGATCGGCCAGCGACGGCTGCGTGCCGCTGACGGACCAGCGCACGCCAGCCGCAGGCGCGCGTCGCGCCAGCAGCTCGCGCAGACGCTCCGCCTGCAGACGCAGGCTGCGGCTCAGGGCGCTGCGGTCGAGGCTGCGCTCGAGTGCCGGATGCGCGGACAGCTCGGTCATCCGAGGCAGCGACGCCGCGCGCAGCAACGCCTCGTCGGCGACCAGGGTTCCGGCCAGCTCGGCGTCGAGCCGGCGCGCCAGCCCCAGCGCCAGTTCGAGCGTAGCCGGGTCCGGCGGCGCGGCCTCCAGCGCGAGGACCACGCGCCGGACGACCTCGGCCGGCTCAGTGATGCGCGTCATCGTCGTCTTCCGCGTGATCGAAGGCCCGCCGCAGGCGACTGAACTCCCGCAGGCGCTGCTGCGCGCGGCCGTTGACGGTATCGTCCGGGTAACTGCCGTCAGCATCCGCGACACCGGCGGGCACACCGGTGAGCAGTTCCAGCGCCTGATCGACCTCGCCGACCGCGTAGACGCTGAAACGCCCCGCCGCGACGGCCTCGACCACATCCCGCCGCAGCATCAGATGCTTGACGTTGGCCTCCGGAATCAGCACGCCCTGCTTGCCGGTCAGCCCGCGCGCCGCGCAGATATCGAAAAAGCCTTCGATCTTTTCGTTGACCCCGCCGATCGCCTGCACCGCGCCGAGCTGATTGACCGACCCGGTGATCGCCAGATCCTGGCGCAGGCCCAGACCGGTCAGCGCCGACAGCAGCGCGCACAGCTCCGCAACCGAGGCACTGTCGCCCTCGACGCCGCCGTAGGACTGTTCGAACACCAGGCTCGCCGACAGCGACAGCGGTTCGGTCCGGGCGAAACGGCTGGCGAGAAAGGCCGACAGGATCATCACGCCCTTGGAATGGATCGCACCGCCGAGTTCGACCTCGCGTTCGATGTCGACGACCTTGCCGGCGCCGAGACGCGCCGTCGCGGTGATGCGCGACGGGTGCCCGAAGCGGTTGGCGCCGATCTCGGTCACGGCCAGGCCGTTGACCTGTCCAACCACCGATCCGTCGGTCTGGATCAGGCGGATGTTGCGCAGGATCGACTCGTTGACGCGCTCACGGAACTGGTCGCCGCGATGGATGCGCTCGTCGATGGCCCGGTCGACGTCGCCCGCCTCGATCGTCCGGCGCTGCGCCTGCCGGGCCCAGTAGTCGGATTCGCGCATCACGTCGAGCAGGCTCTCCATGTGCAGGGACAGCTTCTCTCCGTCGTCCGCGCGGCGCGCGGCATGTTCGATCAGTCGCGCGACCGCGCCGCGGGCCAGCGGCGCCAGGCGTTCACGACGCTGCACCGCGGCAATCAGGCGCGCATACAGCGCCGAGCTGTCGGCGGAACGTTCGATGTCCTCCGAAAAATCGGTCTGCACCTTGAACAGCAGCGGGAACTCCGGGTCGTACTGGCTCAGCAGGTAGTACAGCAGGCGGTCGCCGACCAGCAGCACCTTGACGTCCAGCGCGATCGGTTCCGGTTCCAGCGAAATCGTGCTGCCGAGGCTGAGCATCTGCTCCAGCGACTGGATGCGCACCTCGTGCGCGCGCAGCGCCCGCTTCAGCCCGTCCCAGGCGTAGGCGTGCTGCAGGATCTTGCGTGCGTCGAGGACCAGATAACCACCATTGGCCCGATGCAGCGCACCGCTCTTGATCAGGGTGAAATCGGTCAGCAGCGTGCCGAGTTGGGCCAGGTGCTCGATACGGCCGACCAGGTTCTGGTAGGTGGGATGATCCTCGTGCACCACCGGCGCGCCCTGCGCCTGGCTGTTGTCGACCAGCAGGTTGACGAAGTAGCGGTTGAACGGCGTCAGGCGCTGGGAGGCATCCGGCAGCGCCTTGTTTTCCGCGGCGAAGCGGCGGATCTCGCCCGAATTCTCGACGATGTCCTTGCGCACCTCGTCCAGGAACTCGCCGATCTCCTCGATGCCGCGATAACGCCCGTTGGTCTCGTTGATCAGCATGTCGACAACGGCGCGGGTCACATCCTCGTCGAGCGCCTGCACCCGCTGTTCGTGATCGCGCTGCCACGATGCGATCTGTTCCATCGCCGCGCGCAGCTCGTCGCGCACTGTCGATGAGTGCTGTTCGAGTTCGTGCTTCTCCGTGTCGCTGAGCTTGTCGAAATCCTCCGGCCCGAGGACCTCGCCGTCCTTCATCGGCGCAATCGTGTAACCGACCGGCGTGCGCATCAGCATCACGTTGAGCGCGCGCGCATGCTCGCCGACCGCATTCATCGCCTGCTCTTCGCGCGCCTTGAAGTCGTCCTTGATCTCCTGCGCGCGCACCCGGTATTCGTCGCCCTCGAAGGCCGCCGGCAGACGGACCAGCAGGTTGCGAATCAGGTTGCGCATGTCGCGCTGCAGCTCGCCCCCCTTGCCGCGCGGCAGGCGCAGCGCGCGTGGCTTGTGCGGCAACGCGAAGTTGTTGACGTAGCACCAGTCCGGCGGCGGTGGCGCCTCGACCGCATGCTGGTCGAGGACGCGACGCACGGCCTCGTGCTTGCCGAGCCCCGGGGACCCCATCACGTAGACGTTGTAGCCTTCGTGACG
The DNA here is from genome assembly GCA_028698335.1 of Nevskiales bacterium. GTDB lineage: Bacteria > Pseudomonadota > Gammaproteobacteria > Nevskiales > Nevskiaceae > Solimonas. The sequence goes on along the minus strand of JAQVDP010000002.1, from coordinate 67,412 downwards.
GATGCCGACGCCGAACTTGAGGGCACCGAGCGCCCGCGCCTGCCCCAGGATCTCGTCGAGACTTTCCAGTTCCGCGGTGGTCTGGAAATCCAGTCCGTCGAGGTCGCAGGCGTTGTAGAGCTGGCGACTGTCGAGCGCGTCGATCATGCGGCCTCCGGCAGCCGGGACACACCTAAAGGACCGACGACGCTTGAACCCGATCCGGCCACGCCGACTTCACGCCTGCAGCATCCGTCAACCCACATGAGCGCCTCCTCTTGTTCTGTTCACCGGCATGGCGCCATCGCCGCTGCCGGGATTTCAGCCGAGCATGCTGGACCGCAGGGCCCGACTCATTGACCTGTATCACCGGCTCATCTCCCCGGGGTCTTCCGCGACGCGGCTCAACGTGCCCTGCCGCCGTCGCGACGCACCCGCTCCAGCGCGCGAGCGCGACGGACGGCCGCCCCTTCCACCATGCCGATGACCGTCTCCCGGATCGGACCGATCCCGCAGAACCGCAGGATATTGCGTTCCAGCGCCTTGAGGCTGTGCGCGCGGAAATACAGGCGGTATACGGTCCCCGGCATGCCCATCGTCACGATGATGTGAGCGCTCCTGCCCTTCAGGCACTGCGCCCACAGACGTCCACCGGCAAGCGGTTCGATCGCGAATCCGGGGCGCAGTACCTGCTCGAAAAAACCCTTGAGCCGGGCCGGCATCGACCCCAGCCACAGCGGATAGACGATCACCAGATGCTCCGCCCACACAATCGCGTCCTGCGCGTCGCGGATCGCCTCCGGTGTCCGCGCCGCCGTCTCCCAGTCCTGCCGCCTGGACAGCAGCGGGAACTCGATGCGCGCGACGCGCAGACGCCGGACCCGGTGCCCGGCCGCCCGTGCACCGTCGGCATATGCGGCTGCCAGCGCGTCACAGAAGTGTCGACCCGACGGATCGGGATGGCCCTGTATGACCAGAATATGGCGCGCCGCCTTGCGCATCGGCTGACTCCCGGGAAAATCCACACCATGGCCGCGAGCGTAGCGCCGCCCGAACGGCGGGCGGCTGATGCGGATCAATCGACCGGATCCCGGTGTGGCTGACACATGTCAGTTGCACCCGGACAGCGTTGGGGCAAGCTAGGACGATGAATATGTGGATGGAATTCGGAGCCTGCGTCGTCGCCATCTGGTTCGGCGGCGTGCGCCTGTCCCGATATGCCGACGCGATCGCCGAAAAGTCCGGACTGGGGCGCAACTGGACCGGCATGATTCTGCTCGGCACCGTCACTTCGCTGCCGGAGCTGGTCACCGGCGTCAGCTCGGTCACCGTCGCCGGTGTCCCGGACATCGCCATCGGCGACGTGCTGGGCAGCACCGTGTTCAACCTGGCGATTCTGGCCGTGGTCGAGGTGATCACGCGGCCGGACTCGCTCTACACCCGTGCCAATCGCGGACACACCCTGTCGGCCGCGTTCGGCTCGATCCTGATCGGCATCGCCGCGCTGTCGTTGCTCGCGACGGCGCAGGGCGCTCCGGTCGGCATCGGACACGTCGGGATCTACGTGCCGGTGATCGTGCTCGTCTATCTGGTGGCGATGCGGCTGGTGCATCGCTACGAGCGCCATGAGATGGCCGAGTTCGTCGAGTCGGCAACCCCGCGCTATGACCACATCAGCCTGCGCCGGGCGCTGCTCGGCTACGCCGCCGCCGCCGCGATCGTCGCCGCGGCCGGCAGCTGGCTGCCGTTCATCGGCGACGAGATCGCCCGGGCGCTCGGCTGGCACACGTCCTTCGTCGGCACGCTGCTGATCGCTGCGGCGACCTCGGCGCCGGAACTGGCGGTGACCGCCGCGACCCTGCGTCTCGGTGCGCTGGACATGGCGATCGCCAGCCTGCTCGGCAGCAATCTGTTCGACATCCTGATCATCGCGATCGACGACCTGCTGTACCTGCCCGGCCCGATCCTGGCCGACGTCTCGCCGGCACACGTATTCTCCGCGATCTCGGCGATGATCATGACCGGGCTGGCGGTCGTGGGCCTGTTCTACCGCCCCGCCGGACGCCTGCTGCATACGATGGGCTGGATCGGCCTGTCACTGGTCGCGCTCTATCTGACCAACGCCTGGCTGCTGTTTCACTTCGGCGGCTGATCCGGACCGGCACGACGGTACAGCCAGCCCCGCCGGATCAGCAGCTTTTCGAGTTCGACCGCCCAGAACACGACCGACGACAGCAGCACCGCGGCCAGCAGCTCGACCGCCGACAGCGGCGCGGTCTTGAAGATCGCGTTCATCCACGGCAGGTACAGAACCGCGAGTTGCAGCACGAAGGTCAGCAGCACCGCGCCCAATAGCGGACGATTGCTCAGCAGACCCTGGGTGAACAGCGACTCGGTTTCCGAGCGGATCGCCAGTGAATGCCCCATCTGCGACAGCGTCAGCACCGTGAAGGTGATCGACTGCCAGTGCGCCATACCGCTGTGATAGGTCCAGGCCTGCGTCAGCAGGGTGACGCCCGACATCAGCAGCGCACACCAGACCACATGATGACCGAGACCGTGGGCGAACATGCTCTCCTGCGGCGAGCGTGGCGGCCGCTGCATGGCGTTGCGGTCGACCGGCTCGGCCGACAGCGCCAGCCCCGGCAACCCGTCCGACACCAGGTTGATCCACAGGATCTGGATCGGCAGCAGCGGCATCGGCAGCCCCAGGAACGGCGCCAGGAACAACGTCAGCACCTCTGCGGAATTGCTCGTTGCGACGTATTTGACGAACTTGCGGATGTTGTCGTAGATCCGGCGCCCTTCGCGCACCGCGGCCACGATGGTGGCGAAGTTGTCGTCGAGCAGGACCAGATCCGCGGCCTCGCGCGCCACCTCGGTGCCGACCTTGCCCATCGCCACGCCGATGTGCGCACTCTTGAGTGCCGGCGCGTCGTTGACGCCGTCGCCGGTGACGGCGACGAACTCGCCGCGCGCCTGCAGCGCCTTGACGATGCGGATCTTCTGCTCCGGCGTGGCCCGCGCATAGACGCGGATCGACTCGACGCGCCGCTCCAGTTCGGCCTGATCCAGGCGGTCGAGATCGCTGCCGGTCAGCACCTCGCCGTCGGCGTCGAGCAGACCGAGACTGCGGGCGATGGCCCGCGCGGTCGCCGGGTGGTCGCCGGTGATCATCACCGTGGTGATGCCGGCCCGGCGCGCGGCCGCGACCGCGGTGGCCGCTTCGGCCCGCGGCGGATCGATCAGCCCGACCAGGCCGACGAACTCCATCTGGCTTTCGGCCCGCTCCAGATCCGGCGGCACCGCACCCATCCGGCGCTGCGCGAACGCGAGAACCCTGCAGCCGTCGGCGGCCAGGCGTTCGGCCTGGGCCGTCACCGCCGCGGCGTCGAACCTGCCCTCCACCGCACTCGCGCAGCGCGGCAGCACAGTCTCCGGCGCGCCCTTGAGCAGCGCCAGAACCCCGTCGTCGAGACGATGCAGCGTGAGCATGCGCTGGCGGTCGCTGTCGAACGGCAACTCCGCCTGCCGCGGGTACTGCTCACGCAGCGCCTCGGGATCCAGGCCGATGGTCGCCGCGCCCTCGATCAGCGCCGTCTCGGTCGGATCGCCGAGCAGCAGCCCGTCGGCATCGAGTCGCGCATCATTGTTCAGGATCAGGATGCGCCCCAGAGCGTACCCGGCCTCCGGCGGCAGCGTCGCGTCGGGCTGCGCCGTGCCCGCCAGCCAGAAACGTTCCGCACGCATCCGGTTCTGGGTCAGCGTGCCGGTCTTGTCGGAGCAGATGTAGGTCACCGAGCCGAGGGTTTCGACCGCCGGCAGTCGCCGCACCAGCGCATTGGCCCGCACCATCAGACTGGCACCGCGGCTGAGCGTCAGCGTCACCACCGCGGGCAGGGCCTCGGGGATCGCCGCGACCGCCAGCGACACCGCGGTCAGGAACATCAGCAGCGGTTGCTCGCCCCGCAGCACGCCGGCGCCGAACACGATCGCGCAGATCGCCAGGATGATCAGGGACAGAACCCGGCCGAAGCGCGTCAGCCGGGTCTGCAGCGGGGTCCGGACTTCCTCCTGCGCCGCCAGCAGGTCGGCGATGCGACCGACCTCGGTGCGCATCCCGGTGGCGACGGCGATCCCGATGGCGCGGCCGCGCACCGCCAGCGTGCCCTTGTAGGCCATGTTGCTGCGTTCGGCCAGCGGCCTGTCGTCGTCGAACGCATCGGTCGACTTGACCACCGGCTGCGATTCGCCGGTCAGCGCCGATTCGTCGCTCTGAAACTGCACGGCGTCGAGCAGACGCAGGTCGGCGGCGACGATGTCGCCGGCGTCGGTCAGCACGATGTCGCCGGGCACAACCTCGTCGGCCGGGATCACCCGCTCCTGCCCGTCGCGCAGCACCGTCGCGTGCGGCGCGGACAGCTCGCGCAATGCGGCAATCGCGCGATCGGCACGGTACTCCTGCAGGAAGCCGATCACGGCGTTGATCAGCACGATGACCAGAATCGCGATCGTATCGACGAGATCCCCGAGCACGCCGGACACGATCGCGGCGGCGATCAGCACCAGGATCATGAAGTCCGTGAACTGCGCCAGAAACATCGCCAGCGGCCCGCGCTGGCGGGCCTGCGCGATCTGGTTGCGGCCATGCGCATCGAGCCGTGCGGCGGCATCGGCGCCGGACAGGCCGCGTTCGCGGTCGGAGCGCAGCTGATCGACGCTGTGTTCCGGTGACAGCAGGTGCCAGTCGACGTCGGCGCTCTGCGGTGGGGACGATGATGGAATGTGCTCGCTCATGATGCCGGTCACTATCGACGATCCGTCACAACGGCACACTGATCGGCATCAGGCCCACCCGGGCGCGCCGCCGTCAGTACACCTCGAAATGCACCTCGGGCGTGCGCTGCCGCTGTCCGTCCGCCGCCGTCACCTCCGCCTGGGCGCGATGATGCCCCGCCTGCAGCGGCCACGCCCAGGCACCGGTCGGTGTGGTGGCGACGACCTGTCCGTCGACGATCCAGCGCACCTGGACCGGCGTCCCCGCCCAGGCCAGCTCGAACTCGAAGGCCTCCAGTGGATCCGGAATCCTCGGATCCCGCGCCAGGCGCAGGCCGTCGAAAGGCTGACTCAGGCGCGCCTGGTCCGGAACGTCGCGCCACGGCGGCGCGGCGTCGGCGTCTCTGCCGACCGCGCCGCCGTCCGGCGCCGCGACCGCCAGGACCCGCTGCGGATCGGCCGGCAGGCTCGCCAGCAGGCTGCGCACCAGCAGCGCCGCGCCGCGCGCGCCGGTGACGCCGGACGTCGCCCGCCCCGACAGGTTGCCGACCCAGACTCCGACGACGTAGCGTCCGTCGTAGGCCACCGTCCACGCATCCCGATAGTCGCTGGAGGTGCCGGTCTTGACCGCGGTCCGCAGCGGAAACGCGAGCACGCCGCCGTCACCGAACTCGAGCAGGCGCGCCGCCGGGTCCGACAGGATGTCGCCGATCCGCCGCGCCGCCGCCGCTGCGATCAATGCCTGCTCCGGACGCGGCTCGCGGTCATCGGCGAACACGGTCAGGGGCTGGTACCGCCCGGCGCGCGCCAGCGCGGTATACGCCTGGACCAGCTCGTAGAGGCTCAGCTCGCCGTTGCCCAGCGCCAGACCGTCGCCGTAGACCGGCGCGCCCGCGTCGAGGCTGCTGACGCCCAACGCCCGCAGCCGTTGCAGGAACGCCTGCCCGCCGACGAAGCCGAGCGCGCGAACCGCCGGGATGTTGAGCGAGTTGCCCAGGGCCTCGCGCAGGCTCACCGCACCGTAGTGGGTCCGGCTGTAGTTGCGGTATTCGTGCAGACCGGTGTTCACGGCCTCGTTCAGGCGCGTGTCGGCGATCAGGGTCTCGGGCGTCCAGCCCCGCTCCAGCGCCATCGCGTACAGCAGTGGCTTGAGGGTCGAGCCCGGCTGCCGCGGCACCCGCACCGCATCGATGCCGACCACGTCCTGATGGTCGGCGTCGGCGACCGCCCATGCGCGGATGCGATTGCCGTCGAGATCGACGACCAGCGCCGCCGCCTGATGCGCGTCGATCCCGCTCAGGTCCTGCAGCCGGTCCCGCAGGAATGCCTCGGCCCGCTGCTGCAGCTGCGGATCGAGACTCGAGCGCAACGCGGTATCGCCGCCCGTCGGCAAAGCCGCCGCACGCCGGTGCACCTCGGCGACGAAATGCGGCGCCCGTGCCGGCGGCACCTGCCGGCGCCAGTCCAGCGCGATCGCGGTCAGCTCGGCCGCCGACGTGGCCACCGGATCGGGCGGCCGCGTCAGGGTCGTGGCGAGCCGTCCGACCGCTGCGGCCAGGCGCTGCGGTTGCTGCGGCAACCGCGACGGCGCCCGCACCAGGACCGCCAGCGCCAGCATCTCGTGCGCGCTGAGGGTTTCGAGACTGCGGCCGAAATAGAACTCGGCAGCCTGCGCGACCCCGCGCCGGTTGCCGCCGTACGGCACCTGGTCGAGATAGAACTCGAGAATCCGGCTCTTCGAAAACCGTCGTTCCAGACGTGCGGCCTCGAAACCCTCGACCCACCGCGACCACAGTGTGCGCGGCCGCGGATGGAGCATGCGCACCACCTGCTCGCTGATCGTGCTCGCGCCTCTGACGACGCGACCGGCCCGCAGGTTCTGCCACGCCGCCGCGGCGCGGGCGCGCCAGTCCGGACCATGGTGGCGCCAGAAGCGGCGGTCCTCTGCCGCGACCACGGCCCGCCGCAGCAAGAGCGGAACCGATTCCAGCCGGCGCTGCCGCGTCCGGTTCCAGTCACCGTCGAAGCGCTCGTTCAGGACACCGCCGTGACGGTCGAGCACGACACGCTGCGCCGGCCCGCTCTGTTGCGGGACCAGCGCCTGCGGCAACGGCCGCTGCGCCAGCAGCGTGGCCAGCCCGAGCCCGACCAGGGCGGCAGCGATCGCCGTCGCCGCCCGGCGCGCCGTCACCCGGAGCAAGGGCCCACGACCGCTCACCGCGCCGGATCGGGCGGGTCGACGATCACGCGCGCGCTCGCCGAATTGCCGTAGACATCGGGCGCGTACATGCGCTCGGCATGCGCCGGACCGACGGCGAAGGTCCCGCTGGCGGTGACCTGCCCGAACCAGACCAGGCGGTAGCGGCCGGCCTCGATCCAGTCGGCGTAATGGCGCACGGCATCGAAGCGCAGCTCACGGTGATAGAACGGATACGGGTAGGCGCCGCCGTTGAGGGCCGCCTCGAGATCGAGTCCGGCGGCGTTCGCCAGATCCGGATTCAGCGGCTCGATCGCGGCCGGCACCGGATCGTCGACGACCACGTAGCTCATCTGCGCCGGAACGTCGACACTCAGTTCGACCATCACCCGCTCGCCACGCCGCAGTCGCAGCGGTGACGACAGCGCCTGCCACTGCCCCTCCCGCAACACCGAGTAGCGTCGCTCGACCGCCAGCCCCGCGGCGAGCGCCGACGACTGCTCCGGCGCCCGGTAGCGCAGGCGCGTGTCGACATAGGCATGGCCGTGGCCGTCCGGTGTCAGCTTCAGCGACTGCGGCACGCCCGCATCGTCGCCGCCCCCCGCTGCCGGCAACGGCTGCTGCAGCGTGCGACTCCGGGTCGACAGCTCGACCGTGGCGACCGGCGCGTGATCCAGCTCCACGGCGATCTGCAGTTCGGGCGGCGACGTCTCGTAGCGCTCCGCCAACGCCAGCAGCGCCGCGGTGCAGAACAGGTTCTCCTGGGTATTCGACCAGTGCGTGCGCTGACCGCGCAGCGCATTGACGTGCCGGGCCAGCTTGAACACGCGCTCGTCGGCATCGCCCGCCGCGGTCTGCGCATCGGCCTCGACCAGTGCCGCCAGCGCCGCGCACTGCGCGCGCAGCGACGAACCGAGCAACGCGGCTTCGTCGGCAGCCGCGTCGTCACGCAGCGCCAGCTGCCCCGCCGAGGCCTGTGCGCGCGAGAGAATGCGGTCGCGCAGGCGCGGCATCTGTTCGGGCGCGAGCTGGCGCGCGGCATCGAGCATCAGGCTCTCACCGAACAGGCCCAGCTCCGGTGCATGCGCCAGCACCCGCTGCAGCGCGTCCGCGCCGATCCGGCCGCGGGGCGCCAGCGCTGCCAGCGTCACCGCGCGCAGCCGCGTCCGCGCGGGAGCGTCGCGATAGCCGCGCACCGCCGGATCCTCGCGCAGCAGACCTTCAAGATAGTGGTCGAGCCGCTCCCACGCCGCCTCCGGCGGCGCGTATCCCAGGCGCTGCAAGCGGGCGAACGCCAGCGCCGTGTACGCCGACAGATACGGGCTCTCGTACCCGTCGGCGGCCTTGAAGAAGGCCATGCCGCCGCCCGCGGTCTGGTAGTCGGCGACGTGCGCGAGGGTTTGTTCGATCAGCTCGGCGGCACCGGGCCATTCGACGGTATCGCCGAGGCGCGCATGCAGCTTGAGATAGTACGCGGCCATCGTCGCGCGGCTGATCTGCTGTTCCCAGCAGGCGTAGGGGTAGTCGCGCATGTAGCCGAATGCGCCGTCGAGGCCGCCGACCAGGGTCGGAGAGAAGCGCAGTTCAAGCTGCGCGTCGCCGCCCGGTGGCGGCGATATCGTCTGATCCAGCACCTGCCCGGCGGTCAACACCGCCCAGTCCGCCGCTGCCGCGGTCCAGCGCGGACGCCGGATCGGCACCTCGGTCACCAGCGCGTCGCGATCCTCGGCATCGCCGGCGCGCGCCTCGATCTTGAGAACACCCGCATCGCCGATGCTCAGCGGCAGCGCCAGCGTCCGCCGCTCGTAGGCCTGCAGCGGCACGGTCTGCCGCAACACGCCGGTCGCGGCGCCGGACGCCTGCAGGCTCACCTCGAGATCGCGCGCATGGTCGCTGCGATTGAGCAGGCTGAACTCGGCGTGGATCTCATCGCCCACGGCGAGACGCCCCGGCAGCAGTGCACGCAGCTCGGTGGGTTTGTTCACCCGGATCTGGCCCTGCCCCAGCCCCATCCGGTCGCCCGGCGTCACCGCCATGGCCAACACGCGCCAGCCGGTGAGCTGATCCGGCAACGTGAACTCGAAACGCGCGCTGCCGGCGGCGTCGGCCGACAGACTCGGATTCCAGTACGCAACGAAACGGTCGATGGCGCGCAGCGACAGCGCCGAGCCGCCATCGCCGCCGGCGTTGGCCCCCTTCTTCTCGAACTTCTGGCGACCGACCAGACGCGTCAGCAGGCTGTAGTTGCCCAGGTCCAGCGGGTCGAGAACGGTAAAGCCGCGCAGGGGATCGTAGGCGGCGGTGCCGTCACCGATCAGGTCGAGCACGGCCTCGTCGACCACGGCGACGGCAAATGCAATCGGTCCACCGTCATCGTGCGCGGCGCTGGCCTGCAGCGTGACCGCGACCGGCGCACGCGGCCGGTAGTCTCGCGCCGCCAGGTTCACCGCAACGTCGATGCGGCGATACGGATCGTCGACCTGCAGGGGCAGATACCCCATGCGGAACGTGGGCTTGCCGAGATCGACTCCCGCCTCGACCGGTGCCGCGACCCGCGGCGACTGCACCACCACCGAGACGTAGGCACCCGGCAGATACTCCGGCTCGATCGGCAGTTCGATCGTTTCGGTCGCCGTCGCCAGCGTCACCAGACGATGCATCAGCACCCCATAGCGCTCGACCGTCACCAGCGCCCGCGCGCCGGGAAACGGGTTCTTCACCAGAATCCGCGCGGTCTGCCCCACACGATAGCGATCCTGGTCCGTCTGCAGTTCCAGGGCATAGTCCGGCGTGTCCTCCCAGACCACGGCCTGCGGCCCCTGGACGTAGATCCAGGTCTGCGTCTGCTGCAGACGATCGTGGCTGTCGCGCAGCATCGCGGTGATGCGGTACTGGCCCGCGGCATCCGGCACGAAGCGGCAACGCATGCCCTGTACCTGCGAGCGCCCCTTGCAGGTCTCGACTCTCGACCACTGATGGCTGTACCGGGTCAGATAGGCATTGCCGGCGCCCTTGACCCGTGCCCCGCGGGTCTGTTTGCGCTCGACCTTGACGTAATAGGGCACGCCGGCCAGCGGGGTGCCATCCATGTCGACCACCAGCGCGTCGACCTGTGTCGCCTCGCCGGCACGGGCGATCCAGTCGTCATATCGCAGGCCGATCATCCGGTCGCGTCCACGCAGCGGCCGGCTGACGCGCGCGCTGATGCTGCGCCCGCGATCGTCGTCGACGCTGCCTTCCAGCAGCAGGCGCCCGACGTAGATATCGCTGTCCGGCACGGTGACCGACGTCCGCCACCGTCCCTGCGCATCGAGCCGGTCGCGCTGGTCGAGAACCACCGCGACCGGCCGCGTGTCCGGCGCCGCGCTGTCGAAGCTGAAACGCCGGGCCAGCCGCTGCTGCGGCGTGAACGCCTGCGGCTCGATCCGCGCCAGGGCCCGTACCGGCGCCTGCGCGAAGGCGCCACCGCCGTGAAGCTCCGCACTGATCTCCGCCTCGACAAGCTGCCCCGCCTCGACGCCCTCGGCATTGAGCGCCGCATGGACGCGAAACGGTGCCGGCGTGAAATCCGCGACCAGCATGCGCATCGCCTCCAGCGCGACCTCGGCATACGACGGTTCGACTTCGAAGCGGTACCAGCCGACCGCGGCCTGCGTCGCCAGATCGAAGGCACCGTCGAGCGCGCCGAACGCATCCAGATCCACATTCTCGCGTTGATGCACCACGGTGCCGGCCGCATCGTAGACGCGCAGTGTGTAGCGTCCGGCAGGTGCCGGCGCGAGCCGCTCGCCGGCATCGTCGCGGACGTACAGCTTGTACTGGACGGTGTCACCGGCCCGGTAGACGCCTTGCGCGGTGGTGCCCCAGGCCCGCAGATGCGCGTGACGGGTGCGCCGCCAGGCCGCGACCTCGGCATTGGACGCCTGCCAGGTGTCGACCTCGAAGGCATGCTGCAGCGGCAGCAGCGCCTGGTCTTCGCCCTGCCGCACCCGCACGATCAGGCTCTGATCGACCTCACGCCAGGCCCGTTCGAGCCGGGGGTCGATGTCCGCGGCCCCCGGCAGCTGCGCAACACCTTCGGCGTCGGTGCGCGCGGCCGCCAGCACTTCGCCGCCGAACCCGTCGAGCAGTTCGATCCGCGCATCGGCGACGCCGCCGCCGTCGCTCATGCGGCTCGCCCATACCAGCGTGTTGCCGTGTCCGAACTTGACGTGCACCTGCCACGGCGTCACCTGGGCGAAGAACGCATGCCCCTGTTCCGGCCCCACCACCTGTCCGTCGGCCCGTGGCCGCAGACTGCCGAGCACCGCGCCCGAATGTGCCGCCACCATGTCGCGGACACCCAGCGGCATCGCGAACGCGACGTTGCGCACGTCGTCGACCGGACGCAGCAGCGTCTGATCCTCGTCCAGGCCCGACGCCGTCATGCGGTCGTAACGCGCCTCGATGTCATCGAGATTGGTCACGACCGCGGGGACATCGGTCGCCAGATCCGACTCGACCACCGCCTGCCGGTGATCGAAAACGAAACGCGGCGCGCGCGGCCCGGTCTCGAGGCTGACCCTGGCCGGCGCGTCGAGCACCCGGCCGAAGCGGTCGGTCAGCCCGGCCGCGAGCGTCAGCGCATACGACGCCTCGGCCTTCAGCGCGAACGGCAGGCGGACCGCATATACCTGGCCTTCGGCATGCCGCCATCCGACCGGTCGCGTGTCGGCGACATTGGCCCATGGATCGAACCCTGGATCGTGCTCGGCAGCCCGGCGCGCGTCATCGGGGTCGATCGTCAGCACCTCCGCGACGGCCTTGGCCGCGACCGGCGCACTGAATGCCAGCGCGACCCCGCCCAGTGGCGCGCAGCCGACTGCCGGCACACCCGGCTCGAAGCGCTGCAACTCCCCGTCGACCTGGCACTGCAGCCCCAGAAAGCGCAGCGCGGGGAAGGTCGTCAGCTCGAACCCCGGATCCTGCGGCCGCCCGGGCAAGGGCCCCAGCGCCGACGCCAGCCCGGTGTCGACCTGCAGCGTGGCACGGACCGCCGGCCGCAGCGGCCGTTGCGGCGCCACCCGCCAGATCCTGCGCGCCTCCCCCTGTGGCGTATAGAACGGGGTCCGCGCATCGAACGGGTCGGCCTCGACATCGAGCGCGACGCCGCCGAGACGCAGAGCCGCGGCGACCGAGGCCGCGGTCACCGGCTGACTGAAACTGATCCGCAGCAGCGGCTCGGTCGCCCCCCGCCATTCGACGACCTGGGCATAGCGCACCCGCGGTCGCTCGGTCACGAAGCGATGCTCGACCCGCCGCTGCAGCGCGTCGCCGGACAGCGCGCGCAGTCCGGCCGGCACTTCGACCGCGTACGCCGTTGCGGGCTGCAGCGTACGCCCCGGCGGCAACTCACAGGTCAGGACCGCGGGATCGAGCCAGCGCCACTGACAGCCCGGGTCCGGTGAAATCCGGACCGGCACCGCGTCGGCATCGCGCACCATGCGTCCCAACGGCACCATGGCCTGGCTGAAGCTGATCGAGATCTGTCCCCCGGCCGGGACATCGGTTCCGGCCGGCGTCACGTCGCGCACTTGCAGCGGGGCCGCCACGACGCTGCCGGTCCACAGCCATGCGATGGCCAGCAACAGCCCCCGGATCCCGCCGCAGCGCCGCTTCGACTCAGCCATGGATCGCCTTGATTCGCGCATACAGGACGCCGCTTTCGTCACCGACCAGCTCGACATCGTGCAGTCCACCGATCGCCTGCCAGCGCAGGCTGAAGGATCCGACCTGATGCGGTTCGACCGGACTCAGCCCGATCGCGGCCAGCGCCGCTGGCGCCAGTGCGATCCGCCCGTACGGATAGCGAACGGTCATCCAGTCGGCACGCCCGTCGACGTAGACGATCTCGACCTCGCGGGCATAGCGGCAGCGTTCGCCGTACATCGACGCTTCGCAGCCCTGCGGCCGTCCCAGCAGCGATTCGACCACCGCCCGCGGGCGGCCGGCGAACGCGGTGACGTCGACCTGCAGCGGGACGCCGGCCTCGACCGCGCCCGTCTCGAACGCCGCCGCGTAGTCGTAGCGATCCGGCTGCGGGCGCAGCGCCCACCACGCCGGCACGGCGAGCGCCAGCAACAGCAAGGTCGCCAGCGCCAGCTTCAGGAAGATTCTGGCTCGATCGGTCATCGATGTCGGGTCCGGTCGGAGGGCACAGCCTACCGCGCCGCTCGGGCAAAGACATGCGATATCGATCTCATCGGTGTCGGAGATCCCGGCAACGCGCGAGCGTCCACCCGGTCATGGGATAATGCCGTTTCCGTCATTCACTCCCGATCATGCACGCCGGCCTCCTCACCGCCACTCTTGTCGCCCTGATGTCCGGGCCGCTGCTCTATGCGCTGGCTCGGCGGCAGCCGCCGCTGCTCGGCTTTCTCGACGGTTTCGTGCTGGTCAGCATCACCGGCCTGGTCCTGCTCGAGGTTGTCCCCGACGCCCTGAGCGCCGGCGGCTACTGGAGCCTGCTGTTCGTCGCCCTCGGGCTGCTCGGACCGACCGCGCTGGAGCACGGGCTGACGCGTGCGCGCCGCGAGGCCCACATGCTGGCGCTGGCGCTGGCGATCGGCGGGCTGGCGCTCCACAGCATCGGCGACGGCGCCGCCCTTGCGGGCGAGAGCCACGATCCGCACCACGCCGCACTGGGCGAAGAGGCGCTCGGACTGGCGATCGCCATTCACAGCGTTCCGGTCGGCCTGGTGATCTGGTGGCTGCTGTACCCGGTGTTCGGCGCCCTGCTGCCCGCCTTCGCGCTGTTGGCGATGTGCGCCGGGACCCTGACCGGCTACCTGTATGCGCCCGAGCTGTCGGCGCTGCTCGGCGCCACCGCCTGGGCCTGGTTCCAGGCCCTGATCGCGGGCTCGATCCTGCACGTGATCTTCGGCCGGCCGCATCTGCACGAAACCTCGGAGCACCGGCGCACCCCGCCGATCTACGAAGGCCTCGGCAATCTCAGCGCCCTCGCCGCGCTGGCGGCCCTGTCGGTCTTCCACAGCGCCGAACCCCATCAGCTGCCCGACTTCCTGGAACGGCTGCTCGGGCTGGGGCTGGAGTCCGCACCGGCACTGCTGCTGGCCTACCTCATCGGCGGTTTCGTCAGCGGCGATCTGCCGCAAAGCTGGCTGCGCTGGATCGGACGCGGCGGCGCCCTCGGTCAGGCCACCCGCGGCATGGCGGTCGGCCTGCCGCTGCCGATCTGCAGCTGTGGCGTCCTGCCGCTGTATCGCTCGCTGATCCAGCGCGGTCTGCCGCTCCCGGCGGCGATGGCGTTCCTGATCGCCACCCCCGAGATCGGCCTGACGGCCCTGTTCGTGTCGGTCCCGCTGCTGGGCTGGGAACTCACCGCCGTCCGCGTTGCCACCGCCGCATTGCTGGCGATCACGGTGGCGGTTCTCGTCGCCCGACGGCAGGGCGGCGCCCCCACCGCAGCGACCACCGCTGCCGCGTCCTGCTGCGGCAACAGCAGTTGCTGCGACACCGCCAAGCCGCCACAGAACCGGATCGTTCGCGGCCTGCGCGCCGGGCTGGTCGATCTGGTCGACGACACCGTCGCGTGGATGCTGACGGGCCTGCTGGTCGCCGCTGCCGCGACGCCCTACGTCGAGACCCTGTTCACCGCCGACTGGCCGCCGCTGCTCGAGGTGATGCTGTTCGCCGCCCTCGGCATGCCGGTCTACGTCTGCGCGGCCGGCGCGACCCCCCTGATCGCGGTGCTGATCGCCGGCGGCATCTCACCCGGCGCCGCCGTCGCCTTTCTGCTGACCGGACCGGCGACCAATGTCTCGACCTTCGGGGTGCTGCGGCAACTCCACGGCCGCCGGACCGCCCTGCGATTCGCGGTGATCGCCGCATCCGGCGCGATTCTTCTCGGCGCTGCCGTCAATCTGCTGGCGCCCGCATCACTGGCCGAACACGTCCCCGTCGCCGATGAGATGACGCACGGCCTCGTCGACTACGTCTGCCTGCTGGCGTTGAGCGCGCTCTACGTCGCGTCGCTGCTGCGCAAGGGCGGGCGTCGCCTCGCCGCCGATCTCTGGGACGGGCACGCCGCAAGCGCCTGAATCGATACGCTGTTGTGCGCCGGCCGCACACCGCATCGACGGTGTCGCGAGTCCCACTTGCGGAGTGGCGCAATCGCCCCGACCCGCATGGCCGGATGTCTGACATGCATTGACGGTGAATTCCGACAATCGAATCAGACGTGCCGGGCGAGCATGGGTCTCTCACTGAGGGGGAGCAGGAGAGCGATGATGAGCAGTCTTGGCATCCGCATGATGCGATCCACTTTGGCCGGCCTGCTGGCATGGGCCCTGTGCTCGGGGACGGCCGCGGCGGCACCGGGCGATCCGCTGACCCCGGTGTTCCGGCTCGACGACGGCATCGTGATCAGCTCGGACTTCGGTCTGGCCCGCGATGCATCCGGCAACCTGCTGGCCATCTGGAAGTCCCCCGGCACGATCTTTGGCCGCTGGCTGACGGCGGACGGCGCACCGCTCGGTCCGGTGATGACGCTGACACCGCCGGACTCCGGTCTCATCAGGCCCCTGAGCCACCAGGCCGTGGCCATCGCCCCGGACCGCAGCTTCGTGATCGCCTACGGGCGCTCGGTATACGGCGGTCGCGAAGGCGTGTTCGCACAGCGCTACGACGCCGACGGCACCCCGCTCGGTGGCGAAATCCGGGTCAGCGTGCCGATGCTCGGTGAACACATTCGCGATCTGGCCATCACCGTCGCCGGCCTGATCGACCGCGTCGCGATGGATCCCGTCGTCGGCATGGACGCCGAAGGCAATTTCTGCATCGCCTGGCTGCAGGCGGTCGAGATCAACGGCGACCCCAAGCTGCGCACCTATGGCGACTTGACCGGCACCCGGATCAACCTGCAACGATTCCGGGCCGACGGCCGGCGTCTGGGCCTGATCACGCCGCTGGCGACCGCTTACGATCCGATCCTGGTGACCCCCAGGTTCGCGCTGCTGCTCATCGCCAGCACCGGCATCGTCGCCAATCCGCGCATCGCGGTGCAGGATGATGGCCGCTTCGCCGTCGCCTGGAACCGTTTCCGTCGCGAGTCGAACATCCTGATTCCGTCCGCGGGCTACGTCACCGACATCGAATACCGCACCTACGATGCCCGTGGCGCCGGCCAGATCGACGTCCAGCCGGTGATCAGCGGGGAGTCTCTCGGCGAGCTGCAGGATATGGCCGCAGCCGGACCGGACCACTACCTGCTGGCCTGGAACGGGATCGGGCTGACGCACGCGCAGCGTTGGAACGCCGACGGCAGCCCGGGCGGAAGCGACTACGCATTTGCGTTCGCCGACCGCGAACCGCCGGCGAGGGATGTGTACGCGTCGGTCGCCGGTGCCGGCGACGGCTCCGCCGTCCTCACCTGGCAGACCTACACCGCGGGGCAGGTGGACGTGATGGCCACCCTGTTCGATGCCGGCGGCAATGCCTACGGAGCCCCCTTCCAGGTCAATAGCGCGTCCCCGAACCACGAACAGAAGCCGTTGGCGACCGCCGGACCGGACGGCCGTTTCACCATCGGCTGGGACTTCATCGACGTGCTCGACTCACGCGGCGGTGAGTTCCAGGCGCGCGGCATCGAGGGCTTCACCGCGCCCTGAGCCGGGCCCGCCCCTCGGTCGGACCGGCGCTCAGCCGGCGACCCGGGCGATCTTCATCGCCATCTCCAGCGCCTGCTCGTAATTGAGGCGCGGATCGACCGTGGACCGGTACGCCCGTTCCAGATCGGCATGCGACAGATTGCGGGCGCCCCCGGTGCACTCGGTGACGTCCTCGCCGGTCAGCTCGAGGTGCACGCCGCCGAGCCGCGACCCGCAGGCCTTGTGGATCGCGAAGGCCTGCTCGACCTCCGACATGATGCGTTCGAACGGCCGGGTCTTGAGGCCGCTCGGCGTCGACTCGGTATTGCCGTGCATCGGATCGCAGACCCACAGCACCCGGTGCCCGGCCCGATGCACCGCCTCGATCAGCCGCGGCAGGTGATCGCCGATGTTGTCGGAGCCCATGCGGTGGATCAGCGTCAGCCGCCCCGCCTCGTTGTCGGGATTGAGAATGCGGCACAGGTCCGACACCCAGTCCGCGGTCATCTTGGGACCGACCTTGACCCCCATCGGATTGCGGATCCCGCGGCAGTATTCGACGTGCGCGCCGCCGATTTCCGCGGTCCGCATCCCGATCCACGGGAAGTGCGTCGCCAGGTTGTACCAGCCCGGGGCCCGCGGCACCTGCCGCGTGTGCGCCTGCTCGTACCAGAGCAGCAACGCCTCGTGCGAGGTGAAGAAATCGACCCGCGACAGCTCTCCCACCGGCTGGCCGGCGAGCGTCTCCATGAAGCGGACCGAGTCGCCGAGCGTGTCGACCATGCGTTGATAGTCGGCCGCCAGCGGCGAATGCTGGACCCACTCCAGATCCCAGTACTCGGGGTGATGCAGGTCGGCGAAGCCGCCGTCGATCAGGCCGCGCACGAAGTTGATCGTCATCGCCGAACGCGCATGGCCCTCGATCATGCGCCGCGGGTCCGGCACGCGCGCCGCCTCGGTGAACGCCGGCGCGTTGACCAGATCGCCGCGGTAGCTCGGCAGCGAGACGCCGTCGCGGGTCTCGATGTCGGCCGAACGCGGCTTGGCGTACTGCCCGGCGAAACGCCCGATGCGCACGATCCTCTGGCGCAGCCCGTGCACCATCACCAACGACATCTGCAGCAGGACCTTGAGCCGGTTGGCGATGATCTCCGGGCGGCAGTCGTCGAAGCTCTCGGCGCAGTCGCCACCCTGCAGGACGAAGCACTCTCCGACCTGCGCGCGCGCGATCTGCTGCCGGAGGCTGTTGACCTCCCACGACGTCACCAGCGGCGGCAGCGTCGCCAGTTGTTCCAGGCTCTGCTGCAGCAGGGCCGCATCCGGATAAGTGGGCTGCTGGGCGGCCGGGCGCTGCTGCCAGGACTCCGGCGTCCATGCATGGGTCGTATGCGGGCTCACGTGAAAAGTGCTTCGAGGCGATAATTGGGGTCGCAAGTATACCGCCCCACTCGCCCGAACCCGTTTTCAGCCGATGACCGCAGCGCCTTTCAGCGATCACACCCCACTGATGCAGCAGTACCTGGGCATCAAGTCCCAGCATCCCGACACCCTCGTGCTGTTCCGCATGGGGGATTTCTATGAGCTGTTCTACGATGACGCCCGCAAGGCGGCGCGCCTGCTCAACATCACCCAGACGCAGCGCGGCGAATCCGCCGGCAAGCCGGTGATCATGGCCGGCGTACCGCATCATTCGGTCGAACAGTACGTCGCGCGCCTGATCAAGGCCGGCGAGTCGGTCGTCATCGCCGAACAGGTCGGCGAAGTCGGCGCCGAGAAAGGCCCGGTGCGCCGCGAGGTCACCCGCATCATCACGCCCGGCACGGCAACCGACGAGGCGCTGCTCGACGAGCGCGCGCAAACCCTGCTCGGCGCGGTCTGCCGGATCAAGGACGACTACGGCCTGGCCTATCTCGAACTGTCGTCGGGACGCTTCAGCGTGGTCCAGACCGCCAGCGAGAGCGACCTGATGGCGGAACTGCATCGGGTCGCCCCGAGCGAGCTGCTGGTCGCCGACGGTCCCGGCTGGTGCCCGCCCGGCGTCGCCACACGACCGCGTCCGATCTGGCAATTCGACGCCGCCTCGGCCTACCGCCAGCTGATCGAACAGTTCCGCACCCAGGATCTGCGCGGCTTCGGCTGCGAGGGCCTCGACGCTGCGATCGCCGCCGCCGGCGCACTGCTGCAGTACGTCCAGGAAACGCAGAAGACCGCGCTGCCGCACCTGACCGGCCTGCGCCTGGAGGCGCCGGGCGACTCACTGATCCTCGACGCCACCAGCCGGCGCAATCTCGAGATCGACCGTTCGATCTCCGGCGCGCACGACTTCACGCTGATCAAGGTGCTCGATCGCTGCCGCAGCGCGATGGGCGCGCGCGCACTGCACCGCTGGCTGACCCGTCCGCTCCGGGATCACGCGCAGCTAAGGGCCCGCTACGACGCGATCGCCGCCCTGCTCGACGGCGGCGGCGCCCACGCCAGTGCCGCCGAGCGCCTGCGCGACGCCCTCGGCGACATCGCCGACCTCGAGCGGATCCTGGCGCGCGTCGCCCTGCGCAGCGCGCGGCCGCGTGACCTCACGGGACTGGCGGCAAGCCTGGCCGCGCTGCCGGCGGTGCACGACGCGCTGGTCGGGGTCGAGACCGGCCTGATCGGCGAACTGCTCCGCGACCTCGGCGACCACGATGCGCTGACGCAGCACCTCGGCCGTGCGCTGGCCGACGCCCCGCCGCTGCTGGTCAAGGACGGCGGCGTGTTCCGCACCGGCTTCGACGCGACGCTGGACGAGCTGCGCCAGCTTTCCGAGAACGCCGACGGCTATCTGGTCGAGCTCGAACAGCGCGAGCGCCAGCGCACCGGGATCGAGACGCTCAAGGTCGGCTACAACCGCGTTCATGGCTACTACATCGAGGTCGGCAAGACCCACGCCGCCAAGATCCCCACCGACTACACGCGACGGCAGACACTGACCCACTACGAGCGCTATATCACCGAGGAACTCAAGCGCTTCGAGGACCAGGTGCTGTCGGCACGCGACCGCGCGCTGGCGCGCGAGAAGGCCCTGTACGAGCAGTTGCTCGACGACCTCGCGCGGCAGCTCGCACCGTTGCAGGCCGCAGCGCGGGCGCTGGCCGAACTCGACGTGCTCGGCTGTTTCGCCGAGCGGGCGCTGGCGCTCAATCTGAGTCGCCCCGAGCTGATCGACACCCCCTGCCTGGAGATCCGCGCGGGACGCCATCTGGTCGTCGAACAGACGCTGGAGCAGCCCTTCGTCCCCAACGACCTGTCGCTGTCCCAGAGTACGCGGCTGCTGGTCATCACCGGCCCCAACATGGGCGGCAAATCGACCTACATGCGCCAGACCGCGCTGATCGTGCTGCTGGCCCACGCCGGCTGTTTCGTGCCGGCGGAATCCGCGCGCATCGGCCCGATCGACCGCATCTTCACCCGCATCGGCGCCGCCGACGATCTGGCGTCGGGACAGTCGACGTTCATGGTCGAGATGAGCGAGACGGCGAACATCCTGCACAACGCCAGTCCCGCGAGTCTGGTGCTGATGGATGAGATCGGGCGCGGCACCTCGACCTACGACGGCCTGTCGCTGGCTCGCGCCGTCGCCGAATATCTGGCCACCGACGTACAGGCGTTCTGTCTGTTCGCGACCCACTATTTCGAGCTGACCGCGCTGGCCGAGGAGCGCCCCGGCATCGCCAACGTCCACCTCGACGCCGCCGAATACCCCAGCGCCGACGGCGAGCGCCTGGTGTTCCTGCACAACGTCAAGCCGGGACCCGCCAATCGCAGCTACGGTCTGCAGGTCGCGGCGCTGGCCGGCGTTCCGCAGGCGGTCATTCGCACCGCCCGCGGCTACCTCGAGGAACTCGAGCGCAAGACGCCACCGGCCGTCGACGGCGCAGCGCCACAGCTGTCGCTGTTCGGCGCCCCGGCCACCCCGCCGCAGCCGCCCCCGGCCGCCGCCGCACCGTCGGCCGTGGCGGCGCTGCTGGCGCAGCTCGATCCGGACGCAGTCACGCCGCGGGACGCGCTCGACTGGCTGTACCGCCTCAAGGCCGCCGCGGACGACCCGGAAGCACCGTGAAACGGCGCTACGGCGGCCTTCAGCGTACGACCGGGCCCTTGCGCACCGCACGCTCGCGCAGGCTGCGGATGATGCCGAAAGCGGCGATCGCCATCATCGCCCCGCCGGCGCCGATGGCGGCCAGATCGGCATCCGGAACCGGCAGCCACCGCGACAGCAGATCAATGGCACCGAAGTGCTCGGCCAGACCGAGTCCGAGCAGCGCCGCGCCGACGCCGTCGAGCACCAGCAGCGATAGCGGAAACGGCAACGGCTTGGCCGGTGCGCTCATGCGCCCGCCTTGCGCGTCCGCGCCAGTTCGTCGGGCACGAAGCGCTGCATGACCGCCTGTTCGAGCAGCTTCGGCGGCAGCAGGCCCTGCGCAAGCACGAAATCATGGAAACGCTGCCTGTCGAAACGCTCGCCGAGCGCGAGTTCGGTGCGTTGGCGCAGCGCCATCAGCGCCTGGTAGCCGACGAAGTACGACGTCGCCTGCCCCGGCGCCCGGAACGTATAGCGATCGACTTCCTGCTGCGCCATCCCCGCCGACAGCACCACCTCGTCGGTGAGGACGCGCCGGACCTGCTCCGGCGTCAGCCGGCCGAGATTGACCATCGGATCGAGGAAGGCGCGCGCTGCACGCATCAACCGGTGCTGCAGGCCGATGAGCTGGCCGTCGAGCGGGAACAGCGGCTTCATCTCGGCCTCGGCATAGAGCGCCCAGCCCTCGACGTTGACGCTGTTGAACGCGAAGATCGCGCGGGCAGCCGACACGCCCTTTTCGATCATCGCGGCGAACTGCATCTCGTGCCCGGGGCGCGCCTCGTGCGCCGTGAGCGTCCAGCTCGCGGCGTCGAAGGTGAAATCGTCGGTCTTCAGATCGTCCCGTCCGTCCTTGCCCGGCACGTTGAGCGGGAGGACGAATTCGCCGTATTCACCGGTGTTGCCGATCAGACGTGGCGGGCTCATGTGCGGTGCCGGCACCAGCGCCGACTCGGCCTCGGTGGCCAGACGGATCACCGCCTCGCGCCCGGGCACGCTGACGACGTGGTGGCGCCGCATCTGCGCCTCGATCTGCGTGAGGCGCTCGCGATACAGCGGCAGGATGTCGCTGCCATCGATCTGCCTGGCCTTCAGCGCCCGGATCACGTCGCGATAGTCGGTGGACTCGAGCTTCAACTGTGCCGAGATCAGCGGCGCAAGCGCCTGCATCTCGTTGCGGATCTCGGCGAAGCTCAGCAACGCGCGACGGATCAGCTCATCCGGCGCCAGTTCGACGCCGAACTGCTTGAGATTGTCGGCATAGAGTTCCGGTGGCAGGCGATGATCGGCGCGCGCACGCGGCTGGATCGTGTCGCGAACCCACTGGCTGTAAGCCCGCAGCTGATCCTGCAGGATGGCCAGTGGCGCCTCGTAGCCGCTGAGGCCGGCGCTGGCGAACAGCGCCTCGAGACCGTCGATGAAGCGCGGCGCGTCGGCCAGATCCTGCTCCACCTCGCCGACGTACGGCCCGAGCAGTCCGTCCTCGGCCCACCGTTCCTGGATGCGGGCCTGCGCCAGCTCGGTGATCGGATGCGTCTCCGGCTCCAGTCCGGCATAGCGCCGCAGGCGGATCAGCGCGGCCTTCTGCCGCTGCGCGGGAATCCGCGGATCGAGCAGGGCCTTGATGCCGACGAAGACGATCTGCGGCACGTTGTAGTACGGCAACAACCGCTCGTGGCGCAGGCGTTCGCTGGTCACCGCGTCGTCGGCCGCATCGATCAGGATGTCGAGATCCTGCAATACCGACGGATCCTGCTCGTCCGCCTTGCGCTGGCGCAGTTCGGCGGCGGCGACCCCGGTGGCCGCCTGCGAGCGCTCGTACACCCTGGGCTCGAGGTCAACGACGGCTTCGTCGTAGCCGTCGACACCGAGCTGGGCGGCGGTCTCGGGACCGAAACGGGCCATGACCTCCAGCAGCACCGCAGCATTGCGGTTGCTGCGCTCGACCCAATCCGGCGTCGCGGCGCTGGCCACGGCCGGCAGCAACAGGCACAGCGACCCGATACTCCGAAGCACGCTTCTCATCGCCCCTCCTTGCTGATGTTGCCGGCGCATTCGCGCCGCGAGCCGCCCTGCGCCGGGCGATCCCTACATCCCGGCGCTGTGCAACGCCACCTTCACCGCCGTCCATACGGCGAGAATGAACAGGACCGTCATCACCACACCGATGATGATGAAATGGATCGGCTTGCCCTTGGTGAAATCGCGTTCGCGATTCTTCGAGCTCTGCACGCCGAAGAACGACGCGGAAACGCTCTTGATCGTGTCGAGCAGCGTCACCGACTCCGGCTTTCCTTCCGATTCCGGGGACTTCGGCGGTTTGGATGCTGAATTCATGTGGACTCGCTGTTGGTCGGTGACGTGCCCGGACGATGAGAGCTTCAGGCGCCGTAGCTCTCGAGCAACTTGGCCGAGACCGTACGGTCCTTGTCGGACTTGCTGAGGATATCGTCGCCGATGATCTTCTCGAGCTTACCGCCGATCAGCGGAATGCCGCAGCTGATCGACCAGCTCATACGGTTGACAGCACCCTTGCCCTCCGGCTGCAGGCGCATGTCGCAGCCGAGCTTGACCGGCACGCCCTTGACCTCGATCGTGATGCGACCGGTTCTGGACTTGAGATTCCACTCGTCCTGCTGCGTTATGATGCTCTTGTCGCCCAGAATTTTCTTGGCGAACTGGGGAATCGGCGCATCGCTGGTCGCGGCGTAGCGCACCTTGATGAGGAAGCGGTCGCCGCTCTTGTCGCAATCGAGCACTTCGATGTCGCTGAAGCCCAGGTTCTTGTACTTCTTTTCGAAATAGGCCCGGTCCGAAAACATCTCGAGGACCGTGTCGACCGGCTTTTCGAAGCTGTGATTGTCGTCGATTTTCATAATGTCTCCCCTGGCCTTCGCCACTGCTCGGGCAAAAAACCCTCTCGAATGAAAAAACCGCCGGGCAATGCCCGGCGGCTGCAAATGTACACCAACTTCCCGACGATCCTTATTTGGTCGTCATCTTCTGGACCGACGCGGCCGTGAAGTAATCCGGCTTGAACTTCGCGGTCAGATCCAGCGGCTTGTCCTCGTTGAACGCCGCGGTGATGAAGTAGCGGCCCGAGGTGAAGTGGTAGATGACTTCCGGAACCGTGGTCGCCGACAGGACGTTGTAGCCGAACACGATGTGGCCCTCCTGGAACTGGTAGAGCTGGTCGCGGTTGTCGTAGTCGTCGACCAGCGCGATCGTCCAGGAGTCCTCGTCGATGTAGAAGCGGCGGGTCTTGAACGTGTGGCTCGTCCCCGGCTTGATGTTGGCCTCGACGATCCAGACACGATGCAGCTCGTAGCGCGGCAGATCCTGGTTCAGGTGGCGCGGCTTGGCCATGTCCTTGTACTTGGTCTGCGGCCCGGCGATACGGTTGGAGTTGTACGGAATGAAGATTTCCTTCTTGCCGACCAGCTTCCAGTTGTAGCGGTCGAGGGCGCCGTTGAACATGTCGACCTGGTCATAGAACTGGTGACCGTCGGTGCCCTCGTACGGGTTGTCGCAGCACACCGTCGGTGCACGGCGGATGCGCTTCAGGCCCGGCGAGTACAGCCACGCGGAACGGCCTTCGGCGCCGGTTCCCGGCTTTTCATGTACGAGGATGAAGGTACCCGCCAGCCGCGGCGGCGCCACGGTCTTGGACAGATACTTCAGGATCTCGCCGCTGCCGCTCTTGGTCAGGGTCACCGGATTCTTGATCGACGCGTAGCCGAACTCGACGTCCTCGACGATCTTGGTGAGCTGAAAATCGCCGTTGGGCTGCACGATCATCTGGTTGTTGTAGCGGGTGACCGCTTCGCCACGCCACTTCAGCTTGTGGTTCCAGATCGGCTCGGCGCCGGACTTCGGAATCGGGAACGGGAAGCCGAGCGTGCAGTTGTTCGGCGTATCCGGATCCAGCATCTCGCAGGTCGTCGCGTTGGCCTTGGTTGCCTCCAGAATCTCGTTCGGCCAGGTGACCTCGCGGTGCGCCGGATAGATGTTCATCTTGTAGCTGTCGTAGGTGTTCAGCAGGAACTTGTGCCCCTCTGACAGCTTGTCGGCGTACTTGGCCATGTTGGCCTTGGTGATCGCGAAGATCGGCTTCTCGGCATCGACCTTCGGATTGTTCGGGAACTCGCCCTCGAGCGAGCCGCGGCGCTGCGCCGGGGTCCACTCGGGGATCGTGCCCGCCTGGTTGCCGGCACGCTCGGCGCCGACTGGGGTCAGGTCCTTGCCGAGCTGATCGGCCTCGGCGGCGGGCACCTTGGCGATGGCGTGACCGGCCATCAGCGACAGGGCCACGGCGCCGGTGATAACGGCGAGACGTTTATTCATAGCGTTGAGTTCTCCTCAAGGAAGTGAATCTGGGCGACCTCGGATCGACCGTTTTTGTCGAGGCAACGATGCGCGGAATGCTACCGAATCCGACCATCGCTTGCCATAGCTGAAACATTGCAGAGCGCCATGAACTGTCACTGAACCACAGCGTCCGCGAGGGGGTGCCGCCCGATCAGCGGTCGCCACTAGACGAGATACGGTTGCGCCGCGTCCCCGGATTCGAGGGCGTCGAGCAGCAGCTCGCGTCCCGAGAACTCGCAGCCGAGCGTCGCCAGCATGATGAAGACGCCCGCAAGGCGCCGGTGCAGAAACACGATCTCCCGCGGGGGCATGCGGAAGGACATCGACAGGGTGTTCATCGCGGCCATGCGACTGGTCCGCATCGGCAGGTCGCTGGCGCCCCAGCAGTACTCGCCCTCGGCATTGCGCAGCTTCGCCGGCACCGCAGGATCGTCCTTGCCGCTGAACGGCTCGACGATCAGCTCGCACAGACGCGCAAAGGCGTCGACGACGTTGTCCGGAAATCCGTCCTGCATCAGACCGATCGCCTTGGCACCGCTGAAGATCCGTTCCCGGTCGTGCTCGACGGCACCGCTGACGATCTGCGCGTAGTTGTTGACGAAGCGGCGCGGAAACACCCGCGTGGCGCCGAAATCCAGCAGCACGATGCGATCGGGCTCCGCGTTCTCGCCCAGACGGATGCGGTAGTTGCCGAAATGCGGGTCGGACTGGACCGTTCCCCAGTCGAAGAACTCGGTCAGAAACAGCTCCAGAAATGCGCGTCCGAGACGGTTGCGCCGCTCCAGGTTGATCCCCTGCACGTCGGCATGGCGGACGCCCTTGCCGTGCTCGTAGGTCGTCGTGAGCACCTCGCGGGTGCTGTATTCACCCAGCACCTGCGGCACCACGAAACGCTCGTCGCCGGCGAGGCGCTCGGCGAACTGCTCGGTGAAACGGCGCTCGGCCTCGTAGTCGACCTCGCGATGCAGCATTTCCTTGACCTCGGCGAAGACCGGCGCCAGATCCAGCCCCTTGGGCGTCAGGCGCGTCATGATCAACAGCCGCGACAGGGTCCGGACGTCGCTCTCGATTGCGTTGGCGACCCCGGGATACTGCACCTTGATGCACAGATCCAGGCCGTCGGACTTGCGCCGGGCGCGGTGGGCCTGGCCCAGCGAGGCCGCGGCGATCGGCGTTTCGTCGATTTCCAGTTCACGCAGCCGCGCCGCGCCGAGCGAGCGTTCGAGCACCGGCGCAACGACGCGCCAGTCGACCGGCGGCGTGTCGTCCTGCAGCGAGGACAGGACCGTCACCGCTTCCTCCGGCAGGAAGTACTGGCCGTAGAGCGACAGCATCTGCCCGGCCTTCATCACACTGCCCTTGAGCTGCCCGAGTTCGTCGGCCAGGATCTGCGCCTGCCGCTGGTAGAAGTCGCGCTTGGCCTGGTCGCGCTCGACCTCGCCCCGGAAGATGTTGGCAAGTGAATGCGCCATGATCTTGGCACCCGCGCCGACCCCGAGCTTGGTCAATGCGACGCCGCGCTCGATCGATCCGGTCTTCAGAGACGAGATGCTACCCTTGGCGCGCTTTTCGCCGTCCTGCGACGGCTTGTCAGATGGGGACATCGAACAGTCCGTGAACAATTTCTCCGATATTCTATTGGCTAACGACCGACGCGACTCGCTGGTCGGTGCACTGGTCGAGCTGATCGAAGGTCAGGTCGCGTCGCGCAAGGGACTCAAGGGCGCCACCCTGAAAGCCGGCCTGGCGGTGCTCAAATCCGCCAAACCGGGCATTCTGCCGCGAGCGGTCAACCGCCTGCTGCCGGACTTTGCCGAGGCGCTGGACCCGTTGTATCAGGAGTACATGGACGGCGGCCATTCCATCGATTTCGCAGCCTTTCTGCAGCAGCGCAGCGACCGTGCGACTGAGGCCCTGCTGGGCGTCGCCGACCTGCGTGTCCGCCAGGCCAGCGGCAGCGTGCAATCGGCCTACAAGCGCCTGCGCGGCAGTGCCGAAGCCGAAGTCGCCACCGCGATGCCCGGAATCGCGCAACTGCTCGCGCAGCGGCTCGACGCGACGGTCTGATCCCGGGTCGCAGCGACCTCAGCGCTCGGCCTTGATCCCGGGTGCATCGGCCACCGCGGCCCCGCTGGCGCGTGCCATTGCGACCCGCGAGCGCAGCTGCGCCAGCGCCACCTCGGCGTTGGACTGCATCTGCTGCCGCTGCTCCTGGCGCAGGCGCGCCACCGCCGCCTCGATGTGATCGTCGGCCTGAGACACGCAGGGCGCCTGCGGCCCCGCCGCGGCGACAGCCATCGGCACGCTCAGTGCGGCCATCGCGATCCAGGTGGAAAGACTGCTGATTGTGGTTTTCATGGCGACCCCCGGTCTCCGGTTCGGCGCCGCGTTCCGGCGCACCCGTTATTCAGATGCACGGGGCGCCGAAAGGGTTGCAGCCGGTAACGCGGTTATCGCGAGTAGCGCGCCTTGACCGCAGCGGGCAGGAATTCCGCATCGCGCATCGGCTCGCCGTATTGCGGCGGCGCATCCTCGGCGCTGAGCCGGTTGACGAAATAACGGCCGTCCTTCAGATCGTAGGTCAGCGTCGGCGCCGAGTTGGCGGCCTGGATGTCGTAAGCCGGCAGCAGATGTCCTTCCTGGAAGCGCCACAGCTTGCCGGCGTGGTCCTCATTCTCGACCAGCACCACGTTCCAGCTGTCCTCGTCGACGTAGAAGGTCCGCTTGCCGAACGTGTGGTTGCGCCCCTCGCGCTCGGTGGCCTCGATCACCCAGACCCGGTGCAGTTCATAGCGCGTCGCATCCTGATTGAAGTGCCGGTCCTGCAACAGCTGCGCGTAGCTGTAGTGGCCGTCGCTGATCCGGTATGCGTTGTACGGGATATAGATCTCGCGCTTGCCGACGAGCTTCCAGACGTAGCGGTCGAAGGCGCCGTTGTACATGTCGAGCATGTCCACGAACATCAGCGCCTCGGATCCCGGGAACGGCTGGTCGTACCCGACCGGCGGAATCCGGAACAGACGCGGAACCTTCGGCGGCTTGACCCAGACGTTGCGCGAGTTTTCCAGCGAGTTCGCCGTCTCGTGCACCAGCGCGACGAAGTCGATGGCATTAGTGGTCTTGCCGAACCACGTCAGGTAATACAGCAGGATATTCTTGTCCGACAGGTCGATCGGATCCTTCAGGTTGCCGTAGCGGAAATAGACCCGCTCGCTCTGCTTGAGATACTGCGGCTTGTCCCCCGGACGGACTACCGCCTGCGTCGTCTGCTGCACCAGCGTGTCGCCGCGATAGCGCGTACGGTGGTTCCACATGATCTCGACACCGGACTTCGGCTTCGGAAACGGCACCCCCAGGCGGGCGCCGGCCAGCGCATCGGGACCGAGCAGCTTGGCACGGCCGATGTTCGCCTGCGAGGCTTCATAGATCGCCTGCGGGTAACTGACGCTGCGCCGTGACGGATACACCGGCATCTTGTAACCGGGATCGTTTTCCAGCAGCGCCTGATGCCCGCGACTGAGGTGGCTGCGGTAGCGCGCCAGATTGGCGCCGGTGATCGTGAACAGCGGCCGGTCCCCGGCGAAGGGATCCTTCAGGCGCTGCCCGGGCTTGAAGCCCTGTGGCCACTGCGCGCGCTGCAGGCCCCCGGTCCAGGGCGGAATCGTTCCGTCGGCATTGCCGTCGGCCTCGGCGCCGACCGGCGTCAGACCGCCGCCGCGGGGGCCGGGTTTGTCCGCCGTGGCATCGTCGGCCGCGATCTCGATGGCCGCGCCACTCAGACGGCCGCTGAGCTGGATCGTCTCGTCCTCCGCGGGCGCGCGCTGGGCGGCCGCCGCCAGCGCCTGCTCGCGGGCGCGGCCGCTCTCGAGGTAGCTGATCCAGTCCGAGGCCAGCTTCTTGTTGCCGCCGGCATCGCGGGCGCTGCGAAACGCTTCGAGCGCGCCGTCGATATCGGCCTGCTGATAACGGGCGATCGCCAACGCCATCCGGGTCGGCGCATCCTTGGCGCCCGCCGCGATCGCCCGCTCGAAGTCACGCGCCGCCTCGCCATACTGCTCCCGATCCATCCGCAGCTGGGCCCGTTGGCGATACAGATCGGGCGACGGCGCCAGCCGGATGGCCTCGTCCAGCGCCGGCAGCGCCAGTGCATCCTCGCGCGCCGCCAGCCACAGCGACGACAGCAGTCGCCAGTTCTGCGCATTGACCGGAACCTGCTTGGCCTCCATCTTGGCCTGCAGCAACGAGCCCGCCTCGAACGGAGCGCCGAGCTGCCCGGTCAGCGTCACCAGGCGCACCCAGTCGTCGGCACTCTTCAGAAAACCCATGCGGCCGGCCAGCTCCATCACCGCAGCCGCACGCCGCTTGTCGCCGAACTTCAGATGCAGGGCCGACAGGCGCAGCCAGTCATCGCCCTGTCCGGGATCCTCCTGCAGCAGCTGCTCCAGCTGCGGCAAGGCCTCGCGTTCACGCCCTGCACCGATCAGTGCGGCGGCCAGCGCGCGGCGCCAGCTCGGGTCGACGTTGCGCGACGCCCGCACGGCCCGCTCCAGCAGCGAGGCGGCCTCGCGATAACGCTTCTTCTGCAGATACGCGGACCCCAGCGCCACCATGATCTCCGGACGCGCCTTGCCACTGCGGACCTGCGCCTCGAGCTCCGGAATCAGCTTCTGATAGTCGCCGCTGGCCAGATACAGATCAGACAGCTGCTCGCGCATCTGCTGCTCGGCGACCCCCGAGAACGCCTTCTGTTGCAGCGCCTGCTCCATATAGCGCGCGGCCTTGGCGTAATCCTTCTGCTGGGCAGCCTGCGCCGCCAGATCACGCAGCAGCAGCGACTTCGCGTAGGGATCGGTCGTGATCCGCAGCAGCTCCTCCGGGCTCTTCTGCTGCACCGGGGGCGGCACCCTGTCCAGCTCGCGGGTTTCGCTGCGGTACTGGTCGGCCATCGCGACCGGCACGATGGACATCAGGACCCAAGCGATCCACCAGGGACGGCCGGAGGTCCGGCGCGGCATGTCGGCTCCAGTCCTCATTGCCAGTTGTACGCGCAGTCCGCGGGGTCCATCGGCACGCGCTGTTTGACTTCGCGCGCCTTCGGCGACGATTCATAGATCCAGTGCGCCACGCTCTCGATCGCCGCGGCCTCGAAAACACCCTTCGGATCGGCATCGATCAGCCTGACATTGGTCACGCTGCCGTTCGGAAGCACCGTG
Source organism: Nevskiales bacterium (assembly GCA_028698335.1). Lineage (GTDB taxonomy): Bacteria > Pseudomonadota > Gammaproteobacteria > Nevskiales > Nevskiaceae > Solimonas. The sequence continues at coordinate 37,115 of JAQVDP010000002.1, read as the reverse complement.
AACACGACCTCGACCCAGCCCCGGATCTTCTGTTTGCAGGCCCACTCCGGCATCTGCGGACGCGCGGTCGACAGCGGCACCAGGGGCACGCCCTTGAAGCCCTTGCCGCTGCCATGACCACCGCCGCCCTGCCCGGTTCCACTGCCGCCGAAGCCCCCGAACGCACCGCTGCTGCCGAGCTTGAGGCCGCTGGACGACAGATTCGGCGTCACCGCCACGGGACCCACATCCAGCGGCGCGGCGTCGATGACCGGAATGTCGGTCGTCGGCAGATCGGGGCGTGCCAGCGACGGCGGCGCGGCCGGTGGCGGCGGCGGCGCGGCATCGGCGCTGGCCAGATCCTGATCCGGTTGTTCCGACTCCACCGGCTGCACCACTTCCACATCCGGCAACACCCGACGCGCCTCGTCCGGCCCCTGCGGCGGCAGGATCAGCCAGTACATCAGGAGAAACAGGGCGAACGCGATCAGCAGCGCCGCCACTGGCGTGACGATCCAGCGCATCATGGCTCCGCAATCACCTGCACATCCGCGGCACCGCTGCGCTCCAGCAGGTCCAGCACCGGGATCAGCACGGTGCTCGGTGCGTGTCCGTCCACCGTCACGACAACCTTGGTCGGTCGTCCGCTGCGCAGATCGGCGGCGATCGCCCCTTCGAGCTCGTCAAGCGACATGGCCTGTCCGCGATAGGCGACCAGATTCTCCCGCACGACCGTGATCTCCAGGCTGGCCGGCGCACGTGCCCGCCACTGCAGATAGCCGAGTGCGGCCAGCAGCACCACCGAGTAGACCAGCAGCCGACCCTTCATCGTCCGTCACTGGCGCGGCGTCGCGGCAACCGACACGTCGCGGACACCGGCGAGGCGCGCCTGATCCATCGCCTCGACCATCAGCCCGGCGCGCGCGTCCTTGTCCGCCTGGATGATCACGGCCGCCTCCGGATTCTCGGCCTTGAGCTTCTGGATCATTGCGCGCAGCGAACGGATGTCGACACGCTGCTTGTCGATCCAGATCTCGCCCTCCGGCGAAATGGCGACGAGGATGTTGGTCTGGTCCTGCTTGACCGCGGTCTTGGCGGCAGGCCGATTGATCTTGATGCCGGACTCGCGCACGAACGTCGTCGTGACGATGAAGAAGATCAGCATGATGAAGATCACGTCCAGCATCGGGGTCAGGTCGATGCCGGTGTCTTCCGGGGGGGCGCCGTGACGTCGGATCTTCATGCGTAACCCAGCTCGTCACCGAGCCGCTCCGTTTCATTGCGGACACGCTTGCGAAACCGGTTGATCGACAGCAGGCCGGACAGGCCGACGACCATGCCGGCCATCGTCGGAATCGTTGCACGCGAGACCCCTGCCGCCATCGCGCGTGCATCGGACGTTCCCTTCAGCGCCATCACGTCGAACACCTCGATCATGCCGGTGACCGTGCCCAGCAGCCCGAGCAGCGGGCACAGCGAGATCAGCACCTGGATCAGCGGCAGCGTCACGTCCATCGCGCCCTCGATGCGCGAGATCATCGCGGCGCGGATCCGCCGCGCGGTCCAGGAACGGCGCTCCGGGCGCCCCATCCACTGCGCGCGCACCTCGGCACGCATGCGCGGCAGCATCCGCGCGAAGAACCAGTAGCGTTCGAGGATCAGGGTCCACAGCGCCACCGCGGCGACGAAGATCCACCACAGCACGAAACCGCCCGCCGCCATGAACCCCTGGATCGAGCGCAGCGGCGTCAGCACGCCTTGCAGCGCCGCATCAAGCACGGCCGCCCTCCAGGCGCTCGGCAAGCAACCCGGCGGACTGCTCGTCGAGGATCTGCACCAGACTGCGCGCCCGTGTCGCCAGCAGCGAGTTGATGAACAGCAACGGGATCGCCGCGCACAGGCCCAGGACCGTCGTCACCAGCGCCTGCGAGATCCCGTCGGCCATCAGCTTGGGATCGCCGGTCCCGAACACCGTGATCGTCTGGAAGGTCACGATCATGCCGGTCACCGTTCCCAGCAGACCCAGCAGCGGCGCCGCGGCTGCGAACAGCTTGAGGATCGACTGCGCCCGTTCCAGCATCGGCATCTCGCGCAGCACCGCCTCCGACAGCCGCAGCTCCAGCAGCTCGGGATCGTCGTCGCGGTGCTCGGGATCGTCGCTGAAGACGCGCAGCACCCGCCCCAGCGGATTGTCGTCACGCGGCACCCGCACCTGCTTGAGCTGCGCGCGCATGCGCCGCCCGACGACTTCGAGATAACTCATCTGCGCGACCGCCAGCACGATGCCGACGATACCGATCAGGATGATCACGTAACCGACGAGCCCGCCCTGGTTGACCCGCTCAAGCAGGCTCGGCTTCTCGCCCTCGATGACGAGCAGGCTGCCGCGCGACGGATCGACCAGCGCCGGGGCGATGGCATCCTCCGCGTCGGCAAAGCTGGCGGCGAGCCGGCTCAGACTCCAGCCCGGCTGCCGCGGCAACGCATCCAGCACGGTTCCCGAATCACCCGCGACCAGATAGCGGCCGTCCGCCATCGCGGTGAACGTTCCGATCCTGACCACCTCCGCCGGACGCCGCAGGCCCTGCTCATCGACGACGTCGGCACTGAAGCGGACGACCTTGCCGCCTTCCGTCATCTCCTCCTGCAGCAGATACCACAGCTGCTCGAGCTCGGAGATACCGGGCAGGTCCTGGCTGTCCGCGATCTGTTCGAGAAAATCCATGCGGTCCGGAACCTGCGCGGTCACCAGCGAATCGGACGCGACGGTCCGGAAGTCCCCGGCAAGCTGGCGCACCGCCGCGGTCACCTGCACGTAGTCGCCCGCGCGCTCCTGCAACTGCTGCTTGAGTTCGCCGATCTCCCGCTGGGCGGCGTCGAAGCGCTTGCGCGAGGCATCGGCGCGCGCCTTGGACTTCGCCAGATCCTGCTCCGCCTCAGCCAGCATCGCCTGCCGCTTGTTCTTGTCGCGCAGGAATCGCTGTTCGCGCTCCCGGTTGAGCTGCGACGCCTGGGTCTGGCTCTCCTTGACCTGCTTGAGCAGTTCGTCGAGGCGGGGGCTGGCGGCCAACGCGCTCGACGCGAGCGCCAGCAGCACGACTGCGATCAGTGCGCGCATCACGGTTGCTCCTTTGCCGCGGTCGGCATCGGCAGAATCAGAAGATTCGGCGCTGCCGTCTCCCTTGCGATTCTCAAGCCCTCGCGGATGGCCGCGAGATAGCGCCCATCGACCTCCTCCCAGCTGCCGCTCCCGGCATCCCAGCGCAGCGCCTCGTCGTCGTCGAGCGCCAGCGCGAACAGCGCGGCTCGACCGATCCGCAACTGATCCATCACCCGACCCTCGATCTCCACGCGCTCGGCGCCGAAGCCGCGCCCGTAGTCGACCTCGATCTGGTAAGCCTCGACGATGCGCCGGAACCGTTCGGCGGTCGACGACGACGCGTCGGCCATCAGCGCGCGCAACGCCGCCACCCGTTCACGCCGCTCGTCCTGCAGGAACGGCAGGTCGAATTCGACGAAGGAATCCAGGCTGTCGATCATCCTCAGCATCAGCGGCAGCAGTTCTCGCTCGACGCGTTCCATTTCCGCGATCTGCCGCTTGAGCGACTCGCGCTCGGCCTCCTGCGACTGGCTCAGCTCGTCGATCTGGTCCGCGTACACCGACAGCTGCTGCGACTGCCACAGCGCCGCACGATAGCGCTCGAGCAGCGCGCGGGTCTGGTCGTCGAGGTGGTCGATCCGGTCCTGCGACTGCGCCGCCGACTGCTGCGTCCGCATGGTTTCGTCGATGGCGCGGGTCACCGTCGCCGACTGAGCCGACGCCGCCATCGGCATCATCGCCATCAGTGCCACGGCAACCAGCTGTCCCGGTCGCACTCGCCACCCCGCCACATCAGGCCGCATGCGCGCGTGTCCGCTCATATCGCTGCTCCATCGGCCGAAGCCACCCGCAAATGGCATGCACCATCTCCTCTGTATCTTCATCGTCGATGACCCAGTGGCCCCGACTCGGGTAGTACCGCTGGGTGACGCCCGGATAGCGCGCGGCAAGCTTGCGCACGACCGGCGCCGGCGTCAGGCGGTCCTCACCACAACTGACGACGTACACCGGGCAACGGATGCGCGAGACATCCACCGCCGACGCCCGGCTCCAGTCGAACCACCACATCCCGATCTCGTACGCGGCACGTCCCGATTCGTGCACCAGCGCCTCGTACAAGTGGCGGTGACGATTCTGCGGCACGCCGTTGAAAGCCGAACGCACGGCGTTCGGGAACGAAGGCTTGTGGGAGTTGCGCCAGAACGCACCGCCGAACATCCAGGGCGCGAACGCGAGCAGATTCGCCCAGCGCAGCGCGCCGATGCCCCAGGCGGGCGCCGGCGTCAGCAGCACCAGTGCCAGCGGCTGCACCCGGCAGGCCAGCTGCTGCGCCAGCAGGCCGCCCATCGAATGGCCGATCAGGATCGGCGGGCGATCATAGCGGCGCTCCGCCACCTGATGCTCGAGCTCGGCGAGGTAATCGCGCAGGCTCAGGCGCGCCACGTCGATGGGCTGATCGGGAGTCGGGTCGTGGGCCGGCAACGAAGGCGCGAAACAGTCGTAGCCGCGGGGTTCCATCAGGCTGCGCACGCGGTCCCAGTTGGCACCGGTGCACCACATGCCATGGATCAGTACTACTGGATGCGACATCCGTCTCCCCGGGGCAATGCTGCCCGCCTCTCCACACTGCAAAAAACCTGTCGCCACTGTTGCGGCCGCGCCGAACCGGACCCACCCGCATCGAGTCGTGCGGTTGCGTTGGCCCAGTTTCTTGTCTCGAACGGATCCGCGCAACGACCATGGCACACGACCGATCGTTCAGCGCATACCGTCGTCCGCCCACAGTTGCGAGGTTAATCTAGCATGGGCACGCGCCACACTGTCGACGCGGCATCGATGATCCACGCATCGGCACGGCAGGCGTTGCGACTGCCCAGCGCGGCAAAGTCCCGGAACAAGGCCGGCGCCGGGGCATCGGCGATTGCGCGGCATACCGTTGCGAATCTGGCTGCCACCGCGATCCGGACAAAAAAAGAGGACGCCCTCAGGCGTCCTCTTCTGACATCTCGTGGCGGAGCGGACGGGACTCGAACCCGCGACCCCCGGCGTGACAGGCCGGTATTCTAACCAACTGAACTACCGCTCCACTCGAAAAAACTGCTGAGAAACGACGGGTCGACCCGTTCGATCCTCCTACCCTATGGACTAAAAAAGAGGACGCCTCGACAGGCGCCCTCTTCTGACATCTCGTTGGCGGAGCGGACGGGACTCGAACCCGCGACCCCCGGCGTGACAGGCCGGTATTCTAACCAACTGAACTACCGCTCCACTACGTTCAAACTTTGGTGGGTGCTGACGGGCTCGAACCGCCGACATTCGCCTTGTAAGGGCGACGCTCTACCAGCTGAGCTAAGCACCCCGATTTTAGTGCGATGGACGGGCTGCCCTTGCAGCACCCCAGGAACCAGCAAAGACCGCTACTGTACCATGTCCTTGAGGGCTTTGCCAGCCTTGAAGGACGGCGTCTTGCTCGCCGCAATCTTGATGGTGTCGCCGGTCTTCGGGTTGCGACCCTGGCGCGCTGCGCGCTCGCGCAGCATGAAGGTGCCGAAGCCCACCAGCGAGACCTTGTCCTTCTTCTTGAGCGCCGTACCGACGACCTCGAAGAAAGCGTCCACCGCACGCGTCGCGTCGGCCTTGGAAAGATCGGCCTGCTCGGCGATCGCGTTGATCAAATCAGTTTTGTTCATTAAGAGCGTCCCCTCGAAAATGGATGGCGTTTCGCCATAGACACTACGGATGTAAATGACCCCTGTGCGCTCCCCGCGTGTCGCTTGACGATATGCGGCACGGCTCCTGCACAGCCGACAGCCGCCGGAATGGCGATGGATGCGGGGTTGCGGCGCTTTATAACAAGCGGGTTTTCGAGCGTCAACAAAAGTGCAAACACCGAAAAAATCAAGTGCACAAAGGTTTCCTCCCATTGCTCCGCCATCCGATTGACTTCCGCGATTCCGGCGCGTCACTCTTCGCCGCCCCAAAGCCCGGACCGGTCTCGCGCGCATCGACGGAACATCATGTCAGCCTGTTCCTACATGACCCTGAAGCCAGCCCCATTCAGCTGCCGGTCATCTCGCTCAAAGCCCCGGCAGTCGGCCCACCTCTGCTGCGCTAGACCTTTTGCTACACTCGAAAAACTCCAATTCACCCAGCCCATCCGCATGCGTTCAATCAGTGGCCGTATGGCCCGCACGTTATTGCTCTGTTCCTGGACAGCGATTTCGTTTGCGGCGTCCGCCCAGCAGAGCGACACGGCCGAACGCGCCGTTCGACTCGACCAGAGCATTCAAGCCCTCAAGGACGAAGTGATCGAACTCAACCGCGAAGCGCTGGCGGTCGAGAACAGCACCCTGGTACCCGACTATCTGCGCGTCTCGGTCTATCTGCGCGTGGACGTCCCCGGGCTGTTGCTGCAGCAGGTCACGGTCGCCATCGACGACCAGACCCCGACGGTCTATCACTACGACGAGCACGATGCCCGCGCGCTGCTCAAGGAAAACGCCCTTCAGCGCGTGATGAGCACGACTGTCGCACCTGGCCCGCACCGGATCCGCCTCTCGTACACCGGCCAGTACGCGGGCGCAAAGGACGACGCGGCACCGGTCACCGATCGCTACGAAGCGCTGTTCGACAAGGGCGACGATGAGGCGGAACTGGAGTTCGGCCTCGCCCGGACCAGCCTGTTCGGCGGCAACGTCCAGGTCCGCATGAAACAATGGAGGGCCGCCCGTTGAAACGCGTCCTGTTCGGCCTTCTCGGCGTCGCAGCCGCCCATGCGCAGGCAGCGGAACTGTATGTCCCCGGAACCGTCGACGACCCGCACGTCCGCACCGCGGTCTATCTGAGCGAAGACAACCGCAACATGTCCGCCGCGGTCGAGCTGCGCCTCGCCGACCCGGGCGACGATGCGCTACGGATGCCCGAGGCCTATCAGTGGCAGCTGGCGGACAGCTATCTGCTGTTCGGTCTGAAGGATCAGGCCGAGGCGATCTACCAGAATCTCGCAGCGACCAGTGACGACAAGGTCCGCATCGCCAAGTCACGCCTGCAGGTCGCCAAGTTCGATTACCAGCGCGGCTACACCGCGCAGGCCCGCGCGGTCCTGCTGCGCCAGCGCGAGTCGCTGCCGGAGGAACTGCTGCCGCAGTGGCAGGATCTGCTGTCGCGCGTCCAGCTCGCCGAACAGCGTTATGGCGAGGCGGCGGAAACCCTGACCGAACTCGACAACGCCGACGCGCAATCGTCGTATGCGCGCTACAACCTGGCGGTCGCACTGATCAAGGATGGCCGCGCCCCGCAGGGACAGACCGTCCTCGACCGGATCGGCCGCCTCGTCCCGCATGACGCCGAGGAACTGGCGCTGCGCGACCGCGCCAACACCAGCCTGGGCTGGCACTTCCTGCAGCAGCAGCAAGGCGGTACCGCGGGACCGATCTTCGAGCGCGTCCGCGTCGACGGACCGTTCTCGAACCGCGCCCTTCTCGGCCTCGGCTGGGCGCACATGGCCCCGCAGGGCAAGCGCGTGACCAAGGCGCAGGTCGGGGACGAGCCGACACAGGCAGACCCGTTCACGACGTTCTCGACGCTGGGGGCGCTGGTGCGTCCCGGCTTCCTCGAGGACGACATCTTCAAGCGCGCCGGACTGCGGGCCTTCAGCCTGCAGAAGGCCAGCAAGGAGGAGCAGGAGAACCTGAAGCGGGCCCTGGTGCCCTGGGTCGAACTGATCTCGCGTGATCCGATGAACACCGCCGTGCAGGAAGCATGGCTCGCGATCCCCTACACGCTGGACCGGCTCGGCGCGCATACGCAGGCCCTGCAGTACTACGAAAAGGCGATCGAAGTGCTCGAGAACGCCAGGGCCCGCATGACCACTGCCCTCGACTCGATCAAGCAGGGTCGCATGGTCGAGACCATCGTCCGGCGCGAGATCGACTCCGAGGCCGGTTGGACCTGGCACATGCGGGATCTCCCGGATGCCCCGGAGACCTACTTCCTGCAGAGCCTGCTGGCCGAGCACCGTTTTCAGGAAGCGCTGAAGAACTACCGCGACGTGCGCATGCTCGCGCGCAATCTCGACTCCTGGAACGATCGTCTGCGCACCGTCCAGCGCGCCGCGACCGACCATGACCGCCCGGGCCTGCAGATCGACGAGGTCGTCGAGCGCGCCGCCAACGACTGGGAGGCCCCGTGGAAGGGCCTGCAGATCCGGCTGCGCCCGGAATCGACGCTGTCGCCACCCGGCCGCTACAGCGACACCGCACCCGCCGAACCGCAGGTCAGCATGTTGCTGCAGCTGGCGCAGACGCCACGGCGCTTCAACGGCCCGCTCGAACGATCGCAGGCCCTGTATGAGCGGATCGCCAACCTGCGCGAGCAGGTCGCCCAGGCCGGTGCCGCCCAGTCGCAGCTCCTTCGGGACATGGCGACCGAAGAGCTCGAGGGCCAGAAGCGCCAGATCGAACGCTATCTGATCGAGGCGCGCTTCTCGCTTGCCCGACTCTATGACCGCCAGCGCAAAGGCGATTCAAATGAACCGTAATCCGTGGCGCCCTCTGCCGCTCGTTCTGATCGCGGCCCTGTCGCTGCAGGGCTGCGCGCCCAAGATCGTGCGCGAATCCGCACCGTCGATTCGAAAGTCCGTCGGCAAGCTCGACGAACCGTCGCCCGAAGTGTTGCCAATCATCGCCTCCGAGCCGGTCGCCATCGATCCGGAACGGGCCGCAGAGAACTATCGCAGGCTGCTTGAGCTCGCACCCGATCCGGAGACCCGCTCCGAGGCCCAGCGCAGGCTCGCCGACCTGCAGGTGCAGATGCAGGACGCCAAGGGCACCGGCGACGAGTCCGAAGCGACGTTGCAGAATTCGATCAAGCTCTACAACGAGCTGCTCTACGCGCACCCCAACGACAAGGACAACGACCGGATCTTCTATCAGCTGGCCCGCGCGCAGCAGAACATCGGCGACCCCGAGGCCGCGATCGACACGCTTGAACGCCTGACGCAGCGGCATCCGGACTCGCCACTGGCCGGCGACGCGCACTTCCGACGCGCCGAACTGTTGTTCAACCTGCGCCGGTATGCCGAAGCCGAAGGCGAGTACCGCATCGTCATGGACCTGGGTGACGCCACCCAGTTCTTCGAGGCAGCGCAGTACAAGTACGGCTGGTCGCAGTACAAGCAGTCCAAGTACGACGAAGCGATAACAACCTTCTTCGACGTGCTCGACCGCGAACTGCCCGCCGAGGGCACGACGATCGACACCGCCGCCGCGCTGCAGTCGATCGCGCCGGCGAAGGTCGATCTGGTCCGCGACTCGCTGCGCGTCATCACGCTGTCGCTGGCGACGCTCGGCGGCGGCCCGGCGCTGAGCGAGTATCTGCAGACCCACGGCGACCCACGCTTCTACCCGCTGGTCTACGCCGCGCTGGGCGAATCGTTGCTCGACAAGCGCCGTTACAGCGACGCCGCCACCGCCTATGCCGCGTTCATCGAACGCTACCCGAGTTCGGAATTCGCGCCGGCGTTCCAGTCCCGCGTCATCGCGGTGTACGACGAGGGCGGCTTCGGCGATCTGGTCCTGCGCGAGAAGGAACGCTACGCCAAGACCTACGACCCCGCCGCCGCCTACTGGAACGGCACGGCGCCGACCGAAGCGGTGATGACCGAACTGCGCGGTCATCTCGAGGACCTCGCCAAGTACTACCACGCCGAGGCACAGCAGGCGAAGACGGCCAAGGCCGAGTCCTTCGATCCCGCCGCGTTCCTGGTCGCCGCCGGCTGGTATCGACGGATCATCGACCTCTATCCCGGCGATCCGGGGCTGCCGGAGATCAACTTCCTGCTGGGCGACAGCCTGCTCGACGGCGGCCACACCCTCGAGGCCGCACAGGAATACGACCGCACGGCCTATGGCTACCCGAATTATCCCCGTGCCGGCGAAGCCGCGTATGCGTCGGTGCTGGCCTACCAGCAACACGCCAAGGCGGTTGCACCCGACCAGCGGCCGCAGAACCTGCGCACGGCGATCGACGCCAGCGTCAAGCTCGCCGATCATTTCGACGGCCATCCGCAGAAGTATCCGGTGCTGACGCAGGCGGCCCAGGACCTGTTCGAACTCAAGGCCTACGACGAGGCCGTCACCGTCGGCGGGCGCGTTCTCGAATCGCCGACGCCCGTCGACGCCACGCTGCGGCGCGTTGCCTGGAGCGTCGTCGGCGACTCGCACTTCGCCCAGCAGCGTTACGCGCCGGCCGAGAAGGCCTACGCCGAGGAACTCAAGCTGACGGCTGCCGACACGCCGGAACATGCCGAGGTCACCGAGCAGCTCGCCGCTTCGATCTACAAGCAGGGCGAAGTGGCACGCGCCGCCGGCGAGCTGCGCACCGCCGCGCAGCACTTCCTGCGCGTCGGCCAGATCACGCCGACGTCGAAGATCCGCGCGACCGCCGAGTACGACGGCGCCGCGGCACTGATCGAACTGGAAGACTGGCCCGAGGCGGCGACGGTGCTCGAGCGCTTCCGCAGTCTGTTCCCCGGGCACGAGCTCGAGGCGGACGTCGACAAGAAGCTCGCCGTCGTCTACCAGAAGGACGACAAGCCGGCGCAGGCCGCAGAGGCCTACGCCCGCATCGCCCGTCGCGACAGCGAGAGCGTCGACATCCGTCGCGAGGCGGCCTGGCTCTCCGCCACTCTCTACGAACAGGCCAACGCCGCCGACAATGCCGCGACGGCCTTCGAGTACTACGTGACCCAGTTCCCCCGCCCACTGCCGCGCGCGATCGAAGCCCGGGTCCGCCTGGTCGATCACGCCCGCGTCACCGGCGATCGCGACGGTCTCGCCAAGTGGCTGCGCGAGCTGGTCAGCGCCGACGACACCGCCGGGCAGGAGCGCACGCCGCAGTCGCGTTCGCTGGCCGCACAGTCGAGCCTGGAACTCGGACGCATGGCCGCCGACGATGCCCGCGCGATCCCGCTGACACTGCCGATCGAACGCAATCTGCCGCGCAAGAAACAGGCGATGGAGGACGCGATCCGCTGGCTGGGCAAGGCCTCGTCGTTCGGCTTCGCCGAGACGACCACCGCAGCGACCGACGAGCTCGGCCGGGTCTATCAGGACTTCGGCAAGGCCCTGCTCAAGTCCGAGCGGCCGCGCAACCTCAGCGGTCTCGAACTCGAACAGTACGACCTGCTGCTCGAGGAGCAGGCCTACCCGTTCGAGGAACAGGCGATCGAAGCCTACGAAGCCAACCTCAAGCGCATCCCGCAGGGCCTGTACGACCAGTGGATCGCACGCAGCGCCGAGGCGCTCGCGCAGATCGCGCCGGCACGCTACGGCAAGATCGAACAGGGCGAGGACCGCTATGAAAGCCTCAACTGATCCGATGACCGTGACCGCCTTCCGCTCCTCGCTTCCCAAAGCCGGCGTGCGCGCCCTCCTGCTGGCCGCGATGACGGCCGTCTCCGCGTGCAGCATGATGGGCGGCGGACCGAAGCTGCCACCGCCGCCCGAACAGCCCGCCGAACCGGACAAGGGCGATCCGCAGGCGCGCTTCGAGGCGGCGATGACGCTGTGGCAGCAGCATCAGGTGCAGGAGGCGGAGGATGCCTTCAAGTCGCTGGTACAGGACTTCCCGGACTTGTCCGGGCCGTGGACCAACCTCGGCATCCTGTACGCCAAGTCGAATCGTCGCGAAATGGCGATCGGCGCACTGACCAAAGCGGCGGCACTCAACCGCGAGAACAAGATCGCGTTCAACTGGCTCGGCATCCTGCACCGCGAAGCCGGCGACCTCGAGCGCGCCCGCCTGGCCTACGAGCGCGCACTCGCGCTGGACCCTGACTACGCGCTGGCGCACTACAATCTCGGCGTCCTGCTCGACGCCCACCTGCAGCAACCAATGCAGGCCCTGCCGCACTACCGCGCCTATCTGACCCTGCGCGGCGAGGACGACCTGCGGGTGATGGCCTGGATCGCCAAGATCGAGGCAGACGCCCGCGCCGCGGAGCCCGCGCCGGAACCGGCGCCGCCCACGGCCGCGCCCACTCCGGAGACGACGCCATGATACGCTTGCCCGCCCTCTCCGCGACCGTGCTGCTCCTGTTCGGGGCCGCAGCGTACGCTCAGGACGATGAACTGCCGGCCGTCGGCACGCAGCAGGCCGAACCGGCGCCGCCCCCCGCCCGCGCAGCGGACGCCTCCGGCACGACGATCATCGGCGAACGCGAGTCGCCGATCGGTCTGTTCATCACTCCGTGGCGCGACTCGCTGCCCGAATCCGACATGGATCGTCCGGCACGGTTGATGCAGGAGGATCTTGTCCCGCTGGACGAAGAGGTCTTCGTCCGGCAAATCGAGTATTACAACGCGCTGGACAAGGCGCTGAAGGCCAAGGGCGTGGTCACGCCCCTGGAGCGCTGATTCCGGACCGTTTGCGTCGTATCCAAGTATCGTTTTCGTCATCCAGGACATTTGAGGACTCAACCCATGGAGTTTTTTGCAACGGCCATTCGTTTTCTTCAGAACGGCGGCGCGTTCATGTACCCGATCATGCTGGTACTGATCGTCGGGCTGGCCATCGCCGTCGAGCGCGCCCTGTACCTGCGCCGCGCCAACAGCGAGAACCGCGCACTCTGGTCGGAGCTGCTGCCGCTGCTGAACAAGGGCGAGCGCGACGCCGCCGAGCAACTCGCAAGCAGCTCCGAGACCGCCATCGGCCGCGTGCTCGGATTCGGCCTGGCGCGGGCGCGCGGCGACGCCACGCGCAGCGAGATCGAAATGGCGATGGAAGAAAGCATCATGGAAGTCACGCCGTTGCTTGAACGGCGGACGCACTATCTGGCGACCTTCGCCAACATCGCGACCCTGCTCGGCCTGCTCGGCACGATCATCGGTCTGATCCAGGGCTTCAACGCGGTGGCCAACGTCAGCCCCGCCGAGAAGGCCACTTTGCTGTCGGCCTCGATCTCGGTGGCCATGAACACCACCGCCTTCGGACTGATCGTCGCGATTCCGCTGCTGCTGGCCCACGCCTGGCTGCAGTCCAAGGCCAATGACCTGATCGACAGCGTCGAAATGGCGGCGATCAAGTTCCTGAACAGTCTCGGCCTGAAGAGCTAAGCATGCTGGCCCGGATGCGCCGTGGGCGCCGCCAGCAGGATGTGGCGGAGCTCAATATCACGGCCTTTCTCAATCTGATGGTGGTCCTGGTTCCGTTCCTTCTGATCACGGCTGTGTTCACGCAGCTGACGATCAAGGAACTGAGCCTGCCCGACAGCTCGCAGACACCGCCCCCGCCGCAGAACATCCAGCGCGGGATCAGCGTCATCATCCGCGACACCGGCCTGACCCTGGACAAGGACGGCAAGACGCTCGAGCACTGGGACAAGGTCGACGGTGAGCACAAGTACGCCGCGCTGTCGGCGATGCTTGCGGAGATCAAGGACCAGAACCCGGGCGAAGACCGCATCACGCTGCTGCTCGAGCCCGGCATCAACTACGACACGCTGATTCAAGTCATGGATGCAGTGCACTACCTGCCCGCGGCCAAGGCCGGGGTGCTGGTCGACATGTTTCCGCAGATCTCGATCGGCGATGCCCCGAAGACGGAGGCTGCACCTTGATTCGAGCGCATCACCTCAGAACGCAGCGACTCGATCGCAGGCGCAAGCGCAACCGGCCTGGTGCGCTGAGCCTGACGTCGCTGATGGATATCTTCACGATCCTGGTGTTCTTTCTGTTGGTCAACTCGTCGCAGGTCGAAGTCCTGCCGAACCCCCGGTCGCTTGAGCTGCCGGCATCGGTCGCCGTCACCGGTCCCCGGGAAACGGTCCTGCTGATGATCAGCAAGGAACAGATCCTGCTCGACAACGAGCCGGTCATGTCGATCGAGGATGCCCTCAACACCACCGGCAACGTGCTCGGCCCGCTGAAGTCGCGCCTGTTGCAGGAAGGTCTGATGCCCGTCGTCGGCGCCGAGGCCGGCGCGGTCTCCCGCGGCGAGATCAACATCATGGCCGACAAGGACATCCCCTATCAGCTGATCAAGAAGGTCATGGCGACCTGCAGCGAAGCCCGCTTCGCCAAGATCTCGCTGGCCGTCGCGCACCGTGAGGCGGGGGGCGGCTCATGAGCGCGCAGTCGATTCAGTGGCAATCCTGGTCGCTGGCGGAGGAATCCGACCGCCGCTTCAAGCGTCTGGTCCTGATCGTCGGCGTGCCGATGCTGATCCTCAGCGCCATCGTGCCGTTCCTCGAACTGGTCGGTCTGACCCGGGGTGGCGGCACGCTGACCGGATCGCGCTACGTCGAGCTGATCACCGAGCAGCCGGCGCCGGTCGCCGAGAAGGTCGAGGAACCGAAACCGGCCGAAGAGGACCAGCCGCAGCCGGAAGAGGCCAAGGAGGCGCCGACCCCGGAACCGCAGCCGGAGAAGGCGCCGCCCAAGCCGGTCGTCAAGCCGGAGGTCACCCAGCAGCAGGCCGTGCAGCGCGCACGCGAGACGGCTGCCCGCTCGGGCGTGATGGCCTTCGCCGACCAGCTGCAGGCCCTGCACACCGGCGCAACCTCGCTGGCGCAGTCGGAGCAGCCGCTGAGCTCGCTCGACAGCGCCAGTGGCGGTGACACCGCTTCCGACAGCCAAGCCTTCGAGCAGGCCGCCGCCAGCAGCTCGGGCGGCATCGGCACCCCGACCGGCACCGGCGCGACACGTCGCGCGCAGGCTGGAACCGGCCTCGGCGAACGCCGGACCAAGGTGGTCGAAAGCCCGGTCGGCATCGGCAAGGACCATTCCCGTCCCGGCCAGGGCGGCGACAAGCTGATTGCCGGACGCACGCTGGAGGAGATCCAGCTCACGTTCGACCGGAACAAGGGCGCGTTCTACGCGATCTTCAACCGGGCCATGCGCCAGAACCCGAACCTGGGCGCGGGCAAGATCGTCGTCAGCATCACGATCGCGCCCAACGGCAGCGTGACGGCGTGCAAGCTGGTGTCGTCCACCTTCAACGACCCGGAACTGGAACGCAAGATCGTGCAGCGCGTGCAGCTGCTGAATTTCGGTGCCAAGAACGTCCCGACGTTCACCTATCCGAACTACCCGATCAACTTCCTGCCGTCCTGAACCCGCGTCACCCCGCCCCCGCGCAAGGCGATACTCCGCCCTGCGCGGGGCGAACCGGGCACCGCCGGTTGGCATTCGCGTGCCCGATAATCAAAATAACCGGCCAGGCCGGTCCCCCGCGATCTAGGAGAATCATCACATGGGCTTCCTCTCAGGCAAGAAGGCTTTGATCACCGGTGTCGCCAGCGACCGTTCGATCGCCACCGGCATCGCCGAGGCGTTCAAGCGCGAAGGGGCCGAGCTGGCCTTCACCTACCAGAACGACCGCCTGAAGACGCGCGTCGAGGAATTCGCCGCCGAATGCGGTTCCAAGCTGGTCTACCCGCTCGACGTCGCCGAGGACGCGCAGATCGACGAGCTGATGGCCGAGCTGGGCAAGGCCTGGGGCTCGCTCGACGTGCTGGTCCACTCCATCGGCTTCGCACCGCGCGAGCAGCTCGCCGGCAAGTACCTCGACGCGGTGACGCGCGACGGTTTCCGCATCGCGCACGACATCTCCGCGTATTCGTTCGCCGCACTGGGCAAGGCCGCCCGGCCGCTGATGCAGGAACACGGCGGCTCGATGCTCACCCTCACCTACCTCGGCGCGGTGCGGGCGGTTCCGATGTACAACGTGATGGGACCGGCCAAGGCCTCGCTCGAAGCCAACGTCCGCTTCATGGCGGCCGAACTCGGCGAGATGGGCGTGCGTGTCAACGGCATCTCCGCCGGCCCGATCAAGACTCTTGCCGCCGCCGGGATCACCGGGTTCCGCGGCATGCTGTCGAACGCGGCCGCGGCGGCGCCGCTCAAGCGCAATGTGACCGTCGAGGAAGTCGGCAATGCGGCGGCGTTCCTGTCGTCGGACCTGGCCTCGGGCATCACCGGCGAGATCCTCTACGTCGACGCCGGCTACAACATCGTCGGCCTCGGCGCCGGCGCCTGACGCCACCGATCCGCCCCGCATCGCGGGGCATCAATCAGGGGCCCGGTCGCGACACCGCTCGCACCGGGCCCTTCGTTTTTCAGAGGTTGGCGATCATCGGGTCGTCGCTGTCCCCGGCATCGTCCTCGCCTTCCAGGTGCGCGATGATGACCGCGCCGGTGGCGTCACCGAACACGTTGACCGCGGTCCGGCACATGTCGAGGATGCGATCCACCGCCAGGATCAGGCCGACGCCCTCCAGCGGCAGGCCGACCGCGGTCAGGATCACCGCGATCGCAACCAGGCTCGCCGACGGAATCCCGGCGACGCCGACCGAGGTCAGCAGGGCGAGGACCACCACGGTGAACTGGCTGAGCAGACTCAGCTCCAGGCCGTAGGCCTGGGCGATGAACAGTGCGGCCGCACACTCGTACAGCGCGGTCCCGTTCATGTTGACGGTCGCGCCCAGCGGCAGTACGAATCCCGACACGCGATCCTGCACGCCGGCGCGCTTCACGCAGCCGAACGTGACCGGCAGGGTCGCCGCCGACGAGCTGGTCGAGAACGCGGTGAGCAGCGCCGGTGCCATCGTCTGCAGATGCCGCCACGGCGACAGTCCGAACGACCGCACCAGCAGCGGCAGCACCAGAAAGGCCTGCAGCATCAATGCCGCCAGCACGCAGAAGAAGAACAGCAGCAGCGGCTCCAGCGCCGCCCAACCGGTCTGCGCCACGGTCCGCCCGACCAGCGCGAACACGCCCAGTGGCGCGAACTTCATGACCCAGTTGGTGATGTGGATCATGACCTCGTACAGCCCCGCCCAGAAATTGCGCTGGACCTCGGCGAGGCCGACCGGCAGGCGTGCCGCGAAGTAGCCGAACAACAGGCTGAAGAAGATCAGCCCCAGCATCTCGTTCTCCACCGCCGCCTTGACCAGGTTCGGTGGCACCATCCGCAGGATCACACCGACCAGATCACTGCCACCGCGATTCTCGACCTTGTCGAGCACCGCGCCGGTGTCGGCGCTCAGGCCCAGCCGGTCTCCGGCCGGCGCCCCGTCGATCACGCCCGGCTGGACCAGATTGATCACCGCCAGACCGATGACGATCGACACCAGCGTCGTCGACGCGAAATACAGTGTCGTCTTCCAGCCGATCCGCCCGAGTTCGCTGGAATCGTCGATCCCGAGAATCGCGTGGATCATGGCGCCGAAGATCAGCGGCACGATCAGCATGCGCAGCGCGTTGAGGAACAGCGTGCCGATGAAGGTCGTCGTCTCGACGAACCAGGCGGCGTCGCCGATGATCGATCCGGCGGCCACGGCAGCGGCCAGCGCGATCACGATCTGCCAGTGCAACTTCATGAGTCAGGAGTTCCGTCCGGATAAAACAAAAAGCCGTTCATGGCCGATTGAACCATGAACGGCTTGGCATCGGCCAACGCCGATGCGATCTGCGATGACTACTGCCCGGAATCCGGCGTCGCGTCTTCGGCCGGACGATCGACGTATTCGATACCGACCTCGTCCTCGATCAGCGACAGATAGGCGCCGAACTCCTTGCCGGCGATGGCGTCGCGCAGACGCTGCTGCTGCGCCGGCTTCTGGTCCGCCGCGATCTGCTCGGGCACCGTCACCGACCGCAGCACGATCACGACGCGCGAGCCGTCGTCCAGCACCGCCTGACCCAGGGTGCCGACGTCGTTGCCGGGCCGCGCGAGCTTGAACGCCCGCGCCACCACGGCGCCCTCGACGTTCTTGTCGTCACGCCGGATCGCGCCGGGATTGCGCAGCTCGGCACCCTTGGCCGAGACGATCTCCTGGAACGCGGTGCCCGAACCCACGGCGTTGACGACCTCGTCGGCGTCCTGCTCGGCCAGCTGTCGCGCCTTCTCGGCCAGCAGCTGGTTGCGGATCGTCTCCCGCACCTCGTCGAGCGTGCGCTGACGCGGAGCCTCGTAGTCGGCCTTGCGGATCACGACCAGACGTTCGCCGCTGATCGCCAGCGGCTTGCTGTTCTCGCCGTCGTCGATGATCTCGGGCATGAAGGCGGCGGTCCTGACCGGCTCCTCGGCGGTGATCCCGCCGGCGCCTTCGCGCGTGAACCACTCGGTGGTCTGGATCTTCAGGCCCAGCGCCGAAGCCACCGGCTCCAGCGAGGTCGGATTCTCGAACGCGAGCTGCTCGAGCTGGCTGCTCATGTCCTCGAAACGCTGCTGGCGCTCGCGGCTCTGGAACAGCTCGGTCAGCTCACGCTTGACCTCCGGATCGTCGAAGCTGCGCGTCACCGACGGCTTGATCTCGTCGACATGAATGAGGTGCCAGCCGAACTCGGTTTCGACCGGACCGCTGGTCTGACCGGCATCGAGGCCGTAGAGCGCGTCCTCGAAGCTGCTGACCATCTGCCCGCGCTTGACCCAGCCGAGCGAGCCGCCACTGGCCTTCGACCCGGTGTCGTCCGAGTATTCCTTGGCCAGGGTCGCGAAATCGGCACCGCCGGCCAGTTCCCCGGCGATCTTCTCGACCTTCGCCTTGGCGGCTGCCTTGTCGGCACCGAAGCTCACCAGGATATGGCTGGCCTTGCGCTCCTCCTGCGTGGTGAACCGGCCGTCCTTCTCGGCGTCGTACAGCGCCTTGAGCACGTCGTCACCCGGGGTGCTCGGCTCCGGCAGCGTGGCCTTGGACAACTCCACGTACTCGAGCTTGATGCGCTCGGGCGCCTGATACTGCGCCTTGCTGTCCTCGTAGCGGGCCGCGACCTCGTCGTCGGTCACGTTCGCCTTCGCGCGATAGCGCGTGACGTCGAACACCGCATACTCGATCGTCCGCTGCTCCCCGGCCAGACGCAGCGCCTGGTCGACGGACACGTCGGTGACGAAGGCCGTGTCGACGATCGCCTCGCGCATCTGGTTCATTTCCAGCGAATCACGCAGCCGCGCCTCGTAGCGCTCCGGCGTGAAGCCGACGCGCGCAAGCGCGTCGCGATAGGCCTCGGTGTTGAACTTGCCGTCACGCTGGAACGCCGTCTCGGTGGCGATGCTCCTGAACACCGTGGCGTCGTCGACCGCGTAGCCTTCCGACTCGGTGAACTGCTTGAGCATCGTCTCCTGCGCCATGTCCCGCAGGACCGACTGACGCAGCTGCGTCTGGTCGATCATGTCGGCGCGGAAATTCTCGCCCATCAGCGACATCAGCTGCTGGTAGCGCTGGTCGTAGGCACGGCGGAACTGCGAATCGTGGATCTTCTGATCGCCAACCTTGGCAACCACCGGATCACCGCCGCCCGAGCGGAACGATTCGATACCGAAGAACGCAAACGGGATCGCAATCAACGCGACGATGAAACCTGCGATCAGGCCGGAGGTGCGATCACGAATCTGTTGAAGCATAGTCTCCCCTTCACTCGGGTCGGCAATCTCTCAAATGCACAAAAACACGAAAGCCCGGTCGTGTACCGGGCCTCGTGAGTCGCTGAATTGGTGGGCTGCCAGGGACTCGAACCCCGAACCTACTGATTAAGAGTCAGCTGCTCTACCATTGAGCTAGCAGCCCATTCATCCAATTTAAATTGGGGTGGACGAGGGGACTCGAACCCCCGACAACCAGAATCACAATCTGGGACTCTAACCAACTGAGCTACGTCCACCATCGGGAGCCATCCCCCAAGCGGGGTATCGCTCAGGGGCGCGAATCATAACAGAACATTTTGCGAGTCAACAGGGTTTGTGACGATTTTTTTCACTTCGTCCTTCCCGCCGCCCGGCCCGCTCCCGTCCCGTCCCGCCACCGGGGGCGAAACGGGAGCCGGGCATCTCTCCATATATATGTCTCTGTGCCCCCTCAGTTGCCGGCACAGCTGGTCGAGCCCGGATAGCGGGCCTCGTCCGGCACGACAACGTCCTGGATCCACTGCTCGATCAGCGCATGCCCCTCGTCGTGCACCACGCTGCGTGCGATCGGTGGCATCCGCGCCGCCGGCGTGGTCGCATCCGGCCCGATGCGGAACGCGACGATGGAGTCGCTGACGACACCCGGATGGATATCCACCGTACGGCCGCCGTTGCCCTCCTGCCCGGTTGCCGTCGGTCGCTTGCAGATGCCGAACGAGCCGTCGACCGGCCGCAGGAAGTCCAGATAGAAGCCGGTGTTCGACGCGAAGCCGCGAACGTTGTGGCAATGCGCGCAGTTGATCTCCAGATAGGCGCGCGCCCGTGCCTCGATGTCGGCGTCCGAGCCGGCCTCGAAACCGGCGTCGCCGGGCTTGTTGAACACCGGCAGCCGCTCGACCGCGCCGGCGATCTGGGTCTGGGCATCCACGCCGAGGCTGCTCGGGCACCCCGCCATCAGGCCCTGCTCGCACAGATAGGCGATCTGGTTGCGCCCGGCGATCGGATGCTGCGACTGCGAGGTCACGAAGTCGGACTCGGAACGATACGGCCGGTTCAGGTTCCGCACCTTCGGACCGATCGGCGCCGAACCGGTTTCCAGATCCTCATTGGCATGGCAGCTCAGACACTGGTTGGCGTTCGGGATCGTGTAGCGGTCGGTCGAGCCGCTGTGCAGCTGTCCCGAATCGACGTCGGTCAGATGCCAGGACGCCGACGCCGTCGCGCCGCCCATCGCCAGCCGCGCCACACGGCGTCCGCTTTCGGTATCCGTCTCCCACTGGTATGGAATGCCGTCCCAGCGGGCCTGCCCCTTCGAATTGACGCGCTTGATCAGCAGCCGCGTCTCCACCGGGGTTTCGGTCCCCGCGGTCTCATCGGCGAACGAGAAGGTCTTGGCCAGGATCGTCCCGGTCGGAAACACGATCGCGGCGTTGACGCCCGCCGTCGCGGCGTCGCGATAGACCGCCTGCGTCCCCGGCGGCAGATACATCACGCGGTACTTCACCGCGTAGTCGGAGAACAGCTTGGTGTTGAGCACGAACGGCACACCGCCGCCGTTCGGCGTGCTGGTCGGATCCTCGGCGTCGGCGAACAGGTTGTACTGATCGAGCGTCGGGCAGTTGACCTTCGCCGCCTCGAAATTGACCTGCCCGGCGGCAACGTCCGCCTCGCACAGCGCGGCGACCTGCTCGGGGCTCGGCGCCGGATCGTAGTCACCGCTGCGCTCGAAGGGCGGGATCTCGACCGCCGGCAGCGGCGCGAGGTTCCTGCCGTAGCGTTCGACGCATTGATGCGCGCTCATGTCGAAGCTCGACGGGAACTCCAGCAACGCGCCCGGATCGAGTGCCGTCAGCACCGTCAGCACCGACAGCGGATTGGTCGGATCGATGTTGCTGTTGACCACGGCCTCAAGCCCCTTGGTGCCGTGGAAATCCGCGAAGGTCAGGCTGTCGCTGCTGAAGTCGTTGTCGGCATCGATACACGAGAACCAGTCCGGCAGGATGCGCGGCGCGCCCTCGGCCTCGGTGTCGAACTTGTAGGCGTTGTAGTGGCACTCCGGATTCGGATGCTCATTGGTCATCTGCGGCTTGCCGCGCTCGTCGGCCGGCACCGGATTGCCGGCGGCGTCGAGCGGATACGGGCAGTCGGCATCGTAGCTGTCGAGCAATCCGTCCCAGATGATGTGCGCGCCGCGGAAGCCGACGACACCGGCCGCGGCACAGGTCAGCAGATTGGTCGGCAGCAGGCAGGCGACCTGATTCTTCAGCCCCACCAGCGCCGGCAGCAGACGCGCGAGATCCTGGTTCTGCAGATCGTTGGTCGTCGGCAGCGGCAGCCCGTTGCCGTTGTTGACGAACCTGTTCCGATAGATGTGCAGACCTTCGGTGTACCAGTCGATGCGCTTCTCGTCCGGGCGTCCGGCGCCTTCCGGAAACAGCTCGTAGCTGGCGTGGATGATGCCGGCGGTGTTGTTGTCGCGGAACTCGTTGTCGAACACGTCGATGCGGTCGTAGCTCAGCGTGATCATGCCGCTGCCCGGCGGCACGTTGCCGACGAAACCGCCCGACGTGAAGTTGTAGGTGTTGTTCATGCGCGAGACGTTGCCGTACATGCGCGAGCGATCGCCGTACTGGCGCAGGCCGTCGAGGTCGTAGATCAGGAAGCCGCCGGTATTGCACTCGGCGAGATTGTTCGCGTACTCGCCGCCCTGGACGTTCTCGATCTCGAAACCGAACACGTTGAACGCCGAACGGCTGTTGCGGATGATCGCGTTGTTGGTCTGGCCGACGTAGATGCCAGCGTCGGACGCGCCGATCGATTCGGCGTCCTCGATCAGGATGTTCTCGGACGACACCGGATAGATGCCGTAACGGCCGGACTTCTTGCTGACGGTGTAGTCCGGCGACGTCGTATCGCCGAGGAAATTCTCCGGCGCGTCGGGATTCTGCGTGGCCGGATCGGTGCAGGCCACCTGCAGGCGCTCGCCGAAGTTGTCGGCGGTCACCGGGTCCGGGCTTTCGCGCCCGCCGTTGGACGACCAGAACGCGCGCACCCGCCGCAGCGTGCCATGGCTGACCCCGCGCATCTCGATGCCGTTGCCGCCGGTATCCAGCACCGTCAGGTCCTCGATCGTCACACCGTGGACGTTGACCGCGAGGATGCCTTCCGGAGTGTCGTTGTGCTTGAACGACAGGACCGTCTTGTCCCTGCCGCACCCCTTGATCAGCACATCCTCGGTGTTGGTCAGCTGCAGCGTCGAGGTCAGCTCGAAGTAGCCGCAGGCGAACTCGATGACATCGCCCGGCGCGGCTTGGATCATCGCCGCGACCATGTCCGTCGTCGCGTCCGCACCCGGCTCGATCAGGAAGGTCCGGCCCTCGCCGAGTACGGGACCGCCGCCGGTTCCCGGCGGAGTCGTCGGCGTCGGAGTCGGCGTCGGCACCACCGCAGGTGTCTGGTCGCCTCCGCCCCCGCATCCCGCCAGCCCCATCAGGCACAAACCGGCCAGCATCGGCAACACGGCGTTCGGACGCCTATTGATCAGCGACATCGTTCTCTCCTCGTCACGCACTGCGGCACTTGCGGCCGCTATCGGTTTATTGATCCGCCCGATTCTAGACCGCGATCCACCACCCGGCCCTAGTAGAAATACCCCAGTCGACGCGCAGCCGATACGGCGCCAGGATGCTGCGCCGCAGCATCATTGACCCGCCGTTGACCCCCGTCCTGATACCCCTTGGGGTATTGACCAACGTCATCGTGACACGGCCCGGTCCGCTTCAGAATTCGGCTCACACCGACAACATCCTTCACAGGTCAGGAGCAAACCATGCGACAACGACTGAACACCGCCCTGCGGGCCGCGCTGTGCGCCGCCGCCCTGACGGCCGCCGCCCACGCCCAGGGCAACCCGCCGCCCGCGCCTGATACGCAGGCCCAGGAACAGATCTACGGCTGGCAGCTGATGACCCAGCAGGAACGCGACGCGTACCGCGCGAGCATGCGCAACGCCCGCACCGTCGAAGCCCGCCAGCAGATCCAGGCCGCGCATCACGCCCAGATGCAGCAGCGCGCCGCCGAACGCGGCGTCACCCTGCCCGACCAGCCCCTGCGCCAGCCGGGCGCCATGCGTGGCAGCGGCCAGGGTCAGGGCCAGGGCCGTGGCGCCGGCCAGGGAGCGGGCAGCGGCCAGAGCGGCGGACAGCGCCAGGGAGCCGGCGGCGGCTCCGGCGGCAACTGATCAACCGGACCACATGAGAGGAGGAAGCCACATCATGAACCCGACGAATCCCCCCGCCCGCCACACCGCGCTGGTCGCAGCCGGCATCCTGTGCCTTGGCCTGCTGTCGGCCTGCGGCAGCGGCAACGGCGGCGGCCCGCGCATCGGTCCGGACGGTGCCACCCCGATCAACCTCGCCTGTCAGCTCAACCAGATCGACGCGCTGCCGGTGGAAGCCCTGTCCGACGCCGAACGCGACAGCATCATCTTCATGCGCGAGGAGGAAAAGCTGGCGCGGGACGTCTACCTCAGCCTGGGCGACATCTGGACGCTGCCGATCTTCGACAACATCGCCGACAGCGAAGAAACCCACATGGACGCGGTCAAGCTGCTGCTCGACCGCTATCAGCTCGACGACCCGGCCGCCGGCAACGGCGTCGGCGAGTTCACCAACACCGCCCTGCAGACGCTGTACGACCAGCTCGTCGCGCGCGGCAGCACCAGCCTGATCGAGGCCCTGACCGTGGGCGCGCTGATCGAGGATCTGGACATCTACGACCTGCAGAATCAGCTCGACAGCATCGTCGACAACCAGGACATCGCCAACGTATGGGCCAACCTCGAGAAAGGCTCGCGCAACCATCTGCGCTCGTTCTCGTCGCGGTTGCTCGACTATGGCGTCACCTACGTCCCCGAATACATCACGCAGGACGCATACGACGCGATCATCAACAGCCCCTACGAAACCGGCGGCTGCTAGCCGCACGCGACCGGCCTTGTCCGCCCCCCGTCGTCGCGGGGGCGGACAAGGCATGCGGCGGCCTCAGCGCGCGGCGGTGTAGTCGGGCTGCTGCGGACGGATATAGCGCGCCGGCTCCAGGCCGCGCTCGCGGATCAGCTGATCGATCAGCAGCGTGATCGAGTTGGCGTCGAGCATCCCCACGTAGTTGCCGTCGGCGTCGAAGTTGATGTTGCTGCCCTCGACGTACATCACCGTCTCGGTCGGCTCGGTGTTGTCCTTGGGCACGACGAAGGTGTGCACCGACGAGCCCGGCTCGTACAGATAGCTGCCCGCGGTCTGCGGCTGCTCCGGATACTCCAGATAGTGCCAGCTGCCCGACAGCGTCCAGAGATGGACCGAGCCGGTGTGATAGTGCGTGGGCAGCACCACGCCGGGATGGAAGACCGCGCGCAGGACCCAGACCCCACGGTGCGTGTCGAGAAACAGCGGCTGGACGTCGACACCCGGCAACGCGTTCTCGTAGATCGGCAACTCCCTGGAGTTGAGGGTCAGCAGTTCGCGGTGGTTCGTCACCAGCGGCGGCATCGGCATCCGGATTCTCCTCTTTAAGATGTCATTCCAAACTTCGCGGCCGGGAACCGGCCGTCGCCGGCCGCCCGGAGCCGGCAATTTCGCAGCTCCGGCATCGTCGGGCTTGATCCTGGGGACAATTTATTGATCCTTGGAGACAGGCCTATCTCCCTGCACGAGCCCACCCCGAAATGACCGCGATGCTGCGTGTCGGCGCCCTGCGCGGCTATCTGAATCTGGTGCAGGGCCTCGGCGGCGATGCCGGGGCCCTGCTCGCCAGCCACCAGATGACCGCCGACGCGCTGGCCGACGAGGACACGCTGGTGCCGCTGCGCAGCTTCGTGCACCTGCTCGAGGCCAGCGCCGCCGCCCTGTCCTGCCCGGACTTCGGCCTGCGTCTGGCCGCCAGCCAGGACATCGGCGTGCTCGGCCCGCTGGCCGTCGTCATGCAGAACGCCGGGACGCTGCAGGACGCGATGATGCTCGGCTCGCGCTACCTGTTCGTGCAGAGCCCCGGCATCGCATTCAGCATTCTCGAACCCAGCCCGTCGCAACCGGAGCTGGCGGAGATGCGCTACGAACTTCTGCTGCCGCGCCTGTCGGCGACACGCCAGGCCATCGACGTCGGCCTGGGCGTCGCCCACCGCGTGATGCAGGAACTCGCCGGCGCCCGCTATCGCGTCGAAGCCGTGCACCTGCCCCACGAGCCGATCGCGCCGGTGTCCGCCTACGTCCGCCACTTCGGCGCGCCGGTGCGCAGCGCACAGCCGGCCGCCGCGCTGCTGCTGCGCCCCGAACTCCTGCGCAGCTCGATGCACGGCGTCAACGCCCGCCTGCGCCAGATGGCCGTCGACTATCTGGATGTCCTGTTTCCCGCGCCGGGGCAGACGCTGGCGGCCCGGGTGCGCATGGCCGCGCGCAAGGTGCTGGGCACGTCGATGATGAATCGCGAAGACGTCGCCGCGATGCTCGCGATGCACCCCCGCACCCTGCAGCGACGCCTCGCCCGCGAAGGCACCAGCTTCGACGCCATCCGCGAGGACATCCGCCGCGAGACCGCGCTGCGCTATCTCAGCGCCACCCAGATGCCGCTGATCCAGATCTGCGGCCTGCTCGGCCTGTCCGATCCCGCGGTGCTGACCCGCGCCTGCCGCCGCTGGTTCGGCCAGACGCCCGCAGCGCTGCGCCGCGCCGCGACGACCGCCCGCCCCTGACGGCTTCACCCCCGACGCCGGCCGCTGGTCGCGGTCCCGCGCGCACGCGCAAAAAGGCCGGGCGGCGCTTGCGCACCGCCCGGCCCGACCTGCAGGGGAGCGCCGGTCAACCCTGCATGGCCACCCGCAGACCCGACATCCCGCTGCGGATCGACTGCTCGCGGGCCAGCTCACGCTCCTTCGGCGTCGCGTGGCGGCTGTCCCAGTCATTGAGCAGCGGCACCATCTGGCGCTTGAACAGCGGCGGAACCAGCGCCACCAGGATCATCGTCAGATAGCCGTGCGGCAGCATCGGCGCATCCGGCATCGCCTGCAGCTTCCAGAACTCGGCTTCGGCCTCGGCGTGGTGATGCGAGTGACGCGTCAGGCTGAACAGCGTCATGCTGCTGAGCATCTTGTTCGAGTTCCAGGAGTGGCGCGGCTGCACCGGCGTGCTCGGGTCGCGCACCAGTCCGTAGTGCTCGAAGTAGTTGGCGATCTCCAGCACCGCCTTGGCCCAGGCCGAAACCGCAGCGAACAGACCGACGCCCGCCCAGCCGGCGACATAGTAGGCCCCGACGAAGGGCACCACGCACATCAGGTTGCCGCGCATCAGGCGGCTGTGGATCGGGTTCCACACCGACTTGCCGGTCTTGGCCAGGCGCGCCTTCTCCATCTTCCAGGCGTGGGCGTAGCTGCCGATGGTCGAGCGGATGATGAACGGATACAGGCTCTCGCCACGCTTGGCGGTGGCCGGGTCCGTTGCCGTGCCCACGTTCACGTGATGGCCGTAGACATGCTCGATCGAGAACGATACGTCGCTGCTGAACACCAGCATCCAGCGGCCCAGGAACATGTCGACCGGCCGCGAGGTGCGGTGCGTCAGTTCGTGGCCGACGTTGGTACCCGCAACGGCATTGAACAGGCCGACACTGAGCACGCCGCCGACCCACATGAACCAGTGATCGGTCGCCGCGCGCGCCGCGAACATGTCGATGCCCAGGTTCTGCTGGACCCAGGCGCCCAGCCCCATCGGGTCGCCCGACCCGATCATCCAGATGAACACGCCATCCATCGCCACCAGCAGCGGCAGCACCGTATACAGCGCCAGATTCAGCAGCCAGGTGGCGCCGTAGTCGGGCTCGGACAGATCCTCGGGAAGAATCGCATCGAGCACGACGAAGCCGACGACCACCGCCAGAATGCCGAACCACATCCACCATCCGCCGAGCATCAGCGTGTACGTGATGCCGACCACCATCGCCGGCATCGTCAACGATCGAACGTATTTCATCATGACTTTTCTCCTGCCTTAACTTGCGTATCGATATGGCGTAAAACGCATGTCTACGCCGACGCAGCTAGATTCATTCACGGCACTTTCGCCGTCTCCTACCGTTCGATAGGAAGCGGCTGCTTGTTTTCTGCGATGCTGTGGCCATGGTCAGAACCGATCGAAATGAGCGTGATGCAACAGCGGCCGATCTCGTCGCGAGCGAGGGCCTCGCGTCGCTCGTCCGCACCCGGCTGACCGACTCGGTCCGGCGCGAACCGATCCTGCTGATCGAGGCTCCGGCCGGTTACGGCAAGAGCACGCTGGCGCAGCAGATATTCAAGGCCACGCCGCGCGGAACCCGGGCGATCGCGCTGCCGCTGAACGCGGAACACCGCAATCCCGGCGTGCTGCTGGCCGAACTCATCGACCGTCTGGCCCGCGGCAGGGCCAAGCCCACCGCGGCGTCCAGCGATCCCGCCGAGCTGTTCCTGCGTTTCACCAAGAAGATCGAGAACTCGTCCCAGCGCCATCGCCTGATCTTCGACGACGTCCATCACCTCGCCGGCAGCCCGGCGATGAGCTATCTCAACCGCCTGCTCGGGGGCGCCGGCCCCAACCTGCAGTTCGTCATGACGTCCCGGGAGTTCCGCGATCCGCAGCTGTCGATCGGCGACCTGTCCGCCAGGGGCATGGTGCGCTGGCTCGGACCGGAGGCACTGGCGATGACCGACGACGAGGCCCGGGATCTGGCCACGATGCGGGACGTCCACTGGCAGCCCGAACAGCTCCAGACACTGGTGCAGACCACCCAGGGCTGGCCGGTCCTGCTGCAGCTCGCGCTGTCGGGCACGCCCGCGGCGCTCGACCGCAGCCGGCTGTCGATGGCCGACACCACGCCGGTGCGGCGCTACATCGAGGATCGCTTCCTGTCCGGCCTCAGCGAGGCCCAGCATCGCCTGCTGGCGGTCATGGCCTTCGACGACGCGATCCCCGTCGAGATGCTCGGCGCGCTCGACATCGCGGTCCCGAAGGGCACGCTCGACAGTCTGGAGCGGCTCGGCATTCTCCAGCGACGCCGCATCAACGGCGGTCACGACGCGCTCAGCATCCATCCGGTGCTGCGCGAATCCATCCTGCGCTCCGCGTCGCCCGAAGCCCTGGCGCAGCTCAACGCGCAGCGCCGCAGCGCCGCACACTGGTGGCGCGAACACGACGACGTGCGGCGCGCGGTGCAGCTGATGGCCGACGCCGGAGACTGCGCGCAGGCCGCCGAATGGCTGCACGACGTCGCCGAACGCATGGTGTTCCAGGCCGGCTGGCACCAGACGTTTCTCGATCTGCTGGACCTGTGCCCGTCACCCCCGCCCGCGCTCAAGGACAGCCTCGAGGAGTTCGCGGTATGGGCGCTGATCTTCCAGCGGCGCCACGTCGAGGCCGAACAGCGCCTCAAGCGCACCCGCTCGGTCGCGGACGACGCCTCCGGCGTGGTCATCCTGCAGCGCGGCGTCATCGCCGGCATGCGCGACGATCACCAGTCCGCCGCCGCCTTCGCCGGCGAGTGGCTGCGCAACCATCGCGGCGACGACTACCAGCAGGGCGTCGCCCGCGTCGTGGTGGCGTTCGAACAGAAATGCGCGTGCCAGTTCGGCGAGGCCAGCCGCAATCTGTCGCTGGCCCGTGGCCTGTTCAGCAACATCCACTCCGACTACGGCCTGGCCTGGGCGCATGTGGTTTCGCT
The DNA here is from genome assembly GCA_028698335.1 of Nevskiales bacterium. Taxonomy (GTDB): domain Bacteria; phylum Pseudomonadota; class Gammaproteobacteria; order Nevskiales; family Nevskiaceae; genus Solimonas. The sequence continues at coordinate 7,894 of JAQVDP010000002.1, read as the reverse complement.
GCTGACGCTGATCAAGGCCGGGCGCCACCGCCAGGCGCGCGCGGAGATCTCGACCAGCCTCAAGTCGATCGACGGCGAGGACGGTGCGTCCAGCCAGCGGGCGATGCTCCTCGGCATCCAGGCGCTGCTGCACTACGAACGCGACGAACTGGCCGAGGCACGCACGGCGCTGGAGGACTGCCTGCCACTGCTGCCGGACCAGGGCCTGGCCGACGCCGTCATCTGCGGCTACATCACGGCCGCGCGCCTGCGCTGCGCCGACGGCGACCTCGGCACCGCGCTGGACCTGCTCGCCGAAGGCGAACACATCGGCGCCCAGCGCGGCTTCCCCCGGCTGTCCAAGGCCATCGCCTCGGAGCGGGTGCTGAGCCTGCTGCGCGCCGGCGCCCTCGACCAGGCCGAGTCCGCGGCCCATCTGGCCGATCTGCGCCCGGACAGCAACGCCCCGTTCCAGAAGGATCGCGGCATCCGCCTGTTCACGCGGCTGGCGCTGCTGCGCGGCGAAGCCGAGCGTGCGGCCGCGCTGATCGCGCCGATGCTGGCACACGCGCGCAGCTCCGGGCAGCAGTTCAAGCTCTGCGAATGCCTGCTGCTGAAGGCCATCGCCAACTACGACCTCGGCAACACGCCGCGCGCGCTGGAACAGATCCACGAGGCGCTCACGCTCGGCGAGCTGGAAGGCTATTTCCGGGTCTATTACGACGAATACACCCTGCTCTCCCCGCTGCTCGAAACCTACCAGGCCGACTATCGCGGGCGCTGCAGCCCGATCGCGCAGCAGATCCGGGAGAAGGCGTCGCCGACCCATGACGACAACACGCTGGACGCGCTCAGCGGACGCGAGATCCAGATCATCAAGCTGCTGTCCGAGGGCCTGAGCAATGCCGAGATCGCCAGCCGCAGCTTTCTCGGCGAAGGCACCGTCAAATGGTACCTGCACAACATCTACGGCAAGCTCGATGTCGGCAGCCGCACCGCGGCGGTCCACGCCGCCCAGCGTGCCGGGCTGATCTGAGCGCCCGCGCCGCCGCGCGAATCCGCCCCCTTCCTATCGATCGATAGGAGACGCCTTCCGGCGCCCGCCGATACAGTGGGTCCACGCCATCCCGGCCGGTCTTGCGGACGTCAGCGTCCGCCGCCCGGCCCGGAGCCACCCGCGCCAGGAGGAGCCCCATGCTGTCACGCCTGTTCCGACGATCAGCGGTCGACTGCACGATGCAGATCGTGCCGTCGGGCCGTACGGTCAAGGTCAACGCCAAGGCGACGCTGCTGCAGGCCGCGCTGGACCAGTCCATCCCCTTCCCGCACGACTGCCGCGCCGGCGGCTGCGGCAAGTGCAAATGCCGGCTGGTCAGCGGAAAAGTCCGCGAGATGACCGACAAGAGCTACATCCTCAGCGCGGAGGAACTGCAGCAGAACTACGTGCTCGCCTGCCAGAGCGTCCCGCAGACGGACGTGACCGTCGAGGTCGACATCGACGCCTCGGACCGACCCGCGCATCCGGTCATCCACACCCGCGGCGAAATCACCGGCCTGGACCGACTGACGCACGACATCCTGCACGTGCAGGCACGCCTGCAGGATCCGGCGCGCTACACCGCCGGCCAGTATGCGGAGATCTACGTGCCCGGCGTGATCCACGACGGCGTGCGCGAGGCGCGCAGCTATTCGTTCGCCAGCGCTCCGGGCACCGCCGACGCGACCGACGCGGTCTCCTTCTTCATCCGCCGCGTCCCCGGCGGCGCCTTCACCGAATGGCTGTTCAGCGAGGCCCGGGTCGGCACCGTGCTCGAAGGGCACGGCCCCTATGGCGACTTCTGGCTGCGGCCGGCCGACGCGCCACTGCTGTGCATCGCCGGCGGCAGCGGACTGGCGCCGATCCTCGCCGTGCTCGAACAGGCCAAGACCGAAGGCGTCGCGCGGGACGTCACCCTGTTCTTCGGCGCCAGAACCCGGGCCGATCTCTACGCGCTGGACCGGATCGAGGCGCTCAAGGCGGGCTGGCACGGCCGCTTCGCGTTCGAGCCCGTGCTGTCGGCCGAACCGGACGACAGCGACTGGAGCGGGCGGCGCGGCTTCATCCCGGAACACTTCGAGAATGTGCTCGGATCGGGTCTCGGCCGCCACCACGCGTATCTGTGCGGGCCGCCGCCGATGATCGACGCCTGCATCAAGGTGCTGGGCGACGCCGGCGTCGGCGCCGACGCGATCTTCTTCGACAAGTTCCTCGATCGCAGTCACGTCCTCGAAGCCTAGTCCCGGCCCGGCGCCGTCCGCGCGGATCGCGGCACGCCACTGCGCACCGGCGTCGCTGACTGCGGCCGGGGCCGCCCACGCCTGCGTGCCGTGAGGGGCTGCAAGCGGGTTCCCGACAGACAATCCGGCTGGGGCTGTGATAATGCTCGGGCCCTCGGCACGGCTGATGCATCTTTCCCCGGGTCGATGGACACCGCGAATCCGCCGCCCGCAGACCGATGACGCTCGAAGACGCCCCCGCCTCCGCTTCCACCCTCGGCACCATCGGGGGCTATCGCCTGATCCGCCTGCTCGGCGAGGGCGCGGCCGGACAGGTCTACCTCGCCGAGCAGCGGCAGCCACGGCGCGAGGTCGCGATCAAGGTCCTGCGCAGCGCGTCGGCGCTGGGGCGCCAGCGCTTCGAGCGCGAGGTCAAGCTGCTCGCGGCGCTGGAACACACCAACATCGCGCGTCTCTACGACTCCGGCACCGAGGCCGGCCCGGGCGGCGAGCTGCCGTATCTGGTGATGGAGTACGTGCGCGGCGAAGACGTGCTGCACTACGCCGACCGCGCCGGGCTGGATCTGCGCGCACGCCTGCGCCTGCTGGCGACGATCGCGCGCGCCACTCATTTCGCGCACACGCGCGGCGTCATCCATCGCGACCTCAAGCCCGGCAACATCCTGGTCAACGAGCGCGGTGAACCCAAGATCCTCGACTTCGGCGTCGCCCACGTCGCGGCCGACGAGCAGACCCAGATGACCAGCGCCGGCGAGATCCTCGGCACCATCGCCTACATGAGCTGGGAACAGCTGTGCGGCGAGGCCGCCGCGCTCGACGCCCGCAGCGACGTCTACGCCCTCGGCGTGATCGCCTACCAGCTCATCTGCGGCGAGCTGCCCTACCCCGGACTCGAGAAGTCGACCGTGGTCAGCGCACTCGGACGGCTGCAGCGCGACGAACCGGTGCGCCTGTGCGACCGCCTGCCGTCGGCCCGCGGCGACGTCGACACCATCGTGATGAAGGCGCTGGCGCGCGAGGCCGGCGCCCGTTACGCGTCGGCCGCCGAACTCGCCGCCGACATCGGGCGCTACCTGAACCGCCAGCCGATCGAGGCCCGCCCGCCGACGCTCGGCTACGTGATCGGCCTGTTCGCGCGCCGTCACAAGGCGGTCTCGGCGGCCGCCGCCGTCGTCGTCGTCGCGCTGATCGCGGCCACCGTGATCTCGACCCGCTACGCGCTGGCCGAGGCGCGGGCGCGCGCCGCCGCCGAACAGCGCCTCAGCGAGCGCGAGGCGGTCAACCGCTTCCTCGCCGACATGCTCACCGCGGCGGACCCGGAACATGCGCTCGGCGAGAAGATCTCGGTGCTGCACGTGCTCGACGTCGCGCGCGCCGAGCTGTCCGCCCGCACCGACCTGCCGCCCAGCAGTGTCGCCCAGCTCAAGCGCGCGCTCGGCAACACCTACATCGGCCTCGGCCGCTACGACGCCGGGCTCGCGCTGCTCGACGACGCCGTCGCGACCACCCGCGGCCTGCCCGACGCCGACCCGGCGCTGCTCGCGCGCCTGGAGCTGGAACTGGCAGACGGCCTGCTCGCCTCCGGCCAGGAGGACGCCACCGCCCGCCAGCTCGACGCGATCCCGCCGTCCGACGATCCACGCTTCGGCTACGAGCTGGCACTGACGCGCGCCAACGTGCTGATCAACCAGGGTCACTTCGAAGCTGCGGAGAACCTGCTCGAACCGCTGGCCGCGCGGGCCGCGGAGGCACTGGGGCCGGCCGACCCGGTCACGCTGACACTCGACGGCACCTATGCCCACGTGCTGCAGCAGCAGTCCAAGTTCGACCAGGCGCTGCCCATCGCCGTCGCCGCCCGGGACGCGGCGCGCGAGACCCTGGGCGAGAAGCATCCGCGCGTGACCACCTTCGAGGAGGTCGTCGCCAACATCAAGCGCGACCTCGGCCAGTTCGACGAGGCGATCGGGATGTTCGAGCACATCGTCGGCCTGCGCAGCGAAGTCTTCGGCGCGGAGCATCCGCAGACGCTGATGGCGCAGGCCGGGCTCGCCGCCACGCTGGCGATGGCCAGCCACGCCGCCGACGGCATGCAGCCGGCCGCCGCCGCGCACGAGGGCATGACCCGCCAGCTCGGCGCGGATGCCGAGATGACCCGCAGCGTCGCCAGTCTCTACGCCTACGTCGCCAGCGAGGCCGGCGATCTGGCCACCGCCGCCCGCCTCAACGCCGCACTGATCGCGCAGGCCGAAGCCAAGCCGGACGGGCCGTCGATCAACGATCTGGTCGAGTACAACAACCTCGGCAACAACTACCGCGCGCTCGGCCGGCTCGACGACTCCACCCGGACCTTCGCGCGGCTGGTCGAACTCGCCGCCGGCATGCTGCCGCCGGAGCACCTGCATCTGGCGCTGTTCCGCGGCAACTATGCCGAGTCGCTGCGCCGGTCCGGCCAGTTCGACGCCGCGGTCGCGCAGCTCAAGCTGTCGCTGCCGGTGGTCGTCGACACCTTCGGCGAGGACCATGCGCGGGTCGCGACCTTCCGCCAGCGCCTGGCCTGGGCCGAGGCCCACGACGCCACCGGGCACGCACGATGACGGCCGCGCTGCCCTGGATCGTCGCGGCCGTCGCGGTCACCGTCGCCGCCTACGCGCTGCTGCGCGGCCGCCGCCACCGCGCCGACCGCCCGCCGCCGCAGGACCTCGCGGCGCTGACCCAGATCGAACGCATCCGCGCCGCCAACGAGGAGCGCACCCGGATCTACCGCGACCTGCACGACGACATCGGCGCCAAGCTGCTGACCCTGATCCACTCGCTGGAGGACCGCAGCCAGGCCGATCTCGCCCGCGCGGTGATGCAGGACCTGCGCGACATCGTCTCGCGCGCGTCGCACGCCGAGGGCTCGCTGCTCGAGATCCTCGCCCGGATCCGCGACGAGACCGAGCAGCGCCTCGACGTGCTCGGCATCACCCTGCTGTGGGAGCAGGACACCGCGCTGCCCGACCCGCATCTCGACGATGGCCAGGCGCTGCACCTGTTTCGCATCGTGCGCGAGGCCGTCACCAACGCGCTGCGCCATGCCCACCCGCGACACATGCGCATCCGCTCGCGCCAGCTCGGCAGCGATCTGGTGCTGGACGTCACCGACGACGGCCCCACCGCGCAGCAGGCGCCGCTCGGCTCGGGCACCACCGCGATGCGGCGCCGGGCCGAGGAACTGCAGGGCACGATCCAGTGGAGCTCCGGCACCGAGGGCGGCACCAAGGTGCTGCTGCGCTTCCCGCTGCCGAACGCCTGAAACCTGCCGCCGCGGCCGTCCCCGGGCGCGGCTTGTGCGACACTCGAACGCCGTGAACACCGAATCCTTCCAATACGGGCTGGTCCTCGAAGACCATCCGACCACCGCGGTCTGGCTCGGCGAGCTGATGCGGGAGGCCTTCCCCGGCATCGCCGCCGACATCGCGCCGACGCTGGCCGACGCCCGGCGCCTGCTCGCCGCGCGCACGCCCGATCTTGCCTTCGTCGATCTGAACCTCCCGGACGGCTCCGGCGTCGAGCTGATCCGCGAACTGTCCCGCAGCGCGCCGCAATGCCGCTGCATCGTCACCACGATCTACGCGGACGACCATCACCTGTTCCCGGCGCTGCACGCCGGCGCCCAGGGCTATCTGCTCAAGGACCATCCGAAGGACCGCGTGCTCGCCGCGCTGCGCGGCATCATCGCCGGCGAACCGCCGCTGTCACCCGCCATCGCCCAGCGCCTGCTGCGGGTCTTCGCCGCGCCGCCGACCGCGGCCGAGGACGAACTGTCCCCGCGCGAGCGCGAAACCCTGATCCTGATCGCCAAGGGCTACAAACTGCCGGAAGTGGCTGAGCACATGGAGGTCACGCGCAACACCGCCGCCGGCTACATCAAGGCGGTCTACCGCAAGCTCAAGGTGTCCAGCCGCGCCGAGGCCACCCTGGAAGCCGCGCGCATGGGCCTGGTCCGGCCCGAATTCTAGACCCCACAAAAGAAGCCTCCGCGACCAGCCCGGTCGCGGAGGCCAAGGCCTTCGCCTTCACGAAGACGGCATTCGGTCCATCCGGGATCAGGGTTGCGCGGCCACCGCGGCCATCGCCACAAACCCGGAGGCGTACTGCTCTGCGATCGCCGCGTAGGCGTCGGCATCGGCCGCCACCGCCCACTTCGACATGCTCACGCTGCTGCCGCTGCCCCCGGCCGCGGCGGCGAGAAAGCCGAGCACGTTGGCGACGCCCTCGGCCACCTTGCCCGCGGTCGACTCGGCGTCGCGCAGCTCGCTGTAGAAGGTCTCCGTGGCCACCAGCGGCCGCGCGGACTTGTACATCGGCCAGCGCTGCTCCAGCGTGTCGCAGCCGAGCTTGTGGCAGTTGATCACCTCCGGCGTCACCAGCTTCAGCATGCCGGTCACGCTCAGCGCCAGTGTCGTCTCCACCGAGGCCTCGTCCGCCCCCGCCAGGCGGCTCAGCATCCCCTTGTTCTGCTGGTCGCTGCTGCTCAGGCTGGCAAAGTCGACCAGGATGTCGAGGTGCACCCCGTTCACGCCCAGCTCGTGCACCAGCCTGCTCTCCAGCGAGGCCGGGTTGCTGCGCGTCGCCGCGCCGAAGATATTGGCGATGCCGCGCGCGGTGCCGTCGAAACGCTGGTCGAACACGGTCCAGCCGGACGGCGCGAACACCTTGTAGTCGGCCTTGCCGACGCTCCACTCCACCGGCGCCGCCCGTCCCTTCTCGGTCAGCGCCTGATACTGCGGCGTCGCCGCGAGCTTCGCGTGCGGCATCACCTGCATCCCCGCCGCGGCGAGCTGCTCCCCAGCCCGCGCGCAGATCCGGTCCGTGATCGCCTGCATCCGCGCGTCGCTGACCCCCTCCAGCAGATAGACCTGCGACACCTTCGCATCCACCCGTCCGCTGGTGGACTCGAACATCCCCGCCTGCGTCTGCGCGTTGGCGCCGGTCTTGATCCCGAACACCACATTGCAGGCCGTCAGCGCGACCTGCTGCCCCGCCCCCCGGTCCCCGGCGTTGACCGGCGTGATGAACTGCGCGGACTGCGCGACGGGATCGGCCTGCACATCGAAGGCCGGCGGTGGCGCCACCGGCGCACTGGCACAGGCGCCCAGCAGCAAGGCGCTGCCGGCAGTGATCAAGGGGGTGCGCAACATCGCAAGCTCCGAACCAGAACGGTGGCGCAAGCGTAGGGATCGGGCACGCTGGGCCGTAGCCCCTATTTGGGGGGCTCGGGGTAGATGTGATCCAAAGTCGGACAGCTATCGCAGAACCGGATCAACAGGCCGTCATCGCGCCCTGAATGGGAAGCTGATTTTCGTTGTGTGTCGCAGGTTCGAATGCTCTCGCTGAACGAGCACAGCGGTCGATCAGCAGCAGTGCGACTTCAATTCATGGCGCGCCCGGCAGGATGACTCGCTACGCTCGCCCTCCGGGCCGTCGCCTGCGGCGACGTTCAATCCGGCTGACGCCAGATTGTCGAACCTGTTCGATATTTGTCGCAGGTTCGAATGCTCTCGCTGAACGAGCACAGCGGTCGATCAGCAGCAGTGCGACTTCAATTCATGGCGCGCCCGGCAGGATTCGAACCTGCGACCGTTCGCTTAGAAGG
>JAQVDP010000015.1 GCA_028698335.1 Nevskiales bacterium | reverse complement strand
AGGAAACCGACCTTGAGCGTAGTGCTATCTCGCTCGTGCGGCTCTGGCCCTGGGCCAACCCGCGATAAAGGCCTCGCGGAGGTCAGCGCCTTTTCGGGCTCCTGCGAAAGTCATACTGTCTAGGGCTCAGCATATGTTCGGCGCTAAGAAGAAACCAATCCCAGTGGCTGTGCCGTTGAGCAGAAAGCCAGATTTAAGTGGCGGGCAAGATGCGGCAACGGCAGTTGCCGCAGGAAAATGCGATTTGTATTTCTTCGTTGAGGGCTCGGATGAGATTGGGAAGCTCGCGTTTGAGCGCGCGTGGGCTTGTCGTTTCGCGTGGACAGACTGCGTTCCATATCGGGACGCCCTGTTTTCCTTCTTGCTTGAGGTCCGCGAATCCGATTGGCCCGAGCAAATGGATTCGTGGGTCTATCTACATAGTCGTAAGGAGCAGTGGTTTTTTGATGCCAAGAAGAAAGCCAAGCATTTTGTGGTATCTGGTAACGACATCTACCACGAATTTTTGGCTGAAGGCTTCACGGAGAGCTACTTTTCAAAGGGCAGCGCCGAGTATCAATGCGCAGCCTTGCTTCTGGGCGTGAGCCCTAACCCGCCGCTCAACACGGACGCTCCGCCTGACGGCGGCGCGCCGGTTAGCTAGCACGTTAGGTGCCATGGAGAGCACTGTGCCGAAATATTCCATTGCTATCTCATTTGCCGGCGAGGATCGCCCATTCGCTGAAGATGTAGCACAGCGTCTCAAGAACGCAGGAATAGCTGTGTTTTATGATCAGTTCGAGCAGCACGATCTGTGGGGAAAGGACTTATACGAGACTCTACGGTCCATCTACACGCGTGAGTGCCGCTACTGTTTGCTCGTTCTAACATCTAACTATCTAACGAAGATGTGGGCAATTTTCGAGAGGCGACAGATCATTGACCGCCTTGCGCATGAGCATGGAAGTGATTGTGTACTCCCAGTTCGGCTCGACGGGTTTGATGAAGAAATTCCTGGATTGAGCGGTGGAATTGGGTATCTTTCTTGCAAATCGGCTGAGGCGGCGTACGTCGTCGAAATGTTGAGCCGCAAGCTAGCGAGCCCGGGGTATGAAGTAGATAGTACGGTAGCCTTCGAACGTGCAATCGAGGCCGTGAAGCGACGTAACAGGGGCTACCTAAATGTCGCAAGGCTCTATACCAGTGCTGAGCACTTATCGAAATCCTATGGTGGATTTAGCGGCGTTAGTACGATCCACGGTTGGCTCGGCCATACGTTTATTTGGTCGAGAGCTCGAGGAGAGCCGTTGCGTTTACTGGCGGAAAATAAGGGCCTAGAGAAACTAAAGAACAAGGGTTTGGTGGAGATCTGCTTGTTCGATGCACCTGAAGCTTGGACTGGTTGTGGTTATTGGGAGGTCACACTCCCCCAAAAAGTTGACCCATGCGACCTAAAAGAAGGCGACGAACTTGTTCTATCGCTGTATCTCTATTCCATCGACCCGGATGGTGTTGAGGCCTTGCGCTCATCAGCAGGGCCAGCGGCTTTCCTTGCGGGATTGGCTCTCAATCATGAAGACGCAGCGGGCTTTTTTGATTTGGCGGAGTCCAAGTACGAGGATCTTCGGTAATGGCACCTAACAAAATGTACATGGACTCCCCCCGCAAGCCCGCAGATGAAGGTCATCACTGATCACGACGTGTAGAGGTGGTTGCAGTCGTACATTCGGCTTCATCGAGGGCCTGCTTTGCAGGCCGAGCCTTCATGGAAATCCGCGCCAGGAGAGCCACACGTTCGCAACGAGCTTTTCCGCGCTCACGCTTGTTATCGGCTTTGTTTCCCGGACGGTCCGACCGTCTGCGCCATGATCCGCTGTCTTCTCCTGCGCAACCGCTGGAAAGGTTAGATTTCGATGAATCAGGCCGAGGCAGCCGCAGCCTGATTCGGATCGAACATGGTGCCGTGCCGCCAGGTGACCCAGGCGATGCGCGCGAGCTTGTTGGCCAGTGCACACGTTGCCTTGTTGTGATTCGTGCGTGCTTTGAGCGCGAGCACCCATTTCTGCAAGGCATTGAGATCCTGTCCGGCGCGTTGCATCTGCCCGGCGCGCAGCAGTACCGCTCTGGCTCCATGCGTCAGCAACATTCGAACGTAGCGATCCCCGCGTTTGCTGATGCCCCCGAGCCTGCGAACGTGTCCGCTGGAATGCTCGCGTGGCGTCAGGCCGAGCCAGGACGCCAGATGCCGTCCGTTGCGGTAGTGCCGGGCGTCGTTGGCGCTGGCGTACAGCGCCGTTGCCGCCAGCAGTCCAATGCCGGAGATATCCCGCAAGTGATCGATAACGGGATTCTGTCGACTGATCGCTTCGAGCTGGTGCTCAACCGCAATGATGCGTTGTGCGAGGTCCCGGACCTCATCAAGCAACGCGTGCAGGGTCGGCCGCAGCGCCAGCGGAACGGCTTCGTCTTCGAGCGCCTCGGGCATCCGCTGCAACGCTGCGCCAGCGCCCACTGGCAGCACGATGCCGAATTCACGCAACAGGCCACGCAGCGTGTTGATCCGCGCCGTGCGCGCTTGCATCCATGCACTGCGGCAACGATGCAGCCCCTGGATGGCCTGATGCTCGACGGACTTTACGGGAACCGCCAGGATCTCCGGATTCTTCGCCGCTTCCAGCATCGCCAGACAATCGGCACGATCGGTTTTGTTGCGGCGGCGGTAGGCGCAGACATAGGGCACTGGCAACAACCGAACGGTATGGCCACATCGTTGCATCACGCGTGCCCAATGGTGGGCGCCGCCACAGGCTTCCAGTACAAACGACGCTTTCTCCCGCGTGGCCAGATACTCGGAGAATTGCGTGCGGTTCAATCTCAGACGCCGCACCACCTTGCCCGACGGACCGGCTTCGGCCACTTCAAACACGAGCTTTGCCGTGTCCACCGCAATGAGCGTAGATTCTATGTCCGGACTCCTCTCGTTGGTGAGCTGATGATTCGCATCTCCAGCTTGGCACTCAGATGCCGCTTAAAACAGCGGGAGGAGTCCATTCCATCATTCAAGGGGCGACGTCTCCGCCTTCGGCGGAGCCGCGCCCTTAACCCTGAGCGTTAGCGATCATGGCTGACTTTTCGTTTGCTGAAGAAGTCCTGAAGAGCTGGGGCGCCGACGTCCAAGCGATCCCCACTTCGAGCAAGGACGAGTCGGACTGGCTCGCGTGCCTCGACGGCTTCCGGTTGTTGGTTGAGGAAAAAACAAAGGTCGAGAGTCCGGAGAACATCGCCGCCCGTCTCGCGGCGCTGGATCGAGGCGAGGTTCATGGGTCGGTTAGCGCTCTCACCCCGAACAACCGCATCTCTGGAATCTTCACTAAGGCTGCTAAGCAACTGCGTTCCACTGGCGTCGACGTTGCGCATGACGCTCGCGTAGTCTGGTTCACGTCAACGGGTTTCAACCGTGAGGTAAAAGATCACCAGGCATTCAACACGATTTATGGCTGCACCAAGGCTTTCGATCTTGACGTCAGTGCATCGCTGCGAGATTGCTACTTTCGGTACAACAGCACGTTTTTCCGTCATCAGGATCTGGACGGTGCAGTCTTGCTGAAGGCGGAGAACGGAACAGGCGTGATCAGGTTGTGCCTGAATCCTTACGGCAAGAACTGGCAGGCGCTACGAGATAGTCCGTTTGCATTGAAGCTCGTAAATGGGCTAGTGGATCCAATGGCCCAAGAAGCGGACGGGCAGGTGATGATCGTGGACACGGATATTGATCGACGCGAAGTACAAGAACTGCTCGCTTACCTGAGTAAGAAGTACGGAATCCATCGGCTCCAATTCATGGACATGAACATCGCAACCGCGGTCGTTTCAGTCCCTAATGATCGCTAACAAGTGTTGCAGTGCGACGTGACGGTTCCTACGGTTTAGTGGACACCCTGAACTAATCCTTCGGCAATCCGCCTCAGGCTGATCACCGTCCACCCGTCGCGCTTGACCCGTCTACCGCTACACCCTTCATGCTCCGCGCCCATTCGAATGAGGCGTGACCCATGCAACTGGACGAGCGGACCTTTCTGGAGCGGTTCGAGGCCCGGGATCTGAGCCCGGCGGCTTTCGATCACCGTGGACATCTGTGGATGGCGTGGGCCCATCTGCGCCACTTTCCGCTGGACGATGCGATCGGGCGGGTGTGCGTCGGCATCCGCGAGCTGGCGATCCGGTTCGGCGCGCCCGACAAGTTCAACTGGACCCTGACCGAGGCGCTGATGCGCATCATGGCGGCGCGCCTGCGGGCACAGCCGGAGCAGGGCTTCGACAGCTTTCTCGAACGCAATCCCGATCTGGTCGAGGACGCGCGGGGTGTGTTGGCGCATCATTACAGCGCCGAGCGGCTGGATGCGGACGCGGCGCGGCGCGCCTGGGTGGCGCCGGATCTGGCGCCGATCGGCGAGTAGCGCGGTGTCGATCGCCGGGCGTGCATCGGCCGATGTGCGATCCGGTGGCGAGGCTTGGACAGGACCGTCGATGAAACCCCAGACCATCACTGCGTTCGCGAAAGCCTTCGGGCTGTCCCGGGCGACCCTGCTGTACTACGACCGCATCGGTCTGCTGCGGCCGGCCGAGGTCAGTGCGGCCGGCTATCGGCTCTACGGCGAGGCGGAGCATGCGCGCATGACGCGGATCGAGACCTTCCGCAAGGCGGGGCTGCCGCTCAAGGCGATCCAGGCGGTGCTGGACGGCGCGCGCGGCGGGAATGTGGAGGCGGCGCTGGAGCAGCGGCTGGTGGCGCTCAACGCCGAGATGGCGCAGCTGCAGGCGCAGCAGCGCCTCGTCACCCGTCTGCTCGGGCGCAGCGGCCCGCGCAAGGTCGATGTCGCGCAGTGGGTGAAGATGCTGGAGGAGGCCGGCGTCGACGCCGCCGGCCGTCGCCGCTGGCACCGTGCCTTCGAGCGCGATGCGCCGCAGGCCCACCATGAGTTCCTGGTGTCCCTGGGGCTGTCCCCCGACGAGATCGAGGCGGTGCGCAAACGGGCGCAGTAAGCTCACCCGGGCGGCGCCGGAGGGACGGGCGCCGAAGCACTCCAGGACGCAACGAGGAACGGGACGATGAAGGGCAGCTGTCTGTGTGGCGCAGTCGGATACGAGGTCGACCGGATCGACATGCCGATCACGCACTGCCACTGCCGGAACTGCCGCAAGGCGCACGCGGCGTCGTACGCACCGACGGCGGGGGTGTTGCGCACGCACTTCCGCTGGACCCGGGGGCAGGCGTTGCTGAGAAGCTTCGAGTCGTCGCCCGGCAAGCTGCGTCATTTCTGTTCCAACTGCGGCTCCCATCTGGTTGCCGAACGGACGCAGCAGCCGCAGGTGATCCTGCGGGTGGCGACGCTCGACGACGATCCGGGGCTGACACCGAGCCAGCACATCTGGTGCGCGCACGACGTGCCGTGGCTGACGGATGGCGGCGTCGTGCCGCACTATCCGGAATGGCCTCCGGGACGATAGGCCGGTTTCGTCGGGTGCCCTCGGGAAACGTCGGACGGGAACGGATGCGGATGGGGTGACCGCGATGCGCGACGGGATGAAGCTCAGAGCCGTGAGGATGGTTCACACCGTCATCTGGGCACTGTTTGCCGGCTGCATCGTCGCGCTGCCGGTGGCGACGTCAGCCCGGCGTCTGGATATCGCCGCCGGCCTGATCGGCGTGGTCGTCGTCGAAGTCTTCGTGCTGTTGCTCAACCGCGGCCGCTGTCCGCTGACCGACGTGGCCGCCCGTTATACGCAGGATCGCGCCGACAACTTCGACATCTATCTGCCGGTGTGGATGGCGCGCTACAACAAGCTGATCTTCGGCAGTCTGTTCGTCGCCGGCATGGGCTACACCGCGCTGGTGGCATGGGGGTTGTTCGACGGCTGAAGGCGATGCGGGCGAGCCAGACGGGTGCGTCAGTCCGGTGCAGTCGGGGATTGCGGCGTGCGGGAGGGATGACTACGCGGCGATTTCCGATTGACGGCGGCGCCGGTGGGGCTTCAGTCTGAGCGCTACGCCGCCGAGACGGCGCGGAGCCATCAATCTATTCAGGGAGGGTATAACCATGAAACTGCGACACGCATTGTCCGCATGCCTGCTGGCGCTGCTGGCCGGCTGTTCGAATTCCGGCGGCGACGAGGGCGACGTCGGCATCTGCCTGCACAGCTTCGAGGACGAGGTCCTGCACATCGACCAGGCCAGCGGCGCGACCACCGACGCGGTGATCGGCGAGGTGCTGCTGTCGCAGTTCGTCGTCAACGATCACGCGGTGCCGGCGGACGATCTGGTCGTTTCGCGCCACACCAACGTGACGGTCGAAGGCGACAAGCTGCGCTGCGTGGTGCCGTGTTCGTTCGGACTCGTCGAGGGGGACTGGCAGTTCGTGGCCGAGGCCACGGGCTACGCGCCGACCGCGCAGTCCGTCTCCGCCGCGTACGCGACCTTCGTCGGCGGGTGTCCGTCGTACGACACGGACGGCACCCACGTCGAGATCCTGCTCGACGAAAGCGGCGGATAAGCGAGGCGTTGTGCCGTCCGGTTGGTGCCGGGCGGGCTCAGGGCAGCGGCAGCGACGACGGGCTGGTTTGCGGGGGCTGCTGCTTGCAGGTCTGTTCGAGATTCGTCGCGGCCTCGATCTCGGCCGCGCGCATCTTGGCGCGTTCGCGCAGGGAGAATTCCTCCTGCGTCGTGTTGCGATACGACATCGCCAGACGGTAGCGGATGATGGCGCGTTCGATCTGCTTGGCGCGCCACGGGTGCGCGGTGGCGGCGGTGCGGGTGCAGCGGGCGATCAGGACTTCCGGATTGGCCGACGGGCCGCGTGGCGCGGCTGCGCTTGCCGGCATGGAGTGACTGGCGAGAACGGCGCAGCACAGTGCGACCGCCGGTTGGATCCGCATGCCGGCGATCCATCTTTGCTGCAACAAGCGAGAAAACATTTCGACTCTACAAAAGCGCGGGGGAGGGGTGGCCGCTCGGGCAACCCCTCCCCGTCGCGCGCAATGCCAGCTCCGAGCTTAGAGCTTGTCCTTGGCGGCCTTGGCGACCTTGAACGCGATCGACTTGCTGGCCTTGATCTTGATCTGCTCGCCGGTGGCCGGGTTGCGGCCCTTGCGTGCGGCGCGCTTGCGCAGCGAGAAGGTGCCGAATCCGGCCAGAGCGACGCGGTCTCCCTTCTTGACCTTCTTCACAACGTTTTCGAACGCCAGGTCCAGCACTCCCTTGATCTGCGTCTTCGGCAGGTCGGTCTTGGCGGCGATGTCTTCAATCAACTGGGCCTTGCTGTAGGTCTCACTCACTTGCGGTTACTCCGTTCTTTCGAAAGTACGGGAACGCCCCCCGTTGGGCTTGGCGGAGGCGGCTGCTCCGCGCACGACACATGGCTACAACTTGCTTTATACCCGGAGTCTCGGATTGATGCGCGGCCTGAAAAACCGCATCCCCGCCGTGTTCGCGGTGGCGATCCCCGCCGTGGTCGCACCGATCGTCCTTCCCCCGGTCCGAACGATAAGCAAGGATTGAACCGGAAACAATGCGTTTGGCCACATTTTTTTGGCCTAACGGCCTCAGCCGGCCGCCGTCGTGGCCTGGGTCAATGTCCGGTGGTGGAAGCGCAGATGATCCTCGACGAAGGTCTGGATGAAGAAGTACCCGTGGTCGTAACCGGCGTGGCGACGCAGCTGCAGGGGCTGTCCGGCGTCACGGCAGGCGGCTTCCAGAGCGTCCGGCGCGAGCTGCTGATCCAGGAACTGATCGGCCAGGCCCTGGTCGACGAGGATCCCGGGATAGACCGCGCGGCCGTGGCCGCGGATCAGTTCGCAGGCGTCGTACTGCGCCCAGGCCTCGCGCTCCGCGCCGAGGTAGCGTGAGAACGCCTTCTCGCCCCAGGGGCAGCGTGTCGGATTGCTGATCGGCGCGAAGGCCGAAACCGACCGGTACAGCTCGGGCTTGCGCAGGGCCAGTACCAGCGCGCCGTGGCCGCCCATCGAGTGGCCGGACAGGCCAAGCCGCTGCGGGTCGGCGCCGAAGTGTTCGACGACGGTGCTGCGCAGTTCCTCCGTCACGTAGTCGAACATGCGGTAGTGCCGCGACCACGGCGCCTCGGTGGCATTGAGATAGAAGCCCGCGCCGCTGCCGAAGTCCCATTCGTCGGCCTCGCCGGCGATGCCGGTGTCGCGCGGACTGGTGTCGCAGGCGACGAGGATCAGGCCGAGTTCGGCGGCGACGCGCTGCGCCCCGGCCTTGATCATGAAGGTCTCTTCGGTGCAGGTCAGGCCGGCCAGGTAGAACAGCGTCGGCAGCGGTCCGCTCGCGGCCTGCGGCGGCCGGTAGACGGAGAAGCGCATCGGCAGGCCGATGGTCGTCGAGGCGTGACGGTAATAGCCCTGGACGCCGCCGAAGCAGCCGTGTTCGCTGATCGTCTCGATCATGATCGCGGGGGACTCAGTAGACGACGACGCTGCGGATCGATTCGCCGCGCGTCATCAGGTCGAAGCCCTCGTTGATCCGCTCCAGCGGCAGGGTATGGGTGATCAGATCGTCGATGTTGATCCTGTTGTCCATGTACCAGTCGACGATCTTCGGCACGTCGGTGCGGCCGCGCGCGCCGCCGAAGGCCGAGCCGATCCAGCGCCGGCCGGTGACGAGCTGGAACGGACGGGTGCTGATCTCGGCGCCGGCCGGCGCCACACCGATGATGGTCGAGACGCCCCAGCCCTTGTGGCAGCACTCCAGCGCCTGGCGCATGACCTGCACGTTGCCGATGCATTCGAAGCTGTAGTCGGCGCCGCCGCCGGTCAGCTCGACCAGATGCGCGACCAGATCGCCTTCGACGGCCTTGGGATTGACGAAGTGGGTCATGCCGAACTGGCGCGCGAGGGACTCGCGGTCCGGGTTCATGTCGACGCCGACGATCATGTTGGCGCCGACCAGTTTCAGGCCCTGGATCACGTTCAGGCCGATGCCGCCGAGCCCGAACACGACGCAGTTGGCACCGGCCTCGACTTTGGCGGTGAAGATCACCGCGCCGATGCCGGTGGTGACGCCGCAGCCGATGTAGCAGATCTTGTCGAACGGCGCGTCCTCACGAACCTTGGCCAGCGCGATCTCCGGCAGCACCGTGTAGTTGGCGAAGGTCGAGCAGCCCATGTAGTGATGCAGCGGCTTGCCCTGGAAGCTGAAGCGCGAGGTGCCGTCCGGCATCAGGCCCTGGCCCTGCGTCGTGCGGATCGCCTGGCACAGATTGGTCTTGGGGTTCAGGCAGTACTCGCACTCGCGGCATTCCGGCGTGTACAGCGGGATCACGTGGTCGCCCTTCTTCAGCGAGGTCACGCCCGGGCCGACGTCGACGACGACGCCGGCGCCCTCATGGCCGAGGATGGCCGGGAACAGGCCTTCCGGATCGGCGCCGGAGAGCGTGTACTTGTCGGTGTGGCAGATGCCGGTGGCCTTGATCTCGACCAGCACCTCGCCGGCCCTGGGGCCTTCGAGCTGCACCGTTTCGATGCTCAGGGGCTTGCCGGCCTCGAAGGCGACTGCGGCTCTGACGTCCATGCGCGTTTCTCCAGAATTCGGGGGTGGGAGCGGTGCAATGCCCTGCTGCGCCGAGCCGACAGCGGAAGGGTCGGACCGGCGCGTCGCCAGGGGGAATGCGGATGGTATCGGCTACGCCGCATCCGTGCAGCCCGCGCGCCCGCGTGTCGCCCTGGCATCGCCGGTACGGAACCGCATGGGCGGACTTGTATCGGGCGCGATTTGCCCCCATACAGGGGGGAGTTCACATCCACAGGGACCCCGGAGTTCCGCCATGAGCGACGCGTTGCACATCGTGTGCCCCCACTGTCAGGCGGTGAATCGCCTGCCGTCGGCCCGGCTCGGCCAGGGGCCGTCCTGCGGGCAATGTCATCAGCCGCTGTTCAGTGCGCACCCGGTCGAACTGACCCAGGCGACGTTTGCCCGGCATCTGTCCCGCAACGACATCCCGGTGCTGGTCGACTTCTGGGCGCCGTGGTGCGGGCCGTGCAAGATGATGGCGCCGCACTTCGAGCAAGCCGCCGGCGCCCTCGAGCCGATGGTGCGCGTGGCCAAGGTCAATACCGAGAACGAGCAGATGATCGGCGCGCAGTTCGGCATCCGCAGCATTCCGACACTGGCCCTGTTCCGCGGCGGCCGCGAGCTGGCGCGCCAGGCCGGCGCGATGGGCGCGCAGGACATCGTGCGCTGGACGCGCAGCCATCTGGGTTGAACGCTGGCTGAGTCCAGGGGTGCCTGCCGCCCCGGACCGCCGGCAGGCACGCTTTTGCCGAGGCTTGTTGTGGACGCCTCGGTTCCGGCGGTCAGGACGCGGCCTCGCCGGCGAGCAGAGCCATCAGCCTGGCCTTGCTGCTGACGTTGAAGTGCCGGTAGAGGCGTTGCACATGTCGGTTCACGGTATGCGGGCTGAGGTCCAGCTCCGCCGCGATGCATTTTTCCGCACGGCCGGCCCGCAGCCCCTCCAGCACCTGCGCGAGACGCGGCGGCAGTGCGCCGGTATCTCTCGGGCTGGTCGGCTGGACGAGCCTGCGGTCGAGCAGGCCGGCCAGCTCATGGTGCATCAGGGTCACCAGATACCTGGCGTCTTCCCCGAATGCGCCGTCCGCCGCATCGCGATGGAACACCAGGGTCTGGGATGATGCACTCCCGCTGAGCCGCAGCGAGCTGGTGATCCGGTCGTTCAGCGAGCAGGCGCGGATGTAGTCGGTGTAGTGACGCGTGCGCTGCCAGTCCCGGCGCTCCACCACGTCGTACAGCCTGCGTGTATGCAGGCGGCGACGCTGCCGGCGAAAGTATTCGAGGTGAAAGGGGTCATCGTGCTGCGCCTGCTCCGCGCGATAGTGCTCCCACAGCTTCATCTGGCCGGCGTCCATGAAGCCCTGCGCCATTTCCGCGTCGACGGATTCGTCCGCCTGCAGCGGTTTGTGCACGTGCATGTAGAGGCCGACCCGCGCACCGATGATGCCGCTCATGCCGTCGAGCAGATGCCGGCGCCAGGCAAAGGAATCCGATCCGGTCTCGGCGCATTCGCCCAACAGGCGGTAGACCTTTCGGACATCCCTCAGACGCGGCTGCGTCCTCCTGGAAACGGTCATGGTGCGGTTGAGCGTTGGTGTGTTTACGCGAATATACAAAGACCCGTCCGTCAATAAGCTGTACCCCGTCACAAAGTTTGTTGTTTTTGATTTTTCAAATCCTCAGGAGCGAGACGGGATCCATGTTCAAGTTTTCAGAAGAGACCCGAGGCTGTCTGGCGGCGGTGTTGATGTCCCTGGGCCTGGTATTGGCGCCGCAGGTCCATGCCACCGACTACAGCGACAGCGATGGTGACGGCATCATCGATGCCGACGACCCAAATCCGAATGACGGCCCCGACGGTGACCTCGATCACGACGGTGTCAGCAACTTCATCGAAGGCTGCTTCGGCACCGATCCGGAAAATCCCGATACCGACGGGGACTCGGTGCCGGACGGCGAGGAGCTGTATGGCGGTACGCCGCTGGAGCTGTGCGCCAATCCGCTGGATACCGATGGTGACGGTATTCCGGACGTCTTCGATACCGACGACGACAACGACGGCATTCCCACTTATGCGGAAGCCGGGCGCATGGGGTTTGCCAATGGCAACGAAGACAGCAGCTGGGACGACCCGGACAACGACGGCTTGCCGAACCATCGCGACCCCGACTCCGACAACGACGGAATCCCGGATTCCGAGGAATGGCCCGATTGGGACCAGCCGCGGGTGGTGCTCAGGGAGGATTTGCTCGAGTTCGCCCGCAAACTCGGCAGGGCCGGTTTCGACGATCGTCTGCGACTCGGGATTCACGAATTTCCTGACCGCGACGGCGACGGCATTCCCGACCATCTGGACACCTACGACGAGGACGGTCCGACCGGCGATCCGGACGGGGACGGCTTGACCAATGCCTTCGAGAAATTCATCGGCTCGGACCCGTTCGATTACGACACCGACGGCGATCGCATCAGCGATTCGGAGGAGATCGCCGATACCAATGGCGACGGTGTCTACGACTTCGTGGATTCCGACGGCGACGGCATCTGGGACATCTTCGACGTGGACGACGACAACGATGGTGTGTCGGGCTTCTGGGAGCACGGCGACGCCGATGGTGACGGCATCGAGGATCATCACGACCCGGATTCGTACGGCAGCTATCGGCCCCAGGAAGACGCACCCGACTGCGAGCCCGGCCAGATTCCGGACGGTTCGGCGGATCAGAAATACTGCGTGGACCGCGATTGCGACGGCATCGTCGACGCCGATGAAAGCGCGCAGGAGTACTACGTCGGTGGCTCCAACCCGTCAGTGTGGGACGTCATCGTGAAGATTTTCACGGGGGACTTCCCGGACGGCGTGCAAGCGCCAGGATCGACGCAGCCGGCCCTGTATGACGGCGCATGTGCCCTGGACGATTACGATTGCGACGGCGTGGCCAACTACATCGATACCGACTGGACCGACGGTCCCGGAGAGAGCGGCCAGGGCGATCCGATGTGCAAGTATTTCAACTGATGACCGTGCCGCGGATTGACCGCGACGTGTAGGGCAACGGCGCAGCCTGGCCGGGAGAGCGCCCGGACCCATTGGGTCCGGGCGTTTCTTGTTGGGCGGGCCTCAGTCGCAGGCCGCGAGCAGGGCTCTGGCCACCGCGATGCTGGCGTCGCGGCGCGGCGCCTCGTCGCTGGCGACGTCGGCCAGCACGCTGAACTGCGTGGTGCCGACGAGGACGTCGAGTGTCTTGAAGCGTCCGATTCCGCCCCAGGCGGCGCCGTCACCGAGTCCGTCGACGGGCTCCCATTCGATGCGGTTGATCAGCGATCGGGCGAAGTCCTTGCCCATCTGCTCGTGACGCTGTTCCAGTGATCCGTCGTCGACCTTCTCGTCGATGGCCGCATCGCTGCGCTTGATCGCGTTGGCCTTCTGCGCGGCATCCGGGGTGCGGTGCATGCCGCGGAAGCTCGCCAGCGGATTGCGGGTGTCGGCGAGCGAGCGCACGTTGCTCAGGGTGACGGTGTCGGTGGCGTCGACCTCCATCTGGAACTGTCCCTGGCCGATCGTCGTCTTGCGTCCGGAGGTCCAGCTGTAGTGGCAGTCGAATCCGGAAGAGCCCTTGGTCTGGCTGCGGTCGAGCTGCGTGGTGGCGGCGCCCGGCAGGGCCGCGCGGACCATCGGCTCGGTCAGGGTGTCGCAGGGGCTTGCAGCTGCTTTGGCCAGGCAGGCGCCGACGTCCTCGAAGGCGCTGTCGTATGCGTCTGCGTCGGGCGCGCCGCCGTTGCCGCATGCGAGCAGTGCGGATGTCAGGGTCAGGCAGGCGCTGGCGCGCAGTGCGCACGATTGAAGGATGTGGTGCATGGGGTCTTTGACCGGATGAGGTGGAAGGGTGCCCGGAACGGACCGGGGGTTCTGTGAGGAACTAACGAGGACCGCGGGCCGATCCCGACATCGCCCGGCACGTCGTGGCGGCTGATCGAAGCCGATCTCTGGACGGGACTGCGCCCATCGGCGACAATGCTGCACTGCAGCAAGTCGTCCGCCGGAGCGCGTTCGCCGCCTTTCTCCGGAACATGCGACCGAGCTGTCGCGGGTGCTCCAGCGGCCCGCGCCGAACCGCCGGCAGCGGCGGATTCATCCCATTCAAGATCAGGTGGTGTCTGTTGTCCGTGTGGTGCGGGCGGGGGCGCGCTTGTTGTTTCCCGGACCCACGGAGCCCCCTCGTGCAGCAGCTGACGCCGCAGACTCTCAAGACCAATCTCCTCAGCGGCCTGACCGTCGCGCTGGCAATGGTGCCGGAGGCGATCGCCTTCGCGCTGGTCGCGCAGGTCTCACCGCTGACCGGCCTGTACGCCGCGTTCCTGGTGTCGTTGATCACCTCTGCATTCGGTGGGCGCCCCGGCATGATCTCCGGCGCCGCCGGCTCGCTGGCGGTGGTGATGGTCGCGCTGGTGGTCGAGCACGGCGTCGAGTATCTGTTCGCGGCGGTGGTGCTGATGGGCCTGCTGCAGCTGCTGTTCGCGGCAGCGCGCCTGGGCAAGTTCATCCGCATGGTGCCGCACCCGGTGATGCTGGGTTTCGTCAACGGCCTCGCCATCGTGATCGCGCTGGCGCAGTTCGAGCACTTCAAGGTCGTCGATGTCGACGGCAGCAAGCACTGGCTGGACGGCATGGCGCTGTACGGCATGATCGGTCTCACCGCGCTGACGATGCTGGTGATCTACCTGTTCCCCAAGCTGACCCGGGCGGTGCCGGCCACGCTGGTCGCGATCGTCGCCGTCTCGCTGCTGACGCTGGGCCTAGACATCGAGACGCGCACCGTCGGCGATCTGGCCTCGATCAAGGGCGGCCTGCCGGCATTCCATCTGCCGCAGGTGCCGCTGTCGCTGGAGACGTTGCGCATCGTGTTTCCGTACGCGCTGATTCTCGCGGCGATCGGTCTGATCGAATCGCTGCTGACCCTGAACCTGATCGACGACATGAGCGATACGCGCGGGCGGCCGAATCGCGAATGCGCCGCGCAGGGTGCGGCCAATGTCGTCACCGGCGTGTTCGGCGGCATGGGCGGCTGCGCGATGATCGGCCAGAGCATGATCAACGTGAACAACGGCGCACTGCATCGGCTGTCCGGCATCGCCACCGCGCTGTTCCTGCTGTCGTTCATCCTGTTCGGGTCGGCGCTGATCGAACGCATTCCACTGGCGGCATTGATCGGCGTGATGTTCGTCGTCTCCGAGAAGACCTTCGAATGGGGCAGCTTCCGCCTGTTCGGCAAGGTGCCGCGGACCGACATCTTCGTCGGTCTGCTGGTGGCGGCGATCACGGTCATCGCCGATCTGGCGATCGCGGTGTTCGTCGGCGTCATCGTCTCGGCGCTGGCATTTGCCTGGGAGCACGCCAAGCACGTGCGGGTCACCGCGAGCCAGACGCCCGACGGGCACAAGCAGTATCAGGTCGAGGGCACGCTGTTCTTCGCGTCGACGGCCGAGTTCCAGCAGCAGTTCGTACCGGCCGGCGACCCGGACGAGATCGTCATCGATTTCGGCCGCGCGCGATTGATGGACCATTCCGCGATCGAGGCGGTCAATGCCCTGGCCGAGCGCTATCAGCGCGCCGGCAAGCACCTGAAACTGCGTCACCTGAGCCCGGACTGCCTCGAACTGCTCGACAAGGCGCGCGGCATGATCGAGGTGAACTACCGGGAAGATCCGCACTACCACTTAGCGGACGACCAGCTCGCCTGAGCGGCGCATCGCGATCTCCGCAGCGGGCGTGCCGTCACGTCTGCCCAAACTATAGTTGGGCGCCCGCCCCCCGAAGCGACTTTCAGGGCTGGTCTTGAGGTGCTGCGGACGGCATCCTCCGCTAGGGCCTGTTAACACGATGGCAATCGTTGCGATCGTCGATGGCGTTAACAGGCCCTGGCCCCGCACGCAGTCGTAGAAGCGTGCGGCAACGTCCAGGAGGAGTCCCCATGAATGTCACCGAGGCGGTGCTGCACCGCCGTAGCGTGCGTGCGTTTCTCGACCAGCCGGTTGCGCCGGAGCTGTTGCGGGAGGCGATCGAGCTTGCGGCGCGTGCGCCGTCGGGCGGCAACGTCCAGCCGTGGAAGATCCATGCGGTTGCCGGCGACGCGCTGGCCCGGATCCGGGCCAGCGTCGCGGAGCGGATCCAGAGGGCCGATCCGGACGAGCGTCCGGAGTACGCGATCTATCCGGACAAGCTGTGGGAGCCGCACCGGACCGAGCGCTTCGAACTCGGCGAGGCGATGTATGCGCTGCTCGACGTGCCGCGTGAGGATCGAGCCGGGCGCATGCGCCAGTTCGCGCGCAACTTCGAGTTCTTCGGTGCGCCAGCGGCAGTGTTCTGCTACATCGATCGCCGCATGGGGCCGCCGCAGTGGTCGGACCTGGGCATGTACCTGCAGACGCTGATGCTGCTGCTGCGCGAGCGCGGCATCGACAGCTGCGCGCAGGAGTGCTGGTCCGTCTATCCCAGGGCAGTCGCCTCGGTGCTCGAGCCGGACGACGGGCTGATGCTGTTCTGTGGCATGTCGATCGGTTACGCCGATCCCGATGCGCCGGTCAATCGCCTGCGCGCGCATCGTTTGCCGCTATCCGAATTCGCGGCGTTTCACGGATTCGACTGAGGCGAGACGGCGCCGGCGCGACCGGGTGCCGGCGGCGCGTCATCCCGGATCACGCGTGGGTTCCGGCTTGACCGAACCGGCCGATCGGCGCGGGCGCACTGGCCGCTTCGAGCAACGCGCTGGCCGGCGCGCGCATCCCATTTCCCGCTGGGCGCCGGCAGCATCCGGGGCTCGAATCTTTTTTCCTCCGAACACACGAGGCTGCCATGACCGATGCCTATATCTACGATCATGTGCGGACCCCGCGCGGCAAAGGCCGCGCCGGCGGTGCGCTCAATGAAATCACCCCGCTGCAGCTCGGCACCCAGGTGCTGCAGGGTCTGCGGGATCGCTCCAATCTCGACACCGCGCTGATCGATGACGTGATCATGGGCATCGTCACGCCGGTCGGCGAACAGGGCGCGGTGCTGCCGCGTTCGATGGCGCTCAATGCCGGTTATGCCGAGACCGTGGCCGGCGTGCAGGTGAACCGCTTCTGCGGCTCCGGCCTGGAGGCGTTCAGCATGGCGGCCGCCAAGGTCATGTCCGGGCAGGTGCCGGCGGTGGTCGCCGGCGGGGTCGAGGCGATGTCGCGGGTGCCTATGGGCGCCGACGGCGGGGCGTGGCCGACCGATCCTTCGTTCGCGCCGAAGGTGCACTTCGTGCCGCAGGGCATCGGTGCGGATCTGATCGCGACGATGGACGGCTACTCGCGCGAGGATGTCGACGCATTCGCGGTCGAGAGCCAGCGCCGCGCCGCGCAGGCCTGGGCCGAGAACCGCTTCGAGCGTTCGATCCTGCCGGTGCGCGACGTCATCGGCGGCGTGGTGCTGGATCGCGACGAGCACGTCCGTGCGGGCACGACGATGAGCGATCTGGGTTCGCTGAAGCCGGCCTTCGAACAGATCGGCCAGATGGGCGGTTTCGACGCGGTGGCGCTGCAGCGCTATCCGCGGGTCGAGCGCATCCGCCACGTGCATACCGCCGGCAACTCCTCGGGCATCGTCGACGGCGCCTGCGGCGTGCTGATCGGCAGCAAGGCCTATGGCGAGCAGGCCGGGCTCAAGCCGCGCGCGCGCATCCGCAGCTTCGCGGCGATCGGCTCCGAGCCCTGCATCATGCTGACCGGTCCGGCGGCGGTGTCGCAGAAGGCGCTGAAGCTCGCCGGCATGACTGCAGGCGACATCGATCTGTTCGAGGTCAACGAGGCCTTCGCGTCGGTGGTGATGCGCTTCATGAACGCGATGGGCGTGCCGCACGACAAGGTCAACGTCAACGGCGGTGCGATCGCGATGGGGCATCCGCTCGGTGCGACCGGCGCGATCATCATCGGCACCGCGCTCGACGAGCTGGAACGCACCGGCAAGTCCACCGCGCTGGCGACGCTGTGCGTCGGCGCCGGCATGGGCAACGCCGCGATCATCGAGCGCGTCTGAGCGGGCACCGACTGAAGGAACTCTGACATGACTACACTGAATTTCGAAACCGATTCCAACGGCCTGGCGGTGCTGTCGATCGACGTCCAGGGACGGCCGATGAACGTACTGACGCCGGAGCTGACCCAGGCGCTGGCCGACGCGGTCGAACGCATCGCCGGCGACGCCACCATCAAGGGCGCGGTCATCACCTCGGGCAAGCCCGGCGCGTTCATCGCCGGCGCCGATCTGAAGGACCTGGTGACGGCCTTCGACCGCGGCATCGACGCCGCCGAGGGCGCGAAGGCCTCGTACGAGCTGTCGCGCCTGTTCCGCCGCATCGAGACCTGCGGCAAGCCGTTCGCCGCGGCGATCAACGGCCTGGCGCTCGGCGGCGGTCTGGAGCTGTGCCTGGCCTGTCATTACCGCGTGCTGCTCGACGACCCGAAGGCGGTCGTCGGTCTGCCCGAGGTACAGGTCGGCCTGCTGCCGGGCGCCGGCGGCACCCAGCGTCTGCCGCGCCTGATCGGCATTCCCGCCGCGCTGCCGCTGTTGCTGCAGGGCAAGCAGGTCAAGCCGGCCGAGGCGCAGAAACTCGGCATCGTCCACGCGCTGGCGCCGGCCGACACGATCCTGGAGGCGGCCAAGACCTGGCTGCTGCAGTCGCCTACGGCGGAGCAGCCCTGGGACAACAAGAAATTCCGCGTGCCGGGTGGTGCCGGTCCGTCCGCGCCGCACGCGGCGCAGACTTTCGTGGCCGGCAACGCGCTGACCTCGAGCATGACCAACGGCAACTATCCGGCGCCGCCGGCGATCATGTCCTGCGTGTTCGAAGGCACGCAGGTGCCGATCGACGTCGGCCTGCGGATCGAGTCGAAGTACTTCGGCAAGCTGCTGGCGAGTCCGGTCGCACGCAACATGATCCGTACGCTGTTCGTGAACAAGGGCGCGGCCGACAAGCTCGCCGCGCGCCCGGCCGGCGTGCCGAAGTCCAAGGTCCAGAAGCTCGGCGTGCTCGGCGCCGGCATGATGGGCGCGGGGATCGCGCACGTCAGCGCCAAGGCCGGCATGGACGTGGTCCTGCTCGACTCCACGCTGGAGCAGGCCGAGAAGGGCAAGGCCGGTATCGCGGCGCAGCAGGCCAAGCTGGTCGCCAAGGGCCGCACGACCCAGGACAAGGCCGATGCCTTGCTGGCGAAGATCACCGCGACCGACGACTACGCCCGGCTCGAAGGCTGCGACCTGATCGTCGAAGCGGTGTTCGAGAAGCGCGAGATCAAGGCCGACGTGACCCGCAAGGCCGAGGCGGTGATTCCGGCGACGGCGACGTTCGGATCGAACACGTCGACCCTGCCGATCACCGGCCTGGCGCAGGCGTCGTCGCGGCCGAAGCAGTTCATCGGCATCCACTTCTTCTCTCCGGTCGAGAAAATGCCGCTGGTCGAGATCATCGTCGGCGAACAGACCAGCCAGGAGACCATCGCAAGGACGCTCGATTACGTCGGCCAGCTCAAGAAGACCCCGATCGTGGTGCGCGACTTCCCGGGCTTCTTCACCAGCCGCGTGTTCGGCACCTTCACCCAGGAGGGCCTGCGCATGCTGCTCGACGGCATCGAGCCGGCGCTGATCGAGAGCGGTGCCAGGCTCGCCGGCTTCCCGGTGGGGCCGCTCGCGGTGTCCGACGAGGTCACGCTGTCGCTGCAGCAGAGCATCTTCAAGCAGCAGGACGCCGACGGTCTGGACGACAAGTACCGTGGCCGCATCGGCCGCCCGGTGATCGACAAGATGGTCGACGAGCTCAAGCGTCCCGGCCGCCGTTTCGGCGCCGGCTTCTACGATTACCCGGAGAACGGACCGAAGGCCCTGTGGCCCGGATTGGCCGAAGCGTTCCCGCCGAAGGCCGAGCAGCCCGACGTCGCCGAGATCAAGGCGCGCTTCCTGACGATCATGGCGCTGGAGACCGCGCGCTGCTTCGAGGAAGGCGTGGTGCCGGATGCGGTGGGCGCCGATATCGGTTCGATTCTCGGCATCGGCTATCCGGCCTGGACCGGCGGCACGCTGTCGTACATCGATACCGTCGGGGTCGGCGCGTTCGTGGCCGAGTGCCGGCGTCTGGCACAGGCCTGGGGGCCGCGCTTCGAGCCGTCGGAGTGGCTGGCGGCGCGCGCCGACAAGGGTGAGACGTTCTACCCGGCCGCCGCGCAGCAGGGCTGATCCTGCGCGTGCTTCTGCGCACAGCGCCACCGGTCGACGGTGGCGCTGTTTTTCGTCGCGCAGGGCAACGACGGGGCTGCGCCATGGGAGGGGCTTCGAGTGGATGATGCGCGGGTGAGCGAGCACCGCATTCCGATCATCTACAGCCGGATCATCGCCTCGGCGGTCGGGCGTCGGGCGGCCGAGCTGCGCCAGGTGCTGCCGGAGCCGCCGGCCGCGGCGGTGGCGGGATACATGACCGGTGCGCAGTACGAGGCGCTGCTGCGGGCTGCGCGACGGCTGTCCGGCGACCCGCTGATCGCGCTCAAGGCCGGCGCCAACATTCCGTTCAGCGTGCACGGTCCGCTCGGGATCGCCGCGATGTCGAGCCCGACGCTGGGCGAGGCACTGGCGGTGATCACCCGCTACGCGGTGCTGCGCAGTCCGTTCTGCCGCATCGACCGCCATGACGCGGACGGTGAGGTGGTGTTCAGCTTCCACATGGACGGGAGCCTGCACGACCAGAGCGATGCGGCGCTCGATTTCATCATTTCGACGATCGGCCGCTCGATCGCGACGCTGGTGGCCGAACCGCTGACGGGATTCCGTCTGGAGCTGCAACGCGAGCGCAGTGCCACCACGCGCGAGTACATCGAGATCCTCGGCTGCGAAGTCGTGTTCTATGCCGGGCGCGATGCGTTCGTGATGCCCGCGGCAGCGTTGTCGACACCGCTGCGCGGTGCCAACCCCGAGGTGTTCGCGGAGGCGCTGGCGCGTCTGCGTGCCATGCACCTGCCGCACGCGCCGGATGCGAGTCTGCAGGACCGCATCGTCGACGTCTTCGTCAGTCGTACCGGGCATCTGTGTTCGCTGGCCGAGGTGGCGCAGTCACTGGGCACCTCGCCACGGACGCTGCAGCGGCGTTTGCGGGCGCAGGGCAGTTCCTTCGAGGGGTTGCGGGAGGCGTGGTTGAGCCGCCAGGCCCTGGATCTGCTGATGCGCGAGCGCCTGTCGGTGGAGGTCACCGCCACCCTGCTCGGCTACAGCGAAATCGCCAACTTCCGGCGGTCGTTCCGGCGCTGGTTCGGGGCGCCACCGTCCGCTTACCGACGCGACGGCGCACTGTCTGGCGCGAAATGACCCATTGATGGCGTGATATGACCTTATCGGATCGCGGTGGCTGCCTACACTGGCCGTTACACGAATCCGATAATGAGGAGACCCGTCCATGGGAACCGGATACATGCCGCCGATGCGCTCACCGTCCGTGGTGGTGATCGGTGCCGGAATGACCGGCATTCTGCTGGCGATCAAGCTGCGCGAAGCCGGGATCACCCAGGTCCACGTATTCGAGAAGGCCGATCGTCTGGGCGGGACCTGGCGCGAGAACACCTATCCCGGTGTGGCCTGCGACATTCCCGCGCACATGTACACCTATTCGTTCGAGCCGAATCCGGAGTGGAGCCACCGCTTCGCCCATGGCGACGAAATCCAGGCTTACTTCGAGCGGGTCGGCCGCAAGTACGGTGTCACCGGGTCGATCCATTTCAGCGAAGCGGTGACCCGCTGCGTCTACGACGCCGGCAAGTGGGCCGTGACGACCAGTCGCGGACGCCAGGTGATCGCCGATTTCGTCATCAACAGCACCGGGATCCTGCATCACCCCGCCAAGCCGGACATCAAGGGCATCGAGACCTTCAAGGGCGCGATGTTCCATACCGCCGAGTGGGACCACAGCGTCAACCTGGACGGCAAGCGCGTCGGCATCATCGGGACCGGCTCGACGGCGGCACAGGTGATTCCGGAAGTCGCGAAGGTGGCCGGCAAG
Source organism: Nevskiales bacterium (assembly GCA_028698335.1). Classification (GTDB taxonomy): domain Bacteria; phylum Pseudomonadota; class Gammaproteobacteria; order Nevskiales; family Nevskiaceae; genus Solimonas. The sequence goes on along the minus strand of JAQVDP010000015.1, from coordinate 102,834 downwards.
CTGTCGGTGTTCCAGCGCACGCCGCAATGGCTGCTGCCGCTGGGCAACACCGATGTCAGCGAGCGGGAAAAGGACAGGCTCCGGCGCAATCCGGCGAAACTGCAGCGGTTGCGGAAGTTCTACATGTGGGGGATCAGCCAGCTCCTGACCAAGGCGGTGACCGGGCACAAGGCCCAGAATGCTCTGTTCAGCGCGATCTGCAAGTTGAACCTGCGCTTCAGCGTCCGCGATCCCGAGCTGCGTCGCAAGCTGACGCCGGACTACAAGGTCGGCTGCAAGCGCATCATCGTCAACACCACTTTCTATCCGGCGATCCAGCGCGACAACGTCGAGCTGGTCACCGACGGCATCGAGGCGATCACCGAAAACGGTATCCGCACCCGCGACGGCCGCGAGCACGCGCTCGATGTCCTGATTCTCTCCACCGGCTTCAATCCGGTGGCCTACATGCGCCCGATGGACGTGGTCGGACGCGACGGCCTGCACATCAACGATGCCTGGAAGGACAAGATCCGCACCTATCGCTCGCTGTGCATGCCGGGCTTCCCCAACAACTTTCTGATGCTGGGGCCGAACTCGCCGATCGGCAATTATTCGGTGATCGCGATGAGCGAAGTGCAGTGCGGCTACATCCTCAAGCTGATCGAGCGCTGGCGCCGCGGTGAGTTCGATGCCGTCGAGGTGACCGAGAGCGCGGTGCAGCGATTTGCGCAGTATGTGAAGGCCGGGATGGGCAAGACGGTGTGGGTCGGCGGCTGCCAGAGCTGGTATCTGGATGGGGACGGCGATCCGATTCTGTGGCCCTACACCTGGGAACGCTGGGAGCAGGAGATGGCCGAGCCGGAGATGGCGGACTTCACGACGACGCGTTTCGACGCCGTGCCGAGTCCGTCGGTGCCGATGGAGTCGACGATGGCGTGAGCGTCACGTTCCCCGGCGCCAGAGGGGCGAATGAGCCGTTGGCCATTCGCCCTTTTTTGTGGCCGGCGGTCATGGCGGCGTGCGACTGGGGTGGCATGCGCCGCGTGTGCAGATCCGACGGGAACGGGCATTGATCCAGATCAACGCATGCGGATTCCGGAACAACAAGTATTATTTTCCACCGGTAAATATTAATCCTGATGGATCCGGTTCCGTATTTTCATAACAAGAGGAGAGCTGTCATGACCGCGAGCGTTACCCTGGGCCATCTCGATACCGCCGGCCAGGAGCGGTTCAAGCGCCTGACCCGCCCCCCGCAATATGCGTGGCCCACGCTGATCATGAGCGGGGTCCAGATCGCGATCATGCTCGCCGCGTACGGCTACGGCGTGCTCGGGCAGCTGCCGTTGTGGCTGGGCATGCTGATCAACGGTTTCGGTGCCTATCTCGCGTTCAGCGTCGGGCACGATTCGATTCACCGCGCGATCTCGACGAACAAGGCCTTGAACGATTTCGTCGGCCACGTCGGGCTCGGAATCGTGATGCCCTACGTGGACCTGCGTCTGTTCCGCTGGGCGCATTCTCGGCACCATCGCTTTGCGAACGCCCCGCAGGACCCCGACTACATCCTGCATGGCCCCTGGTGGAGCCTGCCGCTGCGCTGGGCGCTGATCGACGTGCTGTACGTCATCCATGCCTTCCGGTACCGGGACAAGGTCTCACGTCCGTTCCTGCGCAACAGCCTGATCCGCGCGGTCATGTTCATGGCCTTCGCCGCGGTCGCGATCCAGGCCGGCTATGGCATGCCCCTGCTGATGCTGTGGCTGATTCCGTCACGCATCGGCCTGATGGCGCTCGGCTGCGTGTTCTTCTGGCTGCCGCACGTACCGCACGACGTGACCCAGGAAGAGAATTTCACCCGGGCGACGACCGTGCGCAGGGGCTACGAGTGGTTGCTGAACCCGATCCTGCAGTACCAGAACTACCACCTGATTCATCACCTCTATCCGCTGACGCCGTTCTACAACAACGAGAAGGTGTTCCGGCTGATCGAGCCGGGCCTGCGCAACTGCGATCTGGCGGTCCAGCACAACTTCGCGATCACGCCGCAACTCTATCCGGCGGGCGGACTGCGCGGCGCTTAGACGGACTCAGGTGCGCCGGTACGGCCGGCAGGCTGTACGCCCGGCGAGCAACAGCAGCATGATCAGAAGCTGCGCCGCCCCGATCCCGCCGCCGCCGGACGCGCCGGCGGGATCGGGGATGGGATCGTCGCCGGGGGTGTCGCCGCCGGTATCGGTTGCGGCGCTGCGCGTCCAGAACGTGTAGTCGCCCGAGACCATGGTTGCGTCACCGTCCTCGGCGCGGATCCGGAACCAGTAGGGCGTCTGCGGTTCGAGATCCGGGATCGAGTATCGGACCGGGCCGTCGGCGGCACTGTCCGCCGCGTCGGTGTAGGTGACCGGGTAGTCGGGCAGGCGCTGACTCAGTTCGACGGTGTAGCGGACACCGGCCCTGGCGGTCCAGGTGATCTCGGCGCTGTGCAGATCGGTGCCGACGAGGTCGATGCCTTCGATGCCCGCCCATTGCGGTTGCTGCGGACTGGTGGGCAGTAGCAGGGATGCGCGGGTGTTGTCGACGAATTCCCGGATGTCGGCGCTGGGGAACGGGTAGGGATCGACGATCTGGGGGAAGCCCTGGTTGTCGAGGGTGTCCGCCAGCCGCTCCAGCTCATCGAGGTGCCAGGTCACCCATGAGGATGCCTCGGGCGACAGGTTGCGGCCGCCGAACAGCGCGCCGGCCATGTTGAACCACACCGCGGTGGCGACCTGCTGCTTGGTCAGCGCGGTATCCAGTTCGGCGTATTGCTGGCCCTTGAGCGCGCCCCGCAGCGCCGGCAGCGCGGCGAGGTTGCGCGCTGCCAGCTCCATCGCCTCGCGCTTCTCCTGCAGCAACTCGAGTACGGTCTGTCGGCTCGGGGTCATCAGCTGCAGCGTGATCGGCGTGTACGCGAGATCCCACTGCATGATGGTCTTGTTGAGCAGCTGGCCGAGTGCGTCGGCGTTGCTGCTGGGCAGATCGCTGCCTTTCTTGAAGGCCCAGTCTCCCTTGGCGTAGTACATCTTGCGCCCGACCCAGTAGGTCCGGCGCAGGATATCGAACAGTTGCGCGTGCGCCTGCGTACCCCGGGCCAGGCCGAACTGCGATTCGATGAAACGGCCGAGCAGCGTCTGCCAGTCCTGATCCGGATTCCGGGCGAGCAGGGCCTGGGCGGCGATGTTGGCCTCGTTCAGTGTGCCGAACGCGGAATACTCGTATCGATCGACCCGGCAGGTGGAACCGATGAAGCGGCTTTCGGCGCCGGCGGACCGGTCGAGGCTCTCGCGATAGCGTTGCGCGAAATATTCAACGGCCACGAAGGGGATCGCGCCGCGGCCCCAGTACTCGCCGGCGCAGTCCAGTTCCAGGAACTGGTCGTGGGCGCCGACGTCGCCGACCAGCGGGTTGAGCGGATAGTAGGGCTCGAAGTCGTTCGGCTCCGACTTGGACATCACCACGACCGGGCGGGTGGTCTCCTCGACGGCCTGCCGCAGGTACGGAATCTCGTAGCTCTTGTGGTAGAAGGTGCGGACGTACACCTGCTTGCCGAACTCGTCGGTCGCGACCCGCGCGACGGCTTCGATCATCGCCTTGTAGCGCTCCTTGATGCTGGCGAAGCGGGCGGGCTGACAGGTCGGCACCGTCGCGGCGAGCTCGGTCGGCGCGCTGCCGAAGCTGACCATGATGCCGTCGATGGCCGGGACTCTGGTCAGGGCGTCGCGGTATGCCTGCATGCGTGCCTGCATGTCGTCGCCGTCGAGATCGAAGCAGAACCCGACGGTGTCGAAGCTCAGCTCCTGGGCCCAGACGATGGCCTGGCCACCCTGCGCGTGGATCCGGTCCGCCAGGGTGGTGACGCGATCCACGACCTCCGGGTCCTCGAACTGGTCGATCCGCGTGACGATGTTGTGGGACAGCTGCACGTGGGTCACGCCATAGTCCCGCATCCGGTCCAGGACCGACAGGTTGTAGGCCATGTCGTTGTGGGTCAGCGTCCAGCCGTGGAAGGGGAGCGCATCGGCGGCGTGTGTCTGCATCGCAGCCGCCATCAGCAGGCAGGCCAACGGGCGCAGCAGGAGCGTGAAGCGGATCATTTAAAAGGGTTCCGGTCGGACGTGATGCGGAAGAATCCGGGCCGGCGGGGTCGGGCGGTCGTGCGGCGGGTCCCGATGCTGCCGGTGAGGCCCCGTGCGGAGAACCGGGATCGCGCTGCCGCGCCGACCTGGCCGCGGATCGAGCCGGCAATGATGCGGGGCGTCGATGACAACCGTGCGACGCGCTCGCGGCGGTGCGCCGCCGCGGATCACGGTGGATTCGAAAGATCATCTGCGTGTCGGGTGCGCGGCGTGCGGCGTTCCAGGCGGCCAGTGCCTGGCGCAGCAGGCGTGCGGTTGCGGCCGTTCGCCAGGCCTGGCCGCTGTGCGAGGTTCCGGAAGAGTGCGCGCCCGGCAGAATGACGCGCTGTGCTCGCCCTGCGGGCGTCGCCTGGTGGCGACGTTCAACCCGGCGGTGCCGGGTTGTCGAACCTGATCACGGGTTTGTCGCAGGTTCGAATGTGAATGCCGGACGCGTCTGGCGGTCGGTCGGCATTCACGACGTGTTGGGGGGAAATATGGCGCGCCCGGCAGGATGACGCGCTGCGCTTGCCCTGCGGGCCGTCGCCTGGTGGCGACGTTCAACCCGGCGGTGCCGGGTTGTCGAACCTGATCACGGGTTTGTCGCAGGTTCGAATGTGAATGCCGGGCGCGCCTGGCGGTCGGTCGGCATTCACGACGTGTTGGGGGGGGGGATATGGCGCGCCCGGCAGGATTCGAACCTGCGACCCCTGCCTTCGGAGGGCAGTACTCTATCCAGCTGAGCTACGGGCGCGTTGTTGAGATGCCTGGCGAAGACGTGCGGGCTGGACCCGGTTCGGCAAGCAGGGCGCAAGTGTAATGAAATTGGCGCGCCGAAACCATGCCGGCCGTCCGGTCGGCCGTCCCGTTCCGGATTACTCGAACCAGGCCTCGACGCGGTTGCGGCCGTCGCGCTTGGCCTTGTACAGCGCCGCGTCGGCATTGCGCATCATTTCAGTCAGATCGCGCGTGGTCTGACGCAGCGCCGCCACGCCCATGCTGACGGTGAACGCGATTTCCCGACCGCCACCGATCTGGATGCGTTGCTGGCTCAGCGCCTGGCGCAGGCGCTGAGCCATTTCCATCGCCGGCTGCTTGTTCGCGCGCGGCAGGGCGATGGCGAACTCCTCCCCGCCGAGCCGGCCGACGACGTCGATCTTGCGGGCGTTGGCCAGGCAGGTCTTGGCCAGGGCGCTGATCACGCGATCGCCGGTTTCGTGGCCGTAGGTGTCGTTGATCCGGCGCAGGTGGTCGATGTCGAGGAGGATCAGCGACACGGGTTCGGCGAAGCGCCGTGCGCGTTCGATCTCCAGCGACGCCATTTCGATGAAATGCCCGCGGTTGAACAGGCCGGTCGGTTCGTCGCGGGTGGCCTGACGGTAGAGGCGATCCTCGCGCTGCTTGACCTCGGTGATGTCCTGAACGATTTCGACGAATCCCTGCAGCTCTCCGGCTTCGCTGCGGACGGTGTCGATCGACGCCAGGGCTAGGAATTCCTCGCCGTTGTTGCGGCGCCGGACCTGTTCCTCCCGGCAGTGGCTGTTGGTCCGTGCGAACTCCAGGGTCTTGCGCGGCTTGCCGGCATGCACCGCGCTTTGCGGGAACAGCATGTCGTATGGCTTGCCGATGACCTCGGCCCGTGACAGGCCGGTGATGATCTCGGCGCCGCGGTTCCAGCTCTGGATGCAGCCGCGGCGGTCGATCAGGTAGATCCCGAAAGCGGTGATGCTGTGCACCATGTCCGCGTATTTCTCGGGCTGGCGCTGCAGAAGCCCTTCATGCCGCGACGCTTCGGGGTCCACGGATGGGTCCAGCTCCCAGATCTTCTGTCGGGTCGGCATCGGGCGCGTTCGCGAGTGGAGGGCGGTCAGCATAGACCTATTCTGTGCGCGTCCGGCAGCGAATCCGGAAGAGGGGAAACCCCGTGGACGCGTAGGAGAATTGCCCCATGCCGAGTTGTCCTGGTGGACGTGATTGCCGGGAGGGAGGCGGGGTCAACCCAGGATCGAGCGGAGTGCGTGGTCGAGATCCGGATGCGCGAACTCGAATCCCAGCGCGCCCAGACGGTGCGGCAGCACCCGCTGGCCGGTCAGGAGGATGTCGGCCATCTCCCCGATCAGCGCGTGCAGCACGATGCCAGGCATTGGCAGCAGCGCGGGTCGGCGCAGCGCCCGCCCGAGCGCCTGCGCGAACCGGCGGTTGGTCACCGGCTGCGGGGCCGTGGCGTTGTAGGCGCCGTCGACGTCGCGGCGTTGACTGAGCGCGACCAGCAGCGCAACCAGATCGTCGCGGTGTATCCACGACATCCATTGCCGGCCGCTGCCGATCGGGCCGCCAAGGCCGAGCCGGAACGGTGGCAGCAGTCTGGCCAGCGATCCGCCGTCACGGTCGAGCACGATCCCGATGCGGACGCAGCCGACATTGACGCCGTATTCGCGGGCCGCTTGCGCCGCTGCTTCCCATTGCCGGCACAGCGACACGGTGAATTCGTCGTCCCCGCCGGGCGGGGATGACTCGTCGAGGATCTCGTCGCCGCGGGCGCCATACCAGCCGATTGCGGACGCCGACAGCAGCAGGCGCGGGCGGGTCCGCTGGCGGCCGATCCACTCGACGAGTGCGCGCGTGGTGTCGACCCGGCTGTCGACCATGCGGCGCTTGCGCGCAGGCGTCCAGCGCCCGGCGCCGAGATTCTCGCCGGCCAGGTTGATCACCACGTCCGGGGACCCGGGATCCCGAAGCGCGTCGAGCGACTCGACCCGGGTGACCGCGGGCGGCAGGCGCCTGGCCGTGGTCGACGCGGCGTCGCGCGTCAGCACGGTGACGTGGTCGCCGCGGGCGATCAGGGCCCGGCACAGTGCCGAGCCGACGAAGCCGCTGCCCCCGGTGATCAGGACGTGCATTGCTGGCCCTCCGCCAGAGCGGTGTCGGTGATGTGCATGGTGATGGATACGGGCGGCGCTGCCAATCCGACGCAGCGGCGCGGGCGGGCGAGTACACTGCCGCCCCGAATCACCGTGCTTCGCACACCGTCAGGGTCTCCCATGCGTCAGGGATTGCTGGCCGCGGCCGCCGCCTACTTCATCTGGGGCCTGTTCCCGGTCTACTGGAAATTGCTGCAGCACGTGCCGGCGCTGCAGATCATGGCGCACCGCATCGTCTGGTGCGCGGTCTGGGTGGCGGCATGGATCACCGTGCGCGAAGGCTGGGGCTGGGTGCGCGAGTTGTCCGGGCGCCTGTTGCTGATGCTGGCGACCAGTGCCGTGCTCGTGGCCGGCAACTGGTGGCTCTACATCTGGGCCGTCAATGCCGGCTACATCGTCGAGACCAGCCTCGGATATTTCATCAATCCGCTGGTCAGCGTGCTGATGGGGGTGCTGATCCTGCGCGAGCGCCTGAACCGGATGCAGGTGCTGGCGGTCCTGATCGCGGCCGGCGGCGTGCTGTACCTGACGCTGCAGGCCGGGCGGGTGCCCTGGATCGCGTTGACGCTGGCACTGTCCTTCGGCAGCTACGGACTGATCCGCAAGATCGCGGTGGTGCCGGCGGTGCGCGGCCTGATGATCGAGAGCGGCATCCTGCTGGTGCCTGCCCTGCTGCTGCTGAGTGTGCTGCAGCTCCAGGGCGAGAGCCGCTTCGGGCACGTCGATCGCGCGACCGACGGCCTGCTCGTCGTGGCCGGACTGGTGACCGCGTTGCCCCTGGTGCTGTTCGCGATCGGCGCGCGGCGCATCCCGTTGTCGTTGGTCGGCATCCTCCAGTATCTGGCGCCGACCCTGCAGCTGGCCTGCGGTGTCTGGCTGTTCCACGAGCCGTTCACGCGGGTGCAGCAGATCGGATTCGGCTGCATCTGGCTGGCGCTGGTCCTGTACGCGGCCGACGGTCTGTGGCGCGCGCGTCGCCGCGGCGCGGCAGGCGCCGTCGCGGCCCGCTAGAATCCCTACCCACCCGGACGATTTTTGCCGCCACCGATCGCGCGGCGTCCGGATCGATCGATGAGATGAGGAGTGAATGCATGCGCAGGCCCAATGCCGCGACCCATCAGGAGCTGTCCCCGATGCTGAATGACGAAGAGCGTGATGCCGACAAGGAAGCTCCGCGCAAGCTGGGCGCGCTCGAAGAGCGCCTGTTCAAGGCGCGCACGATCCTGATCTACGGCGGCATCGACCAGAAAGTCGCCGAGGCGGTGACCGCCAAGCTGATCGCGCTGGACCTGGAGTCCAACGAGCGCATCCGCATCTTCATCAACAGCCAGGGCGGACACGTCGAGTCGGGTGACACGATCTACGACATGATCAAGTTCGTGAAGTCGGAGGTCGAGATCGTCGGTACCGGCTGGGTCGCCAGCGCCGGTGCGCTGATCTATGCGGCGGCCAAGCCGGAGAACCGGGTCAGCCTGCAGAACACCCGCTTCCTGCTGCACCAGCCGTCCGGCGGCGCCGGCGGCACCGCGTCGGACATCGCGATCCATGCGCGCGAGATCGTGCGCATGCGCGAACGGCTCAACGAGATCTTTGCGCGCGAGACCGGCCAGCCGGTCGAACGCATCCAGCTCGATACCGAGCGCGATTACTGGATGTCGGCGCAGGAAGCCAAGGACTACGGTCTGGTCGGGCGCATCGTCACCAGCGCGGCCGAGCTCGACTGAGCGCGGGGCGCCGGAGTCCCTTCAGGGCCGGGCTGGTGACAGCCCGGTCGTCAGTTCCAGCAGTCGCTGCAGGGCGCCGCGGTTGGCGGCGACCGCCCGCGTGCCGGCCGCGCCCATCGCCTCGCGACGCGCCGGATCATCGAACCACTGCGTAAGCGTGGTGCCGAGGGCGCCGGCGTCGGTTTGCGCGCCGGCATCGGCGCCGAGCAGCAGTTCGCGTGCCGGCAGGAAGTTGTGCATGTGCGGCCCGAACAGCACCGGCAGCCCCAGCGCGGCCGGCTCGAGCACGTTGTGTCCGCCGACGGGGACCAGCGAGCCGCCGACGAAGGCGGCATCGCCGGCGGCGAAGTACATGAACATCTCGCCCATGCTGTCGCCGAGGACGATGGCTGCTCCGGCTGCGTCGTCGTCGGCCGCGGCGTCGATGGTGAGGCTGCTGCGCCGCACCCAGGACAGTCCGCTGTCGTCGAGCATGCGGGCGACGGCATCGAAACGCTGCGGATGGCGGGGAACCAGGATCAGCGCCGCCTCGGGATGCGTGTCCCGGAGCTGGCGGTGCGCCGCCACGGCGGCGGTCTCCTCGCCGTCGTGGGTACTGGCGGCGATCCAAACCGGGCGGGCGCTGCCGATCAGCGCCCGCAGCCGCCGTCCACGCTCGATCTGCTCGTCGGGGATCGCCTGGTCGAACTTGATGTTGCCGACCGCACCGACCCGGTCGGCCGGGGCGCCAAGCGCGGCGAAGCGTTCGGCATCGGCAGGACTCTGGGCGGCGATGTAGCGGCAGTTGGCCAGCGTGGCCGCCGCGAATCCGCGGACCCTGCCGTAACCGCGGAACGAGCGCGGCGACAGCCGCGCGTTGGCGATCATCAACGGAATCCGCCGCCGGGCCAGCGCGTGGAACAGGTTCGGCCAAAGCTCCGTTTCCATCACCACGACGCGCTCGGGGCGCACCCGAGTCAGGAAGCGGGCGACGACGTCGGGCAGGTCGTAGGGCGCGTAGCTGTGGCGGATGCGGTCGCCGAGGGCTTCGGTGATGCGGGCCGATCCGGTCGGTGTGGTGGTCGTGACCCAGACCCGGCCGGGGCCGTAGGTCTCGATCAGCTCCCGGATCAGCGGCAGCGCCGCCAGCGACTCGCCGACCGAGACCGCGTGCACCCAGACCGCGATGCCGTCAGGCGCGGGGCGCACCCAGCCGAAGCGTTCGCCGATGCGCAGGCGATATTCGCGCAGCTCGCGGCTGCGCCACAGCAGGCGCAACAGGATCAGCGGCGTGAGCAGATAGAGCAGGACGGTGTAGAGCGGGCGCATCCGGCACAGCGTAGCCGCCGGGGCGGTGCCACCACAATTCGCGGATACAATTCGCCGATGGCCGTCCCCCGATTCACCCCCGATCTGTTGCATCCACGCTACTGGCCGACCTGGTTCGGCGTCGGTGCGGTATGGCTGTTGAGCTGGTTGCCGATCCCCCTGCAGATGCGCATGGGCGCGGGGCTCGGCTGGCTGGCGGGCCGGATCCTGGGGGGGCGCCGCCGCGTGGTCCGGGCCAACCTCGATCTGGCGTTTCCGGATCGCTCCGACGACGAGCGCGAGCGCATGGTCGATGCGCATTTCCGTGATCTCGGCATGGGCGTGTTCGAGACCGCGCTGGCCTGGTTCGCGCCTGACTGGCGGCTGCGCGGGCGTGGCGAGGTCGTCGGGATCGAGCATCTGGACGCCGCGATGGCGGACGGCTCCGGTGTGCTGCTGCTGACGGGTCATTTCACCACGCTGGAGATCGGCGCCCGTTTCCTGTGCCTGGCCCAGCGGCCGTTCCATGCGATGTACCGACCCTACGACAACGCGGTGATGGACCATCTGATGCACCACTGGCGCGAGGGGCGCTCCGGGCTGCCGGCGCTGCCGCGCGACGATCTGCGGCGCCTGGTGCGCGCGCTGCGCAACGGCCACGCCGTCTGGTACGCGCCGGACCAGACGCTCGACAAGCGATTGAGCGTCTACGCCAGGTTCTTTGGAACGCCGGTGCGCACCATCACCGCGACCGCGCGCCTGGCGCAGATGGGGCGCTGCAAGGTGGTGCCGTACTTCCCGCAGCGTGAGAACGGGCGCTACCGCATCACCTTCCTGCCGGCGCTGGAGGATTTCCCGGGCGGAGACGAGGTGGCCGACGCCGAACGGATCAACCGGGTCATCGAATCCGGGGTGATGATGGCGCCGACCCAGTATTTCTGGGTCCACAAGCGGTACAAGGGGTTGCCGCCGGGGATGCCGTCGATCTACGGGCGGCGACCCGGAGGCAGCGGGCGCGGCCCGTTACCGCCGTCACCGCCGTCGGCGCCGTAGTCGGCGTGGATCCGACCGCCTGCCGGGTCGAGGACGGACACGGCTGGTATAGTGTCGCTGGTATATTAGGCGCACCCACGAACTAGGGACTTTCTGCATGTTTTCGCTCTGTCGCATCGCCGCCGTCGCGGCGGCTCTGGTCATTGCGCCCGCCGTGCTGGCGGCGAACGTATCGTCCGAAGCGCAGACCCTGATCGACCAGGGCAAGCCGGCGGAAGCACTGAAGCTGCTCGAGACGCACCTGGACAAGAATCCGCAGGATGCCGAGGCGCGCTTCACACGCGGGCTGGTGCTGGTCCGGATGGACCGGACCGATGACGCCATCCAGGTGTTCGCGGACCTGACCCGCGACTACCCGCAGTTGCCTGAGCCCTACAACAATCTGGCAGTGCTGTATGCGGGCCAGGGGAATTACGAGAAGGCGCGCGACGCCCTCGAAGCGGCGCTGGCGACGCATCCTGCCTACGCGACCGCACACGAGAACCTCGGCGACATCTATGCTGCGCTGGCCGGTGCCGCGTACAACCGGGCGCTGCAGCTCGACAAGGCCAACCAGACGCTCCGGCACAAGCTGGCGCTGATCAATCAGCTCGACAGTGCCGCAATCGAGCCGGTGCCGGCGGCGCCGGCCGTGGCTGCGGCAGTGCCGGCGTCGCAACCGGCCGCAGCGGCAACCGCAGCCCCGGCTGCGGCCGTTCCGGTGCCTGCCCCGGCCGTGGCGCCGGTTGCGGTGGACAAGCCCGAGCCGGCCCGCTCCGAACCCGCGGCATCCGCCGTCGCACCCGTCAGCGAATCGGACCGCCGCGCGCTGTTGACGGCGGCGGAGGCCTGGGCGGCGGCCTGGTCGAAGCAGGATCTGAGCGCCTACTTCGCCGCGTATGCCGACGGCTTCGTTCCCGAAGGCGGACTCAGCCGCCAGGCCTGGGAGACTCAGCGTCGCGACCGCATCTCGGGCCCCAAGGAGATCCGTGTCGAGCTGTCCGACCTGCAGGTCGAGTCCACCGGCGCCGATGCCGCGCGCGTGAGCTTTCTCCAGGACTACTCGTCGGACACGTTTTCCGACTCGGTGCGCAAGGTTCTGGATATGACGCGGACCCCCGGCGGCTGGAAGATCGCGCGGGAATACACGCGCTGAGCCACTAGCAGTCGCCGATGTTTTCTCCGAAGAAATTCGGGCGCTACGCCTGTGCAGCCCTCTCGGGCTGGGTGCTGTCGGCCGCGGCGGCGACGCCACAGCCGACGCCGGAGCAGCAGTTCAGCGAAGCGGTGGAGCAGCTGCGGGAAGGCCGCTCCGGCGACGCGCTGTCGACACTCGAATCGCTGACACGCCGCGAGCCGCACTTCCGGCTGGCGCAGTTGTTCTACGGTGAACTGCTGTCCGCGCTTTCAGGTGCTGGCGACAACGGGCTCATGGCCAGCGCCGCCGATACCGATCCGCGGCTGCAGGATCTGGTCGACGAGGCGCGCGTGCGTCTGGCCAGCGAGCAGGCGGTTCCGCCGGCGGGCACCGTTCCCAATGCGGTGCTGCAGCTCGACGACAGCTATACGCACGTCGTACTGGTCGATCTTCCTCGCGCACGCCTGTACCTGCTGCAGAACGATCACGGCCGGCTGACGCTGCTGCGCCACCACTACGCGGCGATGGGGCGCAACGGTGCGCGCAAGCAGGTCTCGGGAGACATGCGCACGCCGGTGGGGCTGTATCACGTCACCCGCTGGATTTCCGATTCGGCGCTGCCCGAGCTCTATGGCGCGGGCGCGCTGCCGCTGGACTATCCGAACGTCTGGGACAAGGCGCAGCAGCGCACCGGGTCCGGCATCTGGCTGCATGGGGTGCCGCGCGATACCTACAGTCGCCCGCCGCGCTCCAGTGAGGGCTGCGTGACGATGGCCAACGCCGACATCGAGGCCTTGCGGCCCTTCGTCCGGTTCGGCAAGACCCCGGTGGTGCTCAGTGACGAGGTCAACTGGGTGCCGGCTGCGCAGATCGAAGCGCAGCGCCGCGAATTCCTCGGCGTCGTCGAGGCCTGGCGCGCGGCGTGGTCGTCGGGCGACACCGATGCCTACCTGGACTACTACGACGACGGTTTCACCACCGAGCAGGGCATGACGCGCGCGGCCTTTGCGGCACACAAGCGCCGGGTCAACGCCAACAAGTCGTTCATCGACGTCCAGCTGCACGATCTGAGCCTGTTCCGTTATCCCGGTGCGACGACGCCGCTGATGCTGGCGGAGTTCACCATGGATTACCGCTCCAGCAACTACTCGACCACCACGCGCAAGCAGCAGTTCTGGACGCGCAAGGGTGACGGCAGCTGGAAAATCGTCCGCGAGGAGAACCGCTAAAGAGCCCGCCTGGCCGCCATCCGCGTCCCGCGGTGGCTTACTGGGGGGCGGCCTGGCGCGGCAGCAGGTTGAGTGCCGAGGCCCCGAAGTCGGCGCGCCCGTCCGCATCGTCGGGGGGGCTGCCGTTCCATGGATCGGCATCGAGGCGCAGGTAGATCGGCGCCGGGTCGGTCAGCCGCTCGTCCAGCCAGGTCAGCATGTCGGCCCAGATGCGCTGCCATTGCTGCGCCGTCGGCATGATGCCGGCGTGGGGCAGCTCCAGCGTGATCACCGGCAGGCCCCGATTGACGCCGGCATAGTTGCCCAGCGATCCCGGGTAGGTCCCGAGCTGGTGCAGATGCAGGTAGCCGAAACGTTCAGGGGGTTCCTGCGGGCCGTCGAAGTCGAGGACGCCGTAAGGGGCGTGGACCGAGACGATTGCATCCGGTTGGAAGGCCTCGATCTGATCGACCAGCCAGCGGGTCTCCGGCTCGGACAACGCCGAGGGGCCGGGGTAGCGGCGTGGATCGCTGCCGGTGCGCCGGGTCCAGTACGTCAGGGCGGCGCGTTCCCAGTCGGCGCTGGGAAAATTGCGGTTGAGGTCCACGCCGCGGGCATTGACGCGGGTCGACGGCTGCAGCAGCAGGCCGTCGGGGTTGGTGCAGGGCGCCACGCGCCAGTGGAACGGCTGGAAGCGGCTGTGTTCCAGGCGATCCATCCACTTGAAGACGACGCTGATCGACGACAGCTCGTCACCGTGGATCCCGCCGATCATCAGGACCCGCTTCGGCGGTTCACGCTGGGAGGTGGCCGCGTAGTCGCGATACAGCAGCGGCAGGCCGCTGACACTGGCGCCGCCGCCGATCTGCAGTCCGGAATCGAGGCATTGCCGGACGCCGACACTGCCGAGGCGTTCCCCGATCAGCTCGCAGGTCCGTTCCAGCGAGGTCAGCGGAATCGCCTGGGCCGTGGTGTCGGCGCAAAGCGCAACAAAAAGCCCGGCGCTGAGCCGGGCGATCAGTCTGGAGCGCAATGCTTCAGTTGGCAGCACGTTCCTTGCGAACCTTTTCGATCAGGAAATCGATCACCTTGGTGGCTTCCTGGAACGATCCGGCCATGCTGCCGCTGGTGACGTACTTGCCGCCGACCACCACCGTCGGAACGCTGGTGATGCCGAAGTCGCGGGCCATCTGCTCGGCCTTGCGGGTCTTGGCGTCGACCGAGAAGCCGTTGAAGGTGCTGCTGAAGACGTCCGGAAGGACGCCGGTGTACTTGTTGAACACCGTTGCCAGCTGCGCTTCGTCGCTGAGCGGGATGTGGTCGTTCTGGATCGTGTTGAACAGCGGATGATGCATCTGGTCGAGTACGCCCAGGGCTTCTGCGGTGTAGTAGGCCTTGGCGTGGATCACGCCCTGCGGCCGGCCCAGCGAGTTGGGGACGCGCACGAAGTCGACGTCGGCCGGCTTGGTCTTGGCCCAGGCTTCGATCGTGGGGTCGAACGCGAAGCAGTGCGGGCAGCCGTACCAGAAGAACTCGTCGACTTCGATGCGCTTGGGGTCCGTCGGCGCCTGAACGTTGCGCACTTCCTTGTAGTGCTTGCCCTCGGTGTAGGCGCTGGCGGTATCGCCGGCGGAGCAGGCAAGGGCAGTCAGGGACAGTGCGGCGGCCAGAAGGCCGCGGACGAACAGGCGCATGATCAGGATCCTGGTTGTGGTCGGTTACTGAAGGCCGTTGACGTACGACGCCAGCGCTTCGATCTCCGCGTCGGTCAACTTGGATGCGACCCCGGCCATGATTGCGAAGTTCCCTTCGCCGGTTCCGGCGGCGTCGCGATAGGCCTTGAGCCGGCTGGCGACGTAGACGGCGTGCTGGCCGCCGACGCGCGGATACGCCGAAGCCTCGACGCCGGCGCCGTTCGGCGTGTGGCAACCCGAGCACGCCGGAATGCCGCGTGCGCTGTCGCCGCCGCGATACAGGCCTTCCGCGACCGGAACCGCCGCTTCGCTGGCGACACCCGGGCTGGCCGGCTGGGCGGCGAAGTAGGCCGCGAGATTGCGCATGTCCTCGTCGCTGAGCGCGGCGACCTGGCCGGCCATCAGCGCGTTGACGCGCGCGCCGGACTTGAACTGCTGCAGCTGTTCGTAGATGTAACGCGAACCCTGGCCGGCCAGCTTCGGCCACTGCGGGTTGGAGCTGTTGCCGCCCTGGCCGTGGCACGCGGCGCAGACCGCGGCCTTGGCCGCTCCGGCCTCGACGCTGCCTTCGGTGAACGGGTCGGTGTTGGTGGATTCAGCCCACACAGACAGCGGGGCGCACAGCAATGCGGCCAGCAGAACGCGCTTCATTCGTCATGACTCCCAAGGTGGCATCCGTGCGGCGACTCCGGGGGAGGGGCTGTCGCGACGGACTGTTGTGCAGATGGTCGCGGGATTTTACATGTCCGGCGGGCATTTCTCACGATTCGGGTGCTGCTGCGCCCGATCGTCCTTGGTCGGGCCATTGTCGCCGGGCCTTGGGTATGCTGTGAGGCTTGTTCCGTCCGTTCGACCCTGCCATGACGAATCCGCCTCGCCGCCGCCGACCCGCCACCGCCGTTCCGGGGCATGGGGGCGTGACGTCGCCCCCGCCCGAATCCAATCCCTTCGCCGGTGCCGAATTCCTGCTGTCCTGCGCGCGCATGGCCCAGCTGCCGCGTGACGTGCTCCCGGAAGTGGCGTTCGTCGGACGTTCCAACGCCGGCAAATCCAGTGCGCTCAACGTCCTGTGCGGGCGTAACGCCCTGGCGCGGGTGAGCAAGACCCCGGGGCGCACGCAGCTGATCAATCTGTTCGCGGTCCGCGATGGCCGCCTGGCGGATCTGCCGGGCTACGGCTACGCCAAGGTCCCGAAGGATCTCAGCCGGGACTGGGGCAGGCTCATCGGGGAGTATCTGGAGAAGCGCGAGAATCTGCGCGGGCTGGTCCTGATCATGGACGTCCGTCACCCCCTGACGCCCTTCGATCAGCAGATGGTCGAATGGGCCGTGCACCGGGGCCTGCCGTGCCACATTCTGCTGACCAAGGCTGATAAGCTGAGCTTCGGCGCGTCAAAGAATACGTTGCTGGCGGTGGGGCGGGCGCTGAACGATGCGCCGGGTTGCTCC
This sequence comes from Nevskiales bacterium, assembly GCA_028698335.1. Lineage (GTDB taxonomy): Bacteria > Pseudomonadota > Gammaproteobacteria > Nevskiales > Nevskiaceae > Solimonas. Next base: position 86,246 of record JAQVDP010000015.1, on the reverse strand, counting down.
GTGCAATTGTTCTCGGCACCGGGGCGCAAGGGGATCGAGGAATGTCGAAGCCGAGTCGTGGAGCTGTTGAGGGGGACGCCTCCAGTCGAGTAGGGCGCCGCGCGCCCGGCCACCCGGCGGATGTCGACCGAACAAACGTCGAGAAAAGGAGCTGACAGCGTGCGGCTACTGGTTCGGAGGTTGGGGCGTCGTCGCTATCAAGTGCTGGTCGGGGTGCTGGCGACTGCCGTCCTGTCGGGGCTTGCCATCGCGGCAATCAACTACTGGCTGGTCATTCACGTACTGGGTCGCGACCCCTCCGCTGCGGTCCTGCTCGCGGTCGCGCCGTATCCGGTGCTGGAGTGGATCAGCGTACTGCTGATCGCCGGGTGGGTCTGGCGGCGCCAGGTCCACGAACCGTTGCAGCGACTGTTTCGACAGCTGCCGGAGCGTCTGCGCCGGGATCAGGGGCAGAGCGATCTCCAGATCAAGGCGGCTCGCGGCGAGCTGCATCAGCGCACCGAACAGCTCAATGCGATGCTGCAGATGAACCGCGGCTTGCGCGAAAAGCTGGTGCAGGCCGGCCGCGAACAGCAGATGCTGGTGAACTGCCGTCAGGCCCTGCTGGGGATGGCGCAGGAAGCGCTGATCGTGACCGATGCGAGCGGCACCGTGCTGGGCGGGTCGCCCGCGGCGGCCACGCTGCTGCGCTGTCCGCGGGAGAGCCTCGTCGGGCGCCGGTTCTCCGATTGCATCCCGCTGTACCAGGACGGCCGCGAGCATTTCCAGGACTTTCCGCTGAGCAATTTTCTCGACCGGGTGCTGTCGTCGCGTTCGTCGATCCCGCAGATTCAGCAGGCCATTCTGCTGACCCACGAAAACGAGGCGATTCAGGTCATGATCACTGCCGGGTCGGTGCTCGACAACGGCAACGAGTCGATCGGCGGCATCGTCCGCATCAATCGCGCCGATGCCGAGCATGTTCAGGAACAGATGCGCGAGCAGCTCAGCATCGCGGATACCGAGATGCAGGACTGGGGGACCAACCTGCTGTCACGGGAGCCGTTCGAGCGCCGGCTTGATGAGCTGCTGGCCGAGGCCAAGGCGACCGGGACCCAGCACATGATGCTGTCGATCCGGGTCGACAACCTCGATCACATCAACGACGAACACGGCTACTGGGCAGGCGAGCAGGCGCTCTGGCACGCCGCCAAGAACATCGAAATGGCCCTGGTGGGGGCAGGGACCGGCTACCGCAGCGCCAATGCCCGTTTTGCCGCGCTGCTGATCGGATTCGACGAGGCGCGCGCGAAGGAGGCCGCCGAGCGGATCCGGAACCATGCCGACCAGAATCCGATGGTCTGGGAAGGGCAGCGGCTGCCGTGTACGCTGAGTATCGCGATCGTTCCCATCACCCGCGAGACGCGCGATCGCGGGGAAGTGCTCGCGGCGTCCGAGAACCTGCTGGCGGAGGCCAAGAACCGCGGCGGCAATCAGGCGCTGGCGCAGATCCCCGACGACAAGGTCAAACAGCGGCGGCGTGAGGACAAGGTGTGGCTGGAATGGCTGCTGCCGCGCATGGCCGACGGCCGCGCGCACCTGATCTCCCAGGTGCTCGAGCCGGCCGATGCGCGCGTCGACAAGCCTATGATCGAGTTCTTCATCCGCGCCGAGGATGACGACGGCGTCTGGCTAGAGCCGGCGTATTACCTGCCGGCCATCGAGCGTCTGCATCAGTCGCATCAGGTGGATCTGTGGACGCTCAAGACCGTCATCGCCATGCTGGGGAACAATCCGGGCGTTCTCGATGCGCACCGCTGCGTCACCCTGAACCTTTCGGCGCCGTCGCTGCTGGAGCCGGACTTCGCGGCGAGCGTCTTCGAGATCGTGACCGAGGCGCCGTTCTCGGCCGAGCGCCTGTGTTTCGAGATCGACGAGGCGTTCACGCTGAGCCAGAGTTCGGTGGTGCAGCGCTTCATGGAGCAACTGCGTCCGACCGGAGTCCGCTTCTCGCTCGATCGCTGCCAGACGACGATGGGGATCACCCAGTTGCGCCATTTGCCGATCGACTTCATGAAGTTGCATCCGAATATCACGCACAACATCGAGGGGGACGCGATCGATGGAGCCCAGCTCGAGTGGATCTGCCGGGCGGCGCACCTGCTGAACCGCAAGACCGTCGCGATCAGCATCGAATCCGAGTCGCTGGTTCAGGCGCTGCGATCGGCGGGTGTGGACTACATCCAGGGCAGCGCGATCAACAAGATGGGGCCGCTGATGACCTGATTGCGGACCCGCTCCGGAGGGCGTGCGACGGGCATAAAAAGACCCGGTGACTTGGGGGGAGTCACCGGGCCACGCTTTCCGGCTGTTGGGGGATGCCGGACCCGCCCAGGGAGTGAGGCGGGGAGTGGGACAGGGAGAATCGCCACTCAGAAGATTAGATGGAGGCGCCCGGACAAAGTTCAATGTCCCCGGTTCGAAACGGCGGGGTGCCTGCCAAGCTGAACGGCATCTGAACCTTTCGAATCAAACGGTTACAGGCGCGCAATACTCGCCCCAGCCGCCATCTCGGGGCGGGTTTCGAACAAAATTTCCTTCAGTCGTCGCTACTTGCGTGACCGTTGCCGGAATGTGCCGCATCCCACTGGTCCGCAACCCCCCAGTCGGCGACGAGCGGTACCGAGAGAGGGGATATACGGCACATCCGGCCGGCGATCGCCGGGGCGTGCCGTTCGATCTCGGCCGTCGGCCCCTCGAACACCAGTTCGTCGTGGACCTGCATGATCATGCGGACGGCCGGTGCCTCCCGCTGCAGGAAGTCGGCGATGTCGATCATGGCCAGCTTGATCAGATCGGCGGCGGTGCCCTGCAGCGGGGCATTGATCGCGGTGCGCTCGGCGTACTGGCGCTGCGCCGCGTTGCGCGAGTTGATCTCGCGCAGGTACAGCCGGCGTCCGAACAGGGTTTCGACGTAGCCGCGCTCGCGGGCCTGGGTGCGGGTGTCGTCCATGAACCGCTTCACGCCCGGGTAGCGCCCGAAGAAACGGTCGATGTAGTCCTGCGCCTCGCCGCGGGCGATGCCGAGCTGGCGAGCCAGTCCGAAGGCCGACATGCCGTAGATCAGTCCGAAATTGATCGCCTTGGCGGCCCGGCGCTGTTCCGATGACACCTCGTCGAGCGGCAGCCCGAAGACCTCGGCCGCGGTCGCGCGGTGGATGTCCTGCCGGTCGCGGAAGGCCTGCTGCAGGCGCGTGTCGCCTGAGAAATGGGCCATCAGGCGCAGTTCGATCTGCGAGTAGTCGATCGCAAGCAGGCACTGGCCGGCTTCGGCGACGAAGGCCTGGCGGATGCGGCGGCCCTCGGCGCTGCGGATCGGAATGTTCTGCAGGTTGGGGTCGGACGAAGACAGGCGTCCGGTCGCGGCGACAGCCTGGTGGTAGGAGGTATGGATGCGACCGGTGCGCGGGTTGACCGCCTGCGGCAGTTGCTCGGCATAGGTCGAGCGCAGTTTCTGCAGGGCGCGCCAGTCGAGGATCAGCCGCGGCAGCGGATGCTGGGTCGCCAGTTCCTCGAGCACGCTTTCGGCCGTGGACGGTTCGCCCTTGGGTGTCTTGCCCAGCACCGGCAGTTGGAGCTGCTCGTAGAGAATCACTCCAAGCTGCTTGGGCGAGCCGAGATTGAAGGCGCCGCCGGCCTGCTCGTGGGCCTGGGCCTGCAGCTGGTCCATGCGCTCGGCCAGCTCCCGGCTGATCGTGTTGAGCAGGGCGACGTCGACCTTGACGCCGGTCTGCTCCATTTTCGCGAGGACCGGCACCAGCGGCATCTCGATGGTCTCGTAGACCTTCTTCAGCGCCGGTTCGGCCTCGATCTGCGGGTGCAGGCACTCGTGCAGGCGCAGGGTGATGTCGGCGTCCTCGGCCGAATACGGCGCCGCCTTGTCGATCGAGATCTGGTTGAAGGTGAGCTGATTCTTGCCCTTGCCCGCGATGTCGGTGAACGAGATCGTCTGATGGCCGAGATGCTTCTGCGCCAGCGTGTCCATGTCGTGGCGATTGCCGGCGGCGTCGAGCACGTAGCTCTGCAGCATCGTGTCGTGGGCGACCCCGCGGACCTGAACGCCGTGGCCGGCCATCACGTTGAGGTCGTACTTGATGTGCTGGCCGAGCTTGGGTCTGTCGGTTGCTTCGAGCACGGGCCTGAGCCGCGTCAGGACGCTGTCGCGGTCGAGTTGCTCGGGGGCGCCGAGGTAGTCGTGCCCGAGCGGGACGTACCAGGCCTTGCCGGCTTCCACGGCGAATGCCAGGCCGACCAGACGGGCCTGGTTGGAATCGAGGCTGTCGGTCTCGGTGTCGAAGCAGATCAGGTCCGCCCCCTCCAGCGCCGCGATCATCTCCGCGAGCGCGGCGTCGTCCATGACCGTGGTCGTTTCGGTCGGTGCCGATGCCGCCGTCGCCGTCGCCGCCATCCCGTCGCCGGTATCGGTTGCGCCGGTGGCGGTTTCGGGATCCCGCAGTTCGTCGACCCAGCGCTTCAGCTCGAGCCGCTGCGCCAGGGCGAGCAGACGCTCGCGGTCGGTTTCGCGGGGATGCAGCTGATCCAGGCTCAGCGGCAGCTCGACGTCGCATTTGATCGTCGCCAGCTCGCGGGACAGCGGCAGCTGATCGAGGTGCGCGCGCAGATTCTCGCCGACCTTGCCCTTGACCTCGTCGGCGCGCTCGATCAGCGCGTCGAGGGAGCCGAACTCGCCGATCCACTTGGCCGCGGTTTTCGGGCCGACCTTGGGCACGCCGGGGATGTTGTCGCTGGTGTCGCCCATCAGCGCCAGGTAGTCGATGATGCGCTCCGGCGGAACCCCGAACTTCTCCACCACGCCGTCCGGATCGAGGCGACGGTTCTTCATCGTGTCGAGCAGTGCGGTGCGCGTGTCGACGAGCTGCGCCATGTCCTTGTCGCTGGTGACGATCAATACCGGCTCGCCGCGCCGTTCGGCACAGCGGGCGAGGGTGCCGATCACGTCGTCGGCCTCGACGCCGTCGACCGTGACCATCGGCAGGCCCAGCGCCTCGATCATTTCCAGCACCGCCGGATACTGCGCCGACAGGTCCTCGGGGGTTTCGGCGCGGTTGGCCTTGTAGTCCGGATACAGGTCGTTGCGGAAGGTCTTGCCCTTGGGGTCGAAGACCACGCAGATCCGCTCCGGCTGATAGTCGCGCATCAGCTTGCGCAGCATGTTGCCCATGCCGACCACCGCGCCGGTCGGTTCACCGGCGGAGTTGGTCAGCGGCGGCAGCGCGTGGTACGCGCGGAACAGCCAGCTCGAGCCGTCGACCAGAATCAGCGGTTTGCGATCGCCACTCACGGCAGCAGGTGCTCGCCGCGGACCAGGTCTTCGTGGGACTCGCGCTCGCGGACCAGGTGGGCCGAGCTGCCGTCGACCAGGACTTCGGCGACCCGGGGCCGCGAGTTGTAGTTGGACGCCATGACGAAGCCGTAGGCGCCGGCGGTGCGGACCGCGAGCAGATCCCCGGGGGCGAGGGCCAGCTCGCGGTCCTTGCCCAGCCAGTCGCCGGTCTCGCAGACCGGGCCGACGATGTCGTAGCGCTGCTCCGGTGCGTCGCTGCGCGGACGTACCGGAACGATATTCATCCAGGCCTGGTACAGGGTCGGACGCAGCAGATCGTTCATCGCCGCGTCGACGACGGCGAAGGCCTTGGCGTCGGTGTGCTTGAGGCCGAGCACGCGGGTGACGAGGATGCCGGCGTTGCCCGCGATCGCGCGGCCCGGCTCGGTCAGGATGCGCAGGCCGCGCGCGGCCAGTCGGGGTTTGATCGCCAGTGCCCACTCACGCGGGTGCGGCGGATTTTCGTCGAGATAACGCACGCCGAGTCCGCCGCCGACATCGATGTGGCGCAGTTTGACGCCACAGGCCTCGATCCGGTCGACCAGCGCCAGTACACGTTCCAGGGCGTCGAGGAAGGGCTTGATCTCGAGCAGCTGCGAGCCGATGTGGCTGGCCACGCCGATCATCTCGATGCCGGGCATCGTCGCCGCCTGTGCGTACAGCCGCTCCGCGGTGGCGATGTCGACGCCGAACTTGTTCTCCTTCAGGCCCGTGGAGATGTACGGATGGGTGCGGGCGTCGACGTCCGGGTTGACGCGCAGCGACACCGGCGCGCGCACCTGCAGTTCGCGGGCGACCTCGTCGAGCTGCAGCAGTTCGTATTCGGATTCGACGTTGAAGCAGTAGATGCCGGCGCGCAGCGCCGTGCGCATCTCGTCACGGGTCTTGCCGACCCCGGAGAACACGACCCTGGAGGCCTCGCCGCCGGCGCGCAGGACGCGGAACAGCTCGCCCGCCGACACGATGTCGAAGCCGGCCCCGAGCCGGGCCAGGACCTGGAGGACGGCGAGGTTCGAGTTCGCCTTGACCGCATAGCAGACGAAGTGGTCAGTGCCGGACAGCGCGTCGTCGAAGGCGCGGAAGTGACGTTCGAGCGTGGCGCGCGAGTACACGTAGCTCGGCGAACCGAACCGCTCCGCGATCTGGCTGACCGGAACGTCCTCGGCGAACAGCTCGCCGTCGCGATACTCGAAGTAATCCACTGCGCTTCTGATCCTATGGTTGGTCCGCGGTGCCGTCCCGCTCGCCGTCGTCGGACTCGGGTGTCGGTTGCGCCGCCGGTTCCGTCGGCTTCGACGGGGCGACGATGACGGGGTCCGAGGGTGGCAGCACCAGCGGGCCGGACTGTCCGCATCCGCCTGCCAGGAAGGCCAGCGACAGCGCGGCAGGCAGTCGGGCAATCGTCATCGGTGCGGTCCTGGTGGGAAATGGCGGCAAGGATAGACGAGACGCGGCTGCGCTGCAGGGGGCGGCCGTGGGTGCGACGCGCTTGAATCCGCTGCGGCGCGGTGTACTGTGCGCGCTTGCCTGCGACGAGACGATGGGTGGGAGCCACAGCAATGCAATTGATCGACGACGCCGATGCGGTTCGCATCGAGCCGGAAGCTCCGGCCGACCGGGCGGTGATCTGGCTGCACGGCCTGGGTGCCGACGGGCACGACTTCGTGCCGGTTGCGCAGATGCTGCGGTTTCCGGGGCGTGAGCGCACGCGCTTTATCTTTCCCCATGCGCCGTTGCGGCCGGTGACGATCAACGGCGGGCAGCCGCTGCGCGCCTGGTATGACATCTTCGGCCTGGTCGAGGGTTCGCCCCAGGACGAGGCCGGCATCCGCGAATCGGCGCGCGTCGCGGACGACTACCTGCAGCGTCAGATGGCGGCCGGAATCGATTCGCGCCGCATCGTCCTGGCGGGCTTCTCGCAGGGGGGCGCCATCGCCCTGCACGCCGGTCTGCGCTTCGCGCACCCCCTTGCCGGGCTGATCGGGCTTTCGACCTATCTGCCTCTGCACGACCGGGCGCTCGACGAGGCCGCGGAAGCGAACCGGCAGGTGCGGGTTCTGCTCGCACACGGCCAGCTCGATCCGATCGTGCCCTTCGCCTGGGGCGAAGGCACCCGTGACGAGCTGCAGCGCGTCGGCTGCGCGGTGCGCTGGCTGGCGTACCCGATGCAGCACGAGGTCTGTGCCGAGGAAGTCGCGGCGATCGATGCCTGGCTGGGCGAACGCCTGGCCTGATGCGCTCAGTGCGGCAGACGCAGACCGATCTCGGTCGGGCGGTCGCCGTCGACCTTGCGGATGACCAGCTGGAGTTCGCCCAGGCGCAGGCGGTCGCCGACCACCGGATGTGGCAGATGGCGTGACAGCAGATCCTCCGCCGTCGCGTCGCCGATGCCCTCCGGAGCCTCGACGCCGTAGGCTTCGCACAGGTCCGCCAGCGGCGCCTGCGGACTGATCACGAATTCGCCGTAATACAGTCGGGCCGCCGGCTCGACGGGATCCCTGGGGGCCTCGAACAGCTGGTCGAGCGCCGGCAGGTGGGCCTGCGACGCGAGCAGTGACAGGTAGTCGCCGGCCTGCAACGGGCCCCATGCGCGGTCGTCGAGAACGTGGCCCTTGCGGGCGAGGCAGACGATCCGCGAGAACTCGGGGAGCCGGGATTCCAGCCGATGCGGATCGGAACCGATCAGACGGCTGTTGCGGGAGAGGCGGTAGCTGACCACCTCGAAGCCGCGCTGCCCGGGCAGGTCGATGTCGACGCGGTGGATGCGGGCCGAGGTCGGCGGGACCTGCAGGCCGAGCAGGCGCGCCGCCGATGCCACCGTCGATCCCTGCACGATCAGCGACACCAGCACGATGAAGAAGGCGATGTTGAAGAACAGCTCGGCACTGTCGAGCCCCGCCAGCCACGGATAGGTCGCCAGCACGATCGGCACCGATCCGCGCAACCCGACCCAGGCGATATAGACCTGTTCCCGCCACGGAAAGCGGAACGGCGCGATGCTCAGGCCCACCGCGATCGGGCGCGCGATCAGGATCAGCCCCAGCGACAGGGCCAGCCCCGGCACCACCAGCGGCAGCAGCCGGTGCGGTGACACCAGCAGGCCCAGGATCACGAACATGCCGATCTGGCTCATCCACGCGATGCCGTCGTGGAAGCGGCGGATGCCGGCGGCGGAACGGACCCTGCGGTTGCCCAGCAGCAGCCCGGCCAGATACACCGCCAGAAAGCCGCTGCCGCCCAGCGTGGCGGTCGCGCCGAAGATGGTCAGTCCGCCGAACAGCGCCAGCAGCGGATACAGGGCGTCGCCCAGCGGGAGCCGGTTGAGGCCGTGCAGCAGCAACCAGCCGCCGGCCAGGCCGATCGCGGCGCCGAGGCTCATCTGCTGGACCAGCATCAGCAGCGCCGCCGGCAGCCCGAAGCTGTCCGGTTGCTGCAGGTAGGTGATCAACGCCAGCGTCGAGAACACCGCCATCGGATCGTTGGTTCCGGATTCGATCTCCAGTGCCGCGCTGACCCGTTCATTGAGCGAGACCGCGCGGGTATGCAGCAGGGAGAAGACCGCCGCGGCGTCGGTCGAGCCGACGATCGCGCCGACCAGCAGACCTTCGGCCCAGCTCAGGTCGAGCAGCCATGCGCTGAGCGTGCCGACGATCGCGGTGGTGATCAGGACGCCGACCGTCGCCAGGCTCAACGCCGGACGCAGCCCGACCCGGAAACTCTGGATCGAGGTGCGCATGCCGCCGTCGAACAGGATCACCGCCAGTGCGGCCGTTGCGGCCAGATGGGCCAGCGGATAGTTGTCGAACTCGATCCCGCCCGGGCCGTCCTCGCCGGCCAGCATGCCGACCAGCAGGAACACGAGCAGCAGCGGAATGCCGACGCGCGGAGTGACCACGGTCGCCAGGATGCTGACCAGGAACAGCAGCCCGGCAAGCAGTATCAGCTGATGCGTCAAGTCCACGCGTGTGCCCTGCAAAGTCTTGAGTTAACGGGAGCGGATGGCCCTGCAGCAGTGTGCACAAGCTGCGGCGGGCGGACCAACTGTCGCGAGCGACAGGCAATTGCGCCATCGGACGGTCGCTAGGTTTTCTGTCCGGGCAACCGCTATAATTCGCAGCCTTTTATCCCTAGCGCGAAATCAAGGAGTCGATCCGTGGAGCACAAGGACCACGACAAGGTGTTCTTTGCCAATTTCGGCATCGTGATGGCCGGGCTGTTCGGTATCTTCTTCATCTGCATCGTCGCGGCGGGCTTCGTGTCGCCGGACGAGCTGCACGAGGATCCGGCGGCGACGGCTCGTCTTGCCGAGCGGATCAAGCCGGTTGGAACGGTCGTCACCGACCCGGCCGCGCTGGTCAAGGTGGCCGCCAAACCGGCCGCGCGCGAGCCGATGAGCGGTGAGCAGGTCAACAACAAGCTGTGCGCGGGTTGCCATGCCGCCGGCGTGCTGGGCGCGCCCAAGACCGGCGACAAGGCGGCATGGTCCGCACGTCTGACCGCAGCCGGCGGTATCGACGGGCTCGTCACCTCCGCGCTGCAGGGCAAGAACGCGATGCCGCCGAAGGGCGGTGATCCCAGCCTCAGCGACGACGAGATCCACGCCGCGGTGGAATACCTGCTCAAGCAGGGCGGGCTGTAAGCCCGACGGACAGCGCAAGATGCACCAAAGGGCCGGGCAACCGGCCCTTTTTTGTGGGCGCCGACCGATATGCCCCAAGTTGGGGCGTGCGCCCGGAATCGGGCATGCGCGGCGTCGTGCCCATGCCGGATCAGGCCCCGGGCTCGGGGCGGTGTGCGAACCACCGTTGCGAGGCAGCGGAGTAGGGGAAAACCTTCAGCCACGGCAAGCGGACGACGATGGGGGCCGCTGCCCCTCGGCGGTGCCCGAAGTACTTGGCACGCGCCTTGCGAACCTGTCGTCGGGCCGCGGTCGCAAATCAATAATCACCGCGGAGTCATCCACATTTTGAAAGAGGCTTTCAAATGGAATTCAAGCGTTCGGTTGTAAGCGCCGCAGCTCTTGGTGCAGCCGTTTTTGCTGGCTCGGCGTTCGCCGGCGTGAGCGGCAACGTGGGGGTCGTCAGCGAGTACATGTTCCGTGGTATCTCGCAGGGAACCGGGGCTGCAGTCCAGGGCGGGATCGACTATTCGCACGACTCCGGCTTCTATCTGGGGACTTGGGGATCGAACATCGACTGGGGTGTCGGTGGCGCGGAACTCGACTTCTACGGCGGTTTCGCCGGTGAGGTCAGCGGTTTCAGCTACGACCTGGGAGCGGTCTACTACTACTACCCGGAAGAGGACGAGACCGGAACCGATCCGTCGGTCAACACGCTGGAAGTCTATGCCACGGGTGGCATCGGCGTGTTCAGCGCGTCGGTGTACTACAGCCCGAAGTACTTCGGTGCTGAGGACCCTTCCGGTGACGACATCTCCGAGACCTATGTGAACGTTGCCGCGTCGCTGCCGGTTTCCGACGCGACGTCGTTCGACATCGCGGTCGGCTTCACCTCGCTGTCCGACGACGTCAACTTCGGCTACGAGATCACCGACAGCTACACCGACTACAGCATCGGCCTGTCGACGACCGTGACCGACGCCCTGTCGGCCGGCTTCAGCATCGTCGGCACCGACCTGTCGGACGACGATCCGAAGTTCCTGATCAGCGCCGGCTACAGCTTCGACATGTAAGCTGAACGCTTAAAAGCTGAGAGGGAGAACAAGGGCCGCGCAAGCGGCCCTTGTTGTTGGTGCGCCACTGTCATGGCCCGCGATCCAGGGCCCGGTAGCGCAGCGCCTCGGCGGCATGTGCCGCTCCGACGTCCCGGGCGCCGGCCAGATCGGCGAGCGTGCGCGCGACGCGGATGCAGCGGTGGTAGGCGCGCGCCGTCAGCAACTGTCGCTGCAGGGCGGTTTGCAGAACGGTTTCGGCCTCGTCGCTCAAGGCGGCCAGCGTCTCGAGCCGGCGCCCCTGGAGCTGCTGGTTGGCGCAGCCCTGGCGATCGATCTGAAGCTGGCGTGCGGCGATCACGCGCCGGCGCACGGTATCGCTGGACTCGCCCGATGCCTCGCTGCGGGCCAGTGCCGAGGGCTCGACCCGGGGGACGAACAACTGCAGGTCGATCCGGTCGAGCAGCGGGCCGGAGATGCGGGCGCGATAGCGCTGGATCTGGTCCGGCGTGCAGCGACACCGTCCGCCCGGATCGCCGAACCAGCCGCAGGGGCAGGGGTTCATTGCCGCGACCAGCTGGAAACGGGCCGGAAAGTCGGTCTGGCGTGCCGCGCGCGACACCGTGATGCCGCCGTTCTCCAGCGGTTCGCGCAGCACTTCCAGGACCCGGCGGTCGAATTCCGGCAGCTCGTCCAGAAACAGGACGCCGTGGTGGGCGAGCGTGATCTCGCCGGGGCGGGGATGGCTGCCGCCGCCGACGAGGGCGACGCCGGATGCGGTGTGATGGGGCGCGCGGAAGGGGCGCTGGCCCCAGCTCGCGACGTCGAATCCGCCGCGGCTGATGGATGCCACCGCCGCGACCTCCAGTGCTTCGGGCGGGGTCAGCGGCGGCAGCAGACCCGGCAGGCGCCGGGCCAGCATCGATTTGCCTGAGCCGGGCGGCCCCACCAGCAGCAGCGAGTGCCCGCCGGCGGCGGCCACCTCCAGCGCGCGCTTGGCGGCGGCCTGTCCACGGACATCGGCGAGGTCGGGGGTCGCCGGCGGAACGGACGGAGCCGCGGCGACGCGCGTCGTGGGCACCAGTGCGCCCTGATGCAGGCGTGCACACAGCTCGCCCAGGTCCGCCGCGGCGTAGATCCGCGCTTCGGGCGCGAGCTGTGCCTCGGCGACGTCGGCTTCGGGAACGAGCAGGCCGTGTCCTGCGGCGGCGGCCTTGAGCGCCGCAGGCAGACAGCCCGGGACCGGCCGGATCTGTCCGGACAGCGACAGCTCGCCGAGCACTTCGATATCGTTCAGTGCGGCGGTGGGAATCTGTTCCGAGGCCTGCAGGATGCCGAGCGCGATGGCCAGGTCGAAGCGGCTGCCGTCCTTGGGCAGGTCCGCGGGAGCGAGGTTGCAGGTGATCCGTTGCACCGGGAAGCGATAGCCGCAACTGGAGATCGCGGCCTTGACGCGGTCCTTGGCCTCGCGGACGGCGGCCTCCGGCAGGCCGACGATGTTGAGCCCGGGCAGCCCCGGCGCCAGATGGACTTCGACCTGAACCGGGTCGGCGTCAAGGCCATTCTGCGTGCGGGACCGAACCGTCGCCAGCTGGGACATCGCATTCTCCCTTGGCGCCGGTGACCGTCCGCATCGCTGTGGCGGTCGCTGATCAGGTTTGGCTTGTGCGGCGCGCTGTGGCGAGGATCGGCCAAGGCTGGCGAAGCGTCAACTCGCGCCGAGCGGACCGTCAGTGCCCGCGTTCGGCCTCGAGCGCCTGCAGGCGCTGTTCCAGTTCCGCGAGTTTCTTGCGCGTGCGCGCGAGCAGTTCGGCCTGGGTGTCGAAGCGTTCGCGGGAGACCAGATCCCATTTTTCGAGGTTGGCGCGCAGCACCGCCCGGAAGTTGTCTTCGAGCTCATGGCGCAGGCCCTTGAGACTGGGCGGCAGAACCTGGCTGAGCTTGCTGGCGAGGTCTTCGAATTGGCGGGCGGTGGGCATGTCAGGCAATGGCGGGCAATGGGCAGAGCGATCTTACCCGCCGGCGGGCGCACTGCAAGCGATCCCGGCACCGATGTCCCGATCTGGTGCGTCGTGGGGGCGGGCGCGGAGGCGCGGTCGGGCGAATCCCGACCGCGGGCGGCGAGCAGGGGTCAATTCGCACCGTTTCGGTGCATCACCGATCCGTGGGGCGGCACCGGTGCCCGAGAGCTTGCAACGGCGGGCATCTCGGCGTTTGGCACAGTCCGTGCTTTGTCACCCACCGGCCGCCGGAGTCAGAGGCTCCTCTGGCGGAGAACGCTTTCCGACTCAGGAGTTATCAATGAAATTGATCGCAGCCATCATCAAGCCGTTCAAGCTGGACGAGGTGCGCGAGGCGCTCTCGGACCTCGGCGTGGCCGGCATTACCGTCACGGAGGTCAAGGGATTTGGCCGCCAGAAGGGGCACACCGAACTCTACCGCGGTGCCGAGTACGTGGTGGATTTTCTTCCGAAAGTGAAGATCGAGGTCGCCGTCGCCGACGACAAGCTCGACACCGCTATCGATGCCATCAGCAAAGCCGCCCACACCGGAAAGATCGGTGACGGGAAGATTTTTGTCACGACGCTTGACCAGGCCATCCGTATCCGTACGGGTGAGACCGGCAAGGACGCACTCTAAGGAGCCGCTACCCATGATGCGTAAATTTCTGTCAGCGATGACCTTGGCCGTGTGCTTCGGCCTCGCGCCCGCGTGGGCGCAGGACGCAGCCGAGGCCACCGATGCCGCCGCTGAGGTGGTCGTCGAAACCATGGAGACGGTTGCGACCGATGCTGCAGCGGTCGAGGAAATGGCAGCCGAGGAAGCCGCTCCGGCCGAGGAAATGGCAGCCGAAGAAGCGGCTGCGGAGCCGCAGGCGACTGCCGATCTGGCCTATGCGCTGGATACCTTCTACTTCCTGGTGATGGGCGCCTTCGTCATGTGGATGGCCGCCGGCTTCGCGATGCTCGAATCCGGGCTGGTGCGGTCCAAGAACACGGCCGAGATTCTGACCAAGAACATCGGTCTGTACGCGATCGCATGCGTCATGTACATGCTCATCGGATACAAGATCATGTATCCGGGCGACGCCATCAGCGCCTACTTCCCGGGATTCGGCGGTCTGCTGGGCTCGGACGACAACGCCCTCGACGCGGTCCTCGCCGGTGGCGACGATGCGCCGTACTACTCGGGTCTGTCGGACTTCTTCTTCCAGGTCGTGTTCGTTGCGACCGCGATGTCGATCGTCTCCGGCGCCGTGGCCGAACGCATGAAGCTGATGACGTTCTTCGTCTTCGCGATCTTCATGACCGGCTTCATCTACCCGCTGCAGGGCTTCTGGAAGTGGGGCGGCGGTTTCCTCGATGCGGCCGGCTTCTCCGACTTCGCAGGTTCCGGCGTGGTCCACCTGTGTGGTGCCTCGGCCGCGCTGGCCGGCGTCCTCCTGCTCGGTGCGCGTAAGGGCAAGTTCGGTCCGGACGGCAAGGTCAACCCGATTCCGGGTGCCAACCTGCCGATGGCGACCCTCGGTACCTTCATCCTGTGGCTGGGCTGGTTCGGCTTCAACGGCGGTTCCGAGCTGAAGGTGTCGAACGTCGACGAGGCCAATGCCGTGTCGCTGGTGTTCGTCAACACCAACATGGCAGCCTGCGGCGGTCTGATCGCGGCGCTGATCATGGCCAAGATCCTGTTCAAGAAGGCCGATCTGACCATGGTGCTCAACGGTGCGCTGGCCGGTCTGGTGGCGATCACCGCCGAGCCGCTGACCCCGACCCCGCTGGCGGCGACGCTGATCGGCGCGGTGGGCGGCGTGATCGTGGTGTTCTCGATCATCACCCTCGACAAGCTCAAGATCGACGATCCGGTCGGTGCGATTTCGGTCCACGGCGTGGTCGGCATGTGGGGTCTGCTCGCGGTGCCGCTGACTAATGGCGACGCCACCTTCGGTGCGCAGCTGCTGGGCCTGGCGACGATCTTCGTGTGGGTGTTCGTGGCCAGCCTCATCGTCTGGCTCGTGCTCAAGGTGATCATGGGTCTGCGGGTCAGCGAGGAAGAGGAAGACGAAGGAACCGACCTCTCCGAGTGCGGCCTCGAGGCTTACCCGGAATTCACCAAGAACTGATCACGGATTCATTCTCCGGTGGGTTGGGGCGGTCCGTGAGGACCGCCCCTCTTTTTTTGCCCGCGTTTCGACTTTTCGCCGGCGTCGCCATAAACTCCGCTGCAAAACGGAACCAGAACTAGAGGGCGTTACCGTGAAAATGCTCGTGGCGATCATCAAACCGTTCAAGCTCGACGCCGTCCGTGAGGCCTTGGCGGACATCGGGGTACAAGGCATGACCGTGACCGAAGTGCGCGGCTTCGGCCGGCAGAAAGGCCACACCGAGCTGTATCGCGGAGCCGAATACACCGTCGACCTGCTGCCGAAGATGAAGCTGGAGGTGGCCCTGGCGCCGGACATGATCGACAAGGCGGTGGACGCCGTGCTCAAGGCGGCCAAGACCGGCCAGATCGGCGACGGCAAGATCTTCATCTACGATCTGGACCAGACTGTTCGCATCCGCACCGGTGAAGCCGGCGTCGACGCGGTCTGAAATGACAAGAAAATGAGATGGCCCCCGTCATGGACGGGGGCTTTTTCGTGTGCGGGGACTGTAAAAGGGGATTTCAATGCGCAAGTTGATGACGCTGGTGCCGGCGTTGCTGCTGTCGGATGCGGCCTGGGCGGACGGTCCGGTGAACTCGGGCGATGCCGCCTGGATGATGACTTCGACGGCATTGGTGCTGTTCATGAGCCTGCCGGGGCTGGCGCTGTTCTACGGCGGTCTGGTCCGCGCGAAGAACGTGCTGTCGGTGCTGGTGCAGTGCTTCGCGATCGTCTGCGTGGTGTCGCTGCTGTGGGTGATCGGTGCCTACAGCCTCGCGTTCACGCCCGGCTCCGGGTTCATCGGCGGGCTGTCCAAGGCCTTTCTCACCGGTGTCGCTGAGGACAGCGTCTCGGGCGGGATTCCGGAAACCGTGTTCGTGATGTTCCAGCTGACCTTCGCCGCGATCACGCCGGCGCTGGTCGTCGGCGGTTTCGCCGAGCGCATGAAGTTCTCGGCGATGCTGATCTTCTCGGTGTTGTGGCTGCTCGCCGTCTACGTTCCGGTCTGCCACTGGGTGTGGGGGCCCGGCGGCTGGCTGGCGGAGATGGGCGTCGTCGATTTCGCCGGCGGTCTGGTCGTCCACATCACCGCCGGCATGGCGGCGCTGGTCGCCGCCATCCGCCTCGGGCGCCGGCGCGGGTTCCCGCACACACCGATGATGCCGCACAACATGACGATGACCGTGACCGGCGCCGGCATGCTGTGGGTCGGCTGGTTCGGCTTCAACGGCGGCTCGGCGCTGGCCGCCGACGGCAACGCCGGCATGGCGATCCTGGTCACGCACGTGTCCGCGGCGGCCGGTGCGCTGATGTGGAGCGCGATCGAGTGGGTCAAGTACGGCAAGCCGTCCGCGCTCGGCATCGTCACCGGCATGGTCGCGGGCCTCGGCACGATCACGCCGGCATCGGGCTTCGTCGGACCCGGCGGCGCGCTGGTGATCGGTCTTGTGGCGGGGTTGATCTGCTTCAGCGCCACCCATTATCTGAAGCGGGTGCTCAACGTCGACGACTCGCTCGACGTGTTTCCGGTCCACGGCGTCGGCGGGATCCTCGGGTCTTTCGCCGTCGCCATCTTCGCCTCCTCGCAGCTCGGCGTTTTCGGCGGGCAGGGCTATGCCGAAGGCATGACGATGGGGCGCCAGATGGTCGCCCAGCTGATCGGCATCGCGGCCGTCGGGGGCTATACCGGCATCGTCACCTGGGGTCTGCTGGCGCTGGTCGATCGTGTCGCCGGCCTGCGGGTCTCGGAGGAAGAGGAGACCGAAGGTCTGGACACCACGCAGCACAACGAACGCGGCTACGACCTGCAGACGCTATAGCGGTCCGTGACCCTGCCGGCAATTGCCGGCAGGGTCGTCGGTCGCGGTTACTGATGGAGCTGCGGAATCAGGGTCGTCGTCAGTTCGAGCTTGCCGGAGATGACGCCGCGATTGGTGATCATCTTGTCGGCGATCATCTGCAGTTGGGCCGCGGGACCCTGCACCAGGATCACCTCCATCGTCTGCGAGTGCATCAGGTGCACGTGCAGCGAGCTGATCACCTCATGGATGTGCTCGTGCTGCAGGTCCGCCAGCAGTTTCTGCAGGCGCGGCGTCGAGTGGTCGTAGAGCAGTGTGATCGTGCCGGCCATGATCTCGCTGCCGCGTTCCTTCTTGTGCAGTGCGATCTGGTGACTGACCATCTCGGCGATCGCCTGTGAGCGGCTGTCGAAGCCGCGCTCGGCCACCATCTCGTCGAGCTGCTGCAGCAATGGTTCGGGCAGCGACACGCTGATCCTGCTGACCCCTCCGCTGGGATGACTCATGCGCGTTCCCGTCGGCGTCAGAACAGGTGGCTGTAGCGCTCGACTTCCCAGGCCGAGACGTGGCGGTGGTAGGCCTCCCACTCGTTGCGCTTGTAGCGCACGAACTCGTCGCGCAACTCCTGGCCCAGGGTTTCGGTGACGAAGGGGTCGGCCTCGAAGGCGTCGACGGCTTCGGCCAGGGTCTTGGGCAGGAACTCGATACCGCGATCGGCGCGCTGCGCTTCGCTGAGTTCGTACAGGTTGTCTTCCTGTGCGGCGCCCGGATCCAGACCTTCGCGAATGCCTTCGAGTCCGGCGGCCAGCGCCAGCGCGGCAGCCAGATACGGATTGGCCGCACCGTCGGCGTTGCGCGATTCGCAGCGGCCACCGCCCATCGGCACGCGGATCGAGTTGGTGCGGTTGTTCGAGCCGAAGGAGTTGAACACCGGTGCCCACGAGAAGTACGCCATCTCGCCCTGGCGCTGCAGGCGCTTGTAGCTGTTGACGGTCGGCGCGAACGCCGCGCACAGCGCCTTGCCGTGCTTGAGGATGCCGGCGATGAACTGATAGCCGATCGGCGTCAGGCCGAGACCGCGCGGATCCTCCTTCGGATCGCAGGCAAAGACGTTGGCGCCGGTCTTCAGGTCGTACAGCGACATGTTGAAGTGCGCGCCGTTGCCGGTCTTGTTGGCGAAGGGCTTGGGCATGCAGGTCGCCAGCAGGCCCTCCTGCTTGGCGAATTCCTTGGCCATCAGGCGGAAGAAGATGAAGCGGTCGCAGCTGGTGATCGCGTCGGCGTACTTGAAGTCGAACTCGTACTGTCCGTTGGCGTCCTCGTGGTCGAACGAGTACAGATCCCAGCCCAGCGCGTTGATCGTGGTCGCGACCTTGTCGAGCCAGCTGAACTGGTCGAGGAAGCCGCGCACGTCGTAGCAGGGCTTGACCAGCTTGTCGTCAGGGTTCGGTACCGACAGCGAACCGTCCTCGCCCTGCTTGAGCACGTAGATCTCGCATTCGATGCCGAGGTTCATGCCGAAGCCCATCGCCGCGGCTTTGGCCAGCTGCTTCTTCAGCGCGACGCGGGTGTTCAGCGGGTAGGGCTCGCCCTTGAAGGTGTTGTCGGCCGGCATCCAAGCGACTTCCGGCTGCCACGGCAGCTGGATGATGTGGTCGAGATCCGGCACCGACGCGATCTCGTCGTCGTTCGGGCGCTGGCCGAGGCCGTCGAGCGCGTAGCCGGTGTACAGCTCGGAGCCATGCGCCATGTGTTCGAGATGGTCGATCGGCACGACCTTGCCCTTGGGGATGCCGTGGATGTCGACATAGGCGCCGATGCAGTACTTCACGCCCTTGGCCTTCAGGTCCTGCTGGATGCGTTGGATCTCGTCTTTGCTCTTCATGGTGTCGCTCGTGTCGTCGGGGGGTCAGCCGTCGGTGTCGACGGCCTGGAAATAGGAATGCGGCAGCGGTGGCTGTTCGGTCATGCCGCGGGTGATGGTCTGCGCGAGGTCTTCGACCATCCACGCATACAGCTGCGCGCCGTCGGCGGCGCTGGCGCGGCTGGGGAAGCCGGTGACGCCGTTGCGGCTGGTGCGGTTGACCGGGTGCGAGAACACGCAGCCGTCGGTGCGGTCAGGGTCGTCGGCCGCGGCGATGCGATCCTCGCGCACCAGCTCCGGCGCGATCGCCTGCATCAACGCGGTCTCGGCGGCGTTGGCGTGCCAGTCCTCGGCGTCCTCGAAATGCTTCTCGCGCACGCGGTCGCTGACCAGCGCGGTGCCGATCAGCGACACCATCAGGTCGTCGTGGTCGGCGCGCAGCATCTCCAGCGCGCAGCGCAGCGGCGCGGCGTTGGTGACGTGGCCGTTGACCATGAACAGCCTTCGGAAACCGGATGCATGGACCCAGTCGCCGATGTCCTTGACCACATCGATCAGCGTCTTCGGTTGCAGCGCGATGGTGCCGGGCCAGCGCTTCGAGTGGCCGATCGAGCAGCCATAGGGCAGCAGCGGCAGCAGTGCCGCGCCGGTCCTGTCGGCGACGTCCCGGCACAGCTGCATCGAGATTTCGCTGTCCATGCCGCAGCCCAGGTGCGGGCCGTGCTGTTCGGTCGCGCCGACCGGCAGGATCGCGGTGGTCATGCCGCCGCGGGCGAGTGCGCCGATCTCCTCCCAGGTCATGTGGTGCCAGCTGTTCATCAGTAGACCTCCGGCACGACGTCGTCGACCGCGACCATGCGAACCATGTTGAGATGGTCTTCGCTGAGGCCGGCGGTCTCGGCCTGCGGCGGGTGGATCAGCTCCTCCAGCCGCGCCTTGGTGGCGAGGAATTCCGGGCTGAGGAACTGCTTCGGATTGCGCGGATGCGGGACCGGCACCTCGATCAGTTCCTGCACCTCGCCCGGGTGGGCCTTCAGCACCAGGATGCGGTCGGCCAGATAGATCGCCTCGTCCAGATCGTGGGTGATGAACAGGATCGTGACGTCGATGTTCTTCCAGATGTCGAGCAGGTAGGCCTGCATGCGGCCGCGCGTCTGCGCGTCGAGCGCGCCGAAGGGTTCGTCCATCAGCAGGATGCGCGGCTGGTTGGCGAGCGCGCGCGCGATGGCGACGCGCTGCTTCATGCCGCCCGACAGCTGATGCGGGTAGGCGTCGGAGAACTTGCTCAGGCCGACCAGATCGATCCACTGCAGCGCGGTCGGCTCGGGCAGGCCGCTGCGGCCGGAGACCTGCAGGCCGAACATCACGTTCTGCTTGACGGTCAGCCACGGGAACAGGGTGTAGCCCTGGAACACCATGCCGCGGTCCGGTCCGGGGCCGCTGACGGGCTGGCCGTCGAGCAACACCTGGCCGCTGCTCTGGGTTTCGAGTCCGGCGAGCATGCGGATCAGCGTCGACTTGCCGCATCCGCTGGGGCCGATCACGCAGACGAATTCGCGCCGGTGCACGGTCAGGTTGATGTCGCGCAGGGCGGTGACGCGCCCCTGGCGCGTGTCGAAGTCCTTGCACAGGTCCTGGACCTCGAGAATCACCGGACGGGTCTTCAGTCGCTCGAAGCGCGCGCGCACCTCGGGCGACTGCTCACGGTAGCTGGGCAGCTGGATCTGGGTCATGGCGTGGGGGTGTTGGGGTGGCGGGTCAGCGGGCGATGCTGCGTTGCCAGGGGAAGATGCGGCGTCCGATCCAGGCCAGCAGCAGATCGGTGGTGAGGCCGAGCACGCCGATCATGAAGATCGCGGCGTAGACGTTCTCGAAATTCTTGTAGCGTGCCTGCTGGGTGATGAACCAGGTGATGCCGGAGCTGGCGCCGATCATCTCGGCGACGATCAGGTAGGTCCAGGCCCAGCCGAGCAGGATGCGCTGGTCCTTGTAGAGGTCGACGATGATCCCCGGGATGACCACCCGGAACAGCAGCGACGTGCGCTTGGCGCCGAGCGTCATCGCGGCTTCCAGCAGCGACGGGTCCAGCTTGCGCGTGGTGTTGGCGATCACCAGCACCTGCTGGAAGAAGGTGCCGATGAAGATGATCGCGATCTTCGGCGCCTCGTTGATGCCGAGCACCGCGACCGCCAGCGCACCGAACGCCGGCGCCGGCAGATAGCGGAAGAACTCGACGAAGGGTTCGTTCAGGCGCGAGAACACGTCGTAGGTGCCGGCGAGGATGCCGAGCGGGACGCCGAACAGCGACGAGATCAGGAAGCCCATCGCGATCACGTAGATGCTGTTGCCCAGGCTTTCGTGCAGCCACTTCTCGTCACGGCGCTTGGGCTCGGTGGTGAACGCGGTGTACATCGCCTTGGCCACCTGATGCGGCGCCGGCAGATAGATCGGGTTGGCCGGTTCGCCGGTCGGCTGTGCCTCGCCCTTTTCTTTCGCCGCTTCGGCTTCGCGCTCGAACACCTCGTGCTCGAGCAGCATCCCCGGGGTGAAGTACGACACCGAACCGGGGTCGGTGACCTGCACCATCGGATGCCAGATGAACGGCACGTAACTGACCAGACACCAGATCGCCAGCGGGATCACGAAACTCAGGATGCCGAGGAACATGCGTCGTTTGGGCGACAGTTCCTTGCGAACGGCAAACCAGCTTTGAGCGGACATCGGTGTGATTTCCAGAACTGGGGGTTGATCGGGTGTCTGGTCGTGTGCCGTGCGGGCTTACATGCCCAGCGTCAGCGAGCCGTCGATATAGCTGTCGACGTCCTGTGCGTCCTTGTAGACGTCGTTGGCGAGGTTGAACTCGTCGACGATCTTCGAAGAACCGTACAGCGAACCGAAGCCATCGCCCTTCTTGAAGAAGCCCTTGGCCTCGTCCAGCGTCAGGATCTTGGTCCCGGTGTAGAAGCCCTCGTACTCTTCCGGGGTCACGCCCACACGCGAAGCCATGATCTTGATCGCGTCGGCGTGGGTCTTCGGATCGAGGATGTAGTCGACCGCGCGATACCAGACCTTCACGACCTTCTGCCAGTCCGCCTTGCGCGTGGCCAGACTCACCGGCGATACCGCCAGCACGTCGTAGATCAGGCCCGGTTCGTCGGCGCTGGTGTAGATCGGCTTGGAGCCCGGGACCAGCTTCAGTGCGACACCGGAATTCGGCTGCCACGCCGCGATCGCGGAGACGTCGCCGCTGGCGAGCACCTGCGGAGTCTCGTTGGTCGGCACGTTGACCAGGGTCACGTCCTTCTCGCTCATGCCCAGCTTCTTCAGGCCGTTGAGCAGCAGCAGGTGATCGACGAAGCCGATCTCGACGCCGACCTTCTTGCCCTTCAGGTCCTTCAGCGATTCGATGCCCGGCTTGCCGACGACCATGTCGTTGCCGTTGCTGTAGTCGTTGATGACGATCATCACGCTCTTGGCGCCGGTGGCGCCGGTGACCAGCGCATCGCCATTGGTCATCGTCACGGCGTCGAGCTGCCCGGCCGCGAAGGCGTCCATCGACGCGACGTAGTCGAACCACTCGAAGGAGACGTCGACGCCTTCCTCTTCGAACCAGTTCTTCTCGATGGCGACCTGCCATGCGACCCAGCCCGGCCAGTCGCTGTAGCCAATCTTCAGGGGTTCGGCGGCGTGTGCGGACAGCGACAGCATCCACGCACCCAGCGTCGCGGCGAACAACTTCTTCATACCGATTTTCATCGCGGGTCCTCTTGCAGTATTACGAACACACTCATTCGTATTACTGACCTGAGCAAGGGCCGTGCCATGGTTTCGGTTGCGCGGGAATTGCTGACAATTCCGTGGCCTGGCGATGCAGGCGGGTTCCAGGCGGGCGCGCGTCGCTGCGTTGTGAGGCGCACTGGCGCGCCGCGAAGGTGCGCGGTGCGCACCGCCAACGCGCCACGGGCGCCGCGTCAGCGTGCCGCGAGGAAGTCGGCGAAGTGCGCGCGCTCGGTGGTGCCGATCCAGCGGTTCAGATCCCACAGATCCGCGACCGGCGCCCGCGTGAACGGCAGGCAGTGCAGATAGCCGTCCGGTCCGAATTCCGGGGTCATCGTCGTCACCGACCGGCCGCCGGCGCGTTGCGCGCTCCAGATCAGGGCCCACCAGCGCTGGTGGGCTGCAAGGGCGTCGGCGTATTCCGGCGCGCCCGGGTGCGGGACCTGCGGGCCCTGGTCGTAGCCGACGCGGGCGTGGATGTGGTGCACCTTGGGCGCGATCGTCTGCAGGATCTCGAGTTCGGTATCGATCAGGCGTTCGCAGACCACGCACCAGTGGCTGAAATCCACGGTCAGCGCAAGCTGCGGCAACGCGGCGACGACGTCACGCGTGGTCCACGGGTTGAACAGCGAGCGCCCGCGGTGGGTCTCGAAGCTCAACGACAGGCCGTGCTGCCGCGCCAGCGCGATGCCGGCTTCGAAGAAGCGCAGCGAGTCCGCCAGCGGCCACGCGTCGCAGCCGCCGATGCAGTTCACATGCAGCGGGTTCAACGCGCGGGCGCGGGACAGACCGGCATCCAGGTCCTGCAGGTGCTGGTCGACGCTGGCATGGCGCTCGGGCACGTAGCTGCCGGCGGTGGTGATCTCGGCGATGTACGCCAGCCCGTAGTCCGCCAAGGCCTGGGCCAGCGCCGCCTGCTCCGCGGCGCCGTGCGGCACCGGTCCCTCGATGCCATCGAAGCCGGCGTCCCGCGCCTGCCGGGCGGCTTCTGCGACGGTTCCAATGTGGCCCCACAGCGTCTTGAACAGTTTCAGCTGCATAGCGGCGGCGTCAATGCGCGGTCAGAAACGACACGCCGAGCACGCCGATGAAATCCTGCGCCGCGCCGATGGCGTGATCGGGCGCATCGCCATGCAGCACGCGCGCGACGCGATGATGGTGATAGCTGCGCAGCAGCGCGGTGAACGGCAGCACGTGGTCCGCGGTGATCGGCGACTGCGCACGATGCAGCGCCGGCAACCGGTGCCACGGCGTGCTCGGGTGAATGTGATGCGCGTTGTGGTAGCCGAAGTTCAGCGTCAGCCAGTCCAGTGCCGGATGTGCCGGCGACAGCGGATTGGAGTAGGTGTTGCGGTGCTCGTAGGCGCGGTCGCCCGCGGCATGGGCTGGCGTGCCGTCGTCCAGCGTCGTGAGGACGGCATAGGTGTGCTGGTGCACATCCATGAAGCGCAGCACATGCAGGAACAGCAGATATCCCAGCGCGTAGAACAGCGGCGCGGTCGGCGTGATCCACGCCATGGCGGCGAACAGGCTGCCGCGCAGCGCGAGCTGGAACAGCACCCGCGCACGGCGGTCGCGCCGCGTCGGCGAGGTGAACGGCAGCACGATCACCAGCGCGTGCATCAGCAGATCGACCGCCGGAATGTAGGCCCACTCGGCGGCCTGCACCGTGCGCAGCAAGGCCGGGTGACGCCGCAGCAGCGCGCGGTAGTCGTAGGCGATGACGTCCGCGCGTTCGGAATGGTGGCGCAGATGCTTGCGGCGGATATCGTCGTAGCGGCCGTAGCCGGCGCCGACTCCCCAGCTCAGCAACGCGCCGAGGCGGCGGTTGGCCGTCTGCGACACGAAGACGGCGTTGTGCGCGCACTCATGAATCAGATACGCCGCGACGACCAGGCTGTGCGCCAGGGCGAGTGTTGCCGCGCACTGCACGATCGCATTGCCGGACAACAGGCCGGCAACGGCTGCGCCATACACGCCGACGGCGTAGCCCAGTGCCGCGAGTTGCGGCCAGTCCGCGCGGCCGCCGCGCAATGCCCAAGCCTGGGGCCAGTCCATCGTTGCTGCTCCATCGGTGCGGCCGGGTGCCGCATCGACGCCAGCAGCGCAAGCGACGTGCCACGCCGTCGCAGTCCTTAGTTATGCGGCGGCACATCGTCGTGACGGCAGCCGGCGGAGGGCGCACCACATCGGCGCGCGCAACGCCTCATCCTGGCGCGTCGGACCCCGCTTTTCCCGGCGGGGCGCCGCCACGCGGGGTCCGCGCCGTGGCATGTGTTGTGCTATATCTCCCCTTGAGAGGGGCAGGCCGGTGGCATCGGCCCGCTGCTTCGAAGGGTGGCTAGGGTTCCGGTCCGCGCACGCGGATGGCTGGTCCGAGAGCCGCCGGCCTCTGCGATGCGGGATCGCCCCGCGGATCGGACGCTGCACGGAGGGATAAAAGCCCGGGAGGATCGCTTTGATGCAAGGCGCCCTCTCGCTGTGCTTACGATCTGACCCGCAGGAGGCTGCAATGATCCGATACATCCTGATCCCTCGATCCGTCCGCAAACCGGTGTCGGGAGCCGCGCGATGAGCGCGCTGGCCCCGCTCGATCCCGCGACCGTGTTGTGGGAGGAAACCCTGCCCGGCGGCACCCACTGGTCCGGTCTGATGCGGCGCGGCAGTGCGCTGCGCCTGACCGATCTCGACGGGGGTGCCAATGTCTCGATGCTGCTCTTCAACCAGGAGGAGAAGCTCGAGCGCTACAACATGCCGGACACACTCAAGGCCCAGCACACCGCCTTCCTGACCCGCGGCAACGTGCTGATGTCGGACATGGGCCGCGTGCTGGCCTCGATCGTCGGCGACGATCTGGGCTGGCATGACACCGTCTGCGGCGTGTCCGACGCCGAGCTGATCCGCAGCAAGTACGGCGAGGCGCGCTACCAGACCCACCGCAACGCGATGCATCGCAACGGTCGCGACGGCCTGCTGATCGAGCTCGGCAAGTGGGGGCTCGGCAAGCGCGATCTGGGCGCGACCGCCAACTTCTTCAGCAAGGTGGTGCCGGACGCCAACGGCTATCTGCACTACGTCGAAGGCCACAGCCCCGCCGGCGCCGCCGTCGACCTGCGCTTCGACATGAACGTGCTGGTGGTGCTGTCGGCCGCGCCGCATCCGCTGGCGCCGGCCGGCGAGTATCGCCCGGCGCCGGTGCGCCTCAGCGCCTGGCACGCCGGCGTCGCCGGTGCGGACGATGTCTGCCGCCAGCACTGCGGCCAGAACACGCGCGCCTTCACCAACACCGACCGCTACTTCGCGCAGTAAGGAGATCCCGATGAGCACCATCGTTGAAAGCCATCTGGACCCGAGCAATGCGGTTCTGGATGAAGTCTGTGCGGCCGGCGAGCCGTGGATGGCGACGGTCCGCAAGGGCCAGGTCTTCCGCATCCTCGACCTCGAAGGCAACCAGGCGGTCGACACGCTGTTCTACAGCGCCGACGATGCCGAGGAGCGCTACAGCGCGGTCGACACGATCCAGCGCCAGGGCCGTCTGTATCTCGAAGCCGGCTCGGTGCTGTACTCGAGCGAGGGCCGTCCGATGCTGACGATCGTCGCCGACACCTGCGGTCGCCACGACACGCTCGGCGGCGCCTGCGCGGCCGAGAGCAACACCGTGCGCTACGCCCTGGACAAGCGGCCGATGCACAGCTGTCGCGACAACTTCATGCACGCGCTGTCGCATTGCGACTGTGCGCATCACCTGAATCTGGGCAAGCGTGACATCACCGCCAACATCAACTTCTTCATGAACGTGCCGGTGACGGCCGAAGGCGCGCTGAAGTTCGACGACGGCATCTCCGCGCCCGGCAAGTACGTCGAGATGCGCGCCGAGATGGACGTGGTGGTGCTGATCTCCAACTGCCCGCAGCTGAACAATCCCTGCAACGCATACAACCCGACGCCGGTGCGCCTGCTGGTCTGGAATCCGGTCTGACGCGTCGCCGGCAGCGGGACGACCCGCTGCCGATCATGGGCTGCGGCGGGACGACCCGCCAGCGGAAACGATGACATGTTCAAGAAGGTCCTGATTGCCAACCGCGGCGCGATTGCCTGCCGCATCATCCGCACGCTCAGGGCACTCGGCGTGCAGTCGGTCGCGGTCTACTCCGAGGCCGATGCCAATGCGCTGCACGTCGAGCTGGCCGACGAGGCGGTCTGTATCGGACCGGCACCGGCCGCCGACAGCTATCTGCGGGCCGAGCGCATGCTCGAGGTCGCGCAACAGACCGGCGCCGAGGCGATCCATCCCGGTTACGGCTTCCTGTCGGAGAACCCGGACTTCGCCGAGGCCTGCGCCGCGGCCGGCATCGCCTTCATCGGGCCGACGCCGGCGCAGATGCGCGCGTTCGGGCTCAAGCACACCGCGCGCGAACTGGCCGAGCGCAGCCAGGTGCCGCTGCTGCCCGGCAGCGCGCTGCTGAACGACGCCGGCCATGCGCGCGCCGAGGCCGCGCGCATCGGCTATCCGGTGATGCTCAAGAGCACCGCCGGCGGCGGCGGCATCGGCATGCGTCTGGTGTGGTCGGACGACGCGCTGGACGAGGCCTATGCCTCGGTCGAGCGTCTGGCGCGCGCCAACTTCAAGGAAGCCGGTATCTATCTGGAGAAGTACGTCGAGGCCGCGCGCCACATCGAGGTGCAGGTCTTTGGCGACGGCCGGGGCGCGGTGCTGGCGCTGGGTGAGCGCGACTGCTCGGTGCAGCGCCGCAACCAGAAGGTGATCGAGGAAACCCCGGCGCCGGGTCTGAGCGCGGCGCAGCGTATGCATCTGCACGAGGTCGCGGTGCGGCTGATGCAGGCGGTGGACTACCGCTCGGCCGGCACCGTCGAATTCGTCATGGACGCGCACAGCGGCGCGTTCTATTTCCTCGAGGTCAACACCCGGCTGCAGGTGGAGCACGGCGTCACCGAACAGGTCGCCGGTGTCGATCTGGTCGCATGGATGCTGCAGCTCGCCGCGGGCGATCTGCCGCCGCTGGCGTCACTCGCGCCGACCCTGGCCGGCGCGTCGATCCAGGTGCGCCTCTACGCCGAGGACCCGCACAAGGACTTCCAGCCCTCGACCGGTCTGCTGACCGAGGTCGCATTCCCCGACGGCGTTCGCGTCGAAAGCGCGGTGACGGCCGGCTCCGAGGTCAGTCCGTACTACGACCCGATGCTGGCCAAGCTGATCGTCACCGGCGAGACCCGCGCGGCGGCGCTGGCGCGGCTGCGCGAGGCACTGGCGGCGACACGCATCGCCGGTATCGAGACCAATCTGGACTATCTGCGTCAGGTCGTCGCCGACGCCGTGTTCGCCGAAGGGCGGCAGACCACGCGCTACCTGAACGCCTTCCACTACCGCCCGCGCACGCTGGACGTGCTCGAACCCGGCGTGCAGACCTCGGTGCAGGACTGGCCGGGCCGCGTCGGCTACTGGGATGTCGGCGTGCCGCCGTCGGGGCCGATGGACGCGCTGGCGCTGCGCATTGGCAACCGGCTGCTGGGTAATTCTGAAGGTGCCGCGGCGCTCGAATGCACGATGAGCGGGCCGACCCTGCGCTTCAATTGCGAAACGACCTTCGCGCTGGCCGGCGCCGAACTCGACGCCACGCTGGACGGTGCGCCGCTGGCGCCCTGGCAGGTCCATCGCGCCACTGCCGGCAGCGTGCTCAAGCTCGGTGCCGTGCGCGACGCCGGCTGCCGCAGCTATCTGTGCGTGCATGGCGGTTTCGACGTGCCGGACTACCTCGGCGCGAAAGCCACGTTCACGCTGGGGCAGTTCGGCGGGCATGCCGGCCGCACCCTGCGCGTCGGCGATGTGCTGCACCTGGCCGCGAGCGAAGGCGGTGAGGCCGAGGCGGGCACGCAGTGGCCGCCGGCGGCACGGCCACGGCACAGCCATCAGTGGCAGATCGGTGTGCTGTACGGGCCGCACGGCGCCCCTGATTTCTTCACCGATACCGACATCGCGCGCTTCTTCGAGACCGACTGGGAAGTGCACTACAACTCCAGCCGCACCGGCGTGCGCCTGATCGGGCCCAGGCCCGAGTGGGCGCGCAGCGACGGCGGCGAGGCCGGCCTGCATCCGTCGAACATCCACGACAACGCCTACGCCATCGGCGCGATCGACTTCACCGGCGACATGCCGGTGATCCTGGGGCCGGACGGTCCGAGCCTGGGCGGCTTCGTCTGCCCGGCGGTGGTGGTGCAGGCGGAGCTGTGGAAGCTCGGCCAGTTGCGGCCGGGCGACACGCTGCGCTTCGTGCCGGTCGGGCCCGAGCAGGCCGCGCGCCTGCTGGCGGCGCAGCAGGAGACGCTGGTCACCGGCGCGGCGCCGGTCGCGCCGCAGGCCGAGGCCCTGCCGGATCCGATCGTCGCGCGGCGGCCGGCGCGCGGCGAACAGCCGCAGGTGGTCTATCGCCAGGCCGGCGACGCCTACCTGCTGGTCGAGTACGGGCCGCTGGAGCTGGACCTGACCCTGCGCATGCGCGCACATGTGCTGATGGAGGCGCTGCAGACCTGGCGCGATACGCAGGCCGACGCCGGCATCATCGATCTGACGCCGGGCATCCGTTCGCTGCAGGTGCACTACGATCCGCGACTGCTGTCGCGCGACGCCCTGATCGAGCAGCTGCAGCTTCTCGAGGACGGGCTGCCGCCGGTGGCGCAGATGAGCGTGCCGACGCGCACGGTGCATCTGCCGCTGTCCTGGGACGACGAGGCCACGCGCCTGGCCATCGACAAGTACATGCAGTCGGTGCGCAAGGACGCACCGTGGTGCCCGAGCAACATCGAGTTCATCCGCCGCATCAACGGCCTCGACAGCATCGACGCGGTCAAGCGCATCGTGTTCGACGCCGCGTATCTGGTGATGGGGCTGGGCGACGTCTACCTGGGCGCGCCGGTGGCGACGCCGCTGGACCCGCGGCATCGTCTCGTCACCACCAAGTACAACCCGGCCCGCACCTGGACGCCGGAGAACGCGGTCGGCATCGGCGGCGCCTACCTCTGCGTCTACGGCATGGAAGGCCCGGGCGGCTATCAGTTCGTCGGGCGCACCGCGCAGATGTGGAACCGCTGGCGCCGCACCGCCGACTTCACGCAGCCGTGGCTGCTGCGCTTCTTCGACCAGATCCGCTTCTACGAGGTCAGCGCCGAGGAGCTGCTGCAGATCCGCCAGGACTTCGTCGCCGGTCGCTACCGGCTCAAGGTCGAGGACGGGCGTTTCGAGCTGGCCGACTACCTGCGCTTTCTCGACGAGCAGCGTGAATCGATCACCGCGTTCAAGACCCGGCAGCAGGCCGCCTTCGATGCCGAGCGCGAGCGCTGGCGTGCTGCCGGCCAGGCCGAGTACATCGACGAGGCGGACGTCGCCGCAGCGGGTGCCGACAGCGAGCTGGACCTGCCGCCGGGGGCGCGCCTGGTCGCGGCGCACGTGCCGGGCAGCGTCTGGAAGGTGCTGGTCGCACCGGGCCAGCGGGTCCAGGCCGGCGATGCACTGGTGATCGTCGAGTCGATGAAGATGGAGTTCAGTGTCGTCGCGCCGGAGGACGGCGAGGTGCTGTCGGTGCTGTGCCGCGAAGGCGCACCGATCGCGGCGGGCCAGGACGTGCTGACGCTGAAGGTTTCGTGATCCGGAGTTGCCGATGACCGCATTGATTCCCCCGAGCCTCGATCTGGCGAGCCTGCGCGCGGCGTATCGCAACGGCCTCAAGCCCAGCGCACTGATCGCGGCCCTGCTCGAGCGTGCCGGCGACGATCCGCAGCAGGCGTGGATCGCACGGATGCCGGTGGAGCGGCTGCGGGCGATGGCGCAGGCGCTCGATGCCCGCGAGCCGGACAGCCTGCCGCTGTACGGCGTGCCGTTCGCGATCAAGGACAACATCGATGTCGAGGGTCTGCCGACGACCGCCGCATGTCCGGACTTCGCCCATGTGCCCGAGCGCAGCGCCGAGGTGGTCGAGCGCCTGATCGCGGCCGGCGCCTTGCCGCTGGGCAAGACCAATCTCGATCAGTTCGCGACCGGACTCAACGGCACGCGCTCGCCCTATGGTGCCTGCCGCAATGCCTTCGATCCGGCCTATGTCTCCGGCGGCTCCAGCTCCGGTTCGGCGGTGGCGGTGGCGCTGGGCCAGGCCAGCTTCTCGCTGGGTACCGACACCGCGGGGTCCGGTCGTGTGCCGGCCGCCTTCAACAATCTGGTCGGGCTGAAGCCGACGCGCGGGCTGGTCTCGACGCGCGGCGTGGTGCCGGCCTGCCGCTCGCTGGATACGGTGTCGATCTTCGCGCTGACCGCCGAGGACGCCGAGCAGATCTACGCGGTGGCGCTGGGCGGAGACGGCGATCTCGGCTATGCGCGCGCAGTCGAGCCGCATGGGTTTGATTTCGGGCGTGCGCCCAGCTTCCGGTTCGGCGTGCCGCGCGCCGGGCAGCTCGCGTTCTTCGGCGATGCCGACTACGCGCGGCTGTTCGACGAAACCGTGGCGCGGCTCGAGGCGCTGGGCGGCATCCGGCAGGAGATCGACCTGCAGCCGATGCTCGAGGCCGCGCGCCTGCTGTACGAGGGGCCGTGGGTCGCCGAGCGCTATCACGCCATTCGGGAGTGGATCGAGCAGCGCCCGGAGGCGCTGCTGCCGGTGATCCGGCAGATCGTCGGCGGCGCTGCGCCGCTGCGCAGCGTCGATGCCTTCGACGCCTTCTACCGGCTGGCCGAACTCAAGCGCATTGCCGATGCGGTCTGGGCCACGGTGGACGTGGTGCTGACGCCGACCGCGGGTTTCATTCCGACGATCGAGGCCACCCTGGCCGATCCGGTGCGGATCAACAGCGACCTCGGCCACTACACCAACTTCATGAACCTGCTGGACTACGCTGCGGTCGCGGTGCCGGCGGGTTTTCGCGCAGACGGTCTGCCGTTCGGTGTGACCCTGTTCGCGCCGGCGCACCAGGACGTGCCGCTGCTGCATCTGGCGGCGCGCTGCCAGCGCGCGCTGGGCGCGCCGCTGGGGGCGACCGGGCAGGCGCTGCCGGAACCCCCGCAGACGCTGGCGTCCGCCGTGCCCAGCGGGCAGGTACGGGTCGCCGTCTGCGGGGCGCATCTGGCCGGCCTGCCGCTGAACCACCAGTTGCTCGAACGCGGTGCGCGGCTGGTCGAGGCGACGCATTCGGCGCCGGCGTATCGCTTCTATGCGCTGGCCGGCGGCCCGCCGTTCCGGCCGGGCATGATCCGCGTGGCCGAAGGCGGCGCGGCGATCGAGGTCGAGGTCTGGGAACTGCCGGCGCGCCATTTCGGCAGCTTCGTCGCCGGCATCCCGGCGCCGCTGGGCATCGGCAAGCTCGAACTGGCCGACGGACGCTGGGTGCCCGGCTTCATCTGCGAGCCCTGCGGCGTCGACGGCGCGACCGACATCACTGCGTTCGGCGGCTGGCGCGCCTACATGGCCCGGCGCGGCTGAGCGCTGGGCGGTGTCCTGGGGTCTGTTAACGCCATGGGCGATCGCTGCGTTGCTGCCGGAGTGTTGACAGCAGGCCCTAGCGATTGCGCCAGTTGTGCGCGCCGTCGCAGAGCGGCGGGTTGCGGGTGTGCTTGCAGCCGCACAGCCACAGCGTGCCGGTCTTGCGGGTGACCTCGAACGATACCGGCTCGATGCCGGAGCCGGCATGGGACCCGTCGCAGAAGGGTTGGCGGCCGGAGCGCCCGCAGGCGCACCAGAGGTATCGCCCCTCGGGGAGATCCTGCAGGTAGGGCAGCCACTGCGGCACCTGCGGCCGCGGGCCGCCGGTCTCGGCGGCAATGGTCGGCGGGGACGGCAACAGCCGTTTGAGCAGGGTTCGGAGCAGGGCCATCGGTCAGGACACGCGGACGTTTGGTCGGGCGATCGGGGCGGGCGGTACAGCCCGGTCGCCGAATCGTACTAGACTCCGGTCTACACGCGTCACATGGAATTCGGCATGCGCAGTCTGCGTTCGAGCCTCATCCCCGCTTTGTCCGGAGCGTTCCTGATCGCGTCCGGTGCCGTCGGTGCCGGGCAGATCTACAAGTGGGTCGACCCGTCGGGCGGCATCCACTACGGCGACCAGCCGCAGCCGGGCTGGAAGCCGGTCGACGTCAACCCGCTGCCGGCGGGCGACGCCGCGGCGCCGGTTGCGTCGAGCGAGTCGGGAGACGAGGGCGCCGCCGCTGCCGAGCGGCGCGCCGCCGAGTGCCAGCGCCGCAAGGAGCAGCTGGCGTCGTACCGCAATGCGAGCAACATCGTCGAGCGTGACAGCCTCGGCAACGAGCGCCAGTACAACGAGGAAGACCGGCTCAAGCTGATCGAGATGACCGAGCGGCAGGTCCGGGAGCTCTGCGGCGAAGAGGGCGAGTGACGCCCCCTGCCGCAGCCGCGCTCAGACGCCCTTGATCGCGTCCAGCGCCGTGCGCACGTAGGTCGGCAGCGCGAACGCGGCCTGATGGATCTCGGCGTTGTAATAGCGGGTGTCGAGCCGGGCGATGGCGTCGGCGTCGAGTCGCGGCGTCAGGCTGTCGCCCTGCTTCTGCGCGATCGAGGCCGACCACCAGCCTGACGGGTAGATCGTCTGCGGGAAGTGGAGCAGGTGCGTGGCGGCGAAGCCGGCCTTGCGCATCGCCTCGTGCATCTCGGTGATCAGTTCGAGGTTCAGCAGCGGCGATTCGGACTGCTGGACCAGCAGGCCGTTCGGTGCCAGCGCGCGCACGCAGTCGACATAGAAGCGCAGGCCGAACAGGCCCTCGGCCGGACCGACCGGATCGGTCGAATCGATGATGATCAGGTCGATGCTGCCGTCCGGGGCGTCCTTCATCCACTGGATGCCGTCGCCGAAGAACAGCGTCGCGCGCGGATCGTCGTTCTTGTCGCAGAGTTCGGGGAAGTACTGCTCCGAGAGCCGGGTGACCCGTTCGTCGATCTCGACCTGGGTGGCCGACTCGACTTCCGGATGCTTGAGGACCTCGCGCAGGGTGCCGCAGTCGCCGCCGCCGACCACCACGACCTTGCGCGGGTGCGGGTGCGAGTTCAGCGCCGGATGCGTCATCATCTCGTGGTAGAGAAAATTGTCGCGGGTCGACACCATCGTGCAGCCGTCGATGGTCATCAGGTAACCGAAAGTCTCGGTTTTCCAGATCTCGATGCGCTGATAGGGCGTCTGCTCCTCGTGGATCTTGGCGGCCTTGAGCGAAAAGGCGCTGCCGGAGGCGTCGACGGATTCTGAAAACCAGCTGCGATCCAGGGTCATGGGATTCTCTGCGCGATGAAAATGGGCGACGGGAACAGGGCCGGTGGAACCGGCTCGATGCCGGGCCTGCAATCCTACATGGCCGGCCCTACAATTGCGGCGCGAGTATATCGGGTGATGACGCCAAATGAATGAAACACGCCCCGCCTGGACCGTCGAGCAGGCACGCGCCCTGTACAACATGCCGCACTGGGGCGAGGGTTACTTCGACGTCGGAGCCAACGGCCATCTGCTGGTGCGGCCGTACCGCGACCGGTCGCCGGTGGCGGTCGACCTCCATGAGGTCGCGCAGCGTGCCGTCGACGAGGGCCTGGCGCTGCCGGTGCTGCTGCGTTTCGTCAACATCCTGCACGACCGCGTCGACAGTCTGACCGGTGCGTTCGGCGAGGTCATCGACGAGCTCGGCTACCGCGGCGGCTATACCGCGGTCTATCCGATCAAGGTCAACCAGCAGGGCGACGTGATCCAGGAGATCGTCGCGCACGGCGGCGCGCGCGTCGGTCTGGAGGCCGGCAGCAAGCCCGAGCTGGCCGCCGTTCTCGGCATGGCGCAGCCGGGCAGCGTGATCGTCTGCAACGGTTACAAGGACCGTACCTACATCCGTCGCGCATTGATCGGCGAGAAACTCGGGCATCGCGTCTATATCGTCGTCGAGAAGCGCTCCGAACTGCCGCTGGTGATCGAGGAGTCGCGCCGTCTCGGTGTGGCGCCACGGGTCGGTCTGCGGGTGCGCCTGTCGTCGATCGGCGCGGGCAAGTGGCAGAACACCGGCGGCGAGAAGTCGAAGTTCGGCCTGTCCTGCGCGCAGGTGCTGGCCGCGGTCGAGCAGTTGCGCGAGGCGGGCTTCATCGACGCGATCCAGATGGTCCACTTCCATCTCGGCTCCCAGGTCGCCAATGTCCAGGACATCGCGCGCGGCATGCGCGAGGCGGCGCGGTTCTACACCGAGCTGCGCGCGGTCGGCGCGCCGGTGCAGGTGGTCGACATCGGCGGCGGACTCGGCGTCGACTACGAGGGCACCCACAGCCGCTCGTATTGCTCGATGAACTATTCGCAGCGCGAGTACGCGCGCAACGTGTTGCGCACACTGCAGGATGTCTGCCGGCAGGCAGGCCAGCCGGAGCCGGACGTCATCTCCGAATCCGGGCGCGCCCTGACCGCCCACCACGCCGTGCTGGTGACCTCGGTGATCGACCATGAATCGGTGCCGAGCCGGGCGGTGGACGCGCCGGAGCCGGACGCGCCGGCGATCCTGCACGACCTGTACGCACTGCAGGGCCAGGTCGCGGAGCGCGGGCCGCTGGAGTGCCTGCACGACGCCGCGACCCTGTTGCAGGACGCTCAGGCGCAGTACACCCACGGCGTTCTGAGCCTGACCCAGCGCGCGTTGGCGGAGACCACCTACTACGCGGTCTGCCGCGCGGTCGAGCCGATGCTCGATCCGACCATCCGGGTGCATCGCGAGGCGCTCGACGAACTGCGCGAGAAGCTGGCCGCCAAGTACTTCTGCAACTTCTCGGTGTTCCAGTCGGTGCCCGATGCCTGGGCGATCGACCAGGTGTTTCCGATCCTGCCGATCCACCGGCTCGACGAGCGACCGGACCAGCGTGTCAGCCTGTGCGACCTGACCTGTGATTCCGACGGCCGCATCGACCGCTATGTCGATCGCGGCAGCCTCGAGCCGACGGTGCCGATGCATCGCCTGGACCGGGCCGATCCCTACCTGATCGGCTTCTTCATGGTCGGCGCCTACCAGGAAATCCTCGGCGACATGCACAACCTGTTCGGCGACACCAACGCCGTCAACGTCGTGCTCGACGGCGACGGCGGCTGGACGCTGAGCGGCGCCGAGCGCGGGGACCGCACCGACGAGCTGCTGCGCTACGTGCATCTGCTGCCGGAGGCCCTGGCCGAAGCGTACCGGCGCAAGCTCGAGGCGGTGGAGCCGGACGAGGCCCTGCGCGCCGACCTGCTCGCCGAACTCGAAGCCGGCCTGACCGGGTACACCTACCTGTCGGTCGCGCCGGACTGACGGACGCAGGCATGCCGGAGGAGGGCAGCCCGATGAACGAACACGCCAAGCCGGTCGCGCCGGGCCTGGTCCGCGGCGCGGCCGCCGTCGGCGACCGCGCGGTGCAGTGGATCAGCCACGCGATCGAGCGGCGCCTGAATGCGGAGAACTTCATCGCCGCCAACCAGACGCCGTACGAGGTGATCTATGCCAACGGCCTGACCAGCGTGCGCCGCTATGCGCCGCTGACCGAGACGGAGATCGAGGTCGGCAGGACGCGCATGCCGGTGGCCGCGACGCGCCACCGCGTCCCGGTCCTGCTGGTGCCGCCGCTGGCCGCCAATTCGCTGAACTTCGACCTGCTGCCGAACCGCAGCCTGGTGCGGTATCTGCTCGCCAGCGGCTTCGCGGTCTATCTGGTCGACTGGGGCGATCCGGATGCCGATCACTCGCGGCTGGACCTGGCCGACTACACCACCGACATGCTGCCCAAGGCGCTGGCCGCCGTGCGCCACGACAGCGGCGAGCAGGAGGTTTCGCTGTTCGGCTACTGCATGGGCGGGCTGTTCTGCCTGATCTACGCCGGCTGGTCGCACGATCCGCAGATCCGCAACATCGTCACCGTCGCCAGTCCGATCGATGCGTATCAGATCGGCATCGCCGGCCGCCTGGTGCAGATGATGAACCACCCGCTGCGGGTCGCGGCGCGTTACGTCCCGCTGTCGCTGCACGACATCGACCCGAAGTACCTGCGGGTCCCCGGCTGGGTGTCGTCGTGGGTGTTCAAGATGACCAATCCGGTCGGCACGGTGCAGAGCTATATCGACCTGCTGATGAATCTGTGGGACCGCGAATTCGTCACCGAGTACCAGACCACCGCGACCTGGTTCAACAAGATGCATGACTACCCCGGCGGGATCGTGCAGGACTTCATCGTCCGCGTCGGGCTGGCCAACGAACTCGCGCGGGGCGAGCTGCGCCTCGGCCGCGGCAAGAACGGCAAGACCGCCCTGCTCGATCGCATCGACTGCTCGCTGCTCGCGATCGCCGGGCGCACCGACAAGATCGTCACCATCGAGGCCGCCCGCAAGGTGCTCGACATCATCGGATCCGAGGACAAGGATTTCGTCGTCGCGCCGGGTGGGCACGCCGGCGTCTTTGCCGGCAGCGCCGCGCCGGCGACGACCTGGGCGCTGGCGAGCGACTGGCTGCAGGCCCGCTCCGACTAGCGCCGCGGGGTGCCCGCCGGTGCGGGCTCAG
Source organism: Nevskiales bacterium (assembly GCA_028698335.1). GTDB lineage: Bacteria > Pseudomonadota > Gammaproteobacteria > Nevskiales > Nevskiaceae > Solimonas. The sequence goes on along the minus strand of JAQVDP010000015.1, from coordinate 49,058 downwards.
GCGGAGACGAAGCGCCGCAGTTCGCGCTGGAACCGGCGCGGCGCCTCGAACGGGATCGCGTGTCCGCAGCGCTCGAAGGTGACGATGCGCGCATGCGGTACGAGATCGGCGATCGCCATCTGACCCTCGGCCGGGTACATCACCGAGTCCTGTCCGATCAGCACCGTCATCGGCACCTGCAGCCGCGGCAGCGTCGGGCGCCAGTCGTAGTCGTCCTCGAGGTAGGAGCGGACGCAGTCGAGGTAGATCGGCCAGTTGCGTGTCGGGGCGATGCGGCGGATCAGGCGCTCGTGGCGCGCCAGCCGGCCGACGGCCTTCCAGCCGCGATGGTGGAAGGCGTGATCGAAGAACTCGCTCAGCGCCAGCCACAGCTCGCGGCGCAGTTCCGGCGGCAGCTCGTCGTAGGCGAAGGTGCGGTACGGATCCAGCTGCGCCATCAGCTCTTGCCAGCGGACCAGGCGTTCCTGCTGCGCAGGCCCGAGCAGCCCGTACTGCCAGTCGTCGTCGTTGCGCACCCGCGGCGACTGGTCGATGTGCAGGTAACGGCGCACACGGTCGAAGCCGTGGAGGCGGTGATACTGCAGCGCCGTGCAGGCGCCCATCGACAGGCCGCCGAGCAGCACGTTGCGCAGGTCCAGCGCCTGCATCAGGTCGGCGACGTCGTCGGCGTGCTGGCTCAGCAGGCAGGACTGGCTCAGGCGCGTCGTATGGGAACCGCCGAAACCGCGCAGATCCGGCAGGATGAAGCGGTAGCGCCGTGCCAGTGGCAGCGCGAACGGCAGCCACAGCGCGGCGGGCATCGCGAAGCCGTGCAGCAGCACCACCGGCTGGCCGCGACCGATGTCGTGATAGTGCAGGCGGGCGCCGTCGCGCGTGCGGAGATAGGGCATGGACCGCACTCTAGCGACAATCAGGATTGTTGGAAGTCCCGTGAAAAAGCCCCGCACTGCGGGGCTTTTTCGGGCGGCGATGCGGTCCGGGACGGTCCGCGCGCGGGCCTTACTTCGAGTAGTCGTAGAAGCCCTTGCCGGTCTTGCGGCCGTAGTGGCCAGCGGCGACCATCTCGACCAGCAGCGGCGCCGGGCGGTACTTCGGATCACCGAAGCCCTCGGCGTAGACCTTCATGATCGCCAGCAGCGTGTCGAGGCCGACCATGTCGGCCAGCGCCAGCGGGCCGATCGGATGGTTGCAGCCGAGCACCATCCCGGTGTCGATGTCCTCGGCGGTGGCGATGCCTTCCTGCAGCGCGAAGATCGCTTCGTTGAGCATCGGGCACAGAATGCGGTTGACCGCGAAGCCCGGGCTGTTCCTGACCGTGATCGGGCTCTTGCCGATCGCCTCGGCGAAGTTCATCGCCAGCTGGTGCGTCGCGTCCGAGGTCTGCAGGCCGCGGATGATCTCCAGCAGCTTCATCAGCGGCACCGGATTGAAGAAGTGCATGCCGATGAACCGGTCCGGGCGCGAGGTGACGGCGGCCAGCTGGGTGATCGAGATCGACGAGGTGTTGGTGGCGATCACCGCCTCCGGGCCGAGCAGGGTGTCGAGCTGCTGCAGGATCTTCAGCTTGATCTCGGTGTTCTCGGTGGCCGCCTCGATCACCAGCTGCGCCGGCTTCAGGTCGTCGTAGTTCGTGCTGCCCTTGATGCGACCAAGGATCGCGTCCTTGTCGGCGGCGCTGATCTTCTCTTTCTTGATCAGGCGGTCGAGGCTGCCGGCGACCGTCTGCAGGCCCTTGTCGACGGCGGCCTGGTTGATGTCGACCATGACCACGTTGATTCCGGCCGCGGCGCTGACCTGGGCGATGCCGTTGCCCATCATGCCGGCGCCGACGACGCCAAGGGTTTGGATGCTGTTGCTCATAGGAGAGGGGTTCCCGTTCGTGAAAACGCCCCCGGCTTGCGGGGGCGTCGGTTGATGCAGGCGTAAGGACTAGACGCGCTCGAAAATCGCGGCGATGCCCTGACCGCCGCCGATGCACATCGTCGCCAGCGCGTAGCGGCCGCCGGTGCGCTGCAGCTCATAGATCGCCTTGGTGGTGATGATCGCGCCGGTGCCGCCGACCGGATGGCCGAGCGAGATGCCGGAGCCGTTCGGATTGACCTTGGCCGGATCCAGGTCCAGCTCGCGCGTGACCGCGCAGGCCTGCGCCGCGAAGGCCTCGTTGGCCTCGATCACGTCGAGGTCGCGCGCATTCAGACCGGCACGGGCGAGCACCGCCTGGGTCGCCGGCACCGGGCCGATGCCCATGTAGGCGGGCTCCACGCCGGCGTGGGCGTACGCCACCAGGCGCGCCAGCGGCTTCAGGTTCAGCTCCTTGACCTTGGCGCCGGAGGCCAGCACCACGGCGCCGGCACCGTCGTTGAGGCTCGACGCGTTTCCGGCCGTGACCAGGCCACCGTCCTTCTTGAAGACCGGCTTGAGCTTGGCGAGGGACTCGACGGTGGTGTCGCCGCGCACGCCCTCGTCGGTGTCGAAGCTGATCACGCCCTTGCGGGTCTTGATCTCGACCGGAACGATCTGCGACTTGAAGTAGCCCTCGGCGATTGCCTTGGCGGCGCGCTGCTGGCTGGTGGCGGCGACCTCATCCTGCATCTGCCGGCTGATGCCGTAGCGCTCGGCCACGTTCTCGGCGGTCACGCCCATGTGCATGCCCTCGAAGGGGTCGTGCAGGATGCTGTTCATGTAGTCGATCAGCTGGGTGTTGCCCAGACGCGCGCCCCAGCGGCCGGTCTGCAGCATGTACGGGCCGCGGCTCATCGACTCGGCGCCGGCACCGACCGCGATGTCGGCATCGCCGAGCAGGATCGTCTGCGCGGCCGACACGATGGCCTGCAGGCCCGAACCGCAGAGGCGGTTGACGTTGAACGCCGGGGTTTCCTTCGGAATGCCGGCCTGCATCGCGGCGACGCGACCCAGGTAGGCATCGCGCGGCTCGGTCGGGATCACCGTGCCCATCACCATGTGGCCGACCAGCTCCGGGGCGACGCCGGCGCGCTCCAGTGCGGCCTTGACCGGGATCGTCGCGAGCTCGGGCAGCGGCACGTCCTTGAGCGTGCCGCCGTAGCTGCCGATGGCCGTACGTGCGGCGCCGACGATGAAGACTTCTTTGGACATGGGGGGACCTCTTGTTCTGAAAAGCCGAATGAATCGCCGTGCACCGGGACGGGGGGCCGGCACGGCAGGAAAAACGAGCGGGCACCACATGGCGCCCGCACGGTATTACATATTACGCCGATAGCGGCCGCCGACCTCGAACAGCGTCTGGGTGATCTGGCCGAGCGAGCAGACCCGTACCGCGTCCATCAGCACCTCGAAGGTGTTGCCGTCCTCCATGACGACCCGGCGCAGGCGCTCGAGCGCCTGCTCGGCGGCACCGCCGTTGCGCTGCTGGAACTCGCCGAGGCGCCTGATCTGCGACTGCTTCTCGTCCTCGGTCGAGCGTGCCAGCTCGATCTCCTGCTGGACCTCGTCGCCGTGCGGATTGCGGAAGGTGTTGACGCCGATGATCGGCAGCGAGCCGTCGTGCTTCTGGTGCTCGTAGACCAGCGACTCCTCCTGGATCTTGCCGCGCTGGTAGCCGGTCTCCATCGCGCCGAGCACGCCGCCACGGTTGGCGATCGCCTCGAACTCCTTGAGCACCGCCTCCTCGACCAGATCGGTGAGTTCGTCGATGATGAAGCTGCCCTGCAGCGGGTTCTCGTTCTTCGACAGACCCCACTCGCGGTTGATGATCAGCTGGATTGCCATCGCCCGACGCACCGATTCCTCGGTCGGCGTGGTGATCGCCTCGTCGTAGGCGTTGGTGTGCAGCGAGTTGCAGTTGTCGTACAGCGCGCACAGCGCCTGCAGGGTGGTGCGGATGTCGTTGAACGCCATTTCCTGGGCGTGCAGCGAACGCCCGGAGGTCTGCACGTGGTACTTCAGCTTCTGCGAGCGCTCGTTGGCGCCGTACTTGTTCTTCATCGCCACCGCCCAGATGCGGCGGGCGACGCGGCCGATCACCGAGTATTCCGGGTCCATGCCGTTGCTGAAGAAGAACGACAGGTTGGGCGCGAAGTCATCGATGTGCATGCCGCGCGCCAGATAGCTCTCCACGTAGGTGAAGCCGTTGGCGAGCGTGAAGGCGAGCTGGCTGATCGGGTTCGCGCCGGCCTCGGCGATGTGATAGCCGGAGATCGACACCGAGTAGAAGTTCTGCACCTTGTGGTGGACGAAGTATTCCTGGATGTCGCCCATCATCTTCAGCGCGAACTCGGTGCTGAAGATGCAGGTGTTCTGACCCTGGTCCTCCTTGAGGATGTCGGCCTGCACGGTGCCGCGCACCACCGACAGCGTCCACGACTTGATCTTGTCGTATTCGTCGTCGGTTGGATCACGACCGTTCTCGGCCTTGAACCTGTCGACCTGCTGGTCGATCGCGGTGTTCATGAACATCGCCAGGATCATCGGCGCCGGGCCGTTGATCGTCATCGACACCGAGGTCGACGGCGCGCACAGGTCGAAGCCCGAGTACAGCACCTTCATGTCCTCGAGCGTGCAGATCGAGACGCCGGAGTTGCCGATCTTGCCGTAGATGTCCGGACGCAGGTCCGGATCCCAGCCGTACAGCGTCACCGAGTCGAACGCGGTCGACAGGCGATGGGCCGGCATGCCTTCGGACACCCGCTTGAAGCGGCGGTTGGTGCGGAAGGCGTCGCCCTCGCCGGCGAACATGCGGGTCGGGTCCTCGCCTTCGCGCTTGAACGCGAACACGCCGCCGGTGAACGGGAACGAGCCGGGCACGTTCTCCTTCATCAGGAACTTCAGGGTCTCGCCCTCGTCCTCGAAGGTCGGCAGCGACACCTTGCGGATCTTCGAGCCGGACAGCGACGGGTGGGTCAGCTTGGTGCGGATCTCCTTGTCGCGGATCTTGACGACGTACTCGTCCTGCGCATACAGCTCGCGCGTCTTCGGCCACTGTTCGAGCAGCTTGCGTGCGACTGGCAGCAGTTCGCCGTCCTTGGCCGAGATCAGCTGGTCGAAGTTCGCGGCCGGCTGGCCCGCTTCCTCGAACAGGGCCTTGGCGATGCGCAGCGACTGGCGCTCGCGCGCGACCCTGGCCTGCTGCTGGATCTGGGCGTGGTATCCGCGCAGGCTGTCGGCGATCTCTGCCAGGTAGCGGGCGCGGTCGGCGGGCACGATCGCGCGGCTCTGCGACGAGGCCTTGACCGTCACCTGCGGCAGCCGGCCGGCTTCGGTCTTCAGGCCCAGGGCCTGCAGCTTGGGCAGCAGCGCCTGGTACAGTGCGGTGACGCCGTCGTCGTTGAAGCGCGCCGCCATCGTGCCGAACACCGGCATCGTGTCGGGCGCCTGCATGAACAGCTCGCGGTTGCGCTGATACTGCTTGCGCACGTCGCGCAGCGCGTCTTCGGCGCCCTTGCGGTCGAACTTGTTGATCGCCACCAGATCGGCGAAGTCGAGCATGTCGATCTTCTCGAGCTGCGATGCGGCGCCGAATTCCGGCGTCATCACGTACAGCGAGACGTCGACGAAGGGCACGATCGCGGCGTTGCCCTGGCCGATGCCCGAGGTCTCGACGATGATCAGGTCGAATCCGGACAGCTTGCAGGCGGCGATGACCTCCGGCAGCGCGGCCGAGACTTCCGAGCCGGTGTCGCGGGTCGCCAGCGAACGCATGTAGATGTTGTCGCGGCCTTCCGTCCACGGCTCGATCGCGTTCATGCGGATACGGTCGCCGAGCAGCGCGCCGCCGGTGCGCTTGCGCGACGGGTCGATCGAGATCACCGCGACCCGCAGGCGGTCCTCCTGGTCCAGGCGCATGCGCAGGACCAGCTCGTCGGTCAGCGACGACTTGCCGGCGCCGCCGGTGCCGGTGATGCCCAGCACCGGGGTCTGCTGCGCCGCCGCGGCATCGCGCAGTTGCTGCCGGGTCGCCTCGTCGTAGGTTCCGTTCTCCAGCGCGGTGATGACGCGGGCGAGCTGGCGGCGGTCGCCGGAGCTCAGCGCGTCGAGCGCCTCGCCGGCCTTCGGTGCGAGCGGCGCGAGGTCATAGTCGCTGGACTGGATGACGTCGTCGATCATGCCCTGCAGGCCGAGCTTGGCGCCGTCCTCCGGGGAATAGATGCGGGTGACGCCGTAGTCCATCAGCTCCTTGATCTCGGGCGGCACGATCACGCCGCCGCCGCCGCCGAAGACCTTGATGTTGTCGCCGCCGCGGGCGCGCAGCAGGTCGACGATGTACTTGAAGAACTCGATGTGGCCGCCCTGGTAGGAGGTGATGGCGATGCCCTGCACGTCCTCCTGCAGCGCGGCGTTGACGATCTCGCCAGCCGAGCGGTTGTGGCCGAGGTGAATCACTTCGGCGCCGCTGGACTGCAGGATGCGGCGCATGATGTTGACCGAGGCGTCGTGACCGTCGAACAGCGAGGTCGCGGTCACGAACCGGACCTTGTTCTTGGCCTTGTACGGGGTCAGCTGCTGGGCGACGGAAAGATCGTTCATCGATTCCTCATTCGATCGGGCGGGACGCCTGCGACGGCGTGTGGCCGGTGGTTCGGACAACCGGTCCCGGCATGCGATGGCCGGTGCTCTCCCCCGGGTCCGGGTGTCGGATACGGCGTCGTCGGTCCTGCGACAATGGCTTCGCGCAGGGGCGACGACGGTGTGGTCACGATTCTAGGCGCCAGTCGGCGCTGGCGGCGATGCCCAAATCCGTCGGCGACAATGCGAAAATTTGCCAGTGCGGACAGGAGATTGCGAGCGGCGGCCGGCAATGCCCAGGACTGATTCCATAGAAAAGGACAGCGTTTCGATCAGCTTCGTCGTCGAGGCGATCGCCGGCGTGCGGGCGCGCGGCCGGGATCCAGCGGGACTGCTGGACCAGGCCGGCATCCCTGTGGCACTGCTCGGATCGGCGCAGTCGCGGGTCGCCGCAGAACGTTTCAGCGCATTGTGGCTGGCGGTGGCGGCGGCGCTGGACGACGAGTTCTTCGGACTCGATGCACGGCGCATGAAGGTCGGCAGCTTCGCCACGCTGTGCCACCTGATGATCGGCGCCCGCACGCTGCGCGATGCCCTGAAGCGGGCCGCACGCCTGTTCGGCATCGTCCTCGACGATACCGAGGTGGTGCCCGACTTCGGCGGCGCTGCGGCGGCTCTGGCGCTGCAGCCGACGGCGCGGGCGCGGGCGGCGGGGCGTGAACTCAAGCCCTTCGCGCACGAGACCCTGCTGATCATGCTGCACGGTCTGGCGTGCTGGATCATCGGGCGTCGCATCCCGCTGTCGCAGGCCCAGTTCGCCTACCCGCGCCCGGCACGCTGGCGCGAATACACGGTGATGTACGCCCAGCGGCTCGTTTTCGACTGCCCGATGACCCGGATCGAGTTCGATCCGCAGTTCCTGGATGCGCCGGTGGTGCAGGATGAGGCCAGCGCCCGCGAATTCCTGCGCGAGGCGCCGTACACCATCGTGCTGAAGTACAAGGACACCAACAGTCTGACCGCGCAGGTGCGGCAGTACCTGCGTGATGCCGCCCCGCAGGACTGGCCGGGCTTCGATGCGCTGGCGCAGACGCTCGAACTGAGCCCGTCGGTCCTGCGGCGTGGGCTCGAGCGCGAGGGCACGACTTTCAGGGCGATCAAGGACGATCTGCGCCGTGACCTTGCGATCGGGCACCTCACCGATACCGACCTTCCGATCCCCGAGATCGCGGCCGAGCTGGGCTTTGCCGAGCCCAGCGCCTTTCATCGGGCATTCAAGCAATGGACCGGCGTGCGGCCCGGCGAGTATCGCCGCAGCCAGGCCGGAGGCGGCTGAACGGAGCGCCGCCGCCGTCAGGCGTCGCGATGGATCGACAGCGGCGAGAACGCCTGGTCGACCGGCATCATCGACAGGGTGTTGACGTTGACGTGCGGCGGACGCGTGGCGATCCAGTGCACGGTATCGGCGATGTCGTCCGCGGTCAGCGGCGTGGTATTGGCATAGACCTGACCGGCCTTGGCGTCGTCGCCGTGGAAGCGCACGTTGGAGAACTCGGTGCCGCCGCACAGGCCCGGCTCGACGTTGCTGACGCGCACCTTGGTGCCGAGCAGGTCGGCGCGCAGATTCAGCGAGAACTGGCGGACGAAGGCCTTGGTCGCGCCGTAGACGTTGCCGCCGGGGTAGGGCCATTCGCCGGCCATCGAGCCGATGTTGATCACGTGCCCGCGTTTGCGTGCGACCATGCCCGGCAGCAGTGCGCGGGTCATTGTCATCAGGCCCTTGATATTGGTGTCGACCATCTGTTCCCAGTCGTCCAGCGACGCCTGATGCGCCGGCTCCAGGCCGAGGGCGAGGCCGGCGTTGTTGACCAGGATGTCCACTTCGGCGAAGTCCGCCGGCAGGCCGGCGACCGCGGTCTCGATGGCGGCGCGGTCGCGGACGTCGAGCGTCAGTGCCAGCGCGCGATCGCCGAGTTCGGCTGCAAGGGCCTCGATGCGTTCGGCGCGGCGCCCGGCGAGGATGATGCGGTCGCCATCGGCGGCGAAGCGGCGGGCGATGGCGGCCCCGAATCCGGCGCTGGCGCCGGTGACGAAAACGATCATGAGCAGCTCGACGGCATCAAACGGACCGCAAGCCTAGTCCACTGAAGCCATGACATTCCACTGCCGGATTCAGCCGCCGGAAGGGTTGCCGCCGGCGCTTTTCAGTTCGGCGATGAGGGCATGCCAGCGCTCCAGCTCCTGGTCGTAGGTGTCGTAGACGCAGGGCGAGCAGCCGCTCATGCAGCAGTCGTCCGGATTGGGCGGCTCCGGGCGCGGCGGCAGTTGCGGCGCGGCCTGGGTCGTGTCGGTCTGGGGTTTCTCGGGGGTGTCGGACATCGGGGCGAATTCTGCCGCGATTCGCGCGCCCCTGCACGCGCATCCGGGGCGTCAGCGGAATTCGACGCGCTCGCTGCTGCAGGACACGGTGTTCCGGCCGCGCACCTTGATCTGCAGATCCGCCTGTTTCGGGATCTGGTCGAGAAAGCCGCTCAGGTCGACCCCTTTGCCGCCGGTGCAGTCGATGCGGTTGTCGTTGCCGAACGTGCAATCCAGCGTCATCTGCAGCTGGCATGCGTAGTCGCCGCCGCAGGGGCGGTCGTAGAACTCGTGGGGCCCGTCAGCGCAGAAGTCGATGGTGCCGTCGGCTTCCTTCACCGAGAGTTCGATGTCGACGATGCCGTTGGCGCTGGCGTCCCACTGGATCGTGAAGGCGCCGCCGTTGTTGCTGGCGCTGATCGGCTTCGGCGCGGAAGGCAGCAGTGTCGGCGAGGTGCCGGTGACCGAATAGGATTCGATCGACACGCTGGTTGCGGTGATCCGGTCGGAATTGCCGCCGTCGCTGTCGCCCTCCATCCAGCCACAGCCGGTGATGGCCGTGCTCCCGGCGATGAGAAAACTCACGCTGATTGCGCGCATCGCGATACCCTCCCTAAGGGTTTTTGTATTGTCCGCGGGATGGTAGCGGCGGAATGGAATCCCCGGCAATCGCCTCCTAGCGTGATGACGCGTGCAGGTCGGCCGTCGTCCCCGAGCGCGCGATGTCCTCGACCTTCGGCGCGGTCCGGAACACGCGGTCGCCCAGGCCCATCGACACGCCCCACCAGTAATTCTCGTTGCGGAAGTGGTGGTAGCGGTGTTCGCGCACGCGCCGCTGGTAGTAGCCGATGCGCGGGCACCAGGGGATATGGGCCAGGTAATGCACCCATTCGTAGTGCAGGCCCAGCAGCAGATAGACGGCGATCCCGGTCAGCGCCAGCTCCTTCCACGGCCACAGCAGCCACAGCAGGACGCCGGTCACTGGAAGGACCAGCGCGTGGATGTGGCGCGGAATGAAGACCCATTCCAGGTTCCAGGGGGCCGCATGATGGCGGCGGTGGGTGACCGGCAGGTAGAAGTCGATGGTCCGGCCGAACAGCTTACGCGGCCGGTAATGCAGCATGACGACGTGGATCAGCCACTCGTTGAACGGAAAGTACGCCAGGATCGCCAGCGCGACCGCGATGTCGCCCCAGCCGAACGGGCCGCTGAGGCCGCGCCAGACGGCGAAGCCGGACGCGAAGGCGGCGATCAGCAGCGCGCTGGGGTGTGACACGAAGGTGCGCAGCGCCGCCCCGGCGTCGCGCGGCAGCGAATCGGGCGGTCGCATCGGATTGCGCCGGGCCGCTTCCTCGGCGGTCGGCATCGCACGGTCGGTCGGGCGCTCGGTCGGCATCGTCGCGTCCTCCTCTAGGAATCCAGGGCGTCGAGCGCGCGTTCCAGCGACTGGCGCCCGATCTCGGTGTGGCGCCGGCCGGCTTCGCGGGCGGCCTCGGCGTCACCGCTGCGGACCGCCATCGCGATCGTGCTGAGGTTGTCGAAATCCCGGAACTCCGGCTCCAGCACCGCGGTCAGCACGTCCCAGACCTGGGTGTAGGTCTTCGACATCGAGTTGAAGGCGAGCCGGAACGCGATGTTGCCGCCGCGCTCGACCAGCTTCTTCCAGAACGCCATCGCGTGGTTCTGCAGCGCGCGGACGTCGGTGGTGTCGGCGCGCATCCGGGTGAGCAGGGTCTCGAGTTCATCGGCCAGCTGCGCCCCGCCGCGTGACGCGGCGGTGGCGGCGATGTCCGGCGCCAGCGACGAGCGCATCGCCATGATCGAGCGCACCACCGTGGCGTTGAGGCGCCCGTCCTTGTGCACCAGCAGTTTCGGCAGCAATTCCAGTCCCCCCTCCTCCAGATAATCGAGTACCAGGCTGTTGCCGCCCTGGCGGACCGACACCAGTCCGGCCTGCTGCAGGCGCTTGATCGCCTCGCGCACCGCGCCGCGATTGACCGAGAGCGCCTCGGACAGCTCGCGCTCGGCCGGGAGTGGCTCGCCGGCCGGCAGCTCGCCGCTGAGGATCTTGTCCGCGAGCTGGCGGTAGACCGACTCGGACAGGGATTCCTTGTGAACGGCGGCAAATGCTGGATTGGTCATATGGTCAACTTATCAGACCAGCTGACCAGTGAGCAAAATTCGGCGCAATGCGGCCGCATCGGGGCGGGGGCGGTTGTGGGGAGCGGCCCGGAGGCGCCGGGATCGCGGTGGCGATCCCGGGCCGGGGCGGGATCAGTTGCCGCGTGCGCGGGCGATCGCGGCGCGGACCTGTTCGGGCGCGGTGCCGCCGTAGCTGCGGCGCGCGGCCACGCTGGCGTCGAGGGTGATGTGGGCGTAGACGTCGTCGCCGATCAGCGGACTGAACTGCTGCAGTTCCGCCAGCGGCAGCTCCGCCAGATCGCAGTCCTTCTGTGCGGCGTGGGCAACGGCGCTGCCGACGACGTGGTGCGCGTCCCGGAACGGCAGGCCCTTGTTGACCAGATAGTCGGCGAGATCGGTCGCGGTGGAGAAGCCCTTGGCGGCGGCCGCCCGGCAATTGTCACGGCGCACCACGATCGCCGGGATCATCTCGGCATAGACCTGCAGGCACAGGCTCAGGGTGTCGATTGCGTCGAACAGCGGCGGTTTGTCTTCCTGGTTGTCGCGGTTGTAGGCCAGTGGCTGGCCCTTCATCAGCACCAGCAGCGCGTTGAGGTCGCCGATCACGCGCCCGGCCTTGCCGCGCACCAGTTCCGGGACGTCCGGATTCTTCTTCTGCGGCATGATCGACGAGCCGGTGCAGAAGCGGTCGGGCAGGTCGACGAAGGCGAACATCGGCGAGGCCCACAGGATCAGTTCCTCGCTCCAGCGCGACAGGTGCACCATGACCAGGCTGGCGGTGGCGCAGAATTCGATCATGAAGTCGCGGTCGGACACCGAATCCAGTGAGTTTTCGGTGACGCCGTCGAAGCCGAGCTGCTCGGCGACGTAGTGGCGGTCGATCGGGTAGACCGTTCCGGCCAGCGCGGCGGCGCCCAGCGGCAGGCGGTTGAGGCGCTTGCGGCCGTCGAGCAGGCGCTCGCGGTCGCGCAGGATCTGCTCGCGCCAGGCCAGCATGTGGTGGCCGAAGGTCACCGGCTGGGCGATCTGCAGATGGGTGAAGCCCGGCATCACGCTGTCGGCCTCGCGTTCGGCCAGATCCAGCAGGCCGGCCGCGATGCGGTCGATCATGCCGACGAGGTCGTCGATCGCGTCACGCAGGTACAGGCGGATGTCGGTAGCGACCTGGTCGTTGCGCGAGCGTCCGGTGTGCAGGCGCTTGCCGGCATCGCCGACCAGTTCGGTCAGCCGCGCCTCGATGTTCATGTGCACGTCTTCGAGCTTCTCGCTCCATTCGAAGCTGCCGGCCTCGATCTGGGCAAGGATGGTGTCGAGACCGGAAACGATCTTGTCTGCGTCCTCGGCGCTGAGCACGCCGACCTTGGCGAGCATGCGCGCGTGCGCCTGCGAGCCGCGGATGTCCTGCCGGTACAGGCGCGCGTCGAAACTGACCGACTCGGAGAATTTCTCGACCAGGGCCGAGGTGGATTCGGCGAAGCGTCCGCCCCACAGTTTCTGGTTGCCGCTGCTGGCCATGATGTGTCGTGCCTCTGGCGCTCGTCGCGTGGAAAAGGCGCAAATTATAGGCGGCTGGCGGCCGCAGCGGCGGTGCGGAGTCGATCGTCGGCGCGTCGGATCGCGCGTCGGTCGCCGTGACGGGACCGTATGCCGGAGGCCGGCGCCGTTGTGCTTGCCTGCGGCGGGCTGCGCTGCGAAGCTTGTCGGCACAACAAATCTTGCGCGCACCACGTGCAACGGATCAATCCGCCTTCCGCCAACCAGCTCGACCTGATCCCGAACTTCTGCAAGGGCAGCGGGATCCTGTCGCTTGCGTTCACGATGGAGCTGGTCGCGATCGTGCTGACGCTCGGCGGCGGGACCACCGGCGAGGCCGCGCTGGACCGGCTGCTGCTGATCTCGATGTACCTGCAGTGGATCAGCCTGTGGTCGGCGGCCGCGATGTGCTGGGCCCGGCGCTGGCTGCGTTACGCCCGCCCGGGCGTGGTGTTCTTCGTCTGCTGGGGGATGCTGACGCTGGTGGTCATGGTGATCGCCGACATCGCCTACCGCGTCAGCGTGTACCTGAGCTGGGATTTCGTGCTGCCGACGGAGGCCAGGCTCGAATTCGTGCTGCGCCATACGATGGTCGCCGCGATCGTGGCCCTGCTGCTGCTGCGCTACTTCTGGGTGCGCAACCAGTGGACGATGCAGGTCCAGGCCGAGGGCGAGGCGCGGTATCAGGCCCTCAACGCCCGTATCCGTCCGCACTTCCTGTTCAACTCGCTCAACAGTCTCGCCGCGCTGATCCAGGTGCGCCCGGACGACGCCGAGATGATGGTCGAGGATCTGTCCGACCTGTTCCGCGCCAGTCTCGAGAAGCGCGGGCAGGTCGCGCCGCTGGTGGAGGAGATCGGTCTGTGCCATGCCTACCTGCGCATCGAGAAGCTGCGCCTGGGCGAGGACCGGCTCAGGGTCGAGTGGGACGTGCCCGAGGAGGTGCTCGACTGGCCGGTGCCGAAGCTGGTGGTGCAGCCGCTGATCGAAAATGCCGTCCATCATGGGGTGTCGAAGCTCGCGGCGGGGGGGCGCATCCGCATCGCGGCGCGCGAAATCTTCGACCGGCTGGTGATCGAGGTCACCAATCCGATGTCGCCGGAGGACGGCGAACCCAGCCGCGGCAACCGGGTTGCGGTCGACAACATTGCCCAGCGCCTGAACCTGATTTACGGTGAGGGGGCGAGGCTCGAAATGGGCCGCGACATGCGGCTCGAGGGCGGGGTGTTCCGCGCGCGGCTGGTGCTGCCGCGGGAGACCAAGGAGCAGGCGCCGGACCAATAGCCGGTGCGAGGTTGGGTGCGGCCACGGATGGCGGCCGCTTGAGGTCTAGAAGGGGAAAGAAAGATGCGCGTTGTGATCGTGGACGATGAACCTTTGGCGCGTGAACGGCTCAAGCGGCTGCTGCAGGAATTTCCCGGCTACGAGGTGGTTGGCGAAGCCGGTGATGGTGAAACCGCACTCGACGTCATCGATGACGAGGAGCCGGATCTGGTCCTGCTCGACATCCGCATGGGCGGCATCGACGGATTGCAGGTCGCGCGGCAGCTGGCCGAGATGGACGTGCCGCCGGCGGTGATCTTCACGACGGCGTACTCCGAGCACGCACTGTCCGCCTTCGACGCCAGCGCCCAGGGTTATCTGCTCAAGCCGATCCGGCTCGAGAAGCTGCGCGACGCATTGCAGCGGGTGCGCAAGCCGACGCGGGCGCAGAAGCCGGCCCCGGTGGCCGACGAGGACGGAAGCCCCAAGCGCGAATTCGTGCTGGCGACGACGCGCGACGGTCTGATCCGCGTGCCGGTCGGCGAGATCCTCTATTTCCTGGCGGACCAGAAGTACACGACCGTATGCCATCTGCACGGCGAGGTGCTGATCGAGGAGTCGCTGAAGACGCTCGAGCAGGACTTCGCACCGCTGTTCCTGCGGGTGCACCGCAAGGCGCTGGTCAACACCCGGTACATCGCGGGCCTGGAGCGGGACCGGCAGGGCGAGCAGCATCACTGGCTCAAGATCAAGCACGCCAGCGAGCCGCTGCCGGTGTCGCGGCGGCGTCTGGCCGAGGTGCGCCGGTTCCTGACCGATACCTGATGCGATGGCGGCCGGCCGCCGTCGGCCGGCGCCTGTTCCGCTAGACTTGCGTCGAACCTTCGACCGCCGCGGCGTTCCGGCGCGGCTCCAACCGGCGCAGAGCCCTGATGAAACTTCGTATCGCCACCCGCGAATCGCCGCTCGCCCTGTGGCAGGCCGAGCACGTTCGGTCCCGTCTGCAGGACGCGCACCCCGGCCTGGCGGTCGAGCTGGTGCCGATGACCACCAAGGGCGATCAGATGCTGTCCGCGCCGTTGGCGTCCGCCGGCGGCAAGGGTCTGTTCGTCAAGGAACTCGAGCAGTGCATGCTCGACGGTGGCGCCGATCTGGCGGTGCATTCGATGAAGGACGTGCCGGTGTCCCAGCCCCCCGGGCTGTGCCTGACCGCCTTTCTCAGTGGCGAAGATCCGCGCGACGCCTTTGTCTCGAATCGATATGCCCGTCTGGACGAGCTGCCGGCCGGTGCGCGGGTCGGGACTTCGAGCCTGCGCCGGCAGGCGCAGCTGCGGGCGCTGCGGCCCGATCTGAAGGTCGAGGATCTGCGCGGCAACGTCGGGACGCGTCTGCGCAAGCTCGACGAAGGCCAGTACGACGCGATTCTGCTGGCATCGGCGGGCCTGATCCGTCTCGGCATGGAAGACCGGATCGCCGAGCGTTTCGAGCCCGCGCGCATGCTGCCGGCGATCGGTCAGGGCATCGTCGGGATCGAATGCCGAGAGGACGATGCGTCGACCCGCGGGCTGCTGGCAGTCCTGCACGACGCCGACTCCGCGGTGCGTCTGGCGGCCGAGCGCTCGATGAACGCACGTCTGGGCGGTGCCTGCCAGGTCCCGGTGGCCGGTCACGCCGTCGTCGCCGGCGGGCGTCTCGTTCTTGACGGTCTGGTCGGCGCGCCGGACGGCAGCCGCGTGCTGCGGGACCGGGCCGAGGGTGCCGGCGAGGACGCGGCCGCGATCGGTGACGCGATGGCGCAGCGCCTGCTCGATGCCGGCGCGTCCGGGATCCTGCGCGATCTGGGTATCGCCGTCTGAGCCGACATGACCGGATTGGCCGCCACGCTCGCCGGTTTGCATGTCCTGGTGACGCGTCCGGCCGATCAGGCCGAGTCGATGTGCCGGTTGCTGCTGGCGCATGGCGCGGAGGTCAGCCGTCTGCCGATCCAGGCGATCGAGGCGGTCCGCCAACCGCAGCAGGCGGCGCGCAGGCTGCAGCAGGGCCGGGATGCCCTGACCTGGATCTTCACCAGCGTCAACGCCGTACGCTTTGCCCGTCAGCTCGACCAGGGGGTCTGGCCGGGCGACTGCATCGCCGTGGGCAAGGCGACGGCGGCGGCGCTCGCGCAGCTCGGCGTCACCGCGGTCGCCCCGGACGACGCACAGACCAGCGAGGGCGTGTTGCGCCTGCCGCTGCTCGACGACGTCTCCGGCCGGCGCATCCTGCTGGTGACGGGGGAAGGTGGCAGGCAGTTGATGCAGAGCACGCTGGCCGCCCGCGGGGCGCGGGTCGAACGGGTCGAGGTCTATCGGCGCGTCGATCTGCCGCATGACGCCGAGGCGGTCGCGAACGCGGTCGCGGCGGCCGACGTCGCGTTGCTCACCAACGGCGAGTCATTGCGACGGCTGGCCGAACTGATGCCGTCGGCGCGGCGGCCCGCACTGCTGGATCTGCAACTGGTTGTGCCGAGTCGGCGTGTGGTAGAACAGGCGGCCCGATTGGGATTCAAGCGTTCCCCGCTGGTGCCCGAGCAGGTCTCGGATACGGCCTATCTGAAGTGCCTGGAGCGGTGGTACGCGGGAACCTGAACCGAGAAGAGTGCATGACCGACAAAGAAAACGCCCCCGCAGCCGAATCCAGCGTAGCCGATCGCCCCGCCGCCGACGCCGTCGCTGAAGGCGGCGCCGCGCCGAAGGTCGAGTCGGAGCCGGCCGCTGTGGAGGTGACCGCGACCCCGGAGGAGACGGCGCCCAGGGCCGGCGACGCGCCGCAGGCGGCTGCCCCGAAGCGTGCGGCTGCGGCACCTGCTCGCGGCGGCAGTGCGCTGGCGATCGTGTTGTTCCTGATCCTTGCCGTCGGTGTTGCCGTCGCCGGCGGATGGGCCGCGCGCGAGATTCTGGCGCGGTTCGACGCACAACAGCAGACGATCGCGACGCTCGATCAGCAGCTCGCGGAGCTGCGTCAGCAGTCCGAGCGGGCGCGCCAGCAACTGTCGGACCAGGGGCTGGCGGTGCAGCGCAATGCGGCGGCGCTGGCGCGCTTTGGTGAGCGTGTCGATGCACAGGACGCGGCGGTAGGGGCGCTGCGTGAGGAATTCAGCGGTGGACGGATCCGTGTGCAGCTGGCCATTGTCGAGCAGCTTCTGGTGCTGGCGGGCGACCGGCTGCACGTCGCCCGCGACGTTCCGGCGGCGATCGCGGCCCTGGAGGCTGCGGATGCGCGTCTCGCGGCCTTGCAGGATCCGCGTCTGTTCCCCGTCCGCGAAGCCATCGCCAACGAGCGTGCGGCGCTGCGCGCAGTTCCGCTGCCGGACGAAACCGGTGTCGCGCTGAGTCTGTCGAGCCTGATGGCGCGGGCACCGTCGCTGCCGCTGGCGGCGCAGTTGCCCGACCACTTCGAGCCGGCAGAGGCCGCGCCGGCGCCGGCGTCGGACGACACCACGGTTGCCGGCTACTGGGCACGGGCACGCGGGGCCGTCGAGCAGATGCTGTCGCGCATGTTCACGATCCGCCGCGAGTCCGGCCCGCGCGCGCAGTTGCTCAGCGTCGAGCAGGAGGCGCTGATCGGGCAGGTGCTGACCCTGCGGATCGAGGGTGCGCGTGCGGCGCTGCTGCGCGGCGACGCCGTCAGCTTCCGCGACCTGTGTGAATCGGCCGCCGCCTGGACCGGCACCTACTACAACGGGGCCGACGCCGGCGTGCAGTCCACGGTTTCCGAACTGCGCCGCCTGGCGAGCGTGCGGTTGAGCCCGCCGTTGCCGGATATCGGCAGCAGTCTGAGTCTGCTGCGGGCGCAGATGGAGTCGACGCCGCAATGATCAGAACCCTGCTGGCAGTCGTCCTGTTCATGGTGCTCGGCGCCGGCGCCGCGTACATGTTGCGGGCGGAGAACGGTTACGTCCTGATCAGCTTCCAGGACTGGGTTCTGGAGACCTCGCTGCTGGGCATGTTGCTCGGGGCGGTGCTCCTGATCGCGGTCGTTCTTCTGCTGGCGCGCCTGATCATCGTCGGCGTGCGGCTGCCGGGCAGCGTGCGCGGAGCACTCGAACGGCACCGGCAGGATCGTGCGCGCAAGTCGTTCGAGTCGGGCATGCTCAATCTGCTGTCGGGGAGCTGGAAGCGCGCGGAGATCGAGCTGGTGCGCAGGGCGGCGGACCACGAGACGCCGACGCTGAATTATCTGTCGGCGGCCCGTGCGGCCCAGCAGCTGGGCGCAGACGCCCGCCGCGATCACTATCTCGCCCAGGTGGCCAATCTCGCCGTCGGCCATCCGAGGCTCGAGCAGGCCTATCTGCTGACGCAGGCGGAGCTGCAGCTCGAGCGTGGTGAGTTGATCGGCGCGCGACAGACCGCCGAGCGCCTGCGCGAACGCGACCCCAGGAACGTCAGCGCGATTCGACTGCTCGCCGAATGCCTGTTCCGGATGGAAGAGTGGGAGGCGTTGCGGACATTGCTGATCGACCACGCCGCCGCGGTCGGGGGGCTGCGGCGCCGGAGCATGCTCGAGCGTGCCCTGATCGAGCGTCTGGGGGCGATCGAGGACAGCGCGCGCGTCGACCAGCTCAAGGCGCTGTGGCAGGCGACGCCGCGCGAAGCGCGGGCGTGGCCGGCGGTCCGCCTGCAATACGCGCGCGGACTGGTCCGGCTCAATGCGCAGGCCGAGGCGGCGGCGCTGGCCGCCGATGCGCTGGCGCAGGAGTGGGATGCCGATCTCGCGGCGCTCTACGGCAGCCTCGATGTTGCCGATCCGGTCGGTCAGCTGGCCTCGATCGAACAATGGCTGACCCGTTACGGCGAACGCCCCGAGCTGCTCGTGGCCGGCGGCCGCGCGTGCCTGCGCAACCGGCTCTGGGGCAAGGCGCGCAGCTACCTCGACGCGGTGCTGAAGACGGCGCCGTCGGCTTCGGCGTACCTGGAGATGGCGCATCTGTGCGAACAGACCCAGAAGCCCGACGAGGCCCAGGCGTTCTACAAGAAGGGTCTGGAGTCTGCCGCGCGCCCCTGATGCCGTCCCGGGGCGGCGCTGCTCAGCCCAGGCTCGGCCAGGTCTGGTGGGCGTAGTCGAACGAGTCGTAGTGCAGATGGTCGGGATCGACGCCGGCGCCGACGAAGGCATCCTTGCCGGCCCGCACCATCGCCGGCGGGCCCGACAGGTAAGCGGAGAAAGCGGACAGATCCGGGAGTGCGGCCAGCACCGAGCTGTGCACCAGGCCGCTGGCACCGGTCCAGCCCGCATCGGCATCGGACAGCACCGGCGTGTAGTGGAACTCGGGGTGCAGCGCGGCCCACTGGCGCAGCTCGTCGTCGAGGTACAGATCGCGCTGTGCACGCGCGCCCCAGAACAGGTGAACCGGACGTGCGCTGGTGCCCAGATGCTGTTGCAGCATCGCCCGGATCGGCGCGATGCCGGTGCCCCCGGCGACCATCAGGATCGGCCGCGTTTCGTCCTCGCGCAGATAGAACGCGCCCAGCGGGCCTTCGAAACGCAGAATCGCCTTGTCCGGCATTTCGTGCGCCGCCCAATGCGCAAAGCGCCCACCGGGCGTGACGCGGATGTGGAGTTCGACGGTTTCGCCGTTCGGGGCGCAGGCCAGCGAGAAGCTGCGGCGGCGGCCGTCGTCGAGCAGAAAATCGACGTACTGGCCGGGCAGATAGCGGAACGGGGCGCCTTTCGGCAGCTTCAGGGTCAGTCCAAGGACATCGTGGCACAGCCAGCGCCGCGCCTGCACGCGGCACGGCAGCTGACGCGGGCGCAACAGCTCGATCTGTTCCGGCTGGTGCAGATCGAGGGTCAGGTCACTGCGCGCGTGTGACTGGCACATCAGGATGTAGCCGGCGTCGATCTCGGCGCGCGACAGGGTCGGCGCGGCGCTTTCCGACACGGGTGCGACGGTGCCGGAAACGAGGCGGACGCGGCAGGACGCGCAGCCCCCGGACTGGCAGCCGAACGGCAGCGCCAGGTGGTGACGCAGGCCGGCCTGAAGCACGGTCTCGCCGTCCTCGATGGCGAAGCTCTGGGGACGGCCGGACAGGTAAACTTGATGCGTCATGATCAGCGGCGAAAACGGTAACGGGCCGACGGCGGTGATCGCCGGTTTCGGCGACATCGGCGGGCGCGTCGCGCGGCGCCTGGTGCAGCGCGGCTGGCAGGTTACGGCAATCATAAGAACGCCGCAAAAGCGGATCGCGGCCGAGTGCAGCTCAGCGGTGCCGCGCACGCTGGATCTGGACCACCCCGAGGACATCGGCGACGCGGACATTCTGTTCTGGTTCGCGCCGCCCCGGGCCGAGGGGGTGCGGGACGAGCGGTTGCGTGCATTCCTGGACGCGCAGCGTGGCCGGATCGGGCGGGTCGTCTACATTTCCACGTCCGGCGTCTATGGCGATTGCGCCGGGCGCTGGATCGACGAGGACGAGCCGTTGAACCCGCAGACCGACCGGGCGCGTCGCCGCGCGGATGCGGAGTACGCCCTGGCCGACTGGTCGCGCCGCAGCGCCGCGGAGATCGTGGTGTTGCGCGTCCCCGGAATCTACGGGCCGGGACGGTTGCCGCGACAGCGGCTCGAACGCGGCCTGCCGGTGCTGCGTCCGGATCAGTCTCCCTGCAGCAACCGCATTCACGCCGATGACCTCGCCGCGGTGGCGGTGCTGGCGGCCGAGCGTGGCGGAGCCGGCCGTGCGTACAACGTGGCCGACGGCAACCCGACGACGATGGCGGACTATTTCCTGCGCTGCGCGCGCCTGCTGGGCCTGCCGCCGCCGCGCGAGCTGGACCTCGACGCTGCGCGCCGCGAGCTGAGCGCGGCGATGTGGTCGTTCATCGAGGAATCCAAGCGGCTGCGCATCGATCGCGCCCGCGACGAGCTGGGCTTCGCGCCGCGCTATCCGGATCTCGAGTCGGGGCTGCCGAGCTGTCTGGAGCCCTGAGCCGGATCAGCTCGCGGCCTTGAGTTTCGGTCGCCGCGGCCGCTTCAGTGCCTCGTGTTCGCGCGTCTTGAGCAGGCGCAGGCAGTCCTCGAAGGTGCGCGAGATGCGGGTCTGATTGCGGATGCGCTCGATCTTCGGCCAGGTCGCCTTTTCCCCGGAACGGATGTAGCGCTCGATGTCCTGCGGCTGCGGATTGCTGAAGATGCGGAACAGGCGTTTCGGCGTGTTGCGCGGATACAGGTTGATGTCGCCCGAATAGCGCTGGCGGACGATGTTGTCGACCTTGTGGAGGACGCGGCCGCCGCCGTATGGATCCAGATGCTTGCGCGCCAGACGCAGCGCACCGGTGCCGCCGTGCTTGACCAGCTCCGCCGCCAGCGGTGCGAGGCCGCGCCGCTGCTGCTGTTCGCGGTCGATCTGCGCCATGAACGGCACGATGTGCGGGTTGGTCTGGCTGACGATGTAGTGGTTGATGTTGTGCAGGCGCGCCAGGCGCAGCATCGGCAGGTCCGACGACAGCGTGCCGTCGATCCAGCGCTTGCCGGGCATGTAGGGCACGACGTCGCCGCTGTAGGTGCGGGCTTCGAGCATGACCGGCGGGAACACCCCGGGCACGGCGCAGGAGGCCAGGACCGCGCGTCGCATCAGCACGTGCGGCGCCGTCAGGTAGTTGAGGATGCGGCCCTGCTGGTGGGGATCGGCGGGCGATACCGTCACGCAGACGATGCGGCCGGAGTGATCGAAGGCTTCGGCGAAGCTCTGCTCGCCGATGTTCGACGCCAGACAGCGTTCGAGCTGATCGCCCGACATCATCGCGCCGCCCTTGAGGGCTTCGCGCAGCCCCAGGGACTGGAACGCGTCGAGGTTGAGGCCGCCCGGTTCGAACAGATCCGAGATTTCCGCATCGGTCCGGGTGCCGACGGTCGCGGCGATGATCGAGCCGGCCGACGAGCCGGACAGCACGCGCGGGATCAGGCCTTCCCCGTGCAGCGCCTTGAGGACGCCGAGGTGGAACATGCCTAGTGTTCCGCCGCCGGACAGCATCAGGGCCGAGCGCCCGAATGCGGTGGCCGTGCGCTTGAAGAACTGCAACTTCTGTTCGAGGCCGAAGTCCGCGAAATCGCCCGCGCACAGAAAATCGAGGCAGCGGGACACTTCGCCGACGTATTCCTCGATCAGTTTCTTGGTGCCGACCCGGGCGACGCTGTACAGCGTCGGATTCGACATGTTGCCGAGATTGCCGTGCAGGCCCTCGTACAGTTCGAAGGCGAGGCGGCAGGCATTGCCTTGATTGCGCAGGCGGCGCAACTCGAGCATGCGGTCCCGGATCAGCAACGCGTCATAATCGTCACTGGTTTCGTCGTGCTTCCAGGCTTCGGCGCCTTCGAGCTGGTCGAGCTCGAGCGCGATCTCACGCCAGGACCGATAATCGGGGGCGTTCTCCAGATCGCGGCGCCGCTGGGCGAGAAGCTTGCGGGACATGCGTGGCGGATTCCTCATCTGTTCGACAGTGTAAGAAGAATTGCTGCATTGCGAAAGAAATCCATCGCCGGGTCATCCGAGCGGGCCCGGCGCCCTGACTGGCGGCACCGCGACGTGCGCCCGGCACTGTGTATCGGAGGCTGATCGTTGGACCCGATCGTATTGATTTTGTTGTGGATTGCCGTTGTCGGCCTGGTTGGAGTGGGGCTTGCGGGCGCGGTCCTGCCGGCGCTGCCAGGGGTGCCGATGGTGTTTGCGGGGCTGTGGCTGGCAGCCTGGATCGACGACTACGAGCGGGTCGGCGTGTCCACGCTGGTCCTGCTCGCGGTGCTGGTGGTGATCTCCATCATCGTCGACTTCGTCGCGTCGGCATTCGGCGCCAAGCGCGTCGGCGCCAGCTCGCAGGCGATCTGGGGCTCGGTACTCGGCAGCATCGTCGGCATTTTCTTCGGCCTGCCGGGGATTCTGCTGGGCCCCTTCGTCGGCGCGGTGATCGGTGAGTTGTCGGCCCGCTCCAACATGCGACAGGCCGCCAACGTCGGCATCGCCACCTGGATCGGCCTGCTGTTCGGGACGATCGCGAAGCTGGCGCTGTCGCTGGCGATGCTGGGGATCTTCGTCTTCGCCTATTTCTACTAGGGCCCTGCGGCGCGGCCTTACGGGACCTGCAGGCGCTGGCCGACCTTGATCAGGCTGGAGCGGCCGAGCCCGTTGGCCTGGCGCAGGGCGTCGACGCTGACGCCGTATTCGTGCGCGATCTCGCTGAGCGTCTGTCCGCTGCGCACGATGTGCACGCGGTCGTCGCGGCCCGGAATCCGCAGCGTGTCCCCGGCGCGGATGGTGCTGGAGGTCAGGCCATTGGCGCGCTTGAGCGCGTCGACACTGACGCCGTAGCGTTTGGAGATCGAAATCAGGGTCTGGCCGCGCCGGACCTCATGGCTGCGGGCGCTGGCCGCGGCGAGGTCGCCGGCGGCGCCGGGGATGGTCAGCGACTGACCGACGCGGATCGAACTCGAGCGCAGACCGTTGGCGTTGCGCAGCGCGCTGACGCTGACGTGATAACGCTGCGCGATCTCGCTGAGGGTGTCGCCGCTGCGCACCAGATGCACACGCTCGCTGCCGCGCTCCAGCTCCAGCGCTTTGCGCTGCTCGCGCGTCAGTGACGGTTTGGATTCCCCGATGGCGACGGTGATCGGGCCGGGGCGCGATTCGCGATGCGGCGGTACCTTAAGCACCTGGCCGATGCGGATCCGCGACGAGCGCAGGCCGTTGGCGCGTTTGATCGTGCTGATCGACGTGCCGTAGCGCTGTGCGATCTCGCTGAGCGTGTCGCCGCGGCGGACGCGATGCAGCAGGAAGTACACACGCTGCCGGTTGAACAGCTCGTGGTCGCCGAGCTTGGCGTAACCGACCTCGAATGCGCGGGAGGACCCTGCCGGCACACGGATCAGGTGGCCTGGCGGGACATAGAGCTTGCCCTCGATGACCTCGGGTTTGTAGGCCGGGTTGAGGCGCCGGAACAGCTCGTCGTCCGCGCCGCACAGACGCCGCAGCGTCTCGTAGGGAACGTAGTGCTTGGTTTCGACGACCTCGAACTCCAGCGGCTCTAGGCCCTCGGGGCGCTCCTTCATCTCGCGCCAGCGGCGTTCGATGTCGACTGCGGCGAGAAATTCCGCGTAATAGTTCTTGCCGGCGAAGCCGAAGCGTTTCGAGTCGTAACGGTCGATCAGGTCGATCAGGGATTTTCCCTCGACCTTTTTGAGTCCGCGGGCGATTCCGTAGCGACCGTGGTTGTAGGCGGTGATCGCCAGAGGCCAGTCCTGCAGCATGTCGTAGTCGTCGCGCAGGTGACGTGCGGCGGCGTCGGTCGACGTCCACGGATCGCGCCGGTCATCGACCACCTCGTTGAGGCGCATGTAGACCCGAGCCGAGGATGGAATGAACTGCCAGATGCCCGCGGCGCCGGCCTTGGAATAGGCCTGCAGGTCGAAGCTCGACTCGACCAGCGGCAGCCGGGTCAGCTGTTTCGGCAGGTCGTAACCGGAAAAGATCTGCTCCATATAGGGCAGATAGGCATCGGACACCTGCAGCGCCGTCTCGGTGCGTTCCTTCAGGCCGCGCTGGGTGCGGATCGTGCCCCGCATGCGCTTGAAGCGGTCGTCATCGTCGATGTCTTCGAACAGCCTGAAGACGCGCTGCTCCTCCGCGGTCATCGTCTGCGGCGCGTGGCGCTTGGCGTGGATGCGCTTGATCAGGGCTTCCATCGCATCGCGGGCGTCGGATTCGCGGTCGCGCCGGTACCTGGCGAGGCGGTCCTCGCTCATCCGGGTCGCTTCGGCTCTGAAATCCAGCACCTGCAGCGTGATCTCCGGGTAGGCCGCGGAGTGCACCACACTCTGCAGCTCGGAGTAGTGGCTGAAGATGCGGGTCCAGAAGCTGACCGCCGGCATCAGGCGCTGGTAGCGCGGAAACAGGACGTCGGTCTGCAGACTGCCCTGCGTCGGCAGCTTCGGAAACGGCAGCGACTGCGGCTCCGCGAGGGTGTCGAGCGAAGCGTCCGGAGCCAGTACCGAGGGCGCGTCAGGATCGGTGGCGAATGCAGCCGGGGCGCCGACGCAGGCGGCCAGAAGCAGGCTTGCGAGCAGGTTCAGCGGGGTTGGCCGGGCGTTCGGCACGACAGATCTTCCACGACGGCGGCGCCGCCCAAACAGCACAGTCATGGCTTCATGGTATGACGCCGCCGCCGCGCCCGGCAATCGCATGGGTGAAGAATGTCCACCTTTGCAGGCGGTCCAGAACGGCTACTCTATGCGGGTTCCCTCTCCATCGATTCGAGGCAGTCGATCCATGCCGCAGCCCTATTCGCCCATCGAGCCGTACTGCACGCATCGCCTCAAGGTGTCGGAGCTGCACGAGCTGCACGTCGAGGAATGCGGCAATCCGGAAGGGACGCCGGTGGTGTTCGTGCACGGCGGGCCCGGTGGGGGTTCCGAACCGTGGCACCGCCAGTTCTTCGACGCCAACCGCTATCGCATCATCCTGTTCGATCAGCGCGGCTGCGGGCGGTCGACGCCGCATGCGGAGCTGCGCGAGAACACGACCTGGGATCTGGTCGCGGACATGGAAAAGATCCGCGAGCTGCTTGGCATCCAGAAATGGGTGGTGTTCGGCGGCTCCTGGGGATCGACGCTGGGACTGGCCTACGCGGTCACGCATCCACGCCGCTGCCGGGCCCTGATCCTGCGTGGCATCTTTCTGTTGCGCGAGGCGGAGATCCGCTGGTTCTACCAGGACGGCGCGAGCTGGATCTATCCCGACGCCTGGGAGGCCTACCGCGACGCGATTCCGGTCGAAGAGCGCGGCGACATGGTGCAGGCCTACTACAAGCGCCTGACCAGTCCCGATCCCGCGGTGCGGGCCGCCGCGGCCAGGGCCTGGAGTATCTGGGAGGGTTCCACCAGCAAGCTGTTCCCGAGCCCGGACATGGCGGCGCGGTTCGGCGAGGACCGCTTCGCCGAGGCTTTCGCCCGCATCGAGTGCCACTATTTCATCAACAAGGGCTTTTTCGAGTCTGACGACTACCTGCTCAAGCAGGTGCACCGCATTCGCGACATCCCCGGGGTGATCGTGCAGGGTCGTTACGACGTGGTCTGCCCGATGCGTTCGGCCTGGGATCTGCACCAGGCCTGGCCGGAGGCCGACTTCGCGGTGGTTCCGGATGCCGGCCATGCGGCCAGCGAACCGGGCATTCTGTCGAAGCTGCTCGAAGCCACCGACCGCTACGCCGGGAGCTGATCCCCGCGCGGCGCGGGTTCAGCCGCCGTCCTCTGCCAGTGCCGCCGTCGCCCGGTCCGGAGGGCTGGCCAGCGCGCCCCGCGGTGCGCGCCGGAACAGCAACACCAGCGGCGCGGAGAGCAGCACCGCGATCGCCATGAACCGGAAGTCCGCGAGCAGGGCCAGCAGGCCGGCCTGGCGCTGGACCTCGCCGTCGATCAGTGCCAGCGTTGCGGCGCGCGGCAGGCCGGTATCGGCGCTCAGATACTGGATCACCGCGGGATTGAACGGATTGACGTGCTCGACCAGGTGCGCGTGCTCGATCTGGGTGCCGCGGGTCAGGTAGGCGAAGCACAACGCGATGCCGACGCTGCTGCCGATGTTGCGGATCAGGCTGAACAGCGCAGTGGCGTGACCGCGGTCCGCGGCCGGCAGGGTCTCGAACGCGAGCGTGCTCAGGGGGACGAAGACCAGGCCGAGTCCCAGGCCCTGCAGCATGCCGGACAGGACGATGCTGTGCGATTGCACGTCGAGGCTGAAGTTCGCCATCCATTCGAGGGACGCGGCGATCAGGATGGCGCCGGTCAGGATCAGCAGGCGCGGATCGACCACCGGCATCAGCCGGCCCGACAGGTTCATCGCGATCATCGTGCCGACGCCGCGCGGCGCCAGCATCAGGCCGATCAGCAGTACCGGATAGCCCTTGAGGTTCTGCAGGAACGGCGGCAGCAGCGCCGAGGTGGCGAGCAGCACGATACCGACGACGCCGATCATGACCAGGCCGAGCATGAAGCTGCGATCGGCGAACAGGCGCAGCGGCAGAAACGGCTGGCGCGTCGTCAGCGAGTGCACGATGAACAGATACAGCGCGAGGGCGGCGAGCCCGGTCTCCACCACGATCTCGGTCGAGTCGAACCAGTCCAGGGTCTGCCCGCGATCGAGCATCAGCTGCAGGCTGCCGATCGCGACGCTGAGCAGGACGAAGCCGAGTACATCCAGGCGCGCGCTGCGCTGCGCGGGGGTCGCCGGCAGGATCGCGACCAGCGCCAGCGCGGTCAGCACGCCGATCGGCAGGTTGATGTAGAACACCCAGCGCCAGCTGTAGGACTCGGTGAGCCAGCCGCCCAGGGTGGGGCCCAGAATCGGCCCTATCATCACTCCCATGCCCCACAGTGCCATGGCCGAGCCATGCTGATGGCGCGGGTAGGTATCGAGCAGGATGCTCTGGGTCAACGGCACCAGCGCGGCGCCGAAAATCCCCTGCAGGATGCGGAAGACGACCAGCTGTTCCAGCGTCGCCGCCAGGCCGCACAGGCCGGATGCGATCGTGAACCCGAGCACCGATGCCACCAGCACCCATTTGCCGCCGTAGCGCTGGGCCATGAAGCCGATCGGCGCGGTCGCGATCGCCGACGCGACGATGTACGAGGTCAGCACCCAGGCGATCTGGTCCTGTGCCGCCGACAGGCTGCCCTGGATGTGCGGCAGCGCGACGTTGGCGATCGTCGTGTCGAGGGTCTGCATGATCGTGGCCGCCATCAGGGCCACGGTCACCAGCCGCCGCTGGCCTTCCGACATCATCGGTCGGCGGCCACCGCCTGATTCAGGCCCAGCCAGCTCATCAGCGTCGCGGCGCGCCCGCTGGGGCCCGTGTCGACGCGGACGTCCGCACTCATGCCGGAACGCAGCGTCGGTTCGTCAGGCTGGTGCAGGACGCGGATGCGCACGGGAATGCGCTGCACGACCTTGACCCAGTTGCCGCTGGCATTCTGCGGCGGCAGCAGCGAGAACTCCGCGCCGGTGGCCTGGCCGATGCTCTCGACAGTGCCGTCCCAGCGTTCGCCGTCGTAGGCGTCGATGGCGATCCGCACCGGTTGTCCGGCGCGGATGCGGCCGAGTTCGGACTCCTTGAAGTTGGCCTCGATCCAGGCGGCGCGGTCGGCGACCACGCTCAGCAGCGGCAGACCCGGCATTGCATAGGTCCCCGGGTCCGGAACCTTGCTGGCGACGCCGTCGATCGGCGCGACGATGGTCGTGCGGTCCAGGTCGAGGCGCGCCTTTTCAAGCGCCGCCTGGGCCGCCAGATAGGCCGGATGATCCTCGATCGGAGCATCGAGGTCGCCGCCGAGCTGGACCAGTACCTCGGCGAGGTCATGCTGCAGTTCCACCACGCGCTTCTGCGCACGCTCGAGGCTCTGCTGGGCGTCGTCGAGCGCTGCGCGGGACACGACGCGGCGGCTGTAGAGCTTCTCGGTCCGGGCGTGGCGGGTCTTCTCGAACGCCAGGTCGGTGCGTGCCGTGTCGAGCGCGGCGGCCTTCTGCCCGTAACTCGAGCGCAAGGCTCCGATCTCGATGCGCACCTGCAGGCGTGCGGCCTCGGCCTGGTGAACCGCGACCTCGTAGGCGCGCCGGTCGAGCTGCAACAGCGGGGTGCCGGCGCGGACCTGCTGGTTTTCATCGACCAGCACGTTGGCCACCGGCGCGGCAACTTCGGCGCTGACGTTGACGCGGTCGGCCTTGATGTAGGCGTCCTCGGTCGAGACGTAGCGTCCGCCGAAGATCCAGACGTAGGTCGCCGCCAGCGCCAGCAGCGCCGGGGCGCCCCACATCAGCGGGCGGCGCCAGCGGCGCCGTCTGGCGAAGGCCTGTTCGATCGCGGAGTCAGTGTTTTGTGTCATCGCAGGACTCGTCTGAAGGCGCTGCTTCCGGGCAGCACAGATTGGCCTTGACCCGCAGCAGCAAGGTTTCGAGTTGTTCGCGTTCCGCAGTGCTGAGGCCGTCGAACGCGCGCGCGCGGGTCTGCTGGCCGAGCCGTGCGAGTTCGGCGATCAGCGGCTCGGCGCTGGCGGTCAGAAAGACGCGCAGCGCACGGCGATCCTGTTCGTGCGGTTCACGCCGGATCCAGCCCGCCTTGTTGAGGCGTTCGAGGAGTTGGGTGACGGTCACCGGGTGCACGTCCAGGCGTTCGGCCAGCGCGGCCTGGGTCAACCCCGGGTGGTAGTGCAGCTGGGCCAGTGCCGACCACTGTGGCTGGGTCAGGCCCAGATGCTGCGCACGACGGCGGAAGTCCTGACGGATCAGGCGGCCGACGTCGAGGACCAGCGACCCGAAGGTCAGGCTCTTGGGGGGAGTGGACATTTGATTAGCATACTAATGATTAGTGCACTAATCAATTTCCGGCGCAGGCGAGCGGTGGGGCTCAGGGCGGCAGCGCGTAGCCCTGGTCCTGTTTGATCGCCTCGAGGACCAGGCTGGAGCGGACGTCCTTGACCCCGGGCAGGCCGATCAGAACCTTCATCGAGAACTCCGCGAATGCCTGCAGGTCGGGGGTGCAGACCTGCAGCAGGAAATCGAGGTCGCCGGTCATGACGTAGCAGGCGCGGACCTCGGGGCGCTCGCGGATCGCACGCTCGAAGGCCTCGGTGACGTCCTGGGACTGGCGCTCGATGCTGACGCGCACGAAGGCGTGGATCTGCTGCCCCAGCGCGACGGGGTCGAGGATGGCCGCGTAGCGCTGGATGACACCGCTGTCCTCGAGCTTCTTGAGTCGCCGCTGGCAGGCGGTGGCGGAAAGCGCGACCCGTTCGGCCAGTTCCACCACCGGCATGCGCCCGTTGCGCTGGAGGATCTCCAGCATGTGCCGATCGATACGGTCGAGTCCGTCTTGCATGGAATCACCAATATTCTCGATATATATGGTGAATATATGCGCTAAATGTGATTTTGTATTCTCATAATGCATCTATTCGCCCTGGAGGCTGCATTAAAGTGATGCCATAAGCATGGCGTGATGGAGGAGACCATGTACGGCGCCAATACCCAGAGCGGACTGCGCGGCGACTATCGCGAGGTGCGCGGCGACTTCACCGTCGATCAGGCGCGTGAACCCTACGGCGAAGCCGACCAAGCGCTGTGGCGTGCCCTGTATGCACGCCAGGCCGCATTGATCGACGACTATGCCTGCGAGGCATTTGCCCGCGGCCTGGCGCAGGCCGGCTGCGCCGACGGCATTCCCGAGCTTGCGCGCGTCAGCGCCGCGCTCTCGGCTGCCAGCGGCTGGCGTCTGGTCGCGGTGCCCGGCTTCATTCCCGATGCGGTTTTCTTTTCGCACCTGGCGCGTCGCCAGTTTCCGGTCACGGTCTGGCTGCGACGTCCGGACGAATTCGACTATCTGGTCGAGCCCGACCTCTTCCATGACTTCTTCGGGCACGTGCCGATGCTGTTCGATCCGCGCTTCGGCGACTGCATGCAGCGCTTCGGCGAGCAGGGCCTGGCGGCGCTGGATGCGGACGCACTGCCGCGCCTCGCGCGGCTGTACTGGTACACGGTCGAATTCGGTCTGGTCGAAAGCGCGGCCGGGCTGCGCGCCTACGGCGCGGGGCTGCTGTCGTCGGGGGGGGAGCTGCGCTACGCGGTCGCAGACGCTTCGCCGCAGCGGCTGCGTTTCGAGGCGCAGCGCTGCATGCGTACGCGCTACCGGATCGATACCTACCAGAAGACCTATTTCGTGCTGCCGTCCTTCGATGCGCTGGCCGACACGATGCAGGCGGATCTCGAGGTCGACATCCGGCGCCTCGAGACCGTCGCCGACATCGAGGCCGGTGCGTCGATCGCGGGGGATGTCGCCTGCTGCGCATCGCCGCGCCTGGCGGCGTGACGCCTGGCGGCGTCCCCCGGCCACTGTCCGAGTTCAAGACCACACCGTCCGCCATGGCGGGCAGGAGCATTCCATGACCGTGAATCCGACCAATCCGCTGGGCACCGACGGCTTCGAGTTCGTCGAGTTCACCGCACCGACGGCCGATGGCATTGCCGAGTTGCATCGCCTGTTCGAGATGATGGGGTTCAGCGCCATCGCGCGACATCGCCGCAAGGACGTCACGCTGTTCCGTCAGGGCAACATCAACTTTCTCGTCAACGGCACGCCATACACGCATTTCGAGCAGTTCGCGCGGGCGCATGGCCCCAGCGCCTGCGCGATGGGCTGGCGCGTGCGCGACGCGGTGCACGCGCATGCGTACGCGCTTGCGCAGGGCGCCGTTCCGTTTGATACCCAGCCCGGGCTGATGGAGCTGAACCTGCCGGCGGTCTACGGGATCGGATCGAGCGTGCTGTATCTGATCGATCGCTACGACAACGGCGATGCGACGGGTCAGCCCGAGCACTCGATCTATGATGTCGACTTCCGCTTCTTCGACGGCGTGGAACGCCGGCCTCACGGGGTCGGACTGATCGAGGTCGACCATCTGACGCACAACGTCTCGCGCGGCAACATGGACACCTGGGCCGGGTTCTATGAGCGTATCGGCAACTTCCGCGAGATCCGCTATTTCGACATCGAAGGCAAGCTGACCGGATTGACGTCGCGCGCGATGACCTCGCCATGTGGCCGGATCCGGATTCCGATCAACGAGAGTGCCGACGAGCAGTCGCAGATCGAGGAATTCCTGCGCGAGTATCGCGGCGAGGGCATCCAGCACATCGCCTTGTCGACGAACGATATCTACGCGACCGTCGAGGCGCTGCGCGATCGTGGCGTGCGGTTCATGGAAACGCCAGGCACCTACTACGAGAAGGTCGATCGGCGCGTGCCGGGGCACGGCGAGCCGCTGGCACGCCTGCGCGAACTCAGCATTCTGATCGACGGCGCGCCGGTCGAGGGCATCCTGCTGCAGATCTTCACCAGCACCGTGATCGGTCCGATCTTCTTCGAGATCATCCAGCGCAAGGGCAACGAGGGATTCGGCGAGGGCAACTTCAAGGCCCTGTTCGAGTCGATCGAGGAAGATCAGATCCGCCGCGGCATACTCAAGCCCGAGGCGGCCTGAACAGGGGCCGATCGGTCGGAGGCGGACATGCACAAGTGGATCTATCGTCTGGTCGTCGAGGGGCGCGCATCGCGGCAGGCGCATGCCGATCTGCCGCCGGGGACTTTCGAGCGCGAACTCGGCCGCGAGGGCTTCTTCGGGCCGGCGACGCACATGCTCCATACCCATCCGCCGACCGGATGGACCGAATGCGAAGGCGCGCTGCGGCCGCGCGCGTTCGATCTGACCGGGCTGACGACGGCCGCGGATACGCTGTGGGAGGCGCCGGAGATTCTCGGCAACGCGAACGTGCAGATGCGGCACTGGGTCTGCGCGCGCAGCATGGACCGCCTGCTGCGCAATGCCGACGGCGACCAGCTGCTGTTCCTGCATGCCGGGGCTGCCACGCTGTATTGCGACTACGGCCATCTGCAGCTAGCCCGCGGCGACTATCTGGTGCTGCCGCGCGGCACGATGTGGCGCATCGAATGTCAGGCGCCCACGACGTGGCTGGCAGTCGAGGCCACCGGGTCGCACTTCCAGTTGCCGGACAAGGGCATGGTCGGCGAGCACGCGATCTTCGATCCGGCGATGCTCGACTATCCGCGCATCGACGATGCGTTCATCGCCCAGCAGCAGGGGGCGGATGCGGAACGGGACTGGCGGGTCGACATCAAGCGCGGCAACCGTGTTTCGCAGCTGCGCTATCCGTTCAACCCGCTGGATGCGGTCGGCTGGCACGGCAGTCTGATGCCGGTCCGCATCAATGTCCGCGACATTCGCCCGCTGATGTCGCATCGCTATCACCTGCCACCGTCGGCGCATACGACGTTCGTCGCCCCGCGTTTCGTCGTGTGCACCTTCGTGCCGCGCCCGTTCGAGACCGACCCCGGCGCGCTGAAGGTTCCGTTCTTCCACAACAACGACGATTACGACGAAGTGATCTTCTACCACGCCGGGGACTTCTTCTCGCGCGACAACATCGGCCCCGGCATGCTCACGCTGCATCCCTGCGGCATCACCCATGGCCCGCATCCAAAGGCGCTGGGACGGATGTTCGAGCAGTCCCGCCCGGCAACCGACGAGTACGCGGTGATGATCGACGCGCGCGATGCCCTGGAGGTCGCCGCGGCGGCCGCCGGGGTCGAGCAAACCGACTACCATCGGTCCTGGCGTACCGATGGTGCCGATGGCTGATTCAGACCGCGCAGGGGCAGGCCCGACATGAAACTCGCAACGCTCAAGGACGGCTCCCGCGACGGCAGCCTCGCGGTGGTATCCCGCGATCTGCGGCGCTGTGTCGCCGTGCCGCGGATCGTGCGGACGCTGCAGGCCGCGCTCGACCGCTGGTCCGAGGTCGAGCCGGAGTTGCAGGCGGTCGCCCGGCAACTCGAAAGCGGCACGCTGGACACGCAGGCGCAGGACTTCCACGCGGTCGATTGCCGTTCGCCGTTGCCCCGCGCATACCAGTGGGCGGACGGATCGGCTTACGTCAATCACGTCGAGCTGGTGCGCAAGGCCCGCGGTGCGGAATTGCCGCCGTCGTTCTGGACCGATCCGTTGATGTACCAGGGCGGCAGCGACAGCTTTCTCGATCCCTGCGGTGCGATCGAAGCGGCTTCGGAAGACTACGGAATCGACCTGGAAGCCGAGATCGCGGTGATCACCGGCGACGTCCCGGTAGGTGTGACGCCGGAGGCGGCATGCGGACACATCAGGCTGCTGATGCTGGTCAACGACGTGTCGCTGCGCAATCTCATTCCCGGCGAGCTGGCCAAGGGCTTCGGTTTCTTCCAGAGCAAGCCGTCGTCGGCGTTCTCGCCGGTTGCGGTGACGCCGGACGAGCTCGGTGACGCGTGGCGCGATGCCAGGGTCTGCCTGCCGCTGCGCTCCAGCATCAACGGCCAGCTGCTCGGCTGTCCCGACGCTGGCGTCGACATGACCTTCGATTTCGGCCGTCTGGTCGCGCATGCAGCCCTGACCCGGCCGCTGGCCGCGGGCAGCATCATCGGCTCCGGTACCATCTCCAACCGCGGTCCCGACGGCGGGCCGGGCAAGCCCGTCGCCCAGGGTGGCGTCGGCTATTCCTGTCTCGCGGAGGTGCGCATGATCGAGACCCTGCAACATGGCAAGCCGAGAACGCCATTCCTGCGTTTCGGCGACGAGGTCCGCATCGAGATGCTCGATGCCAGCGGCGCGTCGATCTTCGGCGCGATCGAACAGGTGGTGGCGCGCAGTCGTCCGCCGTCGATCGCCTGAGGCGGGTTCCGGCGATGCTCAAGCTCTATTCCTACTGGCGCTCGTCCGCGAGCTATCGTGTCCGTATCGCGCTGAACCTCAAGGGGCTGCCGTACGAAATCGAGCCGGTCCATCTGGTTCGCGACGGCGGGCAGCAGCACAGTGCCGCCTACCGGGCGATCAATCCGCAGTCGCGGGTGCCGCTGCTGGTCGACGGTCCGTTCCGGCTCAACCAGTCGCAGGCGATCCTCGAGTACCTGGAGGCCCGGCATCCGCAGCCCAGCCTGCTGCCGGGCGACATGCGGCAGCAGGCCCGGATCCGGGCGTTCTGCATGACCATCACCGCGGATGTGCAGCCGCTGCAGAACACGTCGGTCCTGAAATACCTGGAGGCGCCGCTCGGGGTCGCGGAGGCGGCGCGGACCGAATGGCTGCGCCACTGGATCACGCGCGGCCTGGAGGCGCTGGAGCAGGAGTACGCAGCGACGGCGGCGGCCTTCGTGTTCGGCGATGCGCCGACCATGGCCGAATGCGTCCTGGTGCCGCAGCTCTATGCCGCCGCGCGCTTCGACTGCGACGTGGCGCGCTTCCGCCGGCTGGCCGACATCGGCGAGCGCTGCGCGGCGCTGCCGGCGTTCCAGCGTGCCCATCCGGACGTACAGCCGGATGCCGGCGGCTAGCGGCCAGGGCCGGCCGACGCTGCGATCGGCCGCAGCGGCAACAGGCTCCTATGCCGCCGCGTCCCCGGCCGCGCGGCTGCGCAGCTCGCGCAGATCCTTGGCGTGGCGCAGGCGCGATTCGCGGCGCAGCTGCGCCTCGGCGTAGCGGCGCAGCTGTTCAGGGGTCTCGGGCTGCAGCGGCGGCACCGGTTGCGGGCGTCCGTTCGCGTCGACGGCGACGAAGGTCAGGTACGCGGACAGGATATGGCGCCGGTCGTTGCCGGCAGTCGTCTCCGCCTCCACCTTGCAGCCGATTTCCATCGAGGTGTTCCAGGCGCGATTGACCGAGACGTTGAAGATCAGGACATCGCCGCCCTTGGCGGGGGCGATGAAGTGCACCGCGTCGACGCTGGCGGTGACGCAGACACGCCCGGCATGGCGATCGGCGGCGACGGCGGCAAACCGGTCCATCTGCGCCATGATCAGACCGCCGAATACGGTGTTGTTGGCATTCAGATCGTTCGGGAACACCATGTAGACCTGCTCCCGAACCGAGGACTCGGCGGCGCTTTTCGCCGTGCGGGCGTCGTTGCTCATCAGAAATCGTGCTCCTGTATCGCCGCGACGGCGGCGGATGGGAGCGACATGGTAACGGCTTCGTGGCGATCCCCGAACGGTCGTCGTCGCGATCAGTCCTCGATCAGGTCGTAGTCGTCCTTCGCGGCGCCGCATTCCGGGCACATCCAGTCGTCCGGGATGTCCTCGAAGCGGGTGCCGGGCGCGATTCCGCTGTCGGGGTCGCCGAGTGCCTCGTCGTAGACATGCGAGCAGAAACGGCAGCGAAAGCGTCGGGTGGCGGTACTCATGGGGGTCTCCTCGGGAAGGGCGTGGGGTCAGGCCTGCGCCGGATGGATCGTCGGGCGGATGTCGAAGCCGTGCTGGATGGCCAGCTCGTGCCTGCGCAGCTCCGGTTCGAGCAGCGTCCACACCTTGCGGTTGTTGTAGAACGGCGTCATCGGATACAGGTGGTGGATCAGGTGGAAGTTCTGGCTTTGCAGCAGCGGGCCGAGCAGCCACTCGTGGCCGAGTCGCACGCTGGTTGCGCGGGTGAAGTTCTCTTCCTGCAGGGTGTCGTGCGGGACGTGCGGCAGCCAGAAGAAGCTGAAGCCGAGGGTCAGGAAGATCATCCGCGACGGAATGAACCACAGCATCAGAACGTGCCAGCCGTAGCCCATGGCGATCAGGGTGCCGAAGACCACCGCGGTCCAGAACGCCCACCAGCACGAGGTGATCAGATGCGGGCGCGATACACGATCCTGATGGCGGATGCTGTGCAGCAGATAGAACACGTCGATCAGCATCCAGCGCAGCGGCAGCGACCACGCCGGTCCGTGCAGCACGATGTCCGGATCACGCGGGCCGTTGGCAAAGCGGTGGTGCAGGATGTGCGCCCAGCGGAACAGCCTGAGGTTGACGTAGGGGGCGCCGAGCAGCACCGCGGACTGGCCGATCCAGTCGTTGAGCCGGGTGTTGCTCGAGATCGTGCGGTGGATCGAATCGTGCACGATGCTGAAGGCGAGATAGCCGATCACGCTGTTGACGATCATGCCGATCCACAGCGGCAGCAGCTCGGCGAATGCCAGCACATAGGTGCTGACATAGATGCCGACGACGAGCACCCACAGGATCACCGTCGGCCATGCAACCGATGGCGTCGAGGTCAGCGCGCGCAGTCGATCCCGCTGCGCAGGGGTGAGTTCGGTCAGTGATACCGGTGACAGGCTCATGGTCTCCTCCAAGTGCCGGGTCCTGGGACGATTCGATTGGTCCTAGGTGGACGGCGGCGGATGTCGGCGCCGGGCGTCGACGGCGTGCACGGATGCGCCGGGGGTCTGCAGCATGCGTTCGACCAGCGGCTGGATCAGGTCTTCGAGGCCGCAGCCATGTACCAGCTGACCCGCGGCATGCAGGGTGAACAGTCCGTGCATCGACACCCAGAACAGATGGGTCAACTGGCGGGCATCGCCGTGCAGCCGCTTGGCGTCGATCGCCATCTGGATCACGCCGACCGCATGTTCGAACAGGTCGCTGCGCGCGGCGTACAGCTCGGCGTGGCGGTCCGGCGCCGGCTGGTGCGGCGAGAAGATCATCAGGTACTCGTCGGGAAACGCCCCGACGAAATCCACGTATGCCGTGGCGATCGCTCGAATCTTTGCGACCGGATCGGACTGTCGGGCCTCGTGCTCCCGCACGATGTGATCGAAATGGCGGACGCATTCGGCGCGTAGCGCCGCGAGCAGTTCGGCCTTGTCGGAAAAGTAGCGATACAGCAGCGTGTGGCTGATTCCGGCGTGCTCGGCCAGGCGGCGCAGCGACACCGCTTCGATCCCCTCGCGGCGATAGATCTCCAGCGCGCCCGCCGTCAGACGGCGGCGCATCGCGTCGATCTCTTCGGAGCTGAGCTGGGGGCGTGCCATACATTTAGTAAACAGCGGTAAATTTACGACGTCAAGCCCTGGGCGCCGAAGTCGGGCGGGTGCTCAGGGATTGGTGATGTCGTAGATCTCCGCCAGCGTCTTGAAGCGGTCGACGTACTGAAGCTGCCCCAGCGTTTCGTCGCTGATCTCGTCGATCAGGATCGGGTAGATGTCGTAGACGTAGATCGCGTTGGTGTTGACCTCGCCCTGATAGGCGCGCGCGGCCTGCAGCAACTGCACGAGCTGCGCGAAGGTCGGTGCGGGGCCGTAGAGCGCGTTCGTCGATGGGTCGACGTAGTTGACGAAGAAGCGGGCCCAGTCGAGTTCCACGGACACCTTGTCATGCGGGTCGTCCGACGCTGAACACTTTGCCGAGCGCCAGGCGCGGACGCCGCCGAGCGTATCCGGGCCGTCGGTTTTCGCGGCCATGTCGACCCGGTAGTAGTCGGCCTGCAGATCATTGTAGGCGTCGAGGTCGTCCAGATCCTTGTAGTAGCGGAACCGCGGCTGGCTGGCGGCCACGCCGTTCCAGACGAAGGTCGACAGGGCATGGGCCAGGCCTTCCTTGAACGCGGCGCCGTGTACCTCGGTGCCGCGCAGCAGGTGATCGTGCGCGTGGTAGTCGGGATCGGGGTCGTTGGATGCGCAATCGGGATCGTCGCTGCTCCACTGATAGGCCGACCCGGTGCCGAAGGTGCTGTTGTTGCCATACCAGTGTCCGACCTCGTGGCCGTAGAGGAACTTGATGTCGCGCTGGCTGGGGGCGATGTAGATCGAGCCGGTGCTGGATTCGGAATTGTCCCGGGTGGCGACCAAGCGGATGTCCAGTTTCGGCGATGCATTCGTGACCGGCACGAGCGCGTCCAGCGATGCCGCGCTGAAGGTGCCGAAGGCCATCATCGTCGAGGACGCATCGGCCGGGACGTAGATGTGAACCGGATCCGGGCCGGTCACGGCCTTGAATACCCAGCTGCGTTCGAGCGAATCCGGCAGGTTGCTGTTCTCGAGTGAATCGTCCTCCAGCTCGAAGGCGCGCACGACGATGTCATGGCCGTTGCCGACGACGGCGTGGGCGTGAACGATGACCTTGAACAGCCCGTCCGGGACTGGCACCGAGAGGCAGCCGTTGTTGCGGTTGGCGAGGTGGGATGTCGTGCCGGAGGTCGACTGCACCGCGACCCGCACACCGAAGGCGGCCATCGGTTCGGCTTTCGAGTAGTAGGTTTCGCCCGCGTTGTGGCCGCGCGACTCGTACTGCCAGTGGATACAGATGGTCTGCTCGCCTGAGGTCAGCACGGGTGGCGGGACGTTCGGGTCCGGTGCACCGCCGCCGCTGCCGGCGGCGATCTTGATCGCGCCCGGGAACGGATCGACGCCGCCGGGTTCGGAGAAGGTGCCGGTGAGATCGCCGCCGTTGTAGCGGTCGATCAGCGTGCCGCGGTCATAGAGGACGACGCTGTCGCCGTCGCGGTGCAGATACATGGTTGCCAGCGCCAGCCCGTCGATCGCTTCGCCGGTCGAGTCTTCCGTCAACAGGCGGAAGCCGATGCCCGCCGGGGTTTCCAGCGTGTCGAGGTCGATGCCCAGTTCGCGCATCGACGCGGGCACTTCCAGGATGGCGCCCGGGCTCAGATCGAAGGTGCCGAGGTCGACACTGGCGAACGCGCCGTTGGCCTGGACGTCGGCGCTGAGTCGTGCGCTGACCGTCTGCGCCGACGGGTTGGACAGCATCACCGGGATCGACGTGCCGGCAAGAACCGCGACGCCATCCGTCGGCGCCGGCAGCGTCAGGCCGACCGCGGGTGGTGGTGGGTCGCCCGCACCCTCGGTGACGACGTCGATCGAGTCCGGTACGTCGGATGGGACGCGCTGTTCCTTGGCGTCGTTGCCGCATCCGGCGATGGCGGCTGCCAGCAGCGAAACGCTGAACAGCCTGATGAGAATGGTCTGACGCACGGGATCTCCCCTCCCTGGATCATGCTTGTCCGCATTGTTCGATGCGGGCGGCCAGTATCGCATCGTGACGACGGCGTGACTGTGAAGTCCGTCGGTTCGCGTCGGAACAATACAGGCAGGTGGTTGGAGCGTGCTGCAGATCCGCGTGATCGATGACGTACGAGCGGCCGGCGCCTGCGCTTTGAGCGAATTCCGCTTCAGCTTCGCTCTTGCGCAAGTTCTCCAAGCCGCCGGAACGCGGCTTCGATCCGGGGTGTCATGCGGTGGCCGCAGTTGAGGCGCAGCGAGTCGGCGAAACCGCCGCGGCTGCTGAACAACGGACCGGGTGCGAACTCCAGGCCTTCCGCCGCGGCACGCCGGTAGAGGTCCAGTGTGTTGGCGCCTTCCGGCAGCTGCACCCATAACAAAAAGCCGCCGCTGGGTTGGGCCACGCGGGTGCCATCGGGGAAGGATTCGGCAACGTAGCGCATCGCCTGTTGCACCTGCTGTTCGCAGGCGGCGCGCAGGCGCCGCAGGTGACGGTCGTAGAGACTGCCTTCCAACAGTTCGGCCACGGCTTCCTGCATCAGCGGTGCGGTGCTGACCGAGGCGGCGAACTTGAGCGCACGCACGCGTTCAGTGTGCGCGCCGGCGGCGATGAAGCCGATGCGGGCACCCGGCGCGAGCGTCTTCGAGAAGGAACTGCACAGCATCACTTCGCCCTCAGGGTCGAAATGCCGCAGCGGCAGGGGGCGGCGTTCTCCATACTGCAGCTCGCCGTAGAGATCGTCTTCGATCAGTGTCACCTTATGCTGGCGGCATAGCGCGACGAGCGCGGCCTTGTCGGTGTCCGGCATCGTCGCGCCGAGGGGATTGCTGTGCGTGGGGCACAGCAGGCAGGCCTTGATCGCGCGGCCGGTCGGGCTGGTCAGCACGCGCTCCAGCACTTCCACCGACAGTCCGGTGCGCGGATGGGTCGGGATCTCACAGGCCTTCAGATTCAGCGCTTCGATGATCTGCAGGAAGCCGTAGTAGCACGGGGACTCGACCGCCACGGTATCGCCGGGCTCGCATGCCGCGCGCAGCGCCAGTTGCAGCGCCTCCATTCCGCCGTTGGTGATCAGCAGCTCCGATGCGTCGATCGCGGTGCTGCTGCGCAGGTAGCGTGCGGCGATCCAGCGCCGCAATCGCGGCGATCCCTCGAGCGAGCCGTAACCCGACAACAGACGCGGTGCGGTCCGGGCGAGGCGGGCCGTGCTGCGCTGCAGGGCCTGGGTCGGCAGCAGTTCGGGATCCGGGAGCGCGGCGCCCAGCGGCGCCGGGCTTCGGGTGCGGGGGGCGCCGGCCGAGAACATCTGCGCGACGACATCGCTGATCCGGACCGAGCGGCTGCGGGCGGGTGGGCGACTGATCGGCGGCTCCGGCGCGGATGCGGGCGGCAGGCGTGCGAAGTATCCGGAGCGGGGGCGTGCCTCCGCCAGCTCCCGGAACTCCAGCGTGCGCAGGGCGCCGATCGCGGTTGCGACGCTGACCCGGTGTTGCGCCGCAAGCTCGCGCACCGACGGCAGGCGGCTGCCGGCGGCGATGCGTCCGCTGCGGATCTGGGTGGCGATGTCGTCGGCGATGCGCTGATAGGCGGGGGTCATGCCCTGAATCTGTATCGGTATAAATTCCAGTTCATTGTATCTGTGCTGATTCGCCGTGCGTCGGTAGATTGCGCTGCATGGACATTGAACTGCATACCGATGCGACCTGGCAGGCACTGGCGCTGCTCGCGTTCAGCTCCGCGATCACGCCGGGGCCGAACAATCTGATGCTGCTGGCGTCCGGCGCGCGCTTCGGCCTGCGGCGGTCGCTGCCACATCTGGGCGGCGTGATCTTCGGCACCGCGACGCTGGTCGCGCTGAACGTGGTCGGGCTGGGCGCATTGATGCTGGCGTGGCCTGCGCTCATTCCGGCGCTGAAGCTGATCGGTGCCGGTTATCTGTGCTACCTGGCATGGCGGCTGACGCGCGCGTCGCCTGCCGCGGGCGGGCATGACGCAGCGTCCGGCAACGCCCGGCCGGTGGCCTTCGCGCAGGCCGCGATCTTCCAGGTCGTCAATCCAAAGGTCTGGATGATGGGGCTGGCGGCGGCGACCACGATCGGCAGTGTCGACTTCTCGCGTGCGGCATTCGGCGTGGCGTTGTTCATCGCCGTGGCCCTGCCGTGTGTCCTGCTCTGGGCCGCGTTCGGTGTAGTGATGCTGCGCGTCCTGACGACGCCGCGCGCGCAGTCGGTCTTCAACCTGACGATCTGCGCGATGCTGGTCGCGACCGCGGGGCTGATGATCGTCGCCTGATCCGGTGTGGATGACGGCGTCAACGTGACGGGCGTCTCGCACGCGCGCCGGGGGACGTGCTGCGCCGGTGTTTCCGGGAGTGCGTGGGCGTCATAATCCGCTTCTCCGAACGGGAGCTCCGAGGGGAAGGGCGATGCGCAGATTGCGGAGGCTGGTCATCACGGTTCTGGCGCTGGCATGGGTGCCGGCATCGGCGCTGGCGTTCGAGATTCCCGAGTTCACTCCGAACGTCGTCGACCCCAGCGGCTTCCTGACGGCATCGGAGCGGCAGACCGTCAATGACGCGTTGCTCGGGATCCGGCAGACGAGCCACATCTGGGGCGCGGTGTTCATCGTCACCACGCTCGACGGCGAGCCGATCGAGAACGTCGCGGTCGAGGCCTTCGAGAAGTGGCAGCTCGGGCAGAAGGATGTGGACAACGGCCTGCTGCTGGTGCTGGCGATGGACGACCGCAAGTCCCGCTTCGAAGTCGGCTACGGCCTGGAAGGCAGCATCACCGACGTTGCCGCGCTGCACGCGCTCGACGACTACCTTGCCCCGAAGATGCGCAGCGGCGACACGGTCGGTGCGATCGTCGACAGCTTCGGATACCTGTCGCGTCTGGTGGCGCGGGATCCCGAAGCCCTGCAGGAACTGGACCGTCCGTCCGGCGAGGGCGAGGAGAACTGGACACTGGGCTGGATCGCCTGGGGCGTGCTGATGATCACGATCTGGTTCAGCAGCCCGATCCGCAAGCGCGTGGTCGCCCGTCAGCGTGCGCGGCTCCAGG
The DNA here is from genome assembly GCA_028698335.1 of Nevskiales bacterium. GTDB lineage: Bacteria > Pseudomonadota > Gammaproteobacteria > Nevskiales > Nevskiaceae > Solimonas. Next base: position 6,834 of record JAQVDP010000015.1, on the reverse strand, counting down.
CGCAGGATCCGACGCTGTCATTCGATGACGAGGACGTGGCGACGTCGCGCGGCACCAGGTCGGAGGGGAAGGGGCACTGGTTCGTGCTGGCCTTTCTGTCAGTCAATCCGGGCGTGTTCGTGATCCTGCTGGCGGCCTGGTCGGTGCTGGCGTTCGTGGCGACGGTGGCGGCCACGCTCCTGGTCCTGTACCTGATGATCCATCTGCCCGCGCGCAAGTACGCCTCGCCGGAGCGCTACCGCCGGTTCCTCGAGGATCTCGCCCGTCGTCGGGCGGCGATGATCAAGAAAGGTCATCTGAAGGAGAAGGCGCCGGGTGTCTACGAATACACGCCGGCCTATCACGCCAGCCGCCGCTCCTCGTCCTCGTCTTCCGGTTCCTCGTCGTCCGGAGGCGGACGTTCCGGGGGCGGTGGGGCCAGTTCCAGCTGGTAGCGAACCCTAGGCGGACCCGGCGCGCGGACGCAGGCGGAACTCCACGGCGCTGCCCGACAGCTCGCTGACCATGAACAGCAGCAGTACGGGGGTCGCGTCCATTGCGACCACGTAGTAGACGATCAGTGCGGCGACGGCGATGCGCGCGACTGCGTCGATCTTTGCCAGGTCGTAAGACGCCGTGTGCCAGCGCGTCCAGTTCCAGGTCACGCCGAGGATGCCGGCAAGGTTGACCATGAACAGTTGCAGCGGGTCGAAGGCTGCGATCGGTGGCGCCAGGCCGCTCCAGCGTCCCAGGGCATCGAGCAGATCCAGAAACAGGCCCGCCGCTCCGGGCAGCGCGAGCCAGGCCGTCACCAGCAGGTCGAAGCCGATGATCACGCGCATCAGTGGGGTCAGTTCGATCGTTTTCACAGGAGTGCCTGTTGTTTGAGCCAGTCGTGACAGTCGCGCAGGCAGTCCTGCAGCGGCGTCGGCTGCAGGCCCAGTTCGCGTTCGGCCTTGGCGCTGCTGCAGACGGTACGGGCGGACATCAGCTGTGCCAGCTCTGGTGAGATCATCGGTTCCGACACGCTCGACGGCGTCAGCGCGGCGACCGGGGCGGCCAGCGCGCGCAGCAGTCCTTCCGGCACGCTCAGGCGCGGCGGGCGCTTGCCGAGCAGTTCGCACATCCCGACGATCATGTCCGCCATCGACGTGTCGTCACCGCCCAGCAGGTAGCTTTCGCCGCTGCGTCCGACCGCGGCTGCGGCGATGTGCGCGCGTGCGATCTGGGTGACGTGGTTGAACGAAATGCGCCCGCGGGTCAGGAACGGCAGCTTGCCCGCGCGGAGCATCAGGAACATGCGGCCCCAGTTGCTGCGGTCCCCGGGGCCGATGATGGCGCCGGGTTGCAGGATCACCGCGTCGAGCCCCTGGGCGACCGCGTTGCGAACCTCCTGCTCGGCCGCCCACTTGCTGCGCTCGTAGTTGAGGGCAGAGGCCGCGGCGCGGCTCGGGGTGGTTTCGGTGATGCGGTCCTCGTGCCGTCCGTAGGCGGAGAGCGTCGAGGTCTGGATGAATCGCCCGGCACCGGCGGCCACGGCGGCGCGCAATACGTTGCGGGTGCCGTCGACGTTGATCCGCGTCTGTATCGCGTCGCGCTTGCGCCACAGGCTGGTGTCGCCGGCGACGTGGAACACCGTGTCCACCCCGGCCGGAATGGCGGTGCTCAGCGACGCCGAGTCGAGAATGTCCCCGGGTGCCAGGGTGACGCCCAGCGCATTCAGAGACTGGGCGGCGGCCGGCGTGCGGACCAGTGCGGTCACCTGCCAGTTGTCGCGGATCAGCTCCGCGCAGAGCGCTTTGCCGACGAAGCCGGTGGCGCCGGTGACGAAGGCGCGGCGCGGAGTGGATCGCGCGTCGGTCATGTGCGAGGTCCTCGGGGCCGGTGCAGTGGTGCTGTCGGGGCGGGTTGGGCTTTGGTCATCTGTCATGTGCCAGAGGTCGGGCCGGTTCTGGCCGCGGAAGGAACTTGCCGACGGGCCGGGCCATACGCATCATGGGTGGCGATGGCTCGAAGGCAATAATCGAACAAAAGTTCGTTTTCAATATGGCAAAGCTGCGCAAGGGGGTCAAGAAGCCGGCCGCGGTCGCAGCGGGTCGGGATCGGGCGGCCATGCTGCCGGTGCCGCCGTTGCAGGCGCGGACGCGCGAACGGGTACACGCGATGCTGGCGGAAGCCGAACGCATGATCGCGGCGGGTGGCGTCGCGGCCCTGTCCCTGCCACAGCTGGCCGAGCGTCTGGGCGTGCCCCGAGCGGGCGTCTACCGCCACTTCCCGAGTGCGGAGGCGCTGTTGCTGGCGCTCGCGGAGCAGTACCTCGCGCAGCGCGAACAGCTGATCCCAGCAGCCTGGGGGCGGACCCGGAGCTGGCATACCGGACTGCGGCGTCTGGTGCACGCGGCGGCGGCGTACTACGCGGATCGCCCGGCAGCGCGGGCGGTGCTGTTGCACTGGGGGATGAGCCCGGAAGTCGCCGCCGCGCAGCGCGCGACGATCGACCGCCTCGGCCGCACGATCCGGCAGCTGTTCGAATCGCGCGCCGGTGTGCCGGAGCTGCCGCGCGAACCGGATCCCTACATCATCGCCGTCGAGATCGTCACCGCGTTGTTCGCGCTGTCCGAACGCCGGCACCGGCAGATCCGGCCGGATTACGTGGCCGAGGCCTGCCGCGCGGCCGAGGCGTATTTGCAGGCCCGCCTTCCCCGACAGCCGGACCGGGTCGCCGGGTAGCGCGCCGTTTCCGGACCCTGGTCCCGGGTCGCGGTTCCGGTGCATCGCCGCTCGCAACTCCTGCGGCGACGGGGCGGGGTCCGTCGGCGGGGATCACGCGGCTGCGGACAGGGCGACGGCATCCGGCCCGGCCGGATACCGGAGTCGGGCGGATTCGTCGTGCGCCGCCTGCCAGACGGTTTCGGCGACATCGGTCGCGGTGGTGACGGTGCTCACCCGCGTGAAGGCTTCGAACACGGACTGCGCGAAAGGGGCATAGGCCTCGGGAATCAGGCCTTCAAGGCGCGTGCCAGAATTCTGCGAGAAGCGCGTGCCCGGGCCGTAGCCGGGCTCGACCAGTTTAGCGCGGATGCCGAAGGCGCCCAGTTCATGCGCGAGCGAACCGGTGAAGCCCTCGATCGCGGTCTTGCTCGCCGTGTAGACGGCGACCAGCGGCATCGGCGCCAGCGTCGTGCTGGAGGTGACGTTGATGATGACGCCGGTGCCACGGGCGCGGAACTGCGGCAACACGGCCCGCGTCATCGCGATCACGCCGAAGGTATTGGTTTCGAAGACCTCCCGGATCGTGGCCATCGGTGTGGCTTCGACCGCGCCGAACAGGCCGATCCCGGCGTTGTTGACGAGGACATCGACCGGTCCGCTGGCCTCGACGACCGCGGCGATGCTGTCGGGGCGGGTGACGTCGAGCCGGCGCACCTGCATGCGCGGTGAACGTGGCAGCAGGTCCTCGCGCGGCGTGCGCATGGTGGCGATGACGTTCCAGCCGTTCGCGTGGAAATGGCGTGCGGTCTTCAGGCCGTAGCCGGATGAGCAGCCGGTGATGAGGGCGGTTTTCATGGGGGACTCCGTGGTGATGGCCATGTCGCCACGATAACGATTGCATGCAGGACTAAATACAACGCATAGTCCTATTTAATTTATCGAGAGTCCTGAAATGGCCGATGCACTCTCCGAGGTCATTGCGCTGCTGCAGCCGAGCGCCGTGTACGCCAAGGGCATCAGTGGCGCCGGGCGGTGGGGCGTGCGCTATACGCCGTTCGGCCAGCCGAGTTTCTGCGTCGTGCTGGAGGGCTGTTGCCGCCTGCAGGTGGACGGTGAGGCCGCCGTCACCCTGGATGCGGGCGACGTCGTGCTGCTGCCGGCGACGCCGGCCTTCACCTTGTCCGGCTTCGAGCCGGTGACGCCGACCCCGATGGATCCGCACATCGATCCGACCGCAACGGATGAGGTCCGGCATGGATCGCCGGAGGGGCCGGTTGATGTCCGCCTGCTCGGCGGCTACTTCGAATTCGACTCGCCGGACGCGGCGCTGCTGGTGTCGTTGCTGCCGCGACTGGTGCATGTGCGCAATGCGCAGCGGCTGGCGATGCTGGTGCAGCTGATCGGCGAGGAATCGAAGCAGCAGCGCGCCAGCCGCGAGCTGGTGCTGACCCGTCTGGTGGAAGTGCTGCTGATCGAGGCGCTGCGCGTGGCGCCATCCGACGGAGCGCCGCCCGGGTTGCTGCGCGGACTCGCGGATCCGCGCGTGGCCCTGGCCCTGCGCGACATGCACCAGCATCCGGACCGGCCGTGGACGATCGCGACGCTGGCGAAATCCGCGGCACTGTCACGCTCGGCCTTTTTCGAGCGATTCGTGCAGACGGTGGGCATGCCGCCGATGGAGTATCTGCTGGCGTGGCGCATGGCGGTGGCCAAGCGCCTGCTTCAGCGCAAAGACCTCGGCCTTGCCCATATCGCGGAGCGCGTCGGCTACGGGTCGGCCAGCGCCTTCAGCACCGCCTTCCGTCGCAGCGTGGGGCAACCGCCGGGGCGCTATGCCCGTCTCGCCGCGGCGCAGCCGGAGCAGGCGCGCGCCGCCTGAGCCGGTTGTCGCCGGATCAGCGTGCGTACTTGACCAGATAGTCGCTGATGGCCTGAAGCTCCGCCGCGGTCGGGATGCGGACGCAGACCGGGAAGCTGCTGTCGGAGCGGGTGATGTGCTGGGCCATCTTCGACATGATCAGATTCCATTCCTCGGCGCTGTGCAGGCGCGTGTCCGGTACGGCGTGGCAGCTCGAGCAATAGGCTGAGGTCAACTGCGCCCCTTCCGATTGCGAGTCCGGCAGGGTCCGGTCTCCGGGGCTGTCCGGCGTCCATCCGCTGAACATCCAGTCCAGTCCGCGCATCGATTGCAGAAACTGGTAGTTCGCCTGCCACTGGCTCCGAAGTGCGGCATCGAGCGCTTCGGGATCCTGCGCCACGGCGCGCAGGCTGGCGAGGTCGCCACGCATGCGGTCCATCTGGCCCTGCATGGCCTTGAGGTAGTCGTCCGAGCGGATATGGCCCGGGAATGGGAGACCCTTCCAGGTGCCGGCGATCACGCGGCAATCCGTCGCTGCGGTTCCCGGCTCGCGGACGACCCGTGCCAACGATGCGGCCATGTAGTCCTGCATCTCGGTCCAGTGGCGCAGCATCGCCGGCTGGCGCTGCGGTTCACCGTCGGCGGCGCGCACGCCGGTGAGCAACCGCTGCAGTTCGTCGATTCGCTGCTGCAGATCCGTGAGCACCGTCTCCGCCTTCAGCGCCGGCGGTGCCGTGGGGTCGGTGGCGCCGAAGGTGATGGCGGGCGCGATGAGCATCGACAACAGGAGCAGGATTCGACGGAGCGCGGCACGGTGCATGGGAGGGCTTTCGGCATGAATGGAATGCGCGAAAGCCTAGGTAGAGGCGGTGCCGGTCGCATTGACCCCGGTCAAGCGCGGTCGGCGGGTAAGGCTTGCCGTCGTGTCCGCTGCCCGGGTTCAGGCGGCCGCCGTCGCCGACTGGCCGATCACGGCCGGGCTGTCGGCGACGAGCTGGCGGACATAGGCCTCCTGTGCGGCGCGGCCTGCCGTCGCGACACGCGATTTGCCGCCGGGCAGCAGTCCGGCGATGCCGTGATACCCCAGTGTGAGCGGCATCGTCAGCAGCGGATACCACGGCAGTCCGTTCGCCGGCAGCCCCAGCCGCGTCATCGCCGCCTTGCCGAGAAACGCGCGGCTGATCGACAGGTGCTTGGAGTGCTGCAGGCGTCCCCGCAACCAGGCGAAGTTCGGGTACGGCCGCTGCAGTGGTTCCTCGGCGAGCGGCCGTGCCATCAGGGCGCTGGTCTCGTCGGGATTGTTGAGGCTCAGGAGCAGTTGCATGAGCTGGGCGGCCGCGGCGTCCTCGCTGTCCGTCAGCCAGGTTTCGTCGACGCCGATCAGCCAGCCGACGTAGCGGGTCAGGTGTGCGGCGGCGTCGCGGTCCTGGCGCGACTGCGGCATGCCCATCATGCGGGCGCCGAGGATCGGAACGGTCAGGGCGCCGTACAGCGTGGCGGCCATGTCGGCCTGATTGATCGGCAGGCCCCATTCGGTCATTTTCCAGTCCGGCCGCGCGGCGACGGAGCGCCGGACCAGCGCATGGATGAAGCGTACCGTCAGCGTCGAGCGCCAGCCGATGCCGTGCGCGTCCATGCCGCCTTGCGCGGTGCAGTCCAGGCTCCATTGCACGGTTTCGGCAAGTCGCCGGGTCGGGCCTTTCTGCAGTGCGCCGGTCAGGATCAGCGTGCGGTTGAATGCGGACGCCTGATAGCCGCCCATCAGCGCCACGTCGCGACCGACGTAGAGCGCGTTGCGGCCGCAGCGCCAGAACAGCGCGGCGCCGCGTGCGAGCCGGTCCCGGTCCAGCCATGGCGGGGGCGTGCCGATCGCGTTCATGAAGCCGCGCAGTTCGGGCAGCGCATCCGGGACCGTATCGATCCCGTCCCGCAGCGCGCGTTCGAACTGCGCCCGCGATTCGCGGATGCCGTTGCGCGTCATCGCGGCGACCAGCGGATCCATTCGGCGGTCGCCCTCCATCAGCGCACGTCCGATCTGCTGCCAGCGTGCGGCGTCCGGTGGGGTGATCGACGGCATCACCTTGTGCAGGCGGCCGAGCATGGTGCTGGCGGTCTCGCTGCGGCGATGGCGCGCGGGAATGAAGTCGGGCGGAAGCTGGGAGACCGCTGCGTAACTGCGGAATATTGGCGCGCGTAGGCGCGTTGATTTGATTTTTGATGGTTCTGACGATTCTGGGCGCGCACCTGTGCTGAATTTCGCCGTTTCCGGGCATTTTCTGCCCAGA
>JAQVDP010000014.1 GCA_028698335.1 Nevskiales bacterium | reverse complement strand
CTGGGCAGAAAATGCCCGGTAACGGCGAAATTCAGCACAGGTGCGCGCCCAAAATCGTCAGAACTATCAAAAATCAAATCAACGCGTCTACACGCGCCAATATTCCGCAGTTACGCAGCGGTCTCGCACCTCGGCCTCCATGCTGTGCCCATGCAGAGCTGCACGGACGCGCAGAGCGCGGTGTACTTCGTCGGATAAGTTACGAACCGTCAGCATGGCCATAGCCAGCAGTCTCCAGTGCCTTCAATGCAGTCACTGTATGATACTGCATGCGTCATGGCAAATTCGGTGGGGTGTCTCCCGCCTTTCTGTCCATATGGCCCTGATCGTTTATCAGGGCGCTTCCTCGGCTTCAGGTTCGAACAGTTCCAAGCTGTTCGTGGTGGATACGTGGGGTGGGGGAGTAAATTCCTGCTCCAGCTGCATTTCCGCCTCTATCTCTTCGGTGATGAAGAACGGCTCGTTCTCCGTGTTATCCGGTAACTCCATTGCTGCTCCCCATGTTATGTATCGTGACGGTGATTATGTGAGCTGCTGTTGCCGCCAGCCAAGCTGTCGCCCTCGAACGACGGAGTGCTTGCACGTAGCGACGATGCCAGGCGACCGCCTGCTGTATCCGCAACGCGGTCTTTGATCTTCTCAGCGGCCGCAGCGCCGATGCCCTTGGCCAAGTTGCCTGCCGTGCCGGCCGCCAGGCTAACGGCCCGTTTTGCGCCGCTTTCTGAGCTGCCACCAAACCCGGCTGCCTGGGCGAACGGGCTGCTGCCGGCATTGCCGTCACCGCCGGCGTTGGTGCCAGTGCCGCCAGGACTACTGTTCGACATTCCTCCCATGCTGGGCATGTCGCTCCCGCTCGACATCGAGGCTTGTGCCTTGTCGAACGCCGCCTTGATGGCTGAACCGCCACCCGTCAGATTTACCGCACCACCCATGACGGCTGAACCTGCCATGCTTGCCGCACCCGCTGCCATTCCTGCCGCTCCCATAACGGCACCTACCGCAGCTCCAGTACCGAAGTTGCCGATGCCGCCGGCAGATCCGATGCCGGAACCTGTGATGATCCCGCCTACCATCGGTGGCACTCGGTTAACCAGTGACAGCAACGCCATGCAGAATACCAACATGACGCCCAGCTCTTCGAAGTTGAGCACGTTTTGGTTCATCCTGATGTAGAACGTCGACAGCATGTCGTTACCAATGCCAACCAGCAGCACCATTGTCATGATCTGAACGGCAACGCCAAGGACGGTCTTGTAGTAATTGATCGCCATGTCCGAAGTCCAGCGCGATCCGCCGAAGCCCAGGAAGAAGATGCCGGCATAGGCCAGTAGCCAGGCTGCGATCAGCATCAGCAGCATGTTGATGGCGACAAGGGCCAGAAGCAGCATGATTGCGGCACTCAATACGGCACCCACCAGACTATCGACGGGCGACCAGGCCGACAGGTTATTGATGGCCTGCTTCCAGATCATAAAGCCCACATCGACGATGCCGGACGGCGTGACCGAGGACACGCCAGCCGCCTGCTCACCGATTCTGGCCAATGACTGGATGATCGAGTTGGCAAACGCCGGCCCGTTGACCAGCAGCCACCAGAAGAAGCCAGTGAAGATGATGAAACGGACCAGCTCCGCGAAGAACTCGCCAATGTCTGCTTTGCGCAAGGCCATCATTCCGAACGTCCAGACCATCGAGATCACCACCAGCGTCCAGAACAGCCACGACGCAGCATCGATAATCACGTGCTGCCAACTGGCTGCTCGGGTGGCGTAATCGGTTACTACCTGGTCGAGAATCCCTTGGTTGGTCAGGTTTGCACTGGCGAGGCTCGAATGCAGCAATAGGACTCCGCCGCTCAGGATTGCTCTAGTCATGGTCTTCATCAGTTGCCCTCCCGATCTTGCGGCTCGGTCAACTCCAGCCAGTTAAGCGGCTGCTCTGTGGGGGCAATGCCGCTGCCTGCCGGCCGGCGCGAGCACAACCCGGCAAATGTCTCCCGAGTTGCCTTGTCCTGGATCTTCATGATCTCTCCCATCTGGCAGTTGGCATCGTTCACCTCCGGCATGGTCGGGGCGGGTGGGGTGGTGTCGCAGCCAGTGATGGCGAGAAGGAAGCCTGCCAGCATCGGAATAGTGAATTTGTTCATGGGTGCCTCTCCTTGTCAGCGGGCCAGTTCGAGCCAGTTCTTGGGACTGTTGGTCGGCGCTATCCGCGATTCGGTGGAAGCGGCATGGGCAGCCTGTTGCTTCGCATCGAGGTCGGCCTCGGCTTGCATCCGTGTTGCAATGACCTGGTGCTGCGCAAGCAACATGGCGCGCATCTGCAAGAGCTGATTGGCCTGCTGGCTGGCAAGCTGGTTGGCATAGCCGAGGGCCTGCATTTGTCCGTCCGCACCCTGCGCGCTGTGCTGGAGACGTTCCAGTGTGCGGGCGTCTGATTGCAGCGCATCCTGCTGCTGTTTCAGGGTATAGAACAGGTCATCATTGGCGCGCTTCTGGCTTTCGCTCGCCAGGCGGCGGTTCGCGTTCATGGCTGCCCATTCGGCCTCTGTGCAACCACCGGTGGCGTTGAAGCACGGCGAGCCACGGTAGTAGGCCACGTCCTGGAACTTGCCGAGATAGGCATCCAGGCTGCCGAGCTGGGTCTGGTAGTAATCCAGGGTGTTCATTGCTGAACGCAGGTTGTCCATCGTGCGGGTAGCCTGGTCCCAGATATACGCGGCTGGGGCCATGGTGTTCTGGAGCTGGTTTTCGTACTGCTGGAGCTGGGTTTGATACTGCTCGATCTGCTTGAGCGTTTGTGCCACCGACTCGATGGCGGTCATGACGTTTTGCGTCAGGTTGCCACCGTCAATGACTGGAATCCCGGCCTGAGCCGGTAGCGAGCCGCCGCCGATGGCGAGCGAGATCAGGAGCGCGGTTTTAGTCGCTAAAATTTTTCGCGTTCTCATGGTCGATAACCTTTGCTGAAAGTGGCTAGCGTCATCGAGTAGCCGCGCCACGGAGCTATTCGGTAATTGACCAGAGCGACACCGAAGCCCGGCCGTTTTTGCTTGAATCACGGTGTCGAAAAATCTACTTGCTAGCGTGCTCGGCCTTTCCCTTGCCGCTTGGCCTTTTTGGCTGCTTGCTCGGCCCGCAGCTTGGCTTGACGTAATGCAATCGTTTCCGCGGGGCTGGGTGCTTGAGGCGCCTGGGGTTGCATCACCTGCTCGCTTGCCGCGATATGGAGAACGGGAAGCTGGCCCAGGGAGTGCAACTGGTTGCGCCGCTGGGGTGGCGGCTGTTGGCCGATGGGTGAAACTCGACTTCTCAAGCTAGCTACCGAGCCCTTGCTTTTGGTTCGCGGCTGCAGCAGCTCTTGCCTCCGGCGCTCCAGGCCCGGATCGGCAAAGGTGATGGACAGGCGGCCGTCAACGGCCGCATGAATGATTCGGGCCTTGAACTCGGCATCGCCGGTAACGGTGATTCGGCTGCCGTAACGCTCGGCCGCCATGCGCAGCGCAGCTTGCAATCCGCGCTGGTCGTTTGCTCTGGAAACCTGGAGCTTGTCCCCATCATCGCGCACGGCTGTTTGCCCAGCCCGATAGATGATCGTGCCCTTCTTGGTAATGTTGTCGATTTCCGGGGTGCTGCTGCCACGTGCTCCGCCATGGCCGGTCAACGTGTGCCCTTGCAAGCCCTTGGCGGCGTCTCTGGCGCGCAGCGCACTCAGGGCCTCGTGGTTGCCCTGCATGGCTTCGACCTTGAGCCAGTCGGCCCATGTGCGCGGCTGAAAGCCCTGAAATAGCTTTTCACGCTCTCTGGTGTACTCGGCATGAATGGCATCCAGGCTCGCCCGCAGCGCCTTACTGGCCTGGGAATACAGCACTTTCTTGCTGACCGTTCGGCCATCCACAACCTTGATCGTCGCACGGCGCAGCCTGTTCGCTCTCTTGGCGTCCTCAACAGCCCTGTCCTTGCGCCGCCTGGCGCTGCTCAGTGCATCGGATCTTGCCAGGGCGAGGTTCTTTTGCTCGTTCTTGTAACGCGCATACAGCTCGGCGGTGTCGATCCGCATTGGCATCGGAGCTTTCTGATAGCTGCGTTTTGGTGTGCACGTATGCTTCTCGGAAGACGCCTCGAAGTGGCCAAGTCGATCCTCCAGGGCCCGCTTGGATAGGTCGCGGGCAATGGTGCTGGCCTTGACCATGGTTGCATCCCTTGCTTCAACCACCAGGCCGTTACCACGCTCACGCAGTACCAGCCCGTTGTCGCGCATAACTTGGTGCAGCTCGGCCCAACTCGTAGAGCCTCGCATTTCCTCCAGACATTGCCGCTTGATCCAGCCGGCCAGGCTTTCCATTCCTGAATGCTGTTCCATATCGGCCACCCGCACCTCGGACAGCGTTCGCCGAGGGTGATGGTTGTCCTGCTCAAGTCCGTAGTCCTGCTCCAGGATCGAGCAAAGCTCACCGAGCATGCGGTATGACTGGAAAGGCTCGTGCATGGTGTTGCGTGTCGGATGGATCTTGTTGATCGCAATATGGATGTGCAGATTGTCGGTGTCGTTGTGCACCGCGCTCACCCGCTGGTGTTCGCTGTATCCCAGCCCGCTGCAGATTCTCTCTTCAATCGCCTTGAGGGTGGCTTCATCGGGTTGTTCACCCGCACGAAAGCTGACGATCAGGTGATAAGTCTTGTCGCCCTTGGCGCGGGTGTTCATGTGTTGCGTCGCAAGGATTTCTTCAATGGCGGCCGGAACTGTTGCAGCCTCACAGTTCGTTACCTGAACCAGACCCAGCCGATGATCCTTGCTTTGTGCATCGGTGATGTAGCCTGCCAACCCGCCGAAATCGCTTTTACCGAGCGTTCGCATTGGGACGTGTTTGATGATCATGGCCACCTTCCGTTTTTTAGCCGCTAAAATCGTCAGCTCGCCCTGGGACGAACGATGGACTTCATCACCTCAGCCATTTCCGCCTGGGTCGCTTCGATGCGTTCCAGCAGGCGGTGAATGGTCTCCGCACCAAAGGCGGCCGTTCTCACGTCATCGGTCAGCCACAGCTTCAGCAGGCCACCCAGTCGGCCAAGGTCGCCATTGATCCGGGCCAGCTCACGCACACGCTCATAGTCGGTGATGCCCTGAACCCGGTAGCCCTGGCCTACGTTCAAGAGGAAGTTCGACAGGCTCTTGCCAGCAGCTCTGGCGTTGTCAGCGATGACCTCGCGTTCCGAGGGGAGGCAATACACCTTGATTGGCGAATATGCTTTCCGGGTTGTTTTTCCTGTTTCCATGTGACGCCTCGTTACGTTGTATGACTGGCCTCGCAGAGCAGGATGACCGTTGAGCACCGCAGGTGCGAATAAGGTTCAGTGAAGAGGCCGACACGCTTGCGTGGTGGGCCTACTTCACCCATCCTGCCCGCAGTTCAACCACGACTTCTCCGCTGCACTACTGTCAAATTCATCGCTATTTTTGCCCCATCTGGCTTGCATCAGCCGGTATTGCATACAAATCGGTATAGAACCGCGCTGTAATGACCAGTAGCAGCGCTGTAACAGTGATCCAATAGCGATGAAATAGCGGTTCAGTAGCGCTCATATGAATTTCAGGATTCAGTTTTTGCCCAGCCGGCATGTCGATGATTCGGTTTTAACGCCAGGCGAGGGTTTCGCTGTGAAACGATGTCCACTATCGAATCTGGCATGCTCATCTTTGGACCATTTGCACAACAGAATCTTGAAGTCTGGGCCATCACTCCTTCCTGGCGTTCCCATCACGGCGCGAGCCGATTTATTAATCTGAGTCTTTACTAACATCAGTTCTTTTTATCCTTAGTATTTATTAGCGTCGGGTTTTCCGAATGCGGATTATCCGTAGTTGGATTTACCGTAGTCGGAAAATCCGAACGTGGTGGATCATGATCCAGGTACTCGGGTTGGTCGGACACGAGCCAGGTCGTGTGACTGAATTTGCCTCGTTCTCCACGCTCTCGCTTGATTCGCAGATAGCCTGCTTGTTGCAGCTCCTGGAGCCCTGTTCGTGTCGCGTCTCGCCCCGACTTTTTCTGCTTGGACAGGTGGGACAGGCGTAGCCGGAAGTTGTCCGGCAGTGACAGCACGAACACCAGGATTCCCAGCGCTTTCCAGGACAAATTGGGGTTCCGGATAAGCTCATTGGGTAGCGTGGTGAAATTCGACCGGACTTTGCGACGAACAATGACGGTATCATCCACATCATCGCCCTCATGCCTCGTCGATGAGTTCGGCAACATCACTTGCACGGAAATAAACACGTCGGCCTACTTTGCGTTTGGCAGCGTTCCATTTCTGCGCAAACTCGGTTTGACTTCGCAACGCTATGCGGAGACCATCTGGACTACGCTTAAGTAACTCTGAAAGTTCTGTCAGTGAGAGCAACGGTCCATAACGGTCAAGCAGTTGTTCTTCGGTGGTCATCGGTTGGCTCCTTGTGAATACGCCTAGTAAGTTCAATATTCTCTGGGCTTCGGTAACCACCATTAAAAGGAAGGCATGGTCATGAATACAGGCGCGGAAATGCCGAATATCACGCAAAAGAAAACAAAGTTGAGTCGTACCCGTGGAAGGCCAGCCAGGCATGAAAGCGAACGCATGAAAACGATCGCTTGGTATCACTTCTTGGCAGGGGAAAGAGCGCCCGCTGAAATGTGTGACTGGATGCCTTTTGATGATGTTGACCAGGCAACCATATATCGCTATCGACGGGGAGATATCTCTCCGAGAGCGGATATTCTCTGTGCAAATTGTGAGGTTTTTCAGGCTGCCCGCACGGTATTCGAAGTCGGCCCGATGAACGTGCCCTTGTGGGATGCTTTGTGGGGAAGCATAACGCCCCACGATTTCCGGATGGCTGATTGTTTGATGCCAGGGGGCGAATGGCCCGAAGGTGGATTGAGTCAGTTTTTCTTCGAGGATGTGATCTTGGCCAGGATCTTTGCGTTTCAGACCAAGTGTCTTCGGGGCAGACCAGACTCTGTCGTAGCTGAGCTGGAGTGTTTTGTCACTGCAATTCGGGTGGTTCGTGCCTGGGATGTGCTTGGGCAGATAAAATCAACGGCTTTGCGGGTCTTGCTTGAAGGCCTCATGTCGATGCCTGGCACCCGGGAAATACTTTCTCGGCACGGGTTGGTCACTCCGCTCAAGGATTGGATTTCTGAGTATTTCGGCAGCGGATCGGCAGCACCTGCGGGTACGGTTTACTGGGCACCCTGGATGACGGACGAAAATGAATTGCTGAAGCAGCAGTTGCGTGCTGAACAGCACCGCATGGTGGTGGCGAAGAGTTTACGTGCGCAGCTGTTTCAAGGTGGCACCGCAGAGCTCGACGATCTTCCGGCGGGCGGTGCAGATGACAGTAGCACCTGGCACTGATATCCCTAGGACGGCTGGATTTTAGCGGCTAAATTCGAGGGCATCGGCCAGAACGGTGTATGTAGTATGTTGTACGCTACTACAACATACTACATACATAGCGCAGCGCTCTGCGCTTAGCTGGCTGTAATGACGACCCGTCAGTTTGGCTTTTTGGCGTCTTGTTGCTTGCCTGCTCTGCGCGTCGAGATGGCATCCAGCTCATCTACCAGGTCCTCCGCTCGCAGGTGGGTGTATCGCCGCAGCATCTGCATGGACTTGTGGCCGCTGATTGCCGCTACCTGTTGGTCGCTCAGACCGCCTTCGACAAAACGGCTAACCGCTTCATGGCGAAGGTCGTGGAATCGTAGGTCTTTCAGCCCGACACTTTCCTTGGTGTTCAACCAGACCTTGTTGAAGTTGTAGGGCCGCCGCTGACCATCTTTTCCAGGCTCTCCGAAGAAAATCAGATCGGTATCAATAGGGCGAACCGGATTGGCCAGAGCCTGCCGGAATATGTCTACGGCGGTACTGGTCAGGGGAACGGTGCGGGGCAGGGTGTTCTTTGTCTCCAGAAGGCGCACGATGCGCCGTTTCAGATCGACCTGGCTCCGGCGAAGGGTGGTGATCTCCGACGAGCGCATGCCCGTTTCCAGGGCGATACGGACGATCCAGCCGAGCATTGGGTTGCTGTGCGCATCGACTGCCTGCATCAGTCGTGTTTCTTCGTCCGGACTGAGGCGCCGTTCGCGACCGGGTGGCGGCGCGGGGCGGCGGATGTTCTGTACCGGATTGCTTGGCAGGCCAATACCCCATTCCTTGATCGCGGTGCTGAACATGTGGCCCAGCAGTGCCAGATCGAGGCGGACCGTGTTCGGTGAGCGGGGTTTAGGGGTGGGCCTTCCCTTGGCGTCCTTTCTATCCAGCCCTGCCAGTCGGTCATCACGATACTTCGCGATGATCTCAGGGGTGAGGGCGGCCAGGGAATACTTGCCGAGGTGCTGAATTAACGGCTTGGAGTGCCGAGCGTCGCTGGCTGCGGACGCAGGCCGTTTGGTTGGGGAGACTTCTGCCAGATAGCGTTTGAGGGCATCGGCTACAGTCATTCGTTCGGCTGGTGCGCGTTGGATATAGACACCGCGTACCATCTCGTCCTCTGTACGACGCGCCCAGTCTTCGGCATCCCGCTTGGTACGGAAGGTTTTGGTTGCGGTTGGAAAGCCGACCTTGCGGATGACGGCTTTCCAGGTGCCGGAGGGTGTCTTTACCAGTGTCGCCATAGGGGCCTCGGTACAGTTCCAGTGTTTCTGACTGTACCGAAATTGTACCTTTGGGACAATTTGGCGGTAGATGGTGGGCCCAGCAGGACTTGAACCTGCGACCTACCGATTATGAGTCGGCTGCTCTAACCAACTGAGCTATAGGCCCTTTTTCTGATTTTACCTCCGCAAGCCAAGGCTTCGAAGGTGGTAATTCTAACGCTTCCTTGGGGCCTCGACTAATCGATTATGAGTCCCCTGCTCTAACCAACTGAGCTACAGGCCCTCTTTGTGGAGGGGCGCCGCGTCGGCGGCGGCAGCGGATTGTACCGGATGAAGCGGATCGGAACGCGGCGGGCATGACCGGCCGTGACGGCCGGGGTATGTGCGCGAGTTGGCAGCCGTTGATGCATATTGACGCTTGGCGCACGCGCGTTCCGGGCTAGAATGCGGTGACATGTTGCCGGTCGTCGGCTGTCGGCGGCCGCCGATCGAGTTCGAGGATGACGGTCCGCACCAAGTTCATCGCGGTGATTGTGCTGGTCAACCTCGCCATTGTCCTGGCGGGGGTCTTGATCGTGCCTTCGCTGCAGTCGGACGAACGCTTCGAGCCGAGCCTGCGCGGGCGCGCGAACCGCATCTCGATGGCCGTGGTCATCAACAACGCCCTGATGGAGATGCACGTCCAGGCCGAGTCGGCGCGGCGTGCCGAGGCGGCCGAGCTGGACCCGGAGCCGGCGTTGCGGCGCCTGGATCGGGAACTCGGCGCGCTGCTGGGACAGCTGCGGTTCCTGTCGGGCTCCGGGGATAAGGACATTGCGGCGCTGCGGACCCTGGTGGACGCGCGCGGGCAGGAGATCCGGGAGCTGATCAATGCGCCGGCGTCGGACGAGCGTATTTCGCGCCTGTCGGAGATCACGCTGGAGCTGCAGCACCGGGCCGGCCGACGTCTGGCCTCGGTGCTGGAACGCGACAACGCCAGCGGTCTGAGCGGTTCATTGCAGGAGTTCTCGCGGCTGCGCGGACAGCTCGGGCTGGCGCTGGCGAGTGTCGCCGGCGCCTTGCTGCTGACGCTGGTGCTCAGCGTTCTGGCGTACCGCCGTCTGGTGCGACCGCTGGGGGCGGTGACGGGCAGTCTCAATGCGGTGCTGACCGGGCACGCGCCGAGCCGGTCGCTGGAGGAAACCCAGGACGAGTTCGGCGACATCGTCCGCGCCATCCACAAGCTGCAGGCGCAGGCCGATCACATCCGCCGCATCGCCTATGTGGACCCGGGCACGGGTCTGCCGAACCGCAACAGCCTGGATGTGGAGCTGCGCGAGGTCCGGCGGGTACGGCCGATCGACGGCAGCCACGGCCTGCTGCTGCTCGGGGTCAGCACCTATGCCAGCCTGCGCAGCGGCTTCGGCTTGCGGCTGGCCGAGACGGTGATGCGCGCCGCCAGCGAGCGCTTGCATGCCCTGGACGTGTTGCCGACCACGCTGTTTCGCATCGATCCGGACACGCTGGCGATTCTGGTCGATCGCGGCACCGCCGAGGCGGTGACGCGGGCGGATCTCAAGCGCGTGACCGCCGAGGCGCTGTCGCGCCTGTCGACGCCGATCGAGATCGAGGAGCAGCGATTCCTGCTCGGGGTGGCGGCGGGTGCCGCGGTCTATCCCGACGACGCGCGCGACGCCGAGGAGTACGTCAACGTCTGCATCGAGGCGTTGCGGCTGGCGCGCCAGAGCGGCGCCGGCGATCTGCGCTTTGGCGAGCGCGGACATACGCATCGCCTGCGCAAGCATCTGGCCTTGGCCGAGCAGATCCGCATGGGCCTGCGCGAGGGGCAGTTCGTGCCGTTCTTCCAGCCGATCGTCGACGTGCAGCACAAGAAGGTGGTGTCCGCGGAGATCCTGGTGCGCTGGCGCCAGCCTGACGGCAGGGTGGTGCTGCCGGGCGAGTTCATTCCGATCGCGGAGAGTTCCGAGATCATTCGCGACATGACCCGGACCGTGCTGGTGCAGGCCTGCCGCAGCGTGCGGGCGTGGTCGGAGCGCGGCTTCAAGCTCAACGTGTCGTTCAACCTTTCCGCCAAGCTGCTGTCGCCGGCGGTGCTGCAGATGGTGCGCGACGCGCTGCGCGACAGCGGCCTGCCGCCGGCGCAGCTGGTGGCGGAGATCACCGAGACGGCCCTGGTCGGCAATCTCGACGAGGCGGAGGAGATCCTGCACGCGCTCAGGGCGATCGGCGTCAAACTGGCGCTCGACGATTTCGGCACGGGGTATTCGTCGATCAGCCATCTGTACCGCTTCGACATCGACCGGATCAAGATCGACCCGGTCGTGTCGCGGGCCGCGGCGCAGAACGACCGTGCGGCGGAGATCATCCGCTCGATGTCGGAGCTGGCCAGGCGCGTCGGCATGTCGATGGTGGTCGAGGGGGTCGAGACCGAGGAGGACGCGTTGCGCCTGCGCGATCTGGGTTGTGCGGTCCAGCAGGGTTTCCTCTACAGCCGCGCGATGCCCGAGGAGCAGTTCATCGAGTGGTCGCGGGCATTCGAGTCCCAGGCCAACGCCGCCTGAGGGCGGGCTCCGCCGTTGCGGTTCAGGCGGCGCGGCGCCGGGGCGCGGAACTGCCCGGGCCCGCTGCCGTGGACGCGCTTGAAGCTTCTGCGAAACGCCGCCTCGGTCTGATACCCGAGCTGTTCGGCGATCGCGGCCACCGACAGTCGCGGATCACGCAGCAGCCCGAGGGCGATCGTCATCCGCCACCGCGTCAGATACTGGATCGGACTCTGCCCGAGCGCCTGCGAGAAGCGTTGGGCGAAGGCGGTGCGCGACAGGCACGCGATGCCGGCGAGCTGGGCGACGCTCCAGTCGCGTCCAGGGTCACGATGCATGGCTTCGAGCGCCGGCCGCAAACGCCCGTCGGCCAGGCCGGCGAGCAGGCCGCGCCGCCCCGGTGCCGTCTTCAGGTAGTGGCGGACCGCCATCGTGAACAGTGCATCGGCGAGCTTGTCCATGACGGCCTGCTTGCCGAAGTCCGGGCGTCTGGACTCTTCGCCGAGCAGTTCCGCGAGGCGGCGGAAGGCGTCTCCGGCGTCGGCGGCGTGGACGACGATGCAGTCCGGCAGCGCATCGAGCAGCGGATTGCCGGCGGTGCCGCCCTCGAACTCGAATTCGCCGCACAGCAGTGTCGAGAAGCAGGCGTCGGCCGGGCCCGGCTCCGGCTCGCTGGTCAGGACATGCGCGTCCCCGCGCGGCAGCAGGATGAGATCGCCGGCGGCAAGCCGCACCGGCATGTCGAGACAGCCGGCCTCGAACCAGCACATGCCGCGATCGATCAGGTGGAAATAGGCACGCGGACCGGCTTCCTCCGGCTCGCGCCAGCGCCCGCACAGTTTCGGGTTGTCGGTGATCCGTGCGCGCAGGTGGTAGGCGTTGAGCACCGAATCGAGTGCACTGTCCTCTGGAGTTTCGAGCATAAAGCTAGGACCCGTGGATACAGAGTGAGTTCGCGATGACGGCTAGCATCTGTCCTGAAGTTTCCTGCAAGATCGCCCAACGGGCGACATGCGCACGGTAGCGGACGGCGACGCGCCGCTCCATGCCGGGGCATGGCGAACGTCGGTGAGTTGCACATGTGGATCCGATTCTGCGGGAAGTCCGTATTCGGGGAAGGCCGGTTCATCCAGTGGCCAGGTGGTTCCCCGCAGTATTCCCGGGCACGATGTCCCGATCACAGCAAAATGAATCGTAAGGAGAGTGACAATGAGCAATGACCGTAAACCGATGGCCGTGGCTTTGGGTGCGATGTTCGCGCTGAGCGGCATGGCGGCGCAGGCCTCCGTTTTCCAGGCTTCGGACCTGGGCGGGGGTTACATGGTGGCGTCCGCCGGCGAGCAGAAATGCGGCGAAAGCAAGTGCGGCGAGAAGAAGGCCGAAGCCAACTGCGGCGAGAAGAAGTCGGAAGCCAATTGCGGCGAGAAGAAGACCGACGCCAACTGTGGCGAGAAGAAGACGGACGCCAATTGCGGTGAGAAGAAGGCCGAAGCCAAGTGTGGCGAAGGCAAGTGCGGTGACAAGAAGTAATCCGCTCACTGTGTCAGTGACGGGGCCGTGGCCGTGCGCACCTTCGGTGCGCGCGGTCGTGGCGTTGCCGGCATGAACGGTGACGCATTGCCGCTGCAGGGCGCCGGGCTGGGCCTGCGGCGGGCCCTGCTCGACGCGCTGTCGGCGGACGCGCCGTCCGCGATCTCGTTTTTCGAGGCGACCCCGGAGAACTGGATGCAGGTCGGCGGCCGGCTCGGCCGGTCGTTCCGGGCGATGACCGAGCGGCACCGATTCGTCAGTCATGGCCTGTCGCTGTCGATCGGCAGCCCGGCGCCGCTGGACGAGACCTTCGTCCGCGATCTGAAGCGATTTCTCGATACTCACGGAATCGCCGACTACACCGAACATCTGACCTACTGCTCGGACGACGGCCACCTCTACGACCTGATGCCGATTCCGTTCACGGAAGAAGCCGTCGAGTACGTGGCCGCGCGCGTGCGGCGGGTCCAGGACATCCTCGAGCGGCGCATCGCGCTGGAAAACGCCAGTTACTACGCAACACTCGCGACCGACCTGAGCGAGCTGCAGTTCGTCCGCGCGGTGCTCGACCGTGCCGATTGCGATCTGCTGCTGGACGTCAACAACATCTACGTCAACAGCATCAATCACCGTTACGATCCGGTCGCGTTCCTGGAAGCCCTGCCGGGCGAACGCGTGCGTTACGTTCACGTCGCCGGTCACTATGTCGAAGCCGAGGATCTGCGGGTCGACACGCACGGCGCGGACGTGATCGATCCGGTCTGGGATCTGCTGGAGCGGGCGTACCGGCGCTTCGGCGTGATGCCGACGCTGCTCGAGCGCGATTTCAACATCCCGCCGCTGCCGGAGCTGCTGGCCGAGGTCGAGCACATCCGGACGCTGCAGGCCCGGCATGCCGCTCCCGCAACCGCCGCGGAGCGTGTCCGTGTCTGAAGCGCCGGCGCCGACCCGCTCGCAGGCGCTGCAGTACCGCTTCGCCGCGCACATCCGTGACGATGGCGAGACGCCGCTGGCGGCGATCGAGGAACGGCGCCTGAAGATCTACCGGGAGCTGTTCTACAACAACGTCGAGGACTGTCTGAGCAATGCGTTTCCGGTGCTGCGCAAGCTCAGCGGCGACGCGGCCTGGCATCGCATGGTCCGCGACTTCTTCGCGCGGCACCGCTGCGCGGCGCCGCTGTTCCACCGGGTGCCGGAGGAGTTTCTGGCGTACCTGAAGGATGAGCGCGGCGAGCGCCCCGAGGACCCGCCGTTCCTGCGGGATCTGGCCCACTACGAGTGGGTCGAGCTGGCGCTGTCGATTTCGCCGTTGGAGCTGACGCCGGCGCTGGCCGATCCCAACGGGGATCTGCTGGAAGGCTGCCCGATGATGTCGCCGTTGGCGTGGCTGCTGGCCTACGCGTGGCCGGTGCACCTGATCGGCCCGGACCACATCCCCGCGCAGCCGCCTGTGGAGCCGACCTATCTGGTGGTCAACCGCGACCGGCAGGATCGGGTCCGGTTCATGGCGCTCAATCCGGTGGTGGCCCGCCTGCTGAACCTGATCGAGGCGGAACCCGACGCCAGCGGCCGGACCCTGCTGCTGAGGATCGCCGGGGAGCTGGGGCACCCGGACCCCGAAGCGATCGTGCAGCAGGGGGCGCAGATGCTCGCGCAGTTGCGGGAGCGGGATATCGTCATCGGGACGCGGCGTCCGTGACGCGGGCCGCGGCGGCCGGTGGCGGTGCGGACCTGCAGGTCCATCCGGTCGACGCCTCGCGGTGGAAGGATCTCGAGACCCTGTTCGGCGCCAACGGCGCCTGCGCCGGGTGCTGGTGCATGTACTGGCGCTTGCCGACGCGGCAATTCAATGAACAGTCGCGCGATCATGGCCCGGCTAATCGCGCCGCGCTGCAGGCGCTGGTCCGCGATGGTGCCTGTCCCGGACTGATCGCCTATGCCGGTACCGAGCCGGTCGGCTGGGTCGCGCTGGCGCCGCGGTCCGCGTATCCGCGCCTGGATCGCTCACGTGTCCTGAAGCCGGTCGACGACCGCCCGGTGTGGTCAATCAGCTGTTTTTTCGTCCGGCGCGGCTGGCGGCACAAGGGTGTCAGCACGGTGCTGCTGCGGGCCGCGGTCGCCTACGCGACCGGCGCCGGCGTGGCGTGTATCGAGGCCTATCCGACCGACCGCGACGGCCGCACCGGGGATCCGTTCGTCTTCACCGGGCTGGCGTCGACGTTCCGGGCCGCCGGGTTCGGCGAGGTCGCGCGGCGGTCGCCGACGCGCCCGATCATGCGCCTGGAGCTGGGCTGACCCGGCGACCGTCGGTCGGGCCGTGGACGCGCCCTGATCCGCGGCGCCCGGGAATGTGAACCCATTGGCTTGATTTGGTGTCGATGCCCGGTATCTTTTTCGGAATGTCGGCGGCCATGGATGGCGCCGCGCGGGTGTCGGAGTCGGATCGTGGGGAGCGTGTTTCGAGACGGAGTGAGTGCGGCGGCGGCCCTGCTGCTGTCGGCCTGTGCCTCCGTCCCGCAGTCGGTGCCGGGACTCGATCGCCCGCTGCCGGCGTTGCCGTCGCTGCAGACCGATATGGCGGTGGGGCACGTCGGCAAGGGCGAGCTTGCCGTCGCGGCCGCCCTGCCCTGGGCGCCGAGCGCGGACGGCACGCTGTTCAGCGGCCAGTTCGGGGTGCAGGACACGCTGGGTGTGTTCGCGCTGCAGAGCCGTTTCAGCATCAGCGCCGGCGATGCCGTCGACCCGGCGCAGTGGTCGAAGTGGATGCAACGCCCCGATGCGTTGCCGGAGAGCCTGGGCACCCGGGTTTCCGAGCAGCGGCTGAGCACCCGCGTCGGCGATCTGGCCGGCGCCCCGCTGACGCTCGACTACAGCCTGCGTGACGAAGGCCGCTGGCTGCTGGCGCGCTCGGAGGATCTGGAGCGCCAGATCGCGCGCCTGGCCTGGGCGCCGGGCGTGGCCGACATGCAGCTGAGCTGGACCGAGGCCGATCCCTCCGCGACGCCGCCGCTGCTCGACTGCCCGCTGGAGGGGCGGATCGGTGTGGCCGGCGATGCCCGGCGCCCCGGACTCAAGCTCAGCGCGCGATCCTGCACGCTGTTCTCCACACGCGCCCCCGAACTGGACGTTGCCGGCACCTGGTCGGCGGCCGCCACCCTGCCGATCGGGGGTGACGCCCGGACCACGTTCAGCCTGCGGTCGATCGATCCCGGGGCGTCACAGGCATCCGGGCTGGGGGCCGATCCCAGGGCGGCCTACGAGCTGCAGTGGGCGCAGAGCCAGCGCATCGCCGGCTGGCAGGCACGCAGTGCGCTGATGCTGCACAGCAGTGCGGCGACCGCCGAACAGCCACGGCAGCAGCAGTGGAGCGTCGAGGCGCAGGTGCAGCGCCGGCTGGAGTTCGTCCGGATCGCCGCGAAGCTGCGCAACGGGGTCGAGGACGACTGGTTCCTGCCGGGCGGCGCGACGCGTGCCCGCGCCGTCGAGCTTGGCGTCGATCTGTCCGACTGGGCGGCGGTGCGCCTGCCGGGACAGAGCGCCGCGCTGTCCTTGTCCTGGCAGTGGAGCGAGCGCCAGTTGCCCGGCGCGGACGTGGGCGACTTCGCGTTCAGGAGCGATCTGCGCCTGCCGTTCTAGCCGCCACCAGCTGCCCGGCGGCTCAGGGCTTCGGGTGCTGCTCGAAGAACTGCCAGAGCGTGGTGTTGGCGTCGAGACGCGTGGTGGTCTGTCCGCCGCAGACCCCTTCGGCACCCAGTTTCAGGCTGCCGGGCCAGACGTGTCCGGCGCTGTCGGTGGTGCAGAGGACCACGTCGGCGCCATCCTCGCAGCCCGAGTAGGTCACGCAGCGGGAATCGCCGTTGCGATAGGTTTCCACGGGACCGGAACTGCAGCGGTTGTTGCCGACCCAGAAGTCGATGCTGTCGGCGACCGGCGGGCGTTCACCGCCCTCGATGCCGGTGCTCTGGCCGCCCTCGAACGGTGCGCAGGTGTCCGCGAGGCCGTGCATGTGCAGGACCGGGACCGGGCGCGACGGCTGGCAGGCATAGACCGTCGGCTGCAGCAGGCGGTCGTAATCCCGGTCCATCTGGTAGGAGGAGTTCGGCGCGATCGCGGCGATCCGGTCCGAAAGCTGGCACGCCAGGCGATACGCCATCATGCCGCCGTTGGAATGGCCGGTGACGTAGATGCGGGCGGGATCGACGTCGAACTGCGCGGCGACGTCGTCGATCATCGTGTTGATGACGGCGACGTGGTCGATGCCCGCGGCTTCGGCCTCGCCGCAGCAGCTGCCGGCGTTCCAGGTCTGGAAGCCGCGGTTCTCGGCGTCGTAACCCTGTGGACGCATGTAGAGGAAGCCCTTGCGGTCCGCCAGGGCCTTGAGATCGGTGAGTTCATCCATCGACGCGGCGTTGACGCCGCCGCCGTGCAGGGCGATCAGCAGCGGCAGCGGCTCATTGGCGCGCTGTGCCCGCCCCGGGACGTAGAGCCGGTAGCGTTCGATCCGTCCGTCGATCAGCAGCGCGTGGGCCGAGTCTTCTCCGGGTGGCGTGTTGTCGCCGCCGGAGCAGCCGCCGAGGGCCGAGAGGAGGGTCAGGGCGAGCAGGGTGAGGGCAAGGCGCATCGATGTTTCCGTGTGAGGCAAAGGGGCCGCAGGACCCGGGCTGATTGTCGAAGGCTGTGGCGCGGCGTGTCTGTCGGTACAATTCGCATCCCCGCGAAAGACCCTGAATCCCATGAACCCTGTCGCCGAGCGCGCGGCGCGCCGCCGAACGTTCGCCATCATCTCGCATCCGGATGCCGGCAAGACCACGCTGACCGAGAAACTGCTGCTGTTCGGCGGTGCGATTCAGCTCGCCGGCACGGTCAAGGGTCGCAAGGCGACCCGGCATGCGACATCGGACTGGATGGCGCTCGAGCAGCAGCGCGGCATCTCGGTGACGACGTCGGTCATGCAGTTTCCGTACAACGACCGCATCGTCAACCTGCTCGACACTCCGGGGCACGAGGACTTCTCCGAGGATACCTACCGCACATTAACCGCGGTTGACTCGGCATTGATGGTGATCGACGCCGCCAAGGGCGTCGAGGCGCGCACGATCAAGCTGATGGAGGTCTGCCGCCTGCGCGATACGCCGATCATCACCTTCGTCAACAAGCTCGACCGCGAGGGCCGTCCGCCGCTGGAACTGCTCGACGAGATCGAGAAGGTGCTCGGGATCGAATGCACGCCGGCGACCTGGCCGGTCGGGATGGGGCGCGATTTCAAGGGCGTCTACCATCTGCTCGAGGATCGCTTCTACCTCTATTCCGGCGACAAGCAGCGCGTGTCGGAGATCGAGACGATCGACGGCCTGCACGCGCCGGGCCTGGCCGAGCGCCTCGGCCAGCCGTATCAGACGCTGCTCGAGGAGATCGAGCTGCTGCAGATGGCCGGGACCGAGTTCGATCTCGACGCCTACCGCGCGGCGAAGCAGACGCCGGTGTTCTTCGGTTCGGCGATCAGCAATTTCGGCGTGCGCGAGCTGCTCAACGGCTTCACCGAGTGGGCGCCGCCGCCGCAGTCGCGTCAGGCGCTGGTCGACGGCGGCGAGCGCGCGGTGACGCCGGACGAGGAGAAATTCAGCGGGTTCGTGTTCAAGATCCAGGCGAACATGGATCCCAAGCACCGCGACCGCGTGGCGTTTCTGCGGGTCTGCTCCGGGGTCTACCGTCGCGGCATGCTGCTGCACAGCGTGCGCCTGAACGGCAACGTCCGCATCGCCAACGCCCTGATCTTCATGGCCAGCGAGCGCGAGACGGTCGAGGAGGCGTATCCGGGTGACATCATCGGTTTACATAACCACGGTACGATCGCAATCGGGGACTCGTTTTCAGAAGGCGAGAACCTGCGTTTCACGGGCATTCCGAACTTCGCGCCGGAGCTGTTCCGGCGGGTGGTCCTGAAGGATCCGCTCAAGGCCAAGCAGCTGAACAAGGGACTCGATCAGCTGTCGGAGGAGGGCGCGACCCAGGTGTATCGCCCGGTGTCGAACAACGACATCATCCTGGGGGCGGTCGGTGTGCTGCAGTTCGACGTGGTGCAGTACCGGCTCCGGGACGAGTACGGCGTCGACTGCGTGTTCGTTCCGGTCCAGGTTGCGACGGCGCGCTGGGTCGAATGCGATGACGCCAGGAAGATGCGGGATTTCCGGGACAAGAACGAGACCCGCCTGGCGCTCGATCACTACGGGGACCTCGTGTACCTCGCGTCGAGCGCCGTCAATCTGAGCATGGCCCAGGAGCGTTTCCCCGACGTCCGCTTCCTGGAGACCCGAGAGCACGGTCAGAACAGCTGATTGGCCTTGCGCGGGGCGTCGGGCTGATGAGAGGTTTGTGGTACAGATCATGGAAGCTCCCCTGACTTCGCGCCGGCTCGATCCTGCGAGCTGGCCGATGCTGATGCTGTTCGGCGCCATCCACCTGGCGTGCTTCGGCGCCTTTTTCACCGGGCTGTCGTGGAGCGACGTCGGGCTGTGCGTGGCGCTGTACGCGCTGCGCATGTTCGGCGTCACCGCCGGATACCACCGCTACTTCGCGCACAAGGCCTTCAAGGCCGGTCGTGTCGTGCAGTTCCTGCTGGCGGCGCTGGCGCAATCGTCGCTGCAGTCGGGGGCGCTGTGGTGGGCGGCCAAGCATCGCGATCACCATCGCTATTCCGATACGCCGCTGGATGCGCACTCGCCGCGTCACTACGGTTTCTGGTTCTCGCACATGGGCTGGATCTTCAACGCCCAGGCGCAGGCGGTGGACGAGGCGCGGATCGAGGATTTCGCCCAGTATCCGGAACTGCGCTGGCTCAATCGCTACCACTGGGTGCCGGGGACGCTGCTCGGACTGACCGTGTGGTGGTTCGGCGGCTGGTCGGCCCTGATCGTCGGCTTCTTCTGGTCGACAGTGCTGCTGTGGCACGCAACGTTCTGTATCAATTCGCTGGTCCACGTGTTCGGCCGCCAGCGCTATCTGACCGGCGACGACTCGCGCAACAACTGGCTGTTCGCGCTGCTGTCGCTGGGCGAGGGCTGGCACAACAACCATCACTACTACATGGCGTCGGCGCGGCAGGGCTTCCGGTGGTGGGAGATCGACATCACCTACTACCTGCTGCGTCTGATGGCGGCGCTCGGCCTGGTTTACGAGCTGCGCGACCCGCCGGCGCATGTGCTGCACGGGCAGCGGCCGGTTTCGGCGGAGCTGAAGGACCGGATCGCCGAGGCGCTGGCCAGTTCGTTCTCGGCCGACCGCATCGTCCGTCGCATGCAGCAGCGCTGGTTCGAGCTCAACCCGGGCAAGAGTTTCGAGGACTGGCGCCTGCGCTGGCACCAGCAACTCGAGCACGGTCGCGAGCAGTGGCAGCATCTGGTGCATCCGGAGCTGCCGAGTCTGGACCAGCTGTACCGGCGCGCGCGTCGGCGCTTCGCCCGTACGCCGGCGATGGAGGAGATCGTCGAGCGCGCCCGTGACATGCTCGCGCAGTCGGTCATGATGCGGCTCGAAGCCGTTCCGGTCCGCAGCGCCTGACGTTGGCGCGGACGGACGCTCTCGCGGCGCTGCGCTTTCCGGAGTTCCGGCGCCTCATCGGCGGCGTTTTTCTCCTGACCTGTGCGCTGCTGATCCAGCAGATCGCACTGGCCTACGAGCTGTACCGCGTCACCGGCGATCCGCTGTCGCTGGGCCTGATCGGGCTGGCCGAGGCGGTCCCGTTCATCGGTCTTGCGCTGTTCGGCGGCTATCTGGCCGATCGCCGCGAGAAGCGCGCGCTGATCCGGGCCAGCCTGGCGGTGATGCTGCTGGCGTCGACGGTGCTGGCGGTGCTGGCGCGGCCGGATGTGCGGGCGCATCTGTCGGTCACGCTGTGGCTGGCGCTGATCTATCTGGCGATCGCGATCCTCGGTTTCGCCCGCGGCGTCCTGTCGCCGACGGCGTCGTCGCTGCGCGCGTTCCTGGTGCCGCGCGAGCATTACGGCAACGCCGCGACCTGGTCGAGCACCTGCTGGCAGGCCGGCGCCATTCTGGGGCCGGTCGCCGGCGGCTTCATCTACGCGGGGCTCGGGCTGGGCGGATCGCTGCTGGTGGTGATCGCGCTGATCGTCGGCGTCGAGCGTCTGGTCGCCGGCATCGCGCCGCGCCCGGCACCGCCAGCGGAAGCGGGCGACCCCTCCGGACTCTGGGCGGCGCTGCGCGAAGGGCTGCACTATGTGCGCAACACCCGGATCATTCTCTATGCGATCTCGCTGGACATGTTCTCGGTACTGTTCGGCGGGGTCGTCGCGATCCTGCCGGTGTTCGCCGAGGACATTCTCGGGGTCGGGCCCGAAGGCCTGGGCTGGCTGCGCAGCGCCCCCGCGGTCGGGGCGATGCTGACGATCCTGGTCTGCGCGTGGGTGCCGCCGACCGGACAGGCCTGGCGCAATCTGCTGCTGGCGGTGTTGGGCTTCGGCGTCGCGACGCTGATGTTCGCGCTGTCCACGCATTTCTGGCTGTCGATCGCGGCGCTGTTCCTGATCGGCGCCTGTGACAGCATCAGCGTCGTGATCCGCCAGACGATCCTGCAGGTGGTGCCGCCGGATCACCTGCGCGGGCGGGTGCAGTCGGTCAACAGCATCTTCATCAGCTCGTCGAACGAACTCGGCGCCTTCGAATCCGGACTGGCCGCGCGGCTGCTGGGGACCGTGCCGTCGGTCGTGTTCGGCGCGGCGATGACGCTGGTGGTGGTCGGCGGGGTGTGGCGCCGCTCGCGCGATCTGTTCGCGGTGCGCATGGTGCACTACGAGTGACGGCGTGGCCTCAGACGCGGATGCGGACCCATGCGCGTTGCCGCCAGGCGCGGACGAACAGCGCGGCCTGCAGCAGCCGGTAGCTCATCATCGCGATCCAGATCGCCTGCAGGCCCAGGCCCAGACCGGGGCCCAGCAGCCATGCGGCCGGCAGGAACACCAGCCATTGCAGCCCCGAGGCGACGATCATCACGAAGGCGCTGGCGCCGACGCCGAGCAGGGCCTGCATCATGATCAGGCCGAGCCCGTCGAGCAGGATGCCGGCGCCGATCAGGCGCAGCGGCACGCGTCCCAGCGCGACCAGCTCGGGGTCGCGCAGGAACAGCGCCAGCACCGGATCGGTCAGCAGCAACATGACCACGGCCAGCGCGCCGAAGATCCAGGCGCCAACCCGGTAGGTATCCCAGGCCCAGCGGTAGGCGTCGTCGGCCTGATTGCGTCCGAGCGCCTGCCCGGCCAGGGTCGCGGCGGCGATGCCCAGCGCGATACCCGGCAGGATCGCGGTCAGCGTGATCGTCACCAGTACGTTGGCGACGGCCAGCTCGTCGGTGCCGACCTGACCGATGATCCAGAACAGCGCGGCGAATCCGCTGGAGAACAGGAGCTGCTGGACCGACGACGGCAGACCCAGGCGCAGCAGTCCGGTGAACTGTTCGGGCGTTGGCATGCGCTGCAGGAAGCCGCCGCCGCGGGCGTGCCGCAGCCCCTGCCACAGGTACATCAGGGTGCCGGCGAACACGGCCAGGGTGGTGCCGAGGCCGGCGCCGGCGGTGCCCATCTGCGGCAATCCGAACAGGCCGTGGATCAGGGTGTAGCTGAAGGCGACGTTGAGGACATGCATGCTGATCAGCGTGCGCATGTACATCCGCGTGAGCTTGACCGCGCTCCAGTAGCCGCGGAACGAGAAGTTCATCCCCACCGCGGCGACGGCGACGAGGCGCCACTGCAGGTATGGTGTGCCCTCGCTGACGACCGCCGGGTCGTCGATGAGCAGGCCGAAGATGGCCGGCGCCGCGGCGATCAGCACGACGCTGATCGGCACGCCGAGCAGCAGCGACAGCAACAGCCCGCCGTTGAGCGGCGCCGCGACCTCGTCGTTGCGGCCTTCGCCGATGCGGCGCGCGGCAATGGCCTGGACTGCGGGGGAGAAGCCGATGATCGCGGCGACCGCCATGAAGTTCAGAAATCCGCCCATGCCGGTGGCGGCGAGCGCGGCCGGTCCGAGCGCACCGACCATCCAGGCGTCGACCAGGTTGAGCAGGTTCTGCGAGGTCATCCCGCCGAGAATCGGCAGGGCCAGACCCAGCACCTCCCGCCGGCGGTGGGCGCTCACGGCGCCCTATTTCTGCTGCGCGGTGTTGATGATCGCCGCCGCCATCGAGAACGGCTGCTTGCCGAGCAGGCGCTTCAGATTCTCGGGCAGGTGGCGCTTGTCGATCTGCAGCACCGAGACCTGCGCGAAGCCGTCGGCGGCCTCCCCGGCCCAGGTTTCGGCCACCGGCTGGTCGGCGGCGCGCTTCGGCACGATGCCCAGCGACGCGAGCTTGTCGGCCTGCGGGAGCAGCTCGTGGCTGCCGTCGGCCAGCGAGGCGCTGGAGCTCTGGATCTCGACCCAGGTGTTGAGGTCGAGCTGCATCAGCGGTTCGGCCAGCGCGCGCACGCCGGGCAGGCGCAGGGCGCGTTGCGCGGTGCGCTGCGCCAGACCACCCGCACGCTGTGCCAGGGTCACGGCGCCGCTGCGACCGTCCTGCGGCAGCGCCGGACGTTCGTTGTCCGGCGTCGCCGCCAGCGCCGGGCGCAGCGCGCTGGCGAAGTTGGCCTGGATATGCGCACGCAGGCGGGTGCGTTCACCGTCCGCCTGCGGTTCGGTGACGACCTGGATCTGCATGCGCCACAGCGGGGCGTCCTGGCCGACCGGGATCTCGGCCGCCATCGTCACCGTGTTGCCGCCGGCCGGGAGCAGCCCGCGGTCGGCGGCGAGGCGGCTGATGCGTTGGCGTATGCGCTTTAACATAGCGGTCCGGGTTCGTGGATTTTCCGAGTCGTCTATGGTCGCATCTTACCGTTTCGTCGTCTCTGGACGGGTGCAGGGCGTGTTCTTCCGTCAGTCGACGCTGGAGCAGGCGCGGCGCCTCGGGCTGAGTGGCTGGGTCGCCAACCGCGCCGACGGGTGTGTCGAAGGGGTGGCCAGCGGTTCCGCCGAAGCCCTGGACGGACTGCATCGCTGGTTGCACCGGGGGCCGCCGGCGGCCCGGGTCGACGCGGTGTCGTGGACGGCGGGCGGGGACGGTGCAGTGCCGGACGGCTTCGAGGTCCGGCGCTGAACAGACGCCGCCTCCGTCCGGGGGACGAAGGCGGCGGGATGCCATCCGTTCAGGCCGTGCGCAGCGACTCGGCCAGCTTGCTCGCGTTGCGGGCGCTGAAGGCGTAGATCGACAGCTGCGGATTGGCGCCGATCGAGGTCGGGAACACCGAGCCGTCGATCACCGACAGGTTGCCGGCCTCGTGGAAGCGGCCATAGCTGTCGACCACTGCGGTCTGGCGATCCTCGCCCATCAGACAGCCGCCCATCAGATGGGCGCTGTACAGCGACGCCCGCTGTTTCTGCATCGGCAGTGCGGCGATCGCCTCGCGCGCTTCCTTCCAGCTGCTGTAGTCGCGGCCGTCGAGATGCGCGGGCCGCACCATGCGCGCGCCGGCGGCGAACTGGATCTCGGCCATGCTCAGATAGGCCCGGCGCAGGCCGTCCCACAGGTAGTCGCTGAAGTCGTAGTCGAGCACCGGCGCGCCGTTGTCGTCGATGCGGACCTGGCCGCCGCTGCTGTCGGCGTGGAAGCCGTCACGCATCAGCGCGATGTTGACCTGGGCATGGTCGAGGGTCGCCATGTCCCGGCTCAGGGCGTCGCCGAAGCTGCCGAACAGGCCGCTCGACAGCATCGGCTGCAGCGGCGGGACCTCGAGTTTGTAGCCGACGCCGCTGTCCGGCCACAGGAACTCGTCGGAGTAGATCGACTGCGGCGCGCCGTGGAAGCCGTTGACCGCGTCATCGAAGCGCGCGACGGTGCCGTTGACCGGATGGATGCAGGTGCGCTGCCCGATGCGCTGCCGGGGATCGGGCGCGTTCGAGCGCAGCAGCAGCGCCGGCGTGTTGATCGCGCCGCCGGCGAGCACGAAATGGCGGGCGCGGACCCGCAGCGTCACTCCGGTCGGCCGCAGCGCCTGCGCGTCGAGCGCCTGTACGGTCAGCTCGCTGACCTGATCGCCCTTGAACTGCAGGCGCTGGGCGCGGGCATGGTGCAGCAGGCGCATGCCCTGGCCGAGGGCCGACGGGATCGTCGTGACCAGCATCGACTGCTTGGCGTTGACCGGGCAGCCGAGGCCGCAGTAGCCGAGGTTCCAGCAGCCGCGGACGTTGCGCGGAATCACCTTCCAGTGCACGCCGAGCTTCTCGCAGCCGGCACGCAGCAGGTCGTTGTTGCGGTTCGGCGCCATCGCCCAGGGTTCGATCCCGAGGCGCTGTTCCATGCGCTCGAACCACGGCGCCATCTGTTCGGACTCGATGTCGCGCACACCGTAGACCTCACGCCAGTGCGCGAGGGTGTTGTCCGGCGTGCGCAGGCTCGTGGTCCAGTTGACGACGGTGGTGCCGCCCACGGCGCGGCCCTGGAAGATCGAGACCGCGCCGTCGGAGGTCGTCCGCGCGCTGGCTTCCTGGTACAGCGTGGTGTAGCCGCGGAACTCGTCCATGTCCTTGAAGTCCGCGGACGTGTACAGCGCGCCCTCCTCGAGCATCAGCACGTCGAGGCCGGCGGCAGTGAGGATCTCGGCGGCGGTCCCGCCGCCGGCCCCGCTGCCGACGATGACCACGTCCGCCTCGAGGACTTCGTCCTGGGTCAGGGTCGACGCGTCGCGGACGTTCCAGCCGCCGCCGATGCCGTCGGTATACAAGTCGTTGATTGCCATCTGCGGCCCCCTAGCGGTTCAGTGCGGACACGGCGAAGGCCGGCGGGCCGGGATAGGTCGAGGCCGCCCAGGTCGCCGGCTGGCTCCAGAAGCCGGCGCCGGCGAGCTTGACCAGACCCCGATGTCCGGCGTTGAACAGCCCGACGCTGCTTTGCCGCCAGCGTTCGAGGAACGCCGTGAGGGTTGCCGGGGCGGCTTCGCTCCAGCCGTCGGAGAAGCCGCAGGCGAGGCGCCGGAACAGGCTCCATCCGAGCAGATCGAAGAGTTTGCGCAGCTCGGCCTGCGCCGGTGGGTCCATGCGGGCGCAGAGCGCATCGATGCGCTGCAGCGCGGTCTCGCCGAGGTCGGGGTTCCGGGCCGCGGCGGCGGCATAGGCCGAGCCGTTGGCGACGGGGAGCAGGGCCCGCAGCATCACGACGTCATCGGCGCTCAGGAAGTCGAATCCCGCGGCGGGGCTGGCCGGGCGGCTGCAGCCCGACAGGCTGGCAGTGGTGCCGAGTACGGCCAGACTCGCGCTGCCGATCGTGCCGAGTTGCAGAAAGCGGCGACGGCTGAGCCCGGCGCCAGAAAGGGGCGTCGTCATCATTCTCCTCCGGTGTGCAGGCCGTGGGTCCGGCCTGAATCGGACCCAACCCTAGCAAATCATGACGCAGGCGTCATCTTTTCAGGAAGGCGGCGGTGGCGCGGCGCGCGAGGCGGAAATACAGCTCCGGCGCGAACCGCTTGAGACGATGGCGGCTGCGGGCATCGGGGTGCGAGATCACCATGAAACGGTCGGTCTCGACCGCGTGCAGGATGTCGCGGGCCACGTCGCCGGCGGTGACCTGTGCGTTGTGCATCAGCTTGCCGGTGATCGCGGTCATCTGCGGCGCGGTGCTGCGCGATTCGGGCGCATCGGCGTCGCCGCTGTTGAGCAGGTCGGTCTGGAAGAACGACGGACACGCCACCGAGACGCCGATGCGGTCGGGGTCGAGCTCGAAGCGCAGCGTCTCCGACAGGGCGATGACGCCGGCCTTGGCGACGTTGTAGCTGGCCAGTGCGGGTGGATTGGCGATGCCGGCGAACGAAGCGACGTTCACGATGTGGCCGCCGCCCTGTCGTCTGAGCACCGGCACGGCCGCGCGCGCGCCGCGCACGCAGCCGAGCAGATTGATGTCGAGCACCCACTGCCATTGTTCCAGCGGGGAGTCCGCGACGGTTCCGGCGGTGGCGACGCCGGCGTTGTTGATCAGCACGTCGAACCCGTCCCACTGCGCATCGAGCTGTTCGACGACGGCCGCGAAGCCGGCTTCGCTGCGGACATCGAGCGCGGCGGCCAGTCCGTCGCCCTGCTGCTGCCGGATCTGCGCGAGGGTGTCCTCGGCTGCCTGCGGACGGACATCCGTGCACGCGACCTTCCAGCCGGCGGCGGCGAAGCACAGGGCCAGTTCGCGGCCGAGGCCGCTGCCGGCGCCGGTGATCAGGACGCGGCGGTGCTTGAGCGTACGCATCGGACTAAGGAGCTCCGTCGAAAGGGGCGGTGACGCGACCCCCGCATTCTGCGTCATTTCCGCAGACCCGCAAATGACGACGGCGCCTTCCGGCGCCGTCGTCATCGTGCAGCCGAACGGCCTGCGGATCTCAGTGCGCGGCTCCGGTCGCCATTTCGAATGCGCGCTGGTAGATGAAGTCGAACGAGAAGCTGCGGCTCTGGGATTTGGTTTCGACGTACTCGGCCATGCGCGCGAGCCGGGTCGGCAGGCGCATGATCTTGTCCTGCGCGGCGCGGCCGACGCTGGACAGGCCGGTCAGCGCGTCGATGGCCCAGTGCTTGACCAGATCCTCGACCAGTCTGAGATATTCGCGCGGACCGTAGATGCCCGCACGGCGTTCGACTTCCGACATCTGCGCGTAGCCGTCGATCGCGTGTCCCGGCATCGCCAGCGCCGGAGCGACGGCCGCCAACGCCGCGAGCGCGCGATTGGTGTCGATCTTCAGCACCGCCGAGAAGCAGTCGCGATAAAAGGTGTAGTGGCGCATCTCGTCACCCGAGATATGGGCGAGGATGCGCTGCAGCTGCGGTTCGTACTGCGCGGCGATGCGGCCGGAGTTGGCGTGCGCGGTCTGCGTGGCCTTCTCCTGCAGGCTGGTGTACGCGAGCAGCCGGTAGGGGTCGTCCTGCCATTCCGGATTGAAGCCGGACTCGATGTACTGGTACTGCATGCGTTCGAGTGCGCGCATGTCGAACAGGCGCGCGTCGCGGACATAGTCGCGCAGGATGCAGCCGTGGCGGTCCTCTTCGGCGGTCCACAGGTTGTTCCAGTCCGCCCAGGCGCCCTCGTAGCCCATGTAGGTCGACAGCAGCCGGTGGAAATGCGGCAGCCCCTCCTCGGTCAGCAGGTTCAGCGCCAGCGCCACGCGCACGCTGTCGGGCAGGCCGCGGGCGCGTTCGCGCAGGGCGCGCAGTTCGGCATCGCGGTCGACGCCGTCCTCGTCATGCGTCGGCAGAAGGTCGGCCGGCATCCACAGTTTGCGGGCGCCGATGTGACGTTCGGTGTACTCGCGTACCGTCGGGGCGAGCGAGTCGAGGATTTCGCGCTGGGCGGGCAGGTCTGCAGAGTGTCCGTTCAGGGCCATGGTGGGATCCGAAGTCAACGGGAAAATGGGTTGCGCCGTGCGGGCTGGTCAGAGTTTAGCCGGGTTCGCAGCGCGCCGGTTATCCGGATTGTCGTCAGCCGCCGGGCTGCCGGATCAGGTCGAGAAATTCCTTGCGGGTCCGGGGATCCTCGCGGAACCGGCCCAGCATCACCGAGGTGATCATCGACGAGTTCTGTTTCTGGACACCGCGCATCATCGCGCACAAGTGCTTCGCCTGGATGACGACGGCGACGCCGACCGCGCCGGTGACCTGTTCGATGCACTGGCCGATCTGCTGGGTCAGGTTTTCCTGGATCTGCAGGCGGCGCGCGTACATGTCGACGATGCGCGGGATCTTCGACAGGCCGATGACGCGCCCGCTGGGCAGGTAGGCGACGTGGGCCTTGCCGATGAATGGCAGCAGGTGATGCTCGCACAGCGAATACAGCTCGATGTCCTTGACGATCACCATCTCGTCGTTGCTCGACTCGAACACCGCCTCGTTGACGATCTCCTCGATGTCCTGCTCATAACCCTGCGTCAGAAACTCCATGGCGCGCGCGGCCCGGTAGGGCGTGCGGATGAGTCCCTCGCGGTCCGGATTCTCGCCAATCGCCTCGATGATCGCGCGGAACTGGTCTTCCATATGCTCTCTTCCCCTGCGGTTTGCGCGGATTATCCCATGCCCGGCCATACGGACACTTACAATAAACAGATGAGTCATTCCCAAGCTGTGGACAAAGTGCGCCTGATCCCGATCGATCTGATCCGACCGGGCAGTCAGCAGGCGCGGCGCAACTTCAATCCGGAGACCCTGGCCGAGCTGGCGCGAAGCATCCGCGAGTCGGGGGTGATCCAGCCGGTGGTGCTGCGCACCCGGGTCTGGGGCTACGAGCTGCTCGCCGGTGAACGGCGCTGGCGCGCGGCACAGCTCGCCGAGTTGCACGAGATTCCCGCGATCGTGCGCGACGACCTGTCGGACAGCGAGGCCTTCATCGTCGGTCTGATCGAGAACCTGCAGCGCGAGTCCCTGTCGCCGATGGAGGCTGCCGCGGGCATCAAGCAGCTCGGCGAGATGTTCGAACTGACCCATGAGGAGATCGGACACCGGATCGGAAAGTCGCGGGAATATGTCAGCAATTACCTGCGCTTACTGAATCTCGCCCCGGCCGTGCAGACGCTGGTCAACGAGGGGCACCTGAGTCTCGGGCACGCCAAGGTGCTCGCCGGGGTCGAGCTGGGTGAGCAGGTGCGCTGGGCCGACGACGTGATTCGCGCCAAGCTCACGGTGCGCCAGCTCGAGCGCAAGGTTGCGGCCGCCCGCGACACCAAGATCGTGTTCAAGCCGGGCAAGTCCGGGGATTGGCAGCGGCTCGAACGCGAGCTGTCGGATCTGCTCGCCTGCCCGGTCACGGTGCAGGCGGACCGGTCGGGCAAGGGCGAGCTGCGCGTGCAGTTCCATTCGCTCGACGAACTCGACGGGGTGCTGGCCCGGATCGGCTATGAGGCCAAGTGAGCATTTATCTACAGGACCCGGGGATAAGCTTGTGGATAACCCCGATGTGCGATGCAACAAACGAAGCAGTTTTGCCGGCCGGCTCCGGACATGAACAAAAAATTACCGTTTGGTGGGGTGATGGCACCCGTATGTCGGTTTTGTGACGGCGCCGGCCGGCTCAATCCGAGGGATTGATCCGATGCAGCTCGAGCTTTTCCGCGCGGCCTACCGGCTGACCGAGCGGGTCAGTCCCAAGGCGCGCAACATCCGTATCGAAGTGCGGCGCGATCGTGAAGTGCTCCTGGTGTATCCGCGCTGGGTTTCACGCGCCGAGGCGCTGGCGTTCCTGCAGTCGCGGCAGGACTGGATCCGCCAGAAGCTGGAGCAGTGGGATGAGCACGAGGCCAGGCATGCCCTGCCGCCGGAAGCGGCGTGGGACGGCAGTGACGAGATTCCGCTGCGTGGTGCCCGTGTGCCGGTCTACGTCGAGTACGCGACGCTGCGGCAGACCACCGTGCGGGTCGAGCACGACCGCATCACCCTTTTTGCGCCCGCCGCCCACCGGGGCAACGTGCACAAGCTCGAAACCGCGCTCAAGCGCGAGCTGATGCAGCGGGCCAGGGTCGATGCGCAGGGCTTGCTCGATCGATACGCGCCGGTGCTCGGCGTGCAGTGGCGGGACCTTTCGATTGCCGATCCCCGCTCGCAATGGGGAAGTTGCGCGCCGAGCGGGGCGATCAGCCTGTCGTGGCGGCTGATCATGGCGCCTCGCGAGGTCTTCGAGTACGTCGTGATTCACGAGCTCTGTCACCTGCTGGAGATGAACCACTCGGAGCGTTTCTGGGGCCATGTCCAGCGCTGCCTGCCCGGCTTCGATGTCCAGCGCAGGTGGTTGCGCGATCAGGGTGGCAGCCTGCATCACTATCTGCCGCGGCGGCGGTCGCGCCAGAGTTAGCGCAGTCAAAAAAAGCCCTCCTGATCGAAAACCAGGAGGGCTTCGGGTTGGCTCCGCAGGGGGTGCGGAGCTGGGGGACGGGAAACGGTTACTTGGCGTTCGCGCCGGCCTTGACCTCGGCCTTGGCTTCGACGCCGCCGTCGGCGGCACCGAGCACCCCGCCGACCACCTTGCCGGTGGCATCCAGGGACGCGTCGGCGGCCTTGCGGGTACCTTCCGCGACCTTGGTGCCGGTCTTGTGGGCGGCATTGGCACCCGCTTGGACCGACGCCTTGGTTTCGCTCTTCAGCTTGGCGCCGGCATCGGCGCCGCGCTCGCGGGCGGTCTCGGCCTTGAGTTCGGCCTCGGTCGCGGTCTTCAGGCCGGCTTGCTTGGCGGCAGCGCCCGTCTCGGCGCCGTTTTCTGCGGCGCGCTCCATGGCCTCGCTGCGGGCCTCGACGTTCGCTTCAGCGGCGGCGTCAGCCGACGACGAAGCGGCGCCGGCATCGGCGCCGATGGACACGTCGGCGCCCAGCTTGAGGCCGGCTGCGCTGGCACCGGTCGAGACGGCGGCGAAGGCGACCAGCGCCAGCATTGCGTTGAATGACGATTTCATGGTGTTTCTCTCCACAGGTCTGATTTTTCGTTGCTGTGGATCACACCATAGCCGGCCCTGCTGAATCGATTCTGAACAGTCGGCGCCGGGGCGATGCCCTATTTCGGGCAGGGACCCAGATAGCGGCCATTGATGGTCTGGTGCATCTCCATCGGGCGCCCGTCGACGGTGCTGGTCATCGTCATTTCGGCATGCATGCGGTCGCCCTCGTAGGTCGCGGTGCCTTCGCCGCTGGACGGACCCTCGGGTGTCTGGCATTTCACCGCCCAGTGCACGGTATTGCCCTTGCGGTCCATCTTGGTGAGCTTGCAGTCGGAGTTTTCGTCCTCGTGCATCGGCACCGGCTCCTCGTCGGTGATGCACTGCTTGAAGCTCATCGTCTGCTTCATGCCCTGCGCGCCCATCTGCGGCATCGACATGCCCGGAGGCAGTTCCATGCCTTCCGGCAGTTCCGGCATCTGGAAGCCCTCCGGCATGCTCATCGCCGGAATGTTGACCTCAGTGGTGTATTCCCACTGGCCCGCCTTGGGGCCGTCGGCGGCGATGGCGACGCCCGAAGCGGCGCTGATCAGCAGGGCGATGGTGAGTCGTTTCATTGTTGGTTCTCCGGTGCGACGCGCTTCTTCTGGAACATAAGGATGGAGTCTAGCGTTGCTGGCGCCGGAACGGGTTGATGCACGCACTTGCGCAGCGGGCATGAGCCCGGGTATGGACTACGGATGCACCGGATCGGCATCCCGCAATGAACCGTGCCTGAGCTCGTCGCTACGACTGGGGGCGGCTGGCGGGAGGTGCCCGCCGGAGGGGGCTCAGGCCGAGCGCCGCAGGTCGCTGCGCTTCTTCAGGTGGACCAGCAGGAGCGAGATCGCGGCGGGGGTCACGCCGGAGATGCGTGCGGCCTGTCCGAGGGTCTGCGGGCGGTGGTCGATCAGCTTCTGCCGGACCTCGTTGGAGAGGCCGACGACGCCGAGGTAATCGAGATCGTCCGGGATGCGGCTGTCCTCGTAACGGCGATTACGTTCGATCTCGGCATTCTGGCGTTGGATGTAGCCGGCGTACTTGACCTCGATCTCGATCTGTTCGGCGACCAGCGGATCGATGTCCAGCGGAATCAGGCCGAGTTGCTGCAGGATCCGGATGTTCCCTTCGGGGCGGCGTAGCAGGTCGGTGGCGGCGAGGCCGTTGTCGCTGCGCGGGGTTCCGAATGCCGCGACGAAGTCGGCGCCGGACAGTTGCACGGGCTTGAGCCAGATGCCTGCCAGGCGCTCGCCTTCCCGCTCGATCGCATCCTGCTTGGCGCTGAATGCCGTCCAGCGGGCGTCGTCGACCAGGCCGAGGCGCCGGCCCAGCGGGGTCAGGCGGCGGTCGGCATTGTCCTCGCGCAGCAGCAGGCGGTGCTCGGCGCGCGAGGTGAACATCCGGTAGGGCTCGCTGGTGCCGAGCGTGATCAGGTCGTCGACGAGCACGCCGATGTAGGCCTCGTGGCGCTGCGGCTCCCACGGGGCGTCCCCTCGTGCGGCCAGCGCGGCGTTGATGCCGGCCAGCAGGCCCTGGGCGGCGGCTTCCTCGTAACCGGTGGTGCCGTTGATCTGCCCGGCGAAATAGAGCCCGCCGACGACCTGGGTCTCGAGCGAGCGCTTGAGGTCGCGCGGATCGAAGTAGTCGTACTCGATGGCATATCCGGGACGCGTGATCCGCGCCTGTTCGAGGCCCTCGATCGAGCGCACGAACTGCTCCTGGATGTCGTAGGGCAGCGAGGTCGAGATCCCGTTCGGGTAGATCTCGCGGGTGTTCAGGCCTTCCGGTTCGAGGAAGATCTGATGCCGGTCCTTGTCGGCGAAGCGGTTGATCTTGTCCTCGACGCTGGGGCAGTAGCGCGGACCGGTCCCCTCGATCACTCCGGTGAACATCGGCGAGCGCTCGAAGCCGCTGCGGATGATCTCGTGGGTGCGCGGATTGGTGTGGGTGATGTGGCAGGGCACCTGTCGCGGATGATCGCCGGCCGAGCCCATGAACGAGAACACCGGGACCGGCGTGTCGCCGGGCTGTTCGGCGAGGCGCGACCAGTCGATGCTGCGGCCGTCCAGCCGTGGCGGCGTACCGGTCTTCAAGCGGCCGACGCGCGGATGCAGTTCGCGCAGGCGCGCGGCCAGCGGCAGCGACGGCGCATCCCCGGCGCGCCCGCCGGGGTGGTTGCTCAGGCCGACATGGATGCGCCCGCCGAGGAAGGTGCCGGTGGTCAGGACCACGCGATCGGCGTGAAACCGCAGGCCGAGCCGGGTGACGACGCCGCGCACGTGGCCGCCCTCGACGATCAGGTCCTCGACTTCCTGCTGGAACAGGGTCAGGTGCGACTGATTCTCCAGCGCTTCGCGGACGAACCACTTGTAGAGCATGCGATCGGCCTGGGCGCGGGTCGCGCGCACCGCGGGGCCTTTGGAGGCGTTGAGCGTGCGGAACTGGATGCCGGCGCGATCGGCGGCGCGCGCCATCAGGCCGCCGAGCGCGTCGATCTCCTTGACCAGATGGCCCTTGCCGATGCCGCCGATCGCCGGATTGCAGGACATCTGCCCCAGCGTCTCGATGCTTTGCGTGACCAGCAGCGTCTCGCAGCCCATGCGGGCCGCGGCGAGCGCGGCCTCGGTGCCGGCGTGGCCGCCGCCGATCACGATGACGTCGAAGCTGTTGCTGGGCTGGCGCATGGATGCGACGGAAACCGAAAAAGGGCCGGCATTCTACGCCGGATCTGGGCGTTTTGTGACCAGATCCGGCGCCGCGGGCGCTACAGCGCGATTCTGCCGGTCAGCATCTGCCACCACATCTTCCAGTCGCCCTTGAATGACAGCCACGGGTACTTGAAAGTCGCCGGGCGGTTGTGCTCGAAGAAGAAATGGCCGACCCAGGCGAAGGCATATCCCTGCACCAGTGCCACCAGGCACAGCCACCACTGCTGGCTGAACACGGCATAGGCGATGATCAGCAGCGCCAGGCTGCTGCCTACGAAATGCAGCCGGCGGCAGGTCCGGTCGGAGTGCTCCTGCAGGTAGTACGGGTAGAACTCGGCGAAGGTCTTGAAGTCGCCAGGCGTGGCGCTGTCCCGGGTCTCGGCGGTCATCGGATGGTCCTCCATGTTTGCGGTCAGTATAGAGAGCCGGGCCGAAGCGCAATATCCTGCGCGGCCGGACGAGGCGGGACAAAGGCGAGGACGATGACGACGACAGGCGGTGGCAGCGATCGGGGCGTGAGCCGGCGGCGACGCCCGCAGCGGGGTGCGCTGCGATGAACATCGCCATCCTGTCGCG
Organism: Nevskiales bacterium; assembly: GCA_028698335.1. Lineage (GTDB taxonomy): Bacteria > Pseudomonadota > Gammaproteobacteria > Nevskiales > Nevskiaceae > Solimonas. The sequence continues at coordinate 90,669 of JAQVDP010000014.1, read as the reverse complement.
CAACCGTCGCCTGTACTCGACGCGGCGCCTGGTCGAGGCGGCCGAAGCGCGCGGGCATCAGGTCCGCGTGATCGACGTGCTGCGCTGCTATATCAGCCTGGTGCCCGGCAAGCCCGAGATCTGGTATCGCGGGCGTCGCCTGGGCGGTTTCGACGCGGTGATTCCGCGCATCGGTGCATCGGTGACGTTCTACGGCACCGCGGTGCTGCGCCAGTTCGAGATGATGGGGGTCTACTCGGTGGGTGAATCGGTTGCGATCACCCGCGCGCGCGACAAGCTGCGCGCACTGCAGCTGCTGGCGCGCAAGGGGATCGGGATGCCGTGCACCGCGTTCGCGCACTCGCCCGACGACACCGCCGGGGTGATGGCGCTGGCCGGCGGCGCGCCGCTGGTGATCAAGCTGGTCGAGGGGGCGCAGGGGCAGGGGGTGGTGCTGGCCGAAACCGCCCAGGCGGCCGAATCGGTGATCGACGCATTCCGCGGTCTCGACGCCTACTTCCTGGTCCAGAACTTCGTCGCCGAGGCGCGCGGGTCCGACATCCGCTGCCTTGTCGTCGGCGACAAGGTCGTCGCCGCGATGCAGCGCACCGCGCGAGCGGGTGAGTTCCGGGCCAACCTGCATCGCGGCGCCAGCGCGCGCCGGATCCGCATCACCCCGGAGGAACGGGAGACCGCGTTGCGGGCCGCGCGGGTCATCGGCCTCAGCGTCGCCGGTGTCGACCTGTTGCGCACCGAACGCGGGCCGATGGTGCTCGAGGTCAACGCCTCGCCCGGACTCGAAGGCATCGAGAAGACCTGCGAGATCGACGTTGCGACGCGCATCATCGAGTACATCGAGCGCAACGCCCGTCCGGGGCGCACGCGCACGCGCGGCAAGGGCTAAAGCCCCTCGGGTTGCCGTCAGGCGCGCAGCAGCGCGAGCAGGAGCAGGGCTCCGAGCAGCAGCACGGTCCACGCGATCATCAGACTGGTGGTCCAGGGCAGTGCCAGCCAGCCCTGTGCCCTCAGCGGGGTCTGCGCGATGCGCAGCGCCGTCGCGGCGCCGCGCTGCAGCGGCGCAAGCACGCCGTTGCGGGCGCCATCGATGATGCGGGTCGCAGTGCCCGCCGTGGCCGGCAACAGGCGGCGGTAGAACCAGTCGAAGTCGAGATTGACCGAGCGCAGCTCGGGCGGATAGATGCCGGTGCGCATCAGGACCGTGAACGCCATCGCCGACAACAGCAGCAACTGGGTCTGGTTGATCACATGGGCTGTCGTGTAGGGCACGTATTCGACCGGGTACGGCAGCAGGCCGTAGAGCAGCTCCGGCGCACAGCCGATCAGGATGCACAGCGCCGCGGCGCTGCCCATCGCGATGCGCATGTTCAACGGCGCTTCCTCGACGCGGTAGCCGCGGTCGTGCGCGAAGAACGCGAAGAACGGGATCTTGATGCCGGCGTGATGGAATACGCCGGCCGAGGCGAACAGCAGCATCAGCCAGATCACGGTGCGATGTTCCTCGGCGACCGCGGTCATGATCATCGACTTGGTGACGAAGCCCGAAAATAGCGGAAACGCCGAGATCGACGCGGCGCCGACCATGCAGAACGTCGCGGTCTGCGGCATCGACTTGAACAGGCCGCCGAGCTCGGAGCCGTTGACGGTGCCGGTGCGCAGCAGCACCGCGCCCATGCTCATGAACAGCAGGCCCTTGAACAGGATGTCGGCGACCGCGTGCGCCACCGCGCCGTTGACGCCCATCTCGGTGCCGATGCCGATGCCGACGACCATGAATCCGAGCTGGTTGATCAGGCTGTAGGCGAGGACACGGCGCAGATCGTTCTCGATCACCGCGTAGAAGATCGGGAAGCAGGTCATCACCGCGCCGATCCAGATCAGTTCCTCGGTACCGGCGTAGCCGCGGGCCAGCGCGTAGATCCCGAGCTTGGTGGTGAACGACGACAGCACCACGGTGCCGACGATCGTCGCCTCGGGGTAGGTGTCCTGCAGCCAGCTGTGCAGCACCGGGAACGCGCACTTGATCCCGATCGCGGTCAGGATCAGCCAGCCGCCGGGCGCATCGAGTCCGAGCGTGTTGAAGCTGACGCTGCCGGTGCCGCGATAGTGGATGATCAGGCCGGCGAGCAGCAGCAGGCCGGACAGCACCTGGACCGCGAGATAGCGCATGCCGGCGCGGTACGCGCGCTCCGAGCGCCGGGCCCAGATCAGGAACACCGAGGTCAGGCCGGTCATCTCCCAGTACACGAACAGCGTCAGCAGATCGCCGGCGAGCACGCCGCCGATCGCGCTGCCGGCATAGGTCAGGGTGGCGACCTGCTGCACGCTCTCGCGCAGGTTGAGGGCGTAGATCACCGCCAGCATCGTCGCCACCAGGAAGATGCTGGCGAACACGCGCGACAGCGCGTCGACGCGCAGCAGCTCCATCTTCACGTCGTACAGCGTCAGCAGCGCGTAGTGGCCGTCGGGGATCGACCACAGCCCGACCATGCCGACGATCGGCAGCAGCAGCATCCACGCGCTGCGGATCGGCTGTTTGAGCCAGGGCAGCGGCAGCGCGCCCAGGATCAGCAGATAGGCGGGGTGCAGGATCAATGCGCGTCCTCCCGGTGCGGCGCGGTCTCCCGCGTTTCGGGGGCGTCGTAGTAATCCTCGCGCCGCATCAGGATCCTGCGCAGCAGTTTGGCCGCAAGCACCAGCGCAACGCAGGCGACGAAGCCGTAGATCGCGTAGAAGCCGAACACGTTCTCGAAGCCGAAATGCGCGTGCTTGCGGTACAGCAGATCGGCGACGAACATCAGTGCGCACAGGCCGTACAGCACCCGGACCAGCCGGGTGACCTTGGCCGGATCCTCGAACCAGCTGGGTCGGTCGTTCATGGGCCCTCCAGCACGCGCGCCAGCGGCGCGATCAAGCGGTCTTCCAGGAAGAACATCGCGACGCAGGTGACCGCGGTGATGCACAGCGGCACGACACAGGCCAGCGGGGCTTCCTGCATCGGCACCGGCCGCGGCGGCGGGTCGCCGTCGGGAAAGTCGGTGATGACGCGGTCGTCGGACGCCGCGCCCGGAGCCGGACGGAAGAAGGCCCGGATCGGAATCGGCAGCAGATAGCCCAGGCTGAGCAGCGACCCGAGCATCAGCACGCCCATCATCAGCGGGAAGCCGGCGTCGAGCGCGCCTTCCATCAGCAGCAGTTTGTCCCAGCTGCCGGCCAGCGGCGGCAGACCGACGATCGACATCGACGCCAGCGTGAACGCGGCGAAGGTGTACGGCATGCGCATGCCCATGCCGTCGAGTTCGCTGACCCGGGTCTTGTGCGCGGCGGTGTAGATCGCGCCGGCACAGAAGAACAGGGTGATCTTGCCAACGGCATGCGTCGCGATATGCAGCGCGCCCTCCAGCACGGCGGTCTTGACCGCGAGCGCCGCGCCGAGCGTGATGTAGGCGAGCTGGCTGATCGTCGAATACGCGAGCCGGGCCTTGAGGTTGTCCTGCGTCAGCGCAATGGCCGCGGTCGTCAGCATCGTCAGCGCCGCGACCCACATCATCAGCTCGCCGGCACCGGAGCTGCGGATCGTATCGAGCCCGAAGGTGTAGATGCTGACCTTCATCACGGTGAACACGCCGGCCTTGACCACCGCCACCGCGTGCAGCAGCGCGCTGACCGGTGTCGGCGCCACCATCGCCGCCGGCAGCCAGCGATGGAACGGCATCAGCGCGGCCTTGCCGATGCCGAACAGGAACAGCGCATAGAGGACCGTCAGCGTGGCATTGCCGGCCTGACCCGCCAGGATGCCGCCGCTGCGAAACGCCGTGGTGCCGCTGAGGACATAGGTCCAGATGATCGCCGGCAGCAGCAGCCCCACCGACGTGCCGATCAGGATCAGCAGATAGGTCCGGCCGCCCTTGCGGGCGTCGGCGTTGCCCTTGTGGGTCACCAGCGGCCAGGTCGACAGTGTCAGCAGCTCGTAGCAGATGAACAGCGTGATCAGGTTCGCAGAGAAGGCGATCCCGATCGCCGCGGCGATGGCCAGCGCGAAACAGGCGAAGAAGCGCGACTGATGCTGTTCGTCGTTGCCGCGCAGATACCCGGCGGCGTAGACCGAAGTGATCGGCCACAGCACCGACGCCACGGTTGCGAACAGCAGCCCCAACGGTTCGAGTTCGAAGGCCAGCGTCAGCCCCGGCAGCCAGTCCCACAGCGTCACACGCAGCCCGGCCTCGGCATGTGGCCACAGCGCCACCGCCAGCGCTGCCGATATGACGCCGGCGGTGACGGTGATGCCCTCGCGCAGGTTCCGCCGCCCCCCCAGCAGGGCGCTGCTTGCGGCGGCGGCCAGCGGAATCAGCGGCGCGATCCACAGCGCGACAGCCGGGTTCTGCATCAGGGCATCGAAGAGCGCGGTCATGGCGCGGTTCCCAGCAGCGCCGCGGCCGCCGCGGTGGCGGCGCGGCTCAGCGGCGCCGCGTAGACCCCGGCGACGAGGCTGACGCCGACCAGTCCCCACATCGCCAGCGCCATCGGCGCCGGTGTCGATGGCTGCGCCGTGTCGGCCAGCAACGGTGGTTCGCGGAACCATGCCACCTCGATGATGCGGCCGACGTAGACCAGCGCCAGCAGGGAACTGAGCAACACCGCGGCGATCACGGCCCACTGGTCGGCCTCGATCAGCGCCATGACCAGCGCCCACTTGCTGACGAAGCCTGCGGTCAGCGGCACGCCGATCAGGCCGAGACCGCCCAGCAGCAGCGCGACGAACACCGCCGGCGCCGAGCGGGCCAGCCCGGCGAGCGCGTCGATGCGGGTGGTGCCCAGACGCAACGCGACGATACCGGCGGTGGCGAACAGCCCCCCCTTGATCAGGGCGTGCGCCGAGATATGCAGAAACGCGGCGCTCAGCCCCTGCTGCGACGCCAGCCCGAGGCCGACGACGATATAGCCGATCTGGCCGACGCTGGACCAGGCCAGGATGCGCTTGAGGTCGTCCTGGTAACAGGCGATCGCGGCGCCGGCGAGCATCGCGGCGGTGCCGACGATCAGGATCAGGGCGCTCATCGGCAGGTGGCCGAAGACCAGCCCTGCGCCGAAGATGCCGAAGGCGAAGCGCAGGAATGCGTAGATCGCGACCTTGGTCCCGGTGGCCGACAGGAATACGCCTGCGGCCGAAGGCGCCTCGGCGTAGGCCGACGGCAGCCATGCGTGCAGCGGGAATACCGCCGCCTTGATCGCCAGTCCGACGCTGACGAAGCCCACCGCGGCGGTCAGGGTGCGGTTGCCGTACAGGGCCGGCAGGCGCTGGGCCAGATCGGCCATGTTGAGCGTGCCGGTGACGGCGTAGGCCAGACCGATGCCGATCAGGACGAAGGTGCCGCCGAGCGTCCCCATGACCAGGTAGCGGAAGGCTGCGAGCAGCGCCTGACGCCGTTTGCCCAGCGCGATCAGCGCATACGACGACAGCGACGAGATCTCGAGGAAGACGAAGACGTTGAAGGCATCGCCGGTGGCGACGATGCCGAGCAGGCCGGTCAGGCACAGGCACAGGCAGGCGTAGTACAGATAGACGCGCTGCGGATCGATCTCGGCGGCAATGCTGCGGGGCGCGTAGATTGCGGTGGCGACGGCGATGCCGCTGACCAGCACCAGCACGAAGGCGTTGGCGGCATCGATCACGTAGGCGATCCCGAACGGCGGTGCCCAGTTGCCGACCGCGTAGTGCAGCGGTCCGTGTGTCGCGACCGACGACGCCAGCAACAGCGCCGATCCGAATGCGGCGACCGACGCCAGCAGATAGATCCACCAGGCAGCGCGCGCGCTGCGCAGCAGCACACAGAGCGGGGCGGCGAGCAGGGGAAGCGCCACCTGCAGGATGGGCAGGTGGGCGATCATGTGCGCTCGGCTTCCCGGCGATCGGCGATCAGCGCCTCGTCCTCGTCGGTGGTGCCGTAGGCCTCGTGGATCCGGACCACCAGCGCCAGACCCAGTGCGGTCGTGGCGACGCCGACCACGATGGCGGTCAGGATCAGCACGTGCGGCAGCGGGTGCGAATAGACGGTGAACGCGGCGTCGACGATCGGCGCGGTGCCCCCCTCGATCTTGCCGAGGCTGATGTACAGCATGAACACCGCGACCTGGAACACGTTCAGGCCGATCAGCTTCTTGATCGTGTTGCTGTGGCTCATGACCACGTACAGGCCGATCATCAGCAGCACCACCGCGATCCAGTAGTTGTAGTGGCTGGCGATCATCGTCCGACGCCCCTTGCGGCGAAGCTGTAGAACAGCATCAGCATCGCGGCGGTGACGGTGATGCCGACGCCGAGTTCGACCAGCAGGATGCCCAGATGCTGCCCATGGGCGGGGTCGTGAGCGTCGAGCACGTTGTAGTCGAGAAAGGCGCCGCCGAGCAGCAGCGTGGCGAAGCCGACCCCGGCATAGATCAGGACCCCGAGCGGCACCATCCGCCGCAGCGCCGCCGGACTGACCGCCGCGCGCGCGGCATCGAGACCGAACACCAGCGCGTACAGGATCAGGCCCGAGGCGAAGATCACGCCGGCCTGGAAGCCGCCCCCGGGACCGTAGTCGCCGTGAAACTGCACGTACAGCGCGAACAGGAGGATGAAGGGCAGCATCAGTTTCGACACCACCCGCAGGACGCGCTGGTCGTGCTGGATCGGCTGCGGCAACGCCTCCCGCGGCTTCGGCTCGGCGGAGGTGGCGGGGCGGCCACGTCCGAGCAGCATCAGCACGGCGATCGCCGCCGTGAAGACGACCACGGTCTCGCCCAGCGTGTCGTAGCCGCGGTAGCTGGCGAGCACCGAGGTCACGACGTTCGGCACGCCGATCTCGGTCATCGAGTCGTCGAGGAAGCGCTGGGTCAGCGGATGCTGCTGCACTGGCGTGTCGGCCGCGGCGAAGGGCGGCATGTCGGTGCTGGCATAGATCAGCACGCCGCCGGTGAAGATCGCGATCAGCGCGGCCGGAATGCTGCGTCGCGGTGGCGTGACCTTCTCGCGCGAGCGCGTCAGCGCCAGCGTGCCGAGAAACAGCACCGTCGTCATGCCCGCGCCGACCGCCGCCTCGGTGAACGCGACGTCGACCGCATCCTGCAGGACGAAGATGCATGCGCTGGTCAGGCTGAACAGGCCCGACAGCATCGCCGCGGCGAAGAGCTGACGCGTGCGCGCGAGACCGACGGCGGTTGCCGCCAGGATCGTGAACAGCACGATGTCGATCCAGACGAACCCGTTCACTCGGCGGCGCCTCCGGAGCGGGCGCGGGTCTTGCGCGGGCGCTTCGCCAGCCACGGCCGCAGGCCGTCCTGCAGCGCTGCCTGCGCCAGCGCGTGCGAGGCGGTGGGGCTGGTGAAGAACATGAACAGCAGGATCAGCAGCAGGCGCACGATGGTCGCGAAGCTGTCGCTGCGCAGTGCCAGCCCGACGACCACCAGCGCGGCCGCGGCCGTATCGATGATGCTCGCGGCGTGCGTGCGGCTGTAGAAGTCGGGCAGGCGGTACAGGCCCAGGGCGCCGGTGAACAGGCACAGCAGGCCCGCGCCGAGCAGCAGATTGCTGATCCACTCGAGCGGACTCACAGATCGTCTCCGCCGTCAGCCTGCGAGGATGCGCCGAATTCGCCGTAGTGACTGAGCTTCAGGACGGCCACCGTGCCGATGAAGTTGATCAGCGCATAGACCAGCGCGATGTCGAGAAACTCGGGGCGTCCGGCAAGGAATCCGACCACGGCGATGAACAGCACGGTCTTGGTGCCGAAGCTGTTGACCGCGAGGATGCGGTCGTACAGCGTCGGTCCGATCAGCGCGCGGCCGAGCACGAGCAGCATCGTGACCAGCAGGCCGAGAGTCATCGCCAGCAGCATCAGCCGGCATCCAGCCTGCGGACGCGCCGCGCCATCTCGCCGCGCTCGAGATCGTCGATGTACGCGGAGTCGACGCTGTGGACTTCGATGTGATCGGCGTCGACCCGCACCGACAGCGTGCCGGGGGTCAGCGTGATCGAGTTGGCGTAGGTCACCAGCGCGAGATCCGACATCTCGTCGGCGTCGACGCGGCGAAGCTCGGGCGACCATCCGGCATCGCGGGACCAGATGCGGCGCCCCACGTTCCATGCCGAGCTCAGGATCTGTACGGACAGCCAGGCCCACAGCCTCGGCGCCCGCAGCAGCAGCTGCAGCGGGCGGCCTTCGCGGTCAATGATATCCATGCGTCTGGCCAGCCACACGACAAGGGCGATCGAACCTGCACCCAGTAGCAGCAGGAGCGGTGTGTAGTGCCCGGAGAGCATGAGCCAGAACGCAGTCAGAATCACGGCGAGACTCAGGCGCTGGGTCATGGTCGTGTCGCTGCGGTCGATTCGAGACGAGAGAACTGTATATGTCGAATCAGATAGCGCGTCAATGGTGCGTCAACGGTCATTTGCCGCCGTATCAATGCATTTTGCAGGGTGCAGCATCGCGTACTCCGGGGGGCATATGGCTTCGGGATTTGACGTGCGGCGCTCGATCCGATTTAGTAGTGCTTCCGGGGCATGGTTTGCAGCTCGCTCCGGGGTTCGGCAACTCAGCGAGGAGCAGGCCATGGAATTTGGCAAGCTGGCGCTGTACGCGGCACTGGTCTTTGGATTGTGTGCGGTGATGCTCGGACTGTCCTGGGTCCTGGGACAGCGTACGCGTATGTCTCGCGCCGGAGCCGAACCTTATGAATCCGGGATCGTCGCAACCGGCAGCGCGAATCAGCGCTACTCCGCCAAGTTCTACCTGATGGCGGTGTTCTTCGTCGTCTTCGATCTCGAAGCGGTCTACGTGCTGGCGTGGGCCGGCGCCGCGCGCGAGGCCGGCTGGGCCGGCTACATCGAAGTCATGATCTTTCTGGTGATCCTGCTGGTGGCGCTGATCTATCTGTGGCGCACCGGCGGGCTCGAATGGGCGCCGCAGCGTCAGAGGCTGTCGGATCGTCGGTACTGAGCGGCCTATGGAATACACTCTCCAACGCGCCGGCGGGCCGGCGCCGGACCCCGACGATCAGGTGCAGCGCAGCATCTTCCTCGGCCGGCTCGAGGAGATGGCGCAGTTCGCCGTGAACTGGGGCCGCAAGAATTCGCTGTGGCCGTTCAACTTCGGGCTGTCGTGCTGCTACGTCGAGATGGCGACCGCCTTCACCAGTCCGCACGATCTGGCGCGCTTCGGTTCCGAGGTGATCCGGGCGACGCCGCGGCAGTCGGACGTGATCGTGATCTCCGGGACGCCGTTCCTGAAGATGGCACCGGTGATCAAGCGTCTCTATGAGCAGATGCTCGAGCCGAAGTGGGTCATCTCGATGGGCTCCTGCGCGAACTCGGGCGGCATGTACGACATCTACTCGGTGGTGCAGGGCGTCGACAAGATCCTGCCGGTGGACGTCTACATCTCCGGCTGCCCGCCGCGTCCCGAAGCCTTCCTGCAGGCGCTGATCCTGTTGCAGCAATCGATCCAGGGCGAGCGCCGGCCGCTGTCGTGGATGATCGGCCCGCAGGGGGTGACGCGCATGCCGAAAGTGTCGATGCGCGATGAGCGGACCCCGGAACGCGTCGCCGCGACCACCTTGCGGACCCCGGACGAGGTCTAGGCCGTGAGCGCCACGATCCAGGAAGTGCGGCCCCTGGGTGTCATCGGCGAGATCCGCGCGCGCTTCCCGGACGAGGCCCTGGTCGAACAGGCCACTGCCGACGGGATTCCGACGGTATGGGTGCCGCGGGCCCGGTTGCAGGCGGCGCTGCGGCTGCTCAAACACGGCCTGCCGCAGCCGTACCGCATGCTCTATGACCTGACTGCGGTCGACGAACGCCTGCGTCAGCATCGCGCCGGCCTGCCGCCGGCCGATTTCACCGTCGTCTATCACCTGATCTCTTTCGAGCGCAACAGCGACATCCGGGTCAAGGTTGCGCTGCACGAACCGGATCTGCAGCTGCCGAGCATCGTGTCGTTGTGGCTCAACGCCGACTGGTACGAGCGCGAGGTCTGGGACCTGTTCGGCATCCGCTTCGACGGACATCCCAATCTGCAGCGCATCATGATGCCGCGGACCTGGCAGGGGCATCCGCTGCGCAAGGACCACTACGCGCGCGCGACCGAGGCCGAGCGGCTGGTCATGGACCAGGCGCGCGTCGACCGCGAACAGGAGGCATTGCGGATCAAGCCCGAGGAATGGGGCATGAAGACGGCCGACGAGGATCACGACTACATGATCCTGAATCTCGGTCCGAACCACCCGTCGGTGCACGGCGTGTTCCGCGTGATGCTGCAGCTCGACGGCGAGGAGATCGTGCAGGCGGTGCCGGACATCGGCTACCACCACCGCGGTGCCGAGAAGATGGGCGAGCGCCAGTCCTGGCACAGCTACATTCCGTATACCGACCGCATCGATTATCTCGGCGGAGTGATGAACAACCTGCCGTACCTGATGGCGATCGAGCGCATGGCGGGCATCGAGGTGCCGGCGCGGGCGCAGACGATCCGCGTGATGATGTCGGAGTTCTTCCGGATCACCTCGCATCTGCTGTTCTACGGCACCTACGCGCAGGACGTCGGTTCGATGAGTCCGGTGTTCTACATGTTCGTCGACCGGCAGAAGGCCTACGACGTCATCGAGGCGGTCACCGGCTTCCGCATGCATCCGGCGTGGTTCCGTATCGGCGGCGTCGCCGCCGATCTGCCGCAGGGCTGGGAGCGTCTGGTGCGCGAATTTCTCGACTGGATGCCCAAGCGCCTCAAGGACTACGAGAAGATGGCGCTGCGCAACACCATCCTCAAGCGCCGCAGCATCGGCATCGGGCAGTACAGCACGGAAGAGGCGATCGAGTGGGGTGTGACCGGGCCGGGGCTGCGCGCCACCGGCCTGGCCTGGGACTACCGCAAGGCCCGGCCCTACAGCGGTTACGAAAACTTCGATTTCGAGATCCCGACCGCCGTCAACGGCGACGTCTACGACCGCTGCGTGGTCCGGGTCGAGGAGATCCGCCAGTCGCTGCGCATCATCGAGCAGTGTCTGAACCACATGCCGTCCGGCGACTACAAGGCGCGCCATCCGCTGGCGACGCCGCCGCGCAAGGACCGCACGATGGAGGACATCGAGACGCTGATCCACCATTTCCTCAGCGTGTCGTGGGGGCCGGTGATTCCGGCGGGCGAGTGCACGATGACGGTGGAGGCGACCAAGGGACTCAACAGCTACTACCTGACCAGCGACGGCGGCACGATGAGCTATCGCACGCGGATCCGCACCCCGAGCTACCCCCATCTGCAGATGATTCCGTACATCTCGCGTGGAATGATGGTGCCCGATCTGATCGCGATCATCGCGTCGATCGACTTCGTGATGGCCGACGTGGACCGCTAGCGATGCTCAGTGCCGACGAAATCCGCGAAATCGATGCCGAGCTTGCGCACTACGAGCAGGCGCAGGCCGCGACGATCGAGGCGCTGAAGATTGTGCAGAAGCATCGCGGCTGGGTCTCGGACGAGGCCGTCGCCGACATCGCCGAAAAGCTGGGGACGTCGCCGGCCACGGTCGATGCGGTCGCGACCTTCTACAACCTGATCTACCGCAAGCCGGTCGGCCGCCACGTCATTCATGTCTGCGACTCGGTGTCGTGCTGGATCATGGGTCAGCCGCGGCTGACCGAACTGCTCAGGACGCAGCTCGGCATCGATTACGGGCAGACCACCGCCGACGGGCGTTTCACCCTGTTGCCGATCTGCTGCCTCGGCACCTGTGATCGCGCGCCGGCGCTGATGATCGACAAAGACACCCATCGCGACCTCGAGTCGGTCGATGCCGAACGCCTCGGCGTCATCCTGGAGCGCTATCCGTGACCGCGCGCCAGTCACCGCCGCAGCGGCCGCTGACCGCGCGCATCCGCCCGGAGCACGAGCCCTTCGGGCTGGCCGACTATGAGCGCCACGGCGGCTTCCAGGGGCTGCGCGCGGCGCTGAAGATGGGGCCGCAGGACGTCACCGGTCTGGTCAAGTCCGCGGGGCTGCGCGGGCGTGGCGGCGCCGGCTTCCCGACCGGCGTCAAATGGGGGCTGGTCCCGATGGGGCCGGACGCGCCGAAGCAGAAGTACATCGTCGCCAACGGCGACGAGATGGAGCCCGGGACGTTCAAGGACCGGCTGCTGCTCGAGGGCGATCCGCTGCAGTTCATCGAGGGGATGATCATCGGCGGCTACGCCATCGGCGCGTCGATCGGATACGTGTTCCTGCGCGCTGAGTACGTACTCGCCGCCGAACGCCTCAAGGCGGCGATCGCCGAGTGCCACGCGCGCAAGCTGCTCGGACGCAACATCCTCGGTTCGGGCTTCGACTTCGACCTATACCTGCACACCAGCGCCGGCCGCTACATCTGCGGCGAGGAAACCGCGCTGCTGAACTCGCTGGAGGGCAAGCGCGCGGTGCCCCGCTCCAAGCCGCCGTTCCCGGCGACCGCCGGGCTGTTCGGCAAGCCGACCGTGGTCAACAACATCGAGACCCTGTGCAACGTCCCGCACATCGTGCACTACGGTGCCGACTGGTACGCCGAGCTGTCGTCCGGGACCACCGGCAGCAAGGACGGCGGGACCAAGCTCTACGGCGCTTCCGGCAAGGTCAAGCACCCGGGCTGCTGGGAGCTGCCGATGGGCACGACGGTGCGCGAGATCGTCGACGACCACGCCGGCGGTATGCGCGAAGGCCTGAAGCTGCGTGGATTCCTGCCGGGCGGCGCGAGCACCGACTTTCTGACCGCCGAGCATCTCGACGTGCCGATGGACTACGAGCACATCGCCCAGGCCGGTTCGCGCATGGGGACCGGCCTGCTGATCGTGCTCGACGACCGGACGCCGCTGATGGCGATGCTGCGCAACCTGGAGACCTTTTTCGCGCGCGAGTCCTGCGGCTGGTGCACGCCGTGCCGGGACGGTCTGCCGTGGACCGAGCGGATCCTCGCCGACTTCGAGGCCGGTCGGGCGCGGGCGTCCGACATCGAGCTGTTGCGGCAGCAGACGCGCCTGCTCGGGCCGGGGCGCACCTTCTGTCCGCACGCGCCCGGTGCGATGGAGCCGTTGCAGTCGGCGCTCAAGTACTTCCCGGACGATTTCAGCGCCGCGGTCGGCCGCGACGGCGCGGGGGGCTGAGCATGGCGCGGATCTGGATCGACGGTCGCGAGTATGAGGTCGACCCCCGGCGCAACCTGCTGGAGGTGGCGCTGGAGCAGGGCATCGACCTGCCGTACTTCTGCTGGCATCCGGCGATGGGCAGTGTCGGCGCGTGCCGGCAATGCGCGGTCACCCAGTTCCGCGACGAGAACGACACCCAGGGGCGGGTGGTGATGGCCTGCATGACCCCGTGTGCGGACAACAGCCGCTTCGCGGTCGAGCACGCCGACGCGGTGGAGATGCGCGAGGCGGTGATCGAGCTGCTGATGACCAATCATCCCCACGACTGTCCGGTGTGCGAGGAAGGCGGCCAGTGCCACCTGCAGGACATGACGGTGATGACCGGGCACAACTACCGGCGCTACCGCTACACCAAGCGCACGCACCGCAACCAGGATCTGGGCCCGTTCATCGGTCACGAGATGAACCGCTGCATCGCCTGCTATCGCTGCGTGCGGTTCTATCGCGAGTATGCCGGCGGTACCGATCTCAACGTGTTCGGCGCGCACAACCACGTCTATTTCGGGCGCGAGGCCGACGGCACGCTGGAAAGCCCGTTCTCCGGCAATCTGGTCGAGGTCTGCCCGACCGGGGTGTTCACCGACAAGCCCTATGGCGAGTCGTACACGCGCAAGTGGGATCTGCAGCAGGCCCCGAGCGTCTGCCATCACTGCGCGGTCGGCTGCAACATCCTGCCGGGCGAGCGCTACGGCCGGATCAAGCGCGTCGAGAACCGCTACCACGGTGCGCTCAACGGCTACTTCCTCTGTGATCGCGGGCGCTACGGCTATCAGTACGTCAATGACGAGGCGCGCCCCCGCGAAGCAACCGGGCGCAGCGCCCCCGGCGCGTCCGAGCACGCGCTGAGCGCCGACAAGGCCGCGCAGGGCCTGGCGGCCTGGATCGACGCCGGTCGCGTCATCGGCATCGGCTCGCCGCGCGCGTCGCTGGAGGCCAACTACGCGCTGCGCGAGCTGCTGGGTGCGTCCAACTTCTATCGCGGCACCCGCGAGGACGCCGCGCTGGACACGCTGGCGCTGTCGATCCTGGCGGCCGGGCCGGCGCGGATCGCGTCGGTGCGCGACATCGAGCAGGCCGACGCCGTGCTCGTGCTCGGCGAGGATCTGCTGCAGACCTCGGCGCGGATCGCTCTGGCGGTGCGCCAGTCGGTGCGCCAGCGTGGTTTCGCGCTGGCCGACGCGGCACACGTGCCGCGCTGGCAGGACCATTCGGTGCGCCTGATGGCGCAGACGCAGAACAGCCCGCTGTATGTGCTCAGCGCCGCGCCGACCGGGCTCGACGAACTGGCGCGGCGCTGCCACCGCGGCCGGCCCGAGGATCTGGCGCAGCTCGCGCAGGCCATCGTCCATCAGCTCGACCACGCCCAGCCGCGCGCGCCCGGCATCGACGACGACACCCTGCATCTGGCGCACGAGATCGCCGAGGTGCTGGTCGCGGCCGAGCGGCCACTGATCATCGGCGGATCGTCCACCGGATCGGCCGCGCTGCTGCAGGCGGCGGCAAACATTTGCATCGCGCTGCACCGACGCCAGCGCAGTCCGTCGATCGCGCTGCTGCCTGCGGAGTGCAACAGCTATGGCAGCGCCCTGCTGGGCGGCGACGATCTGGACGCGGCACTGGCGCGGATCGAGGCGGGTGAGGTCGATACGCTGGTGGTGCTCGAGAACAATCTGTACCGGCGCCTGCCGGCGCCGCGACTCGATGCGGCGTTGACCCGGATCCAGCATCTGGTCGTGATCGATGCGCTGGCGACGCCGCTGGGCGCCCACGCCCATCTGCAGCTGCCGGCCGCGGCTTTCGCCGAGGCCGACGGCACCCTGGTCAATTTCGAGGGGCGTGCGCAGCGCTACTTCCAGGTATTCGTGCCACAGGACGCGCAGCGGCCGGCGTCGTGGCGATGGCTGCAGCGCACCGCGGCGGTGCTCGGACGCGACCTCGGCAACACCCTGGACGAGCTGACCGCGGCCTGCGCGGCGTCCGATCCCGCGCTCGCCGGCATCGTCGCCGCCGCGCCGGGACATGATTTCCGCATCGCCGGTCAGCGCATTCCGCGCCAGCCGCACCGGTACAGTGGGCGCACCGCGATGAATGCCGCGCGCGACATCCACGAGCCGCAGCCGCCGCAGGACGTCGATTCGCCGCTGGCGTTCTCGATGGAGGGCGCGCGGGTGGGCCTGCCGCCCGCCGAGATTCCGATCTTCTGGGCGCCGCGCTGGAACTCCGGGCAGTCGCTGAGCAAGTTCCAGGACGAGATCAACGGTCCGCTGCGGGGCGGCGATCCGGGTGTGCGCCTGATCGAGCCGGGGCAGGGCGGGGCCTACTTCGACCGCCCGCCGCGCAGCGAAGTCCGGCCGCTGCAGACGGTCTGGCTGTACGAGCTGTTCGGATCCGAGGAGCTGTCGGCGCGAGGCGCGGCGATCGCCGAGCGCATGCCGCAGCCGTATGTGGTCCTGCATCCGGACACCGCCGCAGAGCTGGGCCTGGCCGATGGCGACCGCCACCAGTGGGCGGCGGAGGGCCAACAGTGGGAGGCACAGCTGCGGGTCGATCCGGGCCTGCCGGTCGGGATCGCCGGAATCCCCCGCGGGATGCCGGGCATGCCGACGCTGGGCGTCGGCGCCGTGATCGGCGTGGCGGGAGCGGGCGCATGATCGGCGACGTGATGATGGTGGTCGGCATTCTCGGCGCCGTCGTCGGCACCGCGGCAATGCTGATCTGGGTCGAGCGTCGCGCGCTCGGACTCTGGCAGGACCGGTGGGGCCCGAATCGCCTGTGGTTCCTCGGCATCGGCCAGGTCGTCGCCGACATGATCAAGATCTTCACCAAGGACGACTGGGTGCCGCCGTTCGCCGACCGGACCGTGTTCGTGCTGGCGCCGGCGATCGTGATGGCGACGATCCTGCTGGCGGTCGCCGTGGTGCCGATCACGCCGCATCTGCAGATCGCCGGGGACTGGAACGTCGGCCTCCTGTTCGTGCTGGCGATGACCTCGCTGGCGGTGTATTCGGTGATGCTCGGCGGCTGGGCGTCGAACAGCAAGTACGCGATCATCGGCGCGATCCGCGCGACCGCGCAGACCGTCAGCTACGAGGTATTCATGGGCCTGTCGCTGGTCGGGGTGGTGATCCAGGCTGGCAGCTTCAGCCTCAACGACATCGTGCTGGCGCAGCAGGACGGCTGGTTCATCGGGCCGCAGATCCTCGGTTTCGTGATCTTCATGATCGCGGCGCTGGCCGAGACCCATCGCCTGCCGCTGGATCTGCCGGAGGCCGAGCACGAACTGACCGCCGGCTTCCACACCGAGTACTCGGGCATGAAGTTCGGCATGTTCTTCGTCGGCGAGTACGTCAGCGTGATCCTCAGCGCATCGCTGCTCAGCGTACTGTTCTTCGGCGGCTGGCTCGGGCCGACCTTCGGCTGGGCGTGGATGCCGCTGGTCTGGTTCGTGCTCAAGACCGGCGTCTTCATCCTGTTCTTCATCCTGCTGCGGGCCGCGATTCCGCGCCCGCGCTACGACCAGTTCATGCGCTTCGGCTGGCTGGTGCTGTTGCCGCTGTCGCTGCTGAACGTGGCGATCACCGGCGCCTGGGTGCTGATGGAGGCGGGGTCGTGAGGGCCGCGCTGCGCCATCTCGCCGACGGCTTCTACACCCAGTGCCTGTCGCTGTGGCGGGTGTTCCGTCATCTGTTCACGCGCAAGGCGACGATCAGCTATCCCGAGCAGAAGCCGTATCTGCCGCCGCGCTATCGCGGCCGCATCGTGCTGACCCGCGACCCCGACGGCGAGGAGCGCTGCGTGGCCTGCAACCTGTGCGCGGTGGCCTGCCCGGTCGGATGCATCGCGCTGCAGAAGGGCGAGAAGCCCGACGGCCGGTGGTACCCGGAGTGGTTCCGCATCAACTTCTCGCGTTGCATCTACTGCGGCATGTGCGAGGAGGCCTGTCCGACCTACGCGATCCAGCTGACGCCGGACTACGAGATGGCCGAGTACGACCGCCGCAACATGGTCTACGAAAAGCAGCACCTGCTGATCAGCGGCCCCGGCAAGTACCACGATTACAGTTTCTACCGCGTCGCCGGCCTGTCGATCGCGGGCAAGGACAAGGGCGAGGCCCGGCACGAGGATCCGCCGGTCGATCCGAGGAGCCTGATGCCGTGACGACATTCTTCTATCTGTCGTCGGCGGTGGCGGTGGCGGCGACGCTGCTGGCGATCACGCGCAGCCACCCGGTGCACGCGCTGCTGTACCTGATCGTCTCGCTGCTCGGCGTCGCGGCGATGATGCTGACGCTGGGGGCGCCGTTCGCGGCGATGCTCGAGGTCATCGTCTACGCCGGCGCGGTGATGGTGCTGTTCGTGTTCGTCGTGATGCTGCTCAATCTCGGGCCGGGCACCCGGCCGGATGCCCGGGCGTGGCTGCAGGCACGCTACTGGTTCGGGCCAGCGGTCCTGTCCGGCGTGCTGCTGGGCCTGCTGATCGGCATGATGGAGCCGCTGCAATCGACGATCGTGGCGGTGCGCGAAGTCAGTCCAAAGGCGGTCGGCGTCGCGCTGTTCGGGCCCTACCTGCTGGCGGTCGAGCTCGGCTCGATGCTGCTGCTGGCGGGGCTGGTGGCCGCCTATCACCTTGGCCGCAGCGACGCCCCGCGTCGGGGACGCGCGTGAGCACGGTACCGCTGCTGCACGCGCTGGCCGTCTGTGCGCTGCTGTTCGCGCTGGGGCTGGCCGGGCTGCTGATCCGGCGCGGACTGGTGTTCTCGCTGATGTGCCTGGAGATCATGCTCAACGCCGCCGGCCTCGCCTTTGTCGTCGGCGCCGCGCGCTGGGCCGAGCCCGACGGCCAGGTGATGTTCCTGCTGGTGCTGACGCTCGCGGCCGCCGAGGTGGCCGTGGGGCTGGCGCTGCTGCTGCAGATCCATCGCCGCTTCCGCTCGCTCGACCACGACGTCATCGCGAGGATGAAGGCGTGACGGCGGCGACGTCATTGCATTACGTGGTGCTGCTGCCGCTGGTCAGCGCAACCGTGCTGCTGTTGTGGACGCGGATCCCGCAGGCGCTGGTGACCGCGTTCGGCATCGGCTCGGTCGGGGCGGCGGCGGCGGTGACGGCGCTGGTCGGCTGGAACTGGCTGCAGGATCCGCAACCGCAGCTGCAGATCCTCTGGAGCTGGGTGCAGCTCGAAAGCTTCACCCCGCGCATCGCGCTGTATCTCGACGGCCTGTCGCTGACGATGACCGGCGTGATCACCGGGGTTGGCGCGCTGATCCACGCCTACGCGTCGGGCTACATGCACGACGATCCGCACTACCGCCAGTTCTTCGCGTACATGAATCTGTTCGTGGCGATGATGCTGCTGCTGGTGCTCGGCGACAATCTGCTGCTGCTGTACCTGGGCTGGGAAGGCGTGGGACTGTGTTCCTATCTGCTGATCGGCTTCTGGAACGACGATCCCGCCAACGGCGGCGCCGCACGCAAGGCCTTCATCACCACCCGCGTCGGCGATACCTCGATGGCGATCGGCCTGTTCCTGCTCTACCGGGAGCTGCACACGCTCGACATCCGCGGTCTGCTCGAAGTCGCGCCGCTGGTCTGGTCCGGCGATTCGGCGATGCCGACCTGGATCGCGCTGCTGCTGCTCGGCGGGGCGGTCGGCAAATCGGCGCAGCTGCCGCTGCAGGCCTGGCTGCCCGACGCGATGGCGGGCCCCACACCGGTATCCGCGTTGATCCATGCGGCGACGATGGTCACCGCCGGCGTCTACCTGATCGCCCGCCTCAACGGCCTCTACCTGCTGGCCCCTGGCGCGCTCGAGGTGGTCGGCTGGGTGGGGGCGGTGACGCTGCTGCTGGCCGGCGGCGCGGCGCTGGCGCAGACCGACATCAAACGGGTGCTGGCGTATTCGACGATGTCCCAGATCGGCTACATGTTCATGGCCCTGGGTGCCGGGGCCTGGCAGGCGGCGATCTTCCATCTGATGACCCACGCGTTCTTCAAGGCGCTGCTGTTCCTGGCTTCGGGCAGCGTGATCCTCGCCTGCCACCACGAACAGGACATCTTCCGCATGGGCGGTCTGCGGCGGAAGCTGCCGTTCGCGTTCTGGAGCTTCATCATCGGTGGCGCGGCGCTGGCGGCGCTGCCGGTGGTGACCGCCGGCTTCTGGAGCAAGGAGGCGATCCTGGCGGGCGCCTGGAGCGGGGGGCACCACCTGTGGTGGGCGATGGGAACGGCCTGCGCCTTCCTGACCGGGCTCTACACGTTCCGGATGATCTTCATCGTGTTCTTCGGCGGCGAGCATGCGCATGCCCACCAGGTCGACAGCCGCCGGATGAAGGTGCCGCTGTCGGTGCTGATGCTGCTGTCGATCGGCGGCGGCCTGATCAGCCTGCCGCTGTCCGCCGTGCTGCCCGCGCAGTCCGGGGCGGAGGGCGGACATCTGCCGGAGCTGGTCGCGGTGGCGGCGGGGCTGGCGGGGATCGCGCTGGCCTGGTTCTGGTACGGGCGCAGCCCGCAGTCCGCGCCGGTCGAGCAGGGCCTGCGCGCCTGGGCCAAGAGTGGCTGGGGTTTCGACGCGCTGTACGACGCGCTGTTCGTCAGACCGCTGTACGGCCTGGCCCGGCTCAACCGCTCCGATGTCGTCGATCAGGCCTACGCTCTTCTGATGCGTCTGCTCGTCGGCCTGCATCGGGGCACGCTGCGCGTGCAGACCGGCCGGCTCGGCTGGTATGCGATGGCGATGGCGCTCGGCATGGTGCTGCTGCTCGGAGCGGTGCGATGGAACTGAATCCCTGGCTGCTGCCGGCGCTGGTCGCGATCCCGTTCGTCGGCGGTCTGCTGGCGTGGTATTCCGAGCGGCTGTCGCTGACCTGGCCGCGCTGGATCGGGCTGTTGTCGATGGCGGCGACCTGCGTCATCGCGCTGTGGATCTGGAAGCACGCCGATGTCCCCGGCGTATTGCCGGCCGCCGACGCACCGGTCTGGCTGCTGGAGTTCAAGCTCGACTGGATTCCGCGCTGGGGGATCACCTTCCACTTCGGGATCGACGGTCTGAGCCTGCTGATGGTGCTGCTGACCGGCGTGCTCGGCGTGCTGTCGGTGGCCTGCTCGTGGCGGGAGATCCAGCAGTACGTCGGCTTCTTCCATCTGAATCTGCTGTGGAATCTGGCCGGCGTCATGGGCGTGTTCATGGCGCTGGACCTGTTCCTGTTCTTCGCGCTGTGGGAAGTGATGCTGGTGCCGATGTACTTCCTGATCGCGCTGTGGGGGCATTCGAGTACCGCGGGTGCGCAGCGCGGCCACTCGCGCGTCTACGCCGCGACCAAGTTCTTCATCTTCACCCAGGCCGCGGGGCTGCTGATGCTGATCGCGATCCTGGCGCTGGTCTGGGTGCACCACCAGAACAGCGGGCAGTGGAGCTTCAGCTACGAGGATCTGCTGCACACCCCGCTGAGCACGGCACAGGAATACGGTCTGATGCTGGCCTTCTTCGTCGCCTTCGCGGTCAAGCTGCCGATCGTGCCGCTGCACCCGTGGCTGCCGGACGCGCATTCGCAGGCGCCGACCGCCGGTTCGGTCGACCTCGCCGGCGTGCTGCTGAAGACCGGGGCCTACGGCTTGCTGCGTTTCGTGCTGCCGCTGTTTCCGGCGGCGTCCCGCGAGTTCGCGCCGATCGCAATGGCGCTCGGGGTGGTTGGCATTCTCTACGGCGCCAAGCTGGCGCTGGTGCAGACCGACATCAAGCGGTTGGTGGCGTACACCAGCGTGTCGCACATGGGTTTCGTGCTGCTGGGCATCTACGCCGGGACCACGCTGGCATTGCAGGGCGCGCTGACGCTGATGCTGGCGCACGGGCTGGCGACCGGGGGGCTGTTCATCCTCTGCGGGGAGCTGTACGAGCGCCTGCACACGCGCGAACTCGGCTCGATGGGGGCGCTGTCCCGCCGCGCGCCGCACTATGCCACCGCACTGATGTTCTTTGCGCTGGCGTCGCTGGGCCTGCCCGGGCTGGGCAATTTCGTCGGCGAGTTCCTGGTGCTGTTCGGCAGTTTCGCGGTGCGTCCATGGACAACGGCGCTGGCGGCGACCGGACTGATCCTGGCGGCGGTCTATTCGCTGTACATCGTGCAGAAGGCCCTGCACGGCCCGGCGGCGGATACCCGCCCGGTCGAGGACCTGACCGCGCGTGAGCAGGCGATGATGGCCGGCATCATGCTGGCGCTGCTGATCCTCGGGCTGTTTCCGCAGCCGGTGCTGGATCTGGCGCGTGCGCCGCTGAGCCAGATCGGACACTGGTACGCCATGGGGGTGCCCGGCCCATGAGCGCCACCGTCCAGACCCAGCTGATCGCCGGGTTGCCGTTGCTGCTGATCGCGGCCGGCATCGTCCTGGTGATGCTGCTGGTCGCCGGCAGCCGCAACCACCGCGCCGTCGCGCAGCTCACCACGCTGGGCTTCGTGCTGACCTTCGCGGCCTGCCTGCTGCCGCAACCGGCGGTCGGGGTGACGCCGCTGCTGCTGTTCGACGACTACGCGCGCTTCGGCATGGCGATCGTCGCCGTCTGCGGTGCGCTGACGGTGCTGCTGCTCTACGGCTACGTGGAATCCCTCGGCGGGTACCGGGAGGAGATCTACCTGCTGCTGCTGATCGCCGCTCTGGGGGCGATGACGCTGTGCGCCGCGCGCCATGCCGCGAGTCTGGTGCTGGGGCTGGAGACGCTCAGCGTGGCCCTGTTCGGCATGATCGCCTACCCCCATCGCCACACGCTGCCGCTGGAGGCGGCCATCAAGTATCTGGTGCTGTCGGCGGCGGCGTCCGGCGCGCTGATGTTCGGGCTGGCGCTGGTGTACACGGCGACCGGTCATCTCCAGTTCGAGTCGCTGCACGTGGCGTTTTCGAGCCTGTCGTCGTCCGCGGACCGCTCGCTGGCCTGGGCCGGTGTCGCCCTGGTCTGGGCCGGGCTGGCGTTCAAGCTCAGCATCGTGCCCTTCCACCTGTGGACTGCGGACGTCTACCACGGCGCGCCGGCGCCGGTCGCCGGCTTCCTCGCGGCGGTATCCAAGGGCGCGGTCGCGGTGCTGTTGCTGCGCTGGCTCGACGCGGCCGCCCTGCAGCAGGCCCCGGCACTGGCGCAGATGCTGGCGTTGCTGGCGGTGCTGAGCATCGCGGTCGGCAATCTGGCCGCGCTGGTGCAGAACAACGTCAAACGGGTACTCGCGTACTCTTCGATCGCGCATTTCGGCTATCTGCTGGTGCCGTTTCTGGTCGGCGGCGCGACCGCGCGCGAGGCGGTGCTGGTCTATGTCGCCAGCTACGCGGTGATGACCCTGGGCTCCTTCGGGGCGATCACGGTGCTGTCGGAACCGGCGACCGGGGAGGACGCGGACCATCTGTACGACTATCGCGGCCTGTTCTGGCGCCGGCCGCTGGTGACCTCGACCTTCACGCCGATGCTGCTGGCGCAGGCCGGCATGCCGCTGACCATGGGCTTTCTGGCCAAGTTCTACGTCCTGGCCGCGGCGGTCGAGCAGCAGGCCTGGGCGCTGGCGCTGGCGGTCGTGATCGGCAGCGCGATCGGGCTCTATTACTACCTGCGTCTCATCGTGGTGCAGTTTCTGCCGCGTCCCGGGGGGATGCGCCGCGAGGGGGTTCTGTCCGAGACCAGCCTCACCGCCGGCGCCGCGCTGGTGGTGCTGACCGCGCTGCTGCTGGGGTTCGGTGTGGCGCCGCAATCGCTGCTGGCAGGGGTCACTCAGGCGCTGTCCAGCCTCAACTGATTGCATCCGACATCGTCCGAAAGCGGTACCCGCTCTGGCGGGAGCGGCGGTGATTGCTTAAAATCCCCGCGCTTTTCTCCCGAGATACAGGTGGCCCGCTGGTGGATGTCACGCGCATCAAGCTGAAAAAGGGCCTCGACCTGCCGATTCAGGGTGTCCCCGAACAGAGCGTCGAAGACGCGCCTGCGGTGACGACTGTCGGCGTGGTCGGCGGCGACTATATCGACCTCAAACCGACGATGTACGTCGAGGTCGGCGACCGGGTGAAGCTCGGTCAGCCGCTATTCGAGGACAAGCGGCGCCCGGGCGTCCTGCATACGGCGCCCGCCTGCGGCGAGGTCGTCGCGATCAATCGTGGCGCGCGGCGCGTGCTGCAGTCGGTCGTGATCCGCATCGACGGCGACGATCAGGAGCGGTTCAAGTCCTGGTCGGCGGATGAGCTCGACAGCCTGCCGCAGGAGGACGTCCGCGAGCAGCTGCGTCTGTCGGGGCAGTGGACCGCGATCCGGACCCGCCCGTACTCGCGGGTGCCGAAGATCGACGGCACGCCGGCGGCGATCTTCGTGCCGTGCATCGATACGCGCCCGCTGGCGGCCGATCCGGCCGTGGCCCTCAAGGGCCGCGAAGAGGATTTCAAGAACGGCCTGCGCGTGCTGGCCCGCCTGACCGAGGGCGAGGTCTTCGTCTGCAAGCGCCCGGGCGCCGAGATTCCGGTGCCGCAGATCAAGCAGATCCGGGTCGCCGAGTTCGATGGCCCGCATCCCGCCGGGCTGGTCGGCACCCACATGCATTTTCTCAAGCCGGTCGGTGCCGCGCGCACCAACTGGTACGTCGGCCCCCAGGACGTGGCCGCCTTCGGGCGTCTGTTCACGACCGGGCAGATCGACACCCAGCGGATCATCGCCCTGGGCGGCCCCCAGGTGGTGAAGCCGCGCCTGCTGCGCACCCGCGTCGGCGCCTGCGTCAGCGAGATCATCACGCCGCAGATCCGGTCCGGTGAGTCGCGGCCCCTGTCGGGCTCGGTCTTCGGCGGGCGCGAGGCGCGTGGCTGGGGCAACTACCTGGGCCGTTATCACACGCAGATCGCGGTGCTGTCGGAAGGGCGCGAACGGCGCTTCCTGGGCTGGATCAATCCGGCCGGCGACCGCTTCTCGGCGCTCAACGTGTTCCTCTCGGCGCTGAGCCGGGGCAGCCGCCGCATGGCGCTGAATACGTCGACCAACGGTTCGCCGCGCGCAATGGTGCCGATCGGCAATTACGAGCGGGTGATGCCGCTGGACATGCTGGCCACCCCGCTGCTGCGCTCGTTGCTGGTCCGCGACACCGACACCGCTCAGGCGCTGGGCGCGCTGGAGCTGGACGAGGAAGATCTGGCGCTGTGCTCGTTCGTCTGCGTCGGCAAGCACGACTACGGCCCGATTCTGCGCGCCAATCTCGAGCAGATCGAGCAGGAAGGATGAGCGAACGCCCCGAAGCTCTGCTTCGGGGCGGGAGTCAAAAAGCCTCACAGACAGGGCTTTTTGAATTCCAGCAGCGTCGCTCGGCGCGGCGCTGCACCGCCGAGAGGCGGTCCGCACGGGAACCCGCGGGTGGGTTTTCGGGTATCCCGGGGCAACCCGGCTGTGGGACTGGCTCAAGCCGGGAGCCGCATTGCTGCGGCGGCCGGTTGAACATCGCTAATCGACTGCGGTCGGTATGAACCGCCGTCGACGGATATTTGAAAGTGTCGTGTGCGGCAACGGGGCCGCCCACGCCAACCAAGGAAGCGTTCGTATGTCCGCAATCCGTACATTTCTCGACCGCGTCGAGCCCCTGTTCAAGAAGGGCGGCCGCTTCGAGAAGTTCTACCCCCTGTTCGAGGCGGTCGACACGATCGCCTACTCACCGGGTGACGTGACCCGCGGCGCGCCGCACGTGCGCGACGGCATCGACCTCAAACGGGTGATGATCTACGTCTGGCTGGCGACCTTCCCGGCGATCGCCGTCGGCTGCTGGGCGGTGGGCTACCAGGCCAATACCGCACTGGCGGCGCTCGGCCAGACGCACGTCGACGGCTGGCGCTGGGGCGTCCTGCACCTGTTCGGCGTCGGGGCCGATCCCAACAGCATCTGGGATTGCTTCTGGCACGGGTTCTGGTACTGGCTGCCGGTCTACGCCGTGACCTTCGTCGTCGGCGGATTCTGGGAAGTCCTGTTCGCGACGATCCGACGCCACGAGATCAACGAAGGCTTCTTCGTCACCTCGATCCTGTTTTCGCTGATCCTGCCGCCGACGGTACCCCTGTGGCAGGTCGCGCTGGGCATCAGCTTCGGCACGGTGATCGGCAAGGAAATCTTTGGCGGCACCGGCAAGAACTTCCTGAATCCGGCGCTGGTGGGCCGTGCGTTCCTGTACTTCGCGTATCCGGCGCAGCAGACCGGTGACACGATCTGGACCGCGGTCGACGGCTTTACCTCGGCGACGACGCTGGGCATCGCCAAGCTCGGCGGTCTCGACGCGGTCAAGGATAGCGGCATCACCTGGATGCAGACCTTCCTCGGCGTCGAGCAGGGCTGCATCGGCGAGGTATCCGCGCTGGCGATCTTCGTCGGCGGCGCGTTCCTGCTGCTGACCGGGGTCGCGAACTACCGCATCGTGTTCGGCATGTTCGCCGGCATGGTCGTGACCGCGCTGCTGTTCAACATGATCGGTTCGGACAGCAACCCGATGTTCTCGTTCCCGTGGTACTGGCACCTGACCGTCGGCGGTTTCGCCTTCGGCATGATGTTCATGGCGACCGATCCGGTGTCGGCCGCGCATACCGATACCGGGCGCTGGGTCTTCGGGGCCCTCTGCGGATTCCTGGTGGTGCTGGTGCGGACGGTCAATCCGGCGTTTCCGGAGTCCGTCATGCTGGCGATCCTGCTCGGCAACATCTTCGCGCCGCTGATCGACTACGCGGTGATCAAGTCCAACATCGCCCGCCGGCAGCGCCGGCTGGCCGCAGCCTGAGGAAGCGACACAATGGCGGCCAAAGACAGCAAGGCCTACGCCCTGTGGGTGGCGTTCATCCTGTGTTTCGTGTGCTCGGTCCTGGTGACCGCCGCGGCGATCGCGCTGCGGCCGGTGCAGCAGGCGGCCAAGCTCGACGACAAGCGCAAGAACATCCTGAGCGTGGTCAATCTCTATGAGCCGGGGATCGATCTCGACAAGGCCTTCGAGCAGGTCACGCCGAAGGTCATCAATATCGAGACCGGCGAGTTCGCGCCGGAAATCGATCCGGCGAACTACAACCAGTACGCCGCGGCCAAGGATCCCTCCCAGGGGGGCAGCACGATCCCGGGCGACGAGGATATCGCCAAGATCAAGTACAAGCCGAAGTATGCGACGGTGTACTTCCTGTACAACCCGGACGGTTCGGTCAAGACCGTGATCCTGCCGATCAGCGGCTACGGGCTGTGGTCGACGCTCTATGGATTCCTGGCCGTCGAGGCCGACGGCAATACCGTGGTCGGGATCAACTTCTACCAGCAATCGGAGACGCCGGGACTCGGCGGCGAGGTCGACAACCCGAACTGGAAGGCGCTGTGGCCGGGCAAGAAGATCTACGGGGACCAGGGCCAGGTCGCGCTGCATCTGGTCAAGGGCGGCGTCAATCCCGACAGCCCGGAAGCGGGCCATCAGGTCGACGCGCTGGCCGGCGCGACGCTGACGTCGAACGGCGTTTCCAACCTTGTGCAGTACTGGCTGTCGGATGCCGGCTTCAAGCCGTTTCTCGACCGCATCGCCCAGCAACACGCTTCCGTCGCCGACGCGCAGCCGGCAACCTGAGGTGAGTCATGTCTGAAGTGTCCATCAAGAAAATCGTTACCGAACCGATCGCGGACAACAACCCGATCATCCTGCAGGTGCTTGGCATCTGCTCGGCACTGGCCGTGACTTCGCGTCTGGAGACGGCGTTGATCATGTGCGTCGGTCTGACGACGGTGACCGCGTTTTCGAACCTGTTCTACAGCATGGTTCGGAACTTCATCCCGGGCAGCATCCGCATCATCGCCCAGATGACGATCGCGGCGACGTTGGTGATTCTGGTCGACCAGACGCTCAAGGCGGTGGCCTATGAGGCGTCCAAGCCACTGTCGGTCTTCGTGGGGCTGATTCTGACCAACTGCATCGTGATGGGGCGGCTCGAAGCCTACGCGCAGAGCAATCCCCCGATCCCGGCGTTCCTCGACGGCCTCGGCAACGGGCTGGGTTACAGCGCGATCCTGGTCGCGCTGGCGACGTTCCGCGAGCTGTTCGGTTCCGGAAAACTGTTCGGATTCGAGATTCTGCCGCTGGTCACCGACGGTGGCTGGTACACGCCGAACGGCTTGCTGCTGCTGCCGCCGTCGGCGTTCTTCCTGATCGGCATGATCATCTGGATCATCCGGACGTGGAAGCCGCAGCAGGTCGAGAGGCCTGACTTCAAGATCCAGTCCGGCCAGCCGCACGTCGACGCGCACTGATCAGGGGATCCGACGAGATGGAACATTATCTGAATCTGGCGATCCGCTCGCTGTTCATCGAAAACCTGGCACTGTCCTTCTTCCTGGGCATGTGCACCTTCCTGGCGATTTCCAAGAAGATCGAAACGGCCATCGGTCTCGGCATCGCGGTGATCGCGGTGCAGTCGCTGACGATGCCGCTGAACAACCTGCTGTTCCAGTATGTGCTGAAGCCGGGAGCATTGGCCTGGGCGGGTCTGCCCGATACCGATCTGAGCTTTCTCGGTCTGATCCTGTACATCGGCGTGATCGCCGCGACCGTGCAGATCCTCGAGATGACGCTCGACAAGTACGTGCCGGCGCTCTACAACGCGCTCGGTATCTTCCTGCCGCTGATCACGGTCAACTGCGCGATTCTCGGCGGCACGCTGTTCATGGTCGAGCGCGACTACACCTTCCCCGAGGCATGCGTCTACGGCGTGTCGTCCGGTGCATCGTGGGCGCTGGCGATCGCGTTGCTTGCCGGGGTGCGTGAGAAATTGAAGTACTCCGATGTGCCGCCGGCCCTGCAGGGCCTGGGCATCACGTTCATTTCGTCCGGTCTGCTGGCCTTCGGCTTCATGGCCTTCTCGGGCATCCAACTCTAAAGGGCAGGGGCGACATGTTTCTCGAAATCGCACTCGGCGTCGCGGTCTTCACCGGTGTCATTCTGGCGCTGGTTGTCATCATCCAGTTCGCCAAGGACATGCTGGTCCCCGCCGGCAACGTCAAGATCCTGATCAACAACGAACGTGAAATCGAAGCTCCGGTCGGCGGCAAGCTGCTGCAGACCCTCGCCGGCGCCGGGCTGTATGTGCCGTCGGCCTGCGGTGGCGGCGGTTCCTGCGCGCAGTGCCGGGTCAAGGTGTTCGAGGGCGGCGGCAACATCCTGCCGACCGAGCTGAACCACATCACCAAGCGCGAGGCCAAGGAGTGCGATCGCCTGTCCTGCCAGGTTGCGGTCAAGCAGAACATGAAGATCGAGATTCCGGAGGAGGTCTTCGGCGTCAAGAAGTGGGAGTGCACGGTGCGCTCCAACGACAACGTCGCGACCTTCATCAAGGAACTGGTGCTGGAGCTCCCGGAGGGTGAACACGTCAACTTCCGTGCCGGCGGATACATCCAGATCGAATGTCCGTCGCATGTCGTCGAGTACAAGAACTTCGAGGTCGCCGACCGCTTCCGCGAGGACTGGGACAAGTTCAACCTGTGGCAGTACACCTCGAAGGTCGACGAACCGGTCGAGCGTGCCTACTCGATGGCGAACTATCCGGAAGAGCGCGGCATCATCATGCTCAACGTCCGTATCGCGAGCCCGCCGCCGAAGCTGCCGGACGTGCCGCCGGGCAAGATGTCGAGCTACATCTTCAACCTGAAGCCGGGCGACAAGGTCACGATCTCCGGTCCGTTCGGCGAGTTCTTCGCCCGCGACACCGAGAAGGAGATGGTGTTCATCGGCGGCGGCGCCGGTATGGCGCCGATGCGCTCGCACATCTTCGACCAGCTCAAGCGTCTCAAGACCAAGCGCAAGATCAGCTTCTGGTACGGCGCCCGCTCCAAGCGCGAGATGTTCTATGTCGAGGATTTCGACATGCTCGCCGCGGAGAACGAGAACTTCGAGTGGCACGTGGCGCTGTCGGACGCGTTGCCGGAAGACAACTGGACCGGCTACACCGGGTTCATTCACAACGTTCTGTACGAGAACTACCTGAAGAACCACAAGGCGCCGGAGGATTGCGAGTACTACATGTGCGGTCCGCCGGTGATGAACGCCGCCGTGATCAAGATGCTTCTGGATCTCGGTGTCGAGCGCAAGGACATCATGCTCGACGACTTCGGGGGGTGAGGACGCGCTGAAAAGCGCCGGTGGCGCTTTTCAGCGCGTCCGAACGCCCGGATGCTTGTCATCCGGGCCGGGACACCGGTTCGGCGCTCCAGGCACGTTCCCGCGCGGGCGGAGCCGCACCGGAGGTGCGACTTTTCAGCGCGTCCGAACGCCCGGATGCTTGTCATCCGGGCCGGGACACCGGTGCGGTGCTCCAGGCACGTTCCCGCGCGGGTGGAGCCGCACCGGAGGTGCGACTTTTTCAGCGCGTCCGAACGCCCGGATGCCTGTCATCCGGGCCGGGACACCGGTGCGGTGCTCCAGGCACGTTCCCGCGCGGGCGGAGCCGCACCGGAGGTGCGACTTTTTCAGCGCGTCCGAACGCCCGGATGCTTGTCATCCGGGCCGGGACACCGGTGCGGTGCTCCGGAAACGTTCCCGTGCGGGCGGCGCTGCATCGGTGGGGGCAGGCGGTCCGGACAGGACCGCTCATGTGCCGGGCAACCCGACCTGACCTCCGCCAATCCGGTCTGAACAATCGATACCCGGTAGGGTAAGTCCCGAGGCGCGAGCCCGGCCTCTTGCCCTGCCGATGCAACAGAGAGACACTGCAGCCATGACGACCTTCATCGCCGTATTTGTACTGTTCGGACTGGCTCTGGCCGGCCTCGGGCTTGGCTGGCTGGTGCGGGGTCGCGAGCTGAAGGGAACCTGCGCAAGCCAGGCGGCGTTCACCGGTGATACCTGTGAGGTCTGCGGCAAGACGCAAGGATGTGGCGGAGAGCCGCCACGCGCATGACACAACCGCATCTGAGCGGTTGAGAGAGGAGATCCGCATGCTGCATTCGATCACGGTCAAGGACTTCATGGCCGAGAGCCTGCTGACGTTCACGCCGGACATGGACGTCATGGAGGCGATCCACAAGCTTGTGGACAGGTGCTATTCCGGTGCGCCGGTCACGGACAATCTCGGCAACGTCATCGGCATCCTGTCCGAGCACGATTGCCTGAATGTCGCGATTCACGCCAGTTACCATGGCGTGCTTGGCGGGCGGGTGGCGGACTACATGTCCAAGAACGCGGTGACGGTGGAGTCCGAAACCAGCATTCTGGAGGTCGCCAAGATGTTCATCGACCGCCCCTACAAGCGCTATCCCGTGGTCGAGGACAACCGTCTGGTCGGCATCATCTCCCGCTCGGACGTCTTGCGCGCCATCGACCAGATCAACGACAGCTCCAACGCCTGAGGTTTCTGCCGGCGACGGAGCCTGGCCGGCGGGCGGCGTGCTTGCGTTGTCGGGCGTCCGCCCCCATCTTGTGTGGGTGCGCGCAGTCCGGCTCCGTAATCGTGTCACGTCACAACCGTATTCCCGAATCTCCAGAGGCTGATGCATCCGCCCCCGACTGGCGGGTGCTGCGCAGTCTGTGGCCGTACATGCGGGAGTTTCCGGGGCGGATTGCACTGGCCCTGGCGCTGCTGGTCGCGGCCAAACTGGCGGCCACGGCGCTGCCGATGGTGCTCAAGCACGCCGTCGACGCGCTGGACGCCAAGGGCGGCAGCGTCGCCACGGTACCGCTGGGGCTTCTGATCGGGTACGGCGCACTGCGGCTGGTCAACGTCCTGTTCGGCGAGTTGCGGGACGTGGTGTTCGGACGCGTCGGCGAGCGGGCGATGCGGCGCGCGGCGCTGTCGGTGTTCCGGCACCTGCATCGCCTGGACCTCGACTATCACCTGTCCCGCCGCACCGGAGGGCTGTCGCGGGACATCGAACGCGGTGTGGCGGGAATCAGCTTCCTGTTGCGGTTCATGCTGTTCAACATCCTGCCGACGCTGCTCGAGATCGCGCTGGTCGCGGGCATTCTGTTGTTCAACTACGGCGTCGCGTTTGCGTTGATCACCGCAGCTGCGGTGGTGCTCTACATCGCATTCTCGGTGGTGACGACCGAGTGGCGGACCCGCTTCGTGCGCGAGGCCAACCGGCTCGACTCCCGGGCCAACACGCGCGCCATCGACAGCCTCCTGAATTACGAGACGGTCAAGCTGTTCGGCAACGAGCGTTTCGAGGCCGACGAGTACGACCGCTCGCTGGCACAGTGGGAAACGGCGCAGCAGCGCAATCGGATGTCGCTGGCGACACTGAATTCGGGACAGGCCCTGATCGTCGCCGGCAGCCTGACCTGGATGATGGTGATGGCCGCGCGCGGGACGGCGGCGGGCGACATGACCCTGGGGGATTTCGTCGCGATCAACGCCTACCTGATCCAGCTCTTCATCCCGCTGAATTTCCTGGGCTTCGTCTATCGCGAGATTCGGCGGGCGCTGGCCGATATGCAGCGGATGTTCAAGCTGCTAGAGGTCCGGCCGAAGGTGGTCGACGGCGCCGCCACGATCGAGCTGCGACACCAGGCCCCGGAGGTGCGCTTCGAGGACGTGCGCTTCGGATACGGGCCGCAGCGCGAAGTGCTGCACGGCGTCAGTTTCACGATCCCGGCCGGGCACAAGGTCGCCGTCGTCGGGGCCAGCGGCGCGGGCAAGTCCACGCTTGCGCGCCTGCTGTTCCGGTTCTACGACCCGGACGCGGGTCGGATCACCATCGCCGGCCGCGACCTGCGCGAATTGCGGCAGGACAGCCTGCGGACACAGGTCGGCGTCGTGCCACAGGACACGGTGCTGTTCAATGACACCCTGGCCTACAACATCGGCTACGGCCGGCCGGACGCCACTGCGGACGAGATCAGGCAGGCGATCCGCTTGGCCCATCTCGACGGGTTCATTGCGCAGCTGCCGGAGGGGGATCAGACCCGTGTCGGTGAACGCGGCCTGAAGCTGTCGGGCGGCGAGAAGCAGCGGGTCGCGATCGCCCGTGCCCTGCTCAAGGATCCGCCGGTGATGATCTTCGACGAGGCGACCTCATCGCTGGATTCGGTGTCCGAACGGGCGATTCTCGATGCGCTGCGGGAAGTGGCGGAACACCGGACCACCCTCGTGATCGCCCACCGGCTGTCGACGATTGTCGATGCCGACCGCATCGTCGTGCTCGAGCAGGGGCGCGTCATCGAGCAGGGGACGCATGCCGAGCTGCTGGATTCCGGCGGAGCCTATGCCCGTCTGTGGCAAATGCAGCAGCGTGAACACCGGCGAGCCGAAGGCGCCGATCCGGTTCCGGCGATCGCGGATTGACCGGTCTTCGGCCGCCGT
Source organism: Nevskiales bacterium (assembly GCA_028698335.1). Classification (GTDB taxonomy): domain Bacteria; phylum Pseudomonadota; class Gammaproteobacteria; order Nevskiales; family Nevskiaceae; genus Solimonas. The sequence continues at coordinate 58,167 of JAQVDP010000014.1, read as the reverse complement.
GTGGCGACGACGTGCAGTGCGCTGTGCCCCAACCCTGATCCCACCCTTCATTTCGGCACCGATTTCGCATACCGTAAGCGGGAAAAGCCTTGCGGGGAGAAGCCGGCCACGAAAATGCCGGCCTGAACAATGATCAATATCGAAACACTCAAGCATCTGAGCGCCATCAGCCCGCGCGAGGAGATCTACCAGCGCATCGTCACGCCCGAACTCGAAGAGCTGTTCGCGCGTATTCCCAAGCCGGTCGGCACCTTCGGTTACGACCCGTGGGGCTACAACGAAAATACCGCGAAGCTCGCGCTCGGCACCATGAAGTGGATGTACGAGCATTACTTTCGGGTCACCGCCAACGGTCTCGAGAACATTCCCGAGCGGGGGCGGGTGCTGGTCATTCCGAATCATTCCGGGCAGCTGCCGATGGACGGCGTGCTGATCGGTTACGCGATGGCCACCAATCCGCACGGCCCGCGTGCGGCGCGCGCGATGATCGAGCGCTTCTTCCCGACCGTTCCCTGGCTCGGCAATCTGCTCAACTCCATCGGCGCGGTCATCGGCGATCCGCTGAACTGCTCGAAGATGCTCGAGCAGGAAGAGCCGATCATCGTATTCCCGGAGGGGATCCGCGGCTCCGGAAAGCTCTACAAGCATCGCTACCAGCTGCAGCGTTTCGGCAACGGTTTCATGCATCTGGCCTTGCAGCACAAGACCCCGATCGTGCCGGTGGGGGTGGTGGGCTGCGAGGAGACGATGCCGTCTCTGGCCAATCTGTGGCCACTGGCGAGACTGCTGGGAGTGCCTTACATCCCGGTCGGTCCGCTATTGCCCCTGCCGGCACGCGTCTACCTGAACTTCGGCGAGCCGATGTACTTTGAGGGCGACGTCGAGAGCGAGGAAAACGTCACGACGATGGTCGAGCAGGTCAAGGACCGGATTCGCGAACTCATCGACTTGGGACTCAAACAGCGCACCAGCGTCTACTGAAGCGCGGTGTGGGCTTAACAAGGTTGTGAACTGATGTCCTCGAACGACAAAAAGACTGTATTGGTGACCGGCGCCGCCGGCTCTCTGGCCAAACGCGTGATCGCGCGCCTGCACGGCAAGCACAATGTCATCGCGGTCGATTTCCGGCGCAAGGTCGATACCGACGCCGGCATTCCGTCCTACAAGGTCGAGATGCACAAGCGGGGATTCGAAGACATCTTCCGCAACCACAAGATCGATTCGGTCATCCACATCGGGCGGATGTTCGCGCACGAGTCGGACCGGCAGCGTCGCTACAACGCCAACGTCCTCGGCACCAAGAAGCTGCTGGAGCTGTGCCGCAAGTACGGCGTGGGCGAGGTGATCATCCATTCGACCTACTTCGTCTACGGGGCATCCGCGTACAACCCCGCGCTGCTCGACGAGGACGCGCCGCTCAAGGCCAGCGAGGTCACCCAGGACCTGGTCGATTCGGTCGAGCTCGAATCGCTGGCGCAGATCTACCTGTGGAAGTATCCCGAGCTCAACATCACGATCCTGCGGCCGTGCAACGTGCTCGGCCCGGGGGTCAAGAACACCATGTCGCTGCTGCTGTCGCGTCCGGTGGTGCCGGTGCTGATGGGCTTCTCGCCGTTGATGCAGTTCCTGCACGTCGACGACATGGCCGATGCGATGGTCGTTGCCTTCGAGCGCAACCAGCCCGGCATCTACAACGTCGCACCGGACGACTGGGTCGCCTACCAGGTGGCCGTCGAGCAGTGCGGCTGCCGCAAGCTGCCGCTGCCGGGCATCCCCCCGCTGGTGCCGAAGATGATCAGCAACGCCTTGAACTGGAATGCGTTCTTCCCGCCGTACCTGATCAACTACTTCAAGTATCCGGTGATCATCGACGGACGGCACTTCCGCGAGGTCTACGACTGGAAGCCCAAGCGCAATCTCAACGACATCTTCAGCTACTACCGCAAGGCGAAGCTGTTGTCGGCCTAGATCGAGCGATTGTGAATCTCAATCGCGATCCGAATCAGAATTGATTGTTCCTGCGCGCGCCGGCTCTCTACACTGGTCGTCGATCCAACGATCCATCCAAGGAGTCTGCAATGGCGAAATCCAAGGGCAGCGCGAAGGCGCCCAAGATCGACATCGGGATTGGCAAGGACGCGCGCAAGGGCATCGCCGACGGTCTCAGCCGCCTGCTGGCCGACGAGTACACCCTGTACCTGAAGACGCACAACTTCCATTGGAACGTCACCGGTCCGATGTTCAACACGCTGCACCTGATGTTCGAGCAGCACTACACCGAGGCGGCGACCGCGGTGGATCTGGTCGCGGAACGGATCCGCGCGCTCGGGTTTCCGGCGCCGGGCACCTACCGCGCGTTCGCCGAGTTGTCCTCGATCGAGGAAACCGACGGCGTGCCGGACTGGCAGCGGATGGTCACCGAGTTGATCAAGGGCCACGAGACCTGCGTGCGAACCGCACGCGAGATGTTCCCGCTGGTCGACGAGGCCAGCGACGAACCGAGCGCCGATCTCCTGACGCAGCGGATGCAGGTCCATGAAAAGACCGCATGGATGCTGCGCAGCCTGCTTGAATAGGTGTTGAGCGCGGGCGCCGAGCCCCTGCTGGCGGTTCGGCAACTCAGCGTCGTTCACCGGCAGCCGCCGAAGGGCTGGTTCGGGCCGCCGCGGCGGCTGCGGGCCGTCGACGAGCTGAACCTCAACCTGTACCCGGGCGAGACCCTGGGGCTGGTCGGCGAGTCCGGCTCCGGCAAGTCGACGCTGGCGCGGGCGCTGGTCGGTCTGGTGCCGGCCGGCGCCGGGTCGATCCGGCTGGGCGGGCGTGAGCTGACCCGGATGCGGCCCCGGCAGTGGCGCGAAGTGCGCCGCACGGTGCAGATGGTGTTCCAGGACCCGCTCGGCAGCCTGGATCCGTGCATGCGCGTCGGCGACAGCGTCGCCGAGCCGCTGGAGTTCCTCTGCGGCGAGCGGGATCCCGCTGCACGCCGCCGGCGTGTCGCCGAGCTGTTCGAGCGCGTCGGCCTGACGCCGGGCATGATGGAGCGCTTTCCCCATGAGCTGTCCGGCGGGCAGTGCCAGCGCGTCGGCATCGCGCGGGCGCTGGCGCCGGAACCGCAGATCCTGATCTGCGACGAGGCGGTGTCGGCGCTGGATGCAACGACGCGGCAGCAGATCCTCGAACTGCTGCGCAGCCTGCAGCAGGAGTTCGGCCTGTCGATGCTGTTCATCAGCCACGACCTGTCGGTGGTGCGCGCGCTGGCCCGGCGTGTGCTGGTGATGTACTACGGCCGGGTGATGGAGCAGGCGGAGACGCAGATCCTGTTCGAGCAGCCCCGGCACCCTTATACCAAGGCGTTGCTGGCCAGCGCCCCCGGAACCGATCCCGCGCGCCGCCGCGAGCTGTTGCTCGACGGGCCGCCGCCGGATGTCTCGATGCCGGCGCAGGGCTGTGTCTTCACCTCACGGTGTCCGCTGGCGGACCAGCACTGCCTGCGTCAGGTGCCCGTGATGCGCCGCCTCGCCGGCGGTGGCGGCGCGGCCTGTCACTACATCGCCGACGGCAATATCTGGCCGTCGCCGGCCGCGACCCCGGCGTAGCCGGGCGGTCCCGCTACGGCCGGCAGTCCGGGCGTTTGCCGGCGGCGCGGGCCTGCTCGTAGACCGGCATCAACCTGGGCAGGTTGGCGTTCAGATCCTGGATGCGCGTGCTGGGCGACGGATGCGTCGACAGCAGCTCCGGCGGTGCGCCGTTGCTGGCCTTCATCATGTTCTGCCACAGCTTCGGCGCCTCGCGAGGATCGAATCCCGCGCGGGCCATCAGCTGTTGGCCGAGAACGTCCGCCTCGGATTCGTCGCCGCGCGAGTACGGCAGCAGCAGAAGCAGGTTGGCGCCCATGCCGATCATGTCCGGGGACATGCCGGTGGCCGACGACAGCACCGACACGCCGAGCTGTGCCGCCATCTCGTTGGAGACCCGCGCGGCCGAATGGCCGGCGAGCACATGCGAGACTTCGTGGCCGATGACCGCGCCGAGCTGGTCCTGGTTGGCGGTGACCTTGAGCAGGCCGGTGTAGACCCCGATCTTGCCGCCCGGCAACGCGAAGGCATTGATGTCCTTCGAATCGAAGATCTGCACTTCCCAGTTGCCGCCGACTTCGCGGGTGATCGCGCCGGCCACGCACTGGACGTAGCGATTGACCCGTGCATTCGAGCTGGGCGGTGTCTCCTTCTTCATCGACTGGAACGCGGCGATGCCCATCTGCGACATCTCGGCGTCCGACACCAGCCGCAGCTGGCGGCGTCCCGTCGGGGAGGTCGCGCAGGCGCTGATCAGGGCGATCAGGGTGACCGTCAGGACAATCGTGCGGCGGTGCGGCCATGAAGCCATCTGCGCTCTCCGTCAGTAATCGAAGCCGAGGAATGGGGGAATGATAGTCAAAGCCCGTCCGAATGCACCCTGAATGCGATCCGTTGGGCACTTTTCCAGTCTGCGCGAATGCCGTTACAGTTATGACCCGGGCTTCCATGCCCGTGTTGGGTGCGGCAAGGGTCGGCGTTCAAAAATGACTCGTCCGCAGTTTTACGGTGCGACCGTTTGGTATTTCTGGAGTGTTGAAAGGGTATGTCTAATTTCGAAACAGGCACGGTGAAGTGGTTCGATAACGCCAAGGGCTACGGCTTCATTCAGCGCGGAACGGGTCAGGAGGACGTTTTCGTGCATTTCCGCCAGATCGTTGGCGAAGGCTACAGGACCCTGCAGGAAGGTCAGCAGGTCCAGTTCAGTGTCGTGCAGGGCCAGAAGGGTCTGCAGGCCGAACAGGTGGCCGTCGTCAATTAGACAAGCGATGTTGTTGGCAAGGCCGGGCCCAGTGCCCGGCCTTTTTCGTGGGCGGCTCAGCGGCGGCGATGCCGCCACCGCCGCAGGTGCCGCGCCAGCCCCAGTCCCGCCAGCAGCAACAGGCTGCCGCCGCCAAAGGCGCCGCCGCCCGATGATCCGGCGCTCTGGCCCGGCAGCGGGCTGCCGTCGTCGATGATCCGCATGGTGACGTCGACGCCGCCGCTGTCGGTGTCGTCATTGCCCTGGCTGTCTTCGTAGCCGGCCCAGCCGCCGTCCCAGGTGCTGATCGTCCTGGGATTGGCGTCGAGGGCCTGGCCGGCGAAATCCTCGGCGCCCACTGCCAGCCCGACGCGTCGGGCCTGGTCGACGGGAACCCCGTCGGGGATGCTGAAAGTCACCGTGTAGCTGTCATCGGCGTATCGCGACAGCCCCGACGGCGCGTTGCCCGCCGCGCCGAGCCACTGGCCGGCGGCGGTGTCGAGCGGGTGGCTGAAGCCGGAGCCGCCGGCGTCGGCGCCGGTGATCGCGACGCTCGGCATCGGCTCTGCCGACTGGCCGGTGTACTGGACCACGGCGCCGCTGGCGTTGCGGACGCGCATCGGCTTGTTGAAGGCCAGCCACAGGCGGTACTCGATCTGCGGGCTCAGGGCTTCGCGCGTCTCGACGGTCTGCCGGCGCTGGTTGCCGTCGCGTTGCCAGCTGGCGACGAATACCGGATGGCCGTCGCTGACGCGTTCGATCCGCACCTGCCGGAGCAGCGGCGGGCCGGCCATGCGGTACAGGCCCAGCGTTGTTGCCGCGGTCAGTTCCTGGCGGACCCGCGCGATCTGGTCTGCGGGCAGCACGAAGCCGTCGTGGTGGTAGCCGAAACCGCCGTAGTCGACGCCGCCGTTGGCGCTGGGTTCGATCTCCAGCGTGTAGGCCGGAATCTGGTAGCCGTAACCGAAGTGCTCGTCGGTGCTGCCGATGCCATACCCGGCTGGAGACGGGCTGTAGGGATAGCGGTTGCCGGCGCCGGTCGCGGCCGCCATGCCCCGGGCGACGCCGCGCGCAATCGCATCGCGCCGGGCGTTGCCGGTGTCGACGCCGAAGTAGACGCGGCTGAAGGAGTGGATATCGATGAAGAGGCGCAGGCGCGCCGTCGGCCCCAGCGCCGCGGCCGCGTCCAGTGCCTGCGTCTCGGGTTCGGACGCCGCGCTGGTGCCGCGGTACAGCAGCGCGCCGGCGGCACCGGAGTTCTGGTTGCCGGAGCCGAAGTAGGGCGCGTTGTTGCGATTCAGGTCGACGCCGTTCATGCCGTCGGCGGTGCAGCCGGCATCCCCGGCGGCGCACAGGACCTCGTCGACGCCGTTCATGTTCTTGCGGCGAAAGCGCCCGTCGCGCGGGTAGTTGCGATAGGCCTCGGGCTCGGACTGCTGCTGGTCCGGCTGCGGGTCGCCGCTGTATTCGGTCTGCAGCATCTGCGTCGGGTAGCGCTGGGTCTGCAGCAGGCCATCGACATTGAGGACCGGCACGACCACGACGTTCAGGTTGTCGAGCAGGTAGCGGTACAGCCCGCCGTCGTCGGCCCGTTCCGCGAAGCGCTCGATCAGCGCGGCGCTGACCTCGGGGCTGGCCCATTCGCGGGCGTGGATGGTGCCGTTGATCAGGGCCGCGGGTTCGGGCAGGCCCTCGACGGTGAGAGCGTCGGCGTCGCCGAGACGGTAGGCATAGATCGGGCGCTGGTTCAGGCTTTGTCCGACCTGGATTTCGGTCACGTCGGCGCCGGCCAGCGCCAGATCCGCCAGGTGCGCCCGCAGCGGTGCGTAGGCGCGAAAGCCGTTGACCGGCGTCTGTGATTCGATTGGCAGCGGCACCGGGTACCCGAGCGGAACCTGATTGGCGCCGAACTGATCCTCGGTCAGCGTCAGGACCTGGGCCGCGGCGCTGCCGGCGGCGGTGCCCAGTGCCAGCGCGAGCCAGCGGGTCATTGCAGCCATGCGGTCACCTGTGTGCGCAGTGCGTCCGGGTAGCGCGGGTCCGTGGCAATGCGGCCCAGCGCGTCGCGCGCGACGGCGCTGTTGTGCAACTGCAGTCCGAGCACGGCGTGACGCTGCCGCGCCGCGTCGGCGGACGGATCGATTGCGGCTGCGATCAGGGTTTCGACGGCGTCGGCACGGGCCAGCGCCTGGGCGCTGGCGGCGCCCCAGCCGTCGCCGAGCGTCGCATCCAGGTACGCGCGCACCGTGGGGTTCCGCGGGACCAGTGCCGTCAGGGCCAGACGTGCGGCCGAGCGGTAGCCGCTGTCGGCCTCGGGATCGCGCAGCACGGTCAGCGCCGTATCCGGTGGGAAGGTCGCGGCGACGGCGCCGATCAGCTTGAAGCCGGCCGGGTCCGGCGCCGCGCGCAGCACCGCGGTCGCCAGCGTGGCGTCCTGCAGCCGCTCCGCCAGTTCGGCCCGGATTGCGGGTTCCGGCCGGTCGGCGAGCATCAACAGGTCCAGATCGGCGCGGCTGCCGCTGCGGGCGCGGGCGAGCAGGGCGCCCGCATCGGCCTGACGCAGCGCGTCGAGATCACCCGTCGCCAGGGCCCGGTCGATCAGCGCCCCGGAGCGTAGCTTGTCCCAGTGTCGCAGCGTGCCGCGCGCGGTCGCCGCGATCTGGAACGCCGGGACCGTGAGCCCGCGCCCGTGATCCGGATCGACCGGATCGGTCCGGACCTGATCGCTGTACCCGGCCATGGCCGCGACGGCCCGCCGCGCGGCCTCGGTCGGGGCGGGGGCATCGCGCAGCATCAGCAGGGTCTGCTGCAACTGCGCCTCCGCCGTCAGCGGGTCGGCGAGTGCCTGCAGGCGCGCGCGCTCGATCGCGATGACGGCGCTGCTCTGGTCGGGCAGCGCCTTGGCATTGCGGTGAGCCTGTGCCGCAGCCAGATCGACCTGGGGCCGCGGCACATAGACCGTCGCGGCCTGGGCCGGGACGAGCAGTCCGAACAGACCGACGGCCGCGAGCGCCCAGCGGATCACGGTTCGAGGCGTTCCAGGGCCCACTGCGCGCCGTCGCGGCGATACCGGAGCCGGTCGTGGAGGCGGCCGAGACGGCCCTGCCAGAATTCGACCGCGACCGGTTCGACGCGGTAGCCGCCCCAGTGATCGGGAAACGGCACCTCGTCGCCGGCGAGGCGTGCGACGTTGTCGTCGTAGCGCTGGTCGAGCGCTTCCCGTGAGGCGACGACCTGGCTCTGGTGCGAAGTGATCGCCCCGATCTGCGATTCGCGCGGGCGCTGGTAGAAATACTCGCGCGACATGTCGATCGGCAGCTTGGCGACACGGCCTTCGAAGCGGACCTGCCGCTCCATGCGGTCCCACCAGAACACCAGGGCCACATTCGGATTGACCTCGAGGTCGTGTGCCTTGCGCCCGCGGTAGCTGGTGTAGAAGGTCGGTCCACCTTCGTGGACGCCCTTGAACAGCACGATGCGGGCGGACGGGTGTCCGTTGGCGTCGACCGTCGCGAGGGTCATCGCGGTGGGTTCGATCATGCCGGCGGCCTGGGCCTCGCCGAGCCAGTGATCGAACTGTTCGATCGGATCGGCGCAGACGCCGGCCTCGAGGAGCGGGGGATTCTTGGTGTATTGGGACATGTCAGGTCTGGCAAACTTGATGAGCGGTTCGGGACCGAAGCGACGTTCCGACGAGGAGACCAGGATTGTCGCGCCATCGGTGTTGTCTGTCGAAATCGGCCCCTCCATCGAATACATCCCCCCACACAGCCACAAGGATACTCGTTATGTCGACGTTCAAAGCACTCCGGGTCCACCAGCAGGACAAATCCACCGTTGCCCGATTCGAGTCCCTGAGCGTCGACGATCTGTCCAGGGGTGACGTCGTCGTCCGCGTCGCATGGAGCGGGATCAACTACAAGGATGCCCTGGCGGTGACCGGCAAGGGCCGGATCCTGAAGGGCTATCCGAAGGTGCCGGGCATCGATCTGGCGGGCATCGTCGAGTCCAGCAGCGATCCGCGCTACCACGCCGGTGATCGCGTGCTCGCGACCGGCTGCAACATCGGCGAGGCGCTCGACGGCGGTTACGCCGAGTACGCGCGCCTGCCCGCCAGCACCCTGGTGGCGCTGCCCGAAGGGCTGACGATGCGCGAGGCGATGGCGATCGGCACCGCCGGCTTCACCGCGGCGATGGCGCTGCGCCGGATGCTCGAGAACCACCAGGCGCCGGACATGGGGCCGATCGCGATCACCGGACCGACCGGCGGTGTCGGGTCGATTGCGATCGATCTGTTCAAGCGCGCCGGCTTCACCGTGCACGCGGTGACCGGCAAGGCGGGCGTCGCCGACGACTACCTGAAGTCGCTGGGCGCCGACAAGATCGTCTCGCGCCAGGATCTGAACCTCGGCACGCGGCCGCTGGAATCGGCCCTGTGGGGAGGGGCGGTCGACAACCTCGGCGGCGAGACCCTGGCGTGGCTGACCCGCACGACCCGGCCGTGGGGCAACATCGCCAGCATCGGCCTGGCGCAGTCGCACGAGCTGCACACGACGGTGATGCCGTTCATCCTGCGCGGCGTCTCCTTGCTCGGCATCCACTCGGTCGAATGCCCGCGGGCCTGGCGTGAGGCGATCTGGCGCAACCTGTCGACCGACCTCAAGCCGGCGGCGCTGGATCGCATCGTCGCCCGCGAGATCGCGCTCGACGACCTGCCGGCGGTGTGCGAGGAGCTGATCGCCGGAACGGTGACCGGACGGACCCTGGTGCGCATCAGCGGCGACTGACGGCCCCCCCGGGCGTGGCCTCGGCCCAAGCCCGGGTTTTTCCTCTGGCCCCCAAGTCCTGTCGCGGCAAAGATCGGCGCTGCGGTCGGTGTCCGCGCGGTTCATGGCGCGGAGTTTGCTGAAACTGACGCGACAACGAGACGTGCCGCGCCCTGCGGCACCGGGGATACGGGGAACAGATGAACAAGCAAGCATGGAGTGCTGCCGCCGCGCTGGTGGCGGCGACGGGCGTCTGGCTGTGGAGCGACGGCCGTTTTGCCGATCCGGCGGTTGCCGACTGCGCGCCGGCTGGAGATGTCGCGGCGGTGTCCGCAGCCGAGGCCGAGCGTGAGGGCGGTTGCGCCTGGCGCAAACATCCCGAGCCGGCCGACGAGATCATGGCGGTGCACGACATGCACTACCGCAAGGCCGGCGCGGTGGCGCCGGGCGCGCTGCGCAGCGCGCTCGCGCAACGTGACGCGATGGGCATCGCCAAGGCGTCGATCGCCGGCGCCGACGGGACGTGGACCCCCTACGGCAGCGGCAATCTGCGCGCGCCGGGCGAGGGCTACGACCAGTTGGCGGCGCGCGTCGACAACTTCGCCTACGACGCCGAGCACCGCCGCCTGTTCGCCGCAGTCGGCAGCGGCGGCGTGTGGATGAGCGAGGCGGTCGACGGCGACGTGCGGACGCTGGGCGATCACTGGGTCGCGGTCAGCGACCCTCTGCCGAGCCAGAACATCGGTGCGGTGGCGTGGACCCCGGCCGGCGGCGGCACCCTGATCGCCGCCGGCGGCGAGGCGGTGATGGGCTCGTCCGGCTACCTCGGTCTGGGTGCGTTCTGGTCCGACGATCTCGGCGCGAGCTGGCATCAGGCCAGCGGGGTTCCAGACGCGGCGCTGGCGTTCCAGGCCGCGGTCGACGCCGCGCATCCGCAGGTCGTCTACGTCGCGACCAGCAAGGGCCTGTTCCGCTCCGCCGACGCCGGGCGCAGCTACGCCAACGTGCGCCTGCCGACCAGCGAGACCTGTGCGGGCGTCGAGACCCTGGGGGTCTGCCAGTTCACCAACTACGTCACCGATGTCGTCGTGCAGGAGCCGGGCGGCACCACCGGCGTCGTCTGTGCCGACGCGGGTTGCCCGGTGGTCGCCGCGGTCGGTTTCCGCGTCGGCTCCGATTTCACCTTCCAGGATGGCACGCCGATGGCGCCCGCCAACGGCCTGTACCGCTCCGAGACCGGCGGCGTCGGCAGCTTCGAGCGCGTCGACGATCCGGCGGTGTCGGGCCTGAGCCCGATCGGGTTCCCGGAGCAGGCGCGCATCGGCCGCATCGAGCTGGGACGGGCCTATGGCCCGGAGCAGGATCACAACGTGCTCTACGCCCTGGTGCAGGATGCGGTGCTGTTCAACGGCGGATTCCCGTATCTGGACCTGCCGATGGACAACCCGCTCGGACTGCTGCTGTCGTCGGTGTTCAACGGTGTCTATGTATCGGACGACTTCGGCACCTCCTGGGTGCGCATCGCCGATCTGCTCGAGATCATCGAGCCGCTGAGCAACTCGGCGCTGGTGCTCAACTCGCTGCTCGGGTACCAGCCCGGCGTACAGGCCTGGTACAACCTCTACGTGCAGGCCGATCCGACGCGCGCCGCCGGAGGCTACCCGACCCGCGTGGTGTTCGGGCTCGAGGAGGTCTGGCAGAACCGGCTGACCAACGTGCCGGTCAACGGCCTGCTGCAGCAGTCGCCGCTGGACTTCGGCGTGATCGGCCAGTACTACAACCTGACGTCGACGACCACGACGCATCCCGATCAGCACGCCGGGATCTTCGTGCCGACCGACGATGGCGGCGTCTGCTTCTTCGCCGGCGGTGACGGCGGCGTGTTCAGGCAGTGCGCGGACGCCGGCGCCGAACTCGACAACAACGGCTGGGGCGACGGCGGCGCCAACACCGGCATCTACGCGCTGCTGCCCTACGGCCTGGCGGTGGCCAAGGACGGCACCGTGTGGTTCGGCCTGCAGGACAACGGCTCCGGACATATCGAGCCCGACACCGGCGAGAGCTTCATGGACTACGGCGCCGACGGCTTCTATGCCGAAGTCGATCCGGACAACAGCGACGTCGCCTACACCGAATCCCAGAACGGCGGACTGCGGCGCACCGTCGATCGCGGCCAGTCCTGGACCTCGATCGCGCCGAGCTACACCAACCCGATGTTCGACAACTGGTTCAGCATGGACCCAACCGATGCCCAGCACATGGTCACCGGCGCGCAGGAGGTCTACGAGACCGCCAGCGCCGAGACGGTCAGCGGCAGCGGCTGGGTCGAGGTGTTCAACCTCGGCAGCAATCCCGACACCGGCGCGACGCGCACCACGACCACGATGGCCGTGCTCGGCGACGCGATCTACGTCGGCGGTTGCGGCGATTGCGGGGTCTCCGGCAACGACGACGGCTTCGCCAACGTTCTGGCGACCAATGTCGGTGGCGATCTGCCGCCCAGCCGCGAGAGCGGTGACGGCTGGCACTTCGCCGACGCCGAAGGCCTGCCCAACCGCTTCATCACGTCCATTGCCATCGATCCCGAGGATCCGGCGACGTTGTATGTCACCCTGGGCGGCTATCTGTCGAACCTGCGCCCGCCCGGGTCGTATCTCGACCCGAACCCGGATATCGGTGTCGGCAATGTGTTCAAGTCCACCGACGCCGGAGCGCACTTCGTCAATATCTCCGGCAACCTGCCGGCGGTACATACCGACAGCGTGATCATCCGCGACGGCCAGCTGCTGGTCGGGACCGACATCGGCGCCTTCATCTCCGCCGATCTCGACGGATCGACGTGGGCGGTCCTCGGCAAGGGACTGCCGAGTTCACCCGTCACGATGCTGCGGCTGCATCCTGGCGACGACACGCGCCTGTTCGCGTCGACCTTCGGCCGTCATGTCTGGACGTATACCTTCGAGACGGCGGCGCCCGGCGATGGGGATGGCGGCAGCGACGACGACGGCGACGACGCTGGCCGCTTCGGCAACGGTGCCTTCGGTGCCGGATCGCTGGCGGTGCTGATCACGGCGCTGCTGGCGTCGACCCTGTTCGGGCGGCGGCGGTTCGGCCTCCGCCGGTTCCGCGGCTGAGCGCGGCGGTCGTGTGGCGGCCGGGCAGTGCGGCCGGCCGCCACGCCGTCGACGCTACATGTACGGCGAGAACAGCCAGAAGAAGGCGTCGCGGGTCCGTGCCGCCAGGCTGCGGTTGAGCAGAACGTCGGGTTCGAGCGGTGTCGACACCGCGCGGGTGGCCTCGAAGTGGGCGGCCAGGTTCTGCGCGAAGGCGACGTCGTAGGTTTCCAGCGCCAGTTCGAAGTTCAGCCGCAGGCTGCGGGCGTCGAGATTGGCGGAGCCGATCTGCGCGTAGCAGTCGTCGACCACGAACAGCTTGCTGTGGCAGAACGGCGGCGGTTGATAGAAGACGCTGACGCCGTAGCGCATCAGCTGCCACAACTGGTGGCGGCTGGCCCAGTGCACGAACGGCAGGTTGTTCTTCGCCGGCAGAATGATTTCGACCTCGACACCGCGCAATGCAGCAGCACGCAACTCGCCGGCGACTTCGGTCGGTGGCAGGAAATACGGCGTCATGATGCGGATGCGCTTGCGCGCTGCCGAAATGGCGGCCTGCAGCACCAGCGACAGATGGTCGAAGTCCTCGTTGGGGCCGTCGGCGATCACCCGGCAGGTCATCGATCCGTCGGCATCGTCGCGCGCCTCCGGCGGGGGCGGCGGCAGCGCACGGGTGCTGTAGCGCCAGTCCTCGGCGAAGACCTCGGCGAGCTGGCCGAGGATCGGGCCGCTGACCTCGAAGTGCAGATCGGTCACGCGCGTGCGCCGGGTCGGGTCCGCGGCGAGATGGCGGCGGCTGATGTTCATTCCGCCGGTGAAGCCAACGCGTCCGTCGACCAGCAGCAGCTTGCGGTGGTTGCGCAGGTTCAGGTGCAGGGCCGGCGGCAGCAGGCGCAGCGGATTGAAGATGGAGACCGGAACGCCCATGCGCCGGAGCAGGCGGCTCATGCGACGCGGCGAGTAGCGCTCGCCGATGCCGTCGATGAGCACGCGCACGTCGACGCCGCGGGCGTGAGCCCGCGCCAGCGCTTCGGCGAAGCGCCGGCCGCAGTCGTCGACGTCGAAGATGTAGCTGGCCAGATAGATCGAGTGCCGGGCCGAGTCGATCGCGTCCAGCATGCGCGGGTAGGTCTGCTCGCCGTTGTGCAGCAGGCCGATGCGGTTGCCGTCGAGCAGGGGGCGTCGGGTCAGGACGTCGGCGGTGCGCACGACCTCGCCGAGCGATTCGGGGATGCCTGCGTGCGCGCCGGAATTGCGCGCGTCCTCGGCATGCTCGGTGCCGATTTCCAGGGCCGAACGGCGGCGGTCGAAGCCGAGCTGGTGCGCGCGCGTCTGGATGCGGTTGATGCCGAACAGGAAGTACAACGCCGGCCCGGCAAAGGGAAACAGCCAGCACACCGCGATCCAGCCCCAGGCGGAGCGCGGATCACTCTTGTTGAGCAGGGCGTGGCCGGCCGCGAACAGGCCGACCCCGGCCCATAGGCTCAGCAGCGCGGACCAGAAACTGGCGTCGGTGTTCATTGCTGGCGCAACAGGACCTCCGTGGCGACCGGCAGATGGTCGGACAGCCGATGTTCGAGCACACGGGCCGCACGCGTCGTGACCGACGGCGTCACCAGCATGTGGTCGATGCTGCGCTTGGGGCTCCAGCTCGGATAGGTCGGGTCGACGTGCACCGGGCTGAATCCGATGCGGCGCAGCTGCGGATGCTGCTCGAGTTCCAGCGGCTCGCAGTTGAAGTCCCCCATCAGCACCGTGTCGGCGCCGGGGTCGGCCAGATCCGCCAGATAGCTGAGCTGGCGTTCCCGCGACAGTCGTCCCAGCGCCAGATGCGCCACCATCAGGTGCAGCGGCTGGTGGCCGGGTTCACGCACGTGGGCTTCGAGCGCGCCGCGGCCGCGAAAGCGGCCGGGCAGCGGGTGATGACGGGTGTCGTGCAGCGGAAAGCGCGACAGCAGGCCGATCGCATGTTGCGCCAGCGGCGCGAGATTGCGGTTGACCGCGACGTGCCAGTGCGGGAAACCGGCGCGATGCGCGAGGTATTCGACCTGGTTGAGCCTGGCGGTGCGCATGCTGCCGGCGTCGGCCTCCTGCAGCGCGACGACGTCGTACTCGGCGAGCAGCTCGGCGATGCGGTCGAGGTTGTGGCGTACGCCCTTCGACGGCAGCACGTGGCGCCACGCGCCGGTGAAGTAGTGCCGGTAGTGCTCCGTCGGCATCCCGACCTGCATGTTCAGTGTCAGGATGCGCAGCGGCCGCTCATCCGTCGGGGCGGGCGTGGAAACGGCTTCGGTCATGGCATCGGATCACCGGCGGTGGGGTGCCTCATTATGCTGTGGATTCGTGTCGCGCCAAGCGCCGGCGTCCGAGCAGCAGGTAGGCGGCCGGCAATACGATCATCGACAACGCCGGTGCGGTCAGCATGCCCCCGACCATCGGCGCGGCGATCCGCTGCATCACCTCCGAACCCGTCCCCGCGCCCCAGAACAGCGGCAGCAGGCCGGCCACGATCACCGCAACGGTCATCGCCTTGGGCCGCACGCGCAGCACCGCACCCTCGATGATGGCCGTGCGCAGATCCGCCTCGGTGCGCAGCGTGCCGTCGGCTTCGCGGGCGGCCAGCGCATGCTTGAGGTAGATCAGCATGACCACGCCGAACTCGGCGGCGACGCCGGCGAGCGCGATGAAGCCGACCGCGGAGGCGATCGACAGATGGTGGCCGAGCAGATAGATCAGCCAGTAGCCCCCGACCAGCGCGAACGGCAGCGACGCCATGATCAGGGCCGCCTCGCCGACGTGGCCGAAGGTCAGATACAGCAGCACGAAGATGATCGCCAGGGTCAGCGGAATCGCGATCTCGAGCCGTGCCGCGGCGCGCTCGAGATACTCGAACTGGCCCGACCAGCTGATCGAATAGCCGGTCGGCAGTTCGATCCGGCTGCGGACCGCCCGCTGCGCGTCGGCGACATAGGCGCCCAGATCGCGACCGCGGATGTCGACGTAGACGTAGCCGGCCGGGCGCGCGTTCTCGCTGCGGATCATCGGCGGACCGTCGGCGACCTCGATGCGGGCGATCTGTCCCAGCGTCACCGTGGCGCCGGAGCGCTGGATCACCGGCAACTCCCGCAGGTCGGTCAGGGAGTCGCGCAGTTCGCGCGGATAGCGCAGGTTGATCGGGTAGCGCGCCAGCCCGTCGACCACCTCGCCGAGATTGCGGCCGCCGATCGCGAACGCGACGATGCGCTGCACGTCCGCGATCGACAGGCCGAAGCGCGCCGCGGCGATGCGGTCCGGATGAATCTCGATGTAGCGCCCGTCACCGACGCGTTCGGCGAACACCGAGACCGTGCCGGGAACGTCGCGGATCACCTGTTCGACCTGCGCGCCGATGCGCTCGATCTCGTCCAGGTCCGGCCCGGCGATCTTGATGCCGACCGGCGACTTGATGCCGGTGGCGAGCATGTCGATGCGATTGCGGATCGGCTGTACCCAGACGTTGCCCATGCCCGGAATCTGCAGGGCCGCATCGAGTTCGGCGATCAGCTTGTCGTGGGTCATGCCGGGGCGCCACTGGTCCTTCGGCTTGAGGCGGATCGTGGTTTCGATCATCTCCAGCGGTGCCGGATCGGTTGCGGTTTCGGCCCGGCCGGCCTTGCCGAAGACCTGCGCGACCTCGGGAATGCTCTTGATGATCCGATCGGTCTGCTGCACCAGCTGCGCCGCCTTGCCGGCGGACAGGCCGGGCAGTGCCGTCGGCATGTACAGGATGTCGCCTTCGTCCAGCGGCGGCATGAACTCGCTGCCGAGCCGACTCACCGGCCACGCGGTCGCGAGCAGCGCCGCGCCGGCAAGTACCAGCGTCGCCCAGGGGTGGCGCAGCACGGCGTCGATCAGCGGGCGGTAGGCCCGGATCAGCACGCGGTTGATCGGGTTGTCCTCCTCGTCCCGCAGGCGGCCACGGACGAACAGGGTCATCAGCACCGGCGTCAGCGTGACCGACAGCCCCGCGGCGGCGGCCATCGCGTAGGTCTTGGTGAAGGCCAGCGGGGCAAACAGGCGCCCCTCCTGCGCCTGCAGCGTGAATACCGGGATGAACGACAGCGTGATGATCAGCAGCGAGAAGAACAGGGCGGGGCCCACCTCGGCGGCGGCATCTCCGAGCAAGGCGGTGCGCTCGCGCGCGGTCGGCGTCGCCCCCGGGTGCGCATGCCGCCACTGTTCGAGTTTCTTGTGGGCGTTCTCGATCATCACGACGGCGGCATCGACCATCGCGCCGATGGCGATGGCGATGCCGCCGAGCGACATGATGTTGGCGTTGATGCCCTGGTGCCGCATCACGATGAATGCGATCAGGACGCCGACCGGCAGGGTCACGATCGCCACCAGTGCGGAGCGCAGATGGAACAGGAACGCGGCGCAGATGATCGCGACGACGACGAACTCCTCGGCCAGCTTGCCGCTCAGGGTGTGGACCGCGCGTTCGATCAGGGCCGAGCGGTCGTAGGTCTCGACGACCTCGACGCCCTCGGGCAGGCTGCGCTTCAGCCCGGCGAGTTTCCTCTTCACCGCGCGGATCGTGTCCAGCGCGTTGGCGCCGTAGCGCATCACGATGACGCCGCCGACCACCTCGCCCTCGCCGTCGAGTTCGGCGATGCCTCTGCGCAGCTGCGGACCGAGCTGGACGGTGGCGACGTCGCCGAGCAGCACCGGTGTGCCCTGGTCGCCGAGACCGAGTGGAATCGCGCGGAAGTCGTCGAGGCTGCCGAGATAGCCGCGCATGCGCACCATGTATTCGGCCTCGGCCATTTCCAGAACCGAACCGCCGACCTCCTGGTTGGCGTCGCGCAGCGCGCCGATCACCGTGTCCAGGGTCAGGCCGAAGGCGCGCAGCCGGTCAGGATCGACAACGATCTGGTACTGGCGCGAGAAGCCGCCCAGGGTTGCCACCTCGGCGACGTCGGGGACGCTCTTGAGCTCGTAGCGCAGGAACCAGTCCTGGGTCGAGCGCAGCTGGCTGATGTCGTGGCGGCCGCTGCGGTCGACCAGCGCGTACTCGTAGACCCAGCCGACGCCGGTCGCGTCGGGGCCCAGCGCGGCGCGGGCACCTTCGGGCATCGAGCCCTGGACCTGCGACAGATACTCGAGCACGCGTGAGCGTGCCCAGTACAGATCGGTGCCGTCCTCGAACAGCACATAGACGAGCGACTCGCCGAACATCGAGTAGCCGCGCACGCTCTTGGCGTGCGGCACCGACAGCATCGTCGTCGTCAGCGGATAGGTCACCTGGTCCTCGACGACCTGCGGTGCCTGACCCGGATAGGTGGTGCGGATGATCACCTGCACGTCGGACAGGTCCGGAATCGCGTCGAGCGGGGTATGCAGTGCCGACCATGCCCCCCAGGCGATCGCCAGGCCCGTCGCCATCAGCACCAGCAGGCGATTGCCGATCGACCAGCGGATGATGCGCGCGATCATGGCTGCTGCCCCTCATGCTGCATGCCGGGAGTCGCGTCGTCCTGCGGATGGGTCGCGTCGTGCGGCTTGCCCGCGGCCGCTGTCATGCGGTTGAACGCGCCGCGCAGACTGGCTTCGGAGTCGATCAGGAACTGACCCGAGACCACCACGTGCTGCCCCGGATGCAGGCCGGCGAGAATCACCGTGCGGTTGTCGCGTTCCGGCCCCGCCTCGACCTGCACCGGACGGAAGCGGTTGTCGTCCCCGGCGACGATCACCACGGTCCGGGTGCCGGTGCGGATCAGCGCCTCCGACGGTACCAGGACGGCTTCGCGCCGGCCGCCGCCGTAGAGACTGACGTCGGCGTACATGCCGGGCTTGAGGCGGCCGTTGCTGTTGTCGAAGACCAGCCGCACCGACATCGTGCGGGTGGTCGCATCGAGCGTCGGATACGTGTAGTCGACCGTGCCCTCGAACACCTCGCCGGGCAGGGCCGCAAAACGGGCCTCGGCGGCGCGGCCCGGGGCGATCCAGGTCGCCTGGGACTCCGGGACTTCGGCGATGATCCAGACCTGCGACAGGTCGGCGATGCGCATCAGCGGCATGCCCGGACCGATCTGCTTGCCCTCGTGGGCGCCGATGTCGAGAACCACGCCGTCGATCGGTGCGTACAGCTCGATCTGCCGGTCGGCACGGCCGCGGCGCAGGATCGAGTCGATCTGGCTGTCGGCCGCGCCGAGCAGTTCGAGGCGCTGTCGCGCGGCGGCGATCAGCTCGGTGTCGCCGCTCCGGCGGGCCAGCAGCAGTTCCTCCTGCGCGGCATACAGTTCCGGCGAATAGATGCCGGCGACTTCCTGACCGGCGTGCACCGTTTCGCCGACGTTGTGGACCGTCTGGCTTTCGATCCAGCCCTTGGCCCGACTCTCGACGACGCGGATCAGGTGCGGGTTGATGTCGACCGCGCCGACGGTATCGACGCGTTGCCAGAACACGCCGCCCTCGACGGCAGCGGTGCGGATGCCGAGGCTCTGCACCATGTCGGGCGAGACCGATACCGTTCCGGTTTCGCCGACCGCTTCGGCGTACTTCGGAACGAGCTGCATGTCCATGAACGGCGACTTGCCCGGTTTGTCGAAGTGTACTTCGGGCTTCATCGGGTCATACCAGTACAGCACCTCGGGTTCGGCCGTGGCGCGATGCTCGGTTATCGCCGCGGTGGTTTGCGGCGCCGCAGCCTCCGGCGGCGGTTCCATGTCGTGATCGGGGGCGACCAGCAGCCAGGTCGCGGTGGCGCCGCCAAGCGCGGCAATCAGCGCGATGGACAGGGTGTGAGCGGTTTTCATGTCACTCTCCGGAAAGCAGGTAGCGGATCTGCAGGCGGGCGCGGATGCGCTCGGCCCCCAGATTCAGGCGGAGCAATTCGAGATCGAGCAGGTCCTGGCGCGCTGTCAGCACCGCGTCGAAGGCCCCGACTCCGGCGCGATAGCTGCGCAGCGCGGCCTCGCTGCGGGCCTGTGCCGCGGGCAGCAGCGTGCGGTCGTAGTCGACGATGCGCTGCGACGTGACCTGCCAGTCCGCGTAGGCGCTGTGCAGCGCCTCGAGCAGCGCGCGGCGGTGGTCCGCGGTGTCGGCTTCGGCGGCCTGCTGGTTCAGCGCCGCCGCGCTGAGGCGGCGATCCTGCCGGTTGCGCGTGAACAGTGGCAGGTCGACCCCGAACTGCAGCGACAGCAGGTCGTCGTAGGGCTGGCGGTAGCCGTAGCTGAGCTGGACCCGCCAGTCCGGGCGATAGTCCGCCCTGGCGAGTGCCAGCTCGGCGGTGGCGCGCTCCGCCTGCCGCTGGCTGACGGTGAGCAGCGGGTGCTGTTCGAGCTGCCGGTCCGCAGCGTCCGGGTCCGGGGCCGGCGCCAGTTCGGGCGCGGTGTCCGGGGTGGCGCCGGCGGCCGGTTCACCGATCCAGCGCTGCAGCCGCGCGCGCGCGCTGCGTTCGCGTTGCTGCCACTGATGCAGGCGGTCGCGCGCCAGCGCCTGTTTGACTTCCGCGTCGTGCACCCGCGCCTGCTGTCCGAGATTGCTGCGCAGATCGATTTCGCGGCTGCGCAGCTGGGTGTCGAACGCGTCGACCAGGGTCGTGAGCAGGTGCTGGGCGCGCTCCGCCTCCCAGACATCGGCCCAAGCCATGCCTGCGTCGCGCGCGGTCTGCAGGCGCTCGAGCTCGACCCGGGCCTGGCGGATCCGGACTTCGGCTTCCGCCTGTTGGCGCTGCTGACGTCGCTTTTCGGCGTCCGGGAACGCCTGCTGCAGACCCAGCGACGTCATCGCCATGCGTTCGGCATCGTCCCGATAGGGGTTCGGGTCGTCGACGGACAGGTTGCCGAAGCCCGCGACCAACTGCGGATCGGGAAGCCGCCCGGCCGCCGCGGCCTGCTCGCGTGCGGCGTCTGCCCGCGCCGATGCGGCCTCAAGCCTGGGTTGTCGCTGCAGCGCCAGCCCGATCGCCTGCGGCAGGGCGAGGCGAGGCGTAGCGGGATCGGATCCCGGCCCGTCGGCCGGTGGTGGCGCCGCAAACGCGACGGACTGGATGGCGCCTGCGATCAGCAGGGCTGGAACAAGGGAGAGTCGGTGGCGCATGGCCTCCTCCTGCGGGAAATGCGAATGCGGGCGCCGGCACGGGCGCTCGCAACGGATGCCGTCAGGGGAGGTTGGATATCGGTGGTCGGATCAGCGACAGGGTGAAGGGCGCCAGCAGTCCGGGCTGGCGGGCGGCCAGCAGATAGTGCGCCTGCACGTATTCGGTGAGGGTGGCGTCGCTGCTCGGCAGGGCGGGTGCGGTGACGCAGCCACTGGGGCAGTGGCAGCTGCCGCCCTGCTGATCGCAGCAGGGCATCGTCGTTCCGGCGGGGTCGTTGTCGGCGCGGGCCTGATGATGGCAGTCCGGCATCGACGGCGCCTTGGCGACCGCGGTTTCCGCGTCGCCATGATGGCCCTGCATCGCGTGCATAGGCTGTGGCTGCATCGCGGCTGTTGCCATCGAAGCCGCCCACGCAGGCGCGAGGCCCTGCATCAGCAGGCCGAGCACGCAGAACAGGGACAGCAACGGTCTCATGCTCTAATGATAGACCGAAATAGGAGTGCCGCGCCCCATAGCCGTGGCGGTGCGGGTGGCGGGCGACGTGACAGGAGACAGTTGGCGTGTGGTCTGAATTGATGGAATCGGCTGTTGAGACCGACGGTGTGTGGTGCGTCGATGTGCCCGGACAGTGGTCGCAGGGGCGCAGCGTGTTCGGCGGCCTGCAGGCGGCGATCGGATGGATCGCGATGCGGGCGCTGGTACCGGCGGAGGTGCCGCTGCGGAGCCTGCAGGTGACGTTCATGGCGCCGGTGCCGACCGGGCCGGTACGCGCGCGGGCGCAAGTGCTGCGGGCCGGGCGCAGTGCCACGCACGTCGAGGCCCGCCTGATCGGCGACGCGCAGCAACCGCTGTGCACGATGATCGGGATCTTCGGGGCGCAGCGGCCGTCGCAGGTGGTCCTGCGGCCGCAGCAGCCGGTCGTCGACGATGCCGGCGCGATTCCGTTCCGTTTCGTGCCGGGGATGACGCCGGACTTCACCCGCTATTTTTCGGCGCGCTGGCTGCGCGGCGGTCTGCCGTTCAGCGGCGAAGCGTCTACCGAGAGCATCGTCGAGCTGTCGATGCATGATCGCGAGGGCGTCAATGCCAGCGAGAGCCACCTGCTGGCGCTCGCCGACTACATCCCGCCCATCGCCCTGTCGCATCTGCGCACGCCCGCGGCCGGCAGCTCGATGACCTGGATGCTCGAGTTCCTCAACGACGACCTGCATACCCTGCCGCTGCAGGGCTGGCGCATGGACGGGCGGCTCGATGCCGCGCTCAACGGCTACACCAGCCAGGGCGGCATCCTGTGGGGGCCGGACGGCCGTGCCGCCGCGCTCAGCCGTCAGAACATGGTCGTGTTCGGCTGAGACGCGGCGGCAGGCGGATCACTCGCTCAGGTGCTGGCGGCTGATCCGGTCGGCCTCGATCTCGGCATCGGTGAACGGGAAACGGTGCCAGCGCTTGGCCGAGTACTCGCGTGTGTAGTCGGAAAAATGCGGATTGGCCGGGTCGGTCGATTCCGAATAGGTGACGAAGCCCTCGGCCTCGACCTTGCCGTCGTTCCAGGTCACGGTCTGGATGTAGCTGTTGCCGAAGTCGATCGGGTAGCCATCGGTCGAGATCGGGCCGGAACTGGCGATGGTGAACGCGCCTTCGAAGCCTTCGCCGCCGAAGACCGGGATCGTCGGGTCGATATAGCCCGGATGCTGGATCTGGCCCATCGGCTGGTCGAGCGCGTAGCCGGCGGCCTCGATCGCGGTGACCGCGTCGCCGAGCGCGGCCTGCACCAGCGGATCGAGCACGTTCAGGCCGCGTGGCGTGTTGACGGGGTCGCCGCTCGAGTAGGGCGTGGTCCACAGCAGCAGGTCGTTGCCGACCGGCAGGCCGAGTCCGGCGATGGTGTTGCGCCAGAACTCGCGCCAGATGTGGGCGCCGACGGCGTCGGTGTTGCCGCTCAGATCCCAGTTGGCGAGCACGTTGCAGGCGTCCGAAACATCGACCGGGCCGGACGTGGTCAGGACCGTGCCCAGCGCGCAGATCGAGCCGAGCACGGTGTCGCGTTCGAGCTGGGCCGAATACACCTGACTGGACAGCACCACGTCCTGCAGGGTGTCGACGTCGAAGCGGTCGCCGGGGCGGCCGTCGCTGCCGTCGAGGCGGCGCTGGATCTGCAGGATGCCCAGGCGCGTGCGCAGTGAGCGCTCGGTGTCCTCGTCGCCGATGATCGCGGCGTAGCCGGTCAGCGGTTCGGCCGGGTTGGTCAGCCAGTAGCTGTCGTTGCTGTTGTGGACCCAGTCGTCGCGCAGCAGGGTCGGCAGGTTCGAGCCGCCGAAGATGCCGGGGACCGGCGCATCGGCGTCGGTATCCCATTCGCAGGCCGCACGCGAGCCGTCGAGCACCGGCAGGCCCGGCACCAGCAGCTGCAGGGTCTGGTGCATCGGGATCGCCTGGCAGGTCGTGACCTTGCTGTCGGGGACGTTCGGCACCACGCTGACGTCGCCGTAGTAGGCCTGGCCGCCCGGGCCGCTGGCGACGGTGTTGACCCACGGAATGCCGAGCACGCTCTTGTGCAGGGCGATGAACTCGTCCAGTGACTGCGCCTGGTTCCACTTCGCGAACTGGTTGATCAGGCGGTTGTTCTCGGCGTTGGCGTCGCGCAGCGTGTAGGCCTTCAGCGGGCTCCAGCCGAGCACCGGCACGCCTTCGACCGAGAGCGTGAACATCGGACCGTAATGCGAGCGGTACAGCGTGCGCGTCTCCTCGCTCAGCGAACCGTCGTCCTCCTTGACCTGGATCGTGACCGGGACCTGCTCGATGTCGCGAAACGCGCCGTCGTACAGATACTGCATCGGATTGGCCGGGTTGAGCGTCAGCTCGTACATGGTGAAGCGGTACGCGGTCGAGACCGTGTGGCTCCACGCGACATGGTCGTTGAAGCCGATCAGGATTGCCGGCACGCCGTACAGCGACGAGCCCATGATGTCGAGTCTGCCGGGAATCTTCATGTGGCTGATGTACAGCCTTTCGGTTCCGATCCAGGGAAAGTGCGGGTTGCCGAAGACGATGGAACGCCCGTCGGTGGTCGCGTCCTTCGACAGGGCGTACATGTTCGAGCCGAACTTGCGCTCCGCGGTGAAGTAGCCGAACGGTCCCGGATGTTCGGTCAGCAGTTCGGCCTTGCGCGCTGCGCTCGGCTCGGTCTGCTGTCCACCTGACTTGCCGGCCTGCGGCAGCAGCGACGGCGGTGTCGCCGCGACCACTTCGTTGATGAAGACCGAACTCGACGCGATCAGCGCCAGGCGGTAGAAGCGGCGGTAGAGGTCGTCGTCCTCGATCTCGAACAGCCAGTCCGCATCGGCGCAGGCGGCGTGCCGCCCCGGGTGCTGACCGGCACGCAGTTCGCGGATATAGCGGTTGTAGCCGGCGACGAAGCCGCGGACCACGTCCTTGTAGTCCGGCAATGTGTTGTCGCGCGTCGGCTGGATCGCGGCGTCGGTCGCCATGAACTTCCAGAAGTAGTCGCTGGTGACGTTGTCCGCGGTGGTGCCGTTGGGCTCGATCGTGTAGCTGCCGTCGCGGCCGAAGTAGCGTGCGCGCTCGCCGCGGATGGTGACCAGATCCTCCTGCAGCACGCAGAGATTGTCCTCGGCAAAGGCGTAGCCGTAGCCATAGCCGATCCCGGTGAAGTCATCGGCTTCGATGTGCGGGATGCCGAGCGTGGTGCGGGTGATGGTGGCGTCGTACTCGGCGCCGGAGCTGCCGCCGCCGTCGGTGGCGCCGGGCGTGTCAGACGAACCGCAGGCGGCCAGCAGCGATGCAATGCAGACGACCGCCGACGCGGCGGCGGTGGCGAGTGTTCTCCCCATGGGATGCTCTCCTCTTTAGGTTTTGTAATGTGCAGCTGTTCTCGTGCGTACTATTTCGCGCCGATAAAGCCCCTGTTTGCAAGCCCGCAGGCTGCCGCGCAACCGCAGCGCATATTTACCATTGGTGCCGATGCCGGCGGCGCGGTACCTTCAGGGGTCAAATCATATAAGTGCATCGTGGGTGGACGGCGATGCAGGGGGAAAACATGTCGAAGATGCACGGGGCGGCCCGGTGGGCGGCGGCGGTCGCCGTTCTTTTTCTCGCGGCCTGCGGCAGCAGCGATCCGGTCGCGGTCGTCCCCGCCGGCGGCGGGGGTGACACGACCACGGCCAAGACCTACACGATCTGTCCCGGGCCGGATGCGCAGTCCGAGGCGATCATCGCCTTCTTCGACGCCCATGAGGGCGACACCATCGAGTTCTGCGCGGGCCAGTTCGACTTCGACGTCGGTCTGGTGATGTTCGGCAAGAAGGGCATCACCATCAAGGGCGCCGGCAAGGACCAGACCTACCTGCGGTTCAAGAACAGCGCCGATCAGGACGGCTTCAACCTCAACCGCATGACCGGCATCACGGTCGAGGGGCTGACGATCTACGACGCGCCCGGCAACGGCCTGCGCGTCTTCCGCTCGGACTACGTGACGATCCGCGACGTCCGTGTCGGCTGGACCATCTCCGATCCCCATGCCGATTCGGTCTATGGCGCCGGGACCTATGATTCCGATCCGCAGACCTGGAGCCGCAACGGCGCCTACGCGTTCTATCCGGTGATCTGCCACCAGGTGCTGATCGAGGACTCGATCTCGGTGGGCTCTTCCGACGCCGGGGTCTACGTCGGCCAGTCGTCCGACATCCTGGTGCGTCGCACCGAGGCCTTCCACAACGTCGCCGGCTTCGAGTTCGAGAACACCTACCGTGCCGAGTTCGTCGACAACTACGCGCACGACAACGTCGGCGGCTTCCTGGTCTTCGATCTGCCGGGACGCGTCCAGTTCGGCGAGAAGAATCTGGTTCATCACAACCGCTCGTACAACAACAACATCCCGCAGTTCGCGCCGCGCGGCGCGATCGTCGCGTATGTGCCGTCGGGTACCGGCGCGCTGGTGCTGGCATCCGACCAGCTCGAGTTCTACGACAACGACATCCGCGACAACCACACGACCGGACTGGTGATCGTCAACTACGGGCTGGCGGACGCCAACCAGTCACAGAAGCGCTATGACTTCTATCCGGAAGGCATGCACATCTACAACAACACGTTCACCAACAACGGCACGCAGCCGCAGCTCCCGGATCCGGAGCGCAGCAGCTGCACCGGTCCCGGTGGCCTGCCCGGTCCGGGCGACGATCCGGCCTGCCTGGCCGACAACGCCGGTCTGCTGGTCACGATCATCCAGCTCAAGAACCTCGGCAAGTCGGCCCAGATCATCTGGGACGGCGCGGTCGACAGCCCCAACGACTGCACCGAGATCCCGGTCGACAGCGACGGCATTCCGCTCAGCCAGCCGAATCCGCACGAAACCCGCGACCAGCGCTACGAGGCGCGCATGGACGAGCGCGGCCGGCCGAACCTGTACCAGTTCGATCCCGAGCCGGCGTGCAAGTACAACGCCTGGAAGTTCGACGCGCAGGGCGAGTTGAAGCGGCCCCAGAACGGGCTGTGCGTCGAGAACAACACCTTCAACAAGACCACGCCGCTGGCGCTGCTGGTCGACGACTACGCCAACATCCATTTCGCCACGGCCGATCCGACCGCGCCGGGGAATCTGGCGCCGGCGACCCATGACATCCCGACCGACTGCCCGACGGTCGAGCCGGCGCTGCTGCCGCAGTTCGAGCCGGTGATCGAGACCTACGTGCCGAACCCGGCCAACGATCCGCGGCCGAGTCAGGCGCAGCTCGAGGCGATCTGCGGTGGTGGCGAGGCCGGCAAGATCAACTACGAGGCGCTGGCCCGTTTCAATTGTCCGCGGCTGGATCAGTACAACCTGTTCGCGGATGCGCAGGATCCGACGCAGCATCCCAATGGCTTCGGGGTGCGCTTCGAGCTCAACAGCATTCTGTTCTCCGACTACGCGAGCAAATACCGCTTCCTGTTCCTGCCGCCCGATGCCAGCGGCAAGCCGCAGAAGGCGACGTTCATGGATCACGAGGATTGCGAGACCATCAACGTCTACGACTGCTACACCGCGACGCTGGGCTTCCCGGTCGGAACGGTGATCGCCAAGACCTTTGCGTTCCGCGACGGCGACCAGCAGGACGTGGTCGAGACCCGGCTGCTGATCAAGCGCCAGAATGCGGACGGCGATCCGGTCTGGGTCGGTTTCGCCTACGAATGGATGGATGGGGCGGACGGCAAGCGCTATGCCCGGCTCAAGCTGGACGGCAGCACCCATTCGGTGAGCTGGGACTATGACGACCCGGACCCGGAGGCCGTCGACGCGCAGGGCAACCGCATGCACTACAGCGGTGCCACCGAGCACTACGCCGTGCCGTCGGCGGCGGCGTGCCTGCTGTGCCACGGCGGTGACGATCGCGAGGCCGGGACGGCTCCGATCGGCCCGAAGGTGCGCAACCTGAACCGCGACTACGACTATGCCGACGTCGGCACGATGAACCAGCTCGCCTATCTCCAGGCCAAGGGGTATCTCGATCTGCCGGCGCCGCCCGAGCAGCTCGAGAAGATGGTGCGCTGGAATGTCCCGGGCAGCGGCGGCGACCAGCCGGGATCGGCGGTCGACGTGCATCGCCGTGTCCGTGCGTTCCTCGAGGTCAACTGCATGCACTGCCACAACCCGGCCGGCGGCGCCCAGAACTCCGGACTGCGTCTGGATGCGTTCACCGAGCCGATGGACCAGGGGCACGGCATCTGCAAGCCGCCGATCGCCGCGGGCCGCGGTGCCGACGCCGGCGACTACGACATCCAGCCCGGCGATGCCGGCGTCTCGATCCTGGTCAACCGCGTGGCGTCGACCGAGGCCGGCATCAAGATGCCTCCGACCGCGCGCAGCGTGATGCAGACCGAGACCGTCGAGCTGCTGACCGACTGGATCGACCACTATGTCGACGGCTTCGCCGCGCCTGACGACAACACCTGTGGCAACTCGGGCGGCATCCTGCCGCTGCAGCTGATGGCCCCGATTCCCGCCACCCCCTCCCAACAAGCCCCGTGGGGGTGAGCGGACACGCTTCGTGAGTGCCAGTGGCACTCACGGTGTCCGCGACGGATCCGCCGGGAGCGGATCCGGACGCCGTCAGGCGGCGCGCAGGGCGAGCACAGGCGGTGTCTGAGCAGTGCCCGGCCGTTCCCCGACCGCCTCGGGGTCCCTTGACGATGGCCTAGGTTGCGCGTTTCCGCGACCCGACGCCGTCGCGATCCCCGGGCCATTCCCCGTTGTTCGCAAGCCGGCCCCGGCGCGGGGCCGGAATCCGGTCGGGGCAGCCGGCGTCTGAACCTTGCATAAATTTTGAACCACATTCAATATTCGCCCCCCCATTTCTCATTTGTCCGGTCGGTCGGTATCGTGGGCACCGAGGAACGTCGTCGTCGGCAGTTCGCGGAGCGGGAGCAGCTGTTCCTCGACACCGCGCACGAGCTGATCCACGAGCACGGGCTGCTCAGCCTGCAGATGGCGCGGATCGCCGAGAAGTGCGAGTACGCGGTCGGCACCCTGTACCAGCACTTCGCGAGCAAGGAAGACCTTCTGCTGGCGCTGACGACCGCGCAGACCAGCGAGCACGTCGACCTGTTCCAGCGCGTGGCGCGCTGGGACGCGCCGGCGCGGGATCGCATGTTCGCGATCGGTGTGGCCGACATGATTTTCGTGCGTCGGCACCCGGACCACTTCCGCGTCTCGCAGTACGCGTTGTGCGAGGTGGTGTGGCGGGCGTCGTCGCCGGAGCGCCGCGAGGATTTCCTGGCGGCCTGCGACCCGATCGCCGACATCGTCGTCGACATCGTCAACGACGCGGTCGCTGCGGGCGACCTCAAGATCGACGGGCTGACGCCGTCGGAGATCACCACCGGTCTGTGGGTGCTCGTCAACGGCACTCACAACCTGGTGCACGCCGAGGGTGTGCTGGACGATTTCGAGGTCCGCGACCCGTATCGGCTGATGTGTCGTCACATGCAGGTGATGCTCAACGGGTATCAATGGCGCCCGCTGGTGGATCCGGGCGACGACAAGGCGCTGGATCGATTGATCAAAAGAATCAAGAACGAGGTTTTTCATGATGTCTGCAAGGGCAATTAGGGCTGCACTGCTGCTGGGAACGTTCGCCGTTCTGCCCGGCACCGCGGCCGCGATGACGCTGAGCGAGGCGTTCGAGCGCGCCCAGGAGCACGACCCGACGATTGCCGCGTCGCTGGCCCAGCTCGACGCGGACCAGGAACTGGGGCGCCAGGAGCGCGGCACCCTGTTGCCCAACGTCTCCGCGACGGCGGCTTACGAGTATGCGAAGACCGATTCGACCGGCCGCTTCTTCGGCAAGTCCAAGGATCAGTACCCGAGCTGGTCGGCGCAGCTGCAGGCGCGCCAGCCGCTGTTCCGTCTCGACTGGTTCGCACGGCGCGACCGCGCCTCCGCGCTCGATTCGCGGGCCAGGACGCAGTATCGGGACCGTGAACTACAGGTGCTCGTGCGGATCGCCGAGCGCTATTTCGCGGTGCTCGTCGCGCAGGATCAGCTGAAGCAGGCGGTGGCCGAGGCCGAGGCGGTACGCGAGTCCCTGCAGGATACGCAGGAGCGCTACGCGGTCGAGCTGGTGCCGGGCACCGATCTGAAGGAAGCGCAGGCGCGTGACGATCTGGCGCAGACCCGCCTGATCTCGGCGCGGACCAGTCTGCGGACCGCGCAGGATGCACTCGACGAGGTGACCGGCAGCGGCTACGTCGATCTGCCGACCCTGCCGGAAGGCGTGAAGCTGCCGCCGCTGACGCCGTCCGACATCGATCAGTGGGTGCAGGCGGCCCTGGAGCAGAACCCGCAGGTGCTGATGTCGCGCGAATCGGTGCAGATCGCCCGCGCCGATCTGCGCAGCGCCGGTTCGGATGCGGCGCCGACGCTGGATCTGGTGGGGTCGGTCAGCCACACCGACAACAGCGAATACGCGTTCGGGCAGCAGAACGACGACAGCCGTATCGGTCTGGAGCTGAACGTGCCGATCTATGCCGGCGGCATCAACGGCGCACGGCGGCGCGAGGCCGCGGCGCGGCTGCGCTCGGCGGAGGCCGATCTGCGCCGGGTCGAGCTCGAGACCGCGCGCGAGACCCGCCAGGGCTACCGCGAGGTCGAGAACGCCTACTTCGAGATCGAGGCGATGCAGCGCGCGCTCGAATCGGCGCTGTCGGCGCAGGCCGCGACGCAGGCCGGATACGACGCCGGCACGCGCACGATCACCGACGTGCTCGACGCCAAGTCGCGCGTGGTCCAGTCGCGGCGCGATCTGAACAACACGCGCTACAACCTGCTGTTGAAGGTCCTGCAGCTGCGGCAGCTGGCGGGAGAACTGGTGCCGCAGGACTTCGGCGGCATCGACCAACTGCTGCGCGCCGAAACGGCCGAATGAGCGGCCATCGTCAGGACGCTCGCTTCAATACGGATTTTTCAGGGATTTCGAAATCATGACCAAGCGAATGATCATCATGCTGCTGGGCGCCGTCGTCGTTTTCGGTGCGGTGTTCGGCATGAAGTGGTTCGGCAACAAGATGATGGTGCAGTACATCGAGAACATGCCGACGCCTCCGGTGACGATCAGCTCGGCCGAGGTCGCGGAGATGCGCTGGGACAACCGGCTCGAGGCGATCGGCACGCTGGTGCCGGTCAACGGCGCGGAGCTGACCGCGGAAGCCAACGGCATCGTCACGCGCATCTCCTTCGAGTCCGGCGAACAGGCGCAGAAGGGGCAGATGCTGGTGGAGCTGGACAGCGCCAACGAACGCGGTGAACTCAAGCGGCTGCAGGCCCAGGCGGAGCTGGCGGAACTCAACCGCAAGCGCCGCGAGCAGCTGTTCAAGCGCGAGGCGATCTCGAAGTCCGACTACGACGCCGCCGTCGCCGAGGCCAATGCCGCCAAGGCCGCGGTCGAGGCGCAGCTCGGCAAGATCGCCCAGAAGGAGATCCGCGCGCCGTTCGCGGGCACGCTCGGCGTGCGCCGCGTCAATGTCGGCCAGTACCTCGCCGCGGGCAGTCCGATCGTGACCCTGCAGTCGCTCGATCCGATCGATGTCGATTTCTCGCTGCCGGAGCAGTACGTCGGCACGGTGCGGCCGGGGCTGGGCGTCAAGGTGCGTGTCGATGCCTATCCCGACC
This sequence comes from Nevskiales bacterium, assembly GCA_028698335.1. Lineage (GTDB taxonomy): Bacteria > Pseudomonadota > Gammaproteobacteria > Nevskiales > Nevskiaceae > Solimonas. Next base: position 27,228 of record JAQVDP010000014.1, on the reverse strand, counting down.
GGACCTTCGAGGGACGGGTGCTCGCGGTCGAGCCGCAGGTCGATGAGGCCACCCGCAACTTCCAGTTGCGCGCGCGGCTGGCGAATCCCGATGGCGCGCTCGTGCCCGGCCAGTTCGGCCGGGTGATGCTGATGCTGCCGGGTGAGCGCCAGCTCAAGGTGATTCCGCGTACCGCGATCAACTACAACTCCTACGGCACCTCGGTGTTCGTGATCCGCGATCGCGAAGTCGCCGCACCTGCGGAGGGCAAGGCGCCGGCCGCTCCCGCCGAGGGCGAGGCCACGCTCGAAGTGGTTCAGCGCTTCGTCAAGGTCGGCGACGCGCGCGGCGATTTCGTCGCGGTCGTCAGCGGGCTGGAGATCGGCGAGCAGGTCGCGACCTCGGGCCTGCTGAAACTGCGCAACAAGCAGCCGGTGATCATCAACAACGACGTGCAGCCGAAGGCTGAACTCGATCCCACCCCGCCGCAGAGCTGATCCGCGAGCCGGAGAATCACGCCATGCATTTCACCGACATCTTCATCCGGCGCCCGGTCCTGGCGACGGTGGTCAGCCTCGTCATCCTGCTGCTGGGCATTCGCGCCGGGACCGAGCTGACGATCCGCGAGTACCCGAAGCTGCAGAACGCCCAGGTCAACGTCTCGGTGGCCTATCCGGGCGCCGATCCGGCGCTGATGGAGGGCTTCGTGACGACGCCGCTGGAGCGCGAGATCGCGACCGCCGACGGCATCGACTTCATGACCTCCAGCACCGGTTCGGGCTTCACCTCGATCTCGGCCAACCTGCGGCTGGACAAGGATCCCAACGAGGCGCTGACCGAGATCTCGGCCAAGGTGAACAAGCTGCGCAGCCAGCTGCCCGAAGCATCCGAGGACCCGGTGATCGAGGTCGCAGAGGCCAAGGGCACGGCGGCGATGTACGTGTCGTTCTATTCGACCGTGCTCGACAACAGCCAGATCACCGACTACCTGATCCGTGTGGTCGAGCCGCAGCTGTCGGCGATCCCGGGCGTCGAAAGTGCCGAGATCATCGGCGCGCGCACCTACGCGATGCGCATCTGGCTGCGGCCGGACCGCCTGGCCGCCCATAACCTCACTGCCAGCGAGGTCTATGGCCGCATCCGCCAGCAGAACGTGCTGTCGGCGATCGGGCAGACCAAGGGCAACTACGTGCGCATCGGCCTGTCGGCGAAGACCGACCTGCGCAGCGCCGAGGAGTTCAAGCAGCTGATCGTGAAGTCCGAGGGCGATACCGTGGTGCGCCTGGGCGATGTCGCCGACGTCGCGCTCGGCGCCGAAACCTACGACGGCGCGGCCGGCTGGGACGGCGATCCGGCGATCTTCATCGGTGTCCACGTGCGTCCCGAGTCCAACGTGCTCGATGTCATCAGCGAGGTCCGTGACATCTGGCCGGGCATCGTCGCGGCGCTGCCGGAGGGGCTCGACGCCGAGATCGGCTACGACAGCACCGCGTACATCCGCGAGGCCATCGCCGAGGTGCAGAAGACCCTGATCGAAGCGGCGGTGATCGTGATCGCGGTGATCTTCCTGTTCCTCGGTTCGGTGCGCAGCTCGCTGATTCCGGCGGTCACGGTGCCGCTGTCGCTGATCGGCGGCATGTTCCTGATGTACGCGATGGGCTTCTCGATCAACCTGCTGACGCTGCTGGCGATGGTGCTGGCGATCGGCATGGTCGTCGACGACGCGATCATCGTCATGGAGAACGTGCACCGCCACATCGAGGAGGGCATGAAGCCCTTCGACGCCGCGATCAAGGGCGCGCGTGAACTGGTCGGACCGGTCATCGCGATGACGATCACGCTGATGGCCGTCTACGCGCCGATCGGCTTCCTGTCCGGCATCACCGGCAAGCTGTTCACCGAGTTCGCGTTCACCCTCGCGGGATCGGTGCTGATCTCCGGCATCATCGCCCTGACGCTGACGCCGATGATGTGCGCGCGCGTGCTCAAGCCGACGCACGGCGAAGGCGCCGAGCCGAACCGGCTGGCCGACTTCCTCGACCGCAAGTTCGAGCAACTGCGCGACGCGTACAAGCGGCGTCTGCACGGTGCGCTGAACACCGTGCACGTCATCGGCCTGTTCGGCCTGATCGTGCTGGTGTCGTGCTACTTCCTGTTCAAGTCGACGCCGGGCGAGCTGGCGCCGCAGGAGGACTTCGGCTTCGCGTTCTCGATCAGCGAGACCGACGGCTACGCCTCGCAGGAGTATTTCGACCAGTACTTCAAGGAGGCGCAGAAGATCACCCTGGCCGACCCGGACGTGGACCACATCTTCACGTTCAGCGTCGGCGCGGCCGGCAGCACCAACCAGGGCTTCATGGGCATGATCATGGGGCCGTGGACCACCCGCGAGCGCTCCACCGCGCAGGTGCTCAACGAACTCAAGCCGCCGATGGACCAGATCTCGGGCCTGCGCTGGGCCGGCATTTCGCCGCCGCCGCTGCCGACCCCCGGGCAGGGCTATCCGGTCGAGTTCGTGCTCAAGTCCACCGACAGTCCGGAGACGCTCGCGCGCATCGGCGACACCATCATCGCCCGCGCGATGGCGACCAAGAAGTTCTTCTTCGCCGCGCCGCGTCTGCGCATCGACTATCCGGAGGCGACGGTCGAGATCGATCGCGACAAGGCGGCGGTACTCGGCGTCGACATGCAGCAGCTGTCGGCGGATCTGTCGGCGCTGCTCGCCGGCGGAGAGGTCAACCGCTTCTCCTACGACAGCCGTTCGTACAAGGTGATCCAGCAGGTCGATCGCGCCGAGCGCCTCAATCCGAAGCAGCTCGAGGGCTACTACACGCGTACCGTCAGCGGCGAGCTGATTCCGATCTCGACGCTGGTGACGCTCGGCGAGCGCACGGTGGCGCGGTCGATCGAGCACTTCCAGCAGCTCAACTCCAACACGATCATCGCGGTGCCGAGGCCGGACATCACCGAGGGTGATGCGCTGAAGATCTTCGAGGACATCGCGGCCGAGGAGATTCCGGCGAGCTTCGCGCTCGACTATGCCGGCAAGTCGCGCCAGTTCAAGCAGGAAGGTTCGGCACTGCTGGCGACCTTCGCGTTCGCGATCATCATCATCTATCTGGTGCTGGCGGCGCAGTTCGAATCGTTCCGCGACCCGATCATCATGCTGGTGACCGTGCCGATGTCGATCTGCGGCGCGTTGCTGGTGATGAACATCCTGGCGATCACCAACGGCATGCAGCTGACCCAGTTCCCGGGGATGACCTTGAACATCTACACCCAGGTGGGTCTGGTCACGCTGATCGGCGTGATCTCCAAGCACGGCATCCTGATCGTCGAGTTCGCCAACAAGCTGCAGCAGCAGGGCCTGTCCAAGCGCGAGGCGATCGAGGAGGCGGCGTCGATCCGTCTGCGCCCGGTGCTGATGACGACCGCGGCGCTGGTGATCGCGATGGTGCCGCTGCTGCTGGCCTCCGGCCCGGGCGCGGCGTCGCGTTTCTCGATGGGCCTGGTGATCGCCGCGGGGATGACCATCGGCACGCTGTTCACGCTGTACGTGGTGCCGGCGATGTATCTCTACATCGGCCGCGACTACCGCGCGGCCGGGCATGTGACGGCGCCATCGGCTCCGCAGCCGGCAGTCTGAGGATCACGCTGTCGGAAACGGGCCCGGGGACGGGCCCGTTTCCGTTTCAGGGCTCGTTCAGGGCTCGTCCCGATGGGCGAATGCGGCGTGACCGGCGTCTGCAACACTGAGTACCGAACCTGCAACGGACGATGAATCCGCAATGAAGATCACCGCACAAGGCATCCTGCGCCGCGTCGAGCCGGCACTGTACGGGCGCCGCGGGCGCCGGGTCAGTGTCGTGACGCTGGCGCTGATGACGGTGCTGATGCTGGTACAGGCGCTGCGCCTGCAGCCGGATGCCGGGTTCGACAAGACGGTGCCGAGCGGACATCCGTACATGCAGGTGTTCGAGCAGTACCGCCAGGATCTCGGCGGCGCCAACGCCGTGCTGGTGGCATTGATGCAGGACGAGGGTGATATCTACAACGCCGGATTCCTGCAGAGCCTGAAACTGGCGACCACCGAGGTCGAGTTCACCAAGGGCATCGACCGCACGCGCCTGTCGTCGATCTTCACCCGCAATGTCCGCTACCTCGAGGTGGTCGACGGCGGTTTCCGCTCGGAGGACGTGATTCCGGCGGACTACGCGCCGTCCGCCGGGATGTTCGCGCGGATTCGTGAGCATGTCGGCAAGGCGGGCGTGATCGGCCGGCTGGTGAGCGAGGACCAGCGCGGCGCGATGGTGTACGCCGAGGTGCTGGAGCGCGACCCGGCCAGCGACCGACCGACCGACTACGTGCATCTGGCCGCGAATCTCGAGGACAAGGTCCGCGGTCAGCTGACCAGCCCGGATCTGTACCGCCTGCGTCTGACCCGCGACCTGCCGCCGCTGAAGGCCGGTGCGGTGGTCGAGACGCGCTACAGCGATCCGGGCTGGCGCCTGCGTCTCGGGCATGTCGACGTCCGCGGTGTCGGCGAGCCCGGGGCGCAGCGGACGATCGCGGTGCCGGGGCGCTGGCTCAGCGTCGAGAAGCTGCCGAATCCGGCCTACAACCCTCATCTGAGCGTGCACATCATCGGGTTCGCCAAGGTCGTCGGCGACGTCTCCGCCGCGACCGAGGAAGTGGCCGGGTACTTCCTGCTGACGGTGTTCGCGACCTTTGTCGCGCTGCTGCTGTACCTGCGGGACTGGCGCCTGGCGTGGCTGCCGATGGCCTGCTCGATCGTCGCGGTGGTCTGGGAATTCGGCCTGCTGCGCAGCGCCGGCTTCGGGCTGGATCCGTTCTCGATGATGGTGCCGTTCCTGGTGCTGGCGATCTCGACCTCGCACGGGGTGCAGTACGTCAACACCTGGGCCGACGAGGTCGTCCATGGCCATGCGCCGTTCGAGGCGTCGCGCCGGACCTTCCGGCGCCTGTTCATCCCCGGCAGCATCGCGCTGCTGACCAATGTCGCCGGCTTCATGACGATCGCGCTGGTGCCGATCGGCGTGATCCGGGAGATGTCGGTCAACGCCTGCCTGGGCATGTTCGCGGTGATCGTCACCAACAAGGTGCTGATGCCGATCTGGCTGTCGAATCTGAATGTGACCGCGCTGGAACGCTTCCGCGCGCGGCGCGCGCGGCTCGCTGCGGCCGGCGAGCGGCTGTGGCAGATCCTGTCCGGTGTGACCCGGCGTCCCGTTGCGATCGGTCTGTGGTCGCTGGCCGCGGTCGTGTTCGGTGCCAGCCTGGTGCTGCAGCAGCAGCGCATCGTCGGCGACGCCCAGGACGGCGTGCCCGAACTGCGCCCGGATTCGGTCTACAACCGGGATTCACGGGTCATTGCCGAGAACTTCTCGGTGGCCACCGACATCTTCACGGTCATCGCCGAGGCCGATCCCTGGGCCTGCATCGACTACGACTCGCTGGAACAGATCGACCGTTTCGCCTGGCATCTGCGCAACACTCCGGGCGTCGCCTCGACCCGCGCGCTGCCGCAGGTGGCGCGGCGCATCTATGCCGGATTCTGGGAGGGACACATCAAGTTCAGGGTGCTGCCGCGCAATCACGACTCGCTGGTGCTGTCGACCAAGCCGGTCGAGACCTCGAGCGGCCTGCTCAACGTCGACTGCAGCGCGATGCCGGTGTACGTCTACACCGAGGACCATCGCGCGACGACGATCCACGCGGTCACCGCGGCGGTCGAACGTTTCAATGCCGACAACCGCGAGGCGTTCCACGCCGCGCACCCGGATGCCGACCGTGGCGCCTGCGCCGAGCGCCTGCGCCTGCGGCGGCAGGGCGAGGTCGTCGACGACGGCACGCCGTGTCCGCTGAATTTCGCGATGGCGTCCGGCAACGTCGGCGTGATGGCGGCGACCAACGCCGTCGTCGAGGACAACGAGATCAGATCGATCCTGTGGGTCTACGCGGTGATCGGGGTGCTGATCGTGCTGGCCTATCGCTCGCTGGCCGGGGTGCTGGTCATCGGCCTGCCGCTGCTGATGGTGTCGATCTTCGCCAATGCGCTGATGGCGGTGTTCGGCATCGGCCTCAAGGTCGCGACGCTGCCGGTGGTGACGCTGGCGGTGGGGATCGGTGTCGACTACGGGATCTACATCTACGACGTCCTCCGGCACCACCTCGACGAGGGCATGGATCTGCGCGAGGCGTATGTCGCCACGCTGCGCCAGACCGGCAAGGCCGTGATCTTCACCGGCCTGTGCCTCGCCGGCGGGGTCGCCGCCTGGCTGTTCTCGGGCCTGCAGTTCCAGCGTGACATGGGCCTGCTGCTGGTGGTGATGTTCCTCGCCAACATGCTGGGTGCCGTGCTGCTGGGGCCGGCGCTGTGCCGGCTGTTGCCGGCAGCGCTGCTGCACCCGCGTGGTGCCGGCCGGTGACGGGTCCCGGTCAGGCTGTCGCGTACAGCGCCGAGGCGTCGACGAAGATCAGGTAGTCGCGGACCGCGGCCCGGGTGTCGGCAGCGCCCAGCTTGAGGATGTTCGCGAACGGGGCGCTCAGCGTCGAGCCGTCGAGGCGGGTGTAGGTGACGCGCCCGGAACAGATGACGGCGCCGTCGACCGTCCAGCGCTCCTCGATGCGGTGCTCGACGGCGGCGATCGATGCAAAGAAGCCGGCCACGTAGTCGCGGATGGCCGTGCGGCCGCGCACCGCGTCGGCGTTGCCGAAGCGGAACGTCGCCTCTTCGAGGAGGAAGCCGCAGAACGCGTCGGCGTCACGGTTGTCGATGCAGGCAAACAGCTGATCCAGCCATTCCGGCTGGTGGGGGAGGAGCGCCATCGGCTCGAACTCGGCGAAAAAGAAGAGGCGCTAGCCTAGCATCGCCAGGCAAGCGCCTCGAGTCTGTTTCTTCATGTGCCGGGCGCGGTGCCGGCAGGCCCTCAGCCCATGAAGAAGAAGTTCAGCTTGTTGCCGTCGAGATCGCGGAAATAGCCGCCGTAGAATCCGGGGAAGCGCTCGCCGGGCGCGCCCTCGTCGGTGGCGCCGAGTTCGATCGCCTTGTTGTAGAGCGCGTCGACCTGTTCGCGGTTCTCGGCCGCCAGGGCGACCATGTCGCCGTTGCCGATCGTTGCGGTGTTGCCGTCGAACGGCGTGCACACCCCAAGACCTGGCGTGCCCGGCGCCCTCCACCACAACACCAGGCGCTCGTTTTCGAACCCTCGCTGTGCACCCATTTCCTTCATCAGGGCATCGTAGAACGCAACGGCGCGGGGCAGATCCTTGGTGCCCAGTGTGACGTAACCAATCATCCTGCTCTCCTCGTATGGTTAATCCGTAAGGCGGTCTGGATTCCGCCTTCTTCATTGTCGGAGACGGGATGAGGGGTGTCCCCCAACCTTCGATAGGCTGCCGGCGTTTTCGGGCCGCTCAGGCGCTGCGGTAGTAGTCCGGGCGCCCCGCGGTCCACAGCTCGCCCCAGAGCTTGCCGCCGCCGTCGACGGTCAGCACCTCGCCGGTGACGAAGCTGCCGCTGGACGCGCTGAGATAGATGCAGGCCTCGGCGATCTCCATCGGCGTTCCCGGACGCTTCATCGGGTTGGCCAGCGGGAATTCCTGTTGCGCCTCGGGCGGGTAGACGCGCAGGCCCTCGGTCGCGGTCAGGCCCGGCGCGACGCAGTTGACGCGGATCCCCAGCGGCGCCCATTCGACCGCGACCGTGCGGCTGGCGCCGATGATGCCGGCGCGCGCCGCGACGGTATGCGCCACGCCGGGCATGCCGCGCTCGGTGACGACGACGACGTTGACGATCGAACGCGCCAGCGGCGGTTCCGGGTCGGGCGTGCGTGCGCAGTCGCGCCAGTACTGGGCGGCACGCTGCATCATGTACCAGGTGCCGTTGAGGTTGTTGTTGATGACCGCGTTCCAGCCCTTCGGCGCGTAGTCGATCGCGTCCTGAGGGAACTGTCCGCCGGCGTTGTTGACGACGTAGTCGAGCCGGCCGCAGCGCTCGTGGATCTGCCGGAACAGGGCGTCGACCGCCTCGGGTTCGCGGACATTGACCGGCAGCGCGATCATCGTCGCGCCCCTGGATGTTGCGAAGTCGACCACCGCCTGCAGCTTCTCGACGGTGCGGCCGCAGATCACCACGGTGGCGCCGAGCCGCGCGAACAGCAGCGCGAGCGCGCGGCCGAGGCCGCTGCCGCCGCCGGAGACCAGGGCGACGCGGCCGGCGAACAGGTCATGCCGATAGACGGTGTCGCTGGCCCACAGCGCCTCGGGCGAGTTGAGTCGATCGATATCGAGTTCCATCGGTCCGGCTCAGCCGCGCAGCATTTCGCCGCTGATGATCATCTTGCGCACCTCGCTGGTGCCGGCGCCGATCTCCAGCAGCTTGATCGAGCGGTACAGGCGGTTGATCTCGGATTCCCAGATGTAGCCGCTGCCGCCGTGGACCTGCACCGCGTCGTTGAGCACCTGGTTCATGGTTTCGGCGACGAACAGCACGCCGGCCGCCGTGAGCTTGTGGATCTCGCCGCGACCGCCCTCGTCCTCGCCGATCACATTGGCCGCGCGCAGCACCTGATAGGTGTACAGGCGCATCGCCTCGACCCGCGTGTACATCTCCGCGAGCTTGGCCTGGATCATCTGGAAGTCGGCGATCGGACGGCCGAACTGCTTGCGCTGGCGCGCGTAGTCCAGCGCCAGCTGCAGCGCGCGCTCGGCGATGCCCAGGCAGATCGGCGAGATCATCGAGCGTTCCAGGTCCAGGCCCGACATCACCACCTTGACGCCGCGGTTCTCCTCGCCGACCAGATTCTCGGCCGGGACCTTGCAGTCCTCGAACACCAGCTCGGCGGTCTGCGAGCCGCGGAAGCCCATCTTGATCAGCTTCTGCGCGACCTTGAAGCCGGGGAAGTCCTTCTCGACGATGAACGCGGAGATGCCCTGCGCGCCCTTGTCCTTGTCGGTCTTGGCATAGACCAGCAGCACGTCGGCCACCGGGCCGTTGGTGATGTAGATCTTCGAGCCGTTGAGGTAGTAGTAGCCGCCTTCGCGGCGCGCCGTGGTGCGCATCGAGCCCAGTGCGTCGGAGCCGGCACCCGGCTCGGTCAGGCCCAGCGCGCCGATCAGCGTGCCCTTGCACAGGCCCGGCAGGTACTTCTCCTTCTGCGCCTCGTTGGCGTTGCGCAGGATGTTGTGCAGGCACAGGTTCTCGTGCGCGACCCAGGCCAGCGCCAGCGCATGGTTCCAGCGGCCGAAGGCCTGCAGGATCAGGCCGGAGGTGAACACGTCCATGCCGGCGCCGCCGTAGGCCTCGGGCGCGGTGACGCCGAAGTAGCCGGTCTCGCCGATCTTCGGGAACGCCTCGGCCGGCCACCATTCCTCGTCGTCCATGCGCTGCGCCAGCGGGTACAGCTCGGCCTGCGCGAAGCGGTCGGCCTGGGAGAGGATTTCGATTTCGTCGGTGGACAGGCCGGTAAAGGCCTGCATGACGCTGGGACGTTCGGTCATGGTGGTCAGTGCTTCAGGTGAGTCGGACTTACCAAGAGCTTATGCGCGGCGCTGCGCGCGAACTTCGTCCGATCTGATGAAGTCCCGACCGCCTTCTTGCTGACATGGTGCGGTGCAATGCTTGCACCCGGCCGGCTCGATCCGGCCTGGATTGAAACCATAAATGGGGAGGGAGGGATGTTGCGTCTTTGTCTGCAAACCCGCATCGGATGCCGATGCGGGATGGCCGTGCTGGTGCTGATGGCGGCCGTGTTGGCGGGGTGTGGAGGCGGCGCCGGTGCCGACGCCGGCGGCGCGCAGTCCAAGCGATCGCCGTTGCCGCTGCCGCGGGCCGATGCGGACCCGTTCTATGCCGCTCCGGCTCAGGTTCCGGATGCGCCCGGCACGCTGCTGAAGTCGCGCCCGATCGTCTATCGGCCGCTGGGCGTGCCGTTGCCGAACCCGGCCTGGCAGTTGCAGTACGTGACCCGTAGCGCGGACGGGCGGCCGCGCACGGCGGTGGCGACGGTGGTGACGTCGCTGCAGCAGAATCTGCTGGGACGTCCGGCGCTGCTGTCGTATCAGTTCGCCTACGACAGCCTGGGGGCGGAATGCACGCCCTCTCACACCGCGACCGGCAGTACGCGCAACCTCATCAACCTGGCGGAGACGGCCGAGATCCTGCCGACGCTGCTCGGGTTCGGCTGGACCCTGATCTTTCCGGACTACGAGGGTCCGGACCACGCGTTCGGAGCCGGCCCTCTGGCCGGCCGCGCGACGCTGGACGCGATTCGTGCGGCCCTGCGTTTCGAGCCGCTGCAATTCACCGCGGACACGCCCGTCGCCCTGTGGGGTTACTCCGGGGGCGGGTATGCGACGTCCTGGGCGGCCGCGTTGCAGCCCGGTTATGCGGCGGAGATCAATCTGGTCGCAGCGGCCTTCGGCGGTGCGGTCGTCGATCCGCTGGATGTGGTGCGTCGCAACGAGGACACCGACAGCTTCAACTTCCTGTTCACGATGATCCTCGGCATGGCGCGGGAGTATCCGGACCTGCTGTCGCTGGAGGCGCTGACGCCGCGCGGTGCCGGTCTGGTCGAGGCGGCCCGGGATGTCTGTGCGGGGGAGCTGCCCGACGCCGCGCCGGCGGACGGCATCCAGGTGTCCGACTATGTGGCCGCCGACGACCCCTACCGCATGCAGGGGTTCGAGGAGGTCGGGGCGCGGGTGAGTCTGTTGCGGTCGGATCTCGCGCCGAGTGTTCCCGTCTACGTCTACCACGAGATCGGGGACGAGCTGGTGTCGATCGATCGCATGGACGAGCTGGTCGCGAAATGGTGTGGCGCCGGGGTGCAACTGAGCTATCACCGCAGTGCCGCGGGTGCCGACAATGACGGCCAGCCTCACTCGCGCGTGCACAATGTCGGCGCCGCGAACGGCGCGCCGGCCGCCGTCGCCTACCTGCAGGGGCGCTTCGGCGGCGTGTCGGCGCCGGTGACGCTTTACGGCGCCGAAAGCTGCAACTGAGCGCGGTGCCCGAACCGTTCCGGCTCAGGCCGCCGGCGGTATCCGGCTGGCGAGGCCGGTGACCAGGTCGTCGAGGATGGCCGCCAGCTGCGGGCGGATCGCAGCCGCGGCGGGCCGCCATTGCGATGCCGCGGCGGTCAGTCCCTCCGCGCGCCGCATGCGGGCGGCGACACGCCGCAGCGCGCGGTCGATGCCGCCGGCATCGCCATAGGACTGCAGCAGCCGGGCGAACGATGCCGGCTGCGGTGCGGGACTGCCGGCGCGCTCGAACCATGCGGTCGCGGTCGCGACCGCATGTGCGCTGCGCAGGCAGAACGCCTGCAGACTCTCGCGGCTGTGCTGGTGCCAGTCCGTCGCCAGCACGTGATCGCAGGCGATGTCCATGACGATGCCGGCGTAGCGGCGCTGTCCGGGCGGGAAGGTTCCGCGCAGCGCGGTCAGGGCCGGATGGCGGTCGGTCGCCGCGTCGACGCGACGGTGCAGGCGGATGCCGTCGGCGATGGCGTCCGGATACGCCGACAGGTCCGAGCCGCGGACGATATCGCCGAGGATCGCACCGGGCATCGAGGTGCCGGTGGCCTCGGCGATCCAGAGGTGCGCGAGAAAGTTCATCGTCCGGCAGGGTACGCCGGCTCAGACGATGGCGTCGATCAGCCCCCAGTCCAGCGCCTGGCGGGCGCCGATGCGGCGGCCCGACAGCACCATCCAGGCCGTGCGCTGGCGCCCGATGCGGCGCGGGATCGAAACGCAGCCGCCGGCGCCGGGGATCAGGCCGAACTTGAGTTCCGGCAACTGGAAATGGGTCGAGGCATCGGCGGTGACGCGGCCGGCGAAGGCCGGGAATTCGATGCCGGAGCCGATGCAGGCGCCGTGCAGCTGCGCCTCCACGCGGTCGGCGCAGGCGGCCAGTTCGCGGCCCGGCAGGCGCAGGCAGCGCACCCAGTGCGCGGTCACCGGATCGGGCGCGGAGCCGAACTCGGTCAGATCGCCGCCGGTGGAAAAGCACTTGCCGGCGCCGGTCAGGATCGCACGCTCGATGGTGGTGTCGGCGCGGACCAGTTGCAGCGCCTCGACCAGCGCGTCGCGCATCTCCACGGTCATGCCGTTGCGGTTGGACGGCCGGTTCAGGGTCAGTGCGACACGGGCGCCCTCGCGCTCGACGATGACCGCGGGGCCGTCGTCACGGTGGGCGAAGGGGGCCGCAGCGCGGTTGGCGTCGAGCCAGCGCCGGTATTCGGGACCGGTCTGCAGGGTCGAATAGGTCAGTGATTCGGCGACCAGGGCGTCGGCCAGCGGCAGGCTTTCGCTGAGTCGCAACAGTTGTACGAAACTCATCGCCGCCAGCGGCGTGCGCGCGATGTTCTGGCCCAGCGCTTCCGCGTCGTCGAGCGTCACGGTGCAGGTGTCGCAGGCGGCGGCAAGATCGTCGCCCCCCGCACCGGGCGCGCTGCCGATGCCGATGACCGGGCAGGGCACTGTACGCAGCCAGTCGGCCGTCGCCGTGTCGGCGGTCCGGCCCCTGTCCAGTCTCAGCAACAGAAAGGGAGACGCGGTATCCGGCCCGAAGTCGGCGACGCTCCCGGGCGTCTGCGCGAGGGCGGTGACAGCGTCGATGTCCAGACAGGTCAGCGGCATGCCGGCAGTGTAGCGGTGTGACGGATCGTGGGCTTTCCCGGCACCATGCGCTCAGGAACGGCGGCGGTGACAACGGGCATGGCGAACATCGGACGGATCGAGGACGAGTACGTGCATCTGCATGCGGGGGAGACCGCCGGGATGATGCCGGGCGGCGCGCGCTTCTGGCAGGCACTGACGGCTGGAGAGTTGCCGGCACTGGCGCAAGGGCGCCTGGTTTCCGGGTATCGCTTCGACCGCGACTGGTCGAGCTGGGAGATGCATCCGTACGGCGAGGAATTCGTCTGCCTGCTCAGCGGCGCGGTGGATGTTCTGCTGGAGCATTCAACATCAATCGAGGCCGTCGAACTGCGCGCGCCGGGCAGTTTCGTGATGGTGCCGGTCGGCGTCTGGCATACCGCGAAGGTGCACGCGCCCAGCCACATGCTGTTCATCACGCCGGGACGGGATACGCAGCATCGTCCGCTGTGAGTGGACTATCGCCGGCCGCGACGCAGCAGTCGGAAGAATCCATAGGACGGGTCGTCCGGGCCGGGCTGGCCGATGTGGGCGCCCTGCAGGAAGGGGTGTTGCAGATCGACTGCTGAAGGCGAGGCCGGATAGCACCAGTCCGCGACGATGGCGCGATAGCTGAACTTCCAGACGCCGTCGCGTTTCTCGTAGCGGTCGAAATAGCGGCCGCCGATCAGCACGTCGCTGAGCACGTCTTCGCCATCGTTGTCCCCGGGGCTGCGAACCTGATGAAAGGCGATGATGTAGACCTCGCCCTCGGCGCGGTCGCCGTCGAGCTTCAGGTTCACCGTGGTGACGTTGTGATGCAGGATCGCCATCGGCGCCTGGATCTGCGGCAGCCTGTCGATGAAGTCCATCGCCGGTCCCTTGGCGAAGTGGCCGTGGTCGTCGATCGCGTCGGGGTGATACAGCGCCCGCATCTTGTCGTGATCGTGACGATCGGCGGCGTTGCAGTAGGCCATGATCAGCTCGTGGATCGCCTGCTTGTCGAGCAGCGCGTCGAGCTGCTGGTCGCGCGTCATCCGCTCAGCCCCCGCACCGGAATCGCCGCGCCGTGGATCGCGCGTGCCGCGTCCGAGCACAGGAATCCGACGACGCTGGCCAGATCCCGCGGTGCGACCCAGAGCGCCGGATCGGCGTCCGGCATCGCGGCGCGATTGGCCGCGGTGTCGATGATGCTGGGGAGCACGCAGTTGACGTTGATGCCGTGTTCGCGCAGCTCGTCCGACATCGCCTCGGTGACGCGGATCACCGCGCCCTTCGCGGCGCTGTACGCGGCCATCCGGGCGCCGCCGTGCAGCGCGCCGATCGCGCCGACGGTGACGATGCGGCCGCCGCCGGCGGCCAGCATCGGCGGCACCACCGCGCGGATCGTGTTGAGCAGGGTGCCGACGTTGATGTCCTGCATCCTCTGCCAGTCGTCGGCCGAGGTCTCGTGCACCGCCGGCCCCATCGCAAAGCCGCCGGCGATGGCGCAGAGGGCGTCGATGCGGCCGCAGCGCTCCAGCGCCTGCCCGACCGCGGCGGCGACCGACGCCGGATCGAGCAGATCGGTGCTGATCGCCAGGGCATCGGCGCCGGCATCGGCGCGCCAGGCGTCGCCGCGATCGAGCAGCACGCGCCGGGCGCCGACGCTGGCGAAGTGGGTGCTCACGGCCTGGCCCAGCGCGCCCGCGGCGCCGGTGATCATCACGGTCGGGGGCGTTGCGCTCATGGGCCCGTCGTCTCCTGGTCGCTGAATCCGGTATGGCCGATTGTGGCGAATCCTGTGGGGGCTACGACCCCTGAACGGACGAGGTCGCGGCCGGACGCGCCAGCGGATGGTCCGGAGGCCAGTCGGCCCCGTCCGGGGTCCACTCGGGCGGTCCGAAGATCCACATCAGCTTGTGCGACCAGCGCGGCTCCGCCCAGGCCTTGCGCAGCAGGAACGCCAGCTCGTGGAAGATCACCTTAGGCAGGAAGTAGGTGTTGATGTTGTGGGTCAGGCCGTAGCGCGGGGGCAGCTCGCGCAGCTCCGCCTGGAAGGTCCCGAACAGCCGGTCCCAGATGATCAGGATGCCGCCGTAGTTGCGGTCCAGGTAGATGCCGTTGGAGGCGTGGTGCACGCGATGGTGCGACGGCGTGTTGAACACCGCCTCGAACCAGCGCGGCATGCGGTCGATGGTCTCGGTGTGGATCCAGTACTGATAGAGCAGGCTGATGCCGGCCATCAGCGCGATCGCGGCCGGATGGAAGCCGATCAGGGCCAGCGGCAGGTAATACAGGAACGCGTAGGCCGGGCCGAGCGTCGACTGGCGCAGCGCGGTGCCCAGGTTGTAGTACTGGCTGGAGTGGTGGTTGACGTGTTCGCTCCAGAACAGGCGCACGCGATGGGCCAGGCGGTGATACCAGTAGAAGGTGAGGTCGTCGCCCAGGAACAGCAGCGGCCAGGTCCAGGCCTCGGTCGGCGGCAGGGTGAACAGGCGGTGCTCGTAGGCGGTGGCGAACAGCGCGCCGCTGATGCCGGCGAACAGCGCCATCATGCCCAGCTTGATCAGGCCCAGCGACAGGCTCACGGCGGTGTCCCTGGGGGCGTAGCCGAGCGTGTAGTCGCGATGCCGGTCGCGCCGCAGTGCGATCCATTCGGCGAGCATCGTCACCAGAAAGAACGGGATGGCCACGATCAGCAGATTGCGGCTCCACCAGATGAGCTGTTCCAAGTCGGCTCTCCTCTTGTCTGCTTGGTCATTCCCCCATTCCGAAGTATCGCAGGCCGCGACGGCCCCGCCTTGACCGCCCGCGCCAGAAGCGGTTGACCGCGGGCGCCGGTGACAAAGTGAGTGCGACTCACTAATATCGCGAAACATGTCTGATCCAAATGGACGATGCCTTTGTTTTGCGAGGCATTGAAGCTAACAAGGCAATCTGAGGAAAACTCACGAGATTGCCGAAACCCCGCAGGAGGATGTATGTCGGATCCGGTTCTGGTCGAGCGCCGCGGCGCGGTGCAGTGGATCACCATCAATCGCGAGGAGCGCCGCAACGCGCTCAACGAACAGGTCGTGCGGACCATCGACGCGGCGATCGCCGAGGCGAGCAGCGACCGCGACTGCCGTGCGATCGTCATCACCGGCATCGGCGACAAGGCGTTCTGCGCCGGCGCCGATCTGGCCAAGAACGCACAGGGTTTCGCGTTCGACGTCGATTTCTCGCGGCCCAAGCACTACATCGTCGATCTGTTCAAGCGCCTGCAGGAATGCACGCTGCCGGTGATCGCGCGCGTCAACGGTCACGTCATGGCCGGCGGCTTCGGCCTGCTCTGCGCCTGCGACATGGCGATCGCCGCCGACGATATCCGCATCGGTACCACCGAGGCCAAGATCGGCGTCACCCCGATGATGATCCTGCCGTACATGCTGCGCATCCTGCCGGCGCGCAAGCTGCAGGAGATGTGCATCACCGGCGAGCAGTTCAGTGCCCGCGAGGCGCTGGAGTGGGGCGTGGTCAACTACGTCGTGCCGCGCGCCGAACTCGACGACAAGATGGAATGGCTGCTGTCGCGGGTGACCAACAAGTCCTCTACCGCGATCCGACTCGGCAAGCAGGCCTACAACGCGATGCGTGACATGGGCCTGCGCGAGTCCCTCGAATACGCGCAGGTGATGGTGCCGGTGATGTCGAGCACCGCCGACGCCAAGGAGGGCATGAGCGCCTTCCAGGAGAAGCGCAGCCCGAACTGGACGGGGCGCTGAACCATGACCGGAACATTGCGGATCGGATGTGGCGCCGGCTTCTGGGGCGACAGCGGCGAGGCGCCGCGGCAGTTGGTCGAGTCCGGCCAGATCGACGTGCTGGTGCTCGACTATCTGGCCGAGATCACCATGTCGCTGCTGGCACGGGCGCGCGGCAAGGATTCGGCGCTGGGCTACGCCACGGACTTTCCCCGGGTGATCGCGGCGCTGGCGCCGCAGATCAAGCAGCAGGGCATCAAGGTCGTGACCAATGCCGGCGGCGTCAATCCGCAGGCCTGCCGCGCGGCGCTGGCGGCGCTGCTGCAGGAGGCCGGGATCGATCTGACCATCGGCATCGTCAGCGGTGACGATCTGCTGCCGCAGGTCGGGCAGCTGCGCGAGCAGGGCGTACGCGAGATGTTCAGCGGCGAGGCCTTCCCCGAAAATCCGTGGAGCGCCAATGCCTATCTGGGCGCGTTCCCGATCGCCGCGGCGCTGGACGAGGGTGCGGACATCGTCATCACCGGCCGCTGCGTCGACAGCGCGTTGGCGCTCGGCCCGCTGATTCACCGTTTCAAATGGGGTCCCGAGGACTACGACAAGCTCGCGGCCGGCAGTCTCGCAGGCCACGTCGTCGAGTGCGGTGCACAGGCGACCGGCGGCATCTGCACCGACTGGACCAGCGTCGCCGACAGCTGGGACGACATGGGCTTTCCGATCGCCGAATGCGCCGCCGACGGCAGCTTCGTCGTCACCAAGCCGGGCGGCACCGGCGGCCGCGTCGGCGTCGATACCGTCGCCGAGCAGATCGTCTACGAGATCGGCGATCCGGGCGCCTACCTGCTGCCCGACGTCACCTGCGATTTCCGCCACGTGTCGCTGGAGGCGGTTGGCGACGATCGCGTCCGGGTCAGGGGCGCGCGCGGCCGCGCGCCCACCGATCAGTACAAGGCGTCGGTGACCTATCAGGACGGTTTCCGCGCCACCGGCACGATGATGATCGGCGGCGTCGACGCCCGCGCCAAGGCCGAGAAGGTCGCCGCGGCGATCCTCAAGCGCACCCGGCGCCTGTTCGCCCAGCGCGGCCTGGCCGACTACCGCCGTACCGACGTCGAGGTGCTCGGCGCCGAGTCGAACTGGGGCGCGCATGCGCGGACCCGCCATACGCGCGAGGTGATCCTGAAGCTCGCCGTGCACCACGACGACAAGAAGGCGCTGGAGATCTTCTCGCGCGAGGTGATTCCGGCGGCCACGGCGATGGCGCAGGGCATCACCGGTTTTTCCGGCGGCCGTCCGGCGCCGACGCCGCTGGTGCGCCTGTTCTCCTGTCTGGTGCCGAAGGCGCAGGTGCCGGCGACCGTCGATGTCGAAAGCATCTCGGTGCTGCATGCGGCGCTGCCGGCCGCCGTCGCCGCCACCGCGCCGGAGCCGGAAGCCGTGGCGGTCGAGGAGGTCTCGGCCGATCACGTGACCCGCGCGGTGCCGCTGATCGCGCTGGCCTACGGCCGCAGCGGCGACAAGGGCGACGCGTCCAATATCGGCATCCTGGCGCGGCGGCCGGAGTTCGTCGGCCTGTTGCGCGAGCAGCTGACCGCGGACAAGGTCAAACACTACTTCGCGCACTTCGCCGAAGGTCCGGTCACGCGCTACGAGTGGCCGGGGCTGCACGGCTTCAACTTCCTGATGGAGAACGCGCTCGGCGGCGGCGGTATGGCCTCGCTGCGCTATGACCCGCAGGGCAAGATGATGGCGCAGATCCTGATGGACTATCCGATCCAGGTGCCGGAGAGCTGGATCGTGCGCTACGGCCTCAACGTCACCGCCGGAGACGCCGGGTCGTGAGCCGGATCGGCACCCGCCGTCAGACGCGGCGGCCGGCGGACCGTTCCGCCGGCCGCTCCGATGGCCGTGCCCCGGTCCGCGAGCCGGCGCCGCGCGTCGGCCGCGAACAGCGCGTGCTCGACATCCTGCAGGCGGCGCGCGCCGAGTTCTGCGCCAAGGGCTACGAGCAGGCGCTGGTATCGGAGATCGCGGCGCAGGTCGGCGTCGTCGAGGGCACCGTCTACAAGTATTTCGCGACCAAGCGCGAGCTGCTGCTCAAGGTGCTCGAACACTGGTACGAGGAGATGTTCGGCGACTACGCGCGCGACCTCGCCGGTGTCGAGGGCAGCCGCCAGCGCCTGCAGCTGCTGATCTGGCGCCATCTGCGCACGGTGCGCGACTACCCGCAGCTGTGCCAGCTGATGTTCTTCGAGTTCCGCGCCGACCGCGCCTATCGCGGTTCCGAGCTGTACGCGATGAACCGCCGCTACACCCGCTTTCTGACCGACGTGATCGAGGAGGGCATCGCCGCCGGCGAGTTCCGCGACGACCTCGAACCCGCGCTGCTGCGAGATCTGGTCTACGGCGGCATCGAACACCACGCCGCGCGCTATCTCGGCGGCGAGGGCGAACTCGACATCGACCGCATCGCGCGCGCGATCGCCGATGTGCTGTGCGACGGCATCGTGCGCCGGCGCACGTCGGAGACGCTGCGAATGGAAGCCCAGCGCCTGATCGCGCTGGCCGAGCAAATCGACAAGAAGTCATCCTGAGGGGCTACACCATGACGATAGGGGCAACGCGCCCGGAACCGCCGCGGCCGCCGACACCGGCGCTCGATGCCGCGCGGGTTTCCGGATGGCCGTTCAAGTCCGTGCTGGTCGCCAACCGCGGCGAGATCGCGGTCCGCGTGCTGCGCACGGTGCAGGCGCTGGGCCTGGAAGGCATCGTCGTCTATCACGCGGCGGACCGCGGCTCGCCGGCGGTGCGCATGGCCGACAAGGCCATCGAGATCCGCGGCGCCACGCCGGTGGCGGCCTACCTCGACGCCGAGCAGATCCTGCAGGCCGCGCGCGACAGCGGCGCCGGCGCGATCCATCCCGGCTATGGCTTTCTGTCCGAGAACACGGCGTTCGCCCGTGCGGTCGAGGCCGCCGGTCTCGTCTTCATCGGGCCGACGCCGGAACAGATCGAGCTGATGGGCGACAAGGTGCGTGCGCGCAACTTCGTCGAGAAGGGCGGCTTTCCGGTCGCGCCCAGCGCGATCGAGGACGACGATCCGGCGAGCTTCGTCGAGCGCGCCCGCGCGGTCGGCGCGCCGTTGCTGATCAAGCCGTCCGCGGGCGGCGGCGGCAAGGGCATGCGCATCGTCCGTGACCTGTCGGTGCTGGAGCAGGAGATCGAACGCGCCCGCAGCGAGGGCCAGCGCTATTTCGGCGACGGCCGGCTCTACGTCGAGCGCTACGTCGAGAATCCGCGCCACATCGAGGTGCAGGTGCTCGGCGATACCCACGGCAACGTCGTGCACGTGTTCGAGCGCGAGTGCTCGGTGCAGCGCCGCTTCCAGAAGATCGTCGAGGAAACGCCGTCGCCGGCACTGGACGCCGACAAGCGTCGCGAGATCTGCGAGACCGCCGCCGGAATCGCCCGCGAGGCCGGCTACCGCAACGCCGGGACCGTCGAGTTCATCTTCGGCCAGGGCGGTGAGTTCTACTTCCTGGAGATGAACACGCGCCTGCAGGTCGAGCACCCGGTGACCGAGCAGATCACCGGCATCGATCTGGTCGCCGAACAGCTGCGCGTCGCCGCCGGCGAGGCGCTGGGCTACACGCAGGATGGGATCGGCGCGCGGGGCCACGCGATCGAGCTGCGCATCTACGCCGAGGACGCGGCGCGCGGGTTCACGCCGACCACCGGGCCGGTGCTGAAGCTGCGCACGCCGCAGGGCGACGGTATCCGCATCGACAGCGGCATCGTCGAGGGCGGCGAGGTCACCGCCAACTTCGATCCGATGATCGCCAAGCTGATCATCACCGGCATCGACCGCGACGACGCGATCCGCCGCGCCGACCGCGCGCTCGCCGACTACGCGTTGCTGGGCTGCAAGACCAACACCGCCTTCCTGCGGCGCCTGATCGCGCATCCGGACTTCGTCAGCGGCGACGTCCATACCGGCTTCCTCGACGCCAACCCGCAGATCGCGGCCGAGCCGGAACCGGATCGCGCCACCGTCGACGCCCTGCTCGCCGCCGCCAGCCTGGTCACGCGGCCGATGCGCGACGTCGCCGACGCCGTGCCGGACATGCACGCGGCGATCGGCGCGTGGAGGAACTAGCGATGCGGGCCATGCGGAGCGCGCCCGTGCGGCGCATCGGAATCGTCAGGTCGCGAGCCGTCCCCACGGGACGCACCGCGCACGTTCGTCTGTCGTCAACGCCGGGAGGGGCCTGACCGGCCATGCATCACGCCTTCAAACTCCAGGACGTCCTCGAGAACGGGGACCACAATGTCGAGCTGTCGCGCGCGCGCAGCGGGTATCGCCTCCACGTCGGCGACCGCGTCGTGCCCGTCAATCTGCACGCCGAGGACGATGGCAGCCAGGTGCTGACGGTCGACGGCGACAGCCGCCGCATCCTCGTCGCCCAGCACGGCGACGACATCTATATCCACCTCGACGGGCAGAGCTATCACGTCCGCTACGAGCATCCGCTGGATCGCCTCGCGGCCAAGCTGCACGGCGCCGCCGAGGATCTGATCACCGCGCCGATGCCCGGCAGCATCGTCAAGCTCGAGGTCGAGGCCGGGCAGGCCGTCGAACAGGGGCAGGTGCTGCTGGTGATGGAGAGCATGAAGATGGAAACCACGATTACCGCGCCGCGCGCGGCCGTCATCGCCGAGGTGCATCTGGGCGCCGGCCAGACCTTCGATCGCGACGCAGTGCTGCTGAGTCTCGAACCGCAGGCGGCGGAGGGCGACGCATGAAGCGCATCGAATCCCGCATCAGCACCGCGTCGGCCGAGTTCCAGGCCAACGCCGCGCACAACCGCCGGCTCGCCGAGGAGTTCCGCGAGAAGCAGCGCAAGGTGCGCCACGAGCGTCCGCAGCGCGACATCGACCGCCTGCGCAAGCAGAACAAGCTGATGGTGCGCGAGCGCCTGGACCTGCTGCTCGATCCGGGTACGCCGTTCCTGGAGCTGTCGTCGCTGGCCGCCAACGAGCTGTACAACGGCGAGGTGCCGGGTGCGGCCTGCGTCACCGGCATCGGCGTCGTCTCCGGGCGCGAAGTGGTCATCAACGCCGGCGACGCCTCGGTCAAGGGCGGCGCCTGGTACCCGCTCACGGTGAAGAAGACCGTGCGCGCGCTCGACATCGCGATCGAGAACCGCCTGCCGGTCGTGCACCTGTGCGATTCGGCCGGCGGCTTCCTGCCCGAGCAGGCCGAACTGTTCGCGGACAAGTATTACGCCGGCCGCATCTTCCGCAACCAGTGCATGCTCTCGAAGATGGGCGTGCAGCAGGTCTCGGTCGTGCTCGGCCACTGCACCGCCGGCGGCGCCTACGTGCCCGGTCTGTCGGACTACAACGTCATCGTGCGCGGTACCGGCGCGATCTTCCTCGCCGGCCCGCCGCTGGTGAAGGCCGCGACCGGCGAGGACGTCACGGTCGACGAGCTGGGCGGCTGCGACATGCACACCAGTGTCTCCGGCACGGCGGACTACCCGGCGTCGAGCGAGGAAGAGGCGATCGCGATCGCGCGCGACATCGTTGGCCAGTTCAAGCGGCCGCAGAAGGCGCATATCGAGTGGCAGCCGCCGGAAGACCCGTACTACGACGCCGCGGACCTGTACGGCATCCTGCCGCAGGACATCAAGCAGCAGTTCGACATGCACGAGGTCATCGCCCGCATCGTCGACGGCTCGCGCTTCCACGAATACCAGCCGAACTACGGCAAGACCCTGATCTGCGGCTACGCCCATATCTGGGGCTACAAGGTCGGCATCCTCGCCAACAACGGCGTGCTGTTCAACGACAGCGCGCTCAAGGGCGCGCACTTCATCGAGCTGTGCAACCAGGCGCGCACGCCGATCGTGTTCCTGCAGAACATCACCGGCTTCATGGTCGGCAAGGAATACGAGCGCCGCGGCATCACCAAGGACGGCGCCAAGATGATCATGGCCGTGTCCAACTGCGAGGTGCCCAAGTTCACCGTGATGTGTCACGGCTCCTTCGGCGCCGGCAACTACGGCATGAGCGGCCGCGCCTTCGACTCGCGCATGCTGTTCAGCTGGCCCAACCACCAGATCTCGGTGATGGGCGCCGAGCAGGCCGCCAACACCCTGGCCGACGTCAAGATCCGCCAGCTGCGCAAGCAGGGCGTCGAACTGAGCCAGGCCGACATCGACGCGATCCGCGATCCGGTGCTCGGCGAGTTCAAGCGCAAGCAGTCGGCCTACTGGGCGACCTCGGAGATCTGGGACGACGGCATCATCGATCCGGTCGACACTCGCAACGCGCTCGGCATCTCGATCTCCGCGGCGCTGAACACCCCGATCGGCGATCCGCGCTACGGCGTGTTCCGCATGTAAGGGTTGGCGTCAGGGCCGGATCGCCGTCGCGGCCCTGCTTCTTGAAAATCCGGGGCCATCCTTTGAAAGCGTGCCCATGGATGAACGCCGGCTTGCAAAAAGACGCCGTCGGGTGGAACATGTCGAATATTAAGAAGAAATTCGACATGTCATGATCTCATGTCGAATGGCTCGACATGTCGGCACCACATGTCGATCTCTGAGGGAATGATCGACAGATGCCCGGATTCCAGCCCGACCAAGCCTATAACGACCTGCCCCGGCTGCCGCCCGCGGTCGAGCTGGAGACGCGCCCGGTCCTGAAGGCCTGCATCGACGCGCGGGCGGCACTGTCGGCGCTCCAGCAGTCCTGCCGCCTGATCCCGAACCCGGCGGTTCTGATCAACAGCATCCCCCTGCTGGAGGCGCAGGCCAGTTCCGAGATCGAGAACATCGTCACCACCACGGATGCGCTGTTCCGCTATGCGCAGGCCAACGAGAACGATGCCGACCCCGCGACCAAGGAGGCGCTGCGCTATCGCACGGCGCTCTATCAAGGTTTTCGCCAACTGGAAACACGGCCGCTCAGCACCAGTCTTGCCGTCGATATCTGCCGCACCTTCAAGGGGCCGGACTACGGTATCCGCAAGCTGCCCGGGACCGCGTTGCGCAACGCCGCCACCGGCGAGGTGGTCTATACGCCCCCGGAGGGGGAGGCCCTGATCCGCGATCTGCTGGCCAACTGGGAGCGATTCATCCATGAGCATGCCGAAGTCGATCCCCTGGTGCGCATGGCCGCTGCCCACTATCAGTTCGAGGCCATTCATCCGTTTCCGGATGGCAACGGCCGCACCGGGCGTATCCTCAACCTGCTGCAGCTGATCGAGCAGGGCCTGCTCGATATTCCGGTGCTGTACCTGTCACGCCACATCATCCGTCACAAGGCGGACTACTACCGCCTGCTGAACGCCGTCACCCGCGAATCCGCCTGGGAGCCCTGGCTGCTGTTCATGCTGACGGCGGTTGCGGACACCGCGCGCTGGACCACCGACAAGATCGCCGCCGTGCGCGAGTTGCAACAGCACACGCAGCAGTACCTCCGCGAGCGTCTGCCGGCGATCTACTCGCACGAGCTGGTCGAGCTGATCTTCGTGCAGCCGTACTGCCGCATCCAGAACATCGTCGACGCCGGTCTCGGCCACCGGCAGACCGCTTCGGGGCATCTCAAGCAACTGGTTGAGGCCGGCGTGTTGCAGGAGCGAAAGGTCGGCCGTGAGAAGCTGTTCATCCATCCGAAATTCGTGCATCTGCTCACGCAGGACACGCACGGCTTTCCCCGCTATCCGCTGAGCGAGTAGCGCCCATGGCCTTCACTCCTGACCGAAGCGCCACTAGCGGGTCGACTGACCTGACGCTTTGTTCGGCAGCGTCTGAGGAAGATCGTGCTGTGGGGGTGCGAATGAAGCGGTGCGGCGGTATGGAGATTCGTCATCGGGCAGTGCTTGCTTAAAAGTACATAATAAGTAAATTGTAATTTACTTATTAAAGGTAAATAGTATGGAAATCCCGAAGAATGAGCTGTTCTCAGTCCTTCAGGAGTTCAATCCCTGGTGGTCCGGGCAGCCCATCCGCGACTTGCCCGACTGGGAGCGGTCTGCCGTGCGGGCCATCCGGGAGTGGATTCGCGATCGGGAGACCCGGCGTTCATTGCTGCTCACGGGAGCGCGCCAAGTCGGCAAGACCACGCTTTACCGGCAGGCGATCCGCGGACTCGTGGCCGAGGGTTTTCCCCCGACTAACATCCTCTATGCCACGTTCGACCACCCCCTGTTGAAGCTCGCCGGCCTGGATCAGACCCTGTCTGCCTGGACGGAGCTGTTTCCGCCGGTTGCGGAGCAGCCTCTGATGCTGTTCCTGGACGAAATCCAGTACATCCCGGATTGGCAGACCTGGCTGAAGCATCAGGTCGATTTCAATCGGCGCATGCGGATTGCCGTGACCGGCTCGGCGGCGCCACTGCAGGACGGATCGGTGGAGTCTGGTGTCGGGCGGTGGGAAACCATTCCGCTGGCGACCCTGTCGTTCGGTGAGTACCTGCGCCTACGCAAGATCGAGACTCCGAACCTGCCGGAGATCCGTTCGCTGCGCGACATGTTCGAATGGCAGCCGGCGGACTTTGCCCGCGTACGGGCGCTGGCCAAACCGCTGACACCGCACTTTCACGAATACCTGTTGCGCGGAGGCTTTCCCGAGCCGGCACTCGTGACCGAGCTGACGCGCTGCCAGCGACTGCTGCGCGAAGATATCGTCGACAAGGTGCTCAAGCGGGACATGACCGCGCTCTACAACGTCCGCCGGGTGCTGGAGGTTGAGAAGATCTTTCTCTATCTCTGCTATCACGACGGCGGCATGCTCGACATCCCGACACTGACCCGGCAACTGGAGGGCGTCAATCGCCAGACCGCGCTGAATTTCCTGGCGCTGTTCGAGGCCACGCATCTGATTTATCGCCTGAAGCCCTACGGCTACGGCAAGGAGGTGCTGCGTGGCCGCGACAAGGTGTACCTGGCCGATGCGGCCTTGCCCGGCGCCATGTTGCTGCTGGGCCGCCGGCTGCTCGAACAACCGGATCGTCTTGGGGCTGCGGTCGAGACGGCCTTCTTCAAGCACGTCTTCACCCGCTACTACGCGCAGACACCGCGCTTTTCATACTGGAGGGATACCAAGGGCAAGGAGCTTGAAGTGGATCTGGTCGCCGAGATTGCCGACCGCATCGTGCCGTTCGAGGTCAAATACCAGGATGCCGAGTTGACCCAGCGACGGCTCAAGGGGCTCCGCGCGTTCCTGCAGGACAAAGGCGTCGATCAGGGCTACGTCGTGACCCGGCGCTGGGAAGACTTCGGTATTGTCGAGGCGTCACCGTTGAAAAGTGGAGAAAACGGGCATCAGGCCCGTATTCTCGCGGTGCCGGCACCGCTGGCCTGCTACTGCTTGTCGGCGTGACTGTGAGAATCGTACAAAAGCAATAGGGAAGGGAGATGTCATACCTGTATCAGGAACTTGAACGGCGGGTCGCCGAGTGGCGCGATCGTGGGTACGAGACTGCCGGTTTTCCCGCTATTGCCGAAATCCTGCAGTACGCTCGGGACGAAGACGGCACCCTTAGATTTCTGCGACGTGCTCAGCTGACAGCGCTCGAGACGTACTGGTACTTAAGGGTTGAACTGGGCACACCAACAATTCCGCAGCTTTACGAACAACTGTTCCCCAAGAGCCGTGATCGTATCGCCGCGATGGGCATTTCCGAGCGCCTATTCGGTGAAGTGGATTTCGACTTCGATACGTTGACGCAGCGCATTCGAACCGACAACGCGTTCGTGCGCGCCAATCAGTTGGAGAGCCTGCGCGAAACGCTGACACTGAACTATCCCAGTTACATCCTTGCGCTGGCCATGGGCGCCGGTAAAACGATCTTGATGGGAGCGATTGCGGCTACCGAGTTCGCGATGGCGCAGGAGTATCCCGAAGGGCCCTTCGTCAAGAACGCCCTGATTTTCGCGCCCGGCAAGACCATCATCGAATCGCTGAGAGAGATTGCTGACATGCCGTTTGCCAGCATTCTTCCGCCCAGGCTCCACGGACCGTTTGCCGCGACGCTCAAGCTGACGTTTACGCGTGACGGCGAAAAGGAACTTCCGGTCGTATGGGGAAGTTTCTGGAATCTGATTGTCACCAATACGGAAAAAATCCGTATTCAGAAATCCAATCGCAAGCGTAACGCCAACCAGCTGCTGTTGGCCTTGACGGGGCAAGAGGATCACGATGCCGATATCGCGAACCTGCGCCTGCAGGCCATCGCATCATTGCCTCACCTGGCAGTGTTCTCGGACGAAGCGCATCACACCTATGGCCAGAAGCTGTTGGGGAAATGGGAAAAGAGCGGCGAAGACGGAGCGCTTGAGTTCAAGGAGCAGGGGATCAAGAAGGTGCGCCGCACCGTGGACTACCTGGCGCAGGAAACCAATCTGATGGTGGTCGTCAATACCACCGGAACCCCTTACTTTGAACGCCAGCCCCTGCGAGATGTCGTGACCTGGTACAGCCTCGGGCAAGGGATCGCAGACGGTGTGCTCAAGCCGCTTGCCGACAATATTCAGGTCTTCGATCTGGATGATGCCGAGGCCGATCATCTGGTCGAGCACGTCGTTCGAGATTTTGTCTCCACCTACTGGTCGGTGGCGCTGCCAGATGGTTCGCCCGCCCGTCTTGCTCTCTATTTTCCGAACACCGACGCGCTGGACTGACCTGCCGGCCGTTCTTCGGACCATCTGAAGCTTAAGATTCTGGTTTCCGCTGAATCGCCCCGGGTATGAAGGAGGCGGATTGGTTTAAGTTCATGCTGCCTTGGGCAGAGTTTCTGCCTGGAGGCTGCGCCAGTAGTTTGCCTCAGCTTCTGCTGGCGGGATATTTCCGATCGGCGC
>JAQVDP010000040.1 GCA_028698335.1 Nevskiales bacterium | reverse complement strand
GCCGGGGCTGCAGCGCCGCCACTTCGTCGACGCTGATCTGGTCGTTGCGGAACACCCGCACGTCCGCTCCGAGCTCGCCGAAGTACTGCACGAGGTTGTAGGTGAAGCTGTCGTAGTTGTCGATCATCAGGAGCATGACGCACCCCCCGCCTGCTGGAATGCCTCGAGCTCGGAGGCGATGAACGCCTCGATCATCGTCCGGTAGATCGGCTCGACGACGTCCGGATCGAGCCCTGCGTTCTCCGCCAGCGCCCGCGCCCGCGCGATCACGGCCTCGACACGTTGCGGAGCGCGGATCTGCGCCTCGTCCTGTTTGAGACGCGCGGCCTGTGCGACGAAGCGCGCGCGCTGCGCCAGCAAGCCGACGATGGCGCCGTCGATGCGGTCGATCCCGGAGCGCAGCTCGTCGAGGCTGGCGTCGTCGAATGCACTCATGACCGCTCCCCCTGCGCCTGCGCCGCGGCACGCAGCATCGCCGCGGCCTTGTTCATCGTCTCGTCCCACTCGGATTGCGGCACCGAATCGGCAACGACGCCGCAGCCGGCCTGGACGTGCACCTGTCCGTCCTTGATCACCGCGGTGCGGATCGCGATCGCGGTATCCATGTTGCCGTCCCAGCCGAGATAGCCGATCGCGCCGCCGTAGATGCCGCGCTTGACCGGCTCGAGTTCGTCGATGATCTCCATCGCGCGCACCTTCGGCGCGCCCGACAGCGTGCCGGCCGGGAAAGTCGCCGCCAGCGCATGCAGCGCATCGAGGCCGGGCTTCAGCTCGCCGGTGACGTTGGAGACAATGTGCATGACGTGGCTGTAACGCTCGATCACCATCTTCTCGGTCAGCGTCACGCCGCCGGTGCGCGACACCCGGCCGACATCGTTGCGTCCGAGGTCGATCAGCATCAGATGCTCGGCGATCTCCTTGGGATCGGCCAGCAGCTCGCGCTCCAGGGCCCGATCCTGATCGGCATCGGCGCCACGTGGCCGCGTCCCGGCGATCGGCCGCACGGTGACGGTCCCGTCCTCGACCCGGACCAGAATCTCCGGCGACGAACCGACGACGTGGTGATCGCCAAGATGCATGCAATACAGGTAGGGCGACGGATTGAGGCGGCGGATCGCCCGGTACAGCTGCACCGGATCGGTATCGAACTTCGCGGTCAGGCGCTGCGACGGCACCACCTGCATGCAGTCGCCGGCGGCGATGTACTGCTTGATCCGTTCCACCGCCTGCTTGAACGGCGCCTCGCCGAAACTCGACTCGAACCGCAGCGGGGCGCGGTCGCCACCGAGCGGGGCACGCGGCAGCGGCGCCGCCGCGGACAGCCCGGCCTCGATCTCGTCGAGGCGCCGGTTCGCCCGCTCCAGATCGGCGGCGTCGTCGGGATCGGCGTGGACCACCAGGGTCAGCGTGGCGCGCAGGTTGTCGAACACCACCAGCTCGTCAGCCAGCATCAGCAGGATATCGGGCGTGCCCAGCGGATCTGGCTTGCCGGCGCCCGCCAGGCGCGGCTCGAAATAGCGCACGCAGTCGTAGCCGAAGTAGCCGACCAGTCCACCGGAGAAACGCGGCAGCCCAGGCTCCGGGCGCACGCGGTAGCGCGCAGCATAGTCGCGGATCCAGGCGATCGGATCGGCGCTGCGGGCCCGCTCGACCTCGCGGCCGTCACGGCTCAGGGTGATGTGGTCGCCGACCACGCGCAGCACCTCGCGCGATGGCAGGCCAATGAAGGAATAACGCCCCCAGCGCTCGCCACCCTGCATCGATTCGAGCAGGAACGAGTAAGGCCGGTGGGCCAGCTTGAGATAGGCGCCGACGGGGGTGTCGAGATCCCCGGGCAGTTCGCGCGTGAGCGCAATGCGGTTGTAGGCTGCAGTCATGTCTATGGCGATCTGGAGCGCGCTAACTGGCGCGCATGATGAGAGGGTGAAGCCGGAAAACGTCAGAAACGGTTTCGCTTCACCATCGCCAGTCGCAGCGCCGTTGCGGACCCTGCTCGCGGCATGCGGCACACATGACGACCTGCCCGGTCATCGCTCAGCCTGCCTTGGAAATCTGTTCGCGCATGGCCGCAATTGTAGCGGCGTAGTCGGATTTTCCAAAGATCGCCGACCCCGCCACGAACGTATCGGCACCGGCCGCGGCGATTTCCGCAATGTTGTCGACCTTGACGCCACCGTCGATCTCCAGGCGGATCTCGCGGTCGGGATGGGCGCCGACGTACGCGTCGATGATCGTGCGCGCCTGGCGCAGCTTGGCGAGCGCCGACGGCAGGAAGCTCTGGCCGCCGAACCCGGGGTTGACCGACATCAGCAGCACCATGTCGACCTTGTCGAGCACGTATTGCAGGCAGTCCAGCGGCGTCGCCGGATTGAACACCAGACCCGCCTTGCACCCGGCACCGCGGATCGCCTGCAGGCTGCGATCGATGTGCCGCGTGGCCTCGGGATGGAAGGTGATGTAGTCGGCACCGGCGTCGGCGAACAGCGCCGCCAGCGCGTCAACCGGCTCGACCATCAGGTGCACGTCGATCGGCGCCTGGATGCCGTACTTGCGCAGCGACTCGCAGATCGCCGGGCCGAAGGTCAGGTTGGGGACATAGTGGTTGTCCATCACGTCGAAATGGACGATGTCCGCGCCTGCTGCCAGCACACGCTCGACGTCCTCGCCGAGTCGCGCCAGGTCGGCGGACAGGATGCTGGGGGCGATCAGGGGCGCAAGCTTGGCCATGGGGTCGGTTCCAGAGTCGAACGGGGGCGCATTATCTCTCAGTTTCGCGCATCTGCAGCGCCTCTGCGGCGAGACCGCCGCCCGCACCGCCCTTCGGACCAGCCCTTCAGGCTTTACCCCTCGCCGGGGCTTCTCCACAATGCGCGCCTGCACGCCACAAACCCCATGTCATGGATGCGCTCTACGAATCCCAGCTGACCAGTGTCCCGGTGGTGCACCGTGGCAAGGTCCGCGACATCTACGCCATCGGCGATCAGCACCTGCTGATCGTCACCAGCGACCGCCTGTCGGCCTTCGACGTGATCCTGCCGCAGCCGATCCCCGGCAAGGGCGCGGTGCTGACCGCGGTCACCAATTTCTGGATGGCGCGCTTCACCCATCTGGTGCCGAATCATCTGGCGCCGGACGTGGATCTCTCGGAGTACCTGACGGCGGACGAGATCCGGCAGATCGACGGCCGCTACGTCGTCGCCAAACGCCTCAAGGCGCTGCCGATCGAGGCCGTGGTCCGCGGCTACCTGATCGGCAGCGGCTGGAAGGACTATCAGCAGACCGGCCAGGTCTGCGGCATTGCCCTGCCCGCCGGCCTGCAGCTGGCCGACCGGCTGCCGCAGCCGATCTTCACCCCGGCCGACAAGGCCCCGGTCGGGAGCCACGACGAGAATATCGACTTCGCCGAGGTCGAGCGGCGCATCGGCGCCGAACTGGCGGCCCGGGTCCGCGACGTCTCCCTGCAGATCTATGCCGAGGCGTCGGCCTACGCCGCGCAGCACGGCATCATCATCGCCGACACCAAGTTCGAGTTCGGCCTCGACGACGACGGCCGCCTGCACCTGATCGACGAGGTGCTGACCCCGGACTCGTCGCGCTTCTGGCCGGCGGAGACCTATCGCCCGGGGATCAGTCCACCGAGCTTCGACAAACAGTTCGTGCGCGACTATCTGGAAACGCTGGACTGGAACAAGACCGCGCCGGGCCCGCAGCTGCCGCAGGACATCATCGACAAGACCGCAGCCAAGTATCGAGAGGCGCAGCGACTGCTGACCGCGGCGTAAGCCCGTGACCTTCGTTTCCGCCGTCGTTCTGCTGTTCTTGGTGATGGATCCGCTGGGGAACCTGCCGCTGTTCCTGTCGGCCCTGAAGAAGGTTCCGATGGAACGGCAGCGCCGGGTGATCCTGCGCGAGATGCTGATCGCCCTGGGGGTCCTGCTGCTGTTCCTGTTCCTGGGCGGCCAGTTGCTGCGGCTGCTGGGCCTGTCCGAACCGGCGCTGTCGGCGGCGGGCGGGATCATTCTGATGATCATCGCGCTGCGCATGGTGTTTCCGTCACGGGAGCATTCGCTGGAGGAACCCGTCGCCACCGAACCATTCATCGTGCCGCTCGCGATTCCCTACGTGGCGGGCCCGTCGTCGATGGCAACGATCCTGCTGCTGATGAGCCGCGAACCCGCGCGCTGGATGGAATGGACCGGCGCGGTGCTCACGGCATGGGCACTGTGCCTGCCGTTCATGCTGTCCGCCACCAGCCTGAGCCGGCGCCTCGGCGTGCGCGGCCTGACCGCGATCGAGCGCCTGATGGGCCTGATCCTCGTCACCATCGCCGTCGAGATGCTCATGGGCGGCATTTCGCAATGGTGGGCGCTGCATCGCTGAACGCGGACCGACGCTGCTATGCTGCGATCAGCGGCAATGACGGCCAGCCAAGGAGGCGCCATGCAGATCAGGATCGAAATCGACGTTCGCCCGGACGAGCTGAGGCGCTTCCTCGGGCTGCCTGACGTGGCTGGCCTGCAGGACGACGTGATCGCCTTCCTGCGTGACAAGGTCAACGCCGCCGGCGATTTCGACCCCGCGCACTTCGTCAAGCACAACATCGACAGCGTCCGCAAAACGCCTGCGTGGCAGAAACTGATCGCCAAGGTGCGCATGGCCGAGGCCGTCGACGAAATCGCCGCCGCCATCATGAACGCGTCGATCCCGGATCCGGAGCCCGCCCCGGTCACCCCCAAGGCGCGCAAACGTACGGCGGCGACCAAGACCCGCAGCAGGCGGACCAAGACCGCCGGCTGACCCCGCCCACAAAAATGGCGCCAGCCACTGTCTGGCTGGCGCCTCCGGTCACTGCGGGCACGAAGGCGAAACCCGCAACGACGCAGCCCGTGATCGGCCCTTCAGTCGCCGCGATTCACGACCGGCTCGGCCAGATCGTCGATCAGCCCGCGCCACAACCGGCGGCGCACGGACTGGTCCCGGCGCAGGCGGTTACGGGATTCCGGCAGCAGATCCACCTGATCGCGCAGCAGCTCGCCGACGCCGCGGGCACGCTGCGCCACGCGGACCCGCACGTTCATCGCACTGAGGTGGCCATGCAGAACCTCCGCCTCATGGCGGGCGATCGTCGCCATGTCGCCGATCAGACGATCAACGTAGCGACGCGCACCGCGGGCGCCTGCTCGACGCGAAACCCGTGCCGAAACCATGTCGTATCACTCCGGACAAAAACAAAACGGGGTCGGGGAACGCGGACGCCCCCAACCCCTCTCTTCGCATCCCGGGGCGGCCGCAGGCCCTGCCCGCATCCGCCCCGGAGTCAGCCCCGGCGACCTCAGGCGGTCGCGGCAGCCGCCTTCTTGGCCTTCGGCGCGCTCTTGCGCGCAGCCGTTGCCTTCTTGGTCGCCTTCTTGGCGGCCTTGGCAACCTTCTTCTTCTCGCCCTTGATCGACGCGCTGATGTTCGCGTAACCGCCCTTGAAGGTCTTGGCGAGGTCGTCGCCCGCCTTGTTCACGGTGCTCATCGAGCTGCTGTAGACGCCCAGAACGGTGTCCTTGCCCTGCGGCAGGTAGGCGATCGGGTTGGAGGCCACGGCCTTGATGCCATCGGTCTTGATCTTCTCGAAGCTGGCCTGCGCCAGATCGATCAGCTCCTTGCCGGCGGCAACCTGGGTCTGCAGCAGCGTCTGCATGCTGTCGACGACGATTGCATTGGCGGTCTTGAACGTCTCGAATCCGACTTCGAACGCCTCCTGTCCGCGCGTGACGACGATTTCCGCACGTCCCTTGACGTCACTCACAATGGTTTCGACATTCATCAGATGAAGCTCCTCAGAAGATTGGAAGATTTTGGATTTGGACAAATGGTGCGATGCAACATTTGTTGCACTGCATCATAATGAGCGCTTGCAGTGCTGTCAACGGCGTGATAGGCGCATGCGGGCGCCCGGAATCGCCGCCCTCCGACTCACGGAAGCAGCGTCCGCGGCCACCGTCAGGAGCCGCCCGCAACCGGAGCGAGACCGGCACCCCGATCACCGTTGTTCGCCCGGTGCGGCTTGCTATGCTGCCGGCATGAATGAACTGATCCAGCGCCTCAACGCCCGGCTGTGGTCGCCCGACCTGCCCCAGCGCTATCCCCGCCTGCTGATCCGCATCGTCCGGTATCTCTACGTCCTGGTCCGCGACCTGATCGAGGGCCAGCTCAGCATGCGGGCGATGAGCCTGATCTACACCACGCTGCTGTCGATCGTGCCGCTGCTGGCGCTGGCGTTCTCGGTTCTCAAGGCACTGGGCGCACACAACTCCCTGGAGCCCGTCCTGCTCGAATTCCTGAGGCCGCTGGGGCCGCAGGCCGACCAGCTGACCGCCAACATCATCCATTTCGTCGAGAACATCCGCGTCGGCGTGCTCGGATCGCTGGGCGTCGCCCTGCTGATGTACTCGGCGGTGTCGATGATCCAGAAGGTCGAGGCCTCGTTCAATTACATCTGGCGCATCGAGCACGCCCGCCCCATCTCGCAGCGGCTGGGGGAGTACTTCGCGGTACTGACCCTCGGCCCGGTCGCCGTGTTCTCCGCACTGGGGATCACCGCGTCGGTCCTCAACAGCGAGCTGATGTCACGAATCGCGTCGATCGAGCCGTTCGGCCTGCTGATCTACATGGGCACCCGCCTGCTCCCCTATCTGCTGATCGTCGGGGTCTTCACGCTCCTGTACAGTTTCATGCCGAACACCCGTGTCCGCTTCGGCGCCGCGGCGGCCGGCGGACTGTTCGCGGGTTTCCTGTGGCAGAGCGCCAGCGCGATATTCGCGTCGTTCGTCGCATCGGCCACCAACTACAACGCGATCTACTCGGGCTTCGCGATCGTCATCTTTCTGCTGATCTGGCTGTACGTCGGCTGGCTGATCCTGCTGATGGGCTGCCAGCTGTCGTTCTACGTGCAGCACCCGGAACACCTGAAGCCACGCCGGACGCCGAGCGTCCTGTCGAGCCGCGTCACCGAGTATCTGGCGCTGATGATCATGGGCCTGGTCGGCCGGCGCTTCATCCGCGGCGATGAGGCGCCGACACAGGAGGAGCTGGCGCTGTGCCTCAATGCCGAACCCGAGCACGTGGCGCGCGTCGTCGACATCCTGATGTACCACCATCTGCTCGTTCTGGCCGGCGACGATCGCACGCGCCTGCTGCCCGGCATGGATCTGGACTCGATCCGGATGTCGCGCCTGTGGCGGGTGGTCCGCGCCGGCACCACCGATACGCCGGCGACCGCCGAATCGATGGCCCGCGGCGTCAGCGCGCTGCTGAACCACGCCGACGAGGCATTTGAGGCCCTCACCGACACCCGTACACTGCGGCAATGGATCCTCGAACAGCAGGCCTGACGCGCACCGGCGCCACCGTACGCTCCCCCTGTCATCTGCCGGGATCGTACGCCGTGATCGCGCGCAGCTTCGAACGGCCCGCCGCAGCAGGAGAAGGCACTTGAATCCGATCTGGCTGGACGCGTACCCGGAGGGCGTTCCCGATCAGATTGACGTCGACGCCTACGCATCGATCGTCGAAGTGCTCCAGCAGAGCTGCGAACGACATCGCTCCGAAACCGCGTTCGAATGCATGGGCGTATCGCTGAGCTATGACGACCTGGATCGCCTGACACAGGATTTCGCGTCCTATCTGCAGAACGTGCTCGGATTCCACAAGGGTGACCGGATCGCCCTGATGATGCCCAACCTGCTGCAGTATCCGATCGCGCTGTTCGGCGTGCTGCGGGCCGGCATGACGGTCGTCAACGTCAATCCGATGTACACGCCGCGCGAGCTCGAGCACCAGCTCAGGGACAGCGGCGCCCGCGCGATCGTCATCGTCGAAAACGTCTGCCACACGCTGGAACAGGTCATCGGCTCGACCCGGCTCGACTGCGTGATCACCACCCAGGTCGGCGACATGGCGCCGTTTCCACGCAGCCTCGCCATCAACACTGCCGCCAAGTACCTGCGCAAGCTCGTCCCCAAATGGGACATTCCCGGAACCGTGCCGCTGCGCACGGCCCTGGCCCGCGGCAAGGCGCAGCCGTACATGCCCACGCCGCTGACGCACGCCGACATCGCGTTCCTGCAGTACACCGGCGGCACCACCGGCCTGTCCAAGGGCGCGACGCTGACGCACGGCAACATCGTGGCCAACCTGGAACAGATGTCCGCGTGGATGCAGCCGTTCATGCGCGCCGAAGGCGAGATCGTCGTCACCGCCCTGCCGCTGTACCACATCTTCGCGCTGACCCTGAACTGCATGCTGTTCATGAAAGTCGGCGGGCACAACCTGCTGATCCCCGATCCGCGCAACCTGCCGGCGCTGGTCGGTCAGCTCCGCTGCCGGCGCTTCACATCGTTCAGCGGCGTCAACACACTGTTCAACGGCCTGCTCAACACGCCGGGCTTCGACAGCCTGGATTTCTCGCAGCTGGGGCTCGTGGTCGGCGGTGGCGCCGCCGTGCAGAAGGCCGTGGCCGACCGTTGGCGGCAGGTGACCGGCACCGCGCTGAGCGAGGGATACGGGCTGACGGAATGCTCTCCGGCGGTCAGCTTCACCCCGCTGGACCGGCCCGACTGGACCGGCAGCATCGGCGTGCCACTGCCGTCGACCCGGGTCAGCCTGCGGGACGACAACGATCGCGAAGTGCCGGTCGGCGAACCCGGCGAGCTGTGCGTGGCAGGACCGCAGGTGATGCAGGGCTACTGGCAGCGACCCGACGAGACCGAAAAGGTGTTCACCCCCGACGGCCTGCTGCGGACCGGCGATGTCGCGGTCATGGACGCCCATGGCTATCTGACGATCGTCGACCGCAAGAAGGACATGATCATCGTCTCGGGATTCAACGTCTTCCCCAACGAGATCGAGGCCGTCGTCGCCCAGCACCCGGGCGTACTCGAGTGCGCCTGCATCGGCATTCCCGACGCCCGCAGTGGAGAGTCCGTCAAGGTCTTCGTGGTCCGCAAGGACCCCGGACTCGACGTCGATTCGATCCTGCAGCACTGCCGCCAGGCACTCACCGGCTACAAGATCCCGCGCCACGTGGAATTCGTCGAGGCGCTGCCGAAATCCAACGTCGGCAAGATCCTGCGCAAGGACCTGCGTGCGCATGGCTGACCAAACGCATCGCGCGTGGCTGCAGCGCGCCGTGCAACTCGGCCGGGACAATCTCGCCAGCGGCGACGGCGGCCCGTTCGGCGCGGTGATCGTCGACCGCGCGGGCCAGCGCATCGGCGAGGGTCGCAACTGCGTGCTGCGCAGCAACGACCCGACCGCCCATGCCGAAGTCGTCGCCATCCGCCAGGCCTGCAGCGCGCAGGCCAGCCATTTCCTCGCCGGCGCGACGCTCTACAGCTCCTGTGAACCCTGCCCGATGTGCCTGTCCGCCGCGTACTGGGCCCGCATCGACCGGATCTATTTCGCCGCGACCCGCCACGACGCCGCGGCCGCAGGCTTCATCGATGCCGAGTTGTATGCACTGTTCGAGCACCGGCAGGCATCATCGATGCCGATCACCCGCATCGAACTGCCGGAGGCGGCAGCGGCGCTGTCGGCCTGGTCGACCTGCCCGCACCACCGGGACTACTAGCCCGGAGCTAGCCCGGGGCGAGTCGTTGCGCGAAGACTACGCGGTCAGCCAGCGGCGTTTCTTGGCCAGACGCGCCAGCCCGATCGCGGCGATCACCACCCCGCCCGCAGCCGTCACCAGTTGCAGGGAACCGCCGGGCGGCGCCGGCTCCGACAGCGCCAGCAGCTTGTAGGCCTCCAGCACCAGCAGGGTCAGCATCCACGCACCCGCGGTGCTGTAATCC
>JAQVDP010000039.1 GCA_028698335.1 Nevskiales bacterium | reverse complement strand
ACGCCCCGCATCAGCCGCGGATTTGCCGTAGCGAAGCGAAGGCAAATACGTCGGCTGCATGCAATGGTTGGGCGACATGGCTACACCGTTACTCCAATGACTGCCCGCACACATAGCAGTGCTGGCCTGGCAGCCGAACATCAAACGCCGACCAGCCGCGAAAGACTTGCCCGCGACGGCAGTTCACAGCAGGACACCGGATGGAGAAAGCGTAAGCCACGAGCACGATGCCGAACGATAGCGCCAACGTCCAATGCCATGACCACACAGGGCCAGGCTCGCCCGTACGAAGGACAACATGCAGGATGATGAGGGCGACCTCGACAGCCAAGAGAGCGATTAGCTTTGCGCGCTTTGTCATGACGCCCAACTAGATTTATACCGATGTCGGAAAGGGTGCCTCAGCGGCGTTAAGAAAACCACCTGCTTTATTGGACAGGTACTTAGCACCGGAAGTCCGGTTTATGCCGCATAAATATTTCCGGATGAGATCACGCGACGCGGTAAGCAAAGCGAGGCTGGCAGGTCAGAACCGATTCGAATGGATTGATTCCGAGGGAGCCGGATCGACGGGCGCGGCAGGCCACGCGCCGGGGTGGACCGGGCGCGTGGCGGTGCGTTCGGGGACTGCCGCGGCGCTATTCGACCGTGACGGACTTGGCGAGGTTGCGGGGCTGGTCGACGTCGGTACCGCGCAGTACGGCGACGTGGTAGGCGAGCAGCTGCAGCGGGATGGTGTACAGCAGCGGCGACTGCAGCGGCTCGATGTGGTCGGGCATGGTCATGATCTCGACGCCGTCCCCCGGCTCGAAGCCGGTGTTGGGATCGGCGAAGACGAACAGGCGCGCACCGCGGGCGCGCACTTCCTGCAGGTTGGACTTGAGCTTTTCGAGCAGGCGGTCGTTGGGCGCGACCGCGATCACCGGCATGTCGTCGTCGACCAGCGCGAGCGGGCCGTGCTTGAGCTCGCCGGCCGGGTAGGCCTCGGCGTGGATGTACGAGATTTCCTTGAGCTTGAGCGCGCCTTCGAGCGCGATCGGATAGCTCGGGCCGCGGCCGAGAAACAGCGCGTGATGCTTGTCGGCGAAGTGCGCGGCCCAGGCCTTGATCTGGCTGTCGAGCTTGAGCGTGTGTTCAACCATTTCCGGAACGCTGCGGATCTGGCGGGTGTAGAGCGCGATGATGCGGCGGTCGATGCCACGGCGCTGCGCGACGGCGAGACCGAGCAGGGCCAGCGCGGCGAGCTGGGTGGTGAAGGCCTTGGTGCTGGCGACGCCGACTTCCGGACCGGCGCGGGTCATCAACGACAGGTCCGCCTCGCGCACCAGCGACGACTCCGGCACGTTGCAGATCGCGGCGGTGGCGACATAGCCGAGCTTCCTGGCCTCGCGCAGCGCGGCCAGGGTGTCGGCGGTTTCGCCGGACTGCGAGATCGCGAGGAACAGGGTGTTCCGGCACACCACCGGATTGCGGTAGCGGTACTCGCTGGCGACCTCCACCGTGCACGGGATGCGCGCGCCCTGTTCGAGGTAGTACCGCGCCACCAGCCCGGCGTGGTAGCTGGTGCCGCAGGCGACGATATGCACCTGCTCGACCTGCGGCAGGATATCCGCGGCGTTGGGGCCGAACGCGGCTTCGAGCACGTGGTCGCCGGTCAGGCGCTCGGACAGCGTGTCGGCGATCGCGCTGGGCTGCTCGTAGATCTCCTTGAGCATGTAATGCGCGTATTCACCGCGCTCGACCGCGTCGGCGGACAGACCGGATTCATGCACGTCGCGCTCGGCGACCTTGCCGCTGGCGTCGTAGACGGTGACACCGTCGAGGCGGACATCGGCAAGATCGCCCTCCTCGAGGAAGATGAAGTTGCGCGTGACCGGCAGCAGCGCCTGCACGTCGGACGCGACGTAGTTGCCGTCGCCGCCGAGACCGACGACCAGCGGGCTGGCGATACGGGCGACGACGAGCCGGTCCGGATGCTGCGCGTCGAACACGACGATGGCATAGGCGCCGGTGAGGCGGCGCACCGCGTGCTGCACCGCGGCGGTCAGGTCCAGGCCCTGTTTGACGAAGTCGTGGATCAGATGGGCGATGACCTCGGTGTCGGTCTCCGAGGTGAAGACGTGGCCCCTGGCGATGAGGTTCTGCTTGAGATCGGCGTGGTTCTCGATGATGCCGTTGTGGATCACCGCGATGCGCCCGCCGGCGACGTGCGGATGGGCGTTGGCCTCAGTGACGCCGCCATGGGTGGCCCATCGCGAATGCGCGATCCCGATCGGGCCGGCGCAGGGATCGGCCGCGAGCTTCTCCTGCAGCCGCGCCACCTTGCCGACCGCGCGCCGCAGCGCAAGCCGCCCGTGGTCGACCAGGGCGATGCCGGTCGAGTCGTAACCGCGGTATTCGAGGCGGCGCAGCCCTTCGATCAGGATCGGGGCGACGTCGGTTTGCGCCAGCGCGCCGACAATTCCACACATGTTCGGTAGGCGTCCATCTTTCGCTAAACCGCCATTCTAAAGCCTAGGCCGGGGTCCCTGCCCCCCCGGCCCGGGCGATGGACGGCGCCTGCGGGGGACGCCCCGGCGGGGGCGCGCTATGATCGGGAGCTCGCCAACCGGGGGATGATCAGGATGATCAAGTTCACGATCAACGGCACCGAACACGCACATGCCGGCGACCCGTCCATGCCATTGCTGTGGTTCGTCCGCGACGAGGCCGGGCTCACCGGCACCAAGTACGGCTGCGGCATGGCCCAGTGCGGGGCCTGCACGGTCCACCTCGACGGCCAGGCGATCCGCTCCTGCGTGACGCCGGTTTCGGCCGCCGCCGGCAAGGCGGTGACGACGATCGAGCACATCGCCGACGACAAGGTCGGCGCCGCGGTCCAGGCCGCGTGGCGCGAGCGCGACGTGGTGCAGTGCGGCTACTGCCAGTCCGGGCAGATCATGTCCGCGGTGGCGCTGCTCAAGTCCAACCCCAGCCCCAGCGACGCCGACATCGACGCCGCGATGGGCGGCAACGTCTGCCGCTGCGCCACCTATGTGCGCATCCGCGACGCGATCCACGCCGCGGCACGCGCCGCCGCCTGAACCCGGCCCCGAGGAGACCCACGATGAACATCATGCGTCGTTTCGAGTCACCCGCGGCCGCGCCTTCCGGCGAACTGCCGGCGCCGGTCCGCATCAGCCGCCGCAGCTTCCTGCAGGGCGTCGGCAGCGGCGTCGGCGGCTTTGCGCTGGGCGTCTATTTCGCGCCGGCGCTCGCCGCGGCGGACAAGGCCATTCCCGGTCACGCCGGCAATCCGGACGCGATCCCCACCGCCAAGAACATGCCGGAGCCGCAGGCCTTCGTGCGCATCGGCGCCGACAACGGCGTGACCGTCATCGCCAAGCATCTTGAGATGGGCCAGGGCACGTTCACCGGCCTGGCGACGCTGACCGCCGACGAGCTGGACGCGGACTGGGCGCAGGTGCGGGTCGAGGCGGCGCCGGCCGACGTCAAGCGCTACGCCAACACGCTGATGGGCATCCAGGGCACCGGCGGCAGCACCGCGATGGCCAACGCGCACCGGCAGATGCGCCTCGCCGGCGCCACCGCACGGGCGATGCTGGTCGCCGCCGCGGCCGAGCGCTGGAAGGTGCCGGCCGATGAGGTCCAGGTCAGCGCCGGCATCGTCAGCCATCCCGGCTCCGGGCACAGCGCCGGCTTCGGCGAACTGGCCGAGGCCGCCGCGCAGCAGCCGGTGCCGGCCACGGTCACCCTCAAGCGCCCGGAGCAGTTCACGCTGATCGGCAAGCAGAAGCTGCCGCGCAAGGACAGCGCCGACAAGACCGACGGCAGCGCGATGTTCACGCAGGACGTGCAACTGCCCGGCATGCTGGTCGCCGTGGTCGCGCATCCGCCCCGCTTCGGCGCCACGCTCAAGCGCGTCGACGCGAGCAAGGCCAGGGCCATCAAGGGCGTGGTCGACGTAGTCGAGTTCGAGGGCGGCCCGGGCCGCTTCGGCGGCGTTGCGGTGCTGTCGACGAACACCTGGATCGCCAGACAGGGGCGCGACGCGCTGCAACTCGAATGGGACGACGCCAAGGCCAGCCGCCTCGACAGCGACGCGATGTGGCGGCAGTACGCCGAGCTGGCGGGCAAGCCCGGCACGGTCGCGCGCAACGACGGTGACGCGACGGCGGCGCTCGAAAAGGCGGCCAAGGTGGTCGAGGCCGACTACGCGTTTCCGTATCTGGCGCACGCGCCGATGGAGCCGCTCAACTGCGTGGTCAAGCTGGCCGACGGCGGCTGCGAGATCTGGAATGGCGAACAGCTGCATACCGGCGACCAGGGCGCGATCGCCGCGACCCTGGGCCTGAAGCCCGATCAGGTCACGATCCATCAGCTCTACGCTGGCGGCAGCTTCGGCCGCCGCGCCAACTCGCAGTCCGACTACGTGCTCGAAGCGCTGTCGATCGCGCGCGCCGCACAGGCCAAGGGCCACAAGGTCCCGATCAAGATGGTGTGGACGCGCGAGGAGGACACCCGCGGCGGCTACTACCGGCCTGCGTTCCTGCACCGCATCCGGGCGGGCGTGGATGCCGACGGCAAGCTGGTCGCCTGGCATCACCGCATGGTCGGCCAGTCGATCATGAAAGGCACGCCGTTCGAGCAGTACGCGATCAAGGACGGCATCGACAGCTCGTCGGTCGAGGGCGCGGCGTACCCGTATCCGATCGCGAACCTGTACATGGACCTGCATTCGCCCGACACCGGCGTTCCGGTGCTGTGGTGGCGCTCGGTGGGCCATACGCATACCGGGTTCGCGACCGAGGCGATGATCGACGAACTGGCGGCGGCATCCGGACAGGATCCGTACACGTTCCGCCGTGCCATGCTCGGCGAACACCCACGCCATCGCGCGGTGCTCGACAAGGCCGCCGAGGCCGCCGGCTGGCGCAAGCCGCTGGCCAGGGGCGGCAAGGGCGAGAAGCGCGGGCGTGGCATCGCCGTGGTCGAATCGTTCAACAGCTACGTGGCGCAGGTGGTCGAGGTCACGGCCGGCGCCGACGGCGCGCTGCGCGTCGACCGGGTGGTCTGCGCCGTCGACTGCGGCCTGGCGATCAACCCGGACGTGATCCGCGCGCAGATGGAAGGCGGCATCGGCTACGCGCTGGCGGCGGCGTTGCACAGCGAGATCACGCTCAAGGACGGCGTGGTCGAGCAGTCCAACTTCCACAACTACACGATGCTGCGCATCGACGAGATGCCGAAAGTGGAGGTCCACATCGTCGCATCGGACGCCAATCCGACCGGCGTCGGCGAACCCG
Organism: Nevskiales bacterium; assembly: GCA_028698335.1. Lineage (GTDB taxonomy): Bacteria > Pseudomonadota > Gammaproteobacteria > Nevskiales > Nevskiaceae > Solimonas. The sequence goes on along the minus strand of JAQVDP010000039.1, from coordinate 4,688 downwards.
GGGTCCCGCCGCTGGCACCGGCGCTGGCCGGCGCGATCTTCGCCGCCACCGGCAAACGGATCCGCAAGCTGCCGATCGGCAAGCAGCTCAAGGCCTGAACGCCGGCTCACCCGTGCCGCACTCCGCACACAGGCGACCCCGCCGATGAATTCGCCGCATGAATTCGCCGCCATCCTCGCCGGCCTGCGCGAGGCACTGAACGGCGCCACGCCGGGCAGGGCCGCGCTGGCGACATTGCTCAGCACCCGCGGCCCGGTATTCCGGCGCGCCGGGGCCCGCATGCTGGTGTTTGCCGATGGGCGCACGGTGCGCGGGCTGTCGGCCGGCTGCCCCGAGGCCGACATCGTGACCCGCGCCCGGCGCGTCATCGAAACCGGCGTGGCCGAGATCGCGCGCTACGACCACGAGCAGGGGCTCGACGTCCTGCTGGAAATGGGCTGCGGCGGCGAGCTCGAGGTCCTGATCGAGCCCGTCGGCAACGCCGACCTGCAGGCCTTCGAGGTCGTCAGTGGCTGCCTCAAGCAGCGACACTCAGGGGTATTGGCCACCGTATATGCCCGTGACGGACGCTGCCTGCGATCACGACGCTGGATCGATGCCGGCCCGGTCTCGTTCGACGGTCTCGACGATCCCGAACTGAGCGCGGCGGTGCGCGCCGCGGCGAATCCGGGCGACGGGAGCTGCCGCACCGTCACGCTCGACGTGAACGGCTTGCGCTACGACGTGCTGTTCGAGGCCCTGCAACCGCCGCTGGCGCTGACGCTGATCGGCATCAACGCGACCTCGATCGCGTTGACCCGGCTGGCACAGCAGCTCGGCTGGCCCAGCACCCTGATCGCACCGCGCGATCCACCGCTTCCGGCCAGCGACAACGCCGAGCTGGCGGCCAACGTACGCCGCCTGTGCGCGGCACCGGACGCGGTGGCGGCGCTGATCAGCACCGACGCCCGCAGTGCCGTCGTGGTGATGACGCACAACCTCGGCCTGGACCAGGCGTATCTCGCCGCGCTGCGCGACGTGCCGCTGATGTACCTGGGCGCGATCGGCGCGCGCCAAAGGGTCGAGCGCCTGCGCGGCGAGCTGTCGCTGCCGGACACGGACCTGCGCGCACCCGCCGGCCTGGACATCGGCTCGGAAACACCGGAGGAGATCGCGCTGGCGATCGCCGCGGAGATCCAGGCCGTCGCCGCCGGGCGCAGCGGCGAACCGCTCAGCGCCAGCGACCGCCCAATCCACTGACTGCGCGACGGCACGATGCCCCTCCCGACGCCCAGCATCATCCTGCTCGCGGCCGGGGCGTCGCGGCGTTACGGCGGGATCAAGCTGCTGGCGCCGGTCGGCGACATGCCGCTGCTGCGTCACAGCGTCGCAGCGGCGCTGAGCGCCAGTCCGGACGTGACCGTGGTCACCGGTGCGCATGCGGCGATGCTGCGGCCGGTGCTGCACGACCTGCCGGTGCGGCTGCTGCACCATCGCGGCTGGCCCGACGGCATCGGCAGCTCGATCGCCGCAGCGTTCGCGGATCTGCTGCGACGCAGCGCCCCACCCGATCTGGCGCTGGTCGGCCTGGCCGATCAGCCGGGCATCGGCGTCCGGCAGTGGCAGGCGATGATCGAACGCGCCGCCGGCGAACCGGGCTGTATCGTGGCCGCCCGTCATGACGCCGACGGCCTGCTCGGGCCGCCCTGCGCGTTCCCGCGCGAGGACTTCGAGGCACTGGCGGCACTGCGGGGCGACGGCGGCGCCAAACCGGTCCTGCGCCGCAATCCGGACCGCGTGTGCATCGTCGACATGCCGGAAGCCGCGTTCGACATCGATGAGCGAGCCGATCGCGCCGGCATCGGCGCAGGGGCGAGCGACATCGCTCAATCCTGATCGCTCCGGCCGGACAGCGTCAGCAGCCGCTGGGGGCGCGCACGCATCGACCGCGCCCACTGCGGGAACCGGCGGACCAGATGGAAGATCAGGATCCGGTAGACCTGCCACCACCAGCGCGGCTTGCGCGCCAGCTCCGGCGGGACCCGCTCGCAGGCCGCGTCGATGATCCCGCACAGCCGCCCGCGCAGGGCCTGGGCCAGGTCGCGGTCGGCGACGAACAGATTCGCCTCCAGGTTCAGCGACAGGCTCAGGGGATCCAGGTTGCTCGACCCCACGGTGGCCCACCGCCCGTCGAACACGGCGACCTTGGCATGCAGCGGCCGTTCACGATACTCATAGACCTCGATCCCGGACGCCACCAGATACGCGTACAGCGAGCCCGCGGCGAGCTGTGCCGATTTCATGTCCGGGCGCCCCTGCAGGATCAGGCGCACCCGCACGCCGCGGCGGGCCGCGCGGCGCAGCTCGCGCAGCAGGCGATAGCCCGGAAAGAAATACGCGTTGGCGAGGATCACCTCCCGGGTCGCGCTCCGGAGCCACGCCCGATAGAGCGTTTCGATGTCGGTGCGGTGCCGGCGGTTGTCGCGGCAGACGAAGCGCGCCATGCCATGCGTGCCCGGCGGCACCGGCGTCGATCGCGATGCTTCGGCGCGATGCGTCCAGCGCTGCCACCACCGCCGCGCCGGCGCGGCGGCGGGCGCGCCGCTGCAGAACGACCGACAGAATGCGCGGATCTCGTCGACGACCGGGCCGACCACCGCAATGGCGTAGTCCCGCTTGGAGGCCGGCGAGTGGCCGACGAGCTGCTCGACCTCGAAGTTGATCCCGCCGACGAAAGCGCGATGACCGTCAACGACGAGCAGCTTGCGATGCAGGCGCCGGACCAGATTGGTGCGCAGCCCCAGCACCGTCGGCTGCGGATCGAACAGGTGCACGCGCCCGCCGGCCGCGGTCAGCTCGGACACGAACGCCGGGGTGATGTTCGCAGACCCGTAGCCGTCGACGCACACGTCCACCCCGACGCCCCGGCGCGCCGCTTCGACCAGCGTGGCCAGGAGCTGGCGACCGACATCGTCATCCGCCCAGATGAAGGTCTCGAGCAGCACTTCCCTGCGCGCCGACGCGATCGCCGCGAACGCCGCCGGGAAGAACTGTTCACCGTTCTCATAGAGCTCGAACAGATGCGCGGACTGCCACGGCGTGTTCAGCATGGCCGCAACCGGCAGATCAGCGCGGCGTGGTCCGACAGCGACCGCCAGGGACGCCGCGACAGCACCGATGCGGACATCACCCGCAGGTGGCGTGTGTAGATCCGATCCAGGCGCAGGAGCGGCCACAGCGCCGGGAACGACCGCGCGGCGCGACCGCGGTGACGCAGGAAGACCTCGGACAGCGCGGCACGTTCCGCGAGCACCCGATGCGCACGCTGGCGCCAGTCGTTGAAGTCTCCGGCCAGGACCACCGGGGCGCCGATCCCGATGCGATCGGCGACCAGATCCGCCGCGCCCCTGATCTGGCGCTCGCGATCGCGCTCGCGCAGGCCCAGATGGACACAGATCGCGTGCAGCGGCACGGCCAGCCCCGGCACGGCGATCTCGCAGTGCAGCATCCCGCGCGGCTCTTCGCCGGCAACCGAGACGTCGTGGTTGCGGTAGGTCGCGATCGGATAGCGGGAGAGGACGGCGTTGCCGTGATGCCCACCCTCATAGACCGCGTTGCGGCCGTAGGCATAACTCCCCCACACCGAGTCCGCCAGGAACTCGTACTGCGCGGTCTCGGGCCAGCCCGGATAGCGGCGGGCATGGGCGTCGTGGGCGCCGATCACCTCCTGCAGAAACACCAGATCGGCACCGGCCCCGCGAATCGCCTCGCGCAGCTCGCGCAGCACGAAACGGCGGTTGAACGAGCTGAAGCCCTTGTGCAGGTTCAGCGTCATGACGGTCAACGGTGCGATCGCGGACCGGGCATCCGATGGAACGCACCGGGGGTCCATGGCATCGGTCATGATGCCCAGTGTACGCATGCGGCGATGAACGGCGCCTGATTCGCGTTGGCCACCTGCGCGGCCTAGACTGGAACGGTCACCCTGATCGAGACCGATGACCGTCCCGCTTCGCAAGCAGATCCGCCGCAGATGGCCCGTCCTACTTGGGATCGCCGTCATGCTGACGCTGCTCGGCGTCTGGCAGTTCAGCCCCTTGCAGGCGTACAGCGAACCCCGCGTCATCGCGGAGTGGCTGCGGGAGCTGGGCCGGCGCCCTCTCGCGCCGCTGTGGATCATTTCCCTTTATCTGGTCGCCAACGCACTGCTGGCGCCGAACACGGTCCTCAACGCCGCGGCGATCCTGGCACTCGGCACGCCGCTGGGCCCGATCTATGCGCTGTCCGGAAGCCTCGCCGCCGCCGCCGCTGCCTATGCGGTCGGCCGCCGAATGGGCGCCGCGCAACCCGCCTATCTCCGCTCGCCGCGGATGGAGCGCCTCGCGCGTTCGGTCCGTAACGGCGGCGTGGTCGGCGTCGCCACGGTCCGCATGGTGCCGATCGCCCCGTACAGCGTGGTCAACGCGGCACTGGGGGCCAGCGGCGTGCGCTTCGGCGCCTACCTGCTGGGGACCGCGATCGGGCTGCTGCCCGGCGTGATCGCGATCGCGGCGTTCGGGCGCGGCATCGACGCGCTGCTGCGGGATCCGGACGCCGACGCGGCACGATGGCTGGTGCTGCTGGGCGTCGCTGCGCTCGCCGGGATGATCGTGCTGCAGCGCTGGATCCGTCGCCGCCTTCCGTCCGCCGCCGAGACCGAAGACGGGCGC
>JAQVDP010000025.1 GCA_028698335.1 Nevskiales bacterium | reverse complement strand
GCTTAGAAGGCGAATGCTCTATCCGGCTGAGCTACGGGCGCTTGCGGGGGCGTATTGTAACGGCAGTGCCCGGCCGGGTCCGCCTCAGCGGAACACGCTGCGGCCGTCGAGTACGCCGAGCACCGCGTCATGACAGGCGTCGCAGACGAAGCCGCGCTCCTGGCCGAACTTGGGGTCTAGGTTTTCGTGGACGCTGACGGTGGGGCCGAAGTCGAAGCGACGCTGCAGGGCCTCGATGTCCAGCACCACGTCGAAGTAGACCCATTCGCGACAGTTCCGGGTCCAGGGCTGGCCGCGGTAGGTCTCGACCGCGGCGCCGGCGATCAGGGCGTTTTCCAGCTCCGCCAGATGTGCGCACACCATGGTTGTTCCCCCTCCCCGTTTACGCGGATGACGCGCCGCGGCCGGGCGCTCAGACGTCGGGCGGCAGCTTGGCGCGCATCTTCGCCCGGCGGCTCAGCCGCGGTCCATCCACGACGAAGTGGCCGTCGCCGACGGCGTGCAGGGTGCGCCGTTCCCTGCGCGCCCGGTCGAGATGGGCGGCGAGGCCTTCGAGCACGACGATGTTGTGCCTGCGGACGATGTCGACGACCCGGCATTCGATGTTGGCGAGACACTCTTTGATCAGCGGCGCGCCGACACAGCTGCCCGGCAGCGGCGTCAGGCCGAAGCGCTCGAACTTGTCGGTGTCGGCGCCGGTACAGGTGCCGATGCCGACGACCTGATCGAGCAGGTCCACCGTCGGCACGGCGATCACGCATTCGCGGGATTTGCGCAGGGCCGCGTAGGAGTGGTTCCACGGCCCGGTGGTGATGGCCAGGGTCGGCGTGAAGTCGGTGACCATGGTCCAGGAGATGGTCATGACGTTGTGGCGCTTGCCGTCGTGAGTGGTGACCAGCACCACCGGCCCCGGTTCGATCAGGGTGAAGACCCTGGCCAGAGGCATCGGCGCCATCATGCGGCGGACCCCGTGCGGCGCCTCAGCCCGTCACGCCCTGCCCGGGGCCGTACGGCGCCGCGCTCACGGTTCCACCACCATCTGGATGTAGCCAGTCGGGCATTCGTTGGCGCAGAGGCCGCAGCCCTTGCAGTACTCGTAGTCGAACACGTAGTGGCTGCCGTCCTCGGCGAGGTCGCGGGTCTTCAGCACGGCGGTGTCCGGACACAGGGTGTAGCAGTTGTCGCAGGCCATGCAGTTGCCGCAGGACAGGCAGCGGCCGGCCTCGGCCTGGGCCGCGGCGGGGTCGAAGCCCTGCTCGACCTCCAGCTCGCCTTCGCGCTCGGCCGGCGGCAGCACCGCGCCGTGATGGCGCCGCATGGGTTCGTAGTACTCGGTGTTGAGGGCCGCGAACGCGACCGGCGCGGCGTCGGTCCAGTCGATGCCGGCCTCGCGCTGCAGCGAACGGACGATCGCGGCGGCGGCGCGGCGCCCCTGCCCGACCGCGGCGGTCACGGTGCCGGCGTTGCCGGTGACATCGCCGCCGGCGTACACGCCGGGCGTGCCGATCGCGCCGTCGGCCGCGATCGCCAGCGCGGCGCTGCCCTTGAGCAGCTCCTCGAAGCCGCGGCCGTCGACGTCCTGCCCGGTCGCCGGCACGATCATGTCGACATGCAGCAGCGATTCGGTGCCCTCGAAGGCGACGCGGCGCAGGCGCCCTTCGGCGTCCGGCAGCTTCTTCATGTGCACGGTCTCGATGCCGACGGCCTTCTCGCCGCGCAGCACCAGACGCCGCACACCGCGATGAGTGAGAACCTCGACGCCCTCCTCCTGTGCCTGCGCGAGTTCGCGCGGCAGCGCGCGCATCGGGTCCGGCACGCCCGGTCCGGGCATGCCGCTGTGCGTGACCAGCATCACCCGCTTGGCACCGGCGCGCTTGAACACTCGGCACAGATCCACCGCGGTGTTGCCGCCACCGACGACGGCGACGCGCTCGGGCACCGGAATCTGGCCGACGCGCTTCCACTCCTGCAGCAGCGCCAGACCGTCGTGCAGATCGCCCGGGGTGACGCCGTCGATGCTCCACGGCCGCGCCTGCTGCGCGCCGACGCCGAGGAACACCGCCGCGTACTGCTGGCGCAGCTCATGCAGCTGGATGTCGCGGCCCAGGCGCTGGCCGGGACGGAATTCGATGCCGTCCAGCGCCATCAGGCGGCCGCATTCGAGCGCGACGGTGTCCGGCGGCAGGCGGTAGCCGGGGATCGCGGTGGCGCAGATGCCGCCCGGCTCGCTCTCGGCCTCGAACACGTCCACGCGCAGCCCGGCCCGCAGCAGATGCCAGGCGCAGCTCAGCCCGGCCGGCCCGGCGCCGACCACGGCCACCACCGGCGCGTCGGCCGGCGGCGGCGCGACCGGATAGGCCCAGCCCTGACGGATCGCCTCGTCACCGAGAAAGCGCTCGATGCCGTGGATCGACACCGCCTCGTCGTACTGCCCGCGATTGCAGGCGCTCTCGCAGGGGTGCGGGCAGACGCGTCCGGTGATCGCCGGCAGCGGATTGGCCGTGACCAGCGATTCCCAGGCGGCCTGCATCCGGCCCTGTTCGACCAGCGCCAGATAGGCCTGGGCGTCTTCGCCGGCCGGACAGGCGTGATGGCAGGGCGCGGCCTGATGCACGTGCACCGGGCGCTGTAGGCGCCAGCTCCCGGTGTGGTAGTCCAGGCTCGCACCCGGTTCGGCAATGCCGCCGCGCGGATACTGCTTCATGCGTTCGACTCCCGCTGTTGCGCCTTCATGCCCAGCGCACGCCGCCGCGCCGCACGGTGTCGGCACCCGCGGTGTCACGCGCGTCGTGACCGCTGCCGCGCAGCTGGTAGCGTTCCATGTTGTAGTTGGCCAGCGCCTGGATGTGTTCCAGCTCCTCGCGCGCCGCCGGCGTGTCGACGAACAGATGCTCGAAGCGGCCCTGCGCGCGCAGGTAGTCGACCACCGGGCGCGGCTCGCGGATCGGCATGCTGCCGGTCAACGAGCCGCGTTCGAGCTCGATGATCGGCACCAGACCGGTGGTCACCGCCAGACGCGCAACCTCGACGCTCTTGGCGCCGTCGTGGCGCCAGCCCAGCGGACACGGCGAATGCACCAGCAGAAATGTGGTGCCCTCGATCTCCATCGCGCGCCGCACCTTCTTGCGCAGGTCCGACGGATACGCCACCGACGCGGTCGCCGCGTACGGCATGTGGTGGGCGGCGACGATCTGCAGGATGTCCTTCTTCATGTGGCGCTTGCCGAGCCGTTCGCGGCCGGCCGGAGACGTCGTCGTCGCGGCGGCATGCGGCGTCGAACTCGAACGCTGGATGCCGGTGTTCATGTACGCCTCGTTGTCGTAGCAGACGTAGAGCACGTTGTGGTTGCGCTCGATCATGCCGGACAGCGACTGGAAGCCGATATCGAAGGTGCCGCCGTCGCCGGCGAAGGCCAGCACCTTGGCGCTGACGCCGCGCGCCTTGTAGGCGGCCTCCATGCCGGAGGCGATGGCGCCGGCGTTCTCGAACAGCGAATGCAGCCACGGCACGCGCCAGGCCGAATCCGGCCACGCGGTGCTGAAGACCTCGAGACAGCCGGTGGCGTTGGCCACGGCAACGTCGGGGCCTGCCGCCTCGGTGACAAGGCGCGCCGCCAGCGCCTGGCCGCAGCCGACGCAGGCGCGATGCCCGCCGACGAAGCCCTGGAAGCGCGGCTGCTGCTCGCGCAGTTCGGTCAGCGAGATCGTGCCGTCCGCCCGCGTCGGCGCGCCCGCGTTGGTGATGGTGCTCATGCCTGCCCCCCGGCCATGGCCGCTGCGGCGTAGCGATCGGCCTCCGGCAGCTTGTCCAGCTCCACATCGAGAATCGCGAAATCCGTGGTCGCCTCGGCCTGCGCCAGCGCGATCAGCCGCGCATAGGTCGTCAGCGGCATGTCGCGCCCGCCGAGGCCGGCGGCGACGCTCTGCACTCTCGGCGCATCCGGGGTGCCGTAGAGCGCCGCGCGCACTTCGGCGCCGACGATGCCGACACCGCCCGGCGCCAGCGCGCGTTCCAGCACCACGACCTGATCGAGCCCGGCACAGGCCTCGCGCAGCGCCTGTGCCGGAAACGGCCGGTAGCTGCGCAGACGGATGATCCGCGCGGCCGGCAGCTCCGGCGACGCCGCGCGCGCGTCCTGCAGCGTGCCGGTGATCGAGCCCATGCAGACGACGCCGATGCGCGCGTCGTCCGGGCCGTCGACCGCGAGCAGACCGCCGCCACAGCGGCCGGTGATCCGCTGCCAGTCGGCGTCGGCCGCGGCGATGACCTCCGCCGCCGCCAGCACCGCGCCGTGGTGGCTGTGCCGCGCCTCGGTGAACCAGTCCGGCGTGGCCATGGTGCCGATGCTCAGCGGCTTGCGCGGGTCCAGCGCGCGGGCGAACACGAACGGCGGCAGGAAGTCGTCCACCTGCTGTTGCGTCGGCAGTTCGATCGGTTCCAGCGTGTGCGTCAGTGTGAAGCCGTCGACGCAGACCATCACCGGCAGGTCAGTGTCCTGGGCGATGCGGAAGGCCTGGATCGTGGTGTCGACGGCTTCCTGATTGTCGGCGCAGTGGATCTGGATCCAGCCGGCGTCGCGCACGGCCATCGAGTCCTGGTGGTCGTTCCAGATCGACAGCGGCGCCGACACCGCGCGATTGGCGCAGGTCAGCACCATCGGAATGCGCAGGCCGGCGATGTCGTAGAGCACCTCGCACATCAGCAGGATGCCCTGCGAGGCACTGGCGGTGTACGCCCGCGCACCCGCCGCCGCCGCGCCGAGCGCGACGCTGGCGGCGGAGTGTTCGCTCTCGACGCTGACGTACTCGCATTTGAGTTCGCCATCGGCGACGAGCTTGGCGATGTTCTCGACGATATGGGTCTGCGGCGTGATCGGGTACGCCGACACCACGTCCGGACGGCACAGTGCGACCGCGCGCGCGATCGCCTGCGAACCTTCAAGCGCTTGCCGCATCGGCACCCTCCTGCCACGCACCGGCGCGCACGTACTGCGCGGCGGCGTCGATCAGTTTGAGATTGGCGTCCAGCGTGCCACCGTGGAAACGCCCGGAATACGCCTGCTTGAGCGCGTCGACCGGCAACGCCCCGCTCAGCAGCAGGAACGCGGCGAGCAATGGCGCGTTCGGCAGCGGCCGGCCCAGGTGTTCCATCGCCAGCTCGTTCGCCGGCAGCGACTGCACGCGGACATCGCCGTCCAGCGGCAGGTCCAGCGTCGACGCCTCGCGGCGGCTGTTGATCAGGATGCCGCCGCCGGGCTTGAGTCCCGCGAGGATGCCGGGCACGTGCAGCAGGGCGTCGTCCTGCACGATCAGGAAATCGGGATGCGCGATCTGGTCGCGGCGGCGGAAGCTCTGCTCGGCCATGCGCACGAAGGCGGCCACCGGGGCCCCGCGGCGCTCGGCGCCGAACGCGGGAAACGCCAGCGCGTGCCAGCCGTGTTCGATCGCCGCCGTCGCCAGCAGATACGCGGCCACGACATTGCCCTGCCCGCCGCGCCCGTGGACACGGACCTCGATCATCGGTCGCTCCACGCGACCATCACGTCGCTCATGAATTGCCCCCGCATGGTTTGTTCACGATACTCCCACGCCGACCTCGACCGGACGATGATGCAGATCAAACTGCCCCGGCCGATGCCCGCCGCTCTGCCGCCGATACCGCCATGAGTTCCTGGAACACGCACCACAACCGGGCCGTCTGGTTCGACATCCCCGTCACCGACCTCGGACGCGCGCGCGATTTCTATGCCGCCGTCCTGCAGTGTGCGGTCACCCGCCAGCCGGCGGCGACCGGCGCACCCGCGAGCGCGGTGTTCGAATCCGCCGGCGGCAACGGCGGCTGTCTGGTCGTCGCGCCCGAGCAGGCCGGTGCCCGGGGCGGCGTGCTGCTGTACCTGAACGTCAACGGCCGCATCCGCGACGCGATCGAACAGGCCGCGGCGCGCGGCGGCCGTCTGCTGCAGACCGTGCAGCCGATCGGCGGCTACGGCGTACGCGCGATCCTGCTCGACAGCGAGGGCAACCGCATCGCGCTGTATGCGGAGCAGGACGGCTGACCCCGCCCGACGGAGCGTTCCATGCACAAGAGCAAGCTGGCCGGATTCATCATCGACTGCCGCACCGGCGACCTGCCCGCGGCATCCGCATTCTGGGCGGGCGCACTCGGGATGGAACGGCGCGGGCTCGATGGCAGCGAAGGCGAGAACTACGTGCGTCTGCTCGATCACCAGCACGGCCTGCATCTGGAGGTCCAGTCGGTCGAGCACGACAGCCGCATCCATATGGATATCGAGACCGACGATATCGAGGCCGAAGTGCGTCGGCTCGAAGCGCTGGGCGCGACCCGGGTGCAGCAGTTCCCGCGCTGGTGGGTCATGCAGGCCCCGACCGGCCAGCGCTTCTGCGTGGTCAACGCCCAGTCGCCGGATTTCGATCGGCTGGCGACCCAGTGGCCCTGAGCGCAGACGCCTCGCCACTTCGTCGCCAGATCCGCCAACACGCGGCCAATCTCGCGACGGACAGAAACTCATAGTTCCGCAAGTCACTGATTCATAAGGCCGGTGCCGCTGGCCCGACGCTTGCGTTTCCCCGCACGGACACCCATGGGAGAGACGCCGCATGAACGCCTACGCCAGAACCGTCGCCATCGCCTGCGGGCTGGCCACCGCCCTCGCCGCCGCTCCGCTGCCGGCAGCACCCGCGCTGCCGGGCCTGGCGTGGCTTGGCCGCAACGCACCGACACCGGCCCCGGCGGGCGTCGTGGAGAATGGCTGCGCGCTGCACGTCGGTTATGCCGTCGAGGCATTCGACGACCGCATCCGCCTGAGCGACGGCGACGACGTCTATGAACTGCAGGGCGACCGCGTCATCCACAACGGCCGGCCGCTGTCGCTCAACCGCAAGCAGCGGCAGCACGCCGACGCATTCCGCCGGCAGCTCGAGGCGCTGCTGCCGCAGGTCACCGATCTGGCCATCGGCGGCGCGATGCTCGGCGTCGAGAGTCTGGCCATCGTCACCGCGGCACTGTCCGGCGACCACGAGAGCATCGATGCGCTGACCCGCCGCGTCGAAGTCCTGAGCCTGCAGCTGCACCGCCAGTTCGACGGCCGCCACTTGCCGGCGCACAACGCCTGGCTCGGGCCGGATCTGGAAGCGCAGATCGAGGACCTGGCGTCCAGCCTCACCGGCAATCTCGCGGCCTTCGTCGCCCGGGCGATCTTCGATGCGCACGGCACCGAAGCGCGCAGCGAATATCTCGAACACATCGTCGAACGCCGCATCGAACCGCGGGCCGAAGCGCTGCGCAGCCGCGCCGAGACGCTGTGCAAACGCATCGAGGCGCTCGACCGGCTCGAAACCGAGATGGGCGTGTTCGACCTGATCGAAGACGACCGTCAGGCGATCTAGGACAGCAACGCTGCGACCGGCCGCGGCGCCAGCCGACCCTAGACGCGGCTGCGGAAGGCTTCCGGAATCGTCACCTCGTAGGTGACGCCGGTGCCGGTGTTGCCGATACCGAGATTGGGACCGCGCTGCGAGCTGAAGTAGAGCCGGCTGCCGTCGGAGGTGAACGCCGGACCGGTGATTTCCGAACCCCCCAGCGTCACCTGCAGCAACACCTTCGACGGCTGATTGGGCACGACCACCATCAGGCGCATCGCCTCGCCGTCCTCGGCGACCAGCACGTCGCCGGCCGGCGAGACGACGACGTTGTCGACGTCGTCGAAGGCCGGATCGATCGAGGCGTTGTCGAACACCAGCTCGATCAGGTCGTTATCGATGTCGTAGGCATAGACGCGGTTGTCGCCCTTGCTGGCGAAGAAGACCAGCGCGCGGGTGGGCTTTGCGCCGCCCGGCGGCACCGTCTGCAGACCCACCGGCACCTCGTAGATCCAGATGCCCTCCCCGCCCTTGAACACCGTGCCCGGGACCGCCGTGCCGGCGTCGGCCAGCGCGCTGCGCACGCCCGCCTGCGGTGACTCGGGGCTGGCCACATCGACCCAGGCGGTGCGGTGCAGCGTCCGCAGGCTGGCGTCGTCGGCGGCGTAGCCGCCGTTCTCGTAGCCGGCGATGTTGATCGCCTGCAGCACGCCGGCTTCCATCTTCAGGCGCGTATGCCCTTGATCGTCGACGTACAGATCGGCGGCGTCGCAGACGAAGCGGTACAGGCGGCCGTCGCCGGCGTCCTCGGTCAGGAAGACCGTGCGCGTCTGCAGGTCCACCGCCGCAGCCTCATGATTGAACAGGCCCAGCGCCGGCAGTTCGCGCGCCGCGCTGGCGCCGCGGGGATCGCATTCGAAGACGAGCCCGTCGCCGGTCTCCTCGCAGGACAGCCAAGTGCCCCACGGCGTCTTGCCGCCGGCGCAGTTGCGGGTGGTGCCGTCGAGAATCCGGTAGGCGTCGACGATGGTGCCGTTGGCGTCGAACCGGAGCGCGCCGACGCCGCCGGTGTTGCTGACCTCGCTGTTGGACACGTAGATCCAGCCGCCGTCGTCGGTATCGAAGACCGCACCGCCGTCCGGCGCCTCGTGCCACTGATAACCGGTGAGCCCGAACGGATCGAAGCCGTCGGTGACCGGGTTGTAGCGATGCCGCGCAACGCGACGGACCGAGAAGCCCTCCGCCAGCAGGATGCCGTCGACGCCGCTGTCGACCAGCGCCCCGACCTGCGACAGCGGACCGGGCGCGATGGTGAATTCCTTGCCGACCGGATCGACCGACGACGCCGGATCGTCGCCGTTGTCGGAACCGCCGGCGCAGGCGCTCAGCCAGGCTGGCGTGCTCGCGGCACCGGCGCTCAGGAACACGTATCGCAGGAAGGCGCGCCGGCTGGCGCGGGCTGTTGGCAAGGCTCTCATCACACACCCGATCGATATTCGGACCCAGCATGAAAGCCTGCCACAGCGTTATGGAGGCTTTGTGACGTGCGCCCGGACGGTAACGCGGGGGATCAGGTGACGGCGGGCTCGGCACCGGCCTGCGGAACGTCGAGAGCCGCGGCGAAGTCCAGGAACTCCCGCAGGAACGCCTCGGGCTGTTCCATGAACGCACTGTGGCCGCCGTCGAAGCGGCTGAGCCTGGCGTGGCGCATCCTGCGAATGCTGGCCCTGCATAGCGCCAGCGGGATGACACGATCGCGCCGCGCCCAGGCGCACCAGATCGGGGTCTCCAGAGACTCGGCGACCGCGCGCAGATCGGCGTCGCGCCGGCCGAACGACGCCCAGGCGCGGCGCAGCAGTCCCGCGCTGGCGTAGCCGGCGGCGACGATACGCGCGCGCCGGAGCGCCGCGGGCCGCGCCGGCAACACCACCCAGCGGTAGTAGACCGCATACGCCCGCCCGAACCAGGGCGCCCCGCGTTCCCCGGCGCGGAAGAACCATGCGAACGCCGCGCAGATCCCCCGCACCAGCGCGGACACCGGCACGAGTCCACCCGGATCGCAGAGCACCAGCGCCCGGACCGGGCGACGCGATGCGTGAATGATCGCGGCGGCCCCGCCGATCGAGTTGCCGATCACGATCGGCTCGACGATCTGCAAGCGCGCCATCACCGCGTCCAGCAGCTCGGCATAGCGCTGCGCGCTCGGCGGCTGCGCATCGCTGCCGGAACGGCCGTGCCCCGGCCAGTCGATGCGGATCACCTCGTACCGCGAACGCAGCGCCGCGGCGAGGCCGGCATAGTCGCCGCCACCGTGCCCGATCGCGTGCAGGCACACCACCGGCGGTCCGCTGCCCTCGCGGGCGACCGCCAGCTGCACCCCACAGACCGGCACCCGCGCCGATCCCGCAGGCACCCCCAGGGCCGCGGACACGCTCTCGATCTCGGACATCGGCATATCTCCATGTGATATCAATATCACTATTGGTGATGTTTATATCACAGGCCGCTACACTGATGGCGTCGCAACAGACAAACGCTGATATGCCCGCACGCCAACCGAACGCGCCGCACAGAACCCGCGACACCCGGGCGCTGCTGACGCGCGCCGCGCTCGAGGAGTTCCGCCAGCACGGTTTCGCGGGCACCGACAGCAACCGCATCGCGCGACGCGCCGGCTTCGCCCCACAGACGTTCTACCGCTGGTTCCGGGACAAGACCGAAATCTTCGTCGCCGCGTACGAGGCCTGGGAGTCGGCGGAGCGCCGGACGCTGGATACGCTGGTCGGAACAGGCGCGGACGCCGCCGCACTGGCCGATGCGATCCTGGCGCACCATCGGCGCTTCCGTGTCTTCCGTCGCAGCCTGCGCCGGCTCGCGGTCGAGGACGACCAGGTCCGGGCGGCGCGGACGGCCGCCCGTGAACGGCAGATCGATGCAATCCTGCGCTGGCGCGGGCTCGCCCCCGCTCATCGCGCCGAGATCGCGGTGGCGCTGCTGCAGATCGAGCGCCTCGCCGATGCCGACGCCGACGGCGAGCTGCGCGACCTCGACGTTCCCCGCGACGCCGCGCACGCGGCGATGGTCGCCCTGCTCGGGACGGCGCCACGGGGCACCTGACATCGGCGGGGCGTCCCGGCCGTATTCGCCCAAAGCCCAATAGGCAGTCCCGGCCGGACCCGATAGGCTGCGGCGACGCGCCCCTTCTTCCCCCCGGAGCCCACTGGATGTCCCACGCCAACCCGTATCGCCTCGGCCTCGACCGCACCCCCGCCAATCACGTATCGCTGTCGCCGCTGAGCTTCATCCGGCGCGCCGCCGCGGTGTATCCGGACCGCTGCTCGGTGATCCACGGCGAGCGACGCTACAGCTGGGCCGAGACCTACACGCGCTGCCGCCGCCTGGCGTCGGCGCTGGCCCGACGCGGGATCGGCACCGGCGATACGGTCGCGGTGATGCTGCCGAACACGCCGGCGATGATCGAAGCGCATTTCGGCGTGCCGATGACCGGCGCGGTGCTCAATACGCTGAACACGCGCCTGGACGCCGAGACCCTCGCGTTCATGCTGCAGCACGGCGAGGCCCGGGTGCTGATCACCGACCGCGAGTTCGCCGACGTGATGAACCGCGCGCTGGCGATGATGGGCCAGCGCCGGCCGCTGGTGATCGACGTCGACGATCCGGCGGTCACCGCGGGTGCGCATCTCGGCGAGATCGAATACGAAGCCTTTCTGGCCGACGGCGATCCGGACTACGACTGGCAGCTCCCCGAGGACGAGTGGGATGCGATCGCGCTGAACTACACCTCCGGCACCACCGGCAACCCCAAGGGCGTGGTCTATCACCACCGCGGCGCGTACCTGAATGCGATGTCCAACATCGTGTCCTGGGGCATGCCGCAGCACGCGACCTACCTGTGGACGCTGCCGCTGTTCCACTGCAACGGCTGGTGCTTCCCGTGGACGATGGCCGCCAACGCCGGCACCAGCGTGTGCCTGCGCCGCGTCGACCCGATCCAGATCCTGGAGCTGATCCGCGAACACCGCGTCAGCCACTTCTGCGGCGCGCCGATCGTCCACGGCATGCTGATCAACACGCCGGAGTCGGCGCGCGCCGGGATCGAGCACCGTGTCAGTGCGCTGATCGCGGGCGCCGCGCCGCCCGCCGCGATCATCGAGGGCATGGAGCGCATCGGCTTCGACATCACCCATGTCTACGGTCTCACCGAAACCTACGGTCCCGCCGCCGTCTGCGCCAAGCAGGACGAGTGGAACGACCTGAGCCTGGCCGACCGCGTCGAGCGCAACGGCCGCCAGGGCGTGCCCTATCACGCCCAGGAAGCGATCACGGTGATGGACCCGGAGACGATGCAGCCGGTGCCGCCCGACGGCCAGACCATGGGCGAGATCATGTTCCGCGGCAATCTGGTGATGAAGGGGTATCTGAAAAACCCGAGCGCGACTGAGGAGGCCTTCGCCGGCGGCTGGTTCCACACCGGCGATCTCGCGGTGATGCAGCCGGACGGCTACGTGAAGATCAAGGACCGCAGCAAGGACGTGATCATCTCCGGCGGCGAGAACATCTCCAGCCTCGAGGTCGAGGACGTGCTGTACCGTCACCCGGCGGTGATGGGCGCGGCGGTGGTGGCCAAACCGGACGAAAAATGGGGCGAAGTGCCGTGCGCCTTCATCGAGCTGCGCGACGGCGTGACCGCAACCGAGGCCGAGATGATCGAGCACTGCCGCCAGCACCTGGCGCGCTACAAGGTCCCCAAGCAGGTCGTGTTCGGCACGCTGCCGAAGACCTCGACCGGCAAGATCCAGAAATTCCAGTTGCGCGCGCAGCTCAAGGAAGCGCTGCTCGCCACCGGTTGAGGGCGGACTCAGGCGGCGTCGAGCAGGCCCTGACGCACGATGAAGTCGATCACCGCATCGACGCCGCCGCCGTCCTTGAGATTGGTCATCACGAACGGCAGGTGACCGCGCATGCGCTCGGCGTCGTGCGCCATGACGTCCAGCGATGCGCCGACATAGGGCGCCAGATCGGTCTTGTTGATCACCAGCAGGTCAGCCTTGGTGATGCCGGGGCCGCCCTTGCGCGGGATCTTCTCGCCACCGGAGACGTCGATCACGTAGACGGTCAGATCCGACAGCTCGGGGCTGAACGTCGCCGCGAGGTTGTCGCCGCCGGACTCGATGAAGATCAGCTGCAGGTCCGGAAAGCGCCGGCTCATCCGGTCCACCGCCTCGAGATTGATCGACGCGTCCTCGCGGATCGCCGTGTGCGGACAGCCGCCGGTCTCGACGCCCATGATGCGCTCGGGCTCCAGTGCGCCGGCAGCGACCAGCAGGCGTTCGTCCTCACGGGTGTAGATGTCGTTGGTCACGACCGCGAGGCGGTAACGCTCGCGCATGCGCTTGCACAGCACCTCGACCAGCGTGGTCTTGCCGGAACCGACCGGCCCCCCGATCCCGACCCGGAGCGGACCGCGCTGCATGGCGTTGCCGTCACTCATCGTCTCGTCGTCTCTTTTTAGCTGCGGAACAGTCGCGAATACTGGATTTCGTGCCGGCTGCTGACGATGCCGAGCATCGGCGCCTGGGTCGACAGGGCGTCGTCGTCCATGCGCAGCGCCGCGTCGACGACTCCGGACACTTCGGGGCGCAGTGCCAGCAGCATGCGCTGCCCCGCCACCTGCCCCAGCGGCACGGTCTTGAGCGCCGCCGTGACCTGATTCTCGAGCCAGCCGTACAGGTAACCGTGCAGGCCGACGCTGGGCGAGATCTTCCAGCAGGCCGACGCGTAGGCATGCGCCGCCGGGAAGCTGAGTTCGGCATCGGCCTCGACCGGGCTGCCGTAGCCGAGATCGCCCAGCAGCTTGCGCAGCGAATACCCCATCTGCAGGGTCTCGGCGCGCAGCTCGCGGGTCTCCCGCGTGGCGATGAACAGCTCGTTCCATGCGGCGAAAACGGTGCGATCCGCGGCATCCCAGGCGGCGCGCAGGCGCAGCCAGACCGGCGCCTCGAAGCGCCCCAGAACCAGTTTCAGAGAATCGGCGATCCATTCCTGGGCGCTGGCCGCGTCGTGGATCAGGCCGTCCTCGATCGCCCGCTCCAGGCCCTGCGAATAACTGTAGGCGCCGACCGGCAGCGCCGGACTCGACAACTGCAACAACGCCCCGAGCGCGTCGGATTCGACCGCTCCGTAAGACTTGATACCCATCGTCCTCCCTTCCAAAAAGTGCCCAGTCCGCCGGCGGCTGATCTCACCGCTCATCTGTAGAACTGCATCTGCGCAAAATCACCACCGCCACGCGCATGTGCCTCGCGCGACAGCTGCTCTCCGAGTGAGCCGCCCTCTCCGGGCGGAGGCGGTTCGTGGTCGTGGCGATGACCGCCACCGTACGCACCGGCCTCCGGTTCGAACGCCGCCATGCACGCCTCGACCTGCAGGCCGAGTCGCCGCAGCATCTCGCACAACACCGGGTCCTGTTCGAGATAAAGCACATTCGGTGCCAACGCCACCGGCACGTGACGGTTGCCCAGGTGATAGGCCGCGCGCAGCAACGTGAACCCCGGATCGGCATCGTCGCGGGGCGCCGTGACCCGGTACAGGGCCTCGATCGCGGCACGCACCACCACCGGCTCCCCGGTCGTCGCGCACAGCACGTCGCCACCGCGCAGCACGGTGCCGCGCGGCAGCAGCAGGCCGACTTCGGTGCCGTCGTCGAGCACGGTGCGCAGGCGGCTGCGCGAACGCTCGGCGAAGCTCAGCACCAGCATGCGCGCGGCCGTCGGCGCGGCCGCGCCTTCGACACGCTCGGTGATTTTCAGCAACTCGCTCATGGCGCAGCGTGGGGCGGGTCGGACCGCCGCCCTGTTTTCGTTCGCAGATCCACGACCACAGCCCGATCAGAACAGGAAATAGCGCTGCGCCATCGGCAGCACGTCCGCCGGCTCGCAATACAGCGAACGTCCGTCGGCCACCACCTCGTAGGTCTCCGGATCGACGCTGATGTCCGGCTGGTAGGCGTTGTGCAC
Organism: Nevskiales bacterium; assembly: GCA_028698335.1. Taxonomy (GTDB): domain Bacteria; phylum Pseudomonadota; class Gammaproteobacteria; order Nevskiales; family Nevskiaceae; genus Solimonas. Next base: position 26,402 of record JAQVDP010000025.1, on the reverse strand, counting down.
CATGTCAGCCTTGCCGACGCTCCGGCATCCGCGCACGGCGACCAGCGGCTTGGCCAGGCCGTAGCGGGTGCCGACGTCCGCCGCCAGCGCGGCCTGCGACACGAAGCTCAGCGAGCTGCGCGTCAGCGCTCCGCCGTGGCTGCCGAACATCGGGCGGTAGTGCACCGGCTGCGGCGTCGGGATCGACGCGTTCGGATCGCCCATCGCGGCGTTGACGATCACCCCGCCCTTCACGATCACGAAGGGTTTGACGCCGAAGAACGCCGGCTTCCACAGCACCAAGTCCGCCCATTTGCCGACCTCGACCGAACCGACCTCGTGCGCGATACCGTGCGCGAGCGCCGGGTTGATCGTGTACTTGGCGACATAGCGCTTGATCCGCGCGTTGTCGTGACGCTCCGGATCGCCGGCCAGCGCACCGAACTGCTGCTTCATCTTGTGCGCGGTCTGCCAGGTGCGCAGCACCACTTCGCCGACACGCCCCATCGCCTGCGAGTCCGACGAGATCATCGAGAACGCGCCGAGGTCGTGCAGGATGTCCTCGGCGGCGATGGTTTCCTTGCGGATGCGCGATTCGGCGAAGGCGACATCCTCGGCTATCGACGCATCGAGGTGATGGCAGACCATCAGCATGTCCAGATGCTCGTCCAGCGTGTTGACCGTGTACGGCCGCGTCGGGTTGGTCGAGGACGGCAGCACGTTGGGCAGGCCGGCAACCTTGATGATGTCCGGCGCGTGACCGCCGCCCGCGCCCTCGGTGTGATAGGTGTGGATGGTGCGCCCCTTGAACGCCGCAACGGTCGCCTCGACGAAACCGGACTCGTTGAGGGTGTCGGTGTGGATCGCGACCTGGGTATCGGTGGCATCGGCGACGCCGAGGCAGCAGTCGATCGCGGCCGGCGTGGTCCCCCAGTCCTCGTGCAGCTTCAGGCCGATCGCACCGGCGTCGATCTGCTCGCGCAGCGGCTCCGGCCGGCTGGCGTTGCCCTTGCCGAGGAAGCCCAGATTCATCGGATACGCGTCGGCCGCCTGCAGCATGCGCTCGATGTGCCACGGCCCCGGCGTCACCGTCGTCGCGAAGGTGCCGGTGGCCGGACCGGTGCCGCCGCCGAGCATCGTCGTCACCCCCGAGGTCAGCGCCTCGTCGATCTGCTGCGGGCAGATGAAATGGATGTGGCTGTCGATGCCGCCGGCGGTGACGATCATGCCCTCGCCGGCGATGATCTCGGTGGCCGGGCCGATGACGATCGTCACGCCGGGCTGGATGTCCGGATTGCCGGCCTTGCCGATGGCCGCGATGCGCGCGCCCTTGATCCCGATGTCGGCCTTGACGATGCCCCAGTGGTCGATGATCAGCGCGTTGGTGATCACCGTGTCCATGCAGTCGGCGCTGATGCGCTGCGACTGGCCCATGCCGTCGCGGATGACCTTGCCGCCGCCGAACTTCACCTCCTCGCCGTAGATCGTGTAGTCCTTCTCGACCTCGGCGACGAGCGCGGTGTCGGCCAGCCGGATGCGGTCGCCGACGGTCGGACCGAACATCTCGGCATAGGCCTGGCGCGAAATCTTCAGGCTCATGTCAGTTCCCCAGCGGCCCGCAGACCTTGGCGTTGAATCCGTGGACGATGCGGTCGCCGGCGAGCGCGACCAGCTCGACCGTACGCGACTGCCCCGGCTCGAAGCGCACCGCGGTGCCCGCCGCGATGTTGAGCCGGAAGCCGCGCGCCGACTCGCGATCGAAGTCCAGCGCCGCATTGGTCTCGTAGAAGTGGTAATGCGAGCCGACCTGGACCGGGCGGTCGCCGGTATTGGTCACGCTCAAGGTGATCGTGTCGCGCCCGGCGTTGAGTTCGATCTCGCCGGGCTCCGGCAGCAGTTCCCCAGGAATCATCGCGCGCGCCCTCAGACGATCGGATCGTGCACGGTCACCAGCTTGGTGCCGTCCGGAAAGGTCGCCTCGACCTGGATGTCCGGAATCATCCCGGCGACCCCGTCCATCACATCGTCGCGGCACAGAATCGTGCGGCCGTGACTCATCAGCTCGGCCACGCTGCGGCCGTCGCGCGCGCCCTCCATGATCTCGGCGGTGATCAGCGCGACCGCCTCCGGATAGTTCAGCTTCACGCCGCGCGCCTTGCGCCGTTCGGCCAGCAGCGCAGCGGTGAAGATCAGCAGCTTGTCCTTCTCGCGGGGCGTCAGCTCCATCGACGGTACTCCCAGTCAGAATTCGGATGAAAAGCGCATCAGGTGGACCAGATGCGCGGCGGCACCGCCGGGCGGCCGAGGACGGCAGGTCGCAACAGGGCCCAGATCGCGCCGAGACAGCCGCGCACGCGTTCGGCCGAGTCGCCGAGCACCCGTACCAGCAGCAGGGCGTCGCGGGGCGCGGTCACGCCCACCCGCACGCCGTCGGCCGGCACCGCGCGGCAGGCGTCGAGCAGTGCCTCGTCGTCGGGCATGCCGATCACCCACATCAGGCCGCAGACATGCAGGCCGTTCCAGCCGACGACGGAGCGCAGCAGCGGGTCGCCGCCGTCGACGCGGCCACGCTCGGCCCACAAACGCTCGCCGTCGCGGCACAGATCGATGCGCTGCTGCCAGCGCCCGTGCTCGAAACGTTCGTCGCTGCCGAGGCGACCGAGGACCGCGATATCCCAGCCGATGCAGCGTGCCGAGCCGTGACAGTCGACGTGCAGGACCTGCTCGGCTTCGGCGCGGTCGAACACGATCGCTTCCTGCGGCAGCCATTCGAGCGCGGCGCCGGCGTCGACACGCAGGCGCACGCTCTGGCGCGCGACACGGCCGGCGGACTTGTACCACTTGCCCGCGCCGGGTGTGGTCAGCAGCGCGCAGGCGCCGGATTCGGCATGCACCCCGATCTCCAGCGCGTCGCCCCCGGCGATACCCGAGGGCGGATGCAGCATCAGCAACTGCGCCAGCCCCGGCCCTTCCGGGTACAGCACCTTCTGGATCCGTAACGGCCCGTGGTGCTCACAGCGTCCGAGCACGCTGCGTCCGTCCCTCAGCGCGACGCCGAGCTGCAGGCGTGCGTGCCAGGCCGGCCGCTGCGACAGCGCCGTGCGCATGCGTTCCGGAAGCGGCGGCGGTGCCTGCATCAGCCCAGCAGCAGGCCGCAGCCGCTGGCCAGGATCCCGATGCCGCCGATGCGCAGCAGCGGCGCGGCGCCACGCGACAGCACGCCCGCGGCGATCGCGACGCCGATGCCGTGCAGCACCGCGGTCGCGCCCACAAAGCCGGCGGCGAACGGCAGGCCCGGCGCCGACGCCGGCAGCTCCACGCCGTGTGCCCATCCGTGCGCGAGTCCCATCGCCGGCACCAGCAGCAGCGCCAACGGCATGCTCAGCCGCACCCGCAGCGCCAGCAGTGCGCCGAGCCCGACGAGGCTCAGCGCGATCCATGACTCGACCATCGCGGCGTCACCGCGCCAGTGGCCCGCCCAGGCCCCGACCGCGACGGCCGCGACGAAGCTCGCCGGCAGCCACGCCACCGCCATGTCCGACTGGCGCTGCCGCGCCCACAGACCGACGGCGACCATCGCCAGCAGGTGATCCCAGCCGAGCCACGGATGCAGGAATCCGTCCGCCATCGCCGCGCCGGCATGCAGCGGATGGGCGTCGGCGACGCCGCTCAGCACCAGCAGGGTCGACAGCGTCAGAATGCGAGGGGTGAGCTTCATGATGCCTCCCGGGGAATGGTGGATGTCACTGGTTGAGGACGCGGACCGCGCGCGCCGCGGCGGCCGCGCGGTTCTCGACGCCGAGCTTCGCGAACACCTGTTCAAGGTGTTTGTTCACGGTGCGCGGGCTGATGCCGAGGATCTCGCTGATCTCGCGATTGGACTTGCCGCGGCTGATCCAGATGAGCACGTCGGCCTCGCGTCCGGTCAGCACGAAGGCCTGCTGCAGCGCGCGCTCCTCGCGCCCCGGGCTGACATCGGCAAGGCGGAACAGGAATTCGGCCGGGCCGGTCGAGCCGACGTACGAGAACTCCAGCCGGCGGCCGTCGATCTCGACGAAGGCACTGTCCGGGGCATCGCCGCCCCGGCGCAGCTCGATCAGGCGCGGCATCACCGAATCCGGCAGCGCCTGCTGCTGCGTCCCGGTCCCGGGCGACAGCTCGGCGAGCAGTTGCGAGGCCCGCGGCGTACACCACAGCAACGCGCCGTCGGCATCGGTCGACAGCAGGTAACGGCCGGTGGCGTCCAGCGCCGCCCGCGAGCCATAGGCAATTCGCGCGTTGGTCAGGTGCACACGGATGCGCGCCAGCAGCTCGTCGACGATGATCGGCTTGGTCACGTAGTCGACCCCGCCGACCTCGAGCCCCTTGACCACATGCCAGCTCTCGGACAAACCGGTCATGAAGATCACCGGCACGTGCGTCAGCTGCTTGTCCTGCTTCAGCCGGCGACAGGTCTCGAAGCCGTCGATGCCGGGCATGATCGCGTCCATCAGGATCAGGTCCGGCGTGATCTGGTCGACCAGGTTCAGTGCGCTGACACCATCGGTGGCCACGAGCACGGTGACGCCGGCCTGGTCCAGGGTCTCGGTCAGGAAGCTCAGGTTGCCCGGCGTGTCGTCGACAACGAGCACGATGTCACGGCGCTGGCTGGCGACCTCAGCCATCATCCCGCACCTCCTCCCGCACGCTGTCGAGCAGGCTGACGTAGCCCTTCATGTCGAAGTTCGCGACCAGCTGCTGCAGCCGCGCGACGAACGCACGACTCTCCGGTTCGGCGGCTTCGAGTTCGCGCAGCTTGGCCTCGATGCCGCGGACGTGACCGATGCGGCCGAGCTGCGCAAGCTCGTCGACATAGCGGCGCGCGCGCGCCGGCGGCCGCGGCGTGGTCTGCTCCACCGGCGTCTCCTCCGGGACGGGCGCGTCGCCCTCGTAGACCCAGCGCAGTCCCAGCAGCGCGCCGATGCGCTCGAGCATGCTGTCGATCTCGATCGGCTTGACCAGGAAGGCGTCGTGCGGCGAATTGCGATCACCGCCGCGGCCGTAGTCGTGGGCGTTGGCCGAGACCATCATGATCTTCGGCTGCGGCGGCTCCAGCGCGCGCAATGCGGCGGCGACCTCCCAGCCGCTCATGCCGGGCATCGCGATGTCGAGCATCACCAGATGGGGCCTGCACTCGCTGGCCAGCTCCAGGCAGCCAAGCCCGTCGGCGGCCATGAACAGGTTGAAGCCGAGCGGGCGGAGCAGCCCTTCGATCAGGCCGCGATGCGCCGGATCGTCGTCGGCCAGCAGCACCGTCGCGCGCGGGCCGAGATAGCCGACGATGCGCCGATGCGCGTCGGCCTCGGGCGCGCCGCTGGCCTCGGACAGGTACAGGCGCACGGTGAAGCTGCTGCCCTCACCCGGCGCGCTGCGCACTGCGATCTCGCCGCCCATGATCTGCACCAGGACCTTGGTGATCGTCAGTCCCAGACCGACCCCGGGCACGGCGCTGACGCCGGGCATGCCGCCGCGCTCGAACGGCTTGAAGATGTTGTCGAGGTCGGTCCCGCGGATGCCGATGCCGGAATCGACGATCTCGAACTCGGCGACCTGGCTCGACGGGTAGCGCACGGTCAGGCCGACGTGGCCTTCGCGCGTGTACTTGATCGCGTTCGACAGCAGGTTGATCAGGATCTGGCGCAGACGCTTCTGGTCGGCGTGCACGTAGGCCGGCAGCGTCTCCGGCCGCTGGTAGCGGAAATCGATCGCCTTGGCCTCGGCCTGCACGCGGAACATGTCGGCGATCTGGTCGAGGAACTCGGCCAGCGGCACCTTGTCGCGCGACAGGCGCAGCAGTCCGCTCTCGATCTTGGAGATGTCGAGCAGGCCGTCGACCAGATTCGACAGATGCCCGGCGCTGCGGCGGATCACCTGGATCGCGTTGTCCGGCCGCGCGGTGCCGCGCTCCAGCAGCTGCGCATAGCCAAGGATGGCGTTGAGCGGCGAGCGGATCTCGTGACTCATGCCGACGATGTAACGGCTCTTGGCCTCGTTGGCGCTCTCGGCCAGCTCCTTGGCCTTCTGCAGCGCGGCGTCGGTGCGCTCGTGCGCCTCGATCTCCTCCATCAGCATCACGGTCTGCCGCTGCGAGTCCTGCTCCGCCGACTGGCGGCTGTGCTGGGCCAGCACCAGCAGCCACGCCGAGATGCCGGAGACGATCAACAGCGCGAAGAACACGATCGTCAGCGTGTGGCGGACGACGTCGGCGTGCTGCGGCGCGACCGCGACGTACTGCAGATAGATGAAGCCGAGCAGCAGGCCGACCACCAGGGTGATCATGCCAAAGGTACCGATGAAATGGCCGGTGCTGGTATGCGCCACGGCGGCCATACGCGCCGGCATGAAGCGCATCAGGAATCCGGTGATCTGCTGGCTGAAACGGCTGTCGTCCTTGCACAGGTCATGGCAGCGCGTCTCCAGGGTGCAGCACAGCGAGCAGATCGGTCCGTTGTAGGCCGGACACATCGCCATGTCGCTGCGCTCGAACACGTTCTCGCACATCACGCAGCGGATCTCCGGGGCGTCCGCCAGCCCGCCGGCCTCGCGCGCAAGGTAGTAGCGGCCCTGAGTGGCCCAGGCGATCAGCGGCGCCGCGACGAAGGCGACGGCGAAACCAACGAACGGCGACAGCGCCTGCGCCATCGGGCCAAGGACGCCCATGAACGCCGCGGTCGACGCCAGCACCGAGCACAGCATCGCGCCGACGCCGACGGGATTGATGTCGTACAGGTGCGCGCGCTTGAACTCGATGTGCTTCGGCGACAGGCCCAGCGGCTTGTTGACGACCAGATCCGCGGTCAGCGCGCCAATCCACGCCACCGCGAAATTCGCGTACAGCATCAGCACACCTTCGATCACGCGCAGGATGCCGATCTCCATCAGCAGCAAGGCCAGCAGCACGTTGAACACCAGCCAGACGACGCGGCCCGGATGCGCGTGGGTCAGCCGCGAGAAGAAATTCGACCACGCGATCGAGCCGGCATAGGCATTGGTCACATTGATCTTGAGCTGGCAGGTGATGACGAAGATGCCGGTCAGCACCAGCGCCACCGCGGGGGATCCCAGCATCTCGCGAAACGCGACGAAGAACATCTCGGCCGGCTCGGCGGCACGCGCCTCGTCGATGCCGTGGTTCAGGGCGAAGTAGGCCAGGAACGAGCCGGCGAGCAGCTTCAGTCCGCCCATCAGCACCCAGCCCGGCCCGGTGCTCAGCAGCGCCGTCCACCAGCGCCATCTGCCGATGCGCTGGTGGCTGGGCAGAAAGCGCAGGTAGTCGGCCTGCTCCCCGATCTGCGGCAGCAACGACAGCAGGGTCGACGCGCAGATGGCGAACAGCGTCGGGTCCAGTGCCCCCTCCGGATCGCCGTGGCGGCCCGCGAATCCGGCCCATGACTTCAGCGCGTCGCTGCCGGAGACCAGCAGGAACAGCAGCGGCGCGAACTGCAGCAGCAGCCAGACCGGCTGCGTCGCCATCTGCACCCGGCTGATCATGCGGATGCCGTAGATCGCGATCGGAATCACCAGCAGCGAGCTGATGACATGGCCCACCGCCAGCGGAATGCCGAACAGCATCTCCAGCGCGCCGGACATGATGCTGGCCTCGATCGCCAGCAGCAGGAAGGTGAACGAGGCATAGATCAGCGAGGTGATCGTCGAGCCCATGTAGCCGAAGCCGGCGCCGCGGGTGAGCAGATCGATGTCCAGCCCGTAGCGGGCCGCGTAGCGCGCGATCGGCAGGCCGATCAGGAACATCAGCGCGCACACCAGCAGGATCGCGGTGACCGCGTTGGCGAACCCGTAGGCCAGGGTCAGCGTACCGCCGATGGCCTCGCAGGCCAGAAACGAGATCGCCCCGAACGCGGTGTTGGCGACACGGAACGACGAATACTTGCGCGCCTTCTCGGCGGTAAAGCGCAGCGCGTAGTCCTCCAGCGTCTGGCTGGCGGCCCATTTGTTGTACTGGCGGCGCTCGCGCACGATCCGCTGGCGCGGCTGCGGGCCGAGCGCCGCCGCCTGGCCCTGAATGTCTTGCACGCTGCGGATGATGACCGTGTTGCGGCGCTTTGCATCTACGTCATTCACCCCATCCCCCTACGCCAATCGCCCCATACCGGTGTCCAGATCCGCCGCCTAGCCTGTTCTGGCAGCTGGGGGCAGTCGCGCCAAACGGGGAACACGGGGTCGTCGACGCAAGAAGGATGCCGCTACGCCGGTCAATGCCTGCCCACCGATCGGATTTTCTCGGGCCCGAGCCCATTGAAGGCTTTACACACAGGGAGTTTTGAACGTGAGCAGGAAGGAAATGGGGATGCAGCGGATGCACAAGATCAACGCGGTCACGCGCTGGGCATCGGCGCTGATGGCCGCCGGTGCCGTGAGCGCCGTTCCGGTCGCACATGCCGAGATCGAGTTGGGGACCGGCCTCAGTGTCATGGGCTTTGTCGACATGTCGTACTCGTCGTTCTCGCCCGACGGCGGCTCGACCACGGAAAGCATCGGCATCGATCAGGTCGAGACCGACTTCCTGTATGCCGGCTCGGGCGGCGTTTCCGCCGAAGTCGACATCGAATACGGCGAGGGCTTCGAAGGCACCGGCGACACCACCTTCGTCGAGCAGGCCTTCGTCACCAAGGCCTTCACCGAGCAGTTCAGCGTGAAGGTCGGCCGCTTCCTGAGCTACAGCGGCTGGGAAGCCGAAGAACCCACCGGCCTGTTCCAGTACAGCGGCACCGGCTACGCCAAGTATTTCTATGGTTACTACCAGAACGGCATTTCCGCCTACTACGGCGGCAGCAAGGTCGCCGTCATGGGTTCGGTCGTCACCAGCGCCTTCAACCCGAACGACCGCAACAGCGTCGAGGGTGTCGACGACAAGATGGGCTACGAAGCCGGCGTGGCCCTGATGCCCGTCGAGGGGCTGACCGCGAAGGCGTTCTACATCTCGGACGAGGACACCGACACCGACATCGTCAACGCCTGGATTTCCTACGCGGTCGCGGGATTCACCTTCGCGGGCGAGTACAACACGGCCGACTACGGCCCTGCCGGCGACGGCGACGGCTTCCTGCTGATGGCCAACTACGCCACCGGCCCCTTCGGCATCACGCTGCGCTATCACGACTTCGAGATCCAGGACGACGCCGGCGTCACCGTCGACGACGGCAGCGCGATCACGCTGTCGCCCAGCTACAAGGTCGGCGACAACTGGCTGATCGTGGGCGAATACCGCTCGGATACGTCCGATACCAACGGCGACTCGGACTCGTACGCGCTCGAAGCCCTGTTCACGTTCTGATTCGACATCGACAGTCCGACCACTCGGGCTGTCGAGATTGCGCCGGCCAACGTCGGCTGGCGCAGTCATCCACACCTCAACAAGGGATTCTCTGCCATGAAACTCAAAACCATTCTGACGGCCGCCGCGCTCGGCGCCGCCAGCTTCGCGGCACAGGCCGCCGACACCATCAAGGTCGGGGTGCTGCACTCTCTGTCCGGCACGATGGCCATCTCGGAGACCACGCTGAAGGACACCGTCCTGATGATGATCGACGAGCAGAACAAGAAGGGCGGCCTGCTCGGCAAGAAGCTGGAGCCGGTGGTGGTCGATCCGGCGTCGAACTGGCCGCTGTTCGCCGAAAAGGCGCGCGAGCTGCTGGCCAAGGACAAGGTCGACGTCGTCTTCGGCTGCTGGACCTCGGTCTCGCGCAAGTCGGTGCTGCCGGTGTTCGAGGAACTCAACGGCCTGCTGTTCTATCCGGTGCAGTACGAGGGTGAGGAGTCGTCGAAGAACGTCTTCTACACCGGCGCGGCGCCCAACCAGCAGGCGATCCCGGCCGTCGACTATCTGATGAACGACGTCGGCGTGAAGCGCTGGGTGCTGGCCGGGACCGACTACGTCTATCCGCGCACGACCAACAAGATCCTCGAGGCCTATCTGAAGGCCAAGGGCGTGAAGCAGGAAGACATCATGATCAATTACACGCCGTTCGGTCATTCCGACTGGCAGTCGATCGTGTCGGACATCAAGAAGTTCGGCAGCGCCGGCAAGAAGACCGCGGTGGTCTCGACGATCAACGGCGACGCCAACGTGCCGTTCTACAAGGAGCTGGGCAACCAGAAGATCTCGGCCGAGGACATTCCGGTGGTCGCGTTCTCGGTCGGCGAGGAAGAGCTGGCCGGCCTGGACACCAAGCCGCTGGTGGGCCACCTCGCCGCATGGAACTACTTCATGTCGATCGACACGCCGGAGAACGAGAAGCTGATCGACACCTGGCACCAGTACATCAAGAACGACAAGCGCACGTTCAACGATCCGATGGAGGCCACGGTGATCGGCTTCAACCTGTGGGCCAAGGCGGTCGAGAAAGCCAAGACCACCGACGTCGACACCGTCAGCAGCGCGATCATCGGCATCGAGACGCCGAACCTCACCGGCGGTACCGCCAAGTTCCTGCCGAACCATCACCTGACCAAGCCCGTGTTCATCGGTGAGGTCCGCGACGACGGCCAGTTCGACGTGGTCTGGGAGACCGAGAAGGAAGTTCCGGGCGATGCGTGGAGCGACTTCCTCGAAGGCTCGAAGGACATCGAGGCCGACTGGGTCAAGCTGAAGTGCGGCAACTACAACACCAAGACCAAGGAGTGCTCGGGTCAGAACTACTGAGGGTTCTGACACGACGGGCGATCCCTTACTCCCTCCCGGAGGGGCTGGGTGCCCGGGCGCCGCCGATGACTCGGCGTCCGGGCACCCCTTTTCAGCCATCACCGTTCCTGGCACCACCGGAGCCGACTCACCGTGACCGACCATGCGACTCTCGTCCCGACGCCGCCCGCTGCCCGCGGGCGCGCAGGTGCCATGCGCGGCGTCCGTATCTGGCTCGCCGCGTTGCTGCTCGGCCTGGGACCGGCGCCGGCGCTGATGGCGCAGGATGACAGTGCCGACGCCGGACAGGCGGCGACGGCATCTCAGGACGCATCGGCCACGCTGGCTCCGCTGCTCGCCGAGCTGGGCGGCGCCGGCTACCGCGAGAAGCAGGCTCTGGTTGCGCGCATGGTGGCGCTCGGCGCACCGAACACCCGCCTCGCGCTGCGCGCCTTTCTCGACGGCGCGCTGTACCAGCGCGCCGCGGACGGCAAGGTCTTCATCGCGGTCGAGGACGGAGACGACCACTACAGCCTGACCGATCCGTTGACCGGCGCGGCCGCCGGCGGCGCCAGCGGCGGCCTCAAGCGCATCCGCACCAACAACGCCCTGCGCAAGGCGCTGCGCCAGGCGATCGCACAGTTCGAGCTGTCCGATCCCGACGCCGCCGTGCGGCTCGCCTCGGCGCGCGAGCTGGTCGACGATCTCGACGAGGACACCGTCGCGCTGCTGCGCCAGCGGGCGCCCGTCGAAAAGGACGCCGAGGTGCTGGCCGAGATCGAAACCGGTCTCGCCCTCGCCGATCTCGGCAGTGCCGACGCCGAAGGCCGCATGGCCGCGATCGAGCACCTCCGCGGCTCGATGAAGACCGCGGTCTACAACCGCCTGAACCTGATCGCCGAGGGCGATCCGGACACGGCGGTACGCAAGGCCGCCGCCGCCGCCGTGCGCGGCATCGACGGCTGGCGCAAGGTCTACGGCTGGATCGAGACGCTGTTCTTCGGCATGAGCCTGGGATCGGTGCTGGTGCTGGCGGCGATCGGCCTGGCCATCACCTTCGGCGTCATGGGCGTGATCAACATGGCGCACGGCGAGCTGATGATGATCGGCGCCTACACCACGTATTGCATGCAGCTGCTGATGCCCGAGCACATCGGCCTGTCGATGGTGCTGTCGATCCCGGCGGCGTTCATCGTCTCCGGCGCGTTCGGCGTCGCGATCGAGCGCGGCATCGTGCGCTTCCTCTACGGCCGCCCGCTGGAAACGCTGCTGGCCACCTTCGGCCTGTCGCTGATCCTGCAGCAGCTGGTGCGCTCGATCTTCTCGCCGCTGAACCGCTCGGTCTCCACGCCGGACTTCATGAGCGGCACGCTGCAGATCAACGAGGCACTGAGCCTGACCTACAACCGCCTCTACATCATCGTCTTCGCGCTGATCGTGTTCGTGCTGCTGCAGCTGATCCTGAAGCGCACGACATTGGGCCTGAAGGTGCGCGCGGTGTCGCAGAACCGTGCGATGGCGCGGGCGATGGGGATCCGCTCCGAGTGGGTCGACGCCGCGACCTTCGGCCTCGGCGCCGGCATCGCCGGGGTCGCCGGCGTGGCGCTGTCGCAGCTGACCAATGTCGGCCCCAATCTCGGCCAGTCCTACATCATCGACTCGTTCATGGTCGTGGTCTTCGGCGGCGTCGGCAATCTCTGGGGCACCCTGATCAGCGGCCTGTCGCTGGGCGTGATCAACAAGCTGCTGGAGCCGTACTCCGGCGCGGTGCTGGCGAAGATTCTGGTGCTGGTGTTCCTGATCCTGTTCATACAACGCAGGCCGCGCGGACTGTTTCCGCACAAAGGCCGTGCCGCGGAGGGCCACTGATGGCCGCATCCTCATTGCTGTCCCGCCTGCTGCCGATGCGCGATGATCGCGGCAGCAGCGCGTTCTTCGTCGTCCTGCTGGCGGTCGCGGTGGCGGTCCCGATCCTGCACCTCGCGGTGCCGGAGGGCTCGGCGCTGCATCTGTCGACCTACACCGTCACCCTGCTCGGCAAGTATCTGAGCTACGCGCTGCTGGCGGTGGCGCTGGATCTGATCTGGGGCTACTGCGGCATTCTCAGCCTCGGCCACACCGCATTCTTCGCGCTCGGCGGCTACGCGATGGGCATGTACCTGATGCGCCAGATCGGCAGCCGCGGCGTCTACGGAGACCCGGTGCTGCCGGACTTCATGGTGTTCCTGGACTGGAAGGCATTGCCGTGGTTCTGGCACGGCTTCGATATGTTCTGGTTCGCGATGCTGATGGTGGTCCTCGCGCCGGGCGTGCTGGCGTACGTGTTCGGCTGGTTCGCATTCCGTTCGCGCGTCACCGGCGTGTATCTGTCGATCATCACGCAGGCACTGACCTACGCGCTGTTGCTGGCATTCTTCCGCAACGAGATGGGCTTCGGCGGCAACAACGGCCTGACCGACTTCAAGGACCTGCTCGGCTACGACCTGCAGTCGAGCAATACCCGTGTCGCGCTGTTCCTGTGCACGGCGATCGCGCTGGGCCTGGGCTATGCCGCCAGCCGCTACATCGTCGGCTCGCGCTTCGGCCGCGTGATCGAGGCGGTGCGGGATGCCGAGGCGCGCACCCGCTTCATCGGCTACAAGGTCGAGAACTACAAGCTGTGGCTGTTCACGTTCTCGGCCGCGCTGGCCGGCATCGCCGGCGCGCTGTACGTGCCGCAGGTCGGCATCATCAACCCCGGCGAGTTCGCGCCGATCAACTCGATCGAGGTCGTGGTCTGGGTCGCGATCGGCGGCCGCGGCACCCTCTACGGCGCCGTCGTCGGCGCGCTGCTGGTCAACTACGCCAAGACCGTGCTGACCGGCGCACTGCCGGAGATCTGGCTGTACGCGCTGGGCGCGCTGTTCGTCGTCGTCACCGTGTTCCTGCCGCAGGGCATCGTCGGCCTGCTGCGTCGCAAGGAGGCCACCGCATGAGCGTCATGAGTCGCGCCGGCGCGCTGTTCGATCGTTCGCGCGTCTTCGACTTCCTGATCGAGGGCCAACCGCCGCCGGCGCTGGACCTCAAGCACAACGTGATCCTGTACCTGGAAGGCATCACCGTCAGCTTCGACGGCTTCCGGGCGCTGAACGATCTGAACCTGTACATCGAGGCCGGCGAGCTGCGCTGCATCATCGGCCCCAACGGCGCCGGCAAGACCACGATGATGGACGTGATCACCGGCAAGACGCGGCCGGATGCCGGTTCGGCCTGGTTCGGCCAGCGCCTGAACCTGCTCAACATGAGCGAGCCGGAGATCGCGCAGGCCGGCATCGGCCGCAAGTTCCAGAAGCCGACGGTGTTCCAGGAACACACGGTGTTCGAGAACCTCGAACTGGCGATGGCCGGCGACAAGTCGGTGTGGAAGATCCTGTTCGCCAAGCTGACGCCGCAGCAGCGCGACCGCATCGACGAGGTGCTCGGCATCATCGGCCTTCCGGACCTGCGCGAGCAGCGTGCCGGCAGCCTGTCGCACGGCCAGAAGCAGTGGCTGGAGATCGGGATGCTGCTGATGCAGGAGCCGGAACTGCTGCTCGTCGACGAGCCGGTGGCCGGCATGACGCCGCAGGAGACCGAACGCACCGCCGAGCTGCTGGTGTCGCTGGCCGGCCGGCATTCGGTCGTCGTGGTCGAGCACGACATGGATTTCGTGCGCTCGATCGCGCGCACCGTGACCGTGCTGCATGAAGGCTCGGTGCTGGCCGAGGGCTCGATGGACAGCGTGCAGAACGACCCGCGCGTGGTCGAAGTCTATCTTGGGGAATGACGATGGCGGATACCCAAACCGCGCCCGCAGCCTTGCTGGAGACGCGCCAGCTCAATCAGTTCTACGGCGGCAGTCACACCCTGTGGGACATCAGCCTGTCGGTCCCGAAGGGCTCGCGCACCTGCCTGATGGGCCGCAACGGCATGGGCAAGACCACGCTGCTGCGCTGCGTGATGGGCCTGGTGCCGACCGCTTCCGGCGAGATCCAGTTCGGCGACCAGAATCTGGTCAAGCGCAGCGCCGACGCGCGCGCATCATTGGGCATCGGCTATGTGCCACAAGGGCGCGAGATCTTCTCGCAGCTGACCGTGGAAGAGAATCTGCGCACCGGTTTGTTTGCAAAGCGCGAACGCCCGGCCGACGCGCTGGAGCGTGTCTACACCACCTTCCCGGTGCTCAAGCAGATGCTCAAGCGCCGCGGCGGCGATCTGTCCGGCGGTCAGCAACAACAGCTCGCAATCGGCCGTGCGCTGCTGCTGCAGCCGGAGCTGCTGATCCTCGACGAGCCCTGCGAAGGCATCCAGCCGAACATCGTCCACGAAATCGGCGACCTGATCCTGAAGCTCAACGAGGACACCGGCCTGACCGTGCTGCTGGTCGAGCAGAAGCTGCCGTTCGCACGTCGCGTCGCCAGCGAGTTCCGCATTCTCGACAAGGGCCGCCTGGTCGCCGAAGGCGCGATCGACGCGCTCACCGACGACATGGTGCGCCACCATCTGACGGTGTAGGGTCGGTTTGCGACGGCGGAGGCGGCCGCTCGGGATCTTGCCAACCGGCACCCGATTGCAGTTTCATTGATTCCGTCAATGAAACCCGACATGTTGCGTCCGAACGGTGAAGCTGGGTATCTACGGTGATCGCACGCCGCCTCTCGGACGGCTGGAGCGGGGAATTCTCGACAGCCTCTGGCGCCGTCAAGGTCAGTCGGCGCTCGACATCTACGCCGAACTGTCGACACAGCGCGGCATCACCCTCAGCACGGTCCAGACCACGCTCGAGCGCCTGACGCGCAAACGCTTGCTCAGACGCAGCAAACAGGGCCGCAGCTTCCGCTACCACACCGCCATCAGTCGCGACGCACTGACCGCGCGCATGGTGTCCGATCTGGTGGAAGCGCTGTCCGCCGACGACCTCAATGGGGCCATCCTCGGGCTGCTCGATCAGCGCGACACCATCGACGAAGCGACGCTCGACCGCCTCGAACGCTGGATCGAGGATCGACGCAACCCGCAAAGGTCCCGGAAATGACCGCGATCGACGAGGCACTGGCCGCCGCAACCCTGCTGCTGATCCTGTGGCTGCTGATGAGCGGCGCCACCGCGCTGCTGCATGCGGGACTGCACGACTGGCTGCACCGCACCGCACCGCAAGCACGACGGCGGCTGTTGAGCGTGCTCGCGATACTGCCGCTGGCCACGAGCAGCGTCACGACGGCACTGATCTTCCTGCCGCTGGACATTCCCGAATTCGAACACTGCCACGACGCACTGGGCTGTCAGGCCCACATCCCGTCATGGCTCGCCAGCGGGACCGATGACCGCATCTTCGCCTTTGCCATCTGCGCCCTGATCACCACCATCGTGTTCCGGGTCCTGCGCCTGCTGCAGGCGCACCGGCTCTGGGCCGCGACGCTGAGAGGCCTGGCGATCCGGCCCGACGCGCGCGGCTTCTGGATCCTCGACTGCGAGCGGCCGCTGGCACTGTGCGCCGGACTCTGGAGCAGCCGGATATTCGTATCGTCGGGCTTGCTGCGCGCGCTCGGCGACGACGAGCTGCGAACCATCGTCGCGCACGAGTCCTGCCATGCGCGGCGCCGCGACAACCTCGTGCACCTGCTCGCGATGACACTGTTCTGTCCGCTGACCCGGCTGCCGGGACGACACCTGATGGGCGACCTGTTCCGCAGCGCCGAGCATGTCGCCGACCAGGCCGCCGCCCGACACAGCACGCCCGAACGCGTTGCGCGCACGCTGTTGCGCGTCCAGCGCCTGGGCCTGCAGTCGCACGACCCGTCTCTGAGTCAGATCAACTCCACGGCCTTCGAACAGCGCATCGCCGAACTGCTCAGCGCGCACAACGCCGCATCGGCGCCGCTGATGGGCACCACGCTCGGCTTTGCCGTCGCCGCCGGCCTGATCGGCATCGGGCTCGGGCACCATCTGATGGAAGTCATCCTCACCTGGATGCACTGAGCACGGCTCGCATCTCACCGCCTTCCCATCCCGACGCCTGCTGCTCCACGACGCCTGAAACGCGGGCGCAGGTGCCGCCGCGCACACCGCCATTGCGGCGATGGCGCCGAATGCCGATCTGTTATGGGTTTTGAGTCGCTGCACTAGCATCGACCTCACACCACCTCAACCGGGATCGACATGGGCGCACAACCGCTCACACGGCGCCGCGTGCGGCATCCGCTCGCCGGCCTGCTGATGACGGCAGTCACGCCGCTCTGGGCCGGCGGCCTGCAGACCGACGACGCCCAGACCCTGGAACCGATCCAGGTCGAAGGCGAAGCCGAAAGCGTCGGCCAGGAACTCATCAGCGCCAATCAGGGCGTGGTTACCGCCGAACAGATCGAGAACCGCCCGCGGCTGCGCACCGGCGAACTGCTCGAGATCGTGCCGGGGCTGATCGTCACGCAGCACAGCGGTGACGGCAAAGCCAACCAGTACTTTCTGCGCGGCTTCAATCTCGATCACGGCACGGATTTCCGCACCAGCGTCGACGGCATGCCGGTGAACATGCCCACCCACGGGCACGGCCAGGGCTACAGCGATCTGAACTTCGTGATCCCGGAACTGGTGAGCCGCATCCGCTACAAGAAGGGCCCTTACTTCGCCGAGGAAGGCGACTTCGCGTCGGCCGGCGCCGCGCAGCTCGAATACTTCCGCCGGCTCGAACATGCCGAAGTGTCGCTGCAGGTCGGCGAATACGGCTACCGCCGTCTGGTCGCGATGAACTCCGGTCCGCTGGGCCGCGGCGAATTGCTGTATGCCGTCGAAGGCGGTCTCAACGACGGCCCCTGGGACGTTCCCGAGGATCTGCGCAGGCTCAGCGGCGTGCTGCGCTACACCCACCCGCTGGCCGGCGGCGAACTCAGCGTCACCGGCATGGGCTACGACAGCCGTTGGGATTCGACCGACCAGATCCCGCGCCGCGCGGTCGCGCAGGGCCTGATCGGCCGCTACGGTTCGCTCGACGACAGCGACGGCGGCGACACCCACCGCTACAGCCTGTCGGCGCAATGGTCGAAGTCGGGCGAGCAGTCCGGCTGGCGCGCCAGCGCCTACTGGATCGACTACCAGATGAGCCTGTATTCGAACTTCACGTTCCGGCTCGACGATCCGGTCAACGGCGACCAGTTCGAACAGCTCGACGATCGGCGCATCGCCGGTGGCGACGTCGAATACGAACGCCACGGGGAATTCGCCGGTCTGCACATGCACCATCGCCTCGGCGCGCAGCTGCGCTACGACGACATCGGCACCGTCGGCCTGTATCACACGACCGAACGCCGGCGCCTGTCGACCACGCGCGAGGATGCGGTCGAGGAACTCGGCACCGCGTTGTACTACAGCAATCAGACCCGGTGGACGTCGTGGCTGCGCAGCGTCGCCGGCGTGCGCGCCGACTTCTTCAGCTTCGACGTCAATTCGAACGTGCCCGCCAACAGCGGCTCGGCCGACGACAGCATCGTCAGCCCGAAGCTGTCGCTGATCTTCGGCCCGTGGGCGGAGACGCAGATCTTCGTCAACGGTGGCTACGGCTTCCACAGCAACGACGCCCGCGGCACCACGATCAGCGTCGATCCGGCCAGCTACGACCCGCAGAATCCCGGCAGCGCGGAACCGGCCGAACGCGTCGACGCGCTGGTGCGCACCAAGGGTTACGAAATCGGCAGCAGCACGCAGTGGCTGGACGGCGTCCAGACCTCGCTGACGCTGTGGCAGCTCGACATCGATTCGGAACTGCTGTTCGTCGGCGACGCCGGCATCACCGAGCCGAGCCGGCCGAGCCGCCGGCGCGGCATCGAGCTGGCGAACTACTGGACGCCGCTGCCGGGCGTGATCGTCGACGTCGACGCCGCCTGGTCACGCGCGCGCTTCACCGACAACGATCCCGCCGGCGACTTCATCCCCGGCGCGATCGAGCGCACCGCTTCGGTCGGCGTCGTGGTCCAGGACTGGCGGCGCTGGTTCGGAGGCCTGCGCCTGCGCTACTTCGGCGGCCGACCGCTGATCGAGGACGATTCGGTGCGGGCGACGGCAAGCACGCTGGTCAACGGCCGGGTCGGCTACGCCTGGTCCGAGCACCTGCGCGTCGCCGTCGACGTGCTCAACCTGTTCGATCGCGAGGTCGATGACATCGCCTACGACTACGCATCGCAGCTGGCCGGCGAATCCGGACCGGTCGAGGACGTCCACTTCCATCCGGCCGAGCCACGCACCGTACGGGTCCAGCTGACTGCACGCTTCTGACGCCGGCGCAGTGGATGTCGAATCGGCGCATACCACAGCCGCGTCGCCGGCAGGTTCCGCGGCGACAGGGCTGACCGGCCTCCGTTGCCACGGGGCGTCGTCACCTTGCGGCTGGACGCCGATCGGGCCGGAACGGAACGCCCGACCCGACCGGTGATCGGGGATGTCGCCCTACGGGTGCGTCACGGACAGGCCGCCGCGACGCCGCTGATCGCGAAGCTCCTGCTGATGCCCTCGTAGGGCTGCGGCGTCTGATCGCGCGACAACCGGTAGCTGCCGTCGTGACGAATGCGGTAGGTGCCGGGTGCCATGTCCGCCGGAATCGTCCACAGCGCCTGCGCCGTCGACGGTCCGATGGTGCCGAGTTCGGTGTTGATCAGGCTGACGTCCGAGTCCCAGACGAACAGCAGTTCGCCGTCGCGGTCGGTGGCGACGATATCCCAGCCGCCCTGTGCGTTCTGCCGCTCGACGTACAGATATGAGCCCATCAGCTTCAGGTCGTGACCGGGATAGCCGGCGACGAACTGCACGTCGACGGTGTCGCCCTGCGTGTAGCTGTCGTGGGCGTCGGTCAGGACCGCACCGAAGTCGCTGTCCGGATCGACGAAGATCTGCGAAGCGGGCCCGCGCTCGAAGACCCCGGCCGGAATGCCTTCCGGCGCCGGCTCACCGGCCGCCATGGTCAGCGCCAGACGCCGTGACTCCTGCTGCACCGCCGCCAGCTCCCAGGGGCCGGCATAGGTCGAGGAGCCCTCGTACATCTGCGCCGAGTACTCCTCGCGCGTCGCCAGATAGTGCAGGTAGTCGTTCGACGGGCCGGCGATGACGACGGTGTCGACACCGATCGGCTTGAGCACGTCGAGCACGGTCTTGCGGATGCGGCGGCCGGACATCGTCGTGACTTCGAACGGCACGCCCAGCACCGCCAGATTGCCGATGCGCAGCAGCTGGAACGGCACCGGATTGTCCTCCGAACCCAGCAGTACCGGCTTTTCACCCTGGCAATCGTAGCCCGGCTGCAGCGCGGTGGTCAGGCACAGCGCCGGCGCGACGACCGTGTACACCGCAACGCCGGGGAACGGCACCTTCAGGTTCTGGTCGTCGACCTTCACCGTGACATAGCCGGTGCCGTTGTACAGACCGTTGTAGCCATTGCGGATCTCGTCGGTGTACGGCACCGGCGCAGTGTCCGCGCAGGTGAATCCGGCGGCGCCGAAGCCCGGACCATTGACACCACCGACACCGAAGCCGACACCCATCGCCGTCGCGCAGGTGGTCTTGTCGCCGTCGTACAGCTCGGACGGCAGGTCGCCGTAGCCAAGCTCGGCCAGCACCACCGGATCGGTGATCTCGTTGTTGCTGAAGTCGGCGTAGAAGAAGCGGTAGTCGACCGGCCCGCGCAGCGCGCTGCCGCGCGTCATCTGCTCCAGCGCCATCGCCAGCTGCTTGGTGCCGGAGATCGCGGTGGCCTGCGGCTGGCCGCGCTCGAAGCCCGGCTGGTCGTATTCATAGGGCTCGTTGGTGCCCCCGCGCGCGTAGTACGGCACGCCCTGCCCCGGTCCGTTGCCGCCGTCGAGGTCGGCGTCGAACACGAACAGGTCGGGAATCGTGTCGCCCTCGTCGGCCTGCGCGAACGCGGCGACGAAGTTGTCGGCACCGTCGGGCTGCCCGCCGGCGTCGGCGACGTAGCGCGTGCCCATCAGCTTCTCGAAACCCAGAGAGGCGTAGCCCTTGTTGTCACCGGACAGCAGCAGCGCGTGATTGCCCATCGAGGTCGGATGCACCGGAAACCAGTTCAGCACGCCGGCCACCGAGCCGCTGTCACGCACGAAGTTGAGCTGCAGTGAGCGCTTGCTGACATTGACCTCGTGACCGTCCGCATCGACGTACTGCGCACGCTCGGATGGCGAGTTCTGCTTGTACGCCGGCGGCGTACGGTTGATGTTGGCATTGAGCAGCTCGTCGATCGCCATGCGGATGCCGGCGGTCTGCGGATGCGCCTCCAGATTCGCGTGGGCGCGGCGGATCGCCTGCACCGTGCCGTCGACGATAGCGTTGACGTTGTCGTCGTCGTAGTTGGCATTGCTGAAGATCAGGCTCTCGACCCAGACCACCGGATTGTTGATCAGGGTCGGCAGGGTCGACGACAGATCCGGCAGCACCGGCACGCCGAAACCGCCGCCCGCGGTATGCGTATGCGTGGCCGAGACCATCAGGTTGTCGCGCGTGTAGACGCCGGCCAGCTGCGGGTCGTCGGCGATCTTCTTCAGGATCTCCTGATGCAGCAGCGCCGACACCGCGCCGAGATCCAGCGACACGAACATCACGCGCTTGTCGTTGCACGGCGATTCGATCGCGAACGCGCGCGCGTACAGGCGCTGATGAATGCCGTTGGGCTCCTGCGGCGGCACCACCATGCCGAACATGTCGGCGTGCCCGGTCGGGTTGCCACCGATCGGACCAGTGGTGTCATACAGGCCGGTGCCGAAGCGGAACTGGTCATTGTTGGCACAGCTGCCGCTGGCGACGCCGGCGTCGGGGGCCGGCAGTTCCAACGGTCCAGGTGCATCCGGCTGATGCGTGCGGGTGTAAGTGACGCCGTCGATCGTCAGCTCGTTGCTGGCGCCGACCTCCAGTGCCGGGCTGTTCAGCACGCACGCCGCACCCTCGGGCAGCTGCACGCCGCTGGTCCCGCCCGCCGCCTCCGGAGCCGGCGGCGTCGAGGTTCCGCAGCCGCTGCAGATCGCTGTCAGCGCCAGCAGGACCAGGCTGCGTCGGCCCGATTTCAACATCGCATTCGTCACGTCGTTCCCCAAGACTCTTTTCATCCGACTGCCGATATTACGGAGCCATGACACGCCTCCGCAGCAGCAAATCGATCCTATCGCGTCATCCATGCGCGACATTTCGGGAATATCGACAACATCCGTGCCGTTGATTCGCGCCCGGCCTGTCGCGCCGCCGGGTGTCGGAGACTCAGAGCGCCTCCACCCAGACGCCGACGCTCAGCGTCGAGCCGGGCGGCCCGGTGAACGAACCCGCCACCGGGGGCACGGACTCCGGCAGGCGCGAAACCGCGACCGGGATGTGATCGGAACCGACGATCGCCCCGACCGTCGGGTCGAAGCCTTTCCAGCCCGCGCCCGGCAGGAACACCTCGGCCCAGGCGTGCGTCGCCCCGCATTCCCCCGGAACCAGCGGCGCATGCAGATAGCCGCTGACGAAACGGGCCGCGAGCCCCCAACGCCGGACCGCCTCGATGAACAGATAGGCGAAGTCCCGGCACGATCCGGTGGCCGACGACAAGGTTTCGGCCGCACTTTGCACGCCGGGCTCCTCCCGGACCTGATAGGTCATGGTGTCCTTGATGTGCAGACACAGGCGTTCCAGCAAGGCGTACGTCTGGATCGCCTCGCCCGGCTGCCAGAGCTCGGCCGCCCAGGCTTCGAGCACCTCACTGCTCTTGTGGTCGGTCGCGTTCAGATACGGCGAAAGCACCGCCCGATCGTCGGCCCGATACGCGAACGGATAGTCGATCGCATAGTCGGCCACCAGGAAGTCCAGCGGTTCCTCGTTGTATTGCTGGATAATCACCTCGCTCTCGATCACCAGCGCAGTTGCGGCGGCGTCGAATGTCGCGATCGCGACCGAATTGTCCTCGACGTCGCGATGCCAGCGCAGCTGTGCCGGCGGCGTGATGTCGAGTCGGGACGACTCGATCCGCAGCTCATGCCCCTCCTTCGGACGCACCCGTAACTGGTGCGCACCCAACTGGACCTCGCCCGTGTACTGATATTCGGTGCGGTGAAGAATCCTGTAGCGCTGCATGGGCGGTAACGATCGACCTCTGGCATGGCTCGGCGAGCAAGCGGGTCAGCATAGCGGAGTTTCGCCCCCTGACCATGGGGCTGCTCAACGCGGTTTGAGCGTTTCGCTCTCGCGTCTCGGTTTGACGACTGGCTCGCCATGCTCAAACGGCCACTAACGGACCTTTCGCGCCAACCGCTTCATCGGGGTGCTCGCCTTGATCAGGAGCCGCCACGGATCTGATGGGTTCATCCGTCCCCGATAGTGGCCCGATCAACTCCGGATCGATGTTCAGATCCCACGTCGGCGCGGGCGGGTTGGACTCCGACACGATCCAGAGGCGATATTTCGATGCCGGCCACCCACGGGGATGCGGGCATCAAGCGGCCGAGTGTGGTGCTGCGGAAAGCGATGCAAGCACTTGCAGCATTCGAGGCGCTGTCACCGCACGGTCGGTTGCTGATCGGATCTGCGATGCCGACCAACCAAGAGCCAGGGAGGGTTCGAGTCATGAAGAAAACAGCGACGCTTTGGGCGGTACTGCCCGCATTGGCAGCATGGGGACTGAGCGCGTGCGGATCTGGTCAGAGCGACAAGTCCGTTACCCCTCAGTTCGACGGCCTGATCGACCAAGCAAAGGTGGAGGCCGCGCTTGCGGCCTGGCCGAAAGTCATGGGCGTGTACCCCGGACTCGCGGCTCACGCCGAATATCTGACGGCAAATCCGGGGGCCGGATACTTCCTCGATGCCGCTGACGTAGTCCCTACAAAGATGGTTGCTGCGTTCGACGTTTCGGAGCGCATCGTCGATGACCCTGCAATGGCGACCGCTGGGGTCGCTGGCCATACCTGCTATTTCAAGATCGACTATCCGACATCCGGTGCGGTGCACATTCCGAAGGAGCCATGCCAGGCGCTATGTCTCAACCGCAGGTCTGGACGGTCGCCAGAGGACATGATCCTGGTACTCCACTGACACCAGGGCCGCAGTCGGGCGTCGCTCTTCGGGTCGTGCCCGCAGCACGATCGCCCGGAAGGGCCGGTCGTCGAGCCCGTTCGCTCCTTGTATCGAGGGTTCGAACCCTCTTCCTGTCCGCAAACCAAAAGGCCCCGCATTGCGGGGCCTTTTGGTTCGAAACTGGCGGAGAGAGAGGCAGCCACATATATAAAATAAGTATATGTTTTTAAAATTAATTATATGAAGCAATTGCTGCGTATTCCCCCGTTCGTTCCCCCGCCTCATCAGCGCTCTTCGGTGTCAGCCAACGTCGCGACACATGACATCCGATGCAGCGCGGAGCCAAGCCGAAAATTCGCTAGACCGCGGCGCAATTTCGGTCGATTTGCGCAAAAACACACTACCTGATCGTTGCCGCCTCATGGATCAGGGTGCCGTCGTCACGTGATGGTTCAAATTGCACGTTGTGGGATGCCCTCGAGCAGCTGCGCCCGTACCCCTGCATCCGTTGCCCAGTATGTCGTGTGCTTCAAAGCGAATGGAAGTGGCCGGGATCGATCGATCTATCCATTCCCAGCCTGCAGTGGCAAAGTCCCGTGCACCTCCATTGGCGTAAGCCCGGCCGGCCCCAACCGGCGCACGCTTACAGGACTATGCGTCCAGCTGCTTTCGCCCCGCCTCAAGAGTTCGCTGTATCCACGCGTCAACTTCGGCCGCCGACCAGCCGACGGATTTCTTCCCTAGCGACACCGGCGCCGGAAAGGTGCCGTCGCGCACGCGCTCATAAATCGTCGAGCGGCTCAGCCCAGTCGCGTCCTTGACGCGCGGCAATCTCAGAATCCTGTCGGACAGCATCAGCTCACTCCGGCTTGTGTCTGAAAGCGACGATGCCAACGCAGTCCTGAGCGGGAAAGCCCATATCGAAACGCCCAGGTTCAGCATTCGATGCGATGAACGTTTTGTCGGACTTTCGCAGCATCAAGTCAGAAATCACTGACAAGCCTGCATATTTTCAAGTTTTTGATTTTCTGTCCCAGACTACTTTGTCCGAATCCGGGGAGTTTTATTTCTCGAAACTGCGGAAAACCATCCGTATGTAGCTTGACAAACCCAGCCCATTGTTCCGTAGCGCGACAAGGGACGCGCCGAAGACCAGGATGGATACGCAACGATACCACGAAGGCGGCAGGCTGACCCTCACAATCTGCAGCACCAAGGGTGGCGTGGGCAAGACGACCTTGGCCGCGAACCTCGCCGGTTATTTCGCCGATCTCGGCCAACGCGTGCTGATGATCGACGCCGACATCCAGCCGACCTTGTCGAGCTACTACACGCTGCGTCATCGCGCGGTCGGCGGCCTAACCGCCTTCCTGCAGGGCGGCGCGCTGTCCGACTGCCTCAGCACAACCGAGATCGGTTGCGACCTGATCTACTCCGACGACCCCGTCGGCCGGCTGCAGGACTGGGTGCTGCACACGCCGGACGGACGCGTTCGGCTGAAGCATCGGCTTGAAGGTTCCCTGCCCTACGACATCACGATCATCGACACCCAAGGTGCGGTCGGTCCGCTGCAGGATGCGGCGATTCTCGCGGCCGATCTGCTGCTGTCGCCGATCCCGCCGGAGATCCTGCCGGCTCGGGAATTCGCGCGCGGCACGATCGCGATGCTCGATCGCCTGCGGCCGATGCGCTACGTCGGAGCACCGGTCGCCCCGTTGTGTGGTTTGGTCTATCGCATGGACCGCGCTTCGGAGGCTGCACGGATCGCCGCCGAACTTAGGCAGGAATCGTTCGTACCGTCCGGCGGCGCAATCCGCATTCTGGATACCACGGTACCGGCCACCGTGGCCTACCGAGAAGCCGCGACCGCCGGTGTGCCGATCCACCGCTACGAGACCAAGCGCCGCGGCCCGACCCCGAGCGGTCACGCGGTCATGACGGCACTCGTGCGCGAGCTGCTTCCCGATCTCCCGGTGTACGAAATTCCGGCCGAGGTGTCGCCGCGATGAAAAAGCGACCCTCCGATCTGCAGCTGCGCGAGTCGCTGCGCGTCGGACACTTCGGCGCCGACGACGGTCCGCTCGAGTCCTCTGACCCCGTCGCCAAGACACCGATGCTGCTGCCGATCGGTGAGATCGAGCTCTACGACCACAATCCCCGTCACCTGCGCAACGACAAGTACACAGAATTGAAGGATTCGATCCGCGCGCAGGGACTCAGACAGCCGCTGGTCGTCACGCGGCGTCCGGGTGCCGAACGCTACATGCTGCGCTACGGCGGCAACACACGCCTGACGATCCTGCGCGAACTGCACACCGAAACCGACGCCGATGCGTTCGCGACAGCACCCTGCCTGTTCGAGCCGTGGACGACGGAAACCGACGTGCTGGTTGGCCATCTGGTCGAAAACGAGACGCGGGGCGAGCTGGTGTTCATCGACAAGGCACGCGCCCTGCGTGCCGTGCGTCAGATGATCGAAGACGAAACCGGCCAGAGCGTATCGATGCGCCAGCTGGCGGACATCCTGCGCGACAAGGGCTACCGCATCTCGGCACCGATCATTTCCTATTGAGACCGCTGCGTAACTGCGGAATATTGGCGCGTGTAGACGCGTTGATTTGATTTTTGATAGTTCTGACGATTTTGGGCGCGCACCTGTGCTGAATTTCGCCGTTACCGGGCATTTTCTGCCCAG
>JAQVDP010000013.1 GCA_028698335.1 Nevskiales bacterium | reverse complement strand
AGGTCGCCTTGGTGGCCTGCATGCGCAAGCTGCTGACCACGCTCAACGCCATGGTCCGCACCAATAAACCTTGGGACAACTCGCTTCACGGTGCTTGACTCGGAAGACGGTTACTCAGAACGCGGTCCATCGTCGTGTCGCGTTCGTCGAGGCCCACCCAGATCGCGCGGACATCCAGGCCTTGCACATGCCGGAACAGCGCCGTCTGCAATACCGTCTTGCCGTATCCGGCTGGCGCCGAGATCGTGACCACCTTGGTCGGCAATGGCGACGTCGCGGCGAGCGCGGTCAGCGCCGCGGTCTGCACCAGCGGAAAAGAGAAATTGGGCGGTTCCTGCCTCCCGCGTCGCGCTGTACTCATACGCCGTCGCATCCGGACATCGAACGGCGGAGTTTAAGGCAGATCGCCACCACGCCACGCGTCGCGACCACGGCCGGCGCGCACGGCGACCGCGCCGTGCCCGAAGGCGGTGGCCGCGGCAGCCTAGTTGTGCAGCACCTGTCCGAGGAAGGCGCGCAGTCGCGGATTCGGGCAGTCCGCGCCGAAGAACGCATCCGGCCGATCGACATGTGCGATCGCCCCGGCTTCCATGAACACGACGCGGTCGGCGACCGCGCGGGCAAAGCCCATCTCGTGTGTGACCACGCACATGGTCATGCCTTCATCCGCCAGCGCGCGCATGACGTCCAGCACCTCATTGACCTTCTCCGGATCCAGCGCGCTGGTCGGTTCGTCGAACAGCATGATCTCCGGTTGCATCGCCAGCGCCCGGGCGATGGCGACGCGCTGCTGCTGCCCTCCCGAGAGCTGCGCCGGAAGGCTCTGCGCCTTGTCCCCGAGACCGACCTTCTGCAGCAGCTGTTCCGCGCGTTCACGGGCTGCGGCGGCGGTCAGCTTCAGGATCAGGCGCGGGGCAAGCGTCAGGTTGTCCAGCACGCTCAGATGCGGGAACAGATTGAAGGACTGGAACACCATGCCGACCCGCGCGCGCAACCGGTTCAGATCGGTCCGTCGCGCATGCGGATTCTGTCCCAGCACCTCGATCTCGCCGCCGCTGATGGATTCGAGCGCATTGAGCGTCCGCAGCAGGGTCGACTTGCCCGAACCGCTCGGCCCGACGATGCAGATCACCTCCCCGCGATCGATCTCCAGCGACACGTCGCGCAACGCGACGACCCCGTTGCCGTAGGTCTTGCCGACGCCGCGCACGCGGATCAGCGCCTCAGTCTTCGCGTCTGGCTCAGTCATGGGCGAGGCGACGCTCCAGACGGCGGACCCACAACGACAACGCCCCGGTCATCAGCAGATACATCGCGGCAACCGTGAACCACACCTCGAACGGACTGAACGTGGAGCTGACCACTTCCCGCCCCGCCTTGGTCAGATCGGTCAGGGCCATCACCGACACCAGCGAGGAATCCTTGATCAGATTGATGAACTGTCCGGCCAGCGGTGGCAGCGAGCGGCGCAGCGCCTGCGGCAGCACCACGTGACGCATCGCCTGCGCGTATCCCATTCCGAGGCTGCGTGCGGCCTCCATCTGTCCCCTGGGCACCGCCTCGATTCCGGCGCGGACGATTTCGGCGACGTAGGCGCCGGTGAACACCGCCAGCGCCGCGACCCCGGCGGTGAATGCCGACAGGTTCAGCACCGTGCCGACGAAGAAGTAGAAGATGAAGATCTGCACCAGCAGCGGCGTGCCGCGCACGATCTCGACGTAGGTTGCCGCCAGCGCCCGCGCCGCGGGGTTGTCGACGACCCGCCCGAGCCCGGCGACCAGACCGAGCAGCAGCGAGAACAGCAGCGCCAGCAGCGAGAGCTTGAGCGTCAGCCACAGTCCCCAGGCCAGCGGCCCCGGCGCGATGCCGGCGCGCACCGCCAGCACGTCGCCCTCGAACACCAGATCGCCGTCACCGGCCACGATGCGGTCGAATTCGTCGAAGGTCGCGGTCTCGGCCGTGCGCAGCGCCTGCACCCGGATCCGATGCCCCGCCTCGTCGACGCTGGCGAAACCGTCGAACGGCGCCAGGACCTCCTCGCCGTCGAAGCTGACGATGTACTGCGGCATCCGCTCCCAGTGCCAGCTGTAGTCGACCCGCTGCGCGGCCCAGTAGATCGCCGCACCGAAGCCGACGACGATCAGGACGTACAGCGCGTACCAGGCGCGCCGCGCTGCGGACGCCGCACCGCCGGGCTCAGCCGGTAACATTGCGCAGCCAGCCGGTGTTCTCGAACCACTTCCGGTACAGCGCGTCGTAGACGCCGTCGTCGCGGATCTGCCGCAGGAAGTTGTTCAACCAGTTCAGGAAGTCGGGATCGCCCTTGCGCACCGCCCAGCCCAGCGCCTCACGCGTGAACGGTTCGTTCAGATGCACCAGCGCCTCGGGGAACTGGGCGGCGTAGATGAGGTTGTACGGAAGATCGTAGACGAAGGCGTCGGCGCGACCGTTGCGCACTTCCATCGCCGCGTCGACCTCGGCCTCGAAGCTGCGGATCCTGGCTTCCGGCAGATAGCGCTTGGCGGCGATCTCGCCGGTGGTCCCCAGCTTGGTCGCGATGGTGTAGTCCGGCGTGTTCAGGTCCGCGTAGGACTTGATGCGGTCCGCCAGTTTGGCGTTGAGCAGCACCGACTGGCCGATGACGACATACGGATCGCTGAAGTTGACCTGCAGGTTGCGCTCCGGCGTGATCGTCATGCCGGACATCAGGATGTCGAACTTCTCGGTCAGCAGCGCCGGAATGATGCCGTCCCACTGCGTGTTGACGATCACCAGCTCGACGCCCATCGCCTTGGCCATCAAGCGTGCCAGATCCACGTCGAAGCCGATGATCTTGCCCTTCTTGTCGCGCATCTCGAACGGCATGTAACCGGCTTCCATGCCGACCCGCAGCTCGCCCCGCTTGAGGATCTGGTGCAGCGTCGAGTTCTCCCACAGCGCCTGATCGGCGGCCGCGGCGGTGGTGCTCATCAGCAGCGCCAGCAGCGCCCCCAGGATTTTCCTCATGCGCAAGAATCGTTCACAGAGCAGGATTAGGATGGTCAGCATTAGAACAGAAGCCGTCCAGACGATGCGAGAGGAATTTCGCCCCTATTTGCAGCGGATCGATGCGCAAATCCCGGAGATGCGCGACGCTGTCCTGCAACTGGCGAATATCAACTCCGGCAGCTTCAATCCCGACGGCGTCCGCGGCGTTGCGAAGCAGCTGCTGCCGCGCTTCGCCGCCCTCGGCGCCCGGGCCGAATGGATCGACGTGGCGCCATTCGCATCGACCGGCGACGACGGCCGCCGCGTCGAGCGCCCGGTCGGTCCGGCGCTGCGGCTGCGCCTGCGGCCGGAGGCTCCGCTGCGTGTCTTCCTGGGGGGGCACCTGGACACCGTCTACGGCGCCGATCATCCCTTTCAGACCGCCGTGCAGGACGGCGAGGATACGCTGCACGGCCCCGGCGTCGCCGACCTCAAGGGCGGGCTGCTGGTGATGTGGTCGGCACTGGCGGCGCTCGAAAGCAGCCCCTGGCGCGAGCGCATCGGCTGGGAGGTTCTGCTCAACCCCGACGAGGAGATCGGCTCGACCGGTTCCGCTCCGCTGCTGCGCACGGCCGCCGGGCGCAATCATCTCGGCCTGATCTATGAACCTTCGTTTCCGGACGGTGCGCTGGCATCCGCCCGCAAGGGCAGCGGCAATTTCGACATCGTCGTGCATGGCCGCCCGGCCCACGCCGGACGCGACCCCGAAGCCGGCCGCAACGCCCTGCGCGCGGCCGCCGACGCGATGGCGGCGATCGATGCGCTCAACGGCCGCCGCCCGGGCGTGACCTTCAACGTCGGCTACGTGCACGGCGGCGGCGCGCTGAACGTGGTTCCGGACCGGTGCGTGTTCAAGTTCAACGTCCGCACCGCTGCACCGGAAGACGCCAGCTGGGTGCAGGAGCAGATCGATGCGGTGATCGACAGCCACCGCCGCGAAGGCATCCGCTTCGAGCGGCACGGCGGTTTCACCCGCCCGCCGAAGCCGGTCGACCCGCGCCTGCAGCGCCTGATCGATCATATCGGCGACTGCGGGCGGCAGCTCGGCACGCCGCTGGCGTTCCGTGCCACCGGCGGCTGTTGCGACGGCAACAATCTTGCAGCTTACGGCCTGCCGAACGTCGACAACCTCGGGGTGGTCGGCCGCGACATCCACTCCGACGCCGAACGCATGCGCATCTCCAGCCTGGGCGAACGCGCCCGGATCTCCGCCCTGCTGCTGCTGCGCCTGGCCAGCGGCGACCTGACCTGGAACTGACATGCTCGTCATCCGTCCGATCGCGCTCGACGACCTCGACGCCCTGCTGGAGATGGCACGGACCGCCGGCGCCGGATTCACGTCGCTGCCGCCCCGGCGCAAGACGCTGCGCGACAAGATCGCACTGTCCCTGCGCTCGTTCGACGAGACCCCCGAGCGGGCCGGACACCAGCGCTACATGTTCGTGCTCGAACAGACCGACAGCGGCGCGATCGGCGGCTGCTGTGCGGTCGAGGCCGCATGCGGCCTCGACGAGCCGTTCTACAACTATCACGTCGGCCTGACCGTCCACGCCAGCCGCGAGCTCGAGGTCTACGGCGGCGTCCCCACGCTGTATCTGTCCAACGACCTGACCGGCAGCAGCGTCCTGTGCTCGCTGTATCTGGCGCCGGATTTCCGCCAGAGCGGCACCGGCCGGCTGCTGTCGAAGTCGCGCTTCCTGTTCATGGCGGCGTTTCAGCAGCGGTTCGCCGCCAAGGTCGTGGCCGAAATGCGCGGCGTCTCCGACGACAATGGGAAATCGCCGTTCTGGGAGGGATTGGGCCGGCATTTCTTCAACATCGAATACGAGCAGGCCGAGCACATCGTCGGCCAGGGCAACAAGGCGTGCATCGCCGAGCTGATGCCCAAGCACCCGATCTACACCGTCCTGCTGCCGGTCGAGGCCCAGGCGGTCATGGGCATCGTGCACCCGCAGACCGCACCCGCGCTGCAGATGCTGACGCAGGAAGGCTTCCGCTACCAGCAGTACATCGACATCTTCGACGGCGGCCCGACGGTCGAAGCGCCGCTGCCGGAGATCCGTTCGATCAAACGCTCGCAATTGACGACGCTGGCCGCAGGCTCGGTCGATCCTGCCGCCGCGCCATGCCTGATCGCCAACGAACGGCTGCACGAGTTCCGCTGCGTGCTGGCCCCGCTGCAGTGGCAGGACGAGCAGGCGGTCACCACCGCCGCCGCCATCGACGCGCTGCGCCTGGACGAAGCGGCAACGGCACGGTTCGTGCCGCCGTAAGTTTTCATCCACCGACATCCGAGAACCTGCGAGCTGATCATGGCCAAAGGGGAACTGTTCATCGACGGACGCTGGCGCCGTGGCAACGGTGCGGCCTTCGACAGCCTGTCGCCGCACGACGACACCTGTCTGTGGCGCAGCAACGGCGCCGATGCCGCCGATGTCGACGCCGCCTTCGCCGCCGCGCGACGCGCCGCGGAAGACTGGGCCGACCGCCCCGTCGCGGAGCGCGAAGCCCTGGTCCGGGCCTTTGCCGAGGCGCTGCGCACACGCAGCGACGCCCTCGCCGAGGCCATCGCGCGCGAAGTCGGCAAGCCGCTGTGGGAGGCCCGAACCGAAGTCGCGGCGATGGTCGGCAAGATCGAGATCTCGATCCGCGCCTATCACGAACGCAGCGGCGTCCAGGAACACGCGACCGATTTCGGCCAGCATGCGCTGCGCCACAAGCCGCACGGCGTGGTCGCGGTATTCGGCCCGTACAACTTTCCCGGCCACCTGCCCAACGGCCACATCGTGCCGGCCGTGCTCGCCGGCAACACGGTGCTGTTCAAGCCCAGCGAGCAGACCCCCTGGGTCGCGGAACTGACGGTCGACTGCTGGCAGCAGGCGGGGCTGCCCGACGGCGTGATCAACCTGCTTCAGGGCGAGCGCGCCACCGGTGAAGCCATTGCCGCCCATCCGCAGCTCGACGGCCTGTTCTTCACCGGCAGCTCGCGTACCGGCGCTCTGCTGCATCGCCAGTTCGCCGCCGATACCGGCCGCATCCTCGCGCTGGAGATGGGCGGCAACAATCCGCTGATCGTCACCGAGGTCGCCGATCTCGACGGCGCCGTGGTCGACACCATCCAGTCGGCCTTCGTCACCACCGGCCAGCGCTGCACCTGCGCACGCCGCCTGTTCGTGCCGGAGTCGCAGTGGGGCGAACGTTTCATCGAACGCCTGGTCACGGTCAGCGCCGGGCTGCGGATCGGTCGCTGGGACGCCGACCCCGCCCCCTACATGGGGCCGCTGATCGGGGCGCGTGCGGCCGACCAGCTGCTCGCCGGCCAGGACCAGCTGCTACGGCTGGGCGCGCGCGCAATCCTGCCGATGCGGCGCCTGGACGCGGGCCCGGCCTTCGTCACGCCGGGCCTGATCGACGTCACCGGCGCCGACGCGCCACCGGACGAGGAACTGTTCGGCCCCCTGCTGCAGGTCTATCGCTACAGCGCGTTCGACGACGCCATCGCCGGCGCCAATCGCACCCGCTACGGCCTGTCCGCGGGCCTGCTGTCCGACGACCGCGCGCAGTACGAACACTTCTGGCGCCGCATCCGCGCCGGCATCGTCAACTGGAACCGGCCGACGACGGGCGCATCCGGCGCCTTTCCCTTCGGCGGCGTCGGCGCCAGTGGCAACCATCGCGCGTCGGCCTACTACGCCGCCGACTACTGCGCGTTTCCGGTGGCCAGCGCCGAGAGCGCGCAGGTGCGCCGCCCGGCCAGCCTGCCGCCGGGCCTGGATCTGGGAGCGCCGTGATGGCCGCCGCCAAGCCGACGGCGACGGTCGAGGCCAACTTCGACGGCCTGGTCGGTCCCACCCACAACTACGCCGGCCTGTCCTTCGGCAACCTGGCATCGACCCGCAATGCCGCACAACCGTCGAATCCGCGCGAAGCGGCCCTGCAGGGGCTGGCGAAGATGCGCGCGCTGTTCGATCTCGGCATTCCCCAGGCGGTCCTGCCACCGCACGAACGACCGCACCTGCCGACGCTGCGCCGGCTCGGGTTCAGCGGCACCGACGAACAGGTCCTCGACAAGGTCCGCCGCCGCGCACCGGCCCTGCTGGCCAGCTGCGGTTCGGCGTCGGCGATGTGGACCGCCAACGCCGCCACGGTGTCGCCGAGCGCCGACACCGCCGACCGCCGGATTCACTTCACGCCCGCGAACCTCTGCAGCCATCTGCATCGCTCGATCGAGACCGAAGTCACCGGGCGCCTGCTCAAGTCGGTCTTCCCGGACCCGAGCCACTTCGTCCACCACCCACCGCTGCCCTGCAACCCGCATCTCGGCGACGAGGGCGCCGCCAACCACAGCCGTCTGTGCCGCGACTATGGCGCCCCGGGCCTGGAGATGTTCGTCTTCGGCAACGCCGAGGGCGCCGGCGCCGCACCGGCGCGCTATCCGGCCCGGCAGACCCGGCTGGCCAGCGAGTCGATCGCGCGCCTGCACGAGCTGCCGCGCAGCGGCACGCTGTTCGCCCAGCAGCACCCGGACGCCATCGATGCCGGTGTCTTCCACAATGACGTGATCGCGGTCGCCAATCGCGAGGTCCTGCTGTATCACGCCTCGGCCTTCGTCGATGCCGAAGGCGTGCGCGAGCGCGTCCGCAAGCACTTCGGCAAAGACGGCGAGCCGGTCTTCATCGAGGTCGGTGACGACGAGCTAAGCCTCGCCGACGCGGTCGGCTCCTACCTGTTCAATTCGCAGCTGGTCTGCGACCCGAAAGGCCGGATGCACATGGTCGTCGCGCGCGAATGCCAGGAACAGCCGGCGAGCCGGGCGGTGCTCGAGCGGATCGTCGCCGATGACGCCAACCCCATCGATCAGATCCATGTACTGGACCTGCGCCAGTCGATGAACAACGGCGGCGGCCCGGCCTGCCTGCGCCTGCGCGTGGTCCTGACGCCCGAGGAATGGGCGGCGGTCAGTCCCGGCGTCTGGTTCGGCGTCAAACGCCACGCGGAGCTGGCCGCCTGGGTCGACAGCCATTATCGCGACCGTCTCGACGACGACGACCTGGCCGATCCGCAGCTGCTCGAGGAAAGCCGCACCGCGCTCGACCGGCTGACCCGCCTGCTCAAGCTGGGCAGCGTCTACGATTTCCAGAGAGACTGAACCCACCCCACGAGAGGACACCGAGGCTGCATGGAGATGCCGATTCAATGGCGCTGGTACCGCTGGCCGGAACTGGACGCCGATACGCTGTACCGTTTTCTCAAGCTGCGCTCGGACATCTTCGTCGTCGAACAGCAGTGCCCCTACTCCGACATGGACGGTCTCGACCCGCAATGCCTGCATCTGTGCGGATACGATCGGGAGGACCGCCTGCTCGGCTACCTGCGCCTGCTGCCGCCGGGCCTGAAGCAACCGGACCCGGCGCTCGGCCGGCTGGTGGTCAATCCGCACGACCGCGGCACCGGCGTCGGTCGGCGGGTGATGCAGGAAGGCCTGCGCGCCTGTACGGAGCTCTACCCCGGCGCGGCGGTCTTCCTGTCCGGCCAGCAGCACCTGCAGGGCTTCTACGCCTCGCTCGGGTTCCAGCCGGTGTCCGCGGTCTATCTCGAAGACGGCATCCCGCACGTCGACATGCGCCGGCCGGCTTCGGACTGAATTTCGCGCACCCCTCCGCAGGCCGGCGCACCGGACCAGAAGCCCGGGCAACCGCTATACTCGCCCCGCTCTCGACCTGACAGCCCGCTGTGTATACAGAGTTCTTCCACCTCCGGGAAATGCCGTTCTCGATCACCCCGGACCCGGCCTACATCTATATGTCCCAGCGCCACCAGGAGGCGCTTGGACACCTGCTGTACGGCACCGGCCAGTACGGCGGTTTCGTCCAGCTCACCGGCGAGGTCGGCACCGGCAAGACCACGATCGTCCGCACCCTGCTCGAGCAGAAGATGACCGACGTCGACGTCGCGATCATCCACAACCCGCGCCAGAGCGAGCTGGAATTCGTGCAGTCGATCTGCGACGAACTCGGTGTGGCCTACCCGAAGCGCAGCTGTACGCTCAAGACCCTGGTCGACGCCCTCAACGAACATCTGCTGCAGGCGCAT
The DNA here is from genome assembly GCA_028698335.1 of Nevskiales bacterium. GTDB lineage: Bacteria > Pseudomonadota > Gammaproteobacteria > Nevskiales > Nevskiaceae > Solimonas. Next base: position 121,363 of record JAQVDP010000013.1, on the reverse strand, counting down.
CGGGAAGGTCGCCGCACCGTCCTCATCATCGATGAAGCCCAGAACCTGCAGCCCGAGGTGCTCGAACAGGTCCGCCTGCTGACCAATCTGGAGACCGCCAAGGAAAAGCTGCTGCGGATCATGCTGATCGGCCAGCCGGAACTGTCGGCGCTGCTGGCGCGTCCGGATCTGCGCCAGCTCGCCAGCCGCATCACCGCCCGCTACCACCTGATGCCACTCGGCGCACAGGAAACCCGCGAGTACATCGAACACCGCCTGCGCGTCGCCGGCAGCCGCAGCGTCGTCTTCAATCCGGCGGCATCCAAGCTGATCCACCACTATTCGCGCGGCGTGCCGCGCCTGATCAACATCATCTGCGACCGCGCCCTGCTCGGCGCCTACGCGGATCGCTCGCCGGTGGTGACGCCGTACATCGTGCGCAAGGCCGCGCGCGAGGTCACCGGCGAGCTGCCGCACGTTTTCGATCCGTCCGCCAAGGTCCGGTGGCGCTTCATCGAATGGGGCTGGGGCCTGGCCCTGGCGGTCAGCGCCGGCCTGTTCATCTACACGTTCTTCTGGTCCGACGAACCGGCCCAGGCGGTCGCGGCGGCGGATCCCGCCCCCACCCCGGCCAGCATGCCCGAACCCGAACCCGACATGACACCGGCGCCGGAACCGGCCGCGCCCGCGATCGCCGACGCCGCGCTGCCGACCCACACCGCGCTGCCGAGCCTGCCCGTCTCGTCGGTCGGCGATCTGCCGCAGGCGGTCCAGCCGCTGTCGGTGGTGCTGGCGCGCCTGACCCAGCTGTGGCGCGCAGGCCCGATCCGGACCCTCGGCCCGAACCTGTGCACGGCCCTCGCCGAACAGGGCCTCGAGTGCTATCGCAGCTACGGGGACTGGGACGACCTGCGGCAGATGGACCGCCCGGCGGTCCTGAGCCTGAAGATTGCCGGCACCGTCCAGTATTTCCTGCTCGAATCGCTGGGCGCGACCTACGCGATCCTCGACACCGCGCTCGGGCCGATGCGGCTGCCGATCGCCAGCCTCACGCCGCTGTGGACCGGCGAGTTCCTGGCACTGTGGCGGCGCGAGACCCATGACATCCGGATCGACCGGCTCAGTGACGGCCCCGACGTACGCTGGCTGTGGCAACGCCTGCGCGACCTCGGCTACATCAGCGCCGCCCAGCATCCGAGCGACGTCTTCGACGATGCGTTGGACGAAGCGGTCCGCCAGTTCCAGACCGAACAGGGTCTCAGCGCCGACGGCATCGCCGGTGTGCGCACCCTGATCGAACTGGGCGACGACCAGCCGGACACGCCGAAGCTGATTTCGAGACTGCAATGAGCTACATCCTCGAGGCCCTCAAGCGCGCCGAACGCGAGCGCAGCAGTCAGACCGTCCCGGCCGCCCGAACCGCCGCGCCAGTCACCGCCGCGCTGGATCTGCCGCGTTCGCGCCTGATCCTGATCGTCGCCACCGTCTTCGTCGCCGGCATGGGCGCCGCCGCCCTGCTGATGCGGGATCGCAGCCCGACACCAGCCACGGGCACCGGGCCGACGCCCACGCGGGCCGCGACGGCGACCGTCACGCCAACGCCGACGCCCTCCACAACACCGGCACCCGCAACCGGACCGGCGACGGCGACGGCGACGGCGACGGCGACAGACCTGCCGCCCCCGGTGGAATCGGACGCCGGCATCGCCGCGTTCGCACCGCTCGCCGAGGACGCGCCGCCACCGGAGCTGTTCAACAGCCTGGACGACGTCACGCCGGTCTTCCGCGGCAGCGGTCCCGCGCCGGGCAGCGAAGCGACGGCTGGCGACGACGCCGCCGAAGCTGCGGCGCAGACGCCGGCACCGTCCGCCGCGAACGCCACGACGGCTCCCGCGACCGCAGCGGAGCAGGCCGCCGACCCCACCTTCGAGGATCGCACCGAAACCATCGACATCAGCGCCCTGCCGCGCGAACTGCGGCAGATGCCGTCGGCGTATCGCGCGGCGTTTCCGCAACTGACGGTGCAGGTCCACGTCTACGACGTGGATCCGGCGAGGCGCTGGGTGATGATCGACAACCGCCGCTACAACGAAGGCAACGCGCTGCCGGGCGGCCCGACCGTGTCCGAGATCGCGCCGGAAGGGATCATCTTCGAGTTCCGCGGCGAACGCGTGCTCTGGCCGCTCAATCGCTGAGCGGCCAGGAACACAGCTCTGTAAGCGGCTAGCGGCCCAGCTCGTCCAGCGCGCGCTCGAGGCGCAGCAGGCCTTCGGCCAGATCGGCCTCGCCGATGTTCAGCGCCGGCGCGAAGCGCAGCACGTCGGGCCCGGCGACGAGCATCCAGACCCCCTGCGCCAGCGCAGCGGTGACGATGTCCTTGGCACGCCCCTTCCACGCATCCACCAGCGGCGCGCCCATCAGCAGTCCCATGCCGCGCGGCGCCGTGAACAGGCCGTAGCGCTGCGCCAGAGCCTCCAGACCCGCACGCAGCTGCGCGGAACGCTGCTGCACGTTGTCCAGCAGCTCCGGCCTGGAGATCTCGTCGAGCACCGCACCGGCGACCGCGCAGGCCAGCGGATTGCCGCCGTAGGTCGAGCCGTGCGTGCCGAAGGCCAGCGTCGCGGCGATATCGCTGGTGGTCAGCATCGCGCCGACCGGAAAGCCGCCGCCCAGCCCCTTGGCCGTGGTCAGGATGTCCGGCGTCACCCCGAGCTGCTCGTGGGCGTAGAGCGTGCCGGTGCGGCCGTTGCCGGTCTGCACCTCGTCGTACACCAGCAGGGCCTGGTGCCGGTCGCACAGCTCGCGCACACCGCGCGCGAACTCGGGCGTGGCCGGCGTCACCCCGCCCTCGCCCTGCAGCGGCTCCATCACCACCGCGCAGACGTCGTCGTCCATCACCGCTTCGAGCGCCGCCAGATCGTTGTACGGCACATGCTCGATGCCGCCCGGCAGCGGGCCGAAGCCCTCGGTGTACTTGGCCTGCCCGCCGACGCTCACCGTGAACAGCGTGCGCCCGTGAAAGGCGTTGTAGAACGCGATGATCTTGTGCTTGTTCGGCCCGAAGCGGGTGTGTCCCCAGCGCCGCGCCAGCTTGAACGCGGCCTCGTTGGCCTCGGCGCCGGAATTGCAGAAGTAGACCTTCTCGGCAAAGGTCAGCGCGGTCAGGCGCTGCGCCAGCTCCAGCGCCGGCTCGTTGGTCATCACGTTGGACAGATGCCACAGCTTCGACGCCTGTGCAGTCAGCGCAGCCACCATCGCCGGATGCGCGTGCCCGAGCACGGTCACGGCAATGCCGCCGGCCAGGTCGATGTACTCTCGGTCCTGCTGATCCCACAGACGCGAGCCCGCACCGCGCACCGGAATCACATTGGACGGCGCGTAGTTGGGGACCATGACCTGATCGAACGTCTGGCGGGTGACTGCGGACATTTGAGTACTCCTGATGACTCCTGCTGCTGCAACGAAACAAGCCCGCGCGCGGCGGGCTTGCGTGTGAACGGCGAAGTCTAGTCAGGAAAGCGCCAGGCGGCAACGACGGTTCACGGCACACCTCCGCGCCCCGCCGGGACTCACGACGCGGGCACCGCCTCCGGCTCGGTCGCCTCGCCCGGCCCGGACCGATGCGCCGGCACCGGCGCGCGGCTGTGGCGAATGCCCTCGACGATCGCCCCATGCAGGATGCGCTGGATACGGTCGGTGGCCTGGCGCAGCCGGGCCATCGCCGCTTCGAGTTCCGCATCCGACAGCGGCTCGGCCGCCGCGACCGTCCGGACCTGCACGCGCGCCTGGCGCAGTTCACGCAAGGCGCGAAACAGCTCGAGACGCCGGCCGCGGATCTGATCCCGGACCGCATCCCGCGACGGCTCCGGCACGATCGCCGCCAGGCGTTCGAATGCCGCCGGCCCCAGCGCCGCCGGACGCCCCCAGTAGCGCTGACCGACCAACACCCCGGCCGCGAGGCAATTGACCGCGACCGAGACCAGCAGCGCGATCAACAGGGTCCGGCGGCTCATGGCCCCGCTCCGAGGTCGGGTGCGCGCCAGGCATCCGGCGAGCCGGCCGCAAGGTCCGCCGCGAACGCGGCGACGGCGTCGTAGTCGTCCATCGCCGGCCACCAGCCGCTGGCGCCGATGACGATGCCCGTCACCCCGCAGGCCAGCGCCCACCCCAGACCGAATCGAAGCAGACGACGGTCCGGTTCGATCGCGTTTCGGTCGGCAGTCCCCACCTGCGGAACCTGCAGCGGAATCGCGTCCAGGCGTTGCTGCAGTCCGGCCGGCAGCGACACCGGTCCGGCCGCCACCGCCCGCTCCAGCGCCCGCATCCGTTCCAGCCGTGCACGCGCCTCGGGCGAGCGTCGCAGCAGGCGTCGCATCACGACGCGGCGTGGCCACGGCCAGCGCTCCGGCTCGGCGCCGTAGCGCAACAGGTCCTGCTCGAATCGATCGGGATTCATGATTCCACCTCCAACAACGCGGCCAGGCGCTCGCGCAGATTGCGCCGGGCCCTGACCAGCAGCGACTCCGTCGCCTTGACCGACAGATCCAGTGCCGCGGCGGCTTCGGCCGTGCTCGCTCCGGCGTTATAAAACAGCGCCACCGCCGCGCGCTGCTGCTCCGGCAGCCGCGCGACCGCAGCATGGACCAGGCGCTGCCGCTCGGCGGCGGACACATCCTCTTCGACCGAATCCGGCGCCGCCGTCGCGTCCAGCGCCTCGGCATCGAGTGCCGCCGTGCGATTGCGGACCCGCTGCAGATGATTCAGGCACAGGTTGACCGTGACCCGGTGCAGCCAGGTCGCCAGCTGCGCACGCCCGGGTTGCCATTGCGCGGCGTGCTGCCAGAGCCGCACGAACACCTCCTGGACAATGTCCTCGGCCTCCATGCCATCCCCCAGCATGCCCCGCGCCAGCGCCAGCACCCGCGACGCATGTCGCGCCGTCAGCTGCCGGAACGCCGGGGCGTCACCCCCGGCGATTCGGCGCAGCAGCATCTCGTCGGCATCGGCATCCTGCACGGTGCCGGCTCACTCCCCGCCGGCAGGAACGTAGGTGACGCTGCGATCGCGTGTACCGCCCGGCCCCGTCGTCTGCGTCTGCACGGTCACGCCCTGATCACCGTGTTCGACCGAGCGGCTGCGACCGAACGCCTGTCCATTGGGCCCGCTCCACACCGCCTGCGACTGACCGTCGCCGCGGCTGCGCTGATAGGTCGAGGTCTGGCCATTCGGCCCGGTGGTCTGACGCGTCACGGTTGCCTGTCCGCCCTCGCGAGTCACCTCGCGGTTGCGACTCGCGCTCTGCCCGTTGAGCCCGGTCACCGTACGGCTGGCGCCGCCCTGATAGGTGCCGGTCCCGGGATCATAGCTGCGGCTGCGCTGGGCTTCGAGCGAGCGCCCGGCCGGTCCGTAGCGCTCGACGCTGCGCTGCTGCAGGCCGTCATCGCGGTCACGCTGGACCGCGACGCTGCCACCGTTGGGGCCCTGGCGCGTCCGTTCGGCGTGCCGTTCGGCGGCCTGGGCGGCACCGGCGGTACTGCCGAGCAGCCATATCAACGTGGCCGCAATCGCGGGAATCTTGTGAGATGCATGCATGGGATCACTCCGTCTGGCTGGGAAAGACCGCGGCGCCGCCTACTGGCGCCGCTGTTCGCGGATCGATCCGACCACCGCGCTGAATTCCTCGCGGGTGATCCGGCCGTCGCCATCGGCATCGGCGCGGCTCATCAGCGGCTGCGGTGCGGCCATGAACTCGTCGTGGCTGATGTCACCGTCCTGATTCGTGTCGGCCTGGTCGGCGATCGCCTCGACACGCCCTTCCATGCGCTCACGCACGCGCTGCACCCGGGCACGCGCCTGCTCGCGCTCGGCCGCAGTGATCACGCCGTTGCCGTCGCTGTCGAGTCGGGAGAATGCCTGCTCGCGCTGCGCCTGCAGCTCGGCGGCGTCGATGACGCCGTCCGCGTTGCCGTCCATGCGATCGAAGGCACGCGAGCCGTCGCGCATCTGCGCATGCCCTGTCGCGGCCACGCCCAGCGCCAGGATCACACCCGGCGCCCACATCCGCTTTCTGCCGTTCATGTTCAAGCTCCGTCTTGCGGGCTGCGGCGCAGCCCTTCCGGTTCTTGTACACGGCGGCGGGCAAAACCCTTCGCCCGGATTGCGGGCGTGCGGCGGCCTCAGGTCTCGCGCTGCATCAGCTCGGGGCGTACCCGGCGACTGGCCAGGCGGATACCGGCCAGGATCGGCGCCGCCAGCACCGCGGCGAACGCCTCCGCAAACGGGTGCCCGTCGGCGACCGGCTCGCCGCGCAGTCGCGCCAGCCAGGCGTCGGCGCTGTTGCCGCTGAGATTGGCGAAGTAGATCGCGTGGATGTAGGCCATGATCTCGCGCCGCTGAGGCTGCGGGAAACTCCACTCCAGCGCCGCCCGCGCGGCCGCGTCCGGCCGGCGCCCGGTCGCCGCGAAGTGCTGCGCGAACAGGATCGCGACGACCTCGGGCCGGTCCGCATCGGCAATGTGCTCGCGATCGAGCAACTGTCGCAGGGCATCCAGGTCGATGCCCTGCTGCAGCGCCAGCCCGGTATGCGCCCAGCTGCAGTAACGGCAGTCGTTGACCGAGGTCACGGCCAGCATCACCTCCTCGCGCAGCCGGGGCGACGTCGCCGGACGCAGCAGCGCCATCGTCAGGACAGGAAGGTTCAGTACCGCCGCGCCGGTGCAGCGCGCCAGCAGCGCAGCATCGAAGGTGCGTTTGGAGAACGTGCTCATGTTTCGTCCCATATCAGACGTTGCGGATGCCGGCTCAGACCGGGCGGCCGATGCCGTCGGCGACGTGACTCGCCCAGGCGGCGATGGTCATCGACGGCGGCGCCCCCGGAGCCGCCGGCAGCGCGGCGGCATCGGCCACATACAATCCCGGCAGGCCGTGGACCTGCCCGCGCCCGTCGACGACGCCCTGCAGCGGATCGTCGCTGACCCGTGCGCCGCCGAGCGGATGCACGGTCAGCGGCCAGCGCCGCAGGAAGTGCACCGGACGCCCGCTGCGATGGCCGATCAGATCGAATGCCCGGTAGATGCGCGCGAGAATCGGATTGGCGCTGTCGCTGTAGTGGAAGCGCAGGCGCCCGCCGCGCCAGCTGGCGATGCCATTGGCGCCGTCGGCACCCATGCCGACCAGCACCAGATCGCGCTTGAGCCGCGCCCGCAGCCGCCCCGGCATCGGCACGCCATCGATCCCGTTGAGGCCGTAGGCGGTCAGGTTCGGCCCGTCGTCGACCCCGCGGATCTCGAAGCGACCGTGACACGGCGTGCCTTCGGTGAAGTCCGCTTCCGGCACCGCGCAGCGCCAGTACGCCGGCACGTCGCCGTTGCCGCCAATGCCCAGCCCCAACGCCGGCAGCGCCGCCAGAGCCCCCTGCGCCCGGCTCGCGAACAACAGGCGCAGGGTGTTGAGCGTGCCGGCCGCGAGCACCACACGCGGCGCGGTCAGATGGCGGTAACGCCGGCTGCGGTGGTCATAGACCGAAACACGCCAGCCGCCGGCACCACGCCCGATCGACAGCACCTCGTGCAGGTCGTGCACCCGCAGGCCCCGATCGAGCAGCGGCGCCAGGATCAGTGCGTCGAGCGTGATCTTGCTGCCGTCCTGGCTGCCGAAGAAGCTGTTGTCGCGGTAGCGCCCGCCGTCGAAGCGGTACCCCATCGCCGGCTGCTCCAGCGTCGCCTCGGCCTGGAGCAGAGCGTCCTGCCGCAGGCGCGTGCCGACGAAGTTGGGCACCTCGGCATCCGGCGGCCGCGCGCCCATGCGCGCGATCGCCGCCGCGGAGTAGTGCTCCATCCGTTCCGGGTCGATTCCGTCGGCACGGGCGGCCCAGTAGTCGGGCACGGCCGGACGCAGGTTCATCGCCGAATACACGTGACTGCCGCCACCGACACCGCTGCTGCAGACCACGCTGAGCGCGGGTGCGAGATGCAGGTCGAACAGGCCATGGGCGTTGGTGCGCAGACGGCGGGCGCCCAGACCCGGCATCGCGACGCTGCGCAGCACCTGGCGATAGAAGTTGCGGCCATACGGCAATGGACTGCGCGGCCACACGCCGGCGGCGCGCATCGGCTGCGTATCGCGCCAGGGGCCACGTTCCAGCAGGGTGACACGCAGGCCCGAGGCGATCAGGCGCTCAGCAGCGAACGCGCCGCCGAACCCGCTGCCGACGACGATCACATCCGTGTTCATGGGGCTAGCCCGCGGGCGTCAGCGTGAAGTACAGCACCCGGTGCAGACCCCGGCGGGTCTGCCAGTTCATCCGCGCCAGCACCAGACCGTTACCGAGCATGCGCGCCTCACCGCGGATCGGACGCAGGAAACGCGGATTTTCCGGAATGTCGTAGTCCAGCCACAGCACCGGCTGGCCGTCGATCGGGCTGTGCGTCTCGCGCAGCTTGAAGCGGCCGAAGGCAGGACCGCGCACGCCGAACCAGCGATTGGCGCCGCCCCCCTGCGCGAAACTCTTGCCGCGCCATGGATTCAGCGGCGTGCGCAGCAGGCGATACCACAGACGCGCCAGCGGGCGCGGCAGCCAGCCGAAACCGAGGATCGCCATCAGCGTGCCGCGCCAGTAACCGTCCGCCTGTGCGGCCGACACCGGTGCCAGCGTGGCGAACAGTTCGTCGAGTTCGGCCTGGCGCTGTCCGAGCAGGTCGGCCGGTGGCTGCTCGATGGCGGGCATGTCGAGATCCATTGGGAACGATCCGTCAAAAGTCTGCCATCGAGTCTGGTGCCGCGATGCACCGTCCGGCAAACGATTTATCCGCGTTCGCCGGACAAGAAAAACTTATGTGGCCTGCGGCAGCTGCCGGCGCAGCCAGTCGAGAAAGACCCGGATCGCCGGATCGCCGGCGCGCTCCTCCAGCATCACCGCATACATCGCCTCCGGAATCGGCCCCTGCGGCGCGCCCACCGCCACCACCCGCCCGCTGTCGATCAGCGGTTGCTCCAGCGGCCAGATCGCCAGGGCCGCGCCGAGCGTCTCCGCGGCCTCGATCGCCGCCGGATAGTCGTCGACATGAAACCGGTCGATCGGCTCGAACGCGTTGACGCCAATATGCTGGAAGTACTGGCGCCAGTGATCCGGGCGTTCGGTCATCTGCACCAGCGGCACCCCGGCCAGGCGTTCCGGGTGTCGCGCCAGATCGTGTTCGCGCGCCAGCGCGAGCGGGCAGATCGCCTGCACGTACAGATCCGCCAGCTTCTCGTGCGCACAGCCGGGCCACGGCGGCACCCCGTAGCGCACCGCCAGATCGACGTGACGCTGCGCCAGATCCAGATTGCGCACGCTGGTATCGATGCGCAGTTCCACCTGCGGATGACGCGCCCTGAAATCCGCCAGCCGCGGCAGCACGATGCGGCTCGCCAGCGGCGGCATCAGCGTCACCCGCAACACCGACCGGCCACCGGCGCGCAGACGCTCGGTGGCATCGGCCAATGCCCGCAGCGGCCCCTGGATCTCGCCCAGATAGCTGCGGCCGGTTTCGGTGAGACGCAAACCGCCCGGATGGCGCTCGAGCAGATCCAGCCCCAGCTGCGACTCCAGGCTGCGCACCTGCTGGCTGACCGCAGACGCGGTCACGTGCAGCTCCTCCGCCGCCAGCTTGAAGCTGCCACGCCGCGCCGCGACCTCGAAGGTCCGCAGCAGATTCAGCGACGACAGGGCACGACGCGCCAAGACCACCTCCGGAAAGCCAAGGCTCGCAGACGGTCGAGCCAGCGTCGGAGGATAACGCGCTCGACGCCCGACGCGACGGGCACGCATGTCCGATCAGACCCAAAAAGGCCCGCACATGGCGGGCCTTTCGAACAAGCTGGACAATTCGAGTGGTGGAGCGGAGGAGGATCGAACTCCCGACCTTCGCATTGCGAACGCGACGCTCTCCCAGCTGAGCTACCGCCCCACACGAGGACGCGTATTCTACCCATCGCCGCGCAAAATACCAGCCTCCGTCGATGGACGGGCCGTCAGCGGTTGTCGAAGCGCTGGCGGGCCTGGGTCCAGTTGAACTGGAACTCGGCGTTGACGTCGAGCAACGCGACGATGCGGGCGAATTTCCACACTCCACCCTCGCGCCGGTACCGTTCCTCGTAGCGCCCGCCAATGAAGCCGGGGCCGCTGTTGCCGGTGGGATTGCCGTCGCGAAACACCACCGGGCAGTCGACGTACCAGCGACCGGTGGCGGTATCGCCGTCGATCTCGATCACGTCGTTGCAGACGCGGTGCTGGCTGTAGCTCAGAAACGCCGGCACGCCCTGGGCGAAGAACGCGCCGACGGCGGCCTTGCCCTCGGCGACGGGAAAGCCGGTGAAGTCGGCGACGATGTCGTCGGTGAAGCGGCTCAGGGTCTGCTCGATCGCGCCGGCCTCGCCGGCGACGGCGCGGTCGACGCAATGACAGTAGTAATGATGCTTGAGGGCACGGATCGCCTCGCGATCCTCGATCTGCTGCAGGCGCTGTTCAAGGGTCATGCGCGGATCTCCTGCGGTTCGGGATTCAGGCGACGACGAATTCGGACAGATCCGGCGTCGCCAGTTCGCGGACGAAGGTCGTCGGCGGATACGGGTAGAGCTGCGGCTGGCCGTCCTTGCCCAGATACCAGCTGCGGTTGCAGCCCGAGGACCACACCGTCTTGGCCATGCCGGCGCCGAGGTAGTCGTAGTAGCGGCGCTCGGCATCGGGATCCGCGGCAATGGCACTGGCCTCGCCGCGGCGGATCGGCTCGATCAGCTGCAGCAGATAGTCCATCTGGATTTCCGAGATCGCGGTGAGGCTGAAGTTGCCGACCGGGCTGTGCGGACCGATCAGCATGAAGTAGTTGGGGAAGCCTGAGACGGCGACGCCGTGCAGCGCGCGTGCGCCGTCGGTCCACTGCTCCGACAGCCGGGCGCCCGCGTCGTTGGTCACCTCGAAACCGTAGGTGTAGTTCAGCGCGTGGAAGCCGGTGGCCAGCACCAGCACGTCGAGTTCGTGCAGGCGGCCATCGACGGTGCGGATGCCACCGGCCTCGATGCCCTTGATGCCCGCGGTGACCAGCTCCGCGTTCGTCGCCTCTATCGCCTCGTAGAAACCGTCGCAGAAGATCAGGCGCCGGCATCCGACCTTGAAGTCCGGCGTCAGCGCGCGACGCAGCTCCGGATCGCGCACACGCGCGAGGTTGCGACGACACAGCCAGTCGACGGCGCGCCACGCCGGATCGCTGTCGCCGGTGACGCCCTTGGCGATCTCGTAGAACAGCTCGCCCTGGAGTTTGCCGGTCAGCCGCGAGAAGCCGGGGATGATCCGGTGCAGGCCGCGCATGAACTCGGAGCGCTGCAACGCATAGGCCGGCGCCACCCACTGCGCGGTGCGCTGGAACAGGCTGTAGTGACCGGCGCGGGGCGCCAGCGCCGCGGTGATCTGCGCGGCGGTGGAACCGGTGCCGACCACGCCGATGCGGCGTCCGTCCAGCGGAACGCTGTGATCCCAGCGCGCGCTGTGGAACATCGCACCCTTGAAGCGCTTGAGCCCCGGGATGTCCGGCAGCTTCGGATGACACAGCACACCGAAGCAGTTGATGACGATGTCCGCCTCGCGCGTCTGACCGTCGGCGGATTCGACCACCCAGCGCCCGTGCTCGCGGCGGATGTCGGTCACGCGGGTGTTGAGCCGCACGTGCGGCATCAGACCGTACTTGTGCGCGCAGCGGCGGAAGTACTCGCCGAGTTCCGGACCCGACGCATAGAAGCCGGTCCAGCGCCAGTTGCGCTCGAAGCTGTAGCCGTAGGTGTGCGCCGGCACGTCGCAGGACAGGCCCGGGTAGGTATTGTCCCGCCAGGTCCCGCCGACGTCGCCGGCCATCTCGAGGATCTCGAAATCCTCGAGGCCCTCCTGCTTCAACCGGATGCCGGCGAGGATGCCGGACATGCCGGCGCCGAGCACCAGAAACCGCAGATTCCTGCGCATGCGTGTCTCCCCCTTCGATGGACGGTTTCGGTTCAGGCCGCGCGCTGGCGCGGCCGGCGATGCGCGGTCCATTGCCGCCGCAGGAAGTCGCCGATCTCGCGCACCGCCGCGTCGGCCGGGTCGAGCAGCCCGGCCTGCAGGAAGAAGACGTGCCACATGTCCGGATAGACGTGCAGCTCCGACGTGCCGCCTTGGAACCTGAGCTTGCGGTCGAGCTCGACCGCATCGTCATGCAGGATCTCGCACTCGCCGACCTGGATCAGCGTCGGCGGCAGCCCGGCCAGATCCGCAAGCAGCGGCGAGCAGGCCGGATGATCAAGCGGCGTCGAAGCGCAGTAGGCCTCGGCCCAGGTGCGCAGCATCCGCGGCGACAGCCACGGATCGCGCTTGGCACGACTGCGGTAACTGGGCTGCACGCCGCGCAGATCCGCCCACGGCGAGCACAGCACCAGCGCGCGCGGCAGTGGCAGTCCGGCGTCGCGGATCGCCACGGCCAGTGCCACGGTCATGCCGCCACCGGCCGAATCGCCGCCGACCGCCAGCTCGTCGGGATCCTGACCGTTGTCGAGCAGCGCGCGGTACACCGCCAGCACGTCATCCAGGCCGGCGGGATACGGGTTTTCCGGCGCCAGGCGGTAGTCCGGCACGATCACGGTGGCCTCGGCCGCCTTGGCGAACTGACCGGCCGGTGCGCGATCGGTCCGGCTTGATCCGACGCAGTAGCCACCGCCATGGATCCACAGCAGCGTCCGCCGGCCCTTGGGCTCGCCGACGGTGACGCGCTCGCAGGGCACACCGCCGAGCTGCACCGCCTCGTGGCGCATGCCGCGCGGTGCCAGGCAGACCGAGGTCACCGCGGTCGCCACCCCGCGCTGAACCGCATACGGCAGGCGGCCGCCCAGCCAGGGGCGAACCCCGTGTCGAATGAACATGCGCAGCGCCGGGCGCAGGACGGGATCCATCATCTTCGCTCTCCTCTTTCTTATCGGCACCCGCAACCGCCGCAGGGGACATCTGCGCGCCGGCCGGGCGACTCTGCATCGATGATTCCCGCCCCCGACCCAATCCGGGAGGTGATTTGACGTCAATCAGGGGTGAATTCACGCCAAAATCGTTCTAAGCTGCCCTGCCACCGCCGATCCGGTCACCGATGCTGTCCGCCGACGAAGTCGAGGTCCCCAACACCTATCTGCGCCTGTTCCTGCGCACGCTGGGACAGGATGCCGCACTGCTGCGCGGCACCGGCCAGACCGTCGAGAGCCTCGACCGGCTTGGAGGGCGCCACAGCCTGGCGGCGTACGCGACCTTTCTGTGCAATGCCAGGGACGCTCTTGCCGATCCGGCGATCGGCCTGCGGATGGGCCGGATCACCCGCCTCGGGCATATGCACGGCCCGCTGAGCACCGCGCTGTTCAACTGCAACCACATGCAGGACGGCCTGCACCTGCTGCAGCGCTACGGCCCGCTGCGCAACGGCGGCGTGCGCCCGTACCTGGTCGACGAGGGCGCCTACGTCGGGCTGGATCTGAACTTCATCGTCGGGCTCGGCCCCGGCCACATCGCCGTCACCGAGATCCTGATGCTGGCGATCAACAGCCTGATCGCCGTCGTCTCGGCCTTTCACGCCCGCGCCAGCATCCTCGAATTCGACTACCCGCAACCGGCCTACGCGCATCGGTACCCGCAGGCGTTCACCGCTGCCGCGCTGCGGTTCGGGCAACCGCGCCTGCGCATCCTGGTGCCTCGCGAACACCTGCTCGACGGCACCGACATGGAATCGGACCCGGCCTTGCGCGCGGGCGCGATCGAACGCCTCGAGCAGCAGCTCAACCGCACCGAACACCAGCTCGGCCATGCCGACCGGGTCCGCCTCGTGTTCAGCAACAACCCGGGCCATCTGTGGAAGCTGGACGAAGTCGCCGCGCACCTGAACACGTCGCCCCGCACCCTGCAACGCCGCCTGGATCAGGAAGGCCACGGCTACCAGGACCTGCTCGACGAGTGGGTGCGCAGCCAGGCGGACCTGCTGCTGGCCGAACCCCACCTGTCGGTCGAGAGCGTGGCCTCGCTGCTCGGCTATGCCGATGTCAGCAACTTCCGCCAGGCCTGTCGCCGCTGGCATGGCATGCCGCCGGGCGCATTGCGACCGCGCCGCCGTCGCCGCGCCGGGACCTGACCCCCGCCACGGGTCGCCCGACGACCAGCCGCAGCAGCGGCTCCGACGGTGCAACCGATCGCCCCGCGGATGAGTATGCTAGCGACAGGCCCAGAACCGGCAGCGCATCGATCATGCAAGACCACAGGCGTTCGACCCAATCCCCTCGCCCGGCGCGCCGACTCGGCGCCGTTGCGCTGGCCGCCCTCGTCCTGACACCGGCGCTCTGCGGCGTCGCGCGGGCCGCGCCCGCCGGTTACAGCAGCCCATCGCGCTTCGTCGAAGGCGAGGTTCTGGTGCATTACCGCTCGGACGCCGCCGCGCTGCAGGCCAAAGCCATGCTCGGCACGCACGGCATGCGACTCAAGCGCGCGCTGGACAGCGGGCAGACCGTGCTGCTGGAACTGCCCGCGATCACCAGGGTCGCCGACGCGATCGCGGTGCTGCGCGACGATCCCGACGTCGCCTATGCCGAGCCGAACTTCCTCAAGCGGCGCCGCGCGGTGATCCCGGACGACCCGCTGTTCGATCTGCTCTGGGGCCTGCGCAGCACCGGCCAGGCCAACTTCGTTCCGGACGCGCCGGAGTACGCCAGCATCCCGGGCGCCGACATGCACATGATCACGGCCTGGGATGCCGACGACGACGGGGTTGCCGACCGCACCGGCGACGGCAGCGTCACCGTGGCCGTGATCGACGATGCGTTCGACCTCACTCACCCCGACTACGCCGCCAATCTCGTGGCGGGCCGGGATCTGAGCGGAGACGACAACGATCCGAGTCCCGACAACGACGGCCTGCAGGAACACGGCACCCTGGTTGTCGGCAGCCTCGGCGCGATCGGCAACAACGGCATCGGGGTCGCCGGGACGATCTGGAACGTCGCCATCATGCCGCTGAAGGTCAGCCGCATTCGCGACGCCCAGGTGGAACTCGACACCGCCTCGATCATCGCCGCCTACAACTACGCCCGCACGCACGGAGCCCAGATCGTCAACGCCAGCTTCGGCGGCCCGGACTACTCCCAGGCCGAGTTCGATGCGATCCAGGCCATGGCGGCCGCGGACATCCTGCTGGTGACGTCGGCCGGGAACTTCCAGTCCAATCTCGACGACGCGGTCGCGGCCTACCCGGCCAACTACGAGCTGCCCAATGTGGTCGCGGTGGCGGCCACCAACCGCCAGGACAACATCGCCAGCTTCAGCCAGTTCGGCCCGATCAGCACCGACGTGGCCGCACCGGGCCTGCAGATCGTCACGACGACGGTCGGCGGCGGCTACAACCCGCCGACCAACTGCGGCGAGGACGGCGGCACCTGCGGCGCCAACGGCACATCGTTCGCGGCCCCCTATACCGCCGGTGTCGCGGCGCTGATCCGCAACTACCATCCCAACGCCGACATGCTCGAAACCCGCGCACGCCTGATCGAAGGCGCCGATCCCGGCGTGTCGGGCGGCGACGCCGGCGAACTGAGCGCCGGCGGCCGGGTCAACGCCCGTGACAGCCTCGATCTCGACCCGCGCCCGGCGATCCGTATCCGCTCGGTTGCACTGGAGGACGGCGGCAACGCGCGACTCGATCCCGGCGAGACGCTGGACATCGCCGTCACCCTCGAAAACCTCTGGATGACCGCAACCGGCGTCGAGGCGACGCTGGCGGCGGGGGCCGGCTCGGTCTCGATCGCCACCGCCACGCAGGCCGCCGGCACCCTGTCACGGGGTGGGAGCGCGACCCTGCGCTTCCCGGTGACGGTGCTGGCGCAGTCCGCCCCCTACCGGCAGGTGACGTTCACCCTGCACATCAGCGCCAACGGCGGCGCGTACACCGCCACCCGCCATTTCATCGAGGAGATCGCTCCGCTGCAGGCCGACACACCGGTCTCGGCGCAGTTGTCGACCGGTCTGCATGACGAATTCCACACCTATCACTTCGATTTCCCCGGCCTGCCAGCGGGCACGTCGCGACTGGTA
The DNA here is from genome assembly GCA_028698335.1 of Nevskiales bacterium. Classification (GTDB taxonomy): domain Bacteria; phylum Pseudomonadota; class Gammaproteobacteria; order Nevskiales; family Nevskiaceae; genus Solimonas. The sequence goes on along the minus strand of JAQVDP010000013.1, from coordinate 105,270 downwards.
TTCCGCAGCAGCGCGAATGCCGACATCGACCTGCTGGTCAAGCGCGGCGAGCCGGCGCAGTACGACATCGATCTCGGCGCCGATCCGGCAGACGATCCGATCTTCTACACCAATGCCGACAAGATCGGCGGAGGCGACGACGGCGACGAGGCGGTGGTCTTCAGCTGCCCACAGGCGACGGACACCTACTACGTGACAGTGGTGAACTACTCGCTGAACGAAAACCTCGACTACAGCCTGGAAGCGTCGACCGAGTCTTCGTCCGCCGACCCCTGCTCGCCGAACCATTCCAGTGGCGGAGGGGCGCTGGCGCCCTGGGCCAGCCTGTGGCTCGCCCTCGCCGCGGCGCTGCGGACCCGTCGCAGGCAGCGCCTGCGACCATGAGCACCGACTGCGCGATCCAGGTCTTCACGCGCGCACCGGTTCCCGGAGACTGCAAGACGCGGCTGATCCCACGTCACGGCCCCCGGGGCGCCGCACGCTGGCACCGGCGTCTGACCGAACGAACGCTGGCGACCGCCCGCTCCAGCCCGGCGGATGTCGAGGTATGGGGGTCACCGGATCTGCGCCATCCGATGTTCGGGAGCCTCCGCCAACGCGGGGTTCCGCTGCACCGCCAGCACGGCACCGATCTGGGGGCGCGTATGCGATTTGCCCTGAACGACGCCGGACGCAGGGGCTACCCGCTGCGGGTGCTGGTCGGGACCGACTGCCCGGCCCTGACCCCCGCGCATCTGACGGCGGCGATGCAGGCGCTGCGCGACGGCACGGATTGCGTGCTTCAGGCCGCGACCGACGGCGGCTTCGTCATGATCGGCAGCAGGGTGACGCTCCCGCCGTTCGCGTTGGGCACGGTGGACTGGAGCAGCGGACGGGAGCTGCGGCAAACCATCCGGCGGCTGCGACACTGTGGATTGTCCACCCGGATCTTCGACGCCCTCGACGACGTCGATCATCCCGACGACCTGCGCAGGGCACGCCGCGCACGGCTGATCTGAAGATCGGCCCGGGGCTGCGCAAGGCGTCCGCATCATCCCGAAAAAGCCCACTCAACACGATGAATTCACAGAAGTTTTTAAGGCCTCTTTTCGCCGGAATTAAAGCCTGATAAAACCGCGCGCGAGTGCTGTTGAACGCGTGATCCGACGCCCCATCAGGAATCCTTGAGCATGCCCCGCAAGCCAAAAAAGCAGCAGACGCAGAGCGAGCCCAGCAAGAGCTACGACGAGTTTGTTGACGATTCCGACAGCATCGACGACGAAGACATCGACGTCGACGACGCCCTGCCGCAGTCGACCGAAAAGCTCCGGGATTGGCGCGACGTCGAGAAGTTCAAGGAAGAGCGCGCGCTGCGTCGACTGGTGGACGACGACCTCGATATCGACGACCTGTAAGCCCTGCCCCACCGCTGCGCCGCGGGATCTGCCCCGCCCGGCTTGGGGTGCCCCCTCGCCGCCATCCGCTGACCCATCCCGGAACCGATATCCCGGCAAACGCCCCTTGGGGGACTGCCGGAACTAGTGCACCTGCTGCGCGTTGGCGTCCTGGCCGTCGATCCAGGCCAGCGCCTCGCTGGAACGCTCGAACGGCAACGTGGCAATCCGACCGATCGCATTCTGCAGCTCGGGCGAAGGATCGATCGCCGCCGCCCGGCCCTCGGCCAGATCCGTGGCGAAGCTGGTCGCCCGCAAGCGCAGATAGCGTTCTTCCATATAGTGGCCGAAGAGCACCGCGTTCTGCGCCGGATAGTAGGCACGCACCCGCATCCAGTGCTTGGTCTGCGTCGCTGTATCGACCAGCGTGAACCAGCCGCCGGGCACCAGCAGGATCGACAACAATCCCTGCAGCTCCTTTTCCGGCGACAGTCCGACCCCGGGCTGCGCCACGGCCCCATCGGCTGCGGTGGATGCCCGTTCTTCGGGACGATGCAGATAGGCCTGCAGCAGGCCGGAAACGACCGTTTCCAGCTTCTCCTCGGAAAAGCCGATCTGGGCGAGCCGGCGCGAGATTGCCGCCACGATTTCGGCCTCCTGCATGGCGCGCTGCTCGGCCGTCAGATCGCCTGGTTCGAGACTCCGCAGGACCTGCTTCACCAAGCCCATGGTCTGCGTCCACGACGCGCCATCGACGCCGCTGCGAATGTAGTCCAGACACAGCAGGGGACCGAAACCCGACAGCATCAATCGCATGATGCCGCTCGATAGCTGGCGCTCTCCGATGACCCGGCGCAGTTCATGCGCCACGATCCGGCGCACGCGCTCGACGCGCGCGCGGTTCTTCTTCTGCTGCTCCTCTTCCTGCTCGCGGATGAAGGTTTCGGCAACGTGCTCCTCGACCGGCGTCGCGGGCATCGTCCGCAGCTGCTCCGGCGCCAGATCGAACGCGCGCATCAGCGCCTCGACCAGCCCCTGCAGCTCGGAAACCATCTGCGGCGACGGCGAGCCGTTGCTGCTGCCGAACTGCGACAGCATCTCGAACATGTCGTTGGTGGCCCGCCGCACCGGATGATCCGGCTGGGTGAAAAACACCGGGTCGGCCAGGGCCGACTTCAGCACCGGCAACTGCAAGCGCGACAGCAAGGGCTTGAGGCTGTCCGGCAGTCGCGGATCGCGGAAATAGGCATCGAACATCTGCGCGACCAGCGCCACGTTCTCCGGAGGCAGCCACGGCGGCGCGACCGGCCGCTGTCCACGCGCGTAGGCCGACAGGATCTGGTTGATCTCGGAGACCAGCACCGCATCGTTGTAGAAGCCACCCGCCGATGCTGCGGCGCCCGGCCAGGCTCCGTTCGCGCCGGCACTGCCGGCGCCGAACCCGCCCGCCATCGCCGCGCCGCCCATCGGCATCGCCATCTCGGCGCCGGCCCCCATCGCGGACGCGCCGAAACCGGACGCAGTCCCCGGCGCGACCTCCGACATCCACGCCGGCTGAGCCGGTGCGCCGCCAGCCATCGCCGCCCGGGGTTTCGGTCGCTGCTGCGCGCGCTTGGCATCGGTCCGCGCATCGACGGCCGGCTCGATCCCGTGGACCGCCAGCAACTGGTTGGCGCCGACGAAGACTTCCGACAGGCGTCCCACCACGACGCGATCGAACAGCTTGTAGATGACCAGCTTGATCGGGAAGTCGACGCTCAGATCGCGCATCGACGCCTGGAAGGCATGAATGATCCGGGCCGGCGCCATCGCGTCCGGCGCCAGCGCTCCACCACTGAGTTCGGCGAGGCGCGTCATCCGGCGCTGCAGCTCGACCAGTTCGTGCGCGTGCAGATTGGTCGCCTTCTCCGACATGTTGGAGACGGCGATCCGTTCTTCCAGCGCGTCGCCTTCCTGCAACGACCACTGCGACATGTCGTCGGGATCCGCACCCTTCGACTCGGCGACCTCGTCGGCGAGCGTCGACAATGCGGAGCGCAGGGAATTCTGGAACGCGTCGATGATCTTGGCGCGCTGCACCCGAACGATGCGCATCGTGTCCAGATAGAGGCGCTGCTCGTCACCGCCTCGCGCCTTCTCGGCCGAGTCGAACAGGATGTCGTCGGCCTTCTCGAACATCTCCCGCAACTGCTCACCCAGGACCGACACCGCCATCTCGTGCAGGGCCTGCACGATGGGATTGCCCAGCGACGAACCGCCCGGCGTCGTGCGGCTCTGGTTGCTGCGCGTGGCTTGGGACGAGGCGGCGGTCATGGAAAGTGGTTCGGATCGATCCTTCGGACAGGCAACTAACGCGCCAAGCTACCACTCATGCCGCAACCGGGCGCTTCATTTGCTCAAAATATCATCAACATCGCAGACGAACTTCATGTTCCGCCATAGTAGCCGAACATTGCGTCACTTTTACCACAGGGCAATGGGAAATTTTTACCACCCGCGCCAGACGATGCTTACAAGCCGCCGGGCGGCAGTCTGACCGGCCCCTGATTCAGGACGTCAGCGCGTCCTGCGTTTGGAATGCGCGAGCAGGAACTCCATCTGATCGGCGAGGATGCGCCGGTTGGACAGAATCAGGTACTCGGCGCGATTGGGCGTATAGGGGATCGCCAGCAGGCGCATGTTCGCCTCCTCGGGCGTGCGGTCGTCCTTGCGCTGGTTGCAGCCGCGGCAGGCGGTCACGCAGTTTTCCCAGGCCGAAGGCCCCCCGCGCGATACCGGCATCACATGATCGCGCGTCAACAGATGTGCGGGAAACCGTTGTCCGCAATAGAGGCACAGCTGACGGTCCCGCTGGAACAGGGTCCGGTTGGTCAGCAACGGCACCCCGAAGCTGTGGCGCCGCAGCCGTCCGGATACGGCGATGATCGACCCGATCTGGATGCGGGAACGCAGCCCGGACACGGCATTGATTCCACCCTGGACGACGAAGCGCCTGGCGCCGGCTTCCCAGCACACCCGTTCGCGCGCATACAGCGTCGCCGCGGTCTGCCACGGAATCCAGGATACCGGGACGCCCCGGGTATCGAGCTTGAGAATCGCGGGGATGCTCTCCATCGATCTTGGCCACCTGCCTGTGGATCACATGCCCGCCCCAGGGCAACGCCTTCCGGAGCGGCGGCGCCTGAAGCCGGCAACGGCATTCAAGCACGCGCACATGACATGCGCTGGACAATATCTCGCCACCGAGCCCCGTGGCAAGCCGCGCAACGACGGTGTTTCGCACCGCGCCGGATGGCTGCGCGGACGCCGGCCGGGCGTTCCGGAACGACGTGCGGTCATCACCGCTTGACTTGAATCAGCGCTTACCGGCCGCACATTTGGATACAAGTTCATACCTTCTTCAGGACAGGATTCCCCCATGCGAATGGACAAGCTCACGAGCCGATTCCAGCAGGCGCTGGCCGACGCCCAGTCGCTCGCGGTCGGACGCGACCATCCGGCGATCGAGCCGCTCCACGTGATGCACGCGATGCTGCAGCAGGACGGGGGCACAACCCTGCCGCTGCTGCAGAACGCCGGCGTCAACGTCGATCTGCTGCGATCGCGTCTGGCACAGTCCCTGGACCAGCTGCCGCGGCTGTCGCAGGCCACCGGCGAGGTCAATGTCTCCCCGGATCTGGCACGCCTGCTCAATCTGACCGACAAGCTCGCCCAGCAGAAGGGCGACCAGTTCATCTCCACCGAACTGTTCGTGCTGGCGGCCGTCGACGACAAGGGCGGGGTCGGCGATGCGCTGCGCGCCGCCGGCGGCCGCAAGGAGATGCTCGAAAAGGCGATCACCGACGTCCGCGGCGGCCACAAGGTCGACTCCGAGGGCGCCGAGGACCAGCGCCAGGCGCTGGAGAAATACACGATCGACCTGACCGCCCGCGCCTCCTCCGGCAAGCTCGATCCGGTGATCGGGCGCGACGAGGAGATCCGCCGCGTCATCCAGGTGCTGTCCCGCCGCACCAAGAACAATCCGGCACTGATCGGCGAACCCGGAGTCGGCAAGACCGCGATCGTCGAGGGTCTGGCACAGCGCATCATCAACGGCGAAGTCCCGGAATCGCTGAAGGGTCGGCGCGTACTGTCGCTGGATCTCGGCGCGCTGATCGCCGGCGCGAAATTCCGCGGCGAGTTCGAGGAACGCCTGAAGGCAGTCCTGACCGATCTGGCCAAACAGGAAGGCAACGTCATCCTGTTCATCGACGAGATCCACACGCTGGTCGGCGCCGGCAAGGCCGACGGCGCGATGGACGCCGGCAACATGCTCAAGCCCGCGCTCGCGCGCGGCGAGCTGCACTGCATCGGCGCGACCACGCTGGACGAATACCGCAAGTACATCGAGAAGGACGCGGCGCTGGAGCGGCGCTTCCAGAAAGTGCTGGTCGGCGAACCCAGTGTCGAGGACACGATCGCCATCCTGCGCGGGCTCAAGGAGCGCTACGAGGTCCACCACGGCGTCGACATCACCGACGGCGCGCTGATCGCGGCCGCCAAGCTCAGCCACCGCTACATCACCGACCGCAACCTGCCGGACAAGGCGATCGACCTGGTCGACGAGGCGGCGTCGCGCATCCGCATCGAAATCGATTCGAAACCCGAGGCGCTCGACCGCCTGCACCGGCGCCTGATCCAGCTCAAGATCGAACGCGAGGCACTGAAGAAGGAAGACGACGAAGGCGCGAAGCGCTCGCTGGCGACACTCGAAGAGGAAATCGACCGGCTCGAGCGCGAGTACGCCGACCTCGAGGAAAAGTGGAAGGCCGAAAAGGCCTCGGTCACCGGCTCGGCCGGCGTCAAGGAAGAACTCGAGCGCGCGCGCCAGGAATACGAAATGGCTTTTCGCGCCGGCGACCACGGCCGCGCATCGGAAATCCGCTACGGCATCATCCCCGATCTGGAGAAGCGCCTCGCACAGGCCAGCCAGGACGGTGAAACGCCGAAGAAGTTCGAGTTGCTGCGCAACAGCGTGTCCGACGACGAGATCGCCGAGGTGATCTCGCGCTGGACCGGCATCCCGGTCTCGAAGCTGCTCGAGGGCGAGCGCGAGAAGCTGCTGCGCATGGAGGACGCGTTGCATCAGCGCGTCATCTCGCAGGACGAAGCGATCACCGCGGTATCGAACGCGATCCGGCGTTCGCGCGCCGGCCTGTCCGACCCGAACCGGCCGATCGGATCGTTCCTGTTCCTGGGCCCGACCGGCGTCGGCAAGACCGAGCTGTGCAAGGCACTCGCCTCGTTCCTGTTCGACACCGAGGAAGCGATGGTCAGGGTCGACATGTCGGAATTCATGGAACGGCACAGCGTGTCGCGGCTGATCGGCGCGCCGCCGGGATACGTCGGCTACGACGAAGGCGGCTATCTGACCGAGGCGGTGCGGCGGCGCCCGTACTCGGTGATCCTGCTCGACGAGGTCGAGAAGGCCCATCCGGAAGTGTTCAACGTGCTGTTGCAGGTGCTCGACGACGGCCGTCTCACCGACGGCCAGGGTCGCACGGTGGACTTCCGCAACGCCGTGGTGGTGATGACGTCGAACCTCGGCAGCTCGCTGATCCAGGACATGATGAGCCAGGGCGGTCAGGATTACGCCGCGATCAAGGAAGCGGTGATGGGCGTGGTGTCGCAGCACTTCCGCCCCGAGTTCATCAACCGCATCGACGAGGCCGTCGTGTTCCACCCGCTGGGTTCGCAGCAGATCCGCGCGATCGCGGCGATCCAGACCCAGCACGTGGTCAAGCGCCTGGCCGAGCGCGGCATCAGCCTGCAGTTCACCGACGCCGCGCTGGACCGTCTCGCCGGCACCGGGTTCGATCCGGTCTACGGCGCGCGCCCGCTCAAGCGCGCGGTGCAGACCATGGTCGAGAATCCGCTGGCGCGGATGATCCTCGACGGACAGTTCGCCAACGGCGACAGCATCGAGGTCGACGCGTCGGGCGAAGCGCTCGAATTCCGGCGCCTCGACTGACATCCTCGCGACCGTGCGTTCGAAGCCGACGTTGCGTTGACATCGGTCAACGCAACGTCGGGCTCCGGACCGCTCAAATTGGGCAAGGGTCACCATGAGGACCCGACGGGCGCGCTTTTCCGGAATCCCCTGGCCAGACGACGATGATCGGATGCTGCAAGCGGTGTTGCGCTATATTACGATAATGATTCTTATCTACTGACTGATGAAGCTCCCGCCGATGCGCCTATCCGATCTGCCATATAAGACCCCGGCCACCGTTGTCGAGGTCGAGGATGCTGCGGATAGCGATCCGATTGCCCGGCGCCTGCGCGATCTGGGCTTCGTGCACGGCGAACCGGTACGCGTCGTCGCCCATGGCCCGTTCCGGCGCGATCCGCTGCTGGTCCAGGTCGGTTTCACCCGCTTCGCCCTGCGCCGCGCCGAGGCACAGCGGGTCCGCGTCACCCCCGACGCGGCATGACGGCCATGGAAAACGTTCTCCACATCGCATTGGTCGGCAACCCGAACTCGGGCAAGACCGCCCTGTTCAACCGCCTCACCGGCAGCCGGCAGAAGGTGGCCAACTACGCCGGGGTCACGGTCGAACGCAAGGAAGGCCGTTACACCAGTCCGACCGGCCGCAGCGTGCGCGTACTCGATCTGCCCGGCACCTACAGTCTCAACGCCACCAGCCCCGACGAAGCGGTCACCCGCGACGTCTGCATGGGCCGCTTCGAGGGCGAAACACGCCCGGATCTGCTGGTCTGCGTCGCCGACGCCACCAATCTGCGCCTGCACCTGCGCTTCGTCCTGGAGCTGCAACGCCTTGGCCTGCCGATGGTGCTGGCGCTGAACATGTGCGACGCGGCGGCCAAGCGCGGCATCCGCATCGATGTCGAGGCGCTGCAGGCCGGACTCGGCATGCCGGTGATCGAGACCGTCGCGATCCGCCATCGCGGCACCAGCGAGCTGGTGCGCCGGCTCGACGGACCGCTGCCACCGCCGACGGCGATGCCGGTGGCGCCGGGCGCGGATCTGCATGCCGAGGTCTCGCGCCTGCTCGCGACGGCGGTCACGGTCCCGCGGCGCACGGCGCGCATCGACGATGCCCTCGATCGCTTCTTCCTGCACCCGGTGTTCGGGCTGGCGATCCTCAGCGTCCTGATGTTCTTCATGTTCCAGGCCGTGTTCGCCTGGGCGGCCCCGCTGATGGACGGCCTCGACGCCGGCGTCAGTGCGGTCGGCGCCATGCTGGCGAACGTGGTCCCCCCTGGGCTGCTGCACAGCCTGCTGATCGACGGCCTGATCGCCGGCGTCGGCAGCGTCGTCGTGTTCCTGCCGCAGATCCTGATCCTGTTCCTGTTCATCCTCTTCCTTGAGGAATCCGGCTACCTGCCGCGCGCCGCTTTCCTGCTCGACCGGCTGATGGTCGGCGCCGGCCTGACCGGCCGCTCGTTCATCCCGCTGCTGTCGAGCTTCGCCTGTGCGGTACCCGGCATCATGGCGGCACGCACCATCCAGGACCCGCGCGATCGCCTCGCGACGATTCTGGTCGCCCCCCTGATGACCTGCTCCGCGAGGCTGCCGGTCTACGCCCTGCTCATCGCGGCATTCATTCCCAAACAGCAGGTACTGGGCGCATTCAACCTGCAGGGGCTGGTGCTGTTCGGCCTGTACTTCTCCGGCATCGTCGGCGCGCTCGTCGTCGCCTGGGTGATGAAGAAGATCCGCAAGGACCAGAACGAACACGCGCTGCTGCTCGAACTGCCGAGCTACCGCATGCCGAATCCCATCGACATCGCGATCGGATTGTGGGAACGCGCGATGATCTTCCTGCGCCGTGTCGGCACCATCATCCTGTCGCTGACGGTCCTGTTGTGGCTGATGTCGAGCTTCCCGGCACCACCGGACGGCGCCACCGGTGCGCCGATCGACTACAGCTTCGCCGGCATCATCGGTCATGCGATCCAGCCCCTCTTCGCCCCGCTCGGCTTCGGCTGGGAGATCTGCGTCGCGCTGGTGCCGGGCATGGCCGCGCGCGAAGTCGCCGTCAGCGCACTGGCCACGGTTTACGCGCTTTCGAGCACCGGCGACGACGCGGCGGGGCAACTGCTGCCGATCATCGCCGGCCAGTGGTCGCTGCCGACGGCCCTGTCCCTGCTCGCCTGGTACGTGTTCGCGCCGCAGTGCGTCTCGACGCTCGCCGTGATCCGGCGCGAAACCGAGTCCTGGCGCACCGTCGCGCTGGCGGCGGGCTACCTGTTCGGGCTGGCCTATCTGGCATCGATGCTGACCTACCAGATCGCGAGGCTGCTGACGTGACGGCCTACGACATTCTCGAAGTCGGCGTCGTCGCCCTGATCGTCGCCATCAGCCTCTGGGTCGTGCTCGGCACCTGGGCGCCACGGCTGCGCCAGCGCCTGCTGCGCCGTGTCGGCCTGGGTTCCGCGGCGGACACCGCCGCCGCCCCGGCCTGTGACGCCGGCTGCAGCGCCTGCGACGGCTGCAGCAGTGCGCCGCCACGCCGCCATCCGACCGAATCCGGCGCGGTGGAGCATCCCATCCGGTTCCAGCGCGCCGACTGACCCCCTCGCACGCTGTCCTTCCGATGGCCCGCGCGCAGGCGTGAGATAATCCTCTGCTCCGCCCATCAATGCAGCGCCGGTCCAGACGCCGGGCGCCCCGTTCGTTCATCGTGAGCTTCTCGCCGCTTCATCCAGATCTGCCCGGCAACGGCCCGCTGCGGTGGCCCCGAATGCCCGGCGCCTCCCTCGCGCTGGCAACCGCGCGCGCCGCCGCAATGCATCCCGGCCTGACCGTCGTCGTCGTCGCCGGAGAGCAGCAGGCGTATCGCATCGAGGAAGAGCTGCGCTTCTTCCTCCCGCCCGAGTTGACCCTGCTGCATCTGCCGGATACCGAGGTCCTGCCCTACGAGCAGTTCTCTCCGCATCAGGACATCCTGTCGCAGCGCCTGGCGGCACTGGCACAGCTGCCGCGGACCCGCCGTGGCATCCTGCTGACGACGGCCGACCAGCTGATCCACCGCCTGCCACCGCGCCAGTGGCTCGAGAGCCGCGCCTTCGACCTGTCCTGCGGACAGACGCTCGACCCGATGCAGTTCCGGGAGCGTCTCGTCGCGGCCGGCTACCAGTCGGTGTCGGAAGTGCAGGTTCCCGGCGAATTCGCGGTCCGCGGCGCCCTCGTCGATCTGTACCCGATGGGCGGCAGCGAGGCCTATCGCATCGACCTGTTCGACAACGAGATCGAATCGATCCGCACCTTCGATCCGGACAATCAGCGCAGCCAGGACAAGGTCGAGGCGATCCGGCTGCTGCCGGCCCGCGAGTTCCCGACCGACCGGGACGGCATCGAGCAGTTCCGGCGACGCTATCGCGAGTACTTCCCGGGCGACCCGTCGCGCTCGCGTATCTACAGCGAAGTCAGCAAGGGGCTGATGCCGGGCGGCATCGAGTCCTGGTTGCCGCTGTTCTTCGAGCAGACCTCGGATCTGCTCGAATACCTGCCCGCCGACAGCCTGATCATCGCGCTTGACGATCTGGCCGGCGCGCTGGACGACGACTGGCGGCAGATCGTCGAACGTCACGAACGCTTCCACGGCGATCTGGAGCGGCCGCTGCTGCGGCCCGGCGATCTGTTCGTTGCGCCGGACGACGTGCTGCGACGGCTCGGGGCGTTCTCCGCGATCAACGTGAGCGGCGACGCGCGCGCCCCATCGGCGACAACGCTGGACAATGGCGCCGAGCCCGTCAGGCGGTTCCTCGGCGACGCCACCGGCCGCGTGCTGTTCGTCGCCGAATCACCGGGCCGGCGCGCCGCCCTGCTCGACTGGCTCAAGCCCCTCGGCATCCTGCCACGCGAGTACACCGACTGGCAGAGCTTCGCCGGCGACCAGAAGCGCTACGGCATCACCCTGGGACCGCTGCAGAGCAGCTTCGCCCTGCCCGCCGACGATCTGGCGGTGGTCTCGGAGGCCCAGGTCTTCGGCCTGCGGGCACCGACCCAGCAGTTGCGACGCAAGAACCGCGTGCGCGACCCGGATACGGTGCTGCGCGACCTGTCGTCGCTGTCCGAGGGCGCCCCGGTGGTCCACGTCGAACACGGCGTCGGGCGCTACCTCGGCCTGCAGAAACTCGACGCCGGCGGCATCGATGCGGAGTACCTGGTGCTGGAGTACGCCGGCGGCGGCAAGCTCTATGTGCCGGTGGCATCGCTGAACCTGATCCACCGCTACACCGGCGGTGACAGCGAAACCGCACCGCTGCACACCCTCGGTTCGGATCGCTGGAGCAAGGCGCAGGCGCGCGCGCGCGAACGCGCCCATGACGTCGCCGCCGAGCTGCTGCAGATCCAGGCGCGCCGCATGGCCAAGCCGGGCCTGCAGCTCGAATACGCCGACCCCGACTACGAGCAGTTCTGCCAGGGCTTCCCGTTCACGCCGACGCCGGACCAGCAGTCCGCGATCGATGCGGTCCTGGACGATCTGCGCTCGGGTCGCACGATGGATCGCGTGGTCTGCGGCGACGTCGGCTTCGGCAAGACCGAAGTCGCACTGCGGGCCGCTTTCGCCGCGGCGCGCGCCGGTTATCAGGTCTGCGTGCTCGCGCCGACCACGCTGCTGGTCGAGCAGCATGCCAAGAACTTCACGGACCGTTTTGCCGACTGGCCTCTGCGCGTCGGTGCGCTGTCCCGCATGCGTTCGGCAAAGCAGCAGAGCGCACTGCTGCAGGAACTGGCCGACGGCCGCCTCGACGTCGTCATCGGCACCCACCGGCTGCTGCAGGACGATGTGCGCTTCAAGAATCTCGGCCTGGTCATCGTCGACGAGGAGCACCGCTTCGGCGTGCGCCACAAGGAACGCCTGAAGAACCTGCGCGCCGACGTCAATCTGCTGACCCTGACCGCGACGCCGATCCCGCGCACGCTGAACATGAGCCTGGCGGGCCTGCGCGATCTGTCGATCATCGCGACGCCGCCGGCGTCGCGACTGGCGATCAAGACCTTCGTCGCCGAGTGGAGCAACGCGCTGGTCTATGAGGCCTGCCTGCGTGAGCTGCGTCGCGGCGGCCAGATTTACCTGCTGCACAACGAGGTCCGCGACATCGACGAGTTCGCGCGCAAGATCCAGGAGCTGATTCCGGAGGGACAGGTCCGTGTCGCCCACGGCCAGATGCGCGAACGCGAACTCGAGCAGGTGATGCTCGACTTCTATCACCAGCGCTTCAACATCCTGGTGTGCACGACCATCATCGAGTCCGGCATCGACGTCCCCTCCGCGAACACGATCCTGATCGATCGCGCCGACCAGCTCGGCCTGGCGCAGCTGCACCAGCTGCGTGGCCGCGTCGGCCGCAGCCACCATCGCGGCTATGCCTACATGCTGGTGCCGAGCCGGCGCGCCCTGAGTCCGGAGGCGGAGAAGCGCCTCGACGCCATCGAAACGCTCGGCGATCTCGGCTCGGGCTTCGCGCTGGCGACGCACGACCTGGAGATCCGCGGCGCCGGTGAACTGCTCGGCGCCGACCAGTCCGGCCAGATCGAGGAAGTCGGCTTCACGCTGTACGCCGACCTGCTCAACCGCGCGGTCAAGGCGATCAAGACCGGCAAGCTGGAGGACACGCCCTTCGGCGCCGCCGCCTGCGAACTGGACATGGGCGCGGCCGCACTGATTCCCGACGACTACATTCCGGACGTCCATACCCGGCTGACGCTGTACAAGCGCATTGCCGAGGCGAGCGACGAGCCCCAGCTGCGCGAGCTCAAGATCGAGATGATCGACCGTTTCGGGCTGCTGCCGGAGGCCACCGAGCACCTGTTCGACACCGCGCGCCTGCGCGTGCTGGCGCAGGCATTGGGCATCGTCCGCATCCGCGCCGGCCTCAAGTCGATCACGCTCGATTTCGGGCCGCAGACTGCGATCGATCCGCTGCGTCTGGTCAAGCTCATCCAGACACAACCGAAGGTCTACCGATTGGAGGGGCAGCAGCGTCTGCACTGCGCGGGGCAATTCGAAACCTACGCGCAGCGCAGCGAACGCGCCGCCGAACTGTTGGCTACACTGGACGGGTCATCGAGCCCGCCGAAGGAGCGCTGAGTGTCTTCTGCCTGCATCCGTTTTTCCCACCCGGCGCGGCGCCGTCACGCGTGGTGGGCCGTTCTGATGCTGTGCCTGGCACTGCCGGTACAGGCCGCGACCTACCGGGTCGACATGATCGTGTTCCTCAACAACATCGACTCGGGCGAACAGGGCCGCAAACCCGGATCCGCACCGTCGGCGCAGGGCATCGATCCGGCCGACACCGCCGCCCTGAGCGCCGCCGGAATCCGGATCGTTCCGGACGCCGATTTCGCCCTCAACGACGAATGGCAGCGCCTGCGCAACAGCGGCGCATTCCGCCCCCTGATCCGGCTGGCGTGGACCCAGAACGATCCGCCGGCGGAACCCGGTCCGGCACTGGCGATCCGCTACGGTCAGCCGATGGCCTATCAGAACATGGACAGCTTCGAATCGTTCGACATCCAGCCGGTCGAGGGCACGGTGGCGCTGCTGCTGGGACGGTACCTGCACCTGGACGTCGACCTGCGCTACGCCGCGATGAGCGGCCCGGATCTGGTCACTTATCCGTTGAGCGAGCGTCGCCGCATGCGTCGCGACGAGCTGCATCATCTCGACAGCGCCAGACTCGGCGTGCTCGCCCGCGTCGTCAGAGTGGATCAATAAGCCGATGTCGATCCGGACCCGCGTTGCCCGCCTGCTGTTGATCGCCTGCGCCGGCGGCACCGCGGCCTGCGCGACACCCGCCGCCGAAGCCCCGCCCCCACAGACGCCGCTGCCGCCGGACGCCTGCCGTGCGCTGCAGCTGGACCGCGTGCCGCAGCTGACCCTGCCGCGGACGCTGCCCCCGCAGCACACCGACGACAACAAGAGCGCGCCGCTGCAGATCGCGCAGCCCTTCGGCATCGGCCGTACGCTGACCGGCAAGGGACGCTGGCAGGACGGCGCCGACGGCTGGTCGTCGCTGACGTTGCGCCTGTATTCCGAGAACGCCCGATCGCTGTCGATCCATCTGTCCGGGGTCAGGCTGCCCCGGCAGTCGGAACTCTGGTACTGCAGCGAGGACGGCCGCATGCGCCACGGCCCCTATCGCGACGCCACCGGTGGCGAGCTGTGGACGCCGGTCGTCTCCGGCGAGCGCGCCCTGATCCAGGTCTGGGTTCCGACCCGCGCGCGGGGACAGTTCGAAGCAGTGCTGGAAAGCGTGCAGGGCGGATTCCGCTAGTGCGCAGCCGGCCCGTCCATTGAACGAACCCGCACCGCTGGCGGCATCACAGGGCCGCACCGCCATCGTCACCGGCGGCACCGGCGCCATCGGAACCGCGATCTGCCGCCGCCTCGTCGCCAACGGCATGCGCTGTGCCGCGATCGGTCATCCGGGCGAGCGCGAACGCCTCGCGCAGGAGGCGCCGGACTTTCCGGTCCGGTTGGCCGATCTGGCCGATGCCACGGCGACCGCCGACGCCTTTGCATCACTGCAGGACGAGCTGGGGCCGATCGCCGTTCTCGTCAATGCGGCGGGCATCACCCGCGACGCGCGCTTCGTGAAGATGAGTGACGCGCAGTGGCGCGAGGTCATGGGCAGCAATCTCGACAGCGTGTTCCACAGCTGCAAGGCGGTGTTCGCAACCATGTGCGAGCGCGGCTTCGGCCGCATCGTCAACATCTCGTCGGTCAACGGCCAGCGCGGACAGTTCGGCCAGGCCAACTACGCCGCGGCCAAGGCCGGCATGCACGGCCTCACGATGAGCCTGGCACAGGAAGGCGCCCGCCACGGCGTGACCGTCAACACCGTCGCCCCGGGTTACGTGCAGACACCGATGACCGCGGCGATGCGAGCGGATGTCCTCGAACGCATCGTCGGCGAGGTCCCGATGCGACGCATGGCGCAGCCGGAGGAGATCGCCGACGCGGTGGCCTTTCTGTGCAGCGACCGCGCCGCCTATATCACCGGCGCGCTGCTGCCGGTCAATGGCGGCCTGCACATGTCGGCCTGACGCCGACCGCAACCGCGGACTCAGGCAGTGGCGTCCGCCGCTGCCAGCGCCGGCAGCGCATGTGACAGGATCGCGCGCACCTTGGTCATCCCGTCCTCGATCGAGCGCTCGATCTCGGCGTGAATATCGCCCAGGCCCATGACCCCGGCCGCCCAGTTCACCGAAACCGCCAGACAGGCGTATTCGATTCCGAGTTCGGCCGCCAGCGCCGCTTCGGGCATGCCGGTCATGCCGACCATGTCGGCGCCGTCGCGGCGCAGCCGCCGCACCTCGGCCGGGGACTCGAGCCGGGGTCCCTGGGTCACCGCGAGGACGCCGTCTCCAGCCGGCACGACACCCGCCGCTCGCGCGCCGTCGATCAGCGCCGTCCGCAGCCGCGGCGCATACGGCCGGGTGAAATCGACGTGCGCGAGCGCCGAACCCTCGCGTCCGTCGGCGTAGGTGTGCTCGCGTCCGTAGGTGTAGTCGATCACATCGTCCGGGATCGCCACCTCCCCCGGCGCGAACCAGTCGGCGATTCCGCCGACCGCGGCGATCGCAACGACCGACCGCACCCCGAGATCCCTGAGCGCCCACAGATTCGCCCGGTAGTTGATCGCGTGGGGGGGGAACCGGTGGCCTTCGCCATGTCGGGCTAGAAACAGCGCGCGGACACCATAGACCGTGCCCTCGATCAGCAGCGCCGACGGCGCACCGTAGGGGGTTTCGACTTCGTGACCGCGCTCGACCGCGAGGCCCGGCCAGCGATTCATCCCGGTACCGCCGATCACTGCAATGCTGCTCATAATCCCTTGACCGCGTAGATGGCCGGCAACTGCCGCCAATACTCGTGATAGTCCATGCCACAGCCGAACACGTAGCGGTCGACGACCGGCAGGCCGACGAACTCGGCATGCGCGCCCTCGGCGCGACGATCGTGCTGCTTGTCCGTCAGCACCGCCACCCTCAGCGACGCCGGCGCCATCGCCTCGAGCTCGCTGCGAATGGCGACGAGGGTATGCCCCTCGTCGAGGATGTCGTCGATGACCAGGACATGCCGCCCGCGAATCCGCGCCGCGTCCGGTCGGTGCTTCCAGACCAGTCCGCCGCCGCTGGTCTGGCCGCGATAGCGCGTGGCGTGCAGGTAGCCGATCTCCAGCGGAATCGCCAGACGCCGGGTGATCTCGGCGGTGGCATGCATGCCGCCGATCATCACGCTCATGATCAGCGGATTGAGTCCGGCATAGGCCTCGGCAAGCTGCGCCGCCAGGCGATCGTAGGCGCGCTCGACCGCCGCGGCGTCGTGCAGGCAGTCGGCCTCGGCCAGAACGGTTTGTGCCTGCTCGGGGGTGACGGACATATGAACTCCTCCCGCGCCCGGCGTCACACCGCGCGCCGGTACAGTCGCTGCAGGCGCGCCGAACCGGTCTTGCGCGGCTTGACCGAACGCAGCGCGTCGAGCAGCTCGATTACCGCCGGCCGGTCGTTGCACACCGGCAGCATGTCGCAACCCGCCGCCAGCGCCATGCGGGCGCGGTCCTCCATGCTGCCGACGGTGGCCGCCCCCCCCATCGACAGATCGTCGCAGAACAGCGCACCGCCGAAGCCGAGTTCACGCCGCAGGATGTCGCGGATCCACTTGCGCGACAGCGATGCCGGGGTCTCGTCCACCGCGGTGTAGCGCACATGCGCCATCATCAGCGACTCGATACCGTCCTCGATCAGCGCCCGGAACGGCTGCAGCTCGGTCGCCCGGATCTCGGCCTCGGTGCGTCGGTCGATCGGCAGTTCCACGTGCGAATCCGCCCGCACCGCCCCATGGCCGGGGAAGTGCTTGCCGGTCGCGGCCATGCCGACATCATTGAGGCCGCGACGGAACGCCCGCGCCAGTTCGACGACGGTCTCTGCCTGATCGGAAAACGCGCGATCGCCAATCACCGTGCTGACCCCGTGATCGAGGTCGAGCACCGGCGCGAAGCACAGGTCGATGCCGAAGGCCGTCAGCTCGCTGCCGATGGCGCGACCGGCCTCGCGCGCGTCCTCCTGCGCCTGCGCGGCATCCTCCAGGTAGCGATGCCCGTAGCTGCGCATCGCCGGGATCCGCGAGAAACCGACGCGAAAGCGCTGGATCCGTCCGCCCTCGTGGTCGACCGCCAGCAGCAGGCGCGGATCGCGCAGGCTCAGGATCTCGTCGCACAGGGCCTTGAGCTGCTGATGATCGCGGTAGTTCCGGGTAAACAGGATCACGCCGCCGACCAGCGGGTGGCGCAGGATGTCGCGGTCCTCGGGCTGCAGTTCGAGCCCGCCGACGTCGACCATCAATGGCCCCAGAACCGCGGACGCCTCTGTTTTCAACTTGTTGTTATTCGTGGAGCTCAACTTCGGTACCCACCGTCACCCGATCGAACAGATCGATGACGTCCTGATTGCGCATGCGCACACAGCCTTTCGATACGGGCGCTCCCAGCTCATCCTCGTACGGCGTGCCATGCAGATAGATGTAGCGTCGGAACGTGTCGACGCATCCGAGCCGGTTGCGCCCGGGTTCGAGTCCGGACAGCCAGAGAATGCGGCTGAGGATCCAGTCACGCTGCGGATCGCGCGCATGCAGTTCGGGCGACCATACCTCCCCCGTCCATCGCCTTCCGCGCAACACCGCGCCGCGCGGCAGGCCGGCCCCGATTTTCGCACGAATTCGATGACGGCCGCGCGGCGTGCATCCCGAGCCCTCGATCTCGCCGTTGCCGTTGCGTCCGGTCGAAACCGGGTATTCGGCCAGACACCGCCCCTGTTCCCACATCCGCAGGCGCTGGGCCGTCAGATCAATCTCGATCCGCATCGGACCAGGTCCGGTAGGGGTGCAGCGCCAGGTAATGGTTGTAGTAGCGCCGGTCGTCGGTCAGTTCGCGACCGAGCCAGGACGGCCGCACCAGGGCCTGGTCGGCGCTGTCCAGTTCGACTTCGGCGACGACCAGCCCGGCGTTGTCACCGAGGAACTCATCGACTTCCCAGACCACGCCATCACGCTCGATCAGGTGGCGCCGCTTGTGCAGGCCACCAACGCTGAGCGCGTCCAGAATCTCCTGCCCGTCGGCCAGCGGGATCGGGTAGTCGTATTCCGCGCGGGTCGCCCCCACCACCGCAGCCTTGATGTTCAGGCGCGCCTGATCGCCCTGGATCCGGACCCGCACCGATGCCCGCCCGCCCTCGGTTCCGAGATAGCCCTGGCGCATTTCGATCGTCCGGCCGACCTCCTGGCGCCAAAGGTCGCCCAACACCTCGAACTTGCGTTCGATCTCGATCGCCATCAGTCGCCCCTGATGAACAACGCCATGCTTTCGACATGGCTGGTGTGCGGAAACATGTCCATGACACCGGCCCGCGCGAGGCGATACCCGTGCTCATGGACGAGCATGCCCGCATCGCGCGCCAATGTCCCCGGATGACAGGACACATACAGGATGTGGGACGGCTTGCGCGCGGCGACCACCGGCAGGATCTCGCGGGCACCGGCCCGCGGCGGATCCAGCAGTACCTTGTCGAAAGCCGGCTGCAGCCACTCGGCGCCGGCATCGGCCTTGAACAGATCGGCCTTCTCGAAACGGACGGACAGTCCATTGCGCACGGCGTTGTCGCGGGCGCGGGCGACCAGCCCGGCCTCGCCCTCGACCGCGACCACTTCGGCCCCGCGCCGGGCCAGCGGCAGCGAGAAGTTCCCGAGGCCGCAGAACAGCTCGAGCACCCGGTCGCCGGGCGCAAGCTGCATCCAGTCCATGGCCTGATTCACCGTCTTCTGGCTGATGCCGCCATTGACCTGGATGAAATCGGACGGCTCGAAGCGCAGGCTCAGCGCGCTGCCGTCCGGCGAATAGCTCAGCATCGGAACGTCTTCGCGCAGCGGGCGGATCGTGTCCGGACCGCCGCTCTGCAGATAGATATCGAACCCCGCGGTCGCACCGAACTCGGTCAGGCGCCGAATGTCGTCGTCACTGGGCGCCTCCAGCACCCGGAACACCAGCGCCACCGTATCGGCGCAGGCCACCTCGATCTGCGGGACGCGGCGATTGATCGACAGCCCCTCGACCAGCGCGCCGAGCGCCCGCAGCTGTTCGCCGACCCGCGGATCGAGCACCTCGCAGCGCTCCAGTGCCGCGAGAAAACTGCTGCGCCGCTCGCGGAACCCGACCAGCACCCCGCCCTTCTTTGGCACCAGCTTGACGCCGAGCCGTGCGCGGCGCCGATAACCCCAGACCGGCCCGGTGATCGGCGGCGCGATCTCGCCGGCCTGCACCTTGCCAACGCGGGCCAGCTGATCGATCAGCTGCTTCTGCTTGAAGGCGATCTGCTGCTCGGGGGCCAGGTGCTGCATCGAGCACCCACCACAGACACCGAAGTGCGCGCACTTCGGCTGCACGCGATGCTCGCTGGCCACCTCCACGGCGACGCATTGCCCCTCGTCGACATCCTTGGAGACGCCGACATACTCGAAACGGACGCGTTCTCCGGGCAGTGCATCCGCAATGAACGTGGCCTTGCCGTCGATCCGCGCGACGCCGCGGCCCTCATGATCCAGATCGATGATCTCGGCGGGGAACTCACCCGCCGGCAACGGTTTGCGCCGTGCCATTCACACCACCCACGCGTCGAGGAACTCGGCCAGATGCGGCGCATCGGAGCCCTCGAGGTACTGGCGCACACGCTGTTCCTCCTGCGCATGCGCTTCGTGCGACAAACGTCCCCGCATCAGTTCGAATTTCAGATACACCAAATAGGTATTCAGCACGTCGGTTTCACAGTAATTGCGGATGTCGGCCAGGCGGCCTTCGCGATAGGCGTCAAACACCTTGGAGCCGTCCATCCCGAGCTTGCCGGGGAACCCCAGCAGCACCGCGATCTGGGTCAGCGGCGCGTTCTGGCGACCACTGTAGAGCGCCAGCACATCCATCAGATCGGTATGGCGGAACTGGTAGCGCCCGATGTAATTGTCCCACTTGGTCTCGCGGTCGAAGTGGCCGGTATCCCAGTAGCGCGGGGCGACACAGCCGTGGATCAGCCCGCGGTAATGCAGCACCGGCAGATCGAAACCGCCGCCGTTCCACGACACCAGCACCGGACGGTACTTCTCGATGCCGTCGAAGAACCGCTGGATCAACTCGGCCTCCTCGGCGTCCTCGTCGCCGATCGACCACACCTTGAATGCATCGCCGTGGCGCATCACCACCGAAATCGCGACGATCCGCTGCAGATGCGCGGGCATGAAGTCGTTGCCCTTGTCGGCCTGACGCTGGGCCTTCATCGCCGCCCAGACGTCGTCATCGCCGAGCGCGTCGAGGCCCAGCACACGCCGGCCGCCGTCCAGATCCGGCACCGTCTCGATGTCGAAGACCAGAATCGGTTCCCGCAATGCGCTCATCGCGACCCCGCCGCCTCAGGCCGGAAACACGCCGGTGGAGATGTAGCGGTCACCGCGGTCGCAGATGATCGCCACGATCGTCGCCTGGTCGAGTTGCTTGCACAGCTGCAGCGCCGCCCACAGCGACCCGCCCGACGACGGCCCGCAGAACAGCCCCTCGACTCGGGCGGCCTGCCGCATCGTCTCTTCGGCGTCCTGGCTGGCAACCTCGATCACGCGGTCGACACGTTCGGCCTCGAATATCTTCGGCAGATAGGCTTCGGGCCATTTGCGGATGCCCGGAATCGAGGATTCGCCATCCGGCTGGACGCCGACGATCTGGACATCCGGATTCTGCTCCTTGAAGTAGCGCGAGCAGCCCATGATCGTGCCGGTCGTGCCCATCGCGGAGACGAAATGGGTGATCCGTCCCTGGGTCGCCTTCCAGATTTCCGGCGCCGTGCCATCGTAATGGGCTCGCGGGTTGTCCGGGTTGCCGAACTGATCGAGCACCCTGCCCTTGCCCTCTTCCTGCATCTGCAGGGCAAGATCGCGCGCACCCTCCATGCCCTCCTGCTGGCTCACCAGCACGATCTGCGCACCGAAGGCTTTCATCACCGCTCGACGTTCCGCCGACATATGCTCAGGCATGATCAGCGTCAGGCGGTAGCCCCTGACCGCGGCGGCCATCGCCAGCGCGATGCCGGTGTTGCCGCTGGTCGCCTCGATCAGCACGTCGCCCGGCTTGATCTCGCCACGCTCCTCGGCCCGGCGGATCATGGAGTAGGCGGGCCGGTCCTTGACCGATCCGGCCGGGTTGTTGCCTTCGAGCTTGGCCAGCAGCGTGTTGTTGCCGATCCCCGGCAAACGTCGCAACTGGACCAAAGGCGTATTGCCGATATAGTCGGCGAGTGTGGGATAAGTCATCGAACGAATTTTAGCGGGCATGGACCGGAAACGGTGAGAACCGACAACCCCAGCAGCCGGCGATCAGCCTTGATGCCGGGCAGCGTACTGGCGCTGCTCGCGGGCATTGTCATGGCTGCGCTGGCGGCGTTGTTGGCCGTCGACATGCCGTCGACCACGCCGCTGCACCGGATTCTTGCCGGCATCGGACTGGGTGGACTGGGCATTGCACTGCTGATTGTCGCCCATCTGCGCCTGCGACGCGCACTGTTCGAACTCGAGCGTGGGGTCCGGGCACTCGGCAGCGGCCGCGCCGAGGTCCGCATTGCTGACAATCTTCCCGGCAGCCTGGGGTCGGTCGCCCAGGACCTCAACCGGGTGGCCCAGCAGCTGGCCCTGCTGCGCAACCGGTTCGACGAACGCGTCGCCGAGCAGACCCAGCGCCTCAAGACCGAGCGCGACCAGCTCATGGCACAGAACCAGAACCTGCGCAGTGCGGCCGGACAGGCGCAGGAGGAGGCGCGCGCGCAGAGCGAACTGCTGTCAGGCCTGTCCCACGAGCTGCGCACCCCGCTGACCGGCATCCTCGGCTATACCGACCTGCTGCGCCGCTCGGGTCTCAATATCGAACAGTCGCATCAGCTCGAAACCCTGGAGAAATCGGCCCGCACCCTGCTGACGATGATCAACGACCTGCTCGACTGGAGTCGGATCGAGGCCGGGCGGCTGCGCCTGAACGAGGAGACCTTCAACCTCATCGACTCGATCGAGGACACCTGTGCGTTGCTGGCGCCGCTGGCATACGAAAAAGACCTGGAGCTGGTCCGCATCGTCTATCACGATGTCCCGCGTCAGCTGCGCGGCGACGCCCAGCGCCTGCGCCAGATCCTGACCAATCTGCTGTCGAACGCGATCAAGTTCACCGAGCGCGGCGAAGTGGTCCTGCGGGTGATGCGGGAGCGCGAGGATGCCGGCCGGGCATGGCTGCGCTTCTCGGTCACCGACACCGGGGTCGGCATCGAACCCGAGCAGCAGTCACGCCTGTTCCAGCCCTACCGGCAGGTCGGGCGCCCGTCGGTTCACGGCGGCAGCGGGCTGGGCCTGTCGATCACCCGCAAACTGACCGAACTGATCGGCGGCGAAATCAGCCTGAGCAGCTCGCCCGGCCAGGGTTCGACTTTCTCGGTCCTGCTGCCGTTCAAGCTCACCGCGGAAGCCGAATCCGCCCCGACCCACGACCGCAGCCTGTCCGAGCGCAGTGTCTGGATCTACGAACCGCACGCGACCGCAAGGCTGGCACTGGTGCACTGGCTGGAATTCTGGGGCATGCAGGTCCGCGCCTTCGATGATCCGCAGACCATCACCTCGACATTGAAGCGCGGCGTGGTGAAACCCGATCTGGTGATCGCCGGCCTCAAGCCCGCCGACACCGAAAACCCCGCGATCCGCGACCTGCTGGCTGCGTGCGCGGCTCACGAGCCGCCGTTGATGGCCCTGGTGGCATCCGCCGCCCTGCCGCTGCACGACGCGATCTGCGATGCCGGCGCGGCGGCCTGTCACCCGAAATCGCTGGGCCGCCAGCGGCTGCACGACGAGGTCCTGCGCCTGACCACCGAAGCCTCGGCGCCGACCGCCCAGCCGCTGCTGGGGCGCCGCGCGCTGGTGGCCGACAACAACCTTACCAACCGGCGCTATCTGAGCGTGCTGTGCCAGGGCCTCGGCCTCGAGGTGATCGAAGCTGCCGATGGACGTGCGGCCGTCGGCCTGTGGGAACGCGAGCGCCCGGGCATCGTCCTGCTCGACGCCCACATGCCGGGGCTCAGCGGCGCCGAATGCACGCAGGCGATCCGCAGGCTCGAAGGCAGTGGCGCGCGCAGCCGCATACTCGCGGTCAGCGCCCACCTCGAACCGGAAGAGCGCCTGGCCTTCCTCAACGCCGGCGCCGACGAGATCCTGATCAAGCCCTTCGACGACCGCCAGCTGCTGCGCGCACTCGAACCCGCGGCGGCCGGTAACAAGCCCGTCGCCGCCAAACTGACGACCGACCCCGAGCTGCTGAGCCTGCTGTGCGAAGAACTGCCACAGCAGTACGCGGACCTGGAGCGCGCCTTCGGCGAGCGCAATCTCGACGCCGCCCGCGACGCCGCCCATACGCTGCGCGGCACCGCCGCCTTCTATCATCTGGCGAGCCTGCGTCAGACCACGTCGGCGCTGGAAGACTGGCTCAAGCGCGCCACCGGCCTTCAGGCCGGCGTCCAGAGTCGCCGCGAGCTGGACAATGTACGGCGCGCCGTCGACGAAACCCTCTCGGCAATCAATCGCCCCTGAAACCTGCCCGGCGGCGGATCAGACGCCGTCGTCGCCTCCAAGGCAGACTGGCCTTCAGCCGTGGCGGGCCTCGAACATTGCCCGGCGCATCTCGGCCACCGCTGCGGGCAGGCCGACGTAGAGCGCACGCGCGATGATGCTGTGGCCGATATTCAGCTCCACGATCTGCGGAATGCGGGCGATCGCGGCCACGTTGTCCAGGTGCAGGCCGTGACCGGCGTGCACCTCGAATCCGGCCTCTTGCGCACGCGCGGCAAAATCGGCGATGCGTTTGAGTTCGGCTGTCTGGGCGCGCCCGCGCCGATCGGCGTAGGCCCCGGTATGAATCTCCAGGTGCGGAGCGCCGGTCCGCCTCGCCGCAGCGAGCTGACGCGCCGAGGGATCGATGAACAGCGCCACTTCGATCCCGGCCCTGGCCAGGCGCGCGCAACCGGCAGTGACCCGTTCGATCTGGCCGGCCACATCGAGCCCGCCCTCGGTGGTCAGCTCCTGGCGCCGTTCCGGGACCAGGCAGACGTAACGCGGCTTGACCCGACAGGCGAAGGCCAGCATCGGCTCGGTCAGCGCCATTTCCAGATTGATCGGTACCGGACAGGCCCGTTTCAGACGACGGACATCGTGCTCCTGGATATGCCGCCGGTCCTCGCGCAGATGGATCGTGATGCTCGCGGCGCCTGCGGCGGCCGAGATCAGCCCGGCTTCGACCGGATCCGGATACGGCGTACCCCGCGCCTGGCGCACCGTCGCCACGTGATCGACGTTGACGCCGAGACGAATCGGATCGGCTGCGACGGAGCGCACGCGGGAGCCGGATGAGGCGGAGGTTCGGGGCATGGAATACGGAAGCAGGGACTGCGCGGAACGCCGATTCTACTGCAGCGCGTCTACTGCAGCGCGCGCATCTGCCTGAGCAGCTTCGGCGTCTGCAGCTCGCGCCCGCCGAGCTGGCGCGCCAGCGCCTCGCGCAGCAGATGGCGGACATCCTGGAGCACCTCGGCATCGTCGTCGAGCCGGTCATCGCGCAAGGCGATCAGGCTGCGCCCCGAATAACCCCGCGCGGCTTCGAGCGGCCCGAGATCCCAGTCGTAGTGGTAGCGCAACGACGCTTGCAGCTGCGGCGGCAGCAGCAGGCCATAACCGATCTCGGCCAGCAACCGCATCTCGAACCGTCGCAGCACCGCCTGCACGGCAGCCGGACCTCCCCGCAACCGCGGCAGCGCCGAGGCGTAGGCATCGTAAAGACCGGGGTGGGCATCCTGTCGCTGCAGCAGGCGGGTCAGCAGTTCGTTGCAATACCACGCCAGCAGCACTTCCTCCCCGCTCAGGAGAGTCGGTGGCGCCGCCGCCTCGGCACCGGTCAGGGTCCCGACCTCGCCGTTGAGGCGCCACGACAACAGCAGCGGGCGAAACGGCTGCAGCACGCCGCGCAACTTGGACCTGGCGCCGCGGGCGCCACGGGCGACCAGCGCGATACGACCGTGCTCGCGACTGAAGACCTCGACCAGCAGGCTGCTGTCGCTGTACGGCCGCGATGCCAGCAGATACGAGGCTTCGAGATGGACGCTCTGACGCATGTCCGGCACACCCGGATCCGTGCGGCTAGGGCCAGTTAACGCTATGGACGATCGCAACGATTGCCATCGTGTCAACAGGCCTTAGCCGTCGCCGGTCAATCCGAAGCGACGCAACGCCTTCAGATCGTCGCTCCAGTTCTCGCGGACGTTGCACCAGAGCTTCAGAAACACCTTGTGCCCGAACGTGCGCTCGAGCTCCCGTCGCGCCGCGGTGCCGATCTTCTTGAGCGTCTCGCCCTGCTCGCCGATGACGATCTTCTTCTGGCTCGCGCGCTCGACCCAGATCACCGCGCTGATGCGATCGATGCCCGGCTCGCGCTCGAAGTGTTCGACCTCGACGGTCAGCGAGTACGGCAGCTCCTTGTGCAGGTTGCGGGTCAACTTCTCGCGCACGACCTCGGCAACGGTGAAGGCGTCGTCGTGTCCGACGACCTGACCTTCCGGATACAGCGGCGGCCCTTCCGGCATCTGCCCGAGAATCTCGGCCGCCAATGCATCCAGATTGCTGCGCCGGGTCGCCGACACCGGAATCACGAATGCGAACTCGCGCAACGCCGCCAGACGCTGCAACTCGGGCAGCAGAACGGCCTTGTCCTCGCAACGGTCAACCTTGTTGACGACCAGACCGACCGGCACATCGCTACGCGCCAGCCGCTCGAGCACCGCCTGGTCCTCGTCGGTGAAACGGCCGCTCTCGACCACGAACAGCACGAGGTCGACGTCGCGCAGGGCGCCGGCGGCCGCGTCGTTCATCATGCGGTTGAGCGCACGTTTCTGCAGCCGGTGCAGGCCGGGGGTGTCGACGAACACCACCTGGCCGTCGTCGGCGTGCAGGACGCCCTGGATGCGATGACGGGTCGTCTGCGGCTTGTGCGAGACGATGCTGACCTTGCGGCCGACCAGGGCATTGAGCAGCGAGGACTTGCCGACGTTGGGTCGCCCTGCGATGGTGACGATTCCGCTACGCATTGAGGTGTTCGGTTCCTTCAAGCCGCCCGAGCAGACGCTCGGCGGCACATTGTTCGGCCGCTCGGCGGCTGCTGCCCTCCGCCTCGGAGGCATCCCCGGCATCCGCGAGCTGGCAGCGGACCTGGAAACGTCGCGCGTGCGCCGGTCCGGACTCGCTCAGAATCTCGTACGACGGCAACGGCCGCGCGCGCGCCTGCAGCCATTCCTGGAGACGGGTCTTGGCATCCTTGAGTTTCTCCGGATCGGGCAGCTGGCGCAGGTCTTCCTCGTAGAGGCCGAGCACCACGCGCTGCACCTCGGCAAACCCGCCGTCGAGATAGATCGCCCCCAGCACCGCCTCGAGCGCGTCGGCGAGGATCGAGTCTCGCCGGTAACCGCCCGACTTGAGCTCGCTCTCGCCCAGTCGCATGCAGTCACCCAGGGCCAGCTCGCGCGCCAACCGCGCCAGTGTCTCCTCCCGGACCAGGCTGGCCCGCAGCCTCGACAGCGCACCCTCCTCGACCTTCGGCTGGGACGCGTACAACGCCGCGCCGATCACGAAGTTCAGCGCACCGTCGCCCAGGAATTCGAGCCGCTCGTTGTTATGGGCGCTGACACTGCGATGGGTCAGCGCCTGATCCAGCAGTTGCGGATCGGCGAAGCGGTACCCCAGCCGCGCCTGCAGCCGCGCCTCGAAACTACTCGGATCCGACATTGGCCAGCGGGACGTCGGCGGCGAAGTCGAACACGATCGAGATGTTGTAGAACAGATGCTCGCGCGCTTCGTATTCGTAGCTCAGGTAGCGTCCGTTCTTGCCGCGCTTGACCTTGACGTCCGCGGGCTGCAGGTAGTTGATGTCCTCAATGTCCCAGTAGCGCTGCAATTCCTTGCGCAGGGTGACGACGTCCGCGCGCCCGTTGCCGGGATCGCCGGCGACCTTGCTGACCGAGCTGGCGATCTTCATCTGGTTCAGGTACACCGGCAGGCTCTTGACGCCGACGATCGCGAAGAACGCAATCACGCCGAGCACGAACAACGTCCCGAACCACCCGAGTCCCAGCTGACGGCTCCGCATACCCATGTTGTCCTCCTGTTCCCGCTAGTGAATCGACGTCCCGATCCGGTCGAAGTCGATGCGCGTCCGCTCACCATCCCAGGACATCCAGATCAGGAAGGCCTTCCCGACCAGATTGCGCTCCGGAACAGTGCCCCAGCGCCGGCTGTCATCCGACCCGTCGCGATTGTCACCCATCATGAAGTATTCACCGGCAGGCACGACGAACTCGAAATCGTCGGCCGGTCGTGCCGGGTTGACGAGAATGTGGTGTTCAACGCCGCCCAGGTTCTCATCCATGCGGTAGATCACGCCCGGCGGCGGCATGCCCGGCGCGGCGTAGGCCCCCGCCGGCTGCAGCTCCGCCGGTTCGCCGTTGACCGTCAGCTGCTTGTTCCGGTACGCAATCCGATCGCCCGGCAAACCAATCACGCGCTTGATGAAATCCTTGCTCGGGTCTTCCGGCCAGCGGAACACCACCACGTCACCGCGCTCGGGCTCGCCCATGCCGACGAACTTGGTGTGGAACACCGGATCGCGGAAGCCGTAGGCGAACTTGTTGACCAGGATGAAATCGCCGACCAGCAGCGTCGGGATCATCGATCCGGACGGAATCCGGAACGGCTCCGCCAGGAACGAACGCAGCAGTAGCACCACGGCGATCACCGGGAAGAAGGAGCGACAGAAGTCGACGAAGGCGTTCGGCCCGCCGGCATCGCCGGCGCCCTCCCGACGGGGCGCAAGCACCCACTTGTCGAGCGCCCAGAAGACGCCGGTGATCAGCGTCAGCACCGTCAGAATGACTGCAAAATCGAAATGAACGTCGGACATCAGATCTCAGGACTCTCGTTACCGTCAGGATCGGCGGCCGGCACCATTCCCGGTCGCCTCGCGTTCTGACCGCCCGGTCGGCAGGCCGTTCACTTCTTGCGGTCGACCCCGAGCACGGCGAGGAACGCCGCCTGCGGAATTTCGACATTGCCGACCGACTTCATGCGTTTCTTGCCTTCCTTCTGTTTCTCGAGCAACTTGCGCTTGCGGCTGACGTCGCCACCATAACATTTGGCCAGCACATCCTTGCGCAGAGCCTTGACCGTGCTGCGTGCGATGATCTTCGACCCGATCGCCGCCTGGATCGCGATGTCGAACATCTGCCGATGGATGACTTCCTTCATCCGCTCGCACAAATCGCGCCCACGCGGATAGGACGCGTCGCGATGCACGATGCTCGCCAACGCATCGACCTTCTCGCCGTTGACCAGTACGTCCAGGCGCACCAGATCGGCGGCCTGGAAGCGCACGAATTCGTATTCGAACGACGCGAACCCGCGCGAAACGCTCTTGAGGCGGTCGAAGAAATCGAGCACCACTTCCGCCATCGGCATCTCGACTTCCATCTGCACCTGCGAGCCTAGATAGCGCAGATTCTTCTGAACGCCGCGCTTCTCCATGCACAGCTGCATCACGACACCGACGTAGTCCGGCGGCATCAGGATACGGGCGTCGATGATCGGTTCCCGGATTTCCCGCAACGAGCCGGGCTCCGGCAGGTCCGCGGGATTCTCGATACGGATCACGCTGCCGTCGGTCTTGAGCACCTCATAGACCACCGACGGCGCCGTCGTGATCAGGTTGAGGCCGTACTCCCGTTCGAGGCGCTCCTGCACGATGTCCATGTGCAGCATGCCGAGAAAGCCGATACGGAACCCGAATCCCAGCGCCGAGGAGTTCTCCGGCTCGAACTGCAGGGCCGAATCGTTGAGGCGCAGCTTCTGCAGCGATTCGCGAAAATCCTCGAAGTCGTCGGCGTCGATCGGGAACATGCCGGCGAACACGCGCGGCTGCACCTCGCGAAACCCCGGCAGCTGCGCATCGCAGGGATGCGACGCATGCGTCAGCGTGTCGCCGACCGGGGCGCCGAAGATGTCCTTGATGCCGGCCACGACAAAACCGACTTCACCGCATTCCAGCGAGTCCTTGAACACGCGCTTGGGCGCGTTGACGCCAAGCATCGTCGCCTCATAACTGCGGCCGGTCGACATCACGCGGATCTTCTCGCCCTTGGCGAGACGGCCGTTGACGATCCGCACCAGCGACACCACGCCGAGATAGGGATCGAACCACGAATCGACGATCAGCGCCTGCAGCGGCGCATCCGGATCGCCGCTCGGCGGCGGCAGCTTGTGCACCACCGCTTCGAGCACTTCCGGGACGTTGAGCCCGGTCTTGGCCGACACCCGGATCGCATCAGCCGCCGGGATGCCGATGACCTGTTCGATCTCGTCGATGACCCGTTCCGGCTCGGCGTTCTGCAGGTCGATCTTGTTGAGGACCGGCAGAACATCGAGATTCTGCTCGATCGCGGTGTAGCAGTTGGCGACCGACTGCGCCTCGACGCCCTGTGACGCGTCGACGACCAGCAGCGCGCCTTCACAGGCCGCCAGCGAGCGCGAGACCTCGTAGGAGAAATCGACGTGTCCCGGGGTATCGATCAGGTTGAACTGATACAGCTCACCGTCCCGGGCCTTGTAGTGCAGCTGCACCGACTGAGCCTTGATGGTGATGCCGCGTTCCCGTTCGATCGGGTTGTTGTCGAGCACCTGCCGTGTCATCTCGCGTTGTTCCAGCGCACCGGTGAGCTGGATGAACCGATCCGCCAGCGTCGACTTGCCGTGATCGATGTGCGCGATGATGCAGAAATTGCGAATCTTGTCCTGTTTCATGGAATCCTGCGAACGGCGGCCGCCTGTCGCCCCAGGGGCGCCCAAAATAGCTCGCCAGTATAGCGTTTAGGCGGCGCGGTTGCGCTCGAAAGCCTCGGCGTCGAAGCAGCCTTCGTCCAGAACCCGCCCTGCGGCATCGAGCAGCACCGGGATCCGGGTACCGAACCGCAGACGCCACTCAGCGCGCGAGTCGACATCGGCACTGTCGAGCCGATAGTCCTGTCCCGACATATGGGCCTCGAATGCCTCGCGGTAGGTTTCGCACAAGTGGCACTCGGGGCGGCCCAGCAGCAGGAACCGCGTCACCGGCTGTCCTCGCGCGGCGGGACGTCGAGTGCCAGGAACAACGGCGCCCCGCGACGCTGCACCAGGACCGCAACCGTCTGGCCCGGCGTCAAGCGGTCGACGACCTCGGCGTAACGCTGCGGCGAATCGACTTCCTGCCCTGCCAGCTGCAGCAGGATATCGCCGGTACGGACGCCGGCACGCGCCGCCGGGCCGTCGTCGACGGCGGTCACCAGGACGCCCCCGGCCACGACCTGCGCGTCCCTCCGCTCGTCCGCGGACAGCATGCGCACCGACATTCCGAGCGGACCGCCGACCGGCGCCGGAGGCGCGGCGGCCGGCACCTGCGCCGGCGTGTCCGAACGCAGGGCCCCGACTTCGACGGTGACCTTCATGCGCTTGCCCGAACGCATCACCTCGAGTTCGGCGCGCTGCCCCGGATCGGCAATGCCGACGCGATGCGGCAGCGCCGACGAACTGGCCAGCGCCTCACCCTCGAAACTGAGGATCACATCGCCCTCCATCAGCCCGGCTCGCGCCGCCGGGCTGTCGGCGAGCACCCGCGCCACCAGCGCCCCTTCCGGCTTGTCGAGCCCGAGATGCTGCGCCAGATCGCGATCGACCTCCTGGACGACGACCCCCAGCCAGCCGCGGGTGACCACGCCGGTATCGCGCAACTGTCGCGCCACCTTGGCGGCAACGTCGATCGGAATCGAGAACGATACGCCCTGATAGCCGCCCGACTGCGAATAGATCTGCGAGTTGACGCCGACCACCTCGCCGTCGAGGTTGAACAACGGACCGCCCGAGTTACCCGGATTGATCGCCACGTCGGTCTGGATGAACGGTACGTACTGCTCGGTGACGAGCGCACGCCCCTTGGCCGAGACAATGCCGGCGGTCACCGAATAGTCGAAGCCGAACGGCGAACCGATCGCGAGCACCCACTGCCCCGGCCGCAGGCGCTGCGACTGTCCGATCCTGACCACCGGCAACTCGCCGGCGTCGATCTTCAGCAGCGCCAGATCGCTGGCCTCGTCGCTCCCGACCACCTCGGCCGAGAACTGGCGGCGATCGAGCAGGCGCACGATCACCTCGCGGGCGCCGCGGATCACATGGAAGTTGGTCAGGATGTAGCCGTCATCCCAGAGGATGAAACCCGATCCCAGCGACTGCTGCTCCGGCGGATAATAGTCCTCACCCGCCTGCGGGTCTTCCTGCTCGAAGAAGCGGCGGAACCATTCGGGCGCTTCCTGCAGGGCCTCCGGATCGAGCGTCTCCGCATCCGCGCCGCTGACCTCCGCAGGTACCGTGCTGATGTTGACGACGGCGGGCGAGACACGCTCGACCAGATCCGCGAAATCGGGATAGCCGCCCACGACCTGGGGAGGCGCCGAACGTTCGCAGGCGGTCGCGGCAAGCGCCGCGCAGACAACAATGAGGCCCCGCGCAAGGCGGGCAACAAACGGCATGGCGCGCTCCGGCGGCACCGATCGGTCTGGGGATTCAGCGCGAATTTCAAAGGATTCGCGCACAAAGTTCAAATGGGCGCGGATGGCACGGGGCGATTTACAGGTCCCCGATCCTGGCGCAGGTGTCGCTGGCCGGCTCCCGCCGCAGCAGGGACGGCCGGAACCGCGCGCTGTGCTCGGCGCGTTCCCCGGCCCAGCGGGTCAAGCCGAATCCGGCCACCAGCCCGGACAGCCCGAACGCCGCCACCAGCAGGTCGTGCGCGGCCAGTACCAGATGCGCAAACGCCCCCAGCGCGAACATTCCCGCCAGCGGGATCGCATAGACCCAGAGCGACGCCTGCATGACGACGCCCTCGTCGACGCCGACGATGACCGTGTCCCCGACACTGAGATTCCGGAGTGTGCCCTGGACCTGGATCTCGGGACGATGCCGACCGACGAGCTTGGCCAGCACCCCGCCACCGCACCCCCGGCCCTCCGCGCAGCGGGGGCAGGATTCGGGGCCGAACGCCCGCACCCACACGGCGCCGCTGGCCATCCGCGAAACGATGGCCCGCTCTTCGATCATGGCTGGGCCGCTGCGGGTGCTTCGGCGGGCTTGGACGCCAGATCGGCTTCAACCGGACCGACCTGCGCATCATCGGGCTCGACCGACTCGCCGATCAGACGGACCGTCTCGGGCGGGGCCTCACCGACGACAGTGACGTGAATCGTGCCGACAATACGCCCGAAGGCGTGGACCGCGCCCATCTGCGACTGCCCCTCGAAGGACTGCCCGGCGGGCGCGTGCATGCGGGCGCTGAACACTGAAATCGCCGAGAGCCCGTCGCTAATCAGGATGTGCTCGACGATCCCCTTGCCGTCCGGCGTCGGCCGCACGTCCCGCATGGTGACCTTGAACCCCGGCGGCAACCGGGTGAAACGCCAGTCCCGCGGCTGCGGCACCGCTTCCGGCGGCCGCGGCCCCTGCTCCTCGGCGCGGACGATCCGCTGCCCCGGCTCCGGGTGTGCATCGACTTCGAATGCCGACTCCGGAATCTGCTCCGGAAACTCGACCTCGGTGAACATCATCTGCTCGAGTACCGCGCCGTTGCGCGACACCAGATTGACCTTCAGCGGCACCATCGTCTGCTGGTCCGCCCAGATCTGGTAGCCATAGCGGAACTCGTCCCGCGGCATGATCGAAATCCCCTCGCAGGGACGTCCCGCAATGCGGGTGGTGCCGATCGATTCGAAATGGTAGACGCTCGAGATCTGCTGCAGGCGCTCCGGGGTCAGGGTCGGAAACAGACCCTTCGGCGTCGGGCGATCCAGCGTCATCTGGCGGTCCTTCGGGAGGATGCACATGACCTTGCCGTCGCGCTTGACGATCTCGCTGGGAGTCCCGGTCAGGGTCTTGACGCGTTCGAGCTCGACGCCGTCGTGAACGCCGTGCACAACCTTGAGAGTATCGAGGCGATTGCGGGTCTGATAGACGATCACACCCTGATAGTTCACCTCGCGGGCGGCTTTGCTCATCTTCGCCAGCACCTGCGCCGGGTCGCTGACCTCGGCCGCCAGGGCGGCGACGCTGCCGGACGCCAGCAGAACGCCGGCAGCCAGCCTGCGGATCAAGGCTGCGCCTCCAGCGACACCGGGCGCACCATCATCGGGTCGTCAACCGAATGCGTCGCGAATCGGGCATAAGACAGCGTCCCGCTCATGCCGCGATCGGCGAGCGTGTTGCTGTGCTCGATCAGATACTGGCGCAGATCGTCCTCGAAGGCCGCCCGCGCCGGATCGGTCGTTGCGACGGCCGGCAGATACCGGGGCTGGCGGCTGCTCACCGGGACCGCCATCGAAGCGTCGCGACGCGCGAGCGTCTCCGGAGCGGCAGGGACGGATGCGTCACGCCCGGCGAAATCGAGCGTCAGCGCCACGGCCGCAACCGATGCCGCGGCGGCGAGGCCGACAACGGGTTTCCAATAGCGATTCACGCGCTGCCGGAACAACGGCACCACCTTGCCGCCCGAAGCAACCGGTTCGGCCGCGATTCGCGCCATGACACCGGCACAGATGCAAGGCTGGCCCCTGCGAACATGGACGTCCTCGTGGGTGTCGCGCGCCAGGCTCATCCGGCTCCACGTGGTCTTGAGTTCAGGCGACTGCTCGAACGCATCGAGCAGGCGATCGAGTTCCTGCGGACTACATTCACCGTCGAAGACAGCGGAAATCAACTCATTCGCCATGAAGCCACCTTGCAACTATCGATAAACGCTGAACCACACAACGGCCAAAAAGTTCCGTCGCATCCGCCAAAACGCCACACACAACCGTCTGTCGAGCTCGATCCATGATCAATCCAGCAGGGGCTTGAGCGCGCCGTCGATCGCCTCGCGAGCCCGGAAGATGCGAGACCTGACCGTTCCGATCGGACAGTCCATCGCCTCGGCGATCTCCTCGTAGGACAGTCCTTCGAGCTCGCGCAGGGTGATCGCCGTCCGCAAATCCTCGGGCAATTTCGCAATGGTCTCAGCGACGCGGTGCTTGATCTCCTCCGATAGCATCTCTGCCTCGGGTGTGTCGATATCGCTTAGATGCTCGGTATGCCCATAAAGTTCGGCGTCGGCGACATCGATATCCTGGTCGGCCGGCCGCCGCCCCCGCGAAACGATGTGATTCTTGGCGGTATTGATGCCGATACGGTACAGCCAAGTATAGAACGCCGACTGACCGCGAAAGCCGCCGAGCGCGCGCCAGGCGCGGACGAAAGTCTCCTGCGCGACGTCAGGCGCATCGGCCTCGCCAACCAGGCGCCCGACCAGCTGGATGATCTTGTACTGGTACTTGCGCACAAGGAGCTCGAACGCGCGCTGGTCGCCAGCCTGGGCCTTGGCGACCAATTGCTCGTCGATCGTCGATTCGGACATGCGCGCGTAGCTCCGACACGGCATCTGGGCCGCATGACAATAAGGTTAAACTTGACCCAACTGGGATCTGATCTCGGACCGCGTGCGGTCAGCGTGTCACCGCCCCGCGCCTTCGGCGAGCCGCAGACCGCTGCCTCGCCGCCGTGCCGGGTTCGATATGTTCTCCATTTTAGCAATACGCCGGACCAAACCCTAAGCCCCCAATGAAAACTACTGACGTGCTGGTGATCGGCAGCGGCGCCGCGGGACTGTCCTGCGCGCTGCGTCTGGCCGAAGCCGGAATCCGGGTCGCGATCGTCTCCAAGGGTCCCCTGCAGAGCGGCAGCACGCTATGGGCGCAGGGCGGCATCTCCGCGGTGCTCGACGCCACCGATTCGGTCGACCAGCATGTGACCGACACCCTGACCGCCGGCGGCGGGTTGTGCGACGAGGACGCGGTGCGCTTCACGGTCGAGCGCGGACCGGAGTGCGTGCGCTGGCTGCAGGACCTCGGCGTGGAGTTCACCTATGCCGACGACAACCCCGCCGAGCTGCACCTGACCAAGGAAGGCGGACACAGTCACCGTCGCGTCGTCCATGCCGCGGACGCCACCGGGCGGGCGCTCGAGTCGACCCTGTCGGGCCGGGCCGCCACCCACCCGAACATCACCGTCATCGAATACGCACTGGCCATCGATCTGATCGTCGACCATGCCGACAAGCGCGTCATCGGCGCCTACCTGCTCGATGTCGACCACGGCGGCGTCACCCCGGTCGCCGCCCGGGCGGTAGTGCTCGCCTGCGGTGGCGCCAATCAGGTCTACCTGTATTCCAGCAATCCGCATGGCGCCTCCGGCGACGGCATCGCAATGGCGTGGCGCGCCGGCTGCCGCATCGCCAACATGGAATTCATGCAGTTCCACCCGACGTGCCTGTATCACCCGGAAGCCCGGAACTTCCTGATCAGCGAGGCGCTGCGCGGCGAAGGCGCAGTGCTGCGCCTGCCCAACGACGACGGCTCGCCGGGGGAGCGTTTCATGCCCCGCTTCGATAGCCGCGGCGAGCTGGCACCGCGCGACATCGTCGCCCGGGCGATCGATCACGAGATGAAACGCCTCGGCATCAAGCATGTGCTGCTGGACATCACCCACAAGCCGGCCGAATTCATCCGCAGCCATTTCCCCAGCATCCACGCACGCTGCCTGGAACTGGGCATCGACATCACCCGCGAGCCGATTCCGGTGGTGCCGTCGGCGCACTTCACCTGCGGCGGGGTCCTGACCGACCTGCGCGCCCGTTCCGACGTCAAGGGCTTGTATGCGATCGGCGAGGTCGCCTGCACCGGACTGCATGGCGCCAACCGCCTCGCCTCGAACTCCCTGCTCGAGTGCCTGGTCTTCGCCGAGGCCGCCGCCGCCGACCTGATCCAGGAACTTCCGTCGCGGCACCTGCCGACCACCCTGCAGCCCTGGGACGAAAGCCGGGTCCGGGACTCCGACGAGGACATCGTCGTCGCCCACAACTGGCTCGAGCTGCGCACCTTCATGTGGGACTATGTCGGCATCGTCCGCACCACCAAGCGCCTCCAGCGCGCCCAGCACCGCATCGATCTGCTGCAGCAGGAAGTCCAGGAATACTACGGCAACTACCGCATCAGTCCGGACCTGATCGAACTGCGCAACCTGCTGACCGTCGCCGACCTGATCGTGCGCTCCGCACTGAGCCGCCGCGAGAGCCGCGGCCTCCACTACACGCGCGATTTCCCGACCCAACTGGAACACGCCGAGCCCACGGTACTGCCGGGGCGGCAATGGGACGCCATCGGCCCGCAGGCGGAGATGCCGTCGCATTGATCCTGATCAGTTTCAGGGCATCGGTTTGCCCCGATGATGTGCAGCAGATATCGAGCGATATCGACATCGGAGACTAACTAAGATGACCACTGGACGTGTACTTGCTGTTTCGCTGGCCGCCGCATCGCTGTTCGCAGGTGCGCAGGCCTTTGCCGGCGAAAGCCCGCTGATGATCCGCGTCGGCGCCCATAACGTCGACCCGAAGTCGGACAACGGCTCCCTGGCGGGGGGCGCGCTCGACGTCGAAGTCGACAGCCAGATCGGGCTGACGCTCAACATCGACTACTACCTGACCCCGAACCTCGCGGTCGACGTGCTCGGCGCGCTGCCGTTCAAGCACGACATCAAGCTCAACGGCGCCAAGGCCGGCTCGACCGTCCATCTGCCGCCGACGGTGTCGCTGCAGTATCACTTCATGCCGAACGGCAAGATCGACCCGTACGTCGGGGCCGGCATCAACTACACGATGTTCTGGGAGTCCAAGCTGGACAACGGCACTCCGCTGGACCTCGACAATTCCTGGGGGCTGGCCGGACAGGTCGGCGTCGACTTCGCCCTTGACCAGGCCCGGAACTGGGTGATCGGCGTCGACCTCCGCTACATCGACATCGACACCGATGCCAGCAGCAACGGAACCGATCTGGGGACCGTCAACATCGACCCGATCGTCTACGGAGCCAACCTCGGCTACCGCTTCTGATCTTCGGATCATACCGAGCGCCTGACCGGGCGCAGATTGCGCCCGTCATCTTGGGGAACGGCAACAGCCGTTCCCCTTTTCTTTGGCATCGGGAAATGCGGCGCGCCACTTCCGAAGACGGCTCAGGCAACCGTCAGCCGTGCACGGATCCGGCGAAGCTGCTCGGGCGGCGCTTCATCACCGAACACGATACGGACACGGCGGGCACCGCTGACGGCGCGAAACCGGAGCACCCACAGGCGGGCCAGAACGATCGAGTCGGACTGCAGTTCGGCGTCGAGCATGACGCCCCCGGCGGCATGCAGCGTCCAGCGGCCATCGCCGTGCCACACCAGCCGCGTGAGCGCGCGCGAGCCATGTCCGAAGGCCGGATGTCGTCGTAGCCATGCCCACGACACCGCCAGCCCGGACGCCCCAACCATCAGGGCCCAGGGCGCTGCACCGGAAGCCATCAACAGAACGGCCAGCGCGCCGTGCAACACCACACCGCCTTGCAGCGCCCGCGTCGACGGGCGCAGCGTGACATCAACGGTAGAGTCGAAGCTGCTCGATGATGGCGACATACTCGGCCGGAACCTCGGCGTAGCCCATCATCCAGGCCCAGATGTCCGGATCCTCGGCCAGCGTGACCAGCCGCAGAAACTCGGCCTTCTCCGCCGCCGGAGCCGCCTCGAAACGGCCCGCATAGTAGCGCTCCATGACCACGTCGAGTTCCTTCATCCCTCGACGCAGCAGCCAGCGCAGGCGGCCGTCGCTGACCCCGCTCATGCCGCTGCCTCCGGAAAACGGTGGGCCCCGCGGGACGGCAGGGGCCGCAGACCCCTGCCGTCCGATTTCATGCGTGAACGGCTCAAACCTTGCGCTCGACCATCATCTTCTTGACCTCGGCAATCGCCTTGGCCGGATTCAGGCTCTTCGGGCAGGTCTTCGCGCAGTTCATGATCGTGTGGCAACGATACAGCTTGAACGGATCCTCCAGCGCGTCGAGACGTTCGCCGGTGGCCTCGTCGCGCGAGTCGACCAGCCAGCGATAGGCCTGCATCAGGATCGCCGGGCCGAGATACCGGTCGGAGTTCCACCAGTAGCTCGGGCAGCTGGTCGAGCAGCAGGCGCAGAGGATGCATTCGTAGAGGCCGTCGAGCTTGGCCCGGTCCTCCTCGGACTGCAGGCGCTCGCGGGTCGGCGCCGCCGAGTCGGTCTTGAGCCACGGCTCGATCGACGCCAGCTGCGCGTAGAAATGCGTCAGATCCGGCACCAGGTCCTTGATGACCGGCATGTGCGGCAGCGGATAGACCTTGGCGTCGCCGCTGATCTCGTCGCAGGGTTTGATGCACGCCAGCGTGTTGGTGCCATCGATGTTCATCGCGCACGAGCCGCAGATGCCCTCTCGGCAGGAACGGCGGAACGTCAGCGTTGCGTCCATCTCGTTCTTGATCTTGATCAGGGCGTCGAGCACCATCGGCCCGCAGTTGTCCATGTCCACCTCGTAGGTGTCCATGCGCGGATTGGCGCCGGTGTCGGGCTCGTAACGATAGATCTTGAAGGTCTGCACGTTCTTGGCGCCGGCCGGTGCCTTGTGCACCTTGCCCGCCGCCTTGTCGATCGTGGAATTGGCGGGAAGCTTGAACTGAGCCATCGGAATTCTTCCTCGTAGCGCGTCTGATCAGTACTTGCGGGCGACCGGCGGAATATGTTCCACCTCGGGGTCGAGCGGCTGCATGTGCACCGGACGGAAATCGATCTTCACGTCCTTGTCTCCGGTCCGCCACGCAACGGTGTGCTTCAGCCAGTTCTGATCGTCACGGTCCTTGAGATCGTCACGAGCATGCGCGCCGCGCGATTCCTTGCGGTTCTCCGCGCAGACGATCGTGATCAGAGCCTGCCCCATCAGGTTGTCCAGCTCGAGGGTTTCGGCCAGATCCGAGTTCCAGATCATTGACCGGTCGGTCACGCCCAGATCCTGCGTGAAGTTGTCGATCACACCCTTGAGCTTCTCGATGCCTTCCTGCATCAGCTCGCCGTCGCGGAACACCGCGCAGTGTTTCTGCATGGTCTTCTGCATGTCGAGGCGGACCTGTGCCGTCGACGAAGATCCCTTGGCGTTACGCAGCGCGTCGAGTCGCGCCAGCGCACGATCCTCGGAGTCGCTGGAGATCTTCTTGTGCGGGGTGCCGGCCTTGACCAGCTCGGCGGCACGCAGTGCCGCCGAACGCCCGAACACCACCAGATCCAGCAGCGAGTTCGATCCCAGGCGATTGGCGCCATGCACCGACACGCAGGCCGCCTCGCCGACCGCCATCAGACCCGGCACCACGCTGTCGGGGTCGCCGTCCTTGAGCGTGACCACCTCGCCGGTGTAGAGCGTCGGAATGCCGCCCATGTTGTAGTGCACCGTCGGCACCACCGGAATCGGCTCCTTGGTGACGTCGACGCCGGCGAAGATCTTCGCCGACTCGGAAATGCCCGGAAGACGCGCGTGCAGCACTTCCGGCCCCAGATGTTCGAGATGCAGATGAATGTGGTCGGCCTCGGCGCCGACGCCACGTCCCTCACGGATCTCGGTGGACATCGCGCGCGAAACCATGTCGCGCGGGGCCAGATCCTTGACGCTCGGCGCATAGCGCTCCATGAAGCGCTCGCCATCCTTGTTGGTCAGATAGCCGCCTTCGCCGCGGGCACCCTCGGTGATCAGGCAGCCGGCACCGTAGATGCCGGTCGGATGGAACTGCACGAATTCCAGATCCTGCAGCGGCAGGCCGGCGCGCAGCACCATACCGCCGCCATCGCCGGTGCAGGTATGCGCCGACGTTGCCGAGAAGTAGGCACGCCCGTAACCGCCGGTCGCGAGGATCACCATGTGGGCGCGGAAGCGATGCAGCTGCCCGGTCGCCAGATCCCAGGCGAGCACGCCGCAGCACTGTCCCTGCTCGTCCATCAGCAGGTCGAGCGCGAAGTACTCGATGAAGAACTGCGCCTTGCACTTGAGGCTCTGCTGATAGAGCGTGTGCAGCATCGCATGGCCGGTGCGGTCGGCGGCCGCGCAGGTGCGCTGCGCCGGCGGTCCCTTGCCGAATTCGGTGGTCATGCCGCCGAACGGGCGCTGATAGATCTTGCCTTCCGGCGTGCGCGAGAACGGCACGCCGTAGTGCTCGAGCTCGATGATCGCGGGAATCGCCTCGCGCGTCATGTACTGGATCGCGTCCTGATCGCCGAGCCAGTCCGAACCCTTGACGGTGTCGTAGAAGTGCCAGCGCCAGTCGTCGCGGCCCATGTTGCCGAGCGCGGCGGAAATGCCGCCCTGCGCCGCAACCGTGTGCGAACGGGTCGGGAACAGCTTGGTGATGTTCGCCGTCTTCAGACCGGATTCGGCCAGCCCCAGCGTCGCGCGCAGGCCGGAACCGCCGGCGCCGACGACGACCGCGTCATATTCGTGATGGATGATTTCGTAAGCAGCCATGAGTGTTCCTGATATCTGTTAGGCCAGAGCGACCTTGAGCACCGCGAAAATGCCCGCGGCAGCGGCGATCATGTGCACGAACTTGCTGAGCATGAGCACCGTCAGCTTCGCGCCTTCGCCCGATACGTAGTCTTCGACGACCACCTGCACCCCCAGCATCGAGTGATACAGGGTCGCGATCAGGAACAACACCAGCGTCACCGCCACCGACGGCGCCGATACCCAGTACTCCACCGCCGCGTAATCCGCTGCACCGGTCGCCAGACGGGCGATCGAAAACACGAACCACAAGGTCAGCGGCACCAGCGCGACGGCCGAGACGCGCTGAACCCAGAAATGCTGCACGCCTTCCTTCGCGGATCCGAGTCCGCGCGCACGCGACAGCGGCGAGCGCAAATCCTTGCTCGAAACACTCATCGAATCACTCCTTAACCGATGTAGGCGACGGCCCAGGCCGCGGCCGTGAGGACCAGGGAGGCGACGACGACCGCATAGCCGGAGCGTTCGGCGGCCTTCAGATCGAAACCCATGCCCACATCCCAGAACAGGTGGCGGATACCGTTGCCCAGGTGATACATGAGCGCCCAGGTCCAGCAGAACAGCAGGACCTGTCCGTACCAAGCACCAACGTGGGTCGAGATCATGCCGTAGGCCTGCGGGCCACCGGCCAGGGCGATCAACCACCCGACGACCAGGAACGCCCCGATCGTCAATCCGATTCCGGTGATGCGGTGCGCGAAGCTCAGCAAGGAGGTCCACTGGAATCGGTAATACTGCCCCAGCATGAAGGGCGACAGCGGACGCGGGTCCGCGGGAGTTTTGGTGCTCATTCCGGCTCCCTGAGGGAATTACAACTACGATGATCAGAAATCGATACAGCGACCGTTTTTCTCCCAGTCGCCATATCGTGTGGGATCCAGCCCGTCGCTACGTCCACCGATTTCTCGCACCGGCGTCGTTGCCGGAACGGGGGCCTGTTGCGCCGACTGCGCCTGTTTGTCGGACTGCTCAAGCAGCCGCGACAACGGCACGACGTCCCCGGCCTTGGCTGGCTGCTCAGGTTCAGTTCTGGAATCCTGTTCTTGGGACACGGCAAATCGGTTCGGCTTAGCCTTGATAGTGTGACAAATTTGAGTGGCATCCGGCAATGAAAGACCTCCTATCCATTCGTCTGAAAGACCTCGGAATCATCCGCGCCAGCGGCGCCGACCTCCGTCCATTTCTGCAGGGACAGTTGTCCGGCGACATCGGGCACCTGAGCCCGACGGCCGCCCAGATCTCCAGCTACAACAGCCCCAAGGGGCGCATGCTTGCGGTTCTGACGCTGATCGATGCCGGTGACGGTTCGATCCTGATCGAGCTGCCCGCCGATCTCGTCGAGACGACGCTCAAGCGCCTGAAGATGTTCGTCCTGCGCGCCAAGGCGGGCCTCGAGGACGTCAGCGGCACGCACGGATCGATCGGCCTGATCGGATCCGCGTCGGCGGCGGCACTCGATCAGGCCGGGCTGCCCTGCCCCGCGAACCCGATGGACAGCGCCGCCACGGCCGGCGGCATCATCGTCCTGCGCCGCCACGGCGAAACGCCGCGGTTCAGTATCACGGCGCCGCTGGAGCGCCTCGCCATCGTGGACGCCAGGCTCTCCGCCCTGGCCACGCGCGGCTCATTCGACGACTGGCGGCGCAGCGAGATCCGCGCCGGGCTTCCGGTGGTCCATGCCGCAACCCGCGAGCACTTCGTTCCACAGATGGCCAACCTGGACCTGTTCGGCGGCATCAGCTTCGACAAGGGCTGCTACACCGGACAGGAGATCGTCGCGCGCCTGCACTATCTGGGGCAGCTCAAACGACGCCTGTACGTGTGCCGGATCACCGGATCGGAGGTGCCTGCGGCGGGCAGCGAGATTCGGACAGCCGGTCGCGACGCGGTCGCCGGCGAGATCGTCGACGCGGTCCGCGACGGCGACGAAGGGGCGCTGGCCACCGCGGTGCTGCAGATCGAGGCGGCGAACGCCGGGGCGCTGCGTACGCCCTCGGGCGAGCGCGTCGAGATTCTCTCGGCGCCGGCAGACTCGGCAACAGAAGCCTAAACTCCCCCCAATAAGACCATCACAACGCGGGGGATCGATTCCATGCGCACAATCGCTCGAACATTCGCAGCGCTGCTGTTGCCGCTCGGCCTGGGCGCACATGCATTC
Organism: Nevskiales bacterium; assembly: GCA_028698335.1. Taxonomy (GTDB): domain Bacteria; phylum Pseudomonadota; class Gammaproteobacteria; order Nevskiales; family Nevskiaceae; genus Solimonas. Next base: position 62,078 of record JAQVDP010000013.1, on the reverse strand, counting down.
GCGCCCTCGCTCACCGGGCTCGACGCCATTCCCCTGCAGACGACCGATTGGCCGTCCATCCAGGCCAAGATCCGCAGTGCCGTCGACGATCCGCAGCAGACGCGTCGTTTTGCGGTTGGCACGCCGAGCCGCCTGAGCCTTGCCGACGGTCTGTGGGACACCGCCAGCGACGGCCGTGCCCGCTGGCGGATGCGCGCGTACTCCGCCGGCGCACAGTCACTCAATTTCGAGTTCGCCGAGCTGGCGCTGCCGCCGCCGGCCGAACTCTGGATCTACGACACCGGTGGCAAGCTGGTCCAGGGCCCTTATGCCGCAGCCGACCTGACACCCGGAACCCACTTCTGGAGCGCGCTGGTCACCGGCGACAGCGCCGTGCTCGAACTGCACGTCCCGCCCGCCCTGCGCAAGGACGTGCGGCTGCAGCTGGCCCGGATCAACCACGGCTTCCGCGGCTTCGGCGCGGCGGGGACGATCGCGAAATCCGGCAGCTGCAATATCGACGTCGTCTGCCCGCTGGGCGACGGCTGGCGCGGCGAGATCCGTTCCGCAGCGCGTATCACCATCGGCGGGCAGTACGTCTGCTCCGGCCAACTCGTCAACAACACCCGCCAGGACGACGATCCGCTGTTCCTGACCGCGGATCATTGCGGGGTCGGAGATTCGCTGCTGACCTCGGCGGCGTCGGTGGTCGTGTACTGGAACTACCAGACCAGTGTCTGCAACGGCACCCCGGACGGATCACTGAGTCAGAACCAGTCCGGCTCGACGTTGCTGGCGGACGACGTCACCTCAGATTTCACCCTGCTGCGACTCAATCAGGAGCCCGCCTCCGCATTCAACGTCTACTACGCCGGCTGGGACGTCAGCGGACGGACCCCGAGTTCCGGTGTCGCCATCCACCATCCCAGCGGCGACGAAAAGCGCATCAGCGCATTCGCGACGCCCGCCAGCCGCCAGGACGGCGTCTGCATCGAAAGCGGCCTGCTCGGAAACTGCGCCCGCTCCGTCAACACCTGGCAGGTCGTCTGGAGCCAGGGCACCACCGAACAGGGTTCTTCGGGTAGCGGGCTGTGGAATGGCAACCATCGTCTGGTCGGCGTTCTGTCCGGCGGGGGCGCCTCCTGCAGCGACCCGGAAGCACCCGACTTCTTCGGCCGCCTCGAAGCGGCATGGACCGCCGGATCCGCCGACAACGCGCAGCTCAAGGCGCATCTGGACCCCGACAACACCGGCATCACCAGCCTGCCCGGCAAGAACCCGGGCGAAGTCGTCGACGTCGGCGATGACGGCGGCAGCGACGGTGGCGGTGGCGGTGGCGGTGGCGCCCTGCCCGGCGCCGTGCTCGCGCTGCTGTACGCAGCGGCGGCATTGCGCAGGCGCAATCGTTCCCGCGGCTAGGAGACAATTCCTCCCCCGGGGACATCACGCCCGCTCCGGCGGTTTGAGCCGTCGGTCACGAAATCCGCCACCGCATGCGCCACAGCGCGCGCATTGGGAGGCGATCCGGAATAGACTCGCGATGCGATTCGATTCCCGGAGACTGACCGCATGCGACTCCCCCGCTACGCCCTCGCCGCCGCGCTGCTCGGCGCGGCCGCATCCGCACAGGCTTTCAGCCCGGATCTGGTCGATCTCGACGCGCTGCCGCTGCTGACCACCGCGGTCGATCAGGTTCAGGCCAAGGTCGCAGCGGTCGAGGCCAACCCCGCCGAGCAGCGCCGGTTCGCGGTGGCTGCACCGCTGGCGGCCGGCCTCGATCAGGGGGTCTGGGACGAAGTCTCCGCGGGCCAGATGCGCTGGCGCACCCGCGTGTTCTCCGCCGGCGCCAAGTCGATCAACCTGACCTTCAGTCAGTTCGCGCTGCCCAGTGGCGCCGCGCTCTGGCTCTACGACCCCCAGGGACGCAACGTCCAGGGCCCCTACACCCGCGCCGAGCAGGCACCGGACGGCAAACTCTGGACCGCCATCGTCCTCGGCGAGTCGGCGGTCATCGAGCTGCGGGTTCCCAAACAGGCGCGCGATGCCGTCGCCCTGCAACTGGCCTCGGTCAATCACGGCTTCCGCCGGTTCGGGACCTCCGGCTCCATCGCCAAGTCCGGCAGCTGCAACATCGACGTGGTCTGCCCGCTCGGCGACGACTGGCGTGACGAGATCCGGTCGGTGGCGCTGATCACGATCGGCGGCGTGGGCGCCTGCTCGGGCCAGCTGGTCAACAACGTCCGTCAGAACGACGATCCCCTGTTCCTGACCGCGGACCACTGCGAGATCGGGGACGATGCCCAGCATTCGCCCTCTTCGGTGGTCGTCTACTGGAACTACGAGACCAGCGTCTGCGGCGGCAATCCCGACGGCAGCCTCAGCCAGAATCAGACCGGCTCCACCCTGCTGGCGGACGACATCGGCTCCGACTTCACGCTGCTGCGCCTGAATCAGCCCCCCAGCAACGCCTTCGACGTCCACTACGCCGGCTGGAATGCCGGCACGACGCCGCCACAGTCCGGCGTCAGCATCCACCATCCGTCGGCGGACGAAAAGCGGATCAGTGCGTACAGCATCCCGGCGGTCAAAACCGACAACGTCTGCATCGAATACGACGGCAACAACAACTGCAGCCGCCTGGTGAAAACCTGGGAAGTCAAATGGGCTCAGGGCACCACCGAACAGGGTTCATCGGGCAGCGGCCTGTGGAATCAGGATCACCGGATCGTCGGCGTGTTGTCCGGCGGACTGGCGTCATGTGACGCACAGACCCAGCCCGACTACTACGCCCGCCTCGATGCCGGCTGGACCGCCGGCAGCGCGAGCAGCCAGCAGCTCAAGGCCCATCTGGACCCCGACAACACCGGTACGCTGACGCTGGCCGGCAAGGACCCCGGACCGGTCACGACCCCGAGCGGCGGTGGTGGCGGTGGCGGCGCGCTCGGCCACTGGTTCGTCAGCGCCATGCTGCTCGGCGCAGCCCTGCGCCGGCGGCGCATCGCAGGCTAGACCGCAAGAGGCCGCCGTTTCCGGCGGCCTCTTGCGGTTGGCGTCCGCACTGAAATCCCGTTACCGGGCTTCGCCCATCGCCCGCCGGATCAGCGGCGCCGCCAGCAGCGCGAGAACGCCGGAGCCAACACCGATCCCGCACAGCGTCCAGAACAGGTCGTGATACTTGGCGGCGGCCGCCGCCATGTCGATCGCCCCGCCTTCCGGGATCTCGATCGACGCCAGGCTGCCGAACGCCGCGGCCAGGACTTCCGAGTACGCGGTCGCGAGCCAGAACGCGCCCATCATCACACCGACGACGCGTGCCACCGACAGCTGGGTGACCGCCGACAGACCGATCGGCGACAGACAGACCTCGCCGACCTCGAGCACCAGATACGCCAGCACCAGCCACCAGACGCTGGCCTGGACGCCGGATGCCGCGACCTGCGCCGCCGCGACCAGCGGCAGGAACGACAGCCCGGCGATCACCAGGCCGATGCCCATCTTCACCGGCGTGCTCGGATTCAGGCTCCGCCGCTGCAACCACGGCCACAGCCACGCGAACAGCGGCGCCAGTGCGACGATGAAGAAGGCCCCCAGAAAGGTCAGCGACCCGGCGGTCTGCGGCACCAGCACCACATCGTGCGCGATCGCCACGACCAGCCCGGCCACCATCACTCCGACCAGGCCCACCGCCAGCGCGCCATGCCCGCGATCCGACGCGATCAGCGCCGCAACCATCAGCGGCGGACTCGCCGCCAGCGACCAGGTCGCCCACGGCAACGCGCCGCCCTGCGCCGTCGAGAAGCCGAACAGTTCCTTGGTCATCAGGCGGTCGGTGAAGGTGATCCAGGAACCGTAGGTCTGCTCGTACAGCGTGAAGAAGACCAGCACCGCGACGATCAGCACCACCAGCGCGATCATCTGCCCGCGCTGCTGCGGCGTGCAGTGCCGCGCCAGGAACCACGCGAACCAGGCGACGAAAGCGAGCGCGATCAGATGCATCGCGCCGTGGACGGTCCAGGTCCGCTGGATCAGCTGCCATACCAGCAACACGCCACCGACGCCGCCGAGATAGATCCACCCCTCGCGCGGCAGGCCGAAGACGCGCTCGCGCAGACGCTGCGGGTCGGACGGCTCGGCATGCCCGTGCAGATACTTCTGCCCCCACAGGAACAACAGCAGCCCGGCAACCATCCCGATCCCCGCCGCACCGAAACCGTAGCTCCAGCCGTAGGTTTCGCCCAGATAGGCACAGATCAGACTGGCGAACAGCGCGCCGACATTGATCCCCGCGTAGAAGACCGTGAAGCCCGAATCGCGCCGCGGATCATGCTCGGGATAGAGCTTGCCGACGATCGTCGAGATGTTCGGCTTGAGAAACCCCACGCCCATGATGATCAGGGCCAGCGACAGGTAGAACACCTGCAAGGCCGGCTCGTCGCGCACGACCACGCCGTCGACGACACGCGCCTGCTCGCCTTCGTAGGCCATGCCGAGATGCCCGAGCACCAGCAGCACGCCGCCGAAGACCACCGCCTTGCGCATGCCCAGATAGCGGTCCGCGAGCAGGCCGCCGATCACCGGCACCGCATAGACCAGACCGCCGTAGGCGCCGAGCAGCTCGTATCCGGCCTGATCCGTGAACAGGTGGTACTTGAGGATGTACAGCAGCAGCAACGCCTTCATGCCGTAGAAAGAGAAGCGCTCCCACATCTCGGTGAAGAAGCAGACGTAGAGGCCTTTGGGATGCCCCAGAAACTCGTCCGTGCGCGCGGCGGCGGCACCCGCCGGTGGCGGCGGCGGAAAGGTCGTGCTCATGTCGTTGCAGGCGTATGGAGAACGGCGGCGAGTATAGGCACCGCCCCGGCGCGACGCCCTGAGACATTACCCGGACGTGCCTCTGCGCCGATGCGTTTAACATGCCGGAGTTTTCCTCGCCTCGATCCTCAGGAGACCTCGATCGATGATTCGCGCGCTCGCCGGTGCCGCCCTGATCACCCTCAGCTTCAACGCCATGTCCGCCAAGACCACGACCGCCACCCCCCGCCCGATCACCGCCAGCGATCTGGTCCGTCTGGACCGCGTCTCCGATCCGCGGCTGTCGCCGGATGGCGAGCACGTGGCGTTTGCCGTGCGACGCACCGACTACGACGCCAACAAGGGCGTGATGGCGGTGTGGCTGATGCAGGCCGACGGCACCGGCGCGCACGCCGCGACCACTGCCGAGGGCAGCCACTACGATCCGCGCTGGTCGGCCGACGGCCGCTACCTGTACTTCCTGTCGACCCGCTCCGGCAGCCCGCAGGTCTGGCGTCTGGACCGGCAACGCAGCGGAGAGGCGACCCAGGTCACCGATCTGCCACTCGACGTCGGCAGCTACGCGCTGGCCGCCGACGGCAAACACCTCGCGGTCGCGCTGGAGGTGTTCGCGGACTGCGCCGACCTGGCCTGCACCAAGCGTCGCCTCGATGAGCGCGCCGACGACAAGCGCAGCGGCATGCTGTTCGACAAACTCTTCGTGCGTCACTGGGACACCTGGAAAAACGGCACGCGCTCGCAGCTGTTCACGCTCACCATCGGCGTCGACGGGCAGGCCCGCGGCCCGGTTCAGGTCAGCAAGGGCATCGACGGTGACGTGCCGACCAAGCCGTTCGGCGACTCCGGCGAATACGGCTTCGCCCCGGACGGCGCCACGATCGCGTTCACCGCGCGCATCGCCGGCAGCAGCGAACCCTGGAGCACCAATCTCGATGTGTGGCTGGCCCCGACCGACGGCTCCGCACCGCCGCGCAACCTGACGCAGGACAACGAGGCGATGGACACCTCGCCGGTGTTCTCGCCCGACGGCGGTTCCCTCGCGTATCTGTCGATGCGGCGGCCGGGATTCGAGGCCGACCGGCTGGCCGTCAAGCTGTACGACCTGAAGACCGACCGCGTCCGTGAAGTCGCGCCGGACTGGGACCGCTCCGCCGGTCCCCTGCAGTTCAGCACCGACGGCAAGACGCTGTACACGACCGCGGACGACCTCGGCCAGCACCGGCTGTTCGCGATCGACGTCGCCAGCGGCAAGGTCGAGGGCGTCAGCGGCGCGGGACACGTCGGCGGTTTCGATGTCGGCACCGGCGGCATCGTCTACACCTACGACAGCCTGACGGCGCCGGCCGATCTCTATCACACCGACCTGGCCGGCACCGGACACCGGCGCCTCACGCAGTTCAACGTCGAGCGCCTGCAGCACGTGCAGTTCGGCAACTACGAGCAGTTCGCATTCGCCGGCTGGAATGACGAGACCGTCTACGGCTACGTGATGAAGCCGTGGAACTACCGCAAGGGCAAGAAGTATCCGGTCGCCTTCATCGTCCACGGCGGTCCCCAGGGCAGCATGGGCAACGACTGGCACTACCGCTGGAACCCCGCGATCTATTCCGGAATGGGCTACGCCGTGGTGTTCATCGACTTCCACGGCTCGACCGGTTACGGCCAGGCCTTCACCGATTCGATCACCGGCGACTGGGGCGGCAAGCCGCTGGTCGATCTGCAGAAGGGCTGGGCGTATGCGCTGGACCGCTACGACTTCCTCGACGGCGAGCGCGCCGGCGCGCTCGGCGCCAGCTACGGGGGGTTCATGATGAACTGGATCGCCGGCAACTGGTCGGACGCGTTCAAGTGCATCGTCAATCACGACGGCATCTTCGACAACCGCAGCATGTACTACACCACCGAAGAGCTGTGGTTCGAGGAATGGGAACACGGCGGACCGCAGTACCTGGTCCCCGAGAACTACGAGGCGTCGAACCCGGCCAACTTCGTCAAGAACTGGCAGACCCCGATGCTGGTGATCCACGGCGAGAAGGACTACCGCGTCCCGCCGGAACAGGGCATCGCGACCTTCACCGCCCTGCAGCGTCGCGGCATTCCCAGCCAGTTGCTGATCTACCCGGACGAGAACCATTGGGTGCTCAAGCCGCAGAACAGCGTGCAATGGCACGAAACCGTCGAAGCCTGGCTGGACCGCTGGCTCAAGCAATAGCCCATCCGCAGGATTCCACCGGAGGCCGATCATGCCGCTCATCACCCGCGCCGCTCTGGTGGCGATCACCGGCGTCGCGGTCGGCGCCTGCACCTGTGCCACGACCCGCAGCGGGACGCCCGCGGGCCCCGACACCCCCTTTCCCGCCGCGGCGCTGGAGCGGATCGACGCCGCGGGGCTGCTCGGCCATATCGAAGTCCTCGGCAGCGATGCCTTCGAAGGGCGGCTGCCGGGCACGGCCGGCGAGCAGAAGACGATCGAGTACCTGACGACCCGGTTCCGCGAACTCGGACTCGAACCCGGCAACCCCGACGGCCGCTACGTCCAGGACGTCCCGCTGGTCGGCATCACCGGCCAGGCCGGGATGACGCTCGCCAGCGGGCAGCACCGCTTCGACATGCAGGTGGGCACGGATTTCGTCGCGACGACCGCGCGCTTCGTGCCGACGGTCAGCGTCGATCACTCGCAACTGGTCTTCGTCGGCTACGGCGTCCAGGCGCCCGAGTACGACTGGGACGACTACAAGACCGCGGGCGGCGGCGACTGGTCCGGCAAGACCCTGGTCATGCTGATCAACGATCCTGCGGTGCCGGATCCGGACCGGCCCGGCGCACTCGACCCGGCGCTGTTTCGCGGCGAGGCGATGACCTATTACGGCCGCTGGACCTACAAGTACGAGATTGCGTCCAGGCTGGGCGCCGACGCCGCGATCATCATCCATGAGACCGGACCGGCCGGATACCCCTGGAGCGTCGTCGAACACAGCTGGACCGGCGAACAGTTCGAACTCGCCGCGGCCGACCGCAACATGAGCCGGGTTCCGGTGCAGAGCTGGATCACCCTCGACAAGGCGCGTGAGCTGTTCGCAGCCGAAGGCCTGGACCTCGACGCACTCAAGCAGGCGGCCACCCGTCGCGACTTCAAGCCGGTGCCGCTCCAGGCCCGGGCCAGCTTCCGTATCGACAATCAGGTCCGCGAGGTGCAGTCGCACAATGTCGTCGCGCGCCTGCCCGGCACCGATCCGCTGCTGGCCGGTGAGTCCGTGGTCTACTCGGCACACTGGGACCACCTCGGCCGCAATCCCGGAATCGATGGCGACACCATCTTCAACGGCGCGCTCGACAATGCCAGCGGCACCGCGGCGCTGCTGGAGCTTGCCGAGGCCTTTGCGACGGCACCGGTCAGACCCCGCCGATCGCTGCTGTTCATGGCGGTGACCGCCGAGGAGCAGGGCCTGCTCGGCGCCCGCCACTACGCGCGCCATCCGCTCTATCCCCTCGACAAGACCGTGGCGATGATCAACATCGACGTGGTCAACCCATGGGGCCCGACCGAGGACCTGCAGGTGATCGGCATCGGCCAGAACACACTCGAGGACACGCTGGCCAGCGTATTGGCCGAGGACGGCCGCCGTATCGTGCCCGACCGCAGCCCCGAGAAGGGCTTCTACTACCGCTCGGACCAGTTCGAGTTCGCCAAGGTCGGGGTGCCGGCCCTGTACGCCGACGAAGGCAGCACCCTGATCGGCTGTCCGGACGGCACCGGAGAATCCCTGCGGGCGGCCTACGTCGCCCACGACTATCACGACGTCTCCGACGAGATCAAAGCGGGCTGGGATCTGAGCGGCGCCGCGCTGGATATGCGCGTCCTGGCCCGCGTCGGCTGGCGGACGGCCAACGCGGACACCTGGCCGCAATGGAAGGAAGGATCGGAGTTCAGAGCCGTGCGCGCGGCACAGCTCGCGCGCGACTGAGCCTATGCAGCCTGGAGCAGCTGCAGGGAACTCTGATAACCCTCCGCCAGCGATCCGGGGCCCGACAGCGGAAAGTCCGGCTCCAGATCGAGCTTGACGAAAGCCGGAACCGTGGCGGCATCGAGATCCCTGAACTGCGGATCGGACGCGCCGCGGGTGCGCAGCACGGCGACCGCGACGACGTCGGCGAAGTCCGGCCCGCCATCATGCTCACGCGACATGTCCGGCCACAGGACCGGCACGTCGACCAGCTCCGGCGGGAAGTGCCAGGCCTGCAGAACCATCCGGCCGATGCGCGGAGACAGCCGGGCGACGACGTCATCGAGGGCCTCGGCCGATTCCAGCGCGGCGGCATGGTGCTCCGCGAGCCGGAGGATCGGCAGCGCGCCGACGTGGTGCACCAGTCCGGCGAGCATCGCCATCTCCGGCTGCAGCAGCGTGCACTGCGCCGCAAGCACCTGCGCCAGCGCCGCAACCTCGACGCTCTGCTGCCACGCCCGCAGCAGGCGTTTCTTCAGCTCGGCATGGGTGGCGACGAACATCTGCTCCAGCGCCAGTCCGTCGACCAGCAAGCGCGTGTAGTGCAGGCCGAGACGGGTCACCGCCTGCTGCACGTTCTCGACCTGCCGTCCACTGCGCATCGCCGCACTGTTGGCGACCCGGATCAGGCGCACCGCAATCGCCGGATCGCGATGGACCTCGGCCGCCACCTGGGCGCTGGTCACGTCCTCGTTCTGCAGCAGGCGCCGGATCTTCAAGGCGACCTCCGGCAAGGTCGGCAAGGTCAGCCGATCATGCGCCAGTGCATCCACGACAATTCTGTAAAAGCGGTCTTCGATAGCCATGTCGAACCCCTGTTCGGGTCGATCCTGCCTCAGCCCGCCGCTCCCCGCGCATCCGTCCGGACGAACGTGCCCGATTGACCCCTACAACGGCCGCCCGTGTCGGCGCGCCGGCACCGTCAGGGCTTGAGCCCGATGACCAGCACCACCCCCGCCAGGGCCAGCGTCACGCCGACATACTGGCGCCGCTGCACGCGCTCCCCGAGAAACCATACCGCCAGCGGCAGGATGAAGACCGCAGCCAGCTCATTGAGCACCGCCGCGATCGACGCCTGCGTGTACTTGTATCCGGCCAGCCACAGCATCATCGACAGGTAGGTGCCGACGATGCCCCCCGCGACGATCGCGGGCCAGTGCGTGACCCCCCGGTAAGCGCGCCACAGCGCAGACAGCTGACGCCGCCCGATCGCGATCGCCAGCATGCCAGCAAAACCCGCCGCCACGCGCAGACTGACCACCCACAGGAAGCTGTGCTGCTCCAGCAGCGGTTTGGCGATGACCACCCCCGCCGCCATCATGAACACGGCGATCACCGCCCACATCACGCCAGCGCGCAGGGCCCGCGCATCGCGCCGTTCGGGCGAGCGCGTATAGGTCACCAGCACGATGCCGGCCAGGACCAGGGCCACGCCGCCGAACTGCCAGACGCTGAGCCGCTCTCCAAGCACCAGTATCGACAGCAGGATCACGAACGGCGAATAGAGAGCCTGCGCGACCGCCATGCGGCTGGCGCCGATGGCATTGAGCGCGCGGAAATACAGCGTATCCCCGATGGCGATGCCGATGACACCCGATACCGCCGCCAGCCCCAGGTCCGCCCACGGCATGTTCGGTCCCGCGCTGCTCTCGACCGCCAGCAGGGTCACGCCGAACAGTGGCAGCACCACCGCGTTCTTGACCAGATTGAGGGCAAACGGCGGCAGATGCTCGCCGGACTTCTTGAACAGGATGACCGCGACCGCCCACGCCAGCGCGCAGCTCAGTGCAAACAGCTCTCCGAGTCCCATCGCGTGTTCCGGTCAGTCGTGCGTTCGGGGCGGGCGGCGGGCGCCCGCGCGTCCTCAGTCGCGCGCACGCTCCTGCGCGCGCGCCAGCATCGACGTCGTCGAATAACCCTGGTGGAAATCGAGGATCACCACCTCGCCCCCGGCGGCCAGTACCGCATCGCCGCCGGCAACCTGCTCGGGGCGGTAGTCACCGCCCTTGACCAGGACCTGCGGCCGCACGCGGCCGATCAGACGGGCCGGCGTATCCTCGGCGAACGGCACGACCAGATCGACGCTGCGCAGGCCGGCCAGCACGCGCATGCGATCCTCGCATGGATTGACCGGTCGCGATTCGCCCTTGAGCCGGCGCACCGAGGCATCGTCGTTGACGGCCACGATCAGCATGTCACCCAGTCGCCGCGCCGCTTCGAGATAGCGCACATGACCGACGTGCAGGATGTCGAAGCAGCCGTTGGTCATGACGATGCGCTTGCCGGCCTCGCGCGCGGCCGCGACACGGCGCAGCAGTGCCGCCTCGTCGACGACCGCCGCTTCCTCGTGGGCGGCGTGCAGCGCGTTGTCCAGCTCGTCGATGCCGACCGTCGCCGTCCCCAGCTTGCCGACGACGATCCCCGCCGCGACGTTGGCCACGCTGCAGGACTGGGCCAGTGGCGCACCGGCCGCCACAGCGGCCGCAACCGTCGCAATCACGGTATCGCCGGCGCCGGTGACGTCGTAGACCTCGCGCGCCAGCGCCGGCAGATGCAGGGGCTCGGCGGCATCGGTGAACAGGCTCATGCCGCGCTCGCTGCGCGTAACCAGCAAGGCCTCGAGCTGCACCGACCGCCGCAACTCGGCGGCGCTGCGCTCCAGCGCGGCGTCATCCGCGCAGGAGCCGACGACAGCCTCCAGCTCGGGCACGTTGGGCGTCAGCAGGCTCGCCCCGCGATAGCGCCCAAAATCGCTGCCCTTGGGATCGACCAGCACCGGCAGTGCCCGCGCGCGCGCCGCCGCGATCAGCGCGTCGACGCCGGCCAGCGTGCCCTTGCCGTAGTCCGACAGCACGACCACATCGCACTCGTCGAGCAGCGACTCGTAGCGCTGCTGCAGCTCGGCTCGGTCGAAGGCGTCGGCGTCACCGAACGACTCCTCGAAATCGAGCCGGATCAACTGCTGGTGACGCGACAGCACGCGCAGCTTGGTGATCGTCGGGCACCGCGGCGACTCGATCCAGTGCGCCTCGATGTTCCGCCCGGCCATGGCCCGGCGCAACTGTTCGCCCGCCTCGTCACGCCCGACCACCCCCAGCAGGCGGACCTTGGCGCCGAGCGCCGCCGCGTTGAGAGCGACGTTCGCCGCACCGCCCGGGCGCAGTTCGTCGCCGCGCACGCGCACGACCGGCACCGGCGCCTCCGGCGAAATCCGCTGGGTCGCCCCGCTCCAGAACCGGTCGAGCATCAGGTCGCCCACGACCAGGACGCGACCTCGGGCGAAATCCGGCAGTTCGATGCTCATGGCGCGGTGACAGGTCCTCCGTGCGTGATCCGCCCGACGGCGGTGGTGTGCGAGCCGCGACGCGCGATCAGATATGCGCCAGCCACTCCGGATAGCGCTCGGAGCGGCCGCTGACCAGGTCGAGGTAGGCCTTCTGCAGACGCGCCGTGACCGGGCCGCGCGTACCGCTGCCGACGGGCCGGTTGTCGACTTCGCGAATCGGCGTGACTTCGGCGGCGGTGCCGGTGAAGAAGGCCTCGTCGCAGACATACAGCTCGTCGCGGGTGATCCGGCGCTCGACCACCTTGTAGCCGAAGTCGTGCGCCAACTGCATCACGGTGCGGCGGGTGATGCCGTCCAGCGCCGACGTCACGTCGGGCGTGCTGATGACGTTGTCGGTGACCAGGAAGATGTTCTCGGCACTGCCCTCGGCAACATAGCCCTCGGGATCCAGCATCAGCGCCTCGTCGTAACCGTCGCGCTGGACCTCGGTCAGGGCCATCGACGAATTCAGGTAATTGGCGTTGGCCTTGGCCCGGCACAGCGACGCGTTGACGTAGTGCCGCTGGAACGAGCTGGTCTTGATGCGGATGCCGCGCTCCATGTTGTCGGCGCCCAGATAGGTGCCCCAGGTCCAGGCCGCAACGATCACGTGGGTATTCAGACCGGTGGCGCGAAGCCCCATGCCCTCGGAACCGTAGAACACCATCGGCCGCAGGTAGGCTTCCTCGAGATTGTTCGCGCGCAGGACCTCCTTCTGCGCCTCGTTGAGCTGCTCCTGCGTCCACGGCATCTTCATGCTGAGGATCTTGGCGGAATTGAACAGGCGCTTGGTGTGCTCCTCGAGCCGGAAGATCGCGGTCCCGGTCGGCGTCTTGTATGCGCGCACCCCTTCGAAACAGCCCACGCCGTAGTGCAGGGAATAGGTCAGAACGTGGGTGGTGCACTCGCGCCAGGGCTTGAGTTCACCGTCATACCAGATGAAGCCGTCACGATCGGCAAAGGACGTCATTTGAAGATTCCGGGGGTTGTGGACGCAAAGATTCCAAATTATAGGGCCTGACGAGCGGCCGGCGGGAGTCGCTGCCGCTATCATTGCGCCTCGCCACCACCGAAAGCCCGATGTGTCCGACACGGCGACCGTGAACCACCCCTCCTCATCCGCGGGTCAACCCGCGCGGATCCTGATCGTGCGCCTGTCGGCGCTGGGCGATCTGGTGTTCTGCACCAGCCTGCTCGAAGGCCTGCGGCGGCGCTACCCCGCCGCGCATATCGCCTGGCTGGCCCAGAGCGGCTTCGCCGGCCTGCTCGAGCACGATCCGCGCATCGACGCGGTGATCGGCGTCCCGAAGGACAGCCTGTCGTCCCCCAGGGCGCTGCTCAACCTGCGCCGCCGCCTGCGCGCCGGGCGCTACGACTGGGTCATCGACGCCCAGGGCCTGGCGAAGTCGCGCGGGCTGGCCTGGCTGGCCGGCGGTTCACGCCGGATCGGCTTCGCGTCCAAGGAACCGCTGGCGTTCCTGATGCACGAGATCGTCGCCAAGGGCGGCAACCCGGCCGACATCGCCTCGGAATACCGGGCGCTGGCGCAGCATCTGACCGGCTCCGAACCCGGCGCACCCCGTCTGCCGGTCCAGCCGGAGAGCGCGGAAGTGGTGGCGCAGGCGGTCCGCGATGGCACGCTGCCGCCGCGCTACGTCGCGCTGTGCCCGTTCACCACGCGTCCGCAGAAGCACTGGGTCGACGACTACTGGCCGGCGCTGGCCGAACGCCTGTGCGCCGACGGCCAGCGGCGCTGCGTGATCTTCGGCGGACCGGGCGACCGCGCGCACGCCGACGCGCTGCTGGCCGCGATGCCCGCGGGCTGCGTCAATCTCACCGGCCGGACGGCGCTGCGCGATCTGCCGGCCTGGATCGCCCGTGCCGACGCGCTGGTCGGCGTCGACACCGGCCTGACCCACATCGGCATCGCCACCGGCCGGCCGACCGTCGCCCTGTTCGGGTCGACCTGCCCCTACACCGGCGGCGCCGACAGCCCCCTGAGCGTGCTCTACGACGACCTTCCCTGCGCCCCCTGCAAGCGGCGCCCGACCTGCGACGGCGCCTTCACCTGCATGCGCCAGCTGACGCCGGAACGTGCCGCCGCAGCCCTGCGGCAACTGCTCGACGGAGCCTCCGCGTGAAGCTGCTGCACGTCGAAACGGGCATGCACCTGTACGGAGGCGCGCAGCAGGTTGCCTATCTGCTCGATGGCCTGGCGCGCCGCGGCATCGACAACGTCCTGGTCTGCCCGCCGGGGGCGGCGATCGGACGGCACTTCAGCGGCACCGCGATCAAGGTCGTCGAAGTGCCCTGCAAGGGCGATCTCGACCTCGGCTTCGTCGGCCGGCTGCACCGCACGATCGCCGCGGAACGGCCCGATCTGGTCCACCTGCACTCCCGCCGCGGCGCCGACGTGCTGGGCGGTCTCGCCGCCGGCCGCGGCAAAGTGCCGGCGGTGCTGTCGCGCCGGGTCGACAATCCCGAAAACGGGCTCTGGGCGCGTTTCAAGTACGGCCGCTACGCCCGCGTGATCTGCATCTCCGAAGGCATTGCGGAGGTCCTGCGTCGGGAAGGCGTCGACGAATCCCGGATTCGCGTGGTCCGCAGCGCGGTCGACGCGCCGGCGTGGCGCCAACCGGCATCGCGCGCCTGCTTCCTGGAGACCTTCGGCCTGACCGACGGCGGCGTCGTCGCCGGCGTGGTGGCACAGCTGATCGAGCGCAAGGGTCATCGCGTGCTGTGGCAGGCCCTGCAGCAGCTGCGGACGCGCGGTCGCATCCGCGACGGCGCCGACCTGACGGTGCTGTGCTTCGGCCAGGGCCCGCTGCGCGAAGCGCTCGAACAGGACGCCATCGCAATGGACCTGCAGGCGCATGTCCGTTTCGTCGGCTTCCGCGACGATCTGGCGCGCTGGCTGGGCCATCTCGACATGCTGATCCACCCCGCGCTGATGGAAGGACTCGGCGTGTCATTGCTGCAGGCGGCCAGCGCCGGCGTGCCGGTGATCGCCTCCCGCGCCGGCGGCATGCCGGAGGCGGTCCGTGACGGCCTCAATGGCCTGCTGTGCGAACCCGGAGACGCCGCCGCCCTGGCCGCGGCAATCGACCGCCTGCTGACGGATGCCGATCTGCGCCGGCGTCTCGGCGCGGGCGGCCGTGACCTGATCGACCGCGAGTTCTCGATCGACGCGATGGTCGCCGGCAATCTCGGGGTCTACCGCGAGATCCTGGTGGCCGCCGCGGGCGACGCTATCGGGTGAGCAGATCCTGCGTCGGCTGCGCGCGCCCGAGCAGCCCGGCGTAGAAGTCGGCGTAGGCCGACACCGTCGCCTGCGGGCTGTAGCGCGCGGCAAAGCGCTCGTGCCCGCGCGCCGCCAGCTCCGCGCTCAGCGCCGGCTCCGACAGCAGCCGACGCCAGGCCCGCGCCAGATCGGCAGGATCCTGCACTGCGCAGAGCAGCCCGTTGACCGCGTCATCGATCAACTCGTTGCCGCCCGCGGTGCGGGTGCTGACCACCGGCAGACGCCGGCTCCAGGCCTCGAGGATGACATTGCCAAGCGGCTCTTCCCGCGACGGGCAGATCATCACGTCGGCCAGCGGCAGCGCGGCGACCGCGACGTCGATCCAGCCGGTGAAGTGAACCCTCGCCTCGAGCCCGAGTTCGCGCACCAGCGCCTCGAGTGCCGCGCGCTGCGGCCCGTCGCCCATCAGCAGGAGGTGATGCGGGCGCCCGTCGAAGCGCTCCGGCAGCGCCGCCATCGCCCTGAGCAGATCGGCGAAACCTTTCTTCGCCACCAGCCGCCCGAAGGCGATGCTCAGCATCGCGTCGTCGGGCACGCCGACCTCGGCCCGGGTGAACGGCGGCGGCTGCGTGCATTCCGGCACGAAGTTGTCGATCTGAACGACCCGCGCCGACGGAAAGCCGTTGGCGATCATCCATTCGCGCAGGCCGTGGGTATTGACGATCCATGCGTCGGCATGGCGGAAGTAGCGCAGGCGGTAATACCCCCCGAGACGCGCCACATGCACCGTCCCGCGCGGAGCCCAGGTCAGCCAGGTGGCGCGCGACGCCCAGGTCTGGACGATCGGATAAGCGCCCTCGCGCAACATCGACCGCAAACGCATGACCGTGCCGAGATCGAAATAATTGCGCATCGGCACCTGGAAGCGACGCTCGTGATCGCCGAGCGCGCGATACACGTCCGATCCGCTGCGGGTCACCGCATCGGCCGGCGCGCCGGCGGCCGTCAGCGCGTGGACCAGGCGCACGAAGCTGTTCTCCGCGCCGCCCATGCTCGGGCTGCCGATCACCTGCAGACTGCGGATCGGCGCGATCATGCGGACATCCCGGAATCGGACACCAGTCCCATCGCCTGCAGGTAGCGCAGCGCACTGACGGTGCTGCGGTATTCGTCGACGGCCGCGGCCAGCGTCTGCGCCGGCAGCGGCCGACTCAGGGTCTGCGCCATCGCCTCGGTCATTGCGGCGACGTCGCCGACCTCGACCAGCGGACCATAGCGCCCCTCGTCGAGCAGCTCGTCGGGCCCGCTCGGGCAGCGGGTGGACACGCTCGGCACCCCCAGCGCCAGCGCTTCGGTCAGGGCGTTGGGAGACCCTTCCCAGGCCGACGACAGCACGAACAGATCGGCGCGCGACAGCCACGCATAGGGGTTGTCCTGGAATCCGGCGAACAGCACGTTGTCGCGCAGGCCGAGCGACGCGACCAGCTGCTCCAGCTCGGCGCGATCGCCCCCCTCGCCCAGCAGGATCAGGCGGCTGTGGATGCGCGGCTGCAGGGCCGCGAAGGCACGGATCAGGGTCGGAAAGTCCTTCTGCCGGGTCAGGCGACCCATGCCGATGACCACCGGCACCACCTTCTCCGACAGCCAGGGATGCGGCACCGGTTCCGCCGCCTGCGCTGCCAGCGATGCGGTGATGACCGGATTGCGGATCACCCTGACGCGTTCCGGCGACAGGCCGGTCACGCTGACGGTATCGCGCCTGACGCCCTCGGACACCGCGATCACGCCGGTCGCGGTCGGATACAGGCGCCGCATCGGCGCCACGCGCAGCCAGCGGCTGAACGCGTCCTTGCGCGCCAGCGCCGCCGACAGATTGGTTCCGAGCCGGATCCAGACCGGCACATCGACGCCGCTGCGCCGGCGCGCCTTCAGCGCGGCGCGTCCCGCACGATCCTTGGCGGCCAGCAGCGCATCGGGCCGTTCCCGACGCAGATAGTCGGCAACCTCGGGGACCGCGCTCCATGCATGCCGGGTCTTCAGCGGCATCATGTTGACCTCGGACGAAATACGCGCGACGTGGCCGCCCTCGGCACGGATGGTCAGCAGGTCGACGTGCACATGCCGGGCAAACTCCGAGCACAGATTGGCGACCATGCGTTCGACACCGCCGTCGCCGGAAAACGAAATCAGTACGCCCAGACGCTTCATCGACCCGACATCCCCCCATCGCGGGCGCAATCGCCCGAAGCAGGATTAACCCCCCACGCGTCAACATTGTGCCAACGCGCAGGCTCCGCTGCGCGGTCGGCCATTGCGATGCGGTGTCCGCCTACAGCCACGCCAGCGGATCCTCCTCGGTCTGCGGCGCCGCCGTGCCCCCTTCCACGAACAGCCGGTGCCAGATCGCGAACTGCAACAGGCTCCAGACCTCGCGGGTCACGTCGCCATGCCGCTGCTGCCGGGCGATCAGCTGCCCGACCGCCTCGGGGACGCACCATTGCCGGATTGCCACGGCGCCGGGGAGGCGCTGCGCGAGGGCGTCGAGAAACGGCCCGCGCAACCACTCGCCGACGGGCACGTGGAAGCCGCGCTTGTGCTGCCACAGATGGTCCGCCGGGATGAAGCCCTCGGCCCAGCGCTTGACGAACAGCTTGCCGGCCTTGGACGACACCTTGAGGCGGTCGGGCAACGCCAGTCCGAACTCGACCACGCGGTGATCCAGAAACGGCACGCGCCCCTCGACGCTGGCCGCCATCAGCATGCGGTCGGCCTTGACCAGCAGATCGTCCGGCATGTTCGTCCGCAGGTCGACATACTGGCGACGCTGCAGGTCGGACCAGTCCTCCGGCGTCTGCGCCCAGGCCTCGATCACCGGCGCCCGATGCGCGGCCAGTGCCGGCTGCAGCGCATCGGCGAACAGGCGGCGCACCCAGTCCGGATCGAGCTCGGGGCGCACGCGGAATCCGCCGCTGCCGGGAAAACGCAGCGACTTGAAGATCCGTTCGAACGGATCGGGGCGATAGCGGCCGTAGCCGGCAAAGGCCTCGTCGCCACCCTCCCCGCTGAACACCACCTTGAGTTCGCGCCCGGCGGCCTCGGCCAGCGCCAGCGTCGGCAGGCAGGCGTAGTCGCGCATCAGATCGTCCGCGGCCCAGACCACGCGCGGCAGCCGCCGGAACACGGCGTCCGCGTCCATGCGAATCGCGCGATGCTCGGCACCGAACAGCTCGGCCATGCGCGCCGCGCCATCGAGCTCGTCACGCTGCCGTGCGTCCTGCCATCCGATCGAATAGCTCTTGATCGGATGCGGGTGATAGCGCTTGAGCTGCGCCAGCAGTACCGCCGAGTCGACCCCGCCCGACAGAAACACGCCGAACGGCACATCCGAGCGCATGTGTTCGCGCATGACCTGCTCGAACAGCGGCTCCCAGGCCTCGACCGCCTGCTCGTGACTCATCTGCACCGGACGCACGTCGGTTGCCGACCAGTAGCGATGCACCCGCGTCGACAGGTCCGCGCCGATGCGCACCGCGGTGCCCGGGGCGATCCGCTCGATGCCCTTGACGACGGTTGGCGCGCCGGTCGAGAACTGGTTCTGGAAGAACTGCGCCAACGCCGACGGCTCCACCTCGCGCCGCGGCAGCAGCGGCAGCAGCGCCTTGATCTCGGATGCGAAGGCGATGCGATCGCCCAGGCGCGCCATGTACAGCGGCTTGATGCCGAGACGATCCCGCACCAGCCACAACGCCCGTTCACGGTGATCGTAGAGGGCGAAGGCATACATGCCGTTGAGTCGCGCGAACGCCGCCTCGCCCCACTGCGCATAGCCGTGCAGCGCGACTTCCGAGTCGGAATGCGTCTGCGGCCGGGCGCCCAGTGCCTCGAGTTCGGCGCGCAGTTCGACGTAGTTGTAGATCTCCCCGTTGCAGACCAGCGCGTAACGCTGCCCGGCGTCGTGCAGCGGCTGATGGCCACCGGCGACATCGATGATCGCCAGCCGCGTATGCGCGATGCCGAAATGGCCGCTCAGATAGGTGCCCGAGTCCTCCGGTCCGCGGTGCGTCAGCGTCGACGCCATCCGCAGCAGATCCGCCTCGGCGACATTGCCCTCGCGGGCCACGATGCCGGCGATTCCGCACATCGCTCAGTCTCCGTCGAAGCGGTAGTCGAGCACTTCGACGTCGCGTGCGAAATGCCGGCCGACCATTTCGGCCAGTTCGTCGCTGTAGTAGCTGCGGTAGTCCTTCTTTCGGTCGGTGGCCTGGCGCTTGTGCGGCAGCTCCGGGGTCGGCACCTGCAGCGTCTTGCAGATCCGGTCGAAATCCTCGTGCAGGTGCTCGTAGCGGCCGAGAAAGTTGGTCAGCACGTTGCCGTGCAGATCGATCAGGTAATCGGTCTGCGGCGTGATCGACGTATCCAGGTGGTACTGATACGGTCGCTCCGGATTCAGCTTCCAGCGGGTGAACGCATCGAAGGTCTCGTGCCCTTCGAGCAGGTGCGGACGCTCGCGCTTGAGATGGTGGTAGCTGGAGACCTGCAGATCCCACGGATTGCGCACGAACGCGAACTTGTAGAGGCCGTCGAAGAACTCCTTCGGCAGCATTTCCTGGGCACAGACGATCTTGGCATGCCGCGGCAGCTTCGCCGCGATGCGGTGCCCGGTCATGTGCGACAGCCGCGAGCAGACGAATTGCGCGAGATAGTACGGATCGCGCCACTGCAGCGACTTGAGCGCCGCGCGCACGCTGGTACCGCCGGTCTTGGCGATGTGCACGTATAGGAAGTTGTAACGGTTGGAAAGAATCATGGGCTGCGGCGACTGTGGTGCCCGCGAATTATGCCCGAACCGATCCCTTCGCCTGGACGTTGCGTCGCCTTGCACCCAGAATTTCAGGCCGATATGACTGCAACGAGGCCGATGACCAAGGCCCCACTGAAGGATCTGCTCTACCGGACCGGGATCGCGATGCGCGGAACCGGGTACTGGCACTGGCGCTACTACGGCTGGGACTATCGCGCCCGGCGCGAGAACCGCGAATGGCAGGTACGCATCGACGGGCGGGACTACCGTCTGCCGACGCTCGACCACTGGCTGGAGCCCGGCCGCACGATCCACGTCCTGCTGTCCGGACCGTCCGCGGGTGCGATCGAACACCGCGAACGGCTGCTGCGCCAGCCCAGCATCACCGTCAACGGATCACACCGCCTGATCGACGACGCCGACGCCCGCGCGGATCTGTATCTGGTGTCCGACGTCGGCTTCGTCCGCCGGCAATGGGACAGCTTCCGGCAGGGCGTCGACAGGGCACGCGCGGTGGCCGTCGACCATCGCGTCCTGCTCGAGGTGACGCGGCGCGATCCGGATTTCGCCGAACGGGTCCGGGTCTACCTGTTCGATAATCTGACCCGTCCGTACGGACGTTCGTCGCACTGGTGGGATCTGCCCGCCGCGGAGCTGCCGCACGACGGCCGGCGCTGCGCCTTCTCGACGCGGCCGGATCTCGGCTTCTTCCCGTCGTGTACCGTCGCCTATCTGGCCCTGCAGATCGCCGCCGCGCAGCGCCCCCGGCGCATCGTGTTCTTCGGCCTCGACCTGAGCGGCGATCGCCGTTTCTACGCCGAGCATCAACCCGAGAACTCGATGCTGCTGAGCGATTTCGACCGCTTCATCCTGCCGGACTTCCAGTTCGCGTCCAGCGTCCTCCGGCGCATGGGCATCGAGGTGGTCAACGCGTCACCGGCTTCGGCGCTGCCGGACAGCGTGTTTGCGCGACGCACCCCGGAATCCTGTCTTGGCGGCGACGTCGCGGATACGGCGCCTCAGTCGAACTGATACCCGAACAGCGCGATGTCGTCCGCGTAGACCGCGGCGACCTTCTGCCGGGTGCGCTCGGAGTAGTACTCGCGATAGTCGCGATGCCTGGAGGCGTTGATCTTCTCGACGCTGACCGGCGCGATTCCGATCGCGGCGCAGACCCGATCGATATCCTGCTGCAGGCTTTCGACACGACACACCTGGTCGACCAGAATCTCGCGCTGCCCCGGCAGGCACACATAGCCGAACTGCGGACGAAAATGCTGACGGCCGAGAATCTCCCGGCGGTGCAATCCGTTGATCACGAAATCGTCGAAGTCCGCATAGCGGCTCAGATGCTTCGCGGCCCAGGCGCGGTCGCCGTCGGTCCCGCCCTGCCCGCGCAGATAGTGCCAGCCCGACACCAGCCGGTCCCAGGGATTGCGCACCACGGTGAACTTGTAGAACGTCTCGAACTCTTCAGGCGTGAAGATCACCTGATAGTCCTTGATCGGCCGATGCGACAGCCGCCCGTGCCCGAACAGGGCGGTGCCGACCGCCATGCCGCCGCACTTGGGGATATGCACGAAGATCGCCTTGCGCTCGAAGCAGGGACTGAATCGCCCCGCACGCTCGCGCTGGAGCCGGCCGAAGGAGCGCGGCGAAAAAATCCGGTACAGCAATCGGCGCAGGCGCGACGGCAGGCGGTAGTACAAGGCAATGATGCGGTGCTGCAACGTCATGGGGACCCAGGCAGGAAGCTCGAAAAGACGACGCCGGAACGGCGTCGCGCGACGACAGTTTAACGCCCGCTGCCGGAGGGGCCGATGTCGCGACCCCGACCGCCACCCCGCTCACTCGCCCAGAATCTGCCGCCGCAATGCGATCACCGCGCCGCGCTCGGACTCGAATGCGTCGGCGGGCGTCAGCGTGGTCGCGTCGAGCAGCGCCCGCGAATGCGCCCAGGTCCGGTAACGGCGATAGCAGTCGATCAGCCGGGCCACGTCGTCGGCGCCGATGCTGCCGACGCGCTGCAGGGCCTCGAGCTGACGCCAGTTGTCGCTCCATTCCACGACCTCGGCGTGCGCGTGCGCGTCCCGCAGCACCAGATACTGGGTCACGAACTCGATGTCGATCAGCCCGCCGGCGCCCTGCTTGATGTCCCAGGCCTCGGCGCTGGACTTGTCGAGGTTCGCCCGCATCTTCGCCCGCATGTCGGCAATCTCGCGGCGCAGTCTGGCGTCGTCCCGCGGCCGGACTAGCACCTCCCGACGGATCTGCGCGAACGCCGCGCCGATGTCCGGACTCCCGGCGACGAAGCGCGCGCGCGTCAGCGCCTGGTGTTCCCAGGTCCACGCCTCGTTGCGCTGGTAGTCGGAAAAACTGTTGAGACTGCTGACCAGCAACCCCGAGCGGCCGTTCGGACGCAGTTCCATGTCCACTTCGTAAGCGCGCCCCGCGGCGGTCTGGGTCGACAGCCAGTTGATCAGCCGCTGCGCGAGACGCGCGTAGAACGTGCCGTTGTCGATGCTGCGCGGCCCGCCCTGGGTCTCGCCGGCGAGTTGATCGCAGTCATGCAGGAACACCAGATCCAGGTCCGAGCCGTAACCGAGCTCGATGCCGCCGAACTTGCCGTAGGCGATCACCGCGAAACCCGCCGCGACTCCGTCGCTGCGCAACGGCTGTCCGTACTGCGCACGCATCTCCGCCCAGGCCATGCGCAGCGCGTGATCGACGATCACCTCGGCCAGCCAGGTCAGGCGATCGCTGACCGCGACCAGCTTGAGGGCGCCGACCAGATCGGCGGCGGCGACGCGCAGCGTCACCTCCTTCTGGAACTGGCGCAGCGCGTCCATCGCCCGCTCGGTATCGGCCGGCAGCGTCAAGCCGGTACAGCGACGCTCCAGCTCCTCCTCCAGTTCGGCACGCTCCGGCGGCGCATAGAGGGTGCGTGCGTCGAGCAGGTTGTCGAGCACGACCGGCGACAGCGCGATGAAGCGGCTCAGCCATGGACTGGCGGCGCACAGCCGCACCAGATGATCGCGCGCCGCGGCGCTTTCGCGCAGCAGCGTCAGGTACGTCGAGCGTCCCGCGATCGCCTCGATCACCTGCAGCGTCCGCCCCAGCGCCTCCTCGGGCTCGGGCTGCTTGAGCACCTCGGCGAACAGCTGCGCCAGCAGCACGCGCAGCTTGCGCACGGCGTCCTCGCGCATCATCCGCACCAGGCGCACGTTCTGCAGCGAGAGCACAAGGTCCAGCACCCACTGCGTGCGTCGCGCGAAACCGGCGTTGCACAGCGCGTCGAGGGCGTCGTCACCGCTCAGCGATCCGTTCCACAAGGCGTCGACCAGCCTTTGCAGCGGCGCCTCGACCTGATCGTCCGGCCGCGTGAAGATGCCGGCGAACTGCTCCCGCACATAGACCGTCACCGCCTCGAAGCGCGCCAGCAGCGCCGGCCAGTCGGTGAACTCGAGTGCAGCCAGCAGCGCGTCCCGCGCCTCGTCACCGCTCGGCAAGGCGTGTGTCTGCTGGTCGTCGTACATCTGGATCGCGTTTTCGAGACGGCGCAGGAACACATAGGCCTCGTCGAGCCGTTGCGCGACCTCGGGCTCCAGGTGCCCGTTCTGCCCCAGATAGCGCAACACCGGCCGCAGCCGGTTGTCGCGCAGTGCCGGCTCGGCGCCGCCGCGCACCAGCTGGAACGACTGCACGATGAACTCGATTTCGCGGATCCCGCCGGGACCGAGCTTGACGTTGTTCTCGAGCCCCTTGCGCGCGACGTCGTCCTCGATCAGCTTCTTGAGGTCGCGCAGACTGCCGATCGCGTTGAAATCGAGATAGCGGCGGTATACGAACGGCTGCAGCATCTTCAGCAGGCGCCGGCCGGCGTCGAGGTCGCCGGCGATCGGGCGCGCCTTGATCATCGCGTAGCGCTCCCACTCGCGGCCGTGCACCTGGTAGTAGTCCTCCAGAGCCGGAAACGACGCCGACAACGCCCCCGCGGACCCGAACGGCCGCAACATCGTGTCGACCCTGAACACGAAGCCGTCGACCGTCTGGGCGACCAGCATGCGCGTGGTCTCCTGGGCCAGCTTGACGAAGTATTCGTCGGAACTGATCACGCGCACCGGCGCATCGGTGATCGACCGCGTCTGACCGCCATCCGTGTGACAGAAGATCAGATCGATGTCCGACGAGAAGTTGAGCTCGTGCCCGCCGAGCTTGCCCATGCCGAGCACGACCGGCCGGATTTCCTCGTCATCGGAATTGAACGGCACGCCGTGGCGCTGCTGCAGCCGCGCCTCGACGAAACGCAGCGCCGTCTCGACACAGGCATCGGCCAGATCCGACAGGTCACGCAGCGTCTCATCGAGCGGCGCCCGCTCCGTGAGGTCGCGCCACACGATCCTGGCCATGTGATACCGCCGCTGCCGACGCAGCACCTGCATCAGAGCCGCCGGTTCCTCGCAGCCGGCACAGGCGGCGGCCAGCGATCTGGCCAACTCGCCGTCCGTATGCGACCGGTCGAAGCACGCCAGGTCGGCACCTCCGTCGAGCAGCAGCGGCAGCGCGTTGCGCAGGAACCGGCTGCTGCGCAGCAGGCGCGGCGCATCAGCCGCCAGCACCGGCGCGGACTGCGCCAGACGACTCGTCAACTCATCCATCACGCCTCACTTCAATGCGATCCAGGTCTGACGACTGTGACCCAGGCAGCGTCCGTCGGATTCGAACAGCGCGGTTCCTGCGAAGACCTTGCGACCGTCGCGTCCCTCGGCCCAGCCGACGACCACGCAGTCGCTGCCCGGCGTCGGCGCGGCGTCGAACACCGCGCACATGCGGCCCAGCAGCATCGGCGTCTGCACCTCGCCGGTACCCGCCCAGTAGCCGGCGCAATCGATCGCCGCCCACAGCACCGGCAACGGCACAACGCCGCCCGCGCCGGCCAGGTCCGGATCGACGTGCCAGGCCGCGGCGACCACGCCGGGCCGCAGCGGCCCGGGGAAGATGCACAGGCCGTCGCCGGCGTGGCGCCGCGGCCCGCAGGAGAAGCAGGTCGGGTAGGCATGTTCGCGCAGCCCGGCGTAGTGCTCGGCGCAGGCCCGCGCCGCGTCCAGCGTCGGCGGCGCCGGGATCGGTTGCTCGAGCACGCTGCGCCGTGCCTCGGCGACGACCGACTCGCCGTCGAGCAGCCGCGCATGGTTGCCGTCGACATCGACCTGCAGCGGCGTTTCCAGCGGGGGCGGCGCCTTCAGCGTCACCTCCACCGTGCCGCCGCCCAGTGCCGCAGCCAGCACGCCGGCGGAATAGCCGCCGTTGCCCGAATTGGGCGGTCCACAGAAACGTTTCTGAATCAGCATCCTCAAAGCTCCGGTCGGCGCTGCGCCCAGGGCCGGGCCTGCTCGAGCTGCGCCGCCAGACGCAGGAGCCTGCCCTCCTCCCCATGCGGCGCAGCGAAATGCACGCCCATCGGCAGTCCGTCCGCTGTCCAGTGCAGGGGCACCGACATCGCCGGCACACCGGTGACGTTTTCAAGCTGGGTGAACGGCACCCATTTCAGGTTTTCCTTGGCCATGCGCTCGACCACTCCGGTGGCCAGCGCCACGCGCGACAGACGCAGGCTCATCACGATCTTCAGCAGGACGTGCTGCCAGGCCGGCGTCGCGACCTCGCCGATGCGCGCGGGCGGATGCGCAAGCGTCGGCGTCATCAGCAGATCGTAATGCTCGAAGAAGCCGTCGAGCTGACGCATGTAGTCGTTCCAGCGCTGGAACGCGACGATGTACTCGCTGGCGCGGCTCGCCTCGCCGAACGCCGCCATGGCCAGCGTGTCGGCCTCGAAACCGTCGAGGCCGCAGCCGGTCTGCTGGCGCACCTCGCGCACCGTCGCCGCGGTGTGCGCGAACCACATCATCAGCCAGTCCTCCGCCACCTGCAGCCCGTCGATCGGCGGTTCCGCCGGCTCCACGTAGTGCCCGAGGGACTCGAGCAGGCGCGCGCTGTTCTCGACCGCGGCGACCGCCTCGGGGTGCACCGGCGTGCCGATCGGCGACTGCGTCGTGTAGGCGATGCGCAGTTTGCCGGGCTCGCGCCCGACCTCTTCGAGATACGGTCGTACGGGCGGCTCCAGGCGGTAGAACGCGCCGGGTTCGTGGCCATGACTCGCGTCCAGCATCGCGGCGCTGTCGCGCACCGACCGCGAGATCACGTGGTTCATCGCGGCACCGTGCATCATCTCGCCATAGCGCGGCCCCCAGGGGGTGCGTCCGCGACCGGGCTTGAGTCCGAACAGCCCGCAGCAGGCCGCGGGGATGCGGATCGAGCCGCCGCCGTCGTTGGCCCCGGCCATCGGCACCACCCCGGCCGCGACCATCGCCGCGGAGCCGCCGCTGGACCCGCCCGGCGTGTGCCCCAGATTCCAGGGGTTGCGGGTGGCCCCCCAGGCCTCCGGCTCGGTGATGCCCTTGGCGCCGAACTCCGGCGAGTTGGTCCGCCCGAAGATCACGGTGCCGGCACGCAGCCAGCGCCGGGTGATTTCCGCATGCCCGGCAGCCGGAACCGCCGCGCGCTTCAGCGCCTTGCAGCCATAGGCGGTCATCACGCCCTCGTATTCCTGGAACAGATCCTTGACCAGGAACGGCACCCCGGCGAATGGCCCTTCGAGCGGACCGGCGGCACGCGCGCGCGCCAGCTCGTACATCGGGATGATGATCGCATTGAGGTGGGGATTGAGCCGCTCGGCCTGCCCGATCGCGACCTCGAGCAGCTCGGCGGCGCTGACCTCGCCGTTGCGGACCAGTTCCGCCAGCCCGAGTCCGTCATGACGTCGATAGTCCTCGACCGAAATCATCTGCTGTCGTCTCCTCAAGTGCGCTGGATCGGCATAGAGTAGCCGCTGGCGGCCGCTTGCACGGAGGATGGGCAATGTATACGCAGACGACACCTGCTACGGCGCCAGCCGCAGCCCCGCGCTGGGCCGTAGCGCTGCGCCGCCTGACCGACTATCTGGTGCACGACTTCGGCGGCGGCCCACGCCCCTGGACCTTCGCAACCGTCATCAATTTCCAGAAGGCCGGGACCTTCGTCTTTCTCGGCCTGCTGATGGCCTACTACCGCAACGACGCTCCCGCCGCCTGGATCTATCTCGCGATGCACGGCAGCTACGGTCTGGTCTGGATCCTGAAAGATCTGGCCTTCCCGGATCCCAACTGGCAGGTCCGCATCACCATCGGCGGCGGCATCAACGCCTTCGCCGCGGTCCTCGGCTGGTACTGGGTCTTCGGCTGGCTGCTGATCTCGGGCACCGCGTCACCCGTCTATCCCCTGCCGGAGCCGGCATGGTTCTGCCTGTGCATCAGCCTGTGCATGCTCGGCAGCGCGATCATGGTGGCGGCCGACGCGCAGAAGTACTTCACCCTGCGCGAACGTCGCGCCCTGATCACCGACGGCATGTTCCGCTACGTGCGCCACCCGAACTACCTCGGCGAGATGATGATCTACGGCAGCTTCGCGCTGATGGTCTGGCACTGGCTGCCGGTCGTGGTGCTGGCCTGGGTCTGGCTCGGCGTGTTCGCGGTCAACATGCGGCTCAAGGAAGCCAGCATGGCACGCTACCCGCAGTGGGCCGCATACCGGCGGCGCAGCTGGTGGCTGCTGCCAGGCCTGTTCTGAGTCCGGGACCGCCGGGCCGCTCAGTGGGCATGTCCGCATAACGCGAAGCCGGCGTCGGCGTCGGCGTCGGCCGCAGGTCCGTAGCGCTTCCAGATTTTCTCGTGGAAGTGGTAGGCCACGGTGTTGACGCAGGGCTCGACCAGGGCGACCAGACCGCCGGTCATCCAGTCCCCGGTCAGCAGCCAGACCACGGTGAACGCGACGCTGATGTGCATGGCGCCGAAACTCACGGTCTTGATCATGGTCGGGACTCCGGAAATACAGGCTTGAAACAAATGATAACAATTATCATTTGTGAGTCGAGACATTTGTGCCTATCGCCCCGATAGGAAACCTCAAACCCTTGTTCCCGCGGTCCCCGCAACGAAGAAGCCCCGCACGAGGCGGGGCTTCGTGGCAGCACGGGCGCCGACGTCAGTCGTCGCTCGCCGCGAAGCCGAGCAGATG
The DNA here is from genome assembly GCA_028698335.1 of Nevskiales bacterium. GTDB lineage: Bacteria > Pseudomonadota > Gammaproteobacteria > Nevskiales > Nevskiaceae > Solimonas. The sequence goes on along the minus strand of JAQVDP010000013.1, from coordinate 33,807 downwards.
CAGCAGGCTCATGAAGATGTTGTAGATGTCCAGATACAGCGCGACCGTGGCCATGATGTAGTTGGTCTCGCCACCGTGAATGATGCGGCTGGTGTCGAACAGGATCATCGCCGAGAACAGCAGCATCGCCGCCGCCGAGATCGCCAGCGACAGCATCTGCACCTGCACGCCGAACATCGACGCAATCAGCGTCCCCACCGACAGCAGCACGATCGCGATCAGACCGGCCATCAGGAAGCCGCCCATGAACGAGAAGTCCTTGCGCGTCGTCAACACGTAGGCCGACAGCCCCATGAAGATCGCGCCGGTTCCGCCCAGCGCCATCAGCACCAGCTGCGAACCATTGGGAATCGCCTGCACGTAGAAGCTGAGCAGCGGCCCGACCATGAAGCCGATGAAGCCGGTGAACGCGAACACCGCGACGATGCCGGTGCTGCTGTTGCGCGCGGCGTTGACCCAGAACATCAGGCCGAGCATCCCCACCAGCATGATCAGGCCGTGCGCGGGCAGGCCGCGGAAGCCGATCGCCATCGACAGCCCGGCCATCGCGGCGCTGAACAGCAGCGTCATCGACAGCAGCAGGTAGGTATTGCGCAGAACGGTATGCGTGGACAACAGCGATGCGTCTGCAGATGCCGGCGCGCCGAAGCCGGCGTCACGCGTACGGACAGGGACAGGGCGCATTTGGCCATTCCAGCTCATTCAACACTCCATTGGTGACGGGGATATCCCGGGTCAGATGATCCGATTCTACCCAGTTCGACCGGCGCGGGTGCGAAAGGTTCTCAACACAGCCCATGATGCCCACCGGCTCCGCCGCCCTGGCCTATCATCGCCGCTCCACACACCGCGCAAGTCGAACACCCCCGTGAACCTGTCCACGATCGAGATCACCGCCCCCGACGGCACCATCGTCGCCATGGACTGGCTCCTCCGCGCCGAGCCGGTCCATCGCCAGTTGCGCCCGCAGCTGCCGCCGGCCTACGCGACGGCGCTGGAACGGGTCTTCGCCGGCGGCGGACGCATGGTCGTCGCCGTGGACGGCGCGGACGTCGTCGGCGTCGCGGTTTATCGGATCTTCGAGAACACGGTCAGCGGGCGGCAGCTGTACGTCGATGATCTGGTCACCGACGAGCACCACCGCTCGCGCGGCGTCGGCCGGCATCTGCTGACCTGGCTGCAGGCCCGGGCGCAGGCGCAGGCCTGCAAGGTGCTGGCGCTGGATTCGGGCGTGCAGCGCCGCGATGCGCACCGCTTCTATTTCCGGGAAGGCCTGCACATCGCATCGTTCAGCTTCCGCAAGCCCCTGGACTGAACCTCGACCGCAGTCCCCTCACAGGGGATTGTAGGAACGCTCCCGCGTGTAGTGGATGTAGCCCAGGCTGGCGCCGGCGCGCAGGCCGACACCGGTGCGGATCGGCGCCAGCACGATGTCGCCGCTGCGCTGATAGTTCACGCTGACGCCGGCAACGACATACAGACTGCCGTCGACCGCGGGGAAACGCTGGAACAGATCGCGCGTGTCGTGAAGGTTGTAGACCAGCGTGAAGACCTTCGAGGCGCTGCCGCCGAAATCCCAGCCCACGGTCGGCCCCTGCCAGAACACCGGCCGGTCGTCGCCGCTCTTGGTCTTGAGCACCCCTTCGCCGTAGCGCAGGCCGACGACGACCGCACCGCCGCCCTCGGTCCCGTAGATATAGGCCGTCGGCCGCCCGTAATCGGACAGCGTGCGCTCGACCGCCTTGGCGAGTTCCTCGCTGGTCGAGCCGAAGAACAGCGACGCCTCGCGCAGGATCTCCTCCGAGCTGTAGGTCTTGTCGCCGGACGCGCTGGCCGTCTCCGCCGGCTGGCCCGCCGGCGCCGACTTCGACACCAGCAGCGCACGGGGGGCGTCGTTGCCGGAGCCATCCGCTGCGACCGGCCGCGCACTGCAGGCGGCAAGTGTTGCACTCAGGGACAGCGCCATGAGCAACGACAACAGCGGGTATACCCGGCGACCGGTCACGCGACCGGATCGTTCGGCTTCAGCCTCCAGCATGGTCAACTCTCCGAACAGTTCCAGAGGCCGGACCGGCCTCACACCTCATCGACTTTAGGCCCGATCAGCTGAACCGCGACTGACGCCGCTCACGACACCGCGCCGACGCCGTCGGTTCCCGACACGCCGGCTTCCTGCTCGGCCTGCAGCCGGCGACGGACGAACTCGCTGTGGGGCACGTACAGGAGATCGGCGATCTTGCGCACCCGCGACTCCTCGAGCGGATCGACCCGCCCGTCCGCATAGGCGACCCGCCACAACCACAGCATCAGCTCGCTGCGCGCCGGGGCGTCGAGTTCGTCGTTGAGCGTCCGCAGATATCCGTGCAACGAAACGGCATCGCGCGAGCTGGCCAGCGCCTGGTCGAGCAGGCGCGCGGCCTCGCCTTTGTCGACGCCGCAGTGGCGCTGCAGCAGGTCCTGGATGGTGCTGCGCTCGACTTCGTCCGCGTTGAAATCGGCGCGCGCCGTCTCGGCGAGCAGCACCGCGATGGCCAGCGGCCTGCGCAGCGGATCCGGCGTCTGCGCCGCCGGACGGCCGAAGAGTTGGGCGAGCTTGTCGAGCATCATGTGATCTGGTCAGAAGGAGAAGCCGAAGCGCAGGCTGTAACTGCTGTTATCTCCTTGACGCTCATATTGGGGTGTAAGTTCAAACGGAATGAAGGCGATCCGCAGTCCGGCGTAGATGCGCGACTTGTCGACCTCGACCTCGCTCAGGTTCAGCGGCGCCTCGGTGACACTTCCGGACGGCGTCGCGGTGGCCCAGACGTAGCCGGCACCGATGTAGGGCGTCAGGAACGTGAACCCCTTCGACAGCGACACATCGAGGCTGTAGGCCTCGTAGTCGAAATCGTCGATGCCGCTGGTTCCCGTATAGGCGCCGCGCACGGCCAGCGCCGGCTCGGCGATCCCGCCTTCGAGAATCGCGTAGCGGATTTCCGCGCCGTAAGCCTTTACGCTGGTATCGGGGACCGCGGTGTAGAACGCCCCCACATCGATCCCGAACGGCAGGCCCTTGGCCACCGAAACGCCGGCCATGCCGACGAAGTCGACATTGCTGCCAGTCAGCTGCTTCCACGCGTCATCGTTCTCGACCGGCGTGTAGGTCATGAAAGCACCGATGCCGATGCCGAGCAGACCGGTGGCCTCCGCAGGCGCCAGGGCCTTGTAGTTCAGCGCGGCACTGATGTCCTCGACGGCACCTTCGAAGGCCGCCTGGCATCCGGCACCACAATCGGCCGAGATATCGAATTCGGTGCCCGCGAAGGCGCCCGGCGTCTGGGTCAGGGCCAATACGGTCAGCCCGGGGATGAGCAAATGCCGGCGCATGCGAACACTCCTTGTCGAGATGGGTGCGGCAGCATAGCAAAGCACCCGTGACGTTCGATGCGTTCGGGGCTCACCCGCACCGCGCTCGTCTCAGGGCGTCGACCAGTGCAGCCCGCCGTATGCGCTGACGCCGCCCGGCCCCGCCCCGTCGCAATCGGACATGACGGCGACACCATCGACCCGTTCGGGCGCCTCGCCGAACGCAGTCCGGAAATCCTGCGCGACGTCGCGTGTTTCGTGTTGCCACTCACCGACGCCCGCGGCCCCGCGCCGCACGACGAAGACATGCGCCCGGTCGGTGTACGGACTGGCCCAATGATCCGGCCCCGCTTCGGCCCCCGACCAGACGTAGATCACCGCGCGGGTGCGCCAGACCCGCCATCCGCCATCGCGAACGACGTAGACCCGCAGCGGAAAATCGTCACCGTCGCGGGTCTGCTCGTCGATGCCGGAGTAGATCCGGTCGGTCCGCCAGCGCCACGACAGAATCGGCGTGCGCGCCAGATCCACCGGCTCGCGGCGGATCAGTCCCGAAGCGCTGTCGTGGCAGTGCGCCTCGACGATCGCGCCGTTCCGGTCCCGCACATGGCGATACTCGGTTGCGGCCTTGTCGCCAAAACGCATCGGCGCCCAGTCCCGCGCCGGGTCGGAACCCGGGGCCGCGGCCGCCACGCCGAGCGCCAAGACCAGCGCGCTCCAGTCAACCGACATGCCGCTGCAGGAACGGCAGCACGATGTTGCCCAGATCCGTCAGGCGGCCGTGGAAGAAATGCCCGACGCCGTCGAGCGCGACCAGCTCCGGCGGCGGGTCGTAACGTTCGAGGATCCGGCGGGTCTGCTGGTAATCGACCACCTCGTCGTCAGTGCCGTGCACCACCAGCCATGGGCACGGCGGCCGCGGCGGCGGCGGCATGTCGTCGAAATACTTGCTGAACGGCGGCGCGATGCTGACCTGCGCGACGGGGCGCACCTGCGCCGCGGCGCGTGCACTGACCCAGGCCCCGAACGAGAAACCCATCAGCACTGCCGGACCGCCCGGGAGCTGCTCGCGCATCCACGTCGCCAGGAATTCGACGTCGTCGGTCTCCCCGCGTCCGTTGTCGTGTTCGCCACCGCTGCGACCGACGCCGCGAAAGTTGAAGCGCAGCGCGTAGAGGCCGGCCTTGTTGGCGCTCGATGCCAGGGCATAGGTGACCTTGTTGCTCATCGCCCCGCCGAACAGCGGATGCGGGTGGCAGATCACCGCGAACCCGGCCGGCTCGACGGGCTCGCGTGGTGCACTCAGCAGGATCTCGATACGCCCGGCAGGTCCGTCGATCAGCGCTTCGCTCGACTGTCCGGGGGCTGGCAATTGAGTCACGGTCATTCATTACTCGGGATACGGCTTGCGGCCGCATTGTGCCGCATTGCGCATGCCCGCCGCGCCCGTGCTTGCGGCGCCCCGCAGCGCTGCCTATAGTCGTGCGTCATGCTTTTCGATAACTAGAGACGGGGGATACGCGATGCGCAAGACCATGATGGCCTTGGCTTTGTCACTGGGAGTAACGGGCATGAGTCCGGTCGCACACGCAGTGTCGCCGTACGAGGACGCCCCGGAATACAAGGCCTATGTCAATTTCGAATTCGGCGGCGCGGCCGATCTGCCGGCGATGCCGCTGCGCTACGGCCTGCGTATCGACCACGACTCGCGTTATCTGCGCACGCTCGGCAACACGATGCCGCCGCTGGCGCAGCTCCAGTTCAGCGACGGCCGCTTCGAATCGGCGAGCGTCAACGGCCTGCCCTTCGCCCGCAGCCTGTCGCTGCAGCAGTACGGCACCGAGGAAACCCGCTGGACCGCGATCGACTGGGGGCTGCTCGCCGCCGGCGTGGTCGGTCTCGGCTTCGTGGTCTACGAAATCTCCGACGCCAACGACGAATCCCCGGACCCGGCGCCCGCGCAGTAAGCCGACGCTCGGGCGGCGGCATGGTTCGACCCAAGGGGAGCCGCGGCTCCCCTTTTGTCTTCCCGCTGGTTAAAGTGCACGCCCGACGATGAACCCTTCCGACCGCTACCCTCGCCTGGCCGAACGATTCGGCGTCGACCTGCGCAGTCTGGCGCTGTTTCGGGTCGCGCTGGGCGTTATGATCCTGTGCAACCTGCTCGCCGCCTCCGGCGACCTGCGCGCGTTCTGGAGCGACGCCGGCATCATGCCGCGCGAGTGGCTGACCCAGTTTGCCGATCCGGCGCGGATGTCGCTGTATCTGGTCAACGGCCAGCCCTGGTTCGCGTCCGTCCTGCTGGCGCTGCAGGGCATCACCGCACTGGCTCTGATCGTCGGCTGGCGGGCGCGTCTGACGGCATGGCTGTCCTTCGCCCTGTGGATCTCGCTGCTCAACCGCAACCCGATGGTCGCAACCGGCTCCGACGCCGCGATTGCGGTCCTGCTGTTCTGGGCGGGGCTCCTGCCGACATCGGCGCGCTTCGCGGTGGACGCAGCGCTGTCGACGACGGTGCCCCCGGAGGCGCCCCGCCATCTCTCCTGTGCCGCGGCCGGATTGACGGTGACGGTGGCGGCCTCGTATGTCCTGTCGGCGCTCGGCTCGCCGCTCGGCACCGTCCCGGGCGGCGGCAACCCGACGGCACTCGGCGCATGGTTGGCGCAGTACGGCTGGCTGCACGACGCCGCCGGCGCCGGCGTGTGGTGGCTGTTCGCCGCCGCCTGGCTGCTGGTCCCACCGCTGTGGCCGGGCGCGGTGCGACTGCTGGTCCTGGGGCTGCTGTGTCTCGCACAGCTCGGACATTGGCTGCTGCTCGACGACGGCAGCGCTGCGCTGACCGCGATCATCGCGCTCGCCGCGCTGCTGCCGCCGCTGTTCTGGCAGCGCCTGGGCACCGCCCGCACCGACGACGCCGGCCTGGCGATCTATTTCGATCGCGACTGCGCGTTCTGCCACAAGGCCTGCCTGCTGCTGCGGCAATGCCTCATCCTCGGCGACACGCGCATTCTCGCCGCGCAGGACAGCGCCCGGACGCGGACCCTGATGGAGGCCAATCACTCCTGGGTGGTGATCGACGCCGACGAGCAGGCCCATCTCAAATGGCCCGCCTTCGTGGTGCTGCTGAAGCACTCTCCCCTGTTCGGCTGGTCGTGGCGCTGGCTGCGCTCGCCACGGTTCGAACCGGCCGGCAACCGGCTCTATGATTTCGTCGCCCGCCATCGCGGCCGCTTCGGCGCCGCGACGACGTTCCTGTCGTTTCGACGGGTCCGCTGGTCGCCATCGACGCCCGAACACGCCGCCGCGATCCTGATCACCCTGCTGGTCGTTGCCGGACAATTGCAGGCCGCGGGCGGCATGACGGCACATCAGTCGGACGTGCTGACGCAACCGCTGCGCACCCTGAACCTGGAAGCCGCGCTGATCCGCACCACGCCGACGATGTCCACCACACACGGGCGCCTGCTGGTCAGCGGACGGACCACGGCGGGAACCGAAATCGACGTTTTCGACCCTCAGGCCCGCGCCCCCGACTACGGCACCGCCACCGGGCACGCGCCCGACGGCGTCCGCTGGCGGCGCTATTTCGAGCGCCTGCTGGAATCCGGCCATGCCGAGCAGCGTCCGTATCTGGCGGCCTATCTGTGCCGCCACTGGCGCAATGGGGAGCAACTGCTGCGTAACGTCCGGCTGATCGAGATCCGCCCCCGGCCGATGTCCGCGGGTGGCGCCTCCGCAGCGGCCACCGAGCAGCGCATCCTGTTGCGACACGACTGCACCGGACCGAACGCGCCCTCCGACGCCCCATGACGCAAGACGCCGCAAACCCGAACGATGCCGCCCCGACGCTGGTCGACATCGGCGCCAACCTCGCCCACGACAGCTTCGATCACGATCTTGACGCGGTGCTCGCGCGCGCCCGCAACGCCGGGGTCGCACAAATCGTCGTCACCGGCAGTTGCGCGGACAGCAACGACAAGGCCCAGCGGCTGGCACAGCGCCATCCCGGGACGCTGTACGCCACGGCCGGACTGCATCCGCACCATGCCGGCGATTGGCATTCCGGCCTCGCCGACCGGATCCGGGAGGCCGCTGCCGAAGGCCGTATCGTGTCGCAGGGCGAATGCGGACTGGACTACTTCCGCAACTTCAGCCCCCATGCCGACCAGCGCAAGGCCTTCGTCGCGCAACTGGAAATCGCCACGGAAACGGCATTGCCGGTGTTCCTGCACCAGCGCGACGCGCATCCGGATTTCCTGGCGATCCTGCGCGAGTTTCGCGGCGCACTGGGCGCGGTGGTGGTGCACTGCTTTACCGATACCCAGGCCGCGATGGAGGACTATCTGGCCCTCGACTGCCACATCGGCATCACCGGATGGATCTGCGACGAGCGCCGCGGGCGTCACCTGCTCGACGCCGTCCGCATCATTCCCGACCATCGTCTGCTGGCGGAAACCGACGCCCCGTACCTGCTGCCGCGCACCGCGCCGAAGACCGGCGACCGGCGCAACGAGCCGGCGATGCTGCCCTGGGTGATCCGCGCGCTGGCCGGAGCGCGGGGCCAGACCGAAGCGCGGGTCGCGGCGATCACCGCCACCAACGCCCGGGCGTTCTTCTCGCTGCCGTCAGCCGCCTGACCGGGCTTCCTGCCGGGTCGCAAGCGGTTTCTGCTTGAACAGCTCGTAGGCGGTCTGGAAATAGGCGGTGGCCAGATCGATCAGCGCCGGATCGGCCGGCATCGACTCGAAGGTCTCGGTCGCACGCCCCCTGTCGTCGGTCCCCGGCACGAAGCGCCAGGTCGAAGCGCTCTGATTCAGACCCAGGATCGCGATGCGGTCGTCCTCCAGCAGCGCCACCTCGTGGTTGTGATTGAACAGCAGATGGCGCCCGCCCGGCGTCCGGTGCAGCACGTCCTCGCCGAAGAACGGCGCGTCGTACTCCAGGCCGAGCATGCCCATGACCGTCGGCGCCAGATCGATCTGGCTGAACGGCTTGTCGACCCGTCCGGGGGCGAGCCGCCCCGGCGCCAGCACCAGCACCGGAATCCGGTAGCTGTGCAGCGGAATCTCGGCGGAACCGTAGACGCGGGCGCCATGATCGGCGATCACCACGAACAGCGTGTTGCGGTACCAGTCGTGACGCGCGGCCTCCTCGAAGAAACGGCCGATCGCGTAGTCGGCATACCGCACCCCCGCGGTGCGGCCACCGTGGCTGGCCGGCACGCCCGGGACCCCTTCGGGGAAGGTGTAGGGTTTGTGATTCGAGGTCGACATCACGATCGAGAAGAACGGCCGGCCCTCGGCCGCGCGCTGGTCGAAATAGTCGATCGCGTGACGGAACAGATCCTCGTCGCTGACGCCCCAGATGTTCGCGAACTTCGGATCGTCGATGTCGAGGCGATCGCTGAGCGCGAAGCCGTTGTCGCCGAAGTAGGCATTCATGTTGTCGAAAGTGCCGTAGCCGCCGTACAGGAAGCTGCTGTGGTAGCCCAGCGCGGACAGCACCTCACCCCAGGTCTCGACATTGGCGTGACCGGGGCGCTTGACGATGCTCTCGCTGGGAATCGGCGGGAACGAGGCGCTGATGGCCTCCAGCCCGCGCACCGTCCGCGTTCCGGTCGCGAACGCGTTGGTGAACAGCAGGCCCTGCTGCGACAGCGCGTCGAAGTTCGGCGTCAACCCGCGACGGTCGCCGAGCACGCCGACGAATTCGCTGCCGAACGATTCCTCGGCCAGCACGACGATGTTGAGACGTCCGAGTCCGCTCGCCTGCGCAGGGAAATGCCGTTTCATGGTGCCGGCGTCGACAAGGCGGCTGCCGTCCCGCTCCAGCGACGCACGCAGTTCGCGACGCAAGGCAGCCGGATCTCCGGTGCGGTAGTACGCGTCGTAGTCGAGCTGGTTGGTCCGGGCGGCGGCGAAGAAACTCGCCGCGCCGTTGGCTGCCAGCTCGTTGGCCACCCGGTTGTTGAACACGGCCAGCGCATTGCCGGGCACCAGCACCACGGCCATCGCCACGGCGGCGACGTGTGCGCCGACGATGCGCCAGCGGCGCGGCCAGTGATGGATGCCGTCAGCGGCCCGGTGCGGCAGCAGCCGCCACAACGCCGCCACCAGCACGGCGGCGGCACCGGCCAGCGCCAGACTGATGATGCCGACCGGGTAGGTTTCGCGGATGTTGCCGATGACCTCGGTCGGATAGATCAGGTAGTCGACCGCGACGAGATTGAACCGCGCATCGAATTCCTCGAAGAAGAAATACTCGAGCCCGGCGACGTACAGCATGCTGAACAGAATCAGCCCCACGCCGGCGACCAGCAGCGGCCGGCGCGCGCGCCCGCTCACCCAGCGTGGCGGCAACACCGCGACCAGCAGCGTCAGCGGCAGGAACAGATAGAGGGCCTCGACGAGGTCGTTGATGACCCCGAGCGGGAGACTGAGCGCGAGCTGTCCGGGGGTGACGCCGCTGTGGCGTCCGAACGCGACCCAGAGCACCACGCGCAGGCCGGCACCGATCAGCAGATAGGCGCCGAGCAACAGCGCCAGCACCTGATACCGTCCCGACAGCAGTCTCGATGCGGACTTTTGAATCGATTGAGTTTTTTCCATGACGGACACTATCGGTCCGCCGTGGTCAATGGCCGGTCAACGCACGCCCCGGCGGTGGCCGCCGGGGCGTCGGGCCGCCGCGATCCGCCGGCCTACTGGGCGCTGCGCTGCACCACCGGTGCGGGTGCGCGGCGCAGGCGCGGGATGAACGCCGGCACCTGTGCCCGGTAGCGTTCGTAGGCGCTGCCCACCAGGCGGTCGAGATCCCGCTCCTCGAGCATCAGGGTCGCCAGAATGCTGTAGGCGCTCAACACCACCGCCATCATCAGATGCCCCGCGGTCATTTCCGGCGTCGCCCACAGGGCCATCATCAGACCCGTCTGGATCGGATGGCGGACCCAGCGGTACGGACCGCGCATCGCGAACGGCGGCTCGCCGCGCACGCCGAAAGCCTGCTTCAGGCCGGTGAAATGCAGCAGATCGACGCACCAGATCGACCACATGATCAGAAACACGCCGATCCCGAACACGGCATACAGCGCGAGGCGCAATTCGGTCAGCTCGACTGACCAGACCGCCTGCGGCACCGGACTCCACAGCCCGACCAGCAGCATCAGCAGCATCGCCGAAACCAGCCCGTAGACGACGCGTTCGAGCTTCTCGGGAATCATTTGCAGCCACCAGCGCTTGAAGCCCGGCCGGGCCATGACGCTGTGAACCAGCCCGAACAGGGCCAACAGTCCGAGATTGACGGCGACCGCCACCGGCCATGCCCGCAGCACCCCGTCGTCGATCCCGGACGGCGTCAGGTTCTGCAGGAACCCGATGAAGTAGGCCTGACTCAATTGCGTGACCAGAAACGCCAGGACGGCGAACAGACGAACCATTGCTTTTCTCCCCGCACTTTTCGACTCGTCGCAGACTAACGGGATACGCTGAGGGGTACCCCTATCGAACGACGGGGTCCGCCCGCCGTCCGTCTCCCCACGCCCATCAGGGGGCGAACGCCGACGCCGGTGGCGCCGAACGGCGCGTCAGGCGGACGAAGCGGGTCGCCAGACCGACCGCAGCGACCGCCAGCGCCGCGATGAAACCCCACCAGACGCCGTAGGGGCCCAGCTCCCGCTCGAAGGCGAGCCACCAGGCCAGCGGCATGCCGACGACCCAGTAAGCCGACACCGTGATCAGCATCGGCGCGCGCGTATCCTTGAGCCCACGCAGCGCCCCGTTGGCGGTCGCCTGGACGCAGTCGAACAGCTGAAACACCGCGGCGAAATACAGCAGCTTCACCGCGATATCGGCAACCGAGGCGACTTCGGTGTAGGCCGATACGATCACCCCGGGCATCAGCGCCATCAGCGACGCCGACACCAGCGAGAAGCTGGCACCGATGCCGATGCCGACCCGGCCCCGCAACCGCACCTCGTCGGGCTGCCGGGCTCCGGCCGCCCGACCGACCCTGACCGTGGTGGCAAAACCGATGCTGAGCGGCACCATGAACGTCAGCGCCGCGACGTTGATCGCGACCTGATGCGCGGCCACGGTCTGGCCGCCGAAACGCGCCATCAACAGCGCACCGATGTTGAACATCCAGGACTCGGCGGCCAGGATGAACCCGATCGGCAGCCCGAGGCGCAGGACTTCACGAACGGCGTCCCCGTGCAGCGGCCATTGCGGGCGGAACAGCTCCAGCGCGGCGAGACGCTTCAGGCGCACGAAGAACAGGCCATAGACCAGCATCATCGCCAGCCCGCTGCAGGCGCTGGCCCAGCCACAGCCCGGCGCACCGAGGCGGGGAAAACCCAGTGCGCCGTACATCAGCAGATAGTCGAGCACGCCGTTGATCGCAAAGCCGATCAGGCCTGCCACCAGTGCGACCCGGGTCAGCGCGTGGCCCTCGGCGACGTTGCGGCCGAGAAAACACAGGCAGAACGGCACCGCGCCCCAGGACACGGCCCGCAGATAGTCCACGGCATAGGCCGCCGCCTGCGGTTCGAGATCCAGCAGGCCCACGATCCAGGGCGCCGCCAGATGCGTCAGCGCGGTCCACAGCATCCCCAGCACGACCGCCAGCAGCGCCGCGGAACGCACGAACTCGCCGGTCCGCCGGGCATCGTCGCCCGCACCGATGCGTTGCGCGACGATCGGCGAGCAGGCCATGAAGATCCCCATGAAGAGGATGAACAGCAGGAACCACGCATTCGAGCCGACCGCGACCGCGGCCAGCTCGTCGGCGCCGATCTGGCCGGCCATGATCGTGTCGACGGTGCCCATGCCCATGAAGGTGAACTGCGCCGCGACGATCGGCAGCGCCAGGTGCAGGTTGGCCCGCGCCTCTCGCAGAATCCTGTAATTCCGAGAACTATCTTTTTTTGTCATATAAAATCACACATCCAAACCCACGCGTGAGCCACGTGGGGATGGGGTCGGGACGGGCATTATCCTCGCCCCGCAGCGACGCGACCATCCGCGCATTCCGAACCCGCCGGAGGGATGCCCCGTTCGCAAAAACGTCGTTTATTTGGTATACAAAGATATTCCCACCCCGAATATCTGGGCGGTCTCACCGACCGCACGCCGGGCCTTTTTCCGCCGAAAATTCTTTTTAACGGAGACCCGACGCCATGTTGAACAACAACATCGCCCTCCTTCGCCCGCAGGATCGCGCACCGCTGCGGACGCCAACGCCACCGCGCTATCGCGTCTATACCGCGCGCAACTGGCGGCAGATGCCGCAGGCCGCCAGCCTCTCCGAGGAACAGCGCTTCGCGGTCGACGTCGTCGCCGCCGTATTGCCGTTTCGTGTCGACGCCTACGTCGTCGACGAACTGATCGACTGGGATCGCGTCCCCGACGATCCGCTGTTCCGCCTCAGCTTCCCGCAGCGGGAGATGCTCGACCCGCAGGACTTCGACCGCATCGCCGGCATTCTGCGCAAGCCGAAGACCAACCGGGAGGCCCTGCAGCGCGCGGTACGGGAGGTCCGGCACAAACTCAACCCGCATCCGGCCGGACAGCTGGAGCTGAACCGGCCGCGCGACGAGAACGGCGAGGTCATCAACGGCCTGCAGCACAAGTACCGCGAAACGGTGCTGTTCTTTCCCAAGGCCGGACAGGTCTGCCACAGCTACTGCACCTTCTGCTTCCGCTGGGCCCAGTTCGTCGGCGACCAGGACCTGAAGATGGCGGTCGACGACACCTCGCGCCTGCACGGCTATCTGGCCCGGCACCGCGAAGTCTCCGACCTTCTCGTCACCGGCGGCGATCCGATGGTGATGAGCACCCGGCGCCTGCGCGAATACCTGGGGCCGCTGGAAGACCCCCACTTCGATCACGTCCAGACCATTCGGATCGGCTCCAAGGCCCTGTCGTTCTGGCCCCAGCGCTTCGTCACCGACGACGATGCCGACGGCCTGCTGCGCCTGTTCGAGCAGCTGGCGCGTCGCGGCAAACACATCGCGCTGATGGCGCACCTGAACCATCCCAACGAAATGCGGACGCGGATCTTCGAGACCGCCGTGCGCCGCCTGCGCGATGCCGGCGTACAGATCCGCACCCAGGCGCCGTTGCTGGCCAACATCAACGACGACGCCGACGCGTGGGTGCGGATGTGGCGCAAACAGGTCCGCCTCGGACTGGTGCCGTACTACATGTTCGTCGAGCGCGACACCGGCGCCCGCCACTATTTCGAAGTGCCGCTGCATCGCGCCTGGAACATCTACCGCGAGGCGATCAGCCAGGTGTCCGGTCTGGCGCGCACGGCGCGCGGCCCGTCGATGAGCGCGGGCCCGGGCAAGGTCGAGATCCAGGGCGTGACCGAGATCAACGGCGAAAAGGTATTCGTGCTGCGCTTCATCCAGGGCCGCAGCGCCGACTGGGTGCAGCGCCCCTTCTTCGCCCGCTACGACGAGAACGCAAGCTGGCTGGACCACCTGCAGCCCGCGTTCGGCGAGGACCGGTTCTTCTTCGAGGACGAGTACGCCGCCCTGAGCCGCCCGCGGCATCCGATCGAGCTGAACTAAAGGCACACCGCATACCGACGGCCGGGCGCGGTCGTCGGTATGCGGGCACCGCCTGTCCGCGAGCCCCTCCTCATCCGCCGCAGCTGCCGGATCATCCCCGCAAAAGGGGAACGCACCATGCTGCGGATTTACGACGACTGCCAGATACGCCGATACGCCCGCCTGCGGCGCCTGCAGGTCTTGGTGCTGTTGAGCGTGGGCATCGCCATCGGCAGTTGGTGGACCGAACTCGGCCGGCCGCTCCCGGCACTGGACGAGGCCACCGCGGCCGATGCGGTGACGACCTCCCCCCTCCCTACCGCGCCGTGGTGCCAGCAGGGCGAAAACCCCTCGATACTGCGCCTGGACTGTGCGCTGAGTCCGCCGCGGACAGCGATCGACACCGCCCGCGCGCGCACCGATCCGTAGTCGGCGCGGAGCAGTTCCACGCGTAGTTGATTTCCCGACATTGAATTACACTGATGTCAGTAAATGTCTGACAGACGTAAATGATCGTTTTCGATCCTTTTGCTGCCGGACACTGGGACACCAACCCGAGGACACCGGCATGTCGCAGCTCCGCCCAGCGCGCACGCGCACCGCATCGCTCTTCTTCGCACTGCTGAGTGCGGCCTCGCTCGCGCAGGCGGCTGAACCGGCCTCAGGCACGCTGACTGATACTTCAGGTCCGTTGAATGTGGTTGCGGGCCCGTTTGTGGTCGCAAACGCGACGCCGGTTCCGCTGATCGACACCGGCCCATGGTGCCTGGACCCGCTGTTCGACTGCGACAGCTTCGCGCTGACCGTCTCGCTGCCGGCCGGCTACACCGCGGCGCACCCGGGCGAGCAGATCAAGATCACCATGGGCTGGCCTGCCGGGGTTGCCGACTATGACCTGTACGCCTACACCGGTGAGGTCGACAGCCTCGATGGCACCCAGGCCGGTGATTACGCTTCGGCCACCGGCGCCAATCCCGAAACCGTCTTCATTCCGCTGGTCGACGGCGACAGCCGCTACACCCTCAAGATCGTTCCCTACACGCCGACCGGAGAATCGGTCGACCTGCGCATCGAGCTGAGTACGCCGGCTGGCAACGACGGCGGGACCACGCCCGCCAGCGGCCTGCCGCCGCGGTTCAAGGTCAACATGTCGCCGCCGGGGCTGGGCAACTCCGCCGGCGAGCCGTCGATCGGGTACAACCCGAACAGCCGCAACGCGATGTTCGTCGCCAGCCTGCAGACCCTGCGCGTCACATTCCCGGAAAACGCCGGGCTGACCGACGCCGCCGGTGACGCGCTGCCGGAATCCTGCGACGCCCAGTGGGTGGATCGTTCGGGCACGACGACCTCGCTGACCACGCTCGACCCGATCCTGTTCACCGAGCCCGAGAGCGGCCGGACCTTCGTGTCGCAGCTCACCGGCGCCAACAGCCTGTTCGAGTACACCGACGACGACGGCGACAGCTACATCCCCGGACAGATCGGCCCACCGAACGGCGGCGTCGATCACCAGACCGTCGGTGCCGGACCGTATCCAGAGGGCTCGCCGTTCGCGGAGCTGGCGGCGGTCGCCGGCGTCGACTACGCGGTCTATTACTGCTCCCAGTCGATCGCGGCGGCCTTCTGCGCCCGCAGCGATACCGGCGGCGCGACCTTCGGCCCGGGTGTGCCGATCTATACGCTCGACGAATGCGGCGGCCTGCACGGCCACGTCAAGGTCGCGCCGGACGGCACGGTCTATGTGCCCAACAAGGGCTGCGGCGCCAACCAGGCGGTCGCGGTGTCCGAAGACGCCGGCAACACCTGGGAGGTGCGCAAGGTTCCGACCAGCACGCCGACCTCGACAGATCCTTCGGTGGGCATCGCCAGCGACGGCACCCTGTACTTCTGCTACATCGCCGCCGACGGACACCCGCGCGCGGCGGTCAGCTCCGACCGCGGCCGGACCTGGAACAACGACACCGACCTCGGTGCCGCCCTGGGGATCGAGCAGGCGGTATTCGCACAGGCCACCGCCGGCGATCCGGAGCGCGGCGCCTGCGCATTCGTCGGCACCGCGACCAACGGCAATTCCGAGGCGCTCGACTTCGACGGCATCTGGTATGGCTACGTTGCGATGACCTACGACGCCGGCACCAGCTGGCACACCGTCAACGTCACGCCCAACGACCCGATCCAGGGCGTCGGCGGCATCTGCACCAGCGGCACCACCTGCGGCAGCAACCGCAACCTGCTCGACTTCAACGATCTGACCCACGATGAGCGCGGCCGCGTGCTGTTTGCCTACGCCGACGGCTGCATCGGCGAATGCGTGAACGATCCGGTCAACGCCAACGGCTTCGCGGCCAAGGGCGCCATCGTTCGCCAGTCCGGCGGACGGACGCTGTTCGCCACCCAGGATCCGACCGAACCCGCCACCCCGGCCGCAGCCTGCCTCGGCGGCAACCGCAACGCCCAGCAGGCAAGCCTCGAGTGGCTGGCGCCGGACGACGGCGGCGACGCCATCAGCGGCTATCGGATCTATCGCGCAACCGCACCCGACACCTTCGGAACGACTCCAATCGCCACGACCGGCCCCAGGCACAGCTATCAGGACGACAGCGCAGCCGCCGACGTCGCCGCGTACTACTACCGCGTCACCGCCTTCAACGCGCAGGGCGAAGGCATCCACAGCAACACGCTCAAGCTCGAGATCGACGCCGCCGCGGTCGAGGATCGCTGCAGCATACCGGGACTCACGCTGCTGACCGACGCGGCCGGCGACGGCATGTTCGGCACCGGCAACGACGACCTGCTGTCCCTTCAGGTCAGCCAGCCTTACGCCGAGGATGGAAGTCCGCGCATCGTGTTCCAGATGGCCGTAGGCGACCTCGGCAGTCTGTTGCCGAATGCGTACTACTACACGTCGTTCATGGCGCCGGACGGCCAGATCCACGGCGTGCGCATGCTTGTCGACGCCCTCGGCACCAGCGCGACGTTCGAGTCCTACGTGGCCAGCGAGAACAGTGGCGGCACCGTCGACGGACGCTTCGTCGCTGCGGGCTCCGAACAGGCGGCCGACGCCGCCAGCGGCTACACCGCCGACGGCGTGATCTCGATCGTGGTCGATCCCGCGAACATCGGTCTGAGTGCGGCGGACACCGCGCTGACGCAGTTCAATGCCGCCATCATCCAACCGGTTTCGCTGGTGGTCGGCAGCGTGGCCAGTTCGCTCGACGAGATGCCCGACGGCCTCGCCCGTAGCGGCAGCTTCGAATTCAAGGCCAACGCCTTCTGCGCACCGAACACCCCGCCGGTGGCCGCACTCGACGCCGACACCCAGGCGGGTGCCGCGCCGCTGACGGTCCAGTTCAGCGGTGCAGCCTCGACCGACGCCGATGCCGGCGACAGCGTCGCCAGCTACCGTTTCGACTTCGGCGACGGCAGCGCCACGGTGACCCAGACCGGATCGACGATCAGCCACAGCTACGCGGACGCCGGCAACTACCGGGCGACGCTGCGCGTGACCGACTCGCGCGGCCTGGTCAGTGACAACACCGCCGAGCGCGTCATCGAGGTCAGCGCAACGGCCGTCAACAACGCCCCGCGGCCGGAGCTGACCGCGACCCCGAACTCGGGCACGGCGCCGCTGAACGTCACCTTCGACGGCTCGGGCTCCAGCGATCCCGACGGCGACGCCATCGACAGCTACACCTTCGACTTCGGCGACGGCAGCTCGCCGATCACGCAGTCCGCCGCGGCGGCCAGCCATAGCTATGCCGCTGCCGGGGTCTACACCGCGACACTGTCGGTCACGGACGATCAGGGCCTGCAGAGCGAACTGGTGGCCACCGCCAAGATCACCGTGACCAGCGCGGATTCCAATCAGGCGCCGCAGGCGGCACTGACCGCGACGCCCACGTCCGGCACCGCGCCACTGACGGTGACGCTGAGCGGCGCGGGTTCGAGCGATGCCGACGGCGACGCGATCTCGAGCTACATCTTCGATTTCGGCGACGATACCGCGGTCGCCGAGTCGGGCAGCGCCTCCGTCTCGCACACCTACACCGCAGCCGGCACCTACACCGCCAGACTCACGGTCGTCGACGCGCGCGGCGCCACCAGCACCAGTCCGGCCACGGTGACGATCACGGCATCGGCTTCCGGCGGTGGCTCGGGAACCAGCGGCGGCGGCGGTGGCGGCGCGCTCGGCTGGCCGCTGCTGCTGGTGCTGGCGGGCGCCGCGCTGCGCCGCGCAATCTCCGCCCGAAGTCGCGTCCTGAAGTAGGCCTGCCGGCGGCGGGCGACGTCGGCTCAGCCGTCGTCCGCCGCCAGCAGCGTGGCATTGCCGCCGACGGCCGCGGTGTTGACGCTGAGCGCGCGCTCGACAACGAAGCGCAGCAGATAGTGCGGACCACCGGCCTTGGGGCCGGTGCCGGAGAGCCCCTCACCCCCGAATGGCTGACACCCGACGATCGCGCCGGTCATGCCGCGATTGACGTAACAGTTCCCGACCCGGGCGCGCGCCTGCACGCGGCGCCAGGTCGACTCGATGCGCGTGTGCACGCCCAGCGTCAATCCGTAATCGGTGGCGTTGATGCGATCGACCAGGGCCTCGAGCGCCTGCCCGTGGTAGCGCAGCACGTGCAGGATCGGGCCGAAGTGTTCGCGATCCAGTCGCGCGATATCGTCCAGTTCCACCACCATCGGCGCGAAGTAGGTCCCGTGCGCGCATTGCGCCGGAAGATCCAGCTGTTCGACAACGCGTGCGTCACGCCGCATCTGCGCGGCATGCTCCTGCAAGCGCCGCAATGCCGTCGGGTCGATGACCGGCCCGACATCGGTCGCGAGCAGGCCCGGATCACCGACCCGCAGCTCGCGCATCGCCCCACCCAGCATCGCCAGCACCCGATCGGCGATCTCGCGCTGCAGGCACAGCACGCGCAGCGCCGAACAGCGCTGCCCCGCCGAGCCGAAAGCCGAGTGCATGGCATCGCGCACGACCTGCTCCGGCAGAGCCGACGAATCGACGATCATCGCGTTCTGCCCGCCGGTCTCCGCGATCAGCGCCGCAATCGGGCCGGACCGCGCCGCCAGCGCGCGGTTGATCGCCTGCGCCGTCTCCACCGATCCGGTAAAGGCCACACCGGCGATGTCGCGCGCGGCGACCAGCGCCGCACCCAGCGCCCCGTCACCGAGCACCAGCTGCAACACATCGGAGGGCACCCCGGCCTCGTGCAGCACCTTGACCACCTGCATCGCGATCAGATTGGTCTGTTCGGCCGGCTTGGCGATCACGCAGTTGCCGGTCACCAGCGCCGCGGCGACCTGCCCGGTGAAGATCGCGAGCGGGAAGTTCCACGGCGAGATGCAGACAAAGACACCGCGGCCGTGCAGAGACAGTTCGTTGGACTCTCCGGTCGGCCCCGGCAGGTGTTGCGGATGACGCATCAGCCCCCGTGCCGTGGCCGCGTAGTAGCGCAGGAAGTCGACCGCCTCGCGCACCTCGGCCAGCGCGTCGGGCAAGGTCTTGCCGGCCTCGCGCACCAGCAGCGCCATCAGCTCCGGCCGCTGCGCCTCGATCCGGTCGGCCGCGCTTTCCAGCATCGCCGCGCGTGATTCGACGCCTGCGGCGTCCCACCGCATCCGCGCCCGCTGCGCCGCGACCAGCACGGCATCCAGCGATGCCGGCGGCAGCGCCGCCCACGCGCCGAGCACGCGGCGCCGGTCCGCCGGGTCGGTGATCGAGCCGCGCATGCCGTCGCTGTCGATGCCGTCGGCCACCACCGATCGGGCGAAAGTCGGCAACGCAACGGCCGAGAGCCGGGCCCGCAATCCGAACGCGGTGTGCCGATCGCTCAAATCCAGGCCGGTCGAATTGCGGCGCTGCACGCCGTACAGCGCCTCGGGCAGAGGCAGGTGCGGATGCGGACCGCCCCCGTCGGCGAGCGCGGCCGCGACCGGATCGGCGACCAGCGTCAGCGCCGGCACCTGCTCGTCGAAAATGCGGTTGACGAAGGAGGTGTTGGCGCCGTTCTCGAGCAGGCGTCGCACCAGATACGGCAACAGATCCTCGTGCGACCCCACCGGCGCATATACCCGGCAGCGCACCGGCGATTCGGCGCCGACGACCTGGTACAGCGCGGCCCCCATCCCGTGCAGACGCTGGAATTCATAGGCGTCGGCGCCGCATCCCGCCTCGTTCGCCATCGACCGCACCGCCGCGATCGTATGGGCGTTGTGGGTCGCGAACATCGGATAGAACGCATCCGGCGCGGCCAGCAGGCGACGCGCGCAAGCCAGATAAGCGACGTCGGTGTGCCGCTTGCGGGTGAACACCGGGTAGCCGGAAAGACCGAGCTCCTGCGCGCGTTTGATCTCGCTGTCCCAGTACGCCCCCTTGACCAGACGCACCGGAATCCGCCGGCGATGCGCGCGCGCCAGCGCATCCAGCCATTCGATCACGAACGGCGCACGCTTCTGGAACGCCTGCACCGCCAGCCCGAACCCGTCCCAATCTTCGCCCACGGGATCGGCGAGGACGCGCTCGAACAGGTCCATCGACAATTCGAGGCGCTCGGCCTCCTCGGCATCGAGGGTGAGCCCGACCCCATGATCGCGGGCGACCCGCAGCAGATGTCGCAGGCGTGGCGTCAACTCCCGGAGCACCCGCCCCCGCTGCGCGCTGACGTAGCGCGGATGCAGCGCCGAGAGCTTCACCGAAATCCCCGGCCGCGCGGACACACCGGCCTGCGCCGGCGCCGCCGCGCGCGTGCCGACCGCGATGATCGCCCGCTCGTAGGCGTCACCATAACGGGCGGCGTCACGCGCCGTCAGCGCCGCCTCGCCGAGCATGTCGTAGGAGTGCAGCTCGTGTCGGTGCTCGGCACTCGCGGCACGCCGCAGCGCCGCCTCGATGCTGCGCCCCATCACGAACTGGGATCCCATCATGCGCATCGCCTGACGGATCGCCAGTCGGATCACCGGCTCGGTCGAGCGACCGATCAGGCGGTTCAGCGCGGCGCGCGCGTCGGTCGTGACCTGTGGCGACAGGCGCACGATACGCCCGGTCAGCATCAGCCCCCAGGTCGACGCATTGACGAACAGCGACTCGCTGCGACCCAGATGCGCGGCCCAGTCCGCCGGCGCGAGCTTGTCGGCGATCAGGCGTTCGGCAGTCTCGTCATCGGGAATACGCAGCAGGGCCTCGGCCAGACACATCAGCAGCACGCCCTCCTCCGACGACAGGTCGTACTGGCGCATGAACGCGTCCAGCGCCGACTGCCGGTCGCGCATGCCGCGGACCCGCTCGACCCAGGCGGCCGCGGTCCGGCAAACCGCGTCGGCGACCTCCGGCGGACGCTGCGCCTCGACGGCCAGCCGCTGCACCAGCGGCGCCTCCTCGGCAAGGAAATGCCGCGACACGGCGGCTCGTTGCGGGGATTCCGGTGCAATTGCATCGGCTTCCGCATCCACCCACAACGACCGCGACGGCTCGGCTATCACGCTCATTTACAGGCCCACCTTGATCGGGGAGCATTGATTCTAGGTCGGCCCCGACCGGGCCGCGTGGGGACTTCCCCATGGCGCCGCCAGCCGCATCCGTTACCCTTCACCCCCGCTCGCCGCACAGGATCGCCGCCGCATGAGCCAGACCGCAGCCGTCGCCCTCGTGACCTGCCCACCCGATCACGCCGAATCGCTCGCCCGCCACCTGGTGGACACGCGCGTGGCCGCCTGCGTCAACATCGTCCCGGCGGTACGCTCCGTCTACCGCTGGCAGGACGCGGTCCAGGCCGACGACGAGGCCCTGCTGCTGATCAAGCACGCCGCCGACAGCTTCGACGCACTGCGCACCGAAGTGCTCGCCCGGCACCCCTACGAACTTCCCGAGATCGTCACGGTCCATCTGGACCGGGGCCATACGCCGTATCTCGACTGGATCATCGCCAACTGCCGCTGAGACCGATCCGGCGGCACCGGTCCGAACGCCCGTCATCATCCTTTTCGGCTGGAATCGAAGCCACATGCGCAACACCGTGCTCGTCATCGCCCTCGCCCTGCTCGCCGGACTCGGCGGCTTCGTCGCCTACCGTGCCGTCGTGCCGGGCGGAGCGGCAGTGACCGACAGGACGGTGCCGCCGATCCGCTTCATCGATGTCGACGGACAGGCGCATCTGCTGTCGGATCTGCGCGGCAAGTGGGTACTGCTGAACTTCTGGGCATCGTGGTGTGCGCCGTGCATGGACGAGCTGCCGCTGATCATCGAGGCGCAGAAGCGCTACGCCGAACATGGCCTGCAGATCCTCGGCCCGGCCCTCGACGACCGCGATGCGGTGCTCGGCATCGTCAGGCGCTTCGGCATCAACTATCCGGTGACGGCCGACTTCGCCGGTGCCGACGCGGCGATGCAGGCTTTAGGAAATGAGAAAGGTGCATTACCCTATACCGTCCTGATCGACCCCGACGGCATCGTGCGCGACATCCACCTCGGCGGGATGACCCGGGAGGTGCTCGACGCACTGCTCCGGCCCGTTCGCGACGCGACAGACACCCCGAGCTGATCTGACACAAAACTGCAGCGATCTGTCGTCATTTTGCAGGCATCTTGTGTTCTTCTGAATTTCTGCGGCAGAATGCGGCCTCACCCGCAACGAGCCGAACCGTGAGCCAGCTGCTGCTGATCAACGGGCCCAACCTGAATCTCCTGGGCCAGCGCGAACCCGCGCTGTACGGCCACCAGACCCTGTCCGACATCGAAACCCAGCTGCAGCAGGACGCCGCCGGGCTCGGACACCGCCTCGACTGCTTCCAGAGCAATCACGAGGGTGCACTGATCGATCGCGTGCAGCAGGCCGGCCGCGAGCAGGTGGCGTTCATCCTGCTCAATCCCGGCGCGTATACCCATACCAGCATCGCGCTGCGCGACGCCCTGCTGGGCGTCGCCATCCCGTTCATCGAAATACACCTGTCGAACGTGCACGCCCGCGAGGCGTTCCGCCGGCAGTCCTATTTCTCCGACATCGCCGCTGCGGTCATCGTCGGCTGCGGACCCCTGGGCTACCGCCTGGGGCTGCAGGCCGCAGATGCCCGACTGGCGGCACCGACCCAATGACCCCGAGGAGGGGTACTCCATGGATCTGCGCAAAATCAAAACTCTGATCGAACTCGTCGAGCAATCCGGCATCTCGGAAATCGAGGTCCGCGAGGGCGAGGAATCGGTCCGCATCAGCCGCCAGACGCAGACCGCCGCTCCGGTACAGTACGTGACCGCCCCGCCGGCCGTCGCAGCCCCGGCCCCGGTCGCTGCAGCTGCGCCGGCACCCGCCGCCGCGGCACCGGCAGCCGAAGCACCGAAGCCCGACAACCGTCATACCGTCCGCGCACCGATGGTGGGCACCTTCTACCGGGCACCTTCGCCGGGCGCCAAGGCCTTCGTCGAGGTCGGCCAGACGGTCAAGGCCGGTCAGGTGCTGTGCATCATCGAGGCGATGAAGATGCTCAACCAGATCGAATCCGACAAGGCCGGCGTCGTCGCCGAAATCCTCGTCGACAACGAAAAACCGGTGGAATTCGATCAGCCGCTGTTCGTCATCGAGTAAGCCGCCCCCGCGGTCCGGCTCACCCCCCATCCAGCGGCTGACCTCATGAAACAGATCAAGAAAATCCTCATCGCCAATCGCGGCGAGATTGCGCTGCGTATCCTGCGCTGTTGTCGCGAACTCGGCATCCGCACCGTTGCGATCTACTCGACCGCCGACCGTGAGCAGAAGCACGTGGCCCTGGCCGACGAAGCGGTCTGCATCGGCCCGCCACAGGCCGGCCGCAGCTACCTGAACATGGCCGCGATCATCTCGGCCGCGGAAGTCACCCAGGCCGACGCGATCCATCCCGGCTACGGGTTCCTGTCCGAGAACGCGGACTTCGCCGAGTCGGTCGAGAAATCCGGCTTCATCTTCATCGGCCCCAAACCGGAAACGATCCGCCTGATGGGGTCCAAGACCAACGCCAAGGCCGAAATGATCGCCGCCGGCGTGCCCTGCGTTCCGGGTTCCGACGGCGTGCTGCCGGACGACGACGACGCCTGCATCGAGGTCGCCAAGCAGGTCGGCTATCCGGTCCTGATCAAGGCCGCCTCCGGCGGCGGTGGGCGCGGCATGCACGTGGTGCGGACCGAGGACGAGCTGATCGCGAAGATCCACATGGCGCGCACCGAGGCCCAGGCCGCATTCCACGATGGCAGCGTGTTCATGGAGAAGTATCTGGAGACGCCGCGCCACGTCGAATTCCAGGTCCTCGCAGACGGCCAGGGCAATGCCGTGCACCTGGGCGAGCGCGACTGCTCGATGCAGCGCCGCAACCAGAAGGTCGTGGAGGAGTCTCCGGCCCCGGGCGTCGACGACGAACAGCGCCAGCGCATCGGCGCCCTGTGCGTCGAGGCCTGCAAGCGCATCGGTTACCGCGGCGCCGGCACCTTCGAGTTCCTCTACGAGAACGGGCAGTTCTATTTCATCGAGATGAACACCCGCATCCAGGTCGAACATCCGGTCACCGAGATGGTCACCCAGATCGACCTGATCGCACAGATGATCAGGATCGCCGACGGTGAACCGCTGACCCTGGAGCAGTCGCAGATCCAGTTCCGCGGCCATGCGATCGAATGCCGCATCAACGCCGAGCACTCGCGGACCTTCATTCCGTCGCCGGGCGAGATCAAGAAGTACCACGCGCCGGGCGGACCGGGCGTGCGCCTCGATTCGCACTGCTACGCCGGATACAAGGTGCCGCCGCATTACGATTCGATGATCGGCAAGCTGATCGCCTGGGGCCCCAACCGGCGCTCGGCGGTCGCGCGGATGCGCCAGGCGCTCGCGGAAATGGTCATCGAAGGCATCAACACCAACATTCCGCTGCAGCGCCGGATCATGGCCGACGAGGTCTTCGTCGACGGCGTGCACCACATCCACTATCTCGAATCCCTGCTCGGCCAGTGGGCACAGGAATCCGAATAACAGTGGTCGCGACGGATCGGCCCAGCCCCGGCGCGAGTCGGGGCTTTTCGTTTTGCGGGGCTGCGCAAAAGTGAACGAGCCGGACCTGCACCAGGCGCTGAAGCATCGCTTCGGCTTCGACAGCTTCCGCCCCGGCCAGGAAGCGGTCGTACGCGACGCGCTCGACGGGCACGACCTGCTCGCGATCATGCCGACCGGCGGCGGCAAATCGCTGTGCTTCCAGCTCCCGGCCCTGCTCCACCCCGGGATCTGCCTGGTGGTCTCGCCACTGATCGCGCTGATGCAGGACCAGGTGCGCCAGCTCGACGAGATGGGCATCCCGGCAACGTTTCTGAATTCGACCCTCGACAGCGCCGAAGTCGCCCGGCGGCAGTCGGCCCTGCTCAGCGGCCAGACCAAGCTGCTGTACGTGGCACCGGAGCGGCTGCTGGCGCCGGATTTCCGCGACGGCTTCCTCGCGCGCCTCGACGCCCAGGTCGGCCTGTCGGCGCTGGTGATCGACGAGGCCCACTGCGTCTCCGAATGGGGGCACGACTTCCGCCCGGAATACCGGCAGCTCGGGTCCCTGCGGGAACGCTTCGAGCGGATGCCGTGCTGGGCATTCACCGCCACCGCGACCGAGCGCGTCCGCAACGACATCGTCGCGCAGCTGCGCCTGCGGCAGCCCGGCGTGCACATCTCGAGCTTCAACCGCCCCAACCTCTATTACGCGGTCCGGCACAAGGACCGGAACAGTTACAACGATCTGCTCGCACAGGCGCGCGAGGGCGGTTCCGGCATCGTCTACTGCCTGTCGCGCAAGCGCGTCGAGGAACTCGCCGAGCGCCTCGCGGGCGACGGCATCGAGGCCTGCCCGTACCACGCCGGACTCGACGCGCAGACGCGCAGCGCCCACCAGGACCGCTTCATCCGCGACGACGCCCAGGTCATCGTCGCCACCATCGCGTTCGGCATGGGCATCAACAAGCCCGACGTGCGCTGGGTCGTGCACTACGACCTGCCGCGCACCATCGAAGGCTATTACCAGGAAGCCGGGCGCGCGGGGCGCGACGGCCTGCCCGGCCGCTGCACGCTGTATTTCGGCCCGGGCGACATCCGCACCGCCGAATTCCTGATCGCCCAGAAGATCGATCCGGGCAGCGGCGAGCCGCTCGAGGACGAACAGCGCATCGCGCGCCAGCAGCTGCGCCAGGTGCTCGACTACGCCGAATCCACCGAATGCCGCCGCTCGGTGCAGCTGCGCTACTTCGGCGAACGCTTCGACCCGCCCTGCGGCGCCTGCGACAACTGCTGCGAACCGCGCACGCTGGAGGACCGCACGCTGGAGGCCCGGCAGCTGCTGTCCTGCGTCGCCCGTCTGGCGCAGCGCGGACAGCGTTTCGGAGGCAGCTACGTGATCGACCTGCTGCGCGGCGCCGACACCGACAAGATCCGGCGCAACGGTCATACCGACCTGTCCACCTACGGCATCGGGCGCGGACGTTCACAGGACGACTGGCGCACCCTGCTGCGCGCGCTGCTGCATCAGGGCCTGCTGACCGAAACCCACGACGGCTTCCCGGTGTTGAGCCTGTCAGCGGACAGTCGCGCCGTGCTGCGCGGCGAACGCAGCGTGCAGGTCGCCATCGATCCGAGCGGTCCGGCACGCACGCGCAAGGCCGCCCGCGGCGGCGCGGACAGCGGCCTGCCGCCGGCGGACGAAGCCCTGTTCCAGGAGCTGCGCGATCTGCGCAAGCAGTTGGCCGTCGAGCGCAACATCCCGCCGTACATGGTGTTTTCCGACGCCAGTCTGCGCGCGATGGCGCGCCTGCGGCCGGTCTCGCTGCCGCAGTTCGCGCAGATTCCCGGGGTCGGCGACCGCAAGCTCGCCGAATACGGCGAGACCTTCATCGCCGTGATCGACGAATACGGCGGCGCCTCCGCGGCGCCGACCTGACGCCCCCGCTCCGCCGCACGCGGGCGGCCTTCTGCACGCAACCGCGTGGCGCAGCGGCAATAGCCATGCCTGCGGACGACCGCGATAATCCGGCGACTGACTTTCCACCTTCTCGACAGGAGAATCCGATGAAACCGTACGGCCGCAAGGTTGCGATTCTGGGAGGCGCCCGCATTCCGTTCGCCCGCTCCAACTCCGCGTACTCGCACAAGTCCAACCAGGAGATGCTGACCACCGCGTTCAAGGGCGTGGTCGACAAGTTCCAGCTGCACGGCGAGCGCCTCGGCGAGGTCCAGGCCGGCGCCGTGCTCAAGCACTCGCGCGACTTCAATCTGTGCCGCGAATCGGTGCTGTCGTCGGGCCTGGCGCCGGAGACCCCGGCGGCGGACGTGCAGATGGCCTGCGGTACCGGCCTGCAGGCGGCCATCGGCGTCGCCAACAAGATTGCGCTGGGTCAGATCGAATCCGGCATCGCCGGCGGCGTCGACACCGCCTCGGATGCGCCGATCGCAGTCAACGACAAGCTGCGCAAGATCCTGCTTGAAATCAATCGCGCCAAGACCGGCCAGCAGCGCCTCGCCGCGGCGCTGAAGTTCCGCCCGTCGATGCTGGCCCCGGCGATCCCGACCAACGGCGAGCCGCGCACGCGCAAGAGCATGGGCCAGCACTGCGAGATGATGGCCAAGGAATGGAACATCGCCCGCGAGGACCAGGATCAGCTCGCCTACGAATCGCACATGAAGGCCGCCGCCGCCTATGAGGCCGGCTTCTACGACGACCTGATCGTGCCGTTCGGCAAGCTTGAGCGCGACAACAACATGCGCCCCGACAGCAGCGTCGAAAAGCTCGCCAAGCTCGGCCCGGTGTTCGACCGCAAGAACGGCACGCTCAGCGCCGGCAACTCGACGCCGCTGACCGATGGCGCGTCGGCGGTGCTGCTGGCATCGGAAGACTGGGCCAAGGCCCACGGCCTCAAGCCGCTGGCCTATCTGACCCACATGGAAACGGCCGCCGTCGACTTCGCCGGCGCCAAGCCGGAAGGCCTGCTGATGGCGCCGGCCTACGCCGTGCCGCGGATGCTGGCACGCGCCGGCATCACCCTGCAGGACTTCGACTTCTACGAGATCCACGAAGCCTTCGCGGCGCAGGTGCTGTGCACCCTCAAGGCCTGGGAAGACCCCAAGTTCTGCAAGGAGCGCCTGGGTCTCGACGCCCCGCTGGGCTCGATCGATCGCGCCAAGATGAACGTCAAGGGCGGCAGCCTGGCGATGGGCCATCCGTTCGCCGCGACCGGCGGACGCATCCTCGCGACGCTGGCCAAGATCATCAACGAGAACGGCGGCGGTCGCGGCCTGATCTCGATCTGCGCGGCCGGCGGCCAGGGCGTCACCGCCATCGTCGAAGGGGCGTGATCGCGTTACCGCGGCCACCAACCTAACCCGATACGAAACCCGGCCGCGTGCCGGGTTTCGCTTTTCTGAGGGACTTCCCGCACGAGGTGGCGCGCCCGATTGGGCATAATCCCTGCTTGATCCGGATCGCGGGCGCAACCGTCGCCCCACGATCGCATCCGTCACCTTGGGGGAGATATGGGCGCAGCGCGCGAGCATTGGGGTAGCCGCTTCGGTTTCATCATGGCCGCGGCCGGCTCGGCGGTCGGGCTCGGCAACGTCTGGCGTTTCCCGTACACCACCGGCACCAACGGCGGCGCCGCGTTCCTGCTGATCTATCTGGCGCTGATCATCGGTTTCGGCTTCGCGCTCGCGATTGCGGAGATGCTGGTCGGCCGCAGCGCGCAGCGCAATCCGGTGGGCGCGTTCCGCGCCCTGGGCGGCCGTGGCTGGCCGGTTGTGGGCTATCTGGGCATCACCACCGGTTTCGTGATCCTGTCGTTCTACGCGGTGGTCGCGGGCTGGACGCTGGCGTACATCGTGATGATGATCTCCGGCAATCTGGGCACGACCGATCCGGAGGCCCTGAACCAGATCTTCGGCGGCTTCGTCTCCGATCCGGTGCGGCCGGTCCTGTACTCGGCGGTGTTCATGGCGCTGACCGGCTGGATCGTCATCGGCGGCATCTCGCACGGGATCGAGCGCTGGAACAAGGTCCTGATGCCGGCCCTGTTCGTGATCCTGCTGGTGCTGGTGGTCCGCTCGCTGTCGCTGCCGGGCGCGTCCGCCGGCGTCGATTTCTATCTCAAGCCCGATTTCAGCAAGGTCACCTCGCAGACCTTCTACGACGCGATCGCCCAGGCGTTCTTCTCGCTGTCGATCGGCATGGGCACGCTGCTGACCTACGGCTCCTATCTGTCCAAGGACGAGCATCTGCCCAAGGCCGCGCTGACGGTGGTGCTGATCGACTCCGGGGTTGCCATCCTCGCCGGCCTGATGATCCTGCCGGCGGTGTTCGCGTTCGGCTTCAACCCCAGCGCCGGCCCCGGACTGACCTTCGTGACCCTGCCGGCGGTGTTCGCGTCGATGCCCGGCGGGGTGTTCTTCGGCGTCCTGTTCTTCGCCCTGCTGGCCATCGCCGCGCTGACGTCCGCGGTATCGATCCTCGAACCGATGATCTCGTACTTCGTCGACGAGCACGGCACCTCGCGTCACAGGGCGGTCATCGTCGCCGGCCTGGTCTGCTTCGGACTGAGCGTGCCGGCATCGCTGTCGTTCGGCCCTGCCGCCGATGTCACCATCGCGGGCAAGAACTGGTTCGACCTGATGGACTTCCTCGCCAACAACGTGATGCTGCCGCTCGGCGGCCTGCTCACGGCGATCTTCGTCGGCTGGATCTGGAAGGCCGCCGAGAACGAACTGCGCAACGACGGTCGCCTGCATCTGCCCTGGGTGCCGGCCTGGCATCTGGTGCTGCGCTTCCTGGCCCCGATCGGCATCCTCTGGATCATGGCATCCGCCTTGCTTTTCTGAGCGCGCAAGCCCTTCCCGCCCGAACCGGACCTCACACCGCCCATGGATCAGTTCTTCGCCGCCCTCAACGCGATCAACGGCATCATGCTGGGCATGCCCACCCTGCTCGGCCTGCTCGGTGTCGGCATCGTCTTCACGATCTGGACCCGCTTCGGCCAGTGGCGCTCGCTGACCCACGGCGTGCAGCTGGTCCGCGGCAAGGTTCCCGGCGTCTCCGGCAGGGGCAAGGGCGCGCTGACCCATTTCCAGGCGCTGTCCGCGGCGCTGTCGGCCACGGTCGGGCTCGGCAACATCGGCGGCGTCGCCATCGCCGTCTCGATCGGCGGTCCCGGCGCGGTGTTCTGGATGTGGGTCGTCGGCATCGTCGGCATGGCGCTGAAGACCACCGAAGTCACACTGGCGATGCTGTTCCGCAACACCCACGAGGTCGACAACCCGCACGGCGGCACGATGTGGGTGTGCAAGAAGGGCTTCGCCGAACTCTCACCCAAGCTCGCCCCGCTGGGGCTCGCAGCCGGCATGCTGTTCACGCTGCCGCTGATCCTGTTCGCGATCACGGGCGGCAACATGTTCCAGGCCTGGAACGCCGCGGAGATCGCACGGGCCTATTTCGGGGTCCCGACCTGGATCTCGGGCGCAGCGATGGCCCTGATCGTCGGGGCCGTGATCCTCGGCGGCATCCGCCGCATCGGCCACTTCGCCGGCGTGCTGGTCCCGGCGATGTGCGGCATCTACGTGCTCGTGTCGCTGTACGTGATCGTCTCCAACGCCGAGCTGATCCCGTCGCTGTTCGCGCTGATCTTCCGCAGCGCATTCGCACCGACCGAGGCGACCGGCGCGTTCATCGGCGCCGGACTCGGCACCGCCTTCATCTTCGGCATGAAGCGCGCCCTGTTCTCGTCCGAATCCGGACTGGGCTCGGCGCCGATCGCGCATTCGGCGGTGCGCACGCCGGAACCGGTCACCGAGGGCGTCGTCGCCGGCCTCGAGCCCTTCATCGATACCATCGTGGTGTGCACGATGACGGCGCTGGTGATCCTGATCACCGGCGTCTGGAACCGCGGCCCCGTGCTCCCCTGGGACGCACCGCCGGCGCTGAGCGAGGTCGCCCCCGGGCAGTGGGCACCGACGCCGCATCGGCTGGCCCCGGAAACCGCCCCCGACCTGCTCGACGGCGACCAGGTCTTCATCATCGTCGAGGGCGCCGACGGCGGGCGCAGCAAGCTCTTCGGCAACGTTGTCGCCACCGCCCGTCCCGGTGCGACGGACAACCCGCCGGCGCGGACAATCGAGTGGCGCCCCCACGACGGCGCGCAACCGCCGAAAGTGATCGAGGCCGGCGTCTTCGCCGACTATCCGGGATCAACCCTCACCGCACGCGCCTTCGACTCGGTCCATCCCGGCCTCGGCCAGTGGATGGTGAGCCTGGCGGTGTGGCTGTTCGCGATCTCGACGATGATCACGTGGAGCTACTACGGCGAACAGGGCGTGATCTATCTGGCCGGAACGCGCTGGGTCAAACCGTATCGCCTGATCTGGTGCCTGCTGATCTTCGTCACCTGCCTCGGGTTCATCCGCACCGATGTCGAACTCGATACGGTCAGCACCGTCGGCCTCGGCTTCATGCTCGCGATCAATCTGCCGACGATGCTGATCCTCGGCTACAAGGCGATGCATGCGTATCACAACTACTTCGAACGCGAGAAGCTCGGCAGGCTCGGACAGCCCCGTCACGAACCGCAGCACCCGGGCGCGTGACCCATTGCCTTGCCGTCTGCAACCGGCGGCGGCCCTGCGACGTAGAAGCGGCGAGCCTCGCATTCGTGATTTAGACTCCCCGCATGCATCCACCC
Source organism: Nevskiales bacterium (assembly GCA_028698335.1). Lineage (GTDB taxonomy): Bacteria > Pseudomonadota > Gammaproteobacteria > Nevskiales > Nevskiaceae > Solimonas. The sequence continues at coordinate 2,209 of JAQVDP010000013.1, read as the reverse complement.
ATTCCTGAGCATCGCCGCGCCGGCGGCATCGGCATCCTGCTGGTCAACCTCGGCACGCCGGACACGCCGACCGCCCCCGCGATCCGCCGCTATCTGCGCGAGTTCCTCAGCGACCATCGCGTCGTCGAGGTGCCGCGGCCGATCTGGTGGCTCGTCCTCAACTGCTTCATCCTGCCGCTGCGGCCGCGGCGCCTAGTGCACAGCTACGGCAGCATCTGGACCGACCAGGGGTCGCCGTTGCTTGCGATCGGACGCGAGCAGCAGCAGGCGCTGCAGGCCCGGCTCGGAGAACAGATCGACGTCCGCCTGGCGATGCGCTACGGCCGTCCAAGCGTCGGCGAGGCAATGCAGGCGATGCGGGAGCGCGGCGTCGACAAGGTCCTGGTCCTGCCGTTGTACCCGCAGTACTCGGCCACGACCACCGCGTCGGTGTACGACGCCGTCTTCGACGACCTGTCGCGGCAGCGCTGGCTGCCGGATCTGCGCATGATCAGCAGCTATCACGACCGCCCCGACTATATCGGCGCGTTGGCGGCATCGGTCGAGCAACACTGGCAGGCACAGGGCCGCGGCGACCATCTGCTGCTGTCGTTCCACTCGATCCCGCTGCGGTACTTCGAAGCCGGCGACCCCTACTACTGCCATTGCCAGAAGACCGCGCGCCTGCTGGCCGAACGACTGCGACTCGAACCGGGCCAGTGGAGCGTCAGCTTCCAGTCCCGCGTCGGGCGCGCGCGCTGGCTGTCGCCGTACACCGACGAGCACATCGTCGGACTCGCCGGAGCCGGTATCAGACAATTGGACGTGATCTCACCCGGCTTCGCCGCGGACTGTCTGGAAACGCTCGAGGAAGTCGCGCTGCGATACGGCGAGGACTTCCGCCGGGCCGGCGGCGACGCGCTGCGCTATGTCCCGGCCCTCAACGCCGATCCCCGGCACATCGACATGCTCGAGCACCTGATCCGCGATCACATTGCCGGCTGGAATCCCGTTCCGGCGACGCCGGCCGACATCAAGCTGCGCGACCAGCGCGCCGCCCCGCTGGCGCCCGGCCTCAAGGGCTGAAGCCGGGAAATCGAGGCGGGCCGCACCCCACAAAAAACCCCGCCATCGGCGGGGTTTTTTGTGGACGGCGAAACCGGCTACTCGGTTGCGGTCGTTCTGACTTCGGCCCGACGGTTCTGGGCACGGCCCTCGGCGGTCTCGTTGCTCGCCACCGGCTTGGACTCGCCGTAGGAGGTCGTGTCGATCATCTCGGCAGGAACGCCCTTGCGCGTCAGATACAGCTTCACCGAGTTGGCGCGACGCTCGCCCAGGGCCATGTTGTAGCCATCGGTTCCCACCCAGTCGGTGTGCCCGTCGACCTTCACGCGCAGACGCGGGTACTGCTCGCCGAGCTGGTTGATGACCGTCGCCGCGCTGTCGAGCAGCGCGCGATCGGTGTCGTTCAGATCCGAACGGTCGAACGCGAAATGGACATCCTCGAAGCGACGCTCGGCCTCCATCGGCGTCACCGCCGGTGCGGGCTGCGGCTCGGCCGGCGCCGGCTCCGCCACCGGCACCACCGGCTCCGACAGCGAAACCTTGCCCAGGGGCACCACCAGTCCGACCCGGGCCACCACCTCGCCGAGCGTATCGCTGACGCCACCCGGAAGATCGGTGTCGAACCAGCGATAACGGACATCGGCCGTGAATCCGGCCTTGCCGTTGAACATCTTCGGATAGGTCTGCATGCCGACGCCGGCGTCGTAGAAGACGCCGTCCTTGTCGAAGTTGCTGTCCTCCAGCACCATCTTCAGGTACCCGACACCCAGGCCGACATACGGTGAAAACGCGGCGTTGCGGGAGTAGTAGAACAGCGCGTCGAGCTTGAATCCGTTCTCGCGCCAGTGATTCGGCGATGACGGCGCGTCACGCTTGAAGTTGTGATGGAACGAACTGAAATCGATGTTCCAGTACTCGCTCAGCGGGATTCCGGTGCCGACGAAAAAGCCGTTACCGTCGTCGGACAGCCGCAGATCGTCGGCCGAAACGAAGGAATAGCCGCCGTAAACGGTCGGACTCAGGACCTCCGCCGCATGTGCGCTCATGGCGGAACCGCCCAACACGGCTGCCGCGGCCAGATGACGAATCTTCAACATGCTCCAACCCCTGTGGTTCTGTCGCCCGGGCCCACCCACGGCCGAGAACGTGCAATATACCGGACTCG
>JAQVDP010000024.1 GCA_028698335.1 Nevskiales bacterium | reverse complement strand
CTGGGCAGAAAATGCCCGGTAACGGCGAAATTCAGCACAGGTGCGCGCCCAAAATCGTCAGAACTATCAAAAATCAAATCAACGCGTCTACACGCGCCAATATTCCGCAGTTACGCAGCGGTCTCACGGCGGGATGTTTGTCTAACACGTACGAGAATTAGATCTACATAAGGAAAGGGAATGAACTTTTTTTGGCATCGGGCCTACCCGCTCGAGGTGCCATTCGAGGTCGACCTCGAACGCTATTCCACGATCCAGGAGCTGCTGCGGGCGTCGATCGCCCAGCGCCCGGACGCCGTGGCGTTCGACGACGGCAAGTCGGAGATGACGTACCGCCAGTTCGGCGACGACGCTTCGGCATTGTCGGCCTATCTGGTGGCCGCCATGGAGCTGCGGCCCGGCGAGCGTGTCGCGCTGATGGTGCCGAACAGCATGGCCTACCCGATCTCGGCGCTGGCGCTGCTCGAAGCCGGCCTGATCGTGGTCAACGTCAATCCGCTGTACACCCCGCGCGAACTGGAGCACCAGCTCAGCGACTCCGGCGCCAAGGCGATCATCATCGCGCGCCCGCTGCTGAACAAGATGCGCCCGGTGCTGGACCACACCGGCGTGGAACGGGTGATCGCGGTCGATGTCGAGACCCCGTGGGAGCCGGTCGAGGCGCCGGTGCCCTGCGACCGCTGCGTGCGCTTCGACGAGGCGCTGGAGCGCGGCCGCGGCCTGGCCTTCGTCGCGCCGGAGATCAGGCCCTCCGCCACGGCGCTGCTGCAGTACACCGGCGGCACCACCGGACCGTCCAAGGGCGCGGTGCTGACCCACGCCAACCTCGTGGCCAACGTGCTGCAGCTCGAAGCATGGCTCAGCGCGGTGGTGCGCCCGGACCGCGAGGTGTTGCTGACCGCCCTGCCGCTGTATCACGCCTACGCGCTGACGGTTAACTTCCTGTACGGCTCGCTGATCGGCGCGCGCCTGGTCCTGATCAACAATCCCAAGGACCTGCCGGGCCTGGTGCGGCGCATGCAGCAGCACCGCATCACGATGATGACCGGCGTCAACACGCTCTATAACGGGCTGATGAACACGCCGGGATTCACGGAGATCGACTTCTCCGAGCTGCGCCTGGTGATCGGCGGCGGCGCCGCGACGCAGGCGGCCGTGGCCCGGCGCTGGGCGGCGCTGACCGGGACGCACATCGTCGAGGCCTACGGCATGAGCGAGACCTCGCCGGTGCTGTGCATGAATCCCGCGCCGGCAACCGATTTCAACGGCTCGATCGGCTTCCCGGTGCCGATGACCGAACTGACGCTGCGCGACGAGCAGAACCGCGACGTGCCGATCGGCGACGCCGGTGAGCTGTGCGTGCGCGGCCCGCAGGTGATGAGCGGCTACTGGCAGGCGCCGGAAGCCAACGCCGCGGCGTTCACGGCCGACGGCTTCTTCCGCACCGGCGACATCGCGCGCATGGACGACCGCGGGCGTTTCTTCCTGGTGGACCGCAAGAAGGACATGGTGCTGGTCTCCGGCTTCAGCGTGTTTCCGAGCGAGGTCGAGTCGGTCTGCGCGGAACACTGGGGCGTGCGCGAATCGGCCTGCGTCGGCGTGCCGGACGAGCGCAGCGGCGAGGCGGTCAAGGTGTTCGTGGTCAAGGGGGATCCGACCCTGACCGAGCAGGAATTGATCGCGCACTGCCGCAAGCGCATGACGCCGTACAAGGTGCCGCGTCATGTCGCGTTCGTCGACGAGCTGCCCAAGAGCCCGGTCGGCAAGATCCTGCGGCGCCTGCTGCGGACGGACATGAGCCAGCGCGCCTGGGTGACCCGGGCCGAAGTGACCTGAGCCTCGACGGCCCGGCCACCCGGCCACCCGTCGGCAAAGTCGAAGTGCCCCCAACTTCCGGTAGGGGGCACGTTGCTTGTTGTCGGGCACATTGCGTCCGAAGCGTATTGACTGGAGAGAGAGAACGATGAGTGCCGTAATGCAGATGCCGGTGGGCGCCACCGCCGAAAACGCAGCCGATGAGCTGCGGATGCTGTTCGACCGCCAGGCCGCGCGCGCGCTGGAACTGCGCCGCTCGACCGCCGAGGAGCGCAAGGCGCGGATCCGCAAACTGCTGGATCTGATGGAAAAACACCGCGAGGACATCATCGCGGCAGCGGCCAAGGACTGCGGCAAGCCCGCGCCGGAAGTCGAGCTGACCGAGATCTACCCGGTGGTTGGCGAGGCCCGCGAGGCGCTGCGCCACATCGACAAGTGGATGAAGCCGCGCAAGGTCGGCACCACGCTGTCGACGTTCGGCACCAAGGCGCAGATCCGCTACGAGCCGCGCGGCGTGTCGTTGATCATCTCGCCGTGGAACTACCCGGTGACGCTGTCGTTCCGTCCGCTGGTGTCGGCGTTCGCCGCCGGCTGCCCGGTGATCCTTAAGCCCTCGGAGATGACGCCGACGCTGTCGGCGCTGATGAAGCGGATGATCGAGTCAGCCTACGAGCCGGAGGACGTCGCTGTCGTCGAAGGCGCCGCCGACATCTCGCAGCGCCTGCTCGCGCTGCCGTTCGACCACATCTTCTTCACCGGCAGCCCGAAGATCGGCCGCGTGGTGATGGCCGCCGCAGCCAAGAACCTGACCAGCGTGACGCTGGAACTCGGCGGCAAGTCGCCGGTGATCGTCGACCGTGACGCCGATCTCGACAAGGCCGCACGCAACCTGAGCTGGGGCAAGTTCACCAACTGCGGCCAGACCTGCATCGCGCCGGATCACATCTATGTCCACGAGGACATCGCCGACGCGCTGATGGACAAGATGCAGCAGCGGATCAAGCAGACCTTCGGCCAGGATGCCAACACCCAGCTGCAGAGCAAGGACTACGCGCGCATCGTCAACCACCATCACCACGGCCGCGTCAACGCGCTGCTCAAGGATGCGGTGGACAAGGGCGCGCGCATCGTCACCGGCGGCACCAGCGACGCCTCGCAGAACTACCTCGCGCCGACCCTGATCACCGACGTGCCGAAGGATTCGCAGATCATGGAGGAAGAGATCTTCGGGCCGGTGCTGCCGATCATCCGCTTCCGCGAGATCGACACGCCGATCGCCGAGATCAACGCGCGTCCGAAGCCGCTGGCGCTGTACTACTTCGGCCGCGACAAGGACCGCATGGAGAAGGTGATCTCCAGCACCAGCGCCGGCGGCACCGTGGTCAACCACGTGGTGCTGCACTTCCTGCATCCGAACCTGCCGTTCGGCGGCGTCAACAACAGCGGCCTGGGCAACTCGCACGGCAAGTTCGGCTTCGAGGCGTTCTCGCACGCGCGTTCGGTGCTGATCGACAAGTTCAGCTCGACGCACATGCTGTTCCCGCCGTACACCGCCGGCGTGCGCCGCCTGATCCACGCCGCGATCCGCTGGCTGACCTGATCGGCCGGAAACAGCCGCAAGCAAACAGAAGGGGCGCCAATGGCGCCCCTTCTGTTTCGTGCTCCCCCCAAAACCCGCGTCTCCGGAGATCCCGCGGGCCCGCCCCTCTAGTTGATGAGCGTCAGGCGCCGCGCCTTGGCGATCGCGCCGGAGCGGCTGCGCACCGACAGCTTGCTGTAGAGGTTGTGCAGGTGCCACTTGACCGTGCCCTCGGACACGAACAGCGCGTCGGCGAGCTGCTTGTTGGACATGCCCGACTCGATCATGCGCAGGATCTGCAGCTCGCGCTTGGTCAGCGGCTCGAGCACCGCCGGCGTGTCGTCGGCCGTTGTCGTCGCGGCCTGTTCCGGACTGTCCTCGATCCTGATGTCGCAGGCCTCGATGATGCGCTGCAGATGGCTCGACGCGCGCCCGTCGGCTTCGGCCAGACCGCCCTCGCGCTGCATCAGGCGCAGCAGCAACGGGTGCAGCCACGGCCCCTCGTCGACGAAGACGCGGATCATGTTCTCCGGCGCGGCCAGGCCGATCGCCTCGTGCACGCTGCGCAGGGCGTCGTTCTCGTTGCCGGTCAGGTGCAGGGCGTGGGCCCGGGTCAGCAGCAGGTCCACCAGCTTGAGCAGCTGGTCCTGCGCACGGGCGTGGCGGATCAGCGGCTGCAGGATCTCCAGCGCGCTTTCGGCGTTGCGGCGGGCGATGGCGATGTGCGCCTGCAGCTGGCGGCTCTTGTCGCGGATCAGCTCGGCGTAGCGGTCGTCGTAGATCGTGCCGGTCAGCGCCGGCGACTTGACCCGCTCCTCGGCGCCGACCACGTCGCCCTGGCGCAGGCAGATCATCACCCGCCCGAACAGCATGCACACGACCATGCGCGGCGCGTTGCGCTGCACGCCGAGGGTCTCGCCCTCGATCAGGATGTCCTTGGCGTCGTCGTAGCGGCCTTCGGCCATCATCACCCGCGCCAGCGTCAGGTAGCCGACCAGGATCGGGTCCAGCGAGCTGAACATCGCCAGGAAGCGCAGCCCGTGCGACAGCGCCTCGCGCGCGGCGGCAAGATCGTTGAATTCGTAGTACAGGCCCGCCGACAGCGCCGACAGCACGCAGCTGCCGTGGGAGTTGTGCCCGAGCTTGTCGCGACACACCGCCAGCGCAGCCTCGGTCTCGGCCTGGGCCTGCTGCAGGCGGCCCTGGCGCATCAGCGTCATCACGCTGACCGCCTCGGCCCAGACCCGGCCATACGGCGAACGCGAACGCGTGAAGCGCTGTTTGGCGTCACGCGAAACGGCGAGAGCCTCGTCGAACTTGCCCTGGCTCTTCAGCGCGAAGCCCATGGCCGTGGTGACCGACGCGGTGAGGAAATCGGGGCGGTCCGGATTCTCGTCGAGCCACTGGCGGCCGGTGCTCAGCGTCTGACCGGCATGATCGGCCAGCGCGTGACCGACGACATCGACCGCGCGGCGGTAGCTGCGCACGACCGCGAGCAGTTCCTCGGCGTCCGGGGCCTTGCTCGAACCGATCTCGGCCAGCAGCGCGTCGAGCGTGGCCTGCGCCTCGGCGAACTGGTGATGGAAGTTCAGCGACCACGCCAGACTGATCTGGATCTGCGGATAGCGCGCCAGCACCCGCGGTGACAGCTGCTCGATCCAGCTCAGCAGGGTGCGATGCTCGCCGCGCCACTGCACCAGCTCCTCGGCGTACATCGACAGGATCTGCGCGGCGCGCTCCTGCAGGCCGGCACGCAGCGCGTAGTTGATCGCATCGTCGCGGAAGTCGTGCTGGATCGACCAGGACTCCGCGCGCTTGAGGCAGTCCATCCAGCCGTCCGGATCGGACGCGCGGAAGCGGGACTGCAGGAATTCGCCGAACATCGGATGGAAGCGATACCACTCGCGGCGGTCGTCCATCGGCAGCAGGAACAGGTTCTGACGCTCGATCGACTCCAGCCGCAGCTGCGGCGCCTTCTCGCCGGTCAGTGCCCGGCAGACGTCGGCATTGATGCGGTCGAGCACCGAGATCCGGAACAGGAAGGCGACGTCGTCCTCGCCGAGGTTGGTCAGCACCGCCTCGGCCAGGTAGTCGGTGATCTCGCGGTTGGAACCGCCGAAGTTGCGCACGAAGCCGGAGGCGTCGCTGCGCGAGCCCATCGCCAGCGCCGCCATCTGCAGGGCGGCGATCCAGCCCTCGGTCTGGCGGTGCAGACGCACCATGGTGTCTTCGTCGAGCTTGAGCCCGTACATCCGCTGCAGGAAGGTCTGGGTCTCCTCCAGCGTGAACGCCAGCTCACGCGCCGAGACGCGCGTGACTTCCTTGGCCAGCATGCGGCGCTGCAGCGCCAGCCCGGTGTACTCGCGCGCGCTGAGGATCAGCAGCACATGATCCGGCTGGTTGCGGCAGATCCAGTTGAGCGCTTCGAGCGCGGGGCTCGATTCGAGCACGTGCACGTCGTCGAGGACGATCACGCAGCGCGCGGGGTCCTCCTGCAGGGCGCGCAGCAGCTGATCCAGGCCGGACTCTTCCGAATAGATCGGCGCTTCCGCGCTGCGGAACTCCTCCGGCAGCACGGCATGCAGCAGATTTCCGATGAAGCGGACCGGATCGCGGTGGCTCTGGTTCAGCGCCAGGCGATGGATGCGCCGCCCCGACTCGGACAGATCGCGGATCCAGCTGTCGAGCAGGGTCGACTTGCCATAGCCCGCCGGCGCCACGATCTCGACGATCTGGCGCTGCCCGTTGACCACGTCCCCGGACAGGTCGAGGCGCTGACGCCGCAGCGCACGCTCCTCCACCGACACCCGGACCTCGGGTACCGCCACCCGCTGAACAGCCTGAATGTTTCTCTCGACAGCCAACCGCACGCTCTCCCCCATATTGATCCAGCTCTATGTGTACTCCGGGGCGCCGCGGCGTTCGCAAAGCACTGAAAATATGGTGCATTGCAACACGCAGACGTTCCCCGAGGGGCATACGGATAGTCTCGCACAAACGGTCGGACCAACCCTAACTTTCGTTTGGGCACCCAACCTTTGGCGAATTTTTGGGCGTGACCGCGCGCATCGCGGCGGGGATCGACCGTTCCCGCGGCGCCCTGCGCCGCATGCGCTCAGACGGCGGCGCGCATCCGGCGCGCGCCCAGTGCCAGCAAAATGGCCTGTACGAAAGCGCTGGCGACGGCGACGAGGAAGAACAGATAGGTCGCGGAGTTGGCGACGGCACCGCCGAACGCCAGCCCGCGCACCCCGAACAGGGTGCCGGTCAGAAAGCCCGCGGAGTTGGCCCAGCCGGTGACGATGACCGCGATCACATAGCTGCGCTGCGCCGACGGCCCCAGGCGCGCCGAGCGCCCGGCAGCGGCGAAGGCGAGCATCGCGATCGCGTTGACGATCAGGCCCAGGTGCGCGCGCCGCCAGGCGGTGACGTCACCGGGGAAGTCGAAGTCGATCCGCGGCAGCAGCGGCCACGCCGCGATGTGGCCGATCGACTCGAAGGTGAAGATGAGGCCGACGACGAGGCCGGCGCAGAACAGCCATGCGGCCCACTGGACGATGGCGGCGCGGCGCGACGCGGAAAGGGGTTCGGGTGCCATCGGAATCTTGCGGTGCCGGAGGTCGAATGCCTGAATCCGGGTGAGGAAGCCGGGAGTGGGCCGGGATGCTTCCGCACCCCGGCCCCGCAGTCCCGCCTAGAACTGGTACTTGAAGAAGAAGCCCAGGTTGTCGCGGTCCTGATACAGGTTGTTGCTGCCCGCACCGGTGAACATGTTGTAGGAGATCGTGAACGCGTAGGACTTCTCGTAGCGCGTCTCCAGCAGGAAGTTCAGCGACTTGCGGCCCTCGACGAAGTTGCCCGCCGGCCCCGGCGAGTTGCCGCCGATGTCGTGCATCCAGATGAACAGCGGCTGGATGCTGATGCCCGGCAGCACCGACTCGTAGCTGATGCGGCCGACGATGCGGTAGCCCCAGGAGAACGCGTCGGCAAAGGCCTTGCGCGGCGCCTGGAACGGGTTGAAGCGCAGGCCGTCCGGACCGATCGTGCAGGCCGGATTGGTCGAGCAGGCCAGGCGCGAGCCGTTGGCACCGCTGCCGTCGGCACCGGCGCTGGCGCTGGTGGTCGCGGTGTACGGGCCTTCGATCTGCAGCTCGTCGAAGTCCGGCATGTTGAGCACGTGCGTCGCCGCCAGCTCGTAGAGCAGGATCACCTGATCGGCGCCGATCCAGTTCTCGGAACTGCCGAGCACGCGCGTCGCGCCGAGGTTGTACTGCATCACCTTGCCCGGCACGTAACCGCGGATGTAGCTGTTCGGCGGATTCTCGCCGACGGTGCCGCCCCGGTACGGAATGATGAAGTTCGGGAACGAGCGCGCCGAACCCGGGGGTGCACCCACCGCCAACGAAATCGTGTCGTGATATGGACTCTCACCGTTGGCATCAGTGAAATCGCTACGGTCGTAGTAGATGTAGCTACCATCCTCAGCCAGCGCCCGCGTCGCGGTGGTGCCAGCGCAGCCGAGCGACTCGTCGTGACACCGCGTCAGCGTCGGCCCGAGCCCCGCGAACGCCAGATCGATCAGCGCAACCTGCAAAGGCACGTTCGGGCGGTACGCCATCTCGCCCTGGAACGAATAGTCGCCGTACGTCGTGTTGAAACTGAACCCGTACATCTTCAGGTTCTCTGGATACTCTAGCTGCAACTTCAGAGAATCCAAGGCAAGTATGCTCGACTCAGGTGCATTGTCATCATGGACCAGCAAGTTAGAAAGCCCTTCGATGGCCGCGACAGGATTGCTAAACGTCCCTAGGTCTCCGAGCGCGGCTGGGCGCGCCGCCAATAGCGCGACCAGCTCCGAGATGATCGTCGTCCGTGACCGTACGGTCCTGGAGATGGGCATATTCGGACACACGCTCAGGAGCTCAAATGTATTCCGCGCATCAATACCCTGAGCGTTACCCTCGCGGCGGGCGCAACTGGCGTCCGCCGAGTAGAAGCTCGCGTACGGCAGCTTCGAGTGGTAGTTCATGAAATAGAACCCGAACTCGGTACCGTAGTTGATGTCGTCGGAGTAGTACTTCAGCGCAATGCCGTACTGGCCATGGTCACTCGCCTCCTTGTCCCTGAGGCGCATTGCGGTCACAGTCGTCGGGGTTACGGTGCTAAGAGGCGTATCCAATGGCGTCCCGAGTCTTTCAGGGTCTTCCGCACTGCCACCAAAAGCCACGTTCACATGATCAACGCGATTGTCAGTTCCGATGTCCAGAAAGGACATATACGTTCCCGGCGTCGGGATTTCGACCGGCTGCCACTCGAACTGGTAGTAGCCCTCGATGCTGAGGCCATCGGACAGCTCGGTGCTGGCCCGGGCCATCGCCACCGGCACGAACAGTTCCTCGAGCAGGCCGAAGCCGAGGCGGTAAAGGCTATTGGCGTTGACCGGCTGCGCCTGGTTGACGCTGTTGATCACCGCGACGGTGCTCTCGCCCCAGTTGACGGTCTGGCGGCCGATGCGGAACAGCAGCTCGCGCTCGTCGCCGATCGGCAGACTGCCATAGAAATTGGCATCGAGCAGGTCGTAGCGCAGACCAGCCTGTGTCTTGATACGTCTATTGTCCCGAACGTTGCGAACAACACCTCCGGAATTGAATACCGGTTCCAAGTAATGATTGGAGAGATCATAGTCACCGGTCACCGCAACTTCGTTGACGTTGTCTGAGGTAATGCGGTTCGGGTGATATTCCTTGAAGTCCCGATAGTTGACGTCGTCGTAGATGCCAATGCCGCGGATGAAGAATCCGAAGTCCTGCCCGAACTTGATGTTCAAATCGTTACTGAGCTTGAACGGCGCCTGGGTGATGTCACCCTTGTCGTAGTTCAGGTTGCCATCATCAAAGTTGACCGATGCCATGCCCGGCGCAGCGCGCAAGCGTTGAGCCGGGTAAATCTGCTGTCTCTGCAGTCCTTGACACGACTGGTAAACCCCGGCGCAGAGTTTCGGATTCAGGTTCGATTTTCCAACCAGCTCATCCGAACGATCCTCGATGCGCCACGACGCACCGAAGGTGGCGGTATTGTTCAGCACCGCCGAGAAGTCCTCGTCGAACATCGAAAAACTGAATTCGAGCGCCGACGCGGCCATCGGCCACCCGACACTCACCCCCGCTGCCGCCGCTACCGCGACGATCTTTCTCACTTTCATGCTGCTCTCCTCGCCACACACGAAATTGAAGTCCTGGTGAACGCTCACGCCATCCGCCTGCGGAATCGGGGCAAGGGCACTCTGATGTGGTGCCATCTTTGCCCTGGAACGAACGCCAGAAACTGTCGATTGAATCGATCCCTAAAAAACCTTCCGCTCCTGCCTCCTGCTCTGCTGCGCGTCAACCGCCGGGCGGGACCGCGCGAATCTCGAATGTCGAATCCGTGCCGGACGGGTCCGGATGCGCGGGCATCCGGACCCCGATCGTTCCGGCTACTGCGGCAGCGTCACCGTCTGCACACCGTCATGGGTGGCCAGCAGCAGCTTGCCGCCGTGCACCGCAACGCCGTTGAACGGGCCGGTCTCGCCTTCGGCGTCCTCGGCCTGGTCGACGCCGGTCGGGCGGACCCGGCCATCGGCCCCGAGCAGCAGCAACGTGCGGTTCATCCCGGTGATCGCGACCTCGCCGTTGGGCAGGTGCTTGGCGCTGGTCAGCCCCTGGACCGTCCCGGTGTCGATCGCGTCCCACTGTCCGGCGCGCACGTCGGCGCTGCGGAACGCGTTGCCGCGCATGCCGACGATCACCGCCCCATGCGGGCCGATCGGCTCGATCGCGTACAGCGAGCCCTCGTAGGGCGAATCCAGCTTCTCCCAGTCGCCGTCGACCGGCTTGACCGCGAGCAGGCCCATCTCGCCGACGACGAACAGGGCGCCGTCGTTGAGCCGGGTGATCGCGTTGAGATGGAAGCCGTCGTCGACCACCGCCGGCGGCGTGATCGTCTCCCAGTTCTGGCCACCGTCGGTGGTATGCAGGAACAGGCCGAAGGCGCCGACCGCGTAACCCTCGCGGGCGTCACTGAAATAGACGTCCAGCAGCGGCTGGCCGATCTCGGGGGAGTAGTGCTGCAGCGCCCAGGTCCTGCCGCCGTCGGTGGTGTGCAGAACGGTGGCGTCGTGACCGACCGCCCAGCCGTTGTCGGCGTCGGTGAAGGTGACCGCGGTCAACAGCACGTTGACCGGCACCTGGACCTGCTTCCAGCTGCTGCCGGTGTCCGACAGCAGGACGTGGCCGCGCTCGCCGACCGCGACCAGCCCCTTGCCGGTATCGACGATGTCGAGCAGCAGGCTGTGCGTCGCCAGCGGCGCGATCATCGCCGGCTCCGGCGGAATCAACTCGGCCGCCTTGGCCACGGCCGACTGCAACGGCAGGGCCGCCACCGCGGCCAGGCCCAGCACCATCGTCACCATCGATCGCTTCGCAATATTTTTCGGTTGCATCGTCTCATCCTCCTCCGGCGTCCGGTGCGGGAATGCCCGCCACCGTGTGCCTGCTTTGACTTCAGAACTGGTACTTGAAGAAGAAGCCCAGGTTGTCGCGGTCCTGATACAGGTTGTTGCTGCCCGCGCCGGTGAACATGTTGTAGGAGATCGTGAACGCGTAGGACTTCTCGTAACGCGTCTCCAGCAGGAAGTTCAGCGACTTGCGGCCCTCGACGAAGTTGCCCGCCGGCCCCGGCGAGTTGCCGCCGATGTCATGCATCCAGATGAACAGCGGCTGGACGCTGATGCCCGGCAGCACCGACTCGTAGCTGATGCGGCCGACGATGCGGTAACCCCAGGAGAACGCGTCGGCGAAGGCCTTGCGCGGCGCCTGGAACGGATTGAAGCGCAGGCCGTCCGGACCGATCGTGCAGGCCGGATTGGTCGAGCAGGCCAGGCGCGAGCCGTTGGCACCGCTGCCGTCGGCACCGGCGCTGGCGCTGGTGGTCGCGGTGTACGGGCCTTCGATCTGCAGCTCGTCGAAGTCCGGCATGTTGAGCACGTGCGTCGCCGCCAGCTCGTAGAGCAGGATCACCTGATCGGCGCCGATCCAGTTCTCGGAACTGCCGAGCACGCGCGTCGCGCCGAGGTTGTACTGCATCACCTTGCCCGGCACGTAACCGCGGATGTAGCTGTTCGGCGGATTCTCGCCGACGGTGCCGCCCCGGTACGGAACGATGAAGTTCGGGAACGAACGCGCCGAACCCGGCGCGGAACCGACCACCAGCTGCACGGTATCGGCGTACGGGTTGTCGCCGTTGGCGTCGGTGAAATCGTTGCTGTCGTAGATCGTGTACTGGCCGTCCTCGGTGAAACCGCGCGAGGCGGTCGAGCCGTAGCAGCCGAGCGACTCGTCGTGGCAGCGTGTCAGCGACGGACCCATCGCGGCGAATGCCAGATCGATCAGCGCGACCTGCAGCGGCACGTTCGGGCGGTACGACATCTCACCCTGGAACGAATAGTCGCCATAGGTCGTGTTGAAGCTGAACCCGTACATCTTCAGGTTCTCGGGATATTCGAGCTGCACCTTGATGGTGTCGATCGGCACCATGTCCGAGAACGGCTGGTCAGGGTTGTTGACCAACAGGCCGGACAGCGACGCCAGAACGTTGGTCAGATTGTCCCCCACTCCCAGATCGGCGAGGACGCCCGGTCGGGCGGCGATCAGTGCGGTGAGATCGCCGATCAGTGCATTGCGCGCCTGAGGGAGGGTCACCGGCATGTTGTCGCAGACCGTCAGCAGCTCGAAGGTATTGCGTGCGTCGATGCCCTGAGCGTTGCCCTCGCGCCGCGCGCAGCTGGCATCGGCCGAGTAGAAGCTCGCGTACGGCAGCTTCGAGTGGTAGTTCATGAAATAGAACCCGAACTCGGTGCCGTAGTTGATCTCGTCGGAGTAGTACTTGAACGAAACCCCGTACTGCCCCTGGTCGCTGGCCTCCTTGTCCTTGAGGCGCTGCGCTGTCAGCGTCGTCGGCGTGATCAGCGCCAGCGGGCTGTCCAGAAACGCGCCAACGGCGTCCGGGTCCTCCGCGGCACCGCCAAACGAAATGCTGACGTTGTCGACCAGATTGTCGGTCCCCACGTCGATGAACGACATGTAGGTACCCGGCGTCGGAATCTCGATCGGCTGCCACTCGAGCTGGTAGTAGCCCTCGACGGTCAGGCCGTAGAACAGCTCGGTGCTGGCACGCACCATTGCCACCGGCACGAACAGTTCCTCGAGCAGACCGAAGCCGAGTCGATACAGGCTGTTGGCGTTGACCGGCTGCGCCTGGTTGACGCTGTTGATCACCGCGACGGTGCTCTCGCCCCAGTTGACGGTCTGGCGGCCGATGCGGAACAGCAGATTGCGTTCGTCGCCGATCGGCAGGCTGCCATAGAAGTTGGCGTCGAGCAGGTCGTAGCGCATCGCCGCCTGTTCGCGCAATTGATCGTCGCTGCGCTCGTTGCGCACGACTCCGCCCGGACCGTAGACCCGCTCGAAGTAGCGGTTGGAGAACTGCGGGTCGTCGGTGATGCCGACGCTCGTGGCGTTCTCCGCGGTAATACGGTTCGGGTGATATTCCTTGAACCCGCGGTAGTTGATGTCGTCGTAGATACCGATGCCGCGGATGAAGAATCCGAAATCACTGCCAAGGCGGATGTTCAAGTCGTTGTTCATCTTGAACGGCGCCTGGGTGATGTCACCCTTGTCGTAGTTCAGGTTGCCGTCGTCGAAGTTGACCGACGCCATGCCCGGTGCCGAGCGCAGGCGCTGGGACGGATAGCTCTGCTGCCGGTGCACGCCCTGGCACTGCTGATAGACGCCGGTGCAGACATCGGGGTTGAGCTGCGACTTGCCGACGAGCTCGTCCGAGCGATCCTCGATGCGCCACGACGCGCCGAGGGTGAGGGTGTTGTTCAGGACCGCCGAAACGTCCTTGTCGAACATCGAGAAACTGAACTCGACCGCGGACGCCGCCATCGGCCATGCCGATGCGACTCCCAGGGCCGCGACGAGCGCGCGTGTAATGCTGTTGTTCAATCTGGACCCCAACCAAAGAAAATCAAGCACATCAGTCAGTACAACCGTCACCACAGATCAGACCTGCCGGCGCCCTGTAGCGCCGGCAGGCCGTCTGCGCTTCGATTATTTCGAAGCCTTCTTCTGTACGGTATTGGCTTCGAGATCGTTGTCGGTGTAGCTCACCGACGCGTCGTACGGCTCGTCCTCGTTGATCATCGCGGTGACGAAGTAGCGACCCGAGTTGAGGTGGTAGATCACCTCGCAGTGCGTGGTCGCGGCCAGGATGTTGTAGTACGGCACCAGATGGCCTTCCTGGAACTGCGTCAGCTTGTCCTGGTGGTCATAGTCGTCGATGGCGACGATGTTCCAGGAATCCTCGTCGAGATAAATCGTGCGCTTCTTGAAGGTGTGACGCTGATCCGGCTTGTTCTCGGCCTCGACGACCCAGACGCGATGCAGCTCGTAGCGCGGCAGCTCCGGATTGACGTGGTTCGGCGCGGCGATGTCCGAATACTTGGTCGGCGGCGTCGCGATCTTGTACGAGTTGTACGGGATGTACATCTCGCGCTTGCCGACCAGCTTCCAGCTGAAGCGCTCCAGCACGCCGTTGTACATGTCGACCTGGTCGTAGAACTGGTGCCCGTCGGTGCCTTCATACGGGTTGTCGCAGCAGACCGCGGGGGCGCGGCGGATGCGCTTTAGCACCGGTGCGTACAGCCATGCGGCGCGACCCTCGGTGCCGAAACCGGCCTTCTCGTGCACCAGGATGTAGGTGCCGGCGATACGGGGCGGCGAGATGGTCTCGGACAGATAGCGCAGGAAGTCGACGCCCGGCTTCAGCTCCGGCGGGTTTTCCTCGGTCAGGTTCGAGTAGTAGAACTTCACGTCCTCGACGATCTTGGTGACCGTGAAGCTGCCGTCCTGCTGCACGATCATCTGGTTGTTGTAGCGGCGCAGCGCGTTGCCACGCCACTTCACGCGATGGTTCCAGATCGGCTCGGCGCCGGACTTCGGAATCGGGAACGGGAAGCCGACGAAGGCGCCCTTCGGATTGTCGACGCCCTCGAGCTCGGCACGCGTGGCGTTCTTGACGGTCTCTTCCTTGATCTTCTCCGGGAAGTTGACCTTACGATGCGTCTTGTAGACGTTCATCTTGTAGCTGTCCGGGAAGCGGCGCAGCAGCTCCTTGTGCCCCTCGGTCAGCTTGTCACCGTACTCGGCCATGTTCTGGGAAGTGATCGTGAACAGTGGCTTCTCGCCGGCGATCTCGGAATCGCTCGGATACTCGCCCTTCAGCGCACCGTGCTGCTTGGCGGGAGTCCATTCGGGAATGGTGCCGTCCTTGTTGCCGGCACGCTCGGCGCCGATCGGCGTCAGGTCCTTGCCGAGACGGGCCGCTTCCTCCGCGGACACTTTGGCGTTCGCGCCGTGGCTGGCGAACATCGCGGTCACCAGCAGCGCCGGTACCGTCAGTTTCATTTTGCTAATCACTCCAGTCTCCTATCGTGGAAAGCCTGTACGGCTTTGTGCCTCTCCAAGCCATTGTTTCCGGATATCGGCACGACACCCCTCGACGGAGTGCCGTGCCGGCCCGGTTCGTTCTTTCGATTCGCGCCCGTATCAGGCGGTGACGGTGTCGCCGGTTCCGGTCCCGACCGTTTCCTCGGCAGCCGGCTTCGCCTTGAGCAGGAACGCCGCGAAGGCAGGCAGCAGCACCACGGCCGCAACGGCGTTGGCGATGAACATGATCGTCAGCAGGATGCCCATGTCGACCTGGAACTGCAGACCCGAGAAGAACCAGGTGCAGACACTCGCCGCCAGGGTCAGTGCGGTGACGACCACCGCCTTGCCGGTCTGGTGCAGCGTCTCCTCGTAGGCCTTGCGCAGGGTCATGCCCTTGTTGAGGACGCATTCCTCGAGGACGCTGTAGATGTAGATGCCGTAGTCGACGCCGATACCGGCCGCGAACGCGGCGACCGCCAGATTGGACACCTTGATGCCGATCTGCAGGTACACCATGACGGCGTACGACAGCACCGACACCAGGGCCAGCGGCACCAGCACGCAGACCAGGCCGGCGAAGCTGCGGAACGACAGCAGCACGCAGGCGCCGATGCCGAGGAACAGCCACAGCAGCACCTTGGACTCGGTCTCCTTGATGACGTCGTTGGCCGCGGCCATCACGCCGACGTTGCCGGTCGCCAGACGGAACGACACCGGACCGTCGGTCGACTGCTCGTCGATGAAGGCCTGCGCCGCGGCGACGATGCGGTCGATGGTCTCGGCCTTGTGGTCGACCGAATACACCAGGATCGGGATCGCGCTGCAGTCCTCGTTGAGCAGGCCGGTCGAGCTCGGGAACGGCTGCACCGTCACCACCAGCGCCCCGGACTCACGCGGCAGCACGTGCCACTTCGGATTGTTCTCGTTGTACGCGTTGAAGACGGCGCGCGAGGTCTTGGCCAGCGACATCGTCGACTGCACGCCGTCGACGTTCTCCATGCGCCATGCGAACTCGTCGATCTTGCCCATCACGGCGTGATCGATGCAGCCGTCCGGACGCGACTCGGCGATGACCTTGATGACATCGACGCCGATCGAGAACGCATTGGTGATCGCGCGCGAGTCCTCGTTGTAGCGCGCGTCGGGCCGCAGCTCGGGCACGCCCTCGTGCAACTCGCCGATCTTGAGGTCCTGCGACACGTATTCGGCCCAGCCCCACAGCCCGACGGCACCAACCAGCACGACGGCGGCGACGGGACGCTTGGTGATCACCGAGATCGTGCGCCACACCGGCGCCAGCTTCAGGTCACGCTTGTGCTGATGCTCGCGGAACTTCTCCGGATTCTTCAGCGGCGCGAACGACAGCAGGCACGGCAGCAGCACCTTCTTGCACAGCACGATCGCGAACAGGCCGAACATGGCGTTGACCGCCATCTCCTGGATGATGCCGATCGGGATCAGCAGGATCGTGCCGAAGCCGACGAAGTTGGTCAGCAGCGCGGAGATGCCGGGGATGACCAGCCGGCGGTAGGTCGCCCGCGAGGCCTCGAAGCTCGGCAGTCCGTTGTCGGCAACCTCGTTGAGCCAGAAGTTGGTGATCTGGATGCCGTGCGAGGTACTGATCGCGAGCACAATGAACGGCATCAGCACCGCGAACGGATCGAGCCCGTAGCCGAACAGCTGCAGCATGCCGAGTTCCCAGACCACCGCCAGCACACCGCAGATCAGCGGCAGCAGTGCGATGGACGGCGAGCCGCAGTACTGCCACAGCAGCAGCCACACGAGAATCAGGGTCAGGCCGAAGAAGCTGAACACTTCGACCGCGCTGTCGGCGATGTCACCGACCGCCTTGGCGAAGCCGATGATCGCGATATCGATGTTGGGGTTGTAGTCGGGATTGTCGACGGTGCGCACATCGAGCTGATAGCCGCGGAACTCGACCGGCGCCGCGTCCACCTCATCCGGCTGCACCACGACGGTGCTCAGCGGGAACGCCCAGCTGCGCGTGTCCAGGTACGCGGTCTTGACCACGTCGCCCTTCTTGTACGGGCCGGCATCGACCTTGGCCACGTACTCGAGCTTGGTCGGCGAGATGAAGCGGTGGCGGACCTGCTCGAGGCGATGCGCGGTGTCGATGTAGTCGAGCTTCTTGCCGGTGACCGGATCCTTTTCCAGCAGCTCGGAGACGATCATCGCCGCCGACTGGTCGTTGGCGACCAGCCGCCCGCGGACGTCCGACTTGGAGACGTTGGAGCGGACCTTGGCCAGCATCTCCAGCGTCGGCGTGAAGTCGGCCGGGACGACGTTGCCGCCCTGGAAGCCGGACTCGACGACCTCCATGTAGCGCACGTTCGGCGTGAACAGCGAGCTGACGCGCGAACGGTCGACGCCCGGCGTGAAGTACACCGCGTCGGTGGCCTTGCGCAGGCTGTCCATGAATTCCGGCGTGTAGATGTCGCCGTTCTTCTGCATCACCGCCAGCAGCACGATGTTGGCACCACCGAACTCGCTCTGGTACTGGTGGTAGATGCCCATGTAGGGGTGACCCAGCGGCAGCTGCTTGTCGAACCCGGTATCCATGCGCAGCTGGGTGGCGTGATATCCGAAGAACAACGTCGCCAGACCCAACACCAGAAGCGTCGCCCAGCGCCGATTGAAGATCATCGGTTCCGTGACGCGAACAAAAAGCTGCGCAAACTTGCTGCGACTGTCTCCGTGCACTTGCTCTCTCCCCGCTACTTCAAATATCTCGTGCCGCGGTCCTAGCGGATCCGGCCGCGGCTACGTGACCTGCTCCGCTGCTGAAAATGGCGGGCTCGGTTCCGGGATGAGACGCTAAGGCTGGGAAGGATAGGCCACGCCTAACAAAAGTTAGGTTTGCCCAACCCCCACCCCGCTTGCACCCTCAAAAGAGGTTGGGTCCGCGCAAAAAATGTCCAGACCGAGGGTCCAGGCTCAGCGGAAACCGGACTTACCGTAGGATATTTCCTGCGCACGCGACGTCGCCGGATGGCCACTCCATCAGGGCGTTTGCGCGCGATAATGGTGCAATCCGAACCGACCGACGCCCGGGGAAAAACGCCGATGCCGAACCCAGCACGCCGCCGTCTGCTGATGACCCTCAGCGCGATCGTCCTGGCCCTGGCCGGCCTCGCCTGCAGCTTTGCGCCGCAGGAACTGCAGGCCGCGCTCGGCGCGCCGGTGTCGGCGACCGCGGCACTCATGATCCAGCTGCTCGGCGCCGCCTATCTCGGCCTGGCGATGCTCGACTGGATGGCGCGCGGGGTGCTGATCGGCGGCATCTACGCGCGCCCGGTTGCCGCCGGCAACCTGCTGCATTTCTTCGCCGGCGCCGCGGCGCTGGCCAAGGCGGTCACGGCGACCCCGATCGCGATCCCGCTATGGATCGCCGCCGGGGTGTACGCAGGTCTGGCCCTGGCGTTCGCCCGGGTGCTGCTGACGCACCCGCTGCCGGCCGAGCCGGCCTGAGCCGATCGCGACGGGGCGAAGCGGCGACGGGCGGATCGCTCAGACCGCCAGCGTCGCGCGCTCGATCAGCGGCTCCAGTGCAACGTTCGGCGACAGGGTGCCGAAATTGAGCCCATGCTCGCCGCCGAGCCGGCTGGCGCAGAACGCGTCGGCGACTCCGGCGTTGCCGGCGCGCACCAGGACCGCCGCCTGCAGGGCCAGCGCCATGCGCTCGACGACCATGCGTGAGCGCAGTTCCAGCGTCGCGACGTCATCCAGCGCCTGCGACAACCATGCGACCTCGCGGTCGAGGTCGGCGTTGCCGCCGCGGGCCGACTGCAGCTCGGCGAAGAACGCGTCGCGGGTGTCCGGCTCCTTGGCCAGGGCCCGCAGCACGTCGAGACACTGGATGTTGCCGCTGCCCTCCCAGATCGAGTTCAGCGGCGCCTGCCGGTACAGGCGCGGCATGCCGGTTTCCTCGACGTAGCCGGCACCGCCCAGGCATTCCTGGGCCTCGTTGACGGCAGGCGGGCAGCGCTTGCAGATCCAGTACTTGCCGATCGCGGTGGCGATCCGCGCCAGCGCGCCCTCGGCGGCATCGCGGTCCGACGCGTCGACCGCGCGCGCGACCCGGAACGTCAGCGCGGTCGCCCCCTCGGATTCGAGCGCCAGATCGGCGAGCACGTTGCGCATCAGCGGCTGATCGATCAGCCGCTTGCCGAAGGCCTTGCGGTGCGCGGTGTGATGCAGCGCCTGCACCAGGGACTGCCGGATCAGACCGGCCGATCCGATCATGCAGTCGAGGCGGGTCAGCGCGACCATCTCCAGGATCGTGGCGACCCCGCGACCCTCGCCTCCGACCCGCTGCGCCCAGGCGCCGAGAAACTCGACCTCGGACGACGCGTTGCTCCAGTCGCCGAGCTTGTCCTTGAGCCGCTGCACCCGGATCGCGTTGCGCGAGCCGTCGGGGCGCAGCTTCGGCATCAGGAAACAGGTCAGGCCGGCATCCAGATACGCGAGCACCAGCCAGGCGTCGCACATCGGCGCCGAGAAGAACCACTTGTGCCCGACGATCTCGTAACTGCCGTCGGCCTGCGGATACGCCCGCGTGGTGTTGGCGCGCACGTCGGAGCCGCCCTGCTTCTCGGTCATCCCCATCCCGACCATGCAGCCGGACTTCTGCGCCGCCGGCAGCACCCGCGGATCGTATTCGTAGGAATTGATCCGCGGCACCCACAGCTCGGCCAGATCCGGCTGATGCAGCAGCGCCGGCACCGCCGAGTGGGTCATCGTCAGCGGGCACGCGGTCCCGGCCTCGGCCTGGTTGTGCATGTACGCCAGCGCGGCGCGCGCGACGTGCGCCCCGGTCCGGTCGGAATTGCGCCAGGCGTAGGCGTGGACGCCGTACTGCATGCCCAGTTGCATGACCCGGTGATAGGCCGGGTGGAATTCGACCTCGTCGATGCGATTGCCGTAGCGGTCGAACGCGCGCAGCTCCGGCCGGTGGGCATTGGCGGTGAAGCCGAGCTCCATCATCTCGCCGCCGGTGACGGCGCCGAAGGCGGCCAGATGCGCATCGGCCCAGTCGCCGCCCTCGCGGGCGACCGCTTCCCGCAGCACCCGGTCGCTCAGATACGCGTTGTAGTGCCCCTGCGGCGGCGCCTGGTTGTCGACGCTGTGGGTGATGAACTGCTCTGCGAGGCTCATGCCGGATCCTCCATCCACGAAGGCGCGCGGACCGCGCCGATGACCGGACCGGCATCTTCACACATCCGCCGACGCCCGAAAAACCCGCACGGCCGCCGCCGCGGCCGGGGCGCGTCAGTGCTCGCGGTGCCCCGCGAAGGCGATCTTGTCGACCATCGCCAGCAGCAGCGCCGACACCACGAAGGCCAGATGCACCAGGGTCATCACCAGCAGGCGGTCCGGCTCGAAGGCCTTGGCGCTCATGTAGATCTTGAGCAGGTGGATCGCCGAGATCGCGACGATGCTCGCCGCCAGCTTGAGCTTGACCGTGCCCGGGTCGAGCTTGCCGAGCCAAGCCGGCTTCTCCATCTCGCCGACGGTATCGAAGCGCGAGACGAAGGTTTCGTATCCCGACAGCGCCACCATCACCAGCAGGTTGGCCACCAGCACCATGTCGATCAGCGACAGGACCGACAGGATCAGCTCGGCCTCGGTGATCTCGAGCACGTGCCCGAACAGATGCACCAGCTCCTGCCCGGCCTTGACGGCGAAGACCATGAGGATCGCCATCAGGATCAGATACAGGGGCAGCAACAGCCAGCGGCTGCCGAGGAGCAGCAGCTCGATTCCTTTTTCGGCCTTCATCGGGTCGGGATCACGCAGCGGGTTTGGCGCGGTCGAAGCGCATCAGCAATCCGGGCAAGAATAGCAGGTCGAACAGCAGCGCGATGCCGATCACCATCGCCGTCATCAGCCCCATCGTCGCGTTGACCAGGAAGTCCGAGGTCGCGAGGATCAGGAAGCCCATCGTCAGCGCCGAGGTCGTCACCAGCAGCGCCGCGCCGACGGTCGAGAACGCGTAGCGGATCGCATCCTCGGGCGAGCGGCCGCGATCACGGCGGGCATGCAGGTACTTGCTGAAGAAGTGGATGGTGTTGTCGACGACGATGCCCAACGTGATCGAGAACACACCGGCCGCGGCGAGGTTGACCTGGCCGCTGGTCAGCGCCCACAGACCGTAGGCCATACCGGCGGGAAACGCGTTGGGCAGCAGCGACATCAGCCCGAACTTGACCGAGCGCAGGAACACCACCAGCGTCACCGCGATCAGCAGCAGCGCGATCGACGAGCCCTTGAGCATGCTGTAGATATTGTTCTGCCCGATGTGCCCGAACATCAGGCTCAGGCTCGAACCCTGCGCGTTGAATTCCGGCGCGTTCTGCTCCAGCCACTGCGCGGCACGCTGCTCGAACTCGATGAGTTCGCGCGAAGCGGCATTGGAGATGCTCACCGACAGGCGCGTCGCCGACTTGTCGAAATTCATCGAGTCGTTCAGGTCCAGCCCCTGCGGCAGCGACAGCTCGTACAGCAACACGTACTGCGCGATCAGCTCGCGATCGTCGGGGATCCGGTAGTAGTCCGGATCGCCGCCGTGCAGATTGCGGTTGAGGCGCTTGACCACGTCGACGAAGCTCGACACGTGGGTGACTTCGGGCTGTTGCTCCAGCCACTGCTTGAAGGCCTCGACCTTCTTCAGATAGGCCGGCTCGTTGATGCCGCTCGGCGCACCCGCGTCGAGCGAATACGCGATCGAATCGATGCCGGTCAGGTTGTCCTGGACGAAATCGATGGCCTGGCGGATCTCCAGCGACTTGCCGAAGTACTCGACGGTATCGTCGTTGAGTTCGTTGCGCGGCGCGAACGAGATCAGCACCAGCGCCGCGGCGCTGATACCGAAGAAATAGAGCTGGTGATGCTTGAGCACGCGCTCGGCCAGCCCCGCCAGCGTGAACTGCTGGAAACGGGTCTCCTGCTTCACCCGTACCGGCAGCCACAACATGATCGCCGGCAGCATCGTCAGCGCGAACGCCATCGCGCCGAACACCCCGAAGCCGACCACCGTGCCGAGCTCGCGAAACGGCGGCGAGTCGCTGGAATTCAGCGAGAAGAAGCCGATCGCGGTGGTCAGGCTGGTCAGGAACACCGGCACCAGATTCAGCTCGATCGTGTGCGTCATCGCCTTGACCTTGTCCATGCCGCGACGCAGGTCGTTGAGGTAGTGCACGAGCAGGTGCACGCAATCCGATACCGCCAGGGTCAGGATGATCACCGGTGCCGAGACGTTGATCTGGTTGACCCTCAGGCCGAGCCAGCCGAGCACGCCGACGGTCGTCAGGATGCTGCAGACGATCACGACGCTAACCGTGGCCACCGCCGAGAACGAGCGCAGGAACAGGCCGACGAGGACGATCACGACGACGAACATGATCGGGACCAGGGTGACCGAATCGTGCTCGGCGATCTCGTTGAACGCCTCGTTGACGACGACCTGCCCCATGATGCGGATGTCGAGATCGGGATGGTGCTCGAGCACCTGCGCGCGCAGATCGCGCGCGTAATCGACCACCTGCTTGCCGATCTTGCTGGTTTCGCGGCTGTTGCCGGGCATCTCCAGTCGCACGTTGATCGCGGTCACGTCGGCCTTGTCCGAAATCAGGCTGCCGACCAGGGCTGGCTCGGCCAGCGCGGCGCGCCTGATCCCGGCGATGTCGGCATCGCTGAGCGTGTCGACCTCGGGCACCAGATCGTTGACGATCAGATCGTCGTCGATGCCGACCGAATGCTGGAAGTTGGTGATCGAGTCGACGCGGATCGAGCGCGGCGTCGTCCACGCCGCCTCGGTCAGCTCGCGCAGCGCCTTGAGCGTGTCGCGCGTGAACACGTCACCGTCGCGCGGCGCGACGATGAACATCACGTTGTCGGCCTTGGTGTACGAGTTCTCGATGTGGTCGTGCGCGACCAGATACGGATCGTCGTCCGAGAAGAAAATCCGGTAGCTGCTTTCGAACCAGAGGTCGCGGGCCCCGGACACGAAGCCGACGATCGCCAGCACCGATGCCAGGAACAGCCACAGCCGAAACCGCACCAACGCGGCGGCGATACGCCCTTCCATGAATCTCACCCCAACACTTGGCGTACGTTTTTACGTACTGAATGGTATGTAGTGTCGCACAGTCCTCCTGACGGTTGCATCGGCGCCCCGCTCCATCACCTATCTTAAAGTGTGGGGCCTGCGGCGCCCGATCCCGCTATATCTATAAACAGGCCCTATCCCGCGACCCGATCGGGGATCCATGGCAAGCGGCAGAATGCGGCCGCGCACTCCCCACTCCGCAACGGCACCCGCAGCGCGGGCGGCCCTGGCGCGAACTGCGGAACGGACACGAAGACACAACAAACACAATGGAGATATCGATGAACTACAGCCGCCGGATTGCCGCGGGCCTCGCCCCACTGGCGCTGTCGCTTTCGGCGCAGGCCGCTTACGGGCCGTTCGAGCACGGCTACGGCATCAAGTCCATGGGCGCCGGCGGCATCGGCTACACCAGCGCCGAGGACAGCTACTGGATCTCCGCCAATCCCGCCACGGCCGTGACGCTGGGCACGCGCTTCGACCTCGGTCTGGACTGGGTCACGGTACTGCCGACCGCCCGCATCCGCGACAACGCCGCGGGCCCGGACGAGAACTACTCCTCGGATGGCCAGCGCCAGTTCCCGATTCCGCAGGTCGGCTTCGTCATGGCGCTGAACGAGCGCACGGCGTTCGGAATGAACATGTTCAGCGCCGGCCTCGGCACCGACTACAAGCGCAACCCCTATGCGCGCTTCGGCGCCGACCCGCGCGGCGGCCTGTCGCTGGGGCAGTCCGGCATCAGCAGCACGCTGGCCTACAAGCTCACCGACCGGCATGCGCTCGGCGCGAGCCTCAACGTCAGCTACGAGGTGCTCGAGGTCAAGGGCGTGCAGCCCTTCGCCGCGCTCTCCGAGAACCCGGACAAGTTCACCAACCAGGGCTATGAAGGCGGCTTCGGGGTGTCGTTCACGGTCGGCTGGCACGGCCAGCTGGCGCCGGGGCTGACCGGCGGCCTCGCCTACCGCAGCAAGACCTGGACCCAGCGCCTGGACGACTACGCGGGCCTGCTGCCGGAGCAGGGCAAGCTGGAGCTTCCGGCGATCTGGGGCGGCGGCCTCGCCTACGCACTGAGCCCGACGCTGAATGTCGCCGTCGACTACCAGCGCACCGAATACGCCTCTGAAGCGGCGCTCGGAAACCCGATCGGCCAGCTCAACCAGGGCCACCTGATGGGTTCCGACGACGGCCCCGGCTTCGGCTGGGACGACCAGAACATCTACAAGCTCGGCATCGTCTGGAAGGCACGCCCGGACCTGACGCTGCGCGCCGGCTACAGCCACGCCACCCAGATCGTCCAGACGTCGGAAACCCTGTTCAACCTGCTCTCGCCCGTGGTCGGCGAGGACCACTACACCGCGGGCGCCACCTAGCAGATGCGCGACGGCTGGGAGGTCACCGGTTACGCGGCGCTGCTGGAACGCAAGGAAGTGTCGGGCGAACAGTCGATCCCGCCGGCCCTCGGCGGCGGTGAAGCCGACGTCAAGAACGACATGTACATGTGGGGCGTGTCCTTCGGCCGCCGTTTCGGCGAGCGCCGCTAAGGGCCTGTTTACACGATGGCGATCGTCCACAGCATTAACAGGCCCTGGGCGCGTGGGCGGTCGAAACACATGCGGCTGCGCAGAACGGACACGAACCGGTAGAGTGCAGACACCGTCGAACAAGACGACGCCGGCCCGCCTCCGTCAGTGGCGGCGGGCCCATCGACCTCATTGACGATCGGGAGCACGCTCTTGGACCTGCGACAGACCGATGCATGCATCCGACGCGCGCCGATGCCGATGCGCGCCGCCTTCCTGGGGGGCCTGCTGGCGGGCCTGTGCGGCGCTGCGATTGCCGCTCCAGCACCGACGCCCGAACCGACGCAAGCGCCAGCGGACGCGTCACAGCCCTGTGAGGATCCGATCGCCGCACCGGTTCCGGCCGACACGGTGTGGAACGTCGCCGATGCCGCACCGGCGAACAGCCGCTGCAGCGACCTTCCGATACCGGCAATGGTGCGCCTGCCCGCCGGCGACTTCGAAATGGGCGATCTCGACGACTCGGGCACGCCGTATGAACGTCCGGCGCACACGGTCCATGTCGGCAGCTTTGCGATCAGCCGCTACGAAGTGACCTTCGAACAGTGGGATGCCTGTGGCGCCGACGGCGGCTGTACGCATCGCGCCGACGACAAGGGTTGGGGGCGCGGACCACGGCCTGTGATCATGGTCAGCTGGAATGACGCGCAGCAGTACGTCCAGTGGCTCAGTACCAAGACCGGCAGAGCCTTCCGCCTCCCGTCCGAGGCCGAATGGGAATACGCCGCGCGTGCCGGCACCCGATCGCGCTTCAACTGGGGCGAAGGATCGGATTGGGTCTGCCAGTTCACCAACGTGCTCGACCTCAGCGGCCGCAAGGCCCGACCCGACTGGCACTGGAACGTGCCCTGCGACGACGGCTATGCGCAGACCGCTCCGGCCGGACGCTTCCCGCCGAATGCATGGGGGCTGCACGACATGCACGGCAACGTCTGGGAGTGGGTCGAGGACTGCTGGCATCCCGACTACACCAACGCGCCCGCCGACGGCCACGCCTGGATCGACGGCGGCCAGTGCAACAAGCGGGTCAATCGCGGCGGCGGCTGGAGCAATCACCCGCGCACGATGCGGGCCGCGACGCGTGACGCGGATTCTCCGGACGGCCGCAGCAGCGCGATGGGCTTTCGCGTCGCCAGCGACTGAGCACAGGCCGTCGGGACGGGTCAGCCCTCGAGCAGCGAGTCCAGATCCACCATCAAGGTCATGACGCCGGCGCCGTCGGCGTTCATCATCGTGACCGGCAGCGGATCGGATTTGTAGATCGCGCGGATCACCGAATCGTCGAACAGATTGTTGCCGGAACTCTCGGCGATCACCGCGCGGACGATCCGCCCGTCGGGGCGGTACTCGATCCGGACGCTGCAGCGCAGCTTGGCCGGCAGTTGCGGCGGCAGCAGCCAGCGATCACGGATGCGCGCGAACAGCCCGTGCTCGTTGTCCGAATCGTCACCGGCCTGCGCCGCCGCCTGCGCGCGTTGCACCTCCGCGGCCTGCTTCGGTGCCACCGCCTGCGGCTTGGCTTCGACCACCTTGCGCACCACCGCGGTCGGCTTCGGCGTCGGCTGCGGCCTGCGGGTGGGCGTCGGGGTCGGCCGCACGGTTGGCGTCGGACTGGGCGACGGACTCGGCGTCGCGCTCGGTGGCGACGTCGGCTGCACTTTCATCACTGCCGCGTCGTCCCGCGGCAGCGGGGTCGGAACGACGGTCGGCTGCGGCGTGGCGACCGGTGTCGGCGGCGGGGTCGGCGGCGGCGCTTCGGCCGCGGCCAGCTCCACCGCTCCGGGGTCTGGCGCAGCGGCGTCCCGCTCGATGTCCACGTCCGGCTCCGGCGCGGTCAACAGATACGCCTGGACGACATTGCGACGACCGTCGCCAGGGCGCCCCTGCAGCCACAGCTGCGCCAACGCGATCGCGACGACGACCAGACCGTGCAGACCGGCCGACCAGGCCCCGGCCCGTGGATCGAGGCCGCGACGCCAGCCGGCCTGCGGTGCCACGGGCGTCGCCGAGCGGACCGGCGCGTGGAGATCGTGGACGGCGTGCGCCGGCGCGGCAACCCGCTCCGCCCTCAGATCCGGGCGGACGCCGGCACGCGCAGCGTCGCCGCCGTCAGACATCGGCACCCTCAGTGTCCGTCCGCGTGGCCGGACCCGCCGTCAACCGGCTCGAAGCGCCATTCCAGGCGGACCTCGGCGACACCCTCCCAGAGCCCGAGCCAGGTCGAATTGCCGTTGAGCGACAGCGGCAATGCCAGCCTGGCCTCCGCCGTGCCGGACTCGGGGGCGTGACGCAGGCGGTGGTTGATCCAGTCCAGCACCGCGCTGGGCAGCGGTTGCGACTCCTCACGCCGGGTCGTGCTGCCGTCCTCGGTGTAGACGGTCTCGCCGACGGGACTGGGGATGTACACGGTCTCCTGGTACATGCCGCGCTCGGAGTCTTCAGTATCGACGACGCCGACATAGTGCGTGCAGGGTGGCGAACCATCGGCGATGTCACGGCTGTCGCCCTGCCGGCGCTCGCTGAAGGGGACGAAGGCGTCCCGGCTCCGGTTGTAGCGCACGCCCTCGATCTCGAGGCGCATCGTCACCTGCGACTGCCACGGGCAGCCGTCGTACGGCAGGAAATACAGATAGCGCCCGGGAATGGTGTCCGGCTGCAGTGCCTCGGGATACTGCATCGCCGCGAACAGCGCGGTGTACAGCTGCATCAGCCGGTCGCGGCAGGCCATGTCGCCGCGGCACGCGCTCATCTGCGCCTGCATGCGCTCGGTCAGCGCCGCCTTTTCCTCCGCGGTGCGTGGGATCCGCACCCCCTGCCCGGATCGCGCCAGCAAGGCCTGCGCCTGACGCGCCAGATGGATGACCTTGGCCTCCAGCCGGCGCTCCAGATCCGGATCGAGCAGATTGCGCACCTGCAGTTCGCCGTCGGACCTCAGGCGCGTGCGGATTTCGTAGTGCTGCGCCCCGGTGGCCCGCGACCACTGACTGCCGGGATGCTCGGGATCGTTCTTCTGCCAGGTCTGGGAGAGTTTGACGTCCGCGCGCAGGGACAGCTCGCGCACCCGCGGTTGCGCCGCCGACGGATCCGGAGCCGCCGCATGGCCGGCCGGACAGCCGCCAAGGGCCGCAAGCCAGACGCAGCCCCACAGGGCCGCGGGCCGCCACTTTGCCGGGGTCGAGACTGCCACCGTTGATCCTCCTCACAGGCCGGTCCGCTTCGGCAGCGGCTGCGCCGCGCCAAAGACGATGTCCCATGCCATATGAGCAGGTCGGCGCGCCGCTGGCCCCACCCTTTTCAGTAGGTCGGTCCGCCACCGTGCGCCGGCAACCACCCCCTCAGCTGATCAGGGTCAGCTGCCGCGCCTTGGCCACGGCACCGGCCCGGCTGCGGACGGACAGCTTGGTGTAGAGATTGTGAAGGTGCCATTTGACCGTCCCCTCGGAGACGAACAGGGCCTGCGCCAGCTGCTTGTTCGACATCCCCGACTCGACCACGCGCAGAATCTGCAGCTCGCGCTTGGTCAGGGGTTCGAGCAATGCCACCGGCCGATCCGGACGCACCCGCTGCTGCTCGGTCACCGAACGTTGGCAGGCAGACAGAATCGCCTGCAGATGCGAGGCAACCCGCTGATCCTCCTCTGTCGGCCCCAGCCCCGTCTTTTGCAGGCTCAACAGCAGCGAGTGCAGTCCGGGACCCTCGTCGACAAATACGCGGATCATGCCCTCGGGCGCGGCAATCACGATGGCCTCGCGCAGGTTGCGCAACGCATCGTTCTGATTGCCCATCAAATACATCGCGTGGGCCCGCTGCAGCAACAGGCTCACCAGCTTCAGCTGCTGCCCCTGCGCACGAGCATGGCGCACCAGCGGCTGCAGAATCTCCACCGCCGCATCCGCCGCACCGCGCGCAACGGCAATCCGCGCCTGCAATTGCCGGCTCTTGTCGTGCACCAGTTTGGCGTAGCGATCTCCGTAGATCGAACCGGCCAGCGCCGGCGAGCGGGCAATGTCCTCGGCACCGCCAACGTCGCCTTGCTTGAGACACAGAATCGCCCGCGCGAACTGCATGCAGACCACCATGCGCGGCGCATTGCGTTGCATGCCGAGGTTTTCGCCCTCGACGAGGATTTCCTTGGCGTCGTCGTAGCCGCGCTCGGCGACGACCAGGCGTGCAAGCGTCAGATACCCGGTGAGTACCGGATCGAGCGAGCTGAACATCGCCAGGAAGCGCAGCCCCTGAGAAAGGGCATCGCGAGCCTCCTTGAGCTTGTTCTGCTCATAGTAGATCCCGGCGGCCATTGCCGACAGGACGCAGGCTCCGTGGGAGGAAGCACCCAGCTTGTCGATACACATCGCCAGCGCGGTTTCCGCTTCCACCTGCGCCTGCTGCAGGCGCCCCTGGCGCATCAGGGTCATCAGACCGACCGCCTCGGCCCAGATCTTGCCGTACGGCGAGCGCGCGTTGATGAACCGCTGCTTCGAATCGCGCGCCATCGACAGCGCCTCGTCGAACCGGCCATGGCACTTGAGCGCATAGGCCATCGAGGCGCCGACTGCCGCACTGCGGAAGTCGGGAGGGTCGGGATTTTCGTTGACCCATTTGCGTCCCAACTCGAGAGCTTCGTCGGCGTGATCCGCCAATGCGTGGCCGACAACCTCGATGACGCCGCGATACGAGGTGACGTCGCGGATCAGCTCGTCGGCATTGTCGCCGTCACTCTCGCGGATCTGCGCCAGCAACGAATCGAGTGTGGCCTGAGCCTCGGCGAAACGGTGATGGAAGTTGAGCGACCATGCCGAGCTCACCTGAATCTGCGGATAGCGGGCGAGTACCCGTGCCGACAGCTGTTCGATCCAGTTCAGAAGCGTCATGTGCTCGCCACGCCGCAGTACCAGTTCCTCGGCGGTGGTCGACAGGATCTGCGCCGCTCTCTCCTGTAGCCCGGCACGCAGAACATAGTTGATCGCGTCGTCACGAAAGTCCTGCTGAATCGACCACGACTCGGCACGCTTCAGGCAGTCGACCCAGCCATCCGGATCGGACGCGCGAAAGCGCGCACGCAGAAACTCGCCGAACAGCGGATGGAAGCGGAACCAGTCGCGGCGGTCGTCCATCGGCAACAGGAACAGATTCTGCCGCTCGATCGATTCGAGTCTCAGCTGCGCCGCTTTCTCGCCGGTCAGTGCGCGACATACGCTCGCGTTGATGCGGTCGAGCACCGAGATCCGGAACAGAAAATAGACGTCGTCCTCACTGAGGTTGGCCAGCACCGCCTCGGCCAGATAGTCCGTAATCTCCCGATTGGAGCCGCCGAAATTGCGAACGAACTCGGCCGGATTGTCGCGCCGACTCATCGCCAGCGCCGCCATCTGCAGCGCCGCGATCCAGCCTTCCGTCTGCTTGTGCAGCTTTATGACGGTTTCCTCGTCTAGCTTCAGCCCGTAGAGCTGATCCAGGAAGGTGCGCGCCTCGTCCAGTGAAACCGCCAACTCCCTCGCGGTGTACCGCGTCACCTGCTTCGCAAGCAGGCGCTTCTGCAAAGCAAGTCCGGTATATTCGCGCGCACCGAAGATCAACAGGACGTCGTCCGGCTGGTGCGTGCAGATCCAGTTGAGTGTCTCGATCGCCGGACTCGACTCGAGCAGATGTACGTCATCGAGCACGATCGCCCGACGGACACAGTCGGCATGCAGCGTCGCCAGCAGTCGTTCCAGTCCGGATTCCTCTGAAAACACCGGCTCTTCGGACTCGCGCATTCCGCTCGGATCGACAATTTCAAGCAGGTCGCGCAGGAACCTGACCGGATCTCGATGACTTTCGCTCAACGACAGCCGATGAACACGCCTGCCCTCCGCAAGCAATGCCCGAATCCAGGCGTCGATCAAGGTGGATTTGCCATAGCCGGCCGGCGCGACAACTTCAACGATCTGCCGCTGCCCGCTGATCACATCCGGCGGCAGAGCCAGGCGGGCACGCGTAAGCGCACGCCCGTCCGCGACCTCACCGATCACCGGGCTGTCGACGACTCCACCAGGCGTGATGTCCTTCTCCTCACTCAATCGCATTCTCTCCCCCTATCTCATATGTCGTTACTCTCTGTTCCGGACCGGCTTCATCTCGTCGAGCCGATTCATCGGTAGCAGGAGCCCGTGGGGTACAGTGAACACCTCTCGATAACGTTTTAAAAATCCGGACCCTAATCTGTCATTAGGGTCCGTAAGCTGGGGGAGAGGGCCCCAGGGAACGCTTGGTCGCATGACCGGCAGTCGACTGCCGCAAACGAAATCTTTGCAATCTGCTGGGTTGCCTGTAATTCAGCGCGGCGGGCCATCAGTTGTCACCAAATCCCCCGGCGCCCTGATGCCTTCCGGCATCCGCACCTGTGGCAACAACCTCCCGCGACGCGGCCAAATGCGGCAACTTCGCATCTCCTCTCAATCTTCGCTCACCCCAACCGGTCGACTGAGATATGTCGCGTCGCGACCCGCCGTCTGCAGTACGGCATCGCGTACCGCGCCCGGTCGCTCCATGGGCAGGAAATGGGTCGTTCCGGCGAGGGCGTTCACCTGAGCCATAGGTAGCATGGCGCGCAGGCGTTGGCGCGCCTTGGGCGAGAAGGTTGATCCGCGATCCGCAGCCAGCGCAATCACAGGACACCGCAGCCGACGGATGCCGGGCCAGGGATTGTGTTCGGTATGGGCGAAGGTGGTGCTTTCCCATTCGGGCGCGCAGGCCAGGCGAACGCGATTACCACTCTGCACGAGGCCATGCTGGACATAGGCTTCAAGCCAGGCCTCGGGCCAGGTTTTGAAGCCACCTCGGCCACGGAAGTTGTCAAGGGCTGCGGCATGCGAGTCGAACTCCCGGCGCCGGCGTGCCGCGCCGGCGGCGAGTGAGAAGCGGTACGACTGGCGAAGCAACTTCGCCAACCATAACTGCCAGCCCTGCCAGCGATCCATGATCACGGGTTCCGCCAGAATCAGGCCCCGCACCATCTCTGGCCGCCGGGCCGCGGCCATGATGCTGGTGGTGGCGCCGATGGAATGGCCGGCCAGCCAAACCGGCTCATCCAGGCTCTGTAGCCAGGCGGTGAGGTCCTGGTAGTAGGTTTCCCAGCCGCGGAATGTCGCCATGTCCGCCGCCCCGGCGCTGGCGCCGTGGCCGCGCATGTCCCAGGCCAGCACGTTGCAATCGCGCGCCAACTCGTCGAGCAGCGGCTGGTATAGGCGGCCATGGAAACCCGTCGCATGGGCCCAGTGCAGGGTGGGACGCCCTGGCGTATGCGGCCAGCGCCACAGGGCGATGTCCCGGCCGTCCGGGGCCGTGAATCCGTCGCGCTCGATCACGCGGGGCGTCTCAGTAGGATTTGGGCAAGCCGAGGACATGTTCGCCGATGTAGTTGAGCAGCATTTCGTTGTTGATGGGCGCGATCTCCATCAGCCGGGCGGAGGGCCATAGCGTGATGATGTCGTAGTCCCGGTCGAAACCGTAGCCGCCGTGGGTTTGCAGTGCGGCCTCGACGGCCTTGACCGCGGCGCGCGAGCCCAGCAACTTGGCCATGTTGGCGTGGGCGCCGGCATTGCCGCCCGCATCGAAGGTCGCGGCGGCCTGGATCATCATGAGTCGCGCGGCTTCCAGTTCGGCCTTGGCCTCGGCCAGCCGATGCTGCAGGGCCTGGTAGCTGCCGATGGGTACGCCGAAGGGTTTGCGCTCGTTGGCGTAGGCCACGGCCTTTTTCAGCGCGTAGTTGCCCAGGCCCACGGACATGGCGGTGACCAGCAGGCGTTCCGAGTTCAGGGCCTCGAACATGCCGGCCAAGCCCTGTCCCGGCTGGCCGATCAGGCGGTCCGCTTCAAGTTTGACCTCATCGAAAAATACCAGGTACTGACGCTCCGGCCAGCCGACGTCGATATTCAGGGGTTGCAGTTCCACGCCGGGCGCGTCGGTATCCACCACGAACAGCGACATGCCCTCGG
This sequence comes from Nevskiales bacterium, assembly GCA_028698335.1. Taxonomy (GTDB): domain Bacteria; phylum Pseudomonadota; class Gammaproteobacteria; order Nevskiales; family Nevskiaceae; genus Solimonas. The sequence goes on along the minus strand of JAQVDP010000024.1, from coordinate 8,720 downwards.
TGCGGCGCTCGACCTCGCCCGCCTTTTGCGTGCGGGCGACCACCAGCATGCGGTCGGCGTCTGCCGCGCCGGAGATAAACACCTTGCGGCCGGTCAGCCGGTAGCCGTCGTCATCCTGTGTCGCCAGCGAGGACATCGCGAAACTGTTGGTGCCGGCGTCCGGTTCGGTAATGGCGAAGCACAGTTTTTCCGCGCCACTGATGGTCGGTTTGACGAAGCGCTCGATCTGCGAGGGCGTGCCCTGGCGGATGATCGGCACGCGCGCGAAGCCGGTCAGGAGCAGCATGGGCAGCACCAGTCCGGCCTCGGCCAGGGCTTCCATCAGCGCAACCAGTTCCACCTGGCCGCCGCCGACGCCACCCAATTCCTCCGGGATGGTGATACCGAGCAGGCCGTATTCACCCAAGGCTTCCCAGGCCTCCTGCGGGAAGCGGTGGTTATCGATGCACTCACGCATGTATTCCCGGCTAAAGCCCTCGCTCACGCTGCGGGCGGCCTCACGGACGTCACGCATGCGCTGGGCCACGCTGGCCTGGTCGAATTCAATTTCGGGTGCTGCACTCATTGTCTATCCTCCTCGTGTCACCCTTGCGGGGTGAACAGGTTGCGTTTGCCGTCGCTGCGCACGTGGCCGGCGCGGTTGAGAAACTCCTCGTCGGTCATGGCGTCGAGGAGGTCCGGGTCGGCGGGGGTGTTGGCAATGAATCGGCGGCCATCGTCCAAGCGGCCCAGGACAATGCCTTGGACCGGCCGGTCGTCACGGTCGTGCATGACGGTATAGGTTTCGATACGCCCGGCACCTTTGGGCTGCGCCGCAAGCTCTACGCCGGGGCCGGCGTCTATTTCGGCTTGCAAGTCGCACGCGTCGACCCGCCGCCAGCCGCTGGCCGGCGGCCGGCCTGCGTAGAGCCCCAGCGAATGCTTGCTCATGTACCAGCCCACGCCACTGACCAGGGCGTTGGCATCCGGCTCGGCGCGGATGCGGGCCATGGTCTCGGCGATGGCGTGGGTGCAATAGTTGTTGCCGGGGCCGCCGTGGTAAGCCAATCCCCCGGTGACGGTCAGCGGCCGGGGGTCATCCTCTGCAATGTCCAGTGCGTTACGCGCCATCTGCACCGCACTGGGAAAGCAGCTATACAGATCAAGAAAATCGATGTTGTCCACGGCCAGCCCGGTAGCCTCGAACAGGCGCCGGCCGCAGACGGCAATCGCCGGGGAGCGCGACAACTCCGCCCGTTCGCAAACGAACCAGCGATCGCTGGCATCTGCCGCGGCCAGGGGATACACCCAGCGCCTGGGGTCGATCCCCAGGGCTCGGGCCTTGGCTGCGGACATCATCACCAGCGCGGCCGCCTGGTCCACCGCGATGATGGCGTTCATGCGCTTGGTATAGGGTGCGCCGATCATGCGGTTTTGCGGCGTACGCTCGGCGATGTCACCCGCAGACAAGGGTTCGCGGCGCCAGGCCCCTGGATTGTCCACTGCGACGGCGTTAAACCCGGCATACAGCGCGCCCAGCGCCTGCCGGTGCGTGGCCGGGTCGTGCCCGTACTGGCCGCGGAGGGCCTGCTCGAAGAGCGGATAGATCTGGATGGGCAAGTCCAGCCCATGCCTTTGTTCGGCGACATTGGTCGGCTCACGGTCGTCGCCGAGCAGCCGCGGACCTGCGCCGGTTTCGGTGTCGATCACCCCGGACAGGCCCGCTCCCTTGCCGCGCATTTGCGTGGCCAGCGCCTCACCGCCCGCAATCAGCGCACAATCGAGTTCGCCGGCGGCAATGCGGTCGGCATAGTAACCGACCAGCCATTGGCCCATATTGCCGCCGATGGGCGTGTAGAAGCGTTCGCCGGGGTCGATGCCCAGCGTTCGGGCCAGACTGGCTGGCGCATCGGGATAGGCCGGGGCCAAGATGTTGAGACAGGTCAACGACTGGATATGGCGCAAGACGCCGTCGATGCCGCAGTCCGCCGCCGCGGCCCGGGCGGCCTCGGCGATCAGGCCGATCGGTGTGCGCTGGTCATCGGGTTCGCGAGCGGTGATCTGGCCGGCGCCGACCAGCACCGGCGTGTTGTCATCAAGCGTCATTGTTGTTCCCTGGTTTTACCGTTGGGCACGGTCTCGAACAGCAGTTGCACGCGCCCATGGGCGACGGGTGTGCTGGCCCGGTCCTGCCAGCAGCTGACGTGGACCAGCGTCGTACGCCGGCCCTGGCGGACGATTTCGGCGGCGGCGTAGGTGGACCGCGCCCGCGCGGAACGCAGGTAGTCCACGTTGCAATCGAGGATGCGGGGGCGGCGCGCCCGTGCGTCGCGGCTTTGCGCGGCGATGCGCGCCGTAATCTCGATCAACCCGCCGATCGCGCCGCCATGCACGGCCGGCAACATGATGTTGCCTATCAGCGCATCGCGATACGGCAAATGGACTTGCACGCGGGTGCCGCTGTGCTGGACTTCGAGCCCAAGGTGCCGCGCGTAGGGAATACGCTCCAGCAAGCTCTGCCAAGTGGCCTGCGTATCGGCGTGCACATCCCGGTCGAGCGTACTCGATGACATTGGGTCGGCTGCCTCGCTCACACCGCATCGCTCCGCGAAGCCGTCGTCTCGAAATGTTTGCCTTGGGTAGCGCGCATGAAGGTGGCATTGCCGATAGCCACCGGCCCGTCCAGTCCCTCGGAAAATACTGGGCAGCGCAGGAACGCAACGTCATCGGTCAAGTGATGACAGTGGGCGATGGCCACCAGGGCACGTTTGTTAGCGGCCGGCCGGAGGTAATCCATGCGCAGATCCAGCGTGGCTATGGGTTTCAACTCCCGAAGTGCGGCGAATACCGCCAGCCCGCAGGCCGAGTCCACCAGCGAATACAGCACGCTGGTACAGAGTTCCTCGGCTGCATCGTCGGCGCGCAATTCCGGCCCCGGCACCAGTCGCATGCGGACCTGGTCTGCTTCCATCGCCAGCACCTGCATCCCGAGATCGCGGCTGTGGGGCACCTGCTCGCCGAACTGCCGCGCCACAGCGACTGGATCATGGTCTGCCAAGTTGCCTGTACCGGCCATCAGCGCTGAGCCCTGTCCTGTTCCATCTCCGCCGCCATGTCGCCGCTCAGTGCATCGGGCGCAGCCAACAGACGCGGATAATGTTTGCGATAAGCCGCCGCCAGTTCGGCGTAGGGCAGATCGTCGCGCGGGCCGTGATCGGTCAGATACTGCATGTGGCGGCGCCCGGCGGTGTCGAACTCGTGCATGAGCGCATGCTCGCGGCCGTCGAATTCCAGTGCCTTGACGCCGAAGCGTTCGCACAGTTCGATGTTGAACGCCGGGGTGGCCTTGACCCAGCCCCCGTCCAGCCACAACTCGGTATAGCCGTGGTAGTAGAAAATGTCCGTCTGCATCAACGCCAACAGACGTTGGCTGGCCAGGTGATTTTTCACATCCGCCAGGCCGATGCGAGAGGGGATGCCCGCGGCCCGGGCGCAGGCCGCCAGCAACACGGCCTTGGGTACGCAATAACCACGGCCAGCGGCCAACGTTGCACTGGCGCGTAACAGGTCGGGTTCCAGCGAAAATGCATAGGGGTCATAACGGATTTCATCGCGGACTGCATAGTAAAGCCGGATGGCGCGCTGCCGGTCATCGCCTTCCCCGGCGCGGTTGCGGGCGAAGGCTTGGACGTCGGGGTGGTCGCTGTCAACAAAATCGCCGGGGGCCAAGTACTCGCGGGTGTCTGCCTTCATGTGAGCGTTCTTTCGATTCAGAGCGGGGGCACTCGCAGCCGAGCGGGAACGACCGAAGCGAATGCCGATTTCAAGAAGTTCAGGTTAGGTAGACGGCGGGACGCCGACGAGGACATTTTTTGACAGCATGGGGGCATTTAAAGACACGCCCTGTGTTCTGGAGGAGGGCTAACCCATGCTTTGTCGGTATTGTTCAGGCGGAACAGCGAACCAGCGCTTGAAGGCACGCCTGAAACTCGCGGTGTCGTGGTAATTCATCAGCGCGGCAATGGCCTCTACGGACATTTGGCTGTCACGCAAATAGCCTGCGGCCTGGCGGGACAGAATCTCCTCGCGAATTTCCCGAAAACCGCTGTTTTCCTGTTTGAGTTTACGCGCCAGGGTACGTTTGCTCATGAACAGGGCGGCTGCCGCTTCTTCTTCACAGAGCGTGCCTGGCGGGTGGGACAGCATCATTTTCTTGAGCCGGGTCCGATAGTCCGGGTCACGGCTCTGAAGTCGAGCGAGCATGGACTCGCACTGCTGCAAGGCCAGGCCATAGTTCTCACTATTGGCAGAGACGTTCGGCATCCTGCACAACGCCATAGGGAGTCTGAGCTTCAACTGATCGCAGCCAAAGTAGATGCGCCCGGGCAAATACGCCGGGTAGTTGGCTCGGTAAGCCGGCGCCGCGTGGACAAAACAGGCCTCGGCCTCATCCAAGGGCCGGCCGGCGATAAATTCGCCGGTTGCAAAAAATGCCTTCACCGCCGTTTCCGCCAAGCAACGCGCAACGTCCTGATCCAGCTGTACCTGGAAATCCAACAAGCACTCCATGTGGTCTTCCACCTGTTGCAAGCGCAGGTGGATGAAGCTCGCACGCGTGGGCAGGAATTTGTGAAACGTTTGTAGAGCGGTGAGCAAGTCGGGGCTACTGCAAACGGCAAACCCCATCGCGCCATGCGTGGCCGGGGTCAGGCGCTCACCCAGCCGTAATCCAAAGTCCGGCTGGCCAGACAGCGCCAGCGCGTTGCGCAGAATCTGGACCTGCTGGGCTGGCGTAAGCAGGCTGTCATCAGTCAGAAATTGTTGAGTGTCAACCCCGGTGCCACGCAACAGTTTGGGCAGTTGTCGCGCGGTAAGCCCCAGTTCACGGGCGATCAGACGTGAGTAGCTCGACGGAATGTCAGCCTCGGAATTTTGCAAGCCCGCCACCTGCCTGGTCGTTGCCATAACGCCCTCCACGGACCTCCCTATTGTCTTGAAATGCCCCCATGATGGCAAGAAATGTCCTCCTCGGAGGTCTGGCACACAGTCACTCTAAGTCGCAGTCAAAACCGACAGGAGAAGCGCAGTGGGCAAAATTATTTTTATCGAGCACGACGGCACCGAACATGTCGTTGAATTCAAGGCTGGCGCCTCACTGATGCAAATCGCCGTGGAGAACATGATTCCCGGCATTGATGGGGACTGTGGCGGGGAATGTGCCTGTGGCACTTGCCACGTGATCGTCGCGGACGAATGGTACGACAAGACCGGCACGCCGGGTGATGCCGAACAGCAGATGCTGTCGATGACACCGGAGCTGGCAAAAACGTCGCGTTTGGGCTGCCAGGTTCAAACCACCGAGGCGATGGACGGCATGATCGTTCGTCTGCCCGAATTTCAGATGTAAGCTCTGGAGGACATCATGTCAACAGAATTGCGGACAAGCGATGTAGTTCAAACCAAGCTGATCAACGCCACATCCAGAGTGGTGCCGATGCACCTGCAGATCCGGACACTCAAGATGCTGGTGCGGGCAAAGAAAAAGATTATCGGCCCACGGCGGCCCCCTGTCCATTTCGTCGAAGCGCCCGTTCCCGATGTCAACACGTTGGCGCTCGAGGACATTGACACCAGCAACCCGTTTCTGTACCGGCAGGACCAATGGCGGGCCTACTTCAAGCGCCTGCGTGACGAAGCGCCGGTGCATTATCAGAAGAACAGCCCCTTTGGCCCGTTCTGGTCGATAACGCGCTACGAAGACATCCTGTTCGTGGACAAGAACCACGAGCTGTTCTCCTCCGAGCCGATTATCGTGCTGGGAGACTTTCCGGAAGGGATGCCGGTAGAGATGTTCATCGCCAAGGACCCGCCCAAGCATGACGTGCAGCGCCGCTCTGTGCAGGGCGTGGTGGCGCCGCAGAACCTTAAGGAAATGGAAGGGCTCATCCGCCAGCGCACCGGGGAAGTGCTCGACAACCTGCCCCTCGATCAACCATTCAACTGGGTTTCGGCGGTATCGAAGGAGCTGACGGGCCGCATGCTAGCCACACTCCTGGATTTTCCGTACGAGGAGCGTCAGAAGCTGGTTGACTGGTCGGATCGTATGGCCGGCACCACAGCAGCGACCGGTGGCGAGTTCGACGACGAAGACAACATGTTCGATGCCGCCGCAGACATGGCCTGGGCTTTTTCCCAGCTGTGGCGCGACAAGGAGGCACGACGTGCGGCCGGTGAAGCGCCCAGTTTTGATCTGATCAGCCTGCTGCAGAGCAGCGACGATACCAAGGACATGATCAATCGTCCGATGGAGTTTATCGGCAATCTGACACTGCTTATCGTTGGTGGCAATGACACCACGCGTAACTCGATGAGCGGCGGCGTGCTCGCCCTGAATCAATTCCCCGACGAGTTCGCCAAGCTGAAGGCCAACCCGGAGCTGATTCCCAACATGGTTTCGGAAATCATCCGCTGGCAAACTCCGCTGGCGCACATGCGCCGGGTGGCGACACAGGACGTGGAACTGCGTGGCCAGACCATCAAGAAGGGAGATCGCGTTCTGATGTGGTACGCCTCGGGCAATCGGGATGAGCGTAAATTCGACAACCCTGATGACTTCATCATCGACCGCAAGGACGCGCGCAACCATCTTTCGTTCGGCTATGGCATCCACCGCTGCATGGGCAACCGTCTGGCCGAATTGCAGTTGCGCATTCTGTGGGAAGAACTCCTCAAGCGCTTCGACAACATCGAAGTCGTTGGCGAGCCCGAGCGGGTGCAATCCAATTTCGTGCGCGGCTACTCCAAGCTGATGGTCAAGCTGACGCCCAAACATTGAGGCGCGGTGCAAACCAGTATGGCGCCCGGACAATTCGATTATGTGGTGGTCGGCGGCGGCTCGGCCGGATGCGCCGTCGCCAACCGCCTGTCCGAGAGCGGCTGCCATTCGGTGCTGCTGCTCGAAGCCGGTCCGGAGAGCCGCCGCAACCCTTTCGTGAACATGCCGCTGGGCTTTCTGCAGCTGATGTTCAGCCGTCGCTACAACTGGCAGTTCAATACCGAACCGCAGCGGCACATGCACGACCGCGCGCTGTTCCAGCCGCGGGGCAAGATGCTCGGCGGTTCCAGCGGTATGAACGCGCAGGTCTATATCCGCGGGCACGCCCGGGACTATGACGAGTGGGCGCGGCTGGGCTGCGAGGGATGGTCGTACGCCGACGTGCTGCCGTACTTCCGCAGGTCCGAAAATTTCGAGCCGAAGGCGACGCCGGTCGACGCCGCGTTTCACGGGCAGGGGGGTCCGCTCAACGTTGCCGAGCGACGCTACACCAATCCGCTGAGCACGGCGTTCGTCGAGGCGGCGACGCAGGCGGGGCACCGGCGCAATACCGATTTCAACGGCAGTGAGCAGGAGGGCGTGGGTTTCTACTACGCCTACCAGAAGGACGGCGCACGCTGCAGCAATGCGCGCGCGTATCTCGAACCCGCGGAGGGGCGTTCCAACCTGACTGTCCGTAGTGGCGCGCAGGTCACCCGTGTGCTGCTCGAAGGCAACCGCGCCACCGGGGTCGAATACCGGGGCGCGACGGGACTGGCGCAGGTCCGTGCCGGGCGCGAGGTCGTGCTCTGCGGCGGCGCGTTCAACTCGCCGCAACTGCTGATGCTCTCCGGAATCGGTCCGCGCGAGGAGCTGTCCCGGCACGGGATCGAGCTGTGTCACGCGCTGGAGGGTGTCGGGCAGAATCTGCAGGACCACATCGATGTGTTCGTGCGCGTCGGCGCGCGCAGCCGCCAGAGCATCTCGATGCATCCGAGCTACTGGCTCAAGGGTCTGTGGGCGCTGTTGCAGTACCTGAGCGGTCGACGCGGCGTGCTGTCGAGCAACGGCGCCGAGGCCGGCGGATTCGTCCGCTCCCGGCCCGAGGAAGAGATCCCCGACCTGCAACTGCACTTCGCGCCGATGCTGTACTCCGATCACGGGCGGGACCTGAAGACCGCGATGAGCGGCTACGGCTACGCGGTGATGATCTACGGGCTCAGGCCGTCGTCGCGCGGCCGCGTCGGCCTGCACAGTGCCGATCCGTTCGCGGCGCCGCTGATCGATCCCAACTACATGGCCGAGTCCGCCGATGTCGAGCGACTCGTGCGCGGGGTGCATCTGGTGCGCAGGATCCTGGCGCAGCCGGCCTTCGCACCGCACCATGAAGTCGAGATGTCGCCTGGGGCCGCGCTGCAGAGCGATGCTGACCTCGCCGACTGGGTGCGGCGCAGCGGAGAGTCGGCATATCACCCCGTCGGCACCTGCAAGATGGGCGTCGATCCGATGGCGGTGGTCGATCCGCGTCTGCGCGTGCATGGCCTGCAATGCCTGCGGGTGGTCGATGCCTCGATCATGCCGACGCTGGTCGGCGGCAACACCAACCAGCCGGCGACCATGATCGGCGAGAAGGGCGCTGCGATGCTGCTCGAGGATGCGGAGGCCAGTGGCGGCTGAGCGCCGCGTGTGTTGTATCGGTGGGCGCGGTTGACAGCACCACACCAGGCGCCCCGACCTTGTGCCCGTCCCGATTGGCATTTCGAGGTCTGAACGATCCAATCCCCAGGAACAGTCAAAGAGAGAAGTGGACCCGCTTCGTGAGACAGTTTTCCCGGTTTCATAAGTGATGCTCTGCCGGGTTATGCGGCCAACTGTGCTGGCAGCGCGTTGAAGTACACGGTGTCCGGCGTCTGTCCGTCAAGCGACG
>JAQVDP010000012.1 GCA_028698335.1 Nevskiales bacterium | reverse complement strand
TTGATCAGCGGGTGGTCCCGCAGCTGCTGTTCGGCGCCAGCCAGAAAGAAGCTCGTGCTCAAGATCCGCTCCCGTCAATGTGATGCCTCATTGTCCGAAATCAGAAGGGGTTATGCAGCGGTCTCGGCCGGCTGCAATGTGCTGTTCGGTGACGGCCGCGTCAATCTTGCGGTGACCGACGCTCCCATCGATGACGCGACAGCCGTCGTGATCGCTGTCCGCAAGATCGTGTTCACCGATGACAATGACGATCGCGAGACCTTCGAGTTTTCTCCCGAGGTCACTGTTGATCTGGCAAGCCTCGAAGGTGGAACCGTCAAACGCCTGCTCGAGAACCGTGAGCTCGCACCCGGGCGCTATAAGTCGATCCGGTTCGAGCTTCGCAATGACGAATCCACCACCGACTCCTACGTCGATCTGGCCGACGGCAGACGTTTGCCGCTCTATGTCCCCGACGACGCGAAGTCGAGGCTGACGCTGGCCACGGATTTTTCCATCGACGAAAGGGATACGATCGATCTGACTGTTGATTTCGATCTGCGAGCCGCCGTGCGCGATGGCGGCGGAGACGCATACGAGTTCTGGCCGGCGCTGCGCTGGGTTCGCGACGACGATGCCGGATCGGTCAGTGGCTCTGTTGCGGCGAGTCTGATCGATGCATCCGATTGCGTCCCTGTCGTCTACGCCTACGTTGGCAAGGATGTGACCCCCGACGACATCGACGAGATCGGAGTCGAGCCGCTGACTTCCGCACGGGTTCGTCAGAACAGCACGAACGGAAACGGCAGCTACACGGTGGCCTTTCTGGAGGCTGGCGCCTATACGTTGGCCTTGACCTGCGACGCCGCCGTCGATGAGCCCGATCAGAGTGATGCGATCGAGTTCATCCGAACACGGAACTTCGAGGTCAAGGCCGAGCGGACGACGACGCTCGATCTGAACTGATCGGCGACTGCCGGCGGCGAGCAAGTGCGGATGCAAGCCGCCGGCGTGCCGACGACTACTTCACTGCGGAGCGGTCGCCCCGTTTCTTGCTGGGCAGGATGCCCATGGCTTTGCAGATGATGCCAAGCATGACTTCGTCAGCACCGCCACCAATTGAGATGAGTCGGGTATCGCGATAGGCGCGGGACACGTTGTTGTCCCACATGAAGCCCTGCCCCCCCCAGAACTGCAGGAGGCTGTCGGTGACTTCGCGTGACACCCGTCCGATTTTGAGTTTGCACATCGACGCGAGCATCGCGATGTGCTCGGGCGTATGTTTCCCGGACATGTATTCCTGCGTGGTCTGGTAGACGAGAGCCTTCACGGCTTCGACCTCGGTGCGCAACTCGGCGAGCCGGAAGTGCACATACTGATTGTCGAGGATGCTCTGCCCAAACGCCTGGCGTTGTCCGGTGTACTCGATGGTTTCCTGGATCAGGTTGGTCAGTCCATCGATTCCGCTGGCGGCGCCGAACAGACGTTCCTCCTGGAACTGCATCATCTGATACATGAATCCGAGGCCTTCCTGTCCGATCAGGTTGCGCTGAGGGACGCGGACGTTATCGAGAAAGATCATCGCCGTATCGGAGCCCCGCATGCCGAGCTTGTCGAGCTTGGTCTTGCGGTCAATTCCCGTTGCATCCATGGGCACGATGATCAGACTCTTGTTCTGATGTGGCTTGCCTTCCGACGTGTTGACGAGCATGCAGGCCCAATCGGACTGAGTGCCGTTGGTGATCCACATCTTCGAGCCATTGATGACATAGTCTCCGCCTTCCTTGCGCGCCCAGGTCTTGACCCCCGAGACATCCGATCCGGCGCTGGCCTCGGACACTGCGATCGACACGACCATGTCGCCCTTGATGGCAGGTTCCAGATAGTCCTTCTGCAGCTCCTTCGATCCGAAGCGGGCGATCGCCGGCGTTGCCATGTCGGTTTGCACGCCGATAGCCATCGGCAGGGCGCCGCAGCTGCAGTTGCCAAGCGCCTGGGCGAACATTACCTCGTACGAATAGTCGAGGCCGAGGCCGCCGCAACTGGTCGGCTTGGTGATCCCGAGCAGGCCGAGGTCTCCCATCTTCTTGAGCACTTCCCGCGCCGGCCAGATCCCGGCTGCCTCCCACTCATCAATATGTGGGTTCAATTCATCCTGAACGAACCGCTTCGTGGTGTCGTAGAGCTGAATGTGCTCATCGGTAACAATCATTACCTATCTCGCTTATTTGAGTCCGTCAGCTTTTATAGGGCTTGTAGTGGACTCAGGTCAACAGCGGGCATAAGAACCAAACCCATCGGTAATTGAGATAACGCCGGCATTGGCGGGCAACGACTCCGCTGGGTCAGCGCGCGCGACGGACGGTACGAGGGTCGCCGGATTGCTTGACCAGAAAGATGTGGGGCCAACATTTGCCGGTGACCAGAAAGACGTTGCGTATCGGGTCGTACGCGATCCCGTTGAGGACGTGTTCGTCGGGATCCCATCCCGGCGGTTTGCTGAAGCGATGTTGCAGAGCACTCATATCGATCCATCGAACTACGGATCCGTTGCTTGGATCGATGACTGCAATGCGATCGTCCTTCCAGACGTTTGCGTAGATCAGTCCGTCGACATACTCCAGTTCGTTGAGGCGATGCACAGGCCCGGAACGATCACGCACCTCGATGTTGCCGATCGTCTGGAACGTCGCAGGATCTTTGAACTGCAGCTGCGAATTGCCGTTGCTCATGATGAGCCGCGCGCCGTCATGAGTGAGGCCCCATCCTTCTCCGGAGTAGCGAATGAGGCCCTGCGGTTCGAGTGAGAGGTTGAAGCGAATCGCAACGCGCTGGAGCCACGACAGCACGAAGATGTGATCGTCGAATACCGTCAAGCCCTCGGCAAAGAGGTTGTGGACGATGTCATGTTTGCGCAAAACCGATCCGGATTCGCGCGACAGTTCATAAAGCGCGGAGCGTCCGTAGCCTCCGGAGCTTTCGAAAATTCGGTCACCGAAGACTTCGAAGCCTTGCGTGAAATGAGTGACATCATGCGGAAGCGTGCCCACCACATTCCACGCGAAGCCTTCTACTGTGGGGGCTTCTTCGCATCGGGCAGGTTTCGTTGTGATGCATAGCAACGTGCCCAACATGATCGCAAGCGCTGTCTTCATGCGCGCAGTGTGTTCGCCTTGCATCGAGGCATCAAGATAAAGACGTTGATTTGAAAAATTTTTATCGGTAAAAATTCACACAGTGGAAGCAGCTTGAAGTCGCACTTCCACGAGCACACGGATGTTTCCGTGACTGACCTACGACGGAGGTTCGATATGGCGACGAAGAAGGCAACGAAGAAAGCGGCAAAGAAGGCCACCAAGAAGGTGACCGCCAAGAAGGCTGCTGCGAAGAAGGTTACGAAGCCGGTAGCAAAGAAGGCCGCTGCGAAGAAGGCCGTGAAGAAGGTTGCCAAGAAGGCGACCGCGAAGAAGGCCGTGAAGAAGGTTGCCAAGAAGGCGACCGCGAAGAAGGCCGTGAAGAAGGTTGCCAAGAAGGCGGCCGCGAAGAAGGCCGTGAAGAAGGCCGTGAAGAAGGTTGCCAAGAAGGCGGTCGTGAAGAAGGTCGCGAAGAAGGCCGCCGCGAAGAAGGTCGTGAAAAAGGCAAAGTCTGCAGCCAAGAAGAAGTAAGCGGGCGCGCCGTACACGGGCGGCCCGCGCTGTGCTGTCTTGTCTGCAGCCAGCCGCCCGGTTTTTCCGCGATCCAGTGCAACGCTGGGTCCTTGTCGGTGAGTCGCCCCCCAAGGACCGCGCCCGACCAGACAGATCCGGGAACGCCGGTTCCCGCATTCGCGATACCGTTTCCCAGGGCCGCTACAATACCGCTCCTTTAGAACGAGCCTGCGCCCATGATCAGAAGCATGACCGGATACGCCCGCGTTGAGTCGCAGGGGGATTGGGGCCGACTGAGTTGGGAGCTGCGCTCAGTCAACCATCGCTATCTGGATCTACAGTTCAAGCTGCCCGAAGAGTTCCGAGCGATCGAGCCGGAGCTTCGTGCGGTCGCCGCATCCTATGTTGCCCGCGGCAAGGTCGAGTGCACCTTGCGCTACCAGCGCGAGGTTTCGGCTGACGAGACGATCGAGCTGGACACCAATCGCATTGCTCAGCTTTCCAGCGCGATGGATGAGGTTGGCCGGATTCTGGGTGCGACGTCTGCGCCGGAGCCGATGCGGGTGCTTGGCTATCCCGGTGTCGTGCGTGAGCAGCGGTCTGACTTTGCGCCGTTGATCGCGGAGGCGCGATCCAGTTTTGCGGCGGCGTTGACCCGTTTCGGGTCTGAGCGCGAACGTGAGGGGGCGCGCCTTGGCGAGTTCGTCGCCGAGCGCTGCGATCTGCTCGAGCAACTCGTCGGGCAGGTGCGTCAGCGATACCCCGAGGTGCGCGATCAGTGGATGTTGCGCCTGCGCCAGAAATGCGCCGACCTTGGCGTCGAGGTCGAGCCCCAGCGCCTTGCCCAGGAGCTTGCGTTGGCGGCGCAAAGGCTCGATGTCGAAGAAGAGATGTCGCGACTCGAAAGTCATCTGGCAGAGGTGCGCCAGGCACTCGGACGCAAGGAACCGATCGGGCGGCGTCTCGACTTCCTGATGCAGGAGCTCAACCGCGAGTCCAACACGACATCGTCGAAGTCCCAGGATGCCGACATGACGCGGTGCGCGGTCGAGATGAAGGTCATCATCGAGCAGATGCGCGAGCAGGTTCAGAACATCGAATGAACAGTGTGCGTGCTCCGGCCGGCCATGCCGGCCTGCGGTCCTGGTGATCGCCATGTCTGATGGCAGTCTGTTCATCGTCTCGGCGCCAAGCGGCGGCGGCAAGACCAGTCTGACGCGGGCGTTGCTTGCGAGGTCCGAGGCGCGTGGGGTGGCGACCTGCGTTTCCGTGTCCTACACGACCCGGGCGCCCCGGGTGGGCGAGCAGGATGGCGTGCACTACCATTTCGTCGATGAAGCGCAGTTCGTGTCGATGATCGAACAGGGCGCGTTTCTGGAGCATGCCCACGTCTTCGGGCGTCGTTACGGTACCGGACGCGAGGCCACCGAGCAGCTGCTGGCAAGCGGAAAGGATGTGATTCTCGACATCGACTGGCAGGGTGCGCAGCAGGTTCGCGGCAACCGGCCGGAAACGCTCAGCATCTTCATCCTGCCACCGTCCCGTGCCGAGCTGGAGCGCCGGTTGCGGCAACGAGGGCAGGATGACGAAGCAACGGTCCTGCAACGCATGGCCGAGGCCAGGGACGAAATGTCCCACTACTCGGAATACGACTTTGTCCTGGTCAACGACCAGTTCGAACGCGCGCTCGACGAACTGGAAGCGATCTTCATTGAGGCGCGAACCGGGTGGACCGCGCGCACCGACAAACTGCGGACACCGGCGCAGGCGGCGGCGCACCGGGCGCTGATTTCGGCACTGTTGGCGAATTGATCGCCAGTCGATTAGAATGCGACCCCTTTTTTATATGTCTGCGGTGAAGCAATGGCCCGTGTAACGGTAGAAGACTGCCTCGTCCTGATCCCGAACCAGTTTGACCTGACCCTGGTCGCAGCCAAGCGCGCGCGTCAGCTGGCCCGTGGCGCCGAGGCGCATCTGCCCTGGGGTAACCATAAGTCGACCGTGCTGTCCCTGCGCGAAATCGCCGAAGGTCATGTCGGCCGTGGCGTGCTGGACGAGGTCGATCTGCCGGCGGTGTCGCAGCCGAAGATGGAACTTGAGGCACTGGACCCGTCGTTCGACGGCTGACCCGCCCCGAGATTCCCAGGGATGTGAAAGAACCCGCCGACCGGCGGGTTTTTTTGTTGCGCAGGGATGCCAGTCGGCGCACATTCGTCCCTATACTGGCGCCATGGAACTGACCGTCATCCAGCGTCTGAGCAATGCGATCCGCACACAGCGGGTCGAGCGCACTTTCGGCGTCGATTCTCTGTGCCGGCTGCTGGAATCCTATCTGCCGGACAGTCAGATCGCCGAAGTGCGGCGGGCGGCCGAGTTCGCCACCAGCGTGCATCAGGGGCAGCGGCGCTCGTCCGGCGAGCCCTACGTCTACCATCCGCTGGCCGTCGCCAGGACGCTCGCCGAGATGCGCCTGGATCACACGACACTGATGGCGGCGATTCTGCACGATGTCATCGAGGACACGGGTGTGTCCAAGGAATCGCTGGCCCTCGAGTTCGGGAGCGACGTTGCCGAGCTGGTCGACGGGGTCAGCAAGATCGACAAGATCGAGGGGCGGTCGCGACTGGAAATGCAGGCGGAAAGTTTCCGCAAGCTGCTTCTGGCGATGACGCGCGACCTGCGGGTGATCCTGGTCAAGCTCGCGGACCGTCTGCACAACATGCGGACGCTGGGGCACATGGCCCCCGACAAGCGTCGGCGGATCTCGAGGGAAACCCTCGATATCTATGCGCCGATCGCGCAGCGCCTCGGCATCTACTTCATCCGCACCGAGCTCGAGGATCTGGCTTTTGCCAATCTGTATCCAAAGCGCCACGCGGTGCTCGAAGAGGCGGTTCAGGAACAGCTTGGTGACACCAAGAAGCTGATCCGCGAGGTCGAGCAAAAGCTCGCAACGACCTTGCGGGAAGAGGGGATCGGCGCCAGTGTCGTCGGGCGGCAGAAGAACCTGTACAGCATCTATCAGAAGATGCGCCGCAAGAAGCTCAAGCTGCTCAAGGTGATGGACGTGCTGGGCTTCAGGGTCATCGTCTCCAAGGTCGATGACTGTTACCGCGCGCTGGGTGTCGTGCATCACGTCTACAAGCCGGTGTCGGGCGAGTTCGACGACTACATCGCCAATCCCAAGTCCAACGGCTACCAGTCGTTGCATACCTCCTGCGTCGGGCCGGAGGGGCACAAGATCGAAGTCCAGATCCGCACGCGCGACATGCACCACGTGGCGGAGAGCGGCATCGCCGCGCACTGGCAGTACAAGCTGGGTACGCGCGATGGCGGCGTCGCGCAGCAGATCCGCGCGCGTGAGTGGGTCGCAGGGCTGTTCGACGACTTCGGCAGCGTCAGTCCGATGGACTTCCTGGAGAACGTCAAGGTCGACCTGTTCCCCGACGAAGTCTATGTATTCACGCCGAAGGGTGAGATCCGCCGTCTGCCGCGCGGCGCAACGCCGGTGGACTTCGCCTACGCCGTGCATTCGGAGCTGGGCGACCATTGCGTCGCCGCGCGCGTCGACGGAACGCTGGAGCCGCTGAACTCCCAGCTGCACAACGGGCAGACGGTGCAGATCATCACCGCCAAACATGCCCGCCCGAATGCCGCGTGGCTCAATTTCGTCAAGACCGCGAAAGCCCGGAGCACCATCCGCAACTACCTGCGGCAGCAGCGCGAGGACGAAGCCGTACGCCTGGGGCGGCGCCTGCTGGAGATCGCATTGCGCGAGCTGGGGGTCACGGCCGGCGTGCTCAAGGACGACGCGCAGATGGCCAAGGTTCTGGCGGACTACAACTTCGAAGATGTCGAGGAGATGTACGCGGCCATCGGTACCGGACAGCGACTGCCGGCTCTGGTTGCACGCCATTTCCTGCCCAAGGGCGCGGAACTCGCCAAGACTGGCGAGGCCGACGTGGCGCCGCTGGCGATCGAGGGAACCGAGGGCCTGGTGCTCGACTATGCCCGCTGCTGTCATCCGATTCCGGGAGACGAGATCAGAGGCCATGTCAGCGTCGGCCGGGGCATCGTCGTGCACCGGGTCGAGTGCCGCCACGCCAAGGGACGCCCGCAGGACTGGTTGCCGCTGGCGTGGTCGGACAAGGTCGAGGGGGACTTCCTCTGTGAGATCCGGATTCAGGCCTACAATAAGCGCGGTCTGCTGGCCAAGGTGACGGCGGAGATCGCGGCGGCGGAGTCGTCGATCGAGAACGTCCAGATGGCCGAGCGGACGGCAAGCGGGGAGGCGACGGAAACCCGGTTCGTCATCACCGTTCGCAACAGGATTCATCTCGCCCGGGTCCTGCGCCGCATCCGACGCATCGAATGGGTCGAGCGTGTGTCCCGAATCTAGTTCATCCGACTCGCAGATTCTTTCTCCTCATGACCAGACAGATCATTCAGACCGACGCTGCGCCGGCGGCCATCGGAACCTATTCACAGGCGGTCAAGTGCGGTCAGACCGTCTACCTCTCGGGTCAGATCCCGCTGGATCCGAAAACCATGGAGCTGGTCAACGATTCGATCGAGGCCGAGATCCATCAGGTGTTTCGCAACCTCTCCGCGGTGATCGAGGCGGCCGGTGGCCGGATGTCCCAGCTCGCCAAGCTCAACGTGTTCCTGACCGACCTTCAGCATTTCCCCAAGGTCAACGAGATCATGGCCGAGTATTTCGAAGTCCCCTATCCGGCGCGTGCCGCGATCGGCGTTGCCGCGCTGCCCAAGGGTGCTCGCGTCGAGGCCGACGCGGTTCTGGTGCTTGACTGACGGCGGCGGACAGCGCCGGTCGCGGGGAGGGATGCCCGCGCTGACGCTGGATACACAGCTGACCTATCTCAAAGGCGCGGGGCCTGCGGTTGCGCAGCGCCTCGCCGGCCTTGGACTGCGGCGGGTCGGCGATCTGCTGTTCCATCTTCCGCTGCGATACGAGGACCGTCGCGCGTTCCGGGCGATCGGCGGCTTACGCGCGGGGGAGGACGCCCTGGTGCGCGGGCGGATCGTGGCTGCCGAGGTGAAACTCGCGAGGCGCCGCATGCTGCTGGTTGTCCTCGAGGACGAAACCGGGTCGATGACGCTGCGGTTCTTCCACTTCAACGACTCGCAACGGCGCGGTCTGGCCGTAGGCCGCTGGATGCAGGCCTATGGCAGCGCGCGAGTCGGTCTGTCCGGCGTGGAGATGGTGCACCCGCAGTATCGGGTCACAGACGATGCCGAAGCCCTCGCGCCAGAGGCGACGCTGACGCCGGTCTATCCGACGGCAACCGGGGTGACCCAGGTGCGCCTGCGCGGGATGATCGATCAGGCATTGGCGGTTGCTGCGGAAGACCCGGCGCTGGGCTCGGAATTGCCGGACCTGGGAGCGCCCACAACGATGGATGCGCTGTGCCTCATCCATCGCCCGAGTGCCGATGCCGATGCCCGCCTGCTGCTCGAAGGACGTCACCCCGCGCAGCAGCGCCTGGTGCGGGAGGAGCTGCTGGCGCACCAGCTCGGGATGCGCTTGCTGCGCAGCCGGCTGAAGTCCCGCCCCGCGCGCGTGCTGAACGCCGCGGCCGATGCAGCGGCGGAGCTGCAGGCGGCGCTGCCGTTCAGGTGCACCGGCGCGCAGCGGCGCGTGCTCGACGAGGTTGCAGCGGATCTGGTCCGGACGCAGCCGATGCTGCGGCTGGTGCAGGGCGACGTCGGCAGCGGCAAGACGGTGATCGCGGCGTCGGCGTTGCTGGCAGCGCAGCGCTCCGGCCTGCAGGCGGCGCTGGTCGCGCCCACCGAGCTGCTCGCCGAACAGCACTTCCGCACGCTTTCGGTCTGGCTCGGGAGCCTGGAGGTCGAGACGGCGTACCTGTCCGGACGCTTGAAGAAGAGCGAGCGCGCCGCGATCGCCGGGCGTGTGGCGGGTGACGAACCGCTGGTCGTGATCGGTACCCACGCGGTGTTCCAGGCTCAGATCGAGTTCTCACGACTCGCGATGGTCGTGGTCGACGAGCAGCACCGGTTCGGCGTTCAGCAGCGTCTGGCCCTGCGCGACAAGGGTGGACGGTACGCGCCGCATCAGCTGGTGATGTCGGCGACGCCGATTCCGCGCACACTGGCGCAGACGGTCTATGCCGATCTGGATGTTTCGGTCATTGACGAGCTGCCCCCCGGGCGCACGCCGGTCACGACGGTCGTGCTGTCGAACGAGCGCCGCGCGGATGTGCTGCGTCGCATCGGCGAGGCCTGCGCCGCAGGGCGCCAGGTGTACTGGGTCTGCACGCTGATCGAAGAATCCGAGGAACTCGATGCGGAAGCCGCCGAGGCCACGGCCACGCGCCTGCGGGCGGAGCTGCCGGGCTTGCGGGTGGGGCTCGTGCACGGGCGCATGAAGGCGACCGACAAGGACCTGCAGATGCGCGCGTTCAAGGATGGCGACACTCAGCTGCTGGTGGCGACGACCGTCATCGAGGTCGGTGTCGACGTGCCCAATGCCAGCATCATGATCATCGAGAACGCCGAACGGCTCGGACTGTCGCAGCTGCACCAGCTACGCGGTCGGGTCGGTCGCGGCGCCCAGGCCAGCCAGTGTGTGCTGTTGTATCAGGCGCCGCTGGGTGATGCCGCGCGTGCCCGGCTCGAAACGATGCGCTCGACCAATGACGGCTTCGCCATCGCACAACGCGATCTCGAGTTGCGCGGGCCGGGCGAGCTGTTGGGGCGGCGGCAGACCGGGGAGATCGGCATGAAGCTCGCCGACCCCCTGCGCGATGCGGCGGCGGTGCCGCAGCTCCAGCGGCTGGCAGACCGCTGGCTGGAGACGCGGCCGGATCTGGCGCGAACGCTCATCGCGCGCTGGATCGGCGATCCGGAGCGCTACGCGCAGGTCTGAAGATCCGGAACCGATAGGCCGGCAATGCACGGCGCGGCTAGAATTCGCGAATGAACGCGATTGCGAACCACAAGCTTGTCGACTATCTGCGCCTGATGCGGGTCGATCGGCCGATCGGCATCTACCTGCTGTTGTGGCCGACCCTTTGGGGGCTCTGGTTCGCCGCCGGCGGGATGCCGGACATGCACGTCCTGACGGTGTTCGTGATCGGCACGGTGCTGATGCGGTCCGCCGGATGCGCGATCAATGATTTCGCCGACCGCCATTTCGATCCGCACGTGAACCGCACGCAGCAGCGGCCGCTGGTGACCGGGCGGGTCACCCCCGACGAAGCCGTGAGACTGTTCGTGGTGGTCAGCCTGATCGCGTTCGGGCTGCTGACCTCGCTGAAGAACACGCTGGCGCTGGCGTTGGCGGTTCCGGCGGCGGTGCTCGCCGCGAGTTATCCGTTCGCCAAGCGCTACATCAGCATCCCCCAGGCGGTGCTCGGTGTCGCGTTCTCGTGGGGGATTCCGATGGGCTATGCGGCGATCCGCCATGTCGTCGACTGGGCCGACGTCGTGCCGCTGATGGCGGCAAACATTTTCTGGGTCATCGCTTACGACACCTACTACGCCATGGTCGATCGCAGCGACGATCTGCGCATCGGCGTGAAGTCGTCGGCGGTGTTCTTCGGCCATTACGATCGCCTGGTGATCGGATGGCTGCAGTTCGCCGCGCTCGGGTTGCTGGCCTATGTCGGCGTCCGCAACGGCAGCGGGCCGGCGTATTACGTGGGGCTGGCGGTGGCGGCGGTCCTCGCCGTACAGGAGTTGTGGATGACGCGGGCGCGGGATCCCCAGGCCTGTTTCCGTGCGTTCCTGCACAACCACTGGTTCGGCGCCGCAGTCTTCGCCGGGCTCGCGATCGACCATTTGCTGCGGACCTGAGTCCGGGGGCTGGCCGGTCGGCATCCGGTCGCGGTGGTGGCGCGTATCCATCGGCGACAAAGCCGAAAGGATTCGATCATGCGGGCAATTCTGGGGATGTCGGTCGGATCGGTATTGCTGCTGGTGCTGGCCGGATGCGCCGCCCGCGCCGGGGGCGAGATCATGCCGCACGCCGAGACCGCTGCCGATCTCCGGTACACGCCGGACGACTGGCCGACGGCGCAGCACGCCGATCTGTACCTGCCCGAAACCGGAGGGCTGCGGGCTGCCATCATCCTGATCCATGGTGGGGGATGGGTTCGCGGCGAGCGTGCGGACATGGACGGAGTGGCGCGCGAGGCCGTTGCTCGGGGCTATGTCGTGTTCAACATCGACTATCGCCTTGCGCCGCAACATCCGTATCCGGCAGCGGTCGAAGACGTCTGCGCGGCGGTGGCGTGGGTGCGCGAGCAGGCGACCAGGTTCCGGGTCGACCCCGCGCGGGTGGCCTTGTGGGGGTACTCCGCAGGCGGGCACCTTGCCGCACAGGCGGGTGTGTCGGATGCCTGCGGCCCTGACAAGGTGGCGGCCGTGATCGCCGGCGGCATGCCGTCGGATCTGGTGCTCGCACGGGACAGTGAGCTGGTCCGGCAATTCATTGGCGCGCCGTGGCCGGTGGCGGCGGCGCGCTACGCCGCGGCGTCACCCCTGCGCGGTGTCGACGCCGGGGATCCGCCGGTGTTCCTATACCACGGGACCTGGGACTGGATCGTCGATGTCGACCACGCCCGCAGGATGAAAGCCGCGCTTGATGCGGTGGGGGTGCCGGCCGAGTTGTACCTGCTGCGCGGCTACGGCCACTTCGCCACTTTCCTGTTCGGCGGCGACGCACGGGATGCGGCCTATGCTTTCCTCCGCGCGCAGGCCGCCGCGCCGGCGCCTCAACCCGCGGCGACGCGCATCAACTGGCCGCACAGCCAGGCGCCGTAGGTGCCGAGCGCGTAGCCGAGCACGGCGAGCAGGACGCCGACCGGCGCCAGCGACGGATGAAACGCTGCGGCGACGATCGGTGCGCTGGCCGCGCCCCCGACGTTGGCCTGACTGCCGACGGCCAGATAGAACACCGGGGCCTTGATCAGGCGCGCGACCAGCAGCAGGAGCCCGGCATGGATTGCGATCCAGGTCAGACCGACACCGAACAGCGCGGTGTTGTCGAGAACCGCGCCGAGGTTCATGTGCATGCCGATGCTGGCGACCAGGACGTAGAGCATGGCGCTGCCGAGCTTGGACGCGCCAGCGCCTTCAAGGTGACGTGCGCGCGTGGTCGACAGCAGCAGCCCGAAGGTCGTGGCCAGGACGACGATCCAGAAGAACGAGCTCGACAGGCTCAGGCGTGTCGCCCATGTGCCCTGTGCCGAGAAGAATGCGGCCAGCGGTGTCGCCAGCGCGTGCGCCAGTCCGGTGAAGCCGAAGGCCAGCGCGAGCAGGAACATCAGGTCGGGCAGCCGCGTTGGCCGCGCGTGTTCGAGTTCGAAATGTTCCATCTTGGTCCGCAGCTCCAGTAGCGCCGACGTATCGGCACCGCGTCGCGCGTCCAGCCGGTCGGCGCGGCCCGCCATGTAGAGCAGGATCGCCATCCAGATGTTGGCGACGATCACGTCGACCGCCACCATCGTGCCGAAGAGGTTGTCGCCGACATTGAAGACTTCCTTCATGGCGGCCTGGTTGGCACCGCCGCCGATCCAGCTGCCGGCGACGGCAGTCATGCCGCGCCAGACGTCGCCGGCGACCACGTCCGGCGCCAGCAGGCCCCAGATGAGAATCGCCAGCGGCCCGCCGATGACCACCCCGAGCGTTCCAGTCAGGAACAGGATCAGGGCCTTGGGTCCGAGGCCGGCGATGGCGCGCAGATCGATCGCCAGCGTCAGCAGGATCAGCGTGGCCGGCAGCAGATAGCGCGATGCCACGTAGTACAGCTGCGAATGTTCGCCGTCGATGATGCCGGCGGAATTGAAGGCGGCCGGGATGAAGTAGCACAGCAGGAGTGCCGGAACCACCGAATAGAACCGTTGCCAGAACGGATGCCGGCTCGCGGAGGTGTAGAACACGGCGCCGAGCGTGGCGCAGAGCAGGCCGAGTACGACTGCATCGTTGGTGATCAGGGGCGTCATGCCGCTTCGGGAATGTCAGGGATGGGGTCGAGCCTCCCCGATCCGTCGGTGCGGAACAAGCCGGGGAATCGCTCAGGGGGTGCGCGCGACCGTCCAGGCCTCGACATGGGCGGCGCCAGCACGACGGCAGCAGCGGGCGAGTTCGGTCAGCGTGGCGCCGGTGGTCATCACATCATCGATCAACGCGATGCGGAGGCCGTGCAGCGACGCGGCGGCGACGAAGGCGCCGCGCATGTTGCGGCGGCGCGCGGCCGCACGCTGCCCGATCTGGTCTTCGGTGGCGCGGACGCGGACCACCGCATGGCCGTCGCAGGGGCGTCCGATGCGCTTGCCGATGACGCGGCCCAGTTCCAACGCCTGATTGTAGCCGCGCTGCTGCAGCCGCGAGCGGTGCAGCGGCACCGGCACCAGCGCATCGATGCCGTCGGCGCGTTCCGACACCCGGTCCGCAACCAGGGTGCCGAGCAGTCGCGCCTGCGCGAAGTCGGCCCGGTATTTCAGACCGTGGATGAACTGCTGAATGGGCGCGGCGAGCCGGAACGTGGCATGCGCGTGGTCCAGCGGCGGATGCCGCAGCCGCGCGCATCTGACGCAGGGGCCGGGGTGCATCACCGGGGCGGCACAGTTCGGGCAGGCGGTGGAATTCCACGGCAGATCGGCCTGGCAACCCGGACACAGCAGCGCCCCCTCGGTTGGGCGCTGGCACAGGCGGCAGCCGGCGGGCAGCAGCCAGTCGCGCAGTGAGCGGGCGGCGTTGTCAACCATGGGGCGGCATGTTTGGTTGACAATGGCGACAATCTCGCCAAGACTGGCCGGCAAACCGGAGGCGTCTCCACGGAGGCCGGTAACGCAATCCTGTCGGATGCGGCTCCTGCGCCCCGGTGACATCCACCCATCGACCAGCTCCGCCGCTCGCGATCCGACCGGTGAGGGAGTCACTGCAATGACGAATCAAGCCCCGCGTCACGACTGGACGCGCGAAGAGGTCCAGGCACTGTTCGAGCTGCCGTTCAACGAACTGTTGTTTCGGGCGCAGCAGGTCCATCGGGCAAACTTTGACCCCAATACCGTGCAGCTGTCCACGCTGCTGTCGATCAAGACCGGCGCCTGTCCGGAGGACTGTGCCTATTGCCCGCAGTCGACCCGTTATGAAACCGGCCTGAAGAAAGAGCCGCTGATCGATGTCGACGCGGTGGTCGAGGCGGCGCGCGCCGCCAAGGCAAACGGATCGACGCGGTTCTGCATGGGGGCGGCCTGGCGCTCGCCGAAGGACCGCGATCTGGTGCAGGTCGAACGGATGGTCCGCGAGGTCAAGGCGCTGGGCCTGGAAACCTGCGTGACCCTGGGGATGCTGAAGGCCGAGCAGGCCAAGCGTCTGGCCGATGCCGGGCTCGACTACTACAACCACAATCTCGATACCTCGCCGGAGTTCTACGGCAAGATCATCAGCACGCGGACGTACGAGGATCGCCTCAATACGCTCGAGCACGTCCGCGAGGCGGGGATCAACGTCTGCTGCGGCGGCATCGTCGGCATGGGCGAGGCGCCGGCCGACCGCGCCGAGCTGCTGCGTCAGCTCGCGATCATGAATCCGCATCCGGACAGTGTGCCGATCAACAATCTGGTGCAGGTCGAGGGGACGCCGCTCAACGGTGCCGAGAAGCTGTCGCCGATCGAGTTCGTCCGCACCATCGCGGTTGCCCGGATCCTGATGCCGGCGTCATACGTGCGCCTGTCGGCCGGCCGCAGCGAGATGTCGGATGAGACGCAGGCGCTGTGCTTCTTCGCCGGTGCCAACTCGATCTTCTACGGCGAGCGCCTGCTGACGACGGAAAACCCGCAGGATGCCAAGGACCGAGAACTGTTCCGGCAGCTGGGTCTGCGCGGCGAGGGGCATGTCGAAGAAGTCCAGACCTGCGGTTCAGGGCCTCACGAACACGGCGAGGCCACGACGGGCCAGCCTGCCGGGCTCGGAGCCTGATCGTCGTCGCCCGCTTCGGTCATGTCCGCCCGAACCCCGCTGCCGGCGCCGGTCGGCGCATTGGAGCGCCGCCTCGACGAGCGGCTTGAGCGCATCCGCGCGGCGGATCTGTATCGGGTACGCCGGGCCATCGACGGCAGTCATGGCGCCCGGATCCGGGTCGACGGACGGGACTGCGCCAACTTCTGCAGCAACGACTACCTCGGCCTGGCGGCGGATCCGCGCGTTGCCGCGGCGGCGGCCAGGGCGCTGGCGGCCAGCGGGACCGGCAGCGGTGCGTCGGCGCTGGTGTCCGGGTACAACCGTGAGCATCAGCGCCTCGAGGAAATGCTGGCGGCGCAGACCGGGCGTCCCCGCGCCTTGCTGTTCTCCAGCGGCTGGGCGGCGAATCTCGGCGTGCTGCGGGCCCTGCTCGGGCGCGAGGATGTCCTGATTGCCGATGAGCTCAATCATGCCTCGCTGATCGACGGCGGGCGTCTGTGCGGTGCGCGCTACCTGCGGGCCGAGCACGCGTCGGTGCCCGCGTTCGCGCAGTGCCTGGCCGAGAGCGAAGACCGCGCCGCCGGCGCGATGCGGCTGCTGGTCAGCGACAGCGTGTTCAGCATGGACGGGGATCTGGCGCCGTTGGCGGAGCTGGCCGAGCTTGCGCGCGGCCATGATGCCGCCCTGATGGTGGATGACGCGCACGGCTTCGGGGTGCTCGGGGCGGACGGGGCGGGCGCGGTTGCCGCCGCCGGACTCGGGATCGAGGACGTGCCGGTGTACGTTGCGACCCTCGGCAAGTCACTGGGGAGCGGTGGTGCGTTCGTGGCCGGATCGGAGCGGTTGATCGAGTTTCTGATCCAGCGTGCCCGCACCTGGGTCTTCTCGACGGCGCCGCCGCCGGCGCTCGCCGCGGCCGCGGCGAGCGCGTTGCAGATCCTGCATGACGAGCCGCAGCATCGCGAGGCCCTGTTCGCCAACATCGAACGGTTCCGGGCCGGCGCGGCCCAGCTCGGCATTCCGCTGATGAGGTCGACGACGCCGATCCAGCCGTTGGTCGTCGGCGATGCCGCGCGCGCGCTTGAATTGTCCGCCGAGCTGCTCGAAAAGGGCATCTGGGTGGCGGCCATCCGTCCACCGACGGTCCCGGTGGGCACCTCCCGTCTGCGGATCACCCTGTCCGCGGCGCATCGATCCGAGGACATCGATCGTCTGCTGGACGCGCTGCGGGCGGCCCTGCAGCGGGTCATGCATCCGGCGGTTCCGGCATGAGTGCCGCGGTACTGTTCGTGACCGGAACCGACACCGGAGTCGGCAAGACCCATGTTGCCGCCGGACTGGTGCGGCGCCTGCGCCACCAGGGGCGGCAGGTTTGCGGATACAAGCCGGTTGCGTCGGGCTGCGTCGCTACGGCTGGCGGGCTGCGCAACGAGGACGCGCTGGCGCTCATGGCCGAGTCGACGGGCAAGCCCGACTACGCAGCGGTCAATCCGGTCGCGCTGGAGCCGCCGATCGCGCCGCATCTGGCGGCGCGCCGGGCGGGACTGGCAATCGAACTGGCGACACTCGATCGCGGTCTCGATGCGCTGGCGGAGCGCTATGACACGATCGTCGTCGAGGGTGCCGGCGGATGGTCGGTTCCGATCAATGATCGGAACACGTATGCCGACTGGGTTGCGGGTCGGCAATGGCCGGTGCTGCTGGTCGTCGGCATGCGGCTTGGCTGCATCAATCACGCACTGCTCAGCGCCGAGGCGATCGCGCGAAGAACCCCTCTACTCGGCTGGGTCGCGAACCTGATTCCGCCGATGCAGGCGGAATGGCAGGACAACGTCGACACGTTGCGGGCGATGATGCCGGCGCCATGCTGGGGCGTTGTCCCGACCGGCAGCGATCTCGATGCGGTGGGGGCGGCGCTCGCGCCGTCCGGACACATGCCCTGGGCAGACGGGCGCTAGCCGGCTGACCCGCCGACGGCGGATCCGGCTGACCGGCCGTCAGTGACGGCCCGGGCGGTCAGCGCCCCACAGCTCGTCGAGGCGGCCATCACGGCCGCAGCCGAAACGGTAATAGCGATAGCGCAGCGGATTCTTCTTGTAGTAGTCCTGATGGTAGGTCTCGGCCGGCCAGAAGGTGCCGGCCTCGACGATTTCGGTGACGATCGGGCCGCGGTCCTTGTATGCGTTCGCCAATTCCGCCTTGCTGCGCTCGGCCGCCTGCCGTTGCGCGGCATCGTGATAGAAGATCGCGCTGCGGTACTGGTGGCCGTGATCGCAGAACTGGGCGTCGGCGGTATAGGGGTCGACGCTGTGCCAGAAGATGTCGAGCAACTGCGCGTAGCTGACCACCGCGGGATCGAAGCGGATCTGCACGGCTTCGGCGTGGCCGGTGCCGCCGGCGGATACCTGTTTGTAGGTGGGGGACGCGACGGTGCCGCCGGTGTAGCCGGAGACGACGTCGATGACGCCGGGAACCTGCTCGAAGTCGGATTCGGTGCACCAGAAGCAGCCGCCGGCGAACGTTGCCAGCGCGGTTTCGGCCGCCGCGCTCAGCGGTGCGAGCATCGCGGCGAATGCCAGGCTGATCAGGATTCGACGCATTGCTAGCTCCTCAGGGGCGGCAGGTCCTCGCTGTCCGGCACGAAGGCCAGTGCGACGCCATTGTTGCAGTAGCGCTTGCCGGTCGGTGCCGGGCCGTCGTCGAACACGTGCCCCTGATGTCCGCCGCAGCGGGCGCAGTGATACTCCGTCCGCGGCAGGATCAGCTTGAAATCGCGCTTGGTGCCGAGTGCGCCGTCGAGCGGTTGCCAGAAACTCGGCCAACCGGTGCCGCTCTCGTATTTGTGGGCTGAACTGAACAGGGGGTTCAGGCAGGCGGCACAGACGAAGGTTCCCGCGCGCTTCTCGTTCAGCAGCGGGCTGCTGAACGGCCGTTCCGTGGCTTCGTGGAACAGGACGTCGTACGCGGCGTCGCTGACCCGTGCTTTCCAGTGGTCGGCCGGTTGTTTGAGGGTGCCCAGGGGGGTATCCGACGCGGCCAGCACCTTGACGGGTCCGGCGACGGCGGAGCCGGCGAGGGCCGAGACGAGAGTTTTGATCATCCTACGCCGATTCATAGGGAGCGCTCCGGCTGCAATGTCAGGGAAATCCCCATATTAGACGGGCGAAATGCAAATCGGTTCGATCCGAAACACCGACGGGGCGATGCGATGGCGCGGAACGGCGCGGCAGGTGCGTTGACGCGGATCAATGCTTTTGCGATTTGAATTCATCGACTACAATCCCACGGCTGCATATACCCCTTGAAGACTCCGGATCCGTGGAAACTCGTATCGTCATCGGACCGAATGCCTCGCTGAGCGTCCGTCAGGCATGGCTGTTCATGCTGCTGACGGCGGGTGTCGGCCTGGGGATTGCGGCATGGATGGCTGCACATGGCTTCTGGCCGGTGGTGCCATTCGCCGGTTTGGAGTTGAGTGCATTGGCCGCAGCGGTATACGTGTCGGTCAAACGCAACGCTTACCGTGAGGTGCTGGTATTCGAGCCGCAGGAACTGCGGATCGAAAGCGGCATGCTCGGCCGCGGCGCGGCGTCGGTAATCCAGTTGTCGCGCTCGATGACGCGGGTGATGCTGGAGCAGGGAGAGCATCGCAACGATCCGAACCGGCTGGTTTTGAGTTGTGCGGGGCAGCGGGTGCGGATTGCGCGCTGCCTGACAGATGAGGAGCGTGTCCGCCTCGCGGCACGGATCAAGGAGTTGTTGACGCCGGCTTGGTGCCGAGACGCAGGCCAGTTGGGCGGCAAGTCCGGTTACCAAGTGTCTTTGGGAGAGTAGATGATGTCGATGAAGGGATGGCTGACGCGGCTGAGCACCGGAGTCGGGTTGGCACTGACGACGATCGCGGCGCAGGCGTATACCGAGACCAGCGGCGGCTACAACATGCCGGTCGGCGTGACCGAGGTCAGCCGTGAGGTGCATGGCCTGCACATGGCGGTGTTCTGGGTGTGTGTCGTCATCGGCATCATCGTCTTCGGCCTGATGACCTACTCGATCATCAAGCACCGTCGCTCCAACAATCCGAAGCCGGCAGATTTCCACGAATCCACCACGGTGGAGATCATCTGGACGGTGATTCCGTTCGTGGTCCTGATCAGCCTGGCCGTGCCTGCCGCCGGTACGCTGATCAAGATGGAGGACACCCGCAACGCCGACATGAGCATCAAGGTCACCGGCTATCAGTGGAAGTGGCACTACGACTATCTCGGTGAGGATGTCGGCTTCTTCTCGACGCTGGCCGAGGACTCCAACCAGGCCCGCCAGCTCGGATCCGGCGTCGATGTCACCCAGGTTCCGAACTACCTGGTCGAGGTCGACAATCCGCTGGTGATTCCGGTCGGCAAGAAAGTGCGCTTCCTGGTCACGTCCAACGACGTGATCCACGCCTGGTGGGTTCCGGAGTTCGCGGTGAAGAAGGACGCGATCCCGGGCTACGTCAACGAAATCTGGACCAAGGTCGAGCAGCCGGGCGTCTATCGCGGTGTCTGCGCCGAACTCTGCGGACGCGACCACGGTTTCATGCCGATCGTGGTCAAGGCGGTGCCCGAAGCCGAGTTCACTGCCTGGCTTGAGGCCAAGAAGAACGGAACCGAGGTCGCTGCGGCCGAGACGGTGGTCACCGATGCCGCGGTCGATGCGGCGCCCACGGAAGTCGCCGCACCTGCCGAAGCCGCAGTCGAAGTCGCCGCCGCTGAGGCCGAGGCCGCTCCGGCCGAGATGTCCAAGGACGAGCTCGTTGCCAAGGGCGAGGGCGTCTTCAAGGCCAACTGCGCGGCCTGCCATCAGGCCAACGGTCAGGGTCTGCCGCCGAGCTTCCCGTCACTGGTGGGCAGTGCCGTCGTTGGTGGGCCTGCCGCCGCGCAGATCGCCCAGGTGCTCAACGGCAAGAATCTGATGCCGCCGTTCAAGCAGCTTTCCGATACCGATATCGCTGCCGTGATCACCTATACCCGCAACAGCTGGGGCAACGATAGCGGTGTGGTTCAGCCCGACGCAGTCGCCGCCGCGCGCTAAGAAGTAGATCGACCAGGAGTTTCGCTATGGCACACGCTCACGACGCCCACGCGCACCACGACGATCACCACCATGGTCCCGACAAGGGGATCATGCGCTGGATCAAGACGACCAATCACAAGGACCTCGGAACGCTGTATCTGTTCTTCGCGTTCACGATGTTTTTCATCGGCGGCCTGATGTCGCTGGTGATCCGCGCCGAACTGTTCCACCCGGGTCTGCAGTTCGTGCAGCCGGAGTTCTTCAACCAGATGACGACGATGCACGCGCTGGTGATGATCTTCGGTGGCGTGATGCCGGGGTTCGTCGGCCTTGCCAACTGGATGGTGCCGATGATGATCGGCTGCTCCGATCTGGCGCTGCCCCGGGTGAACAACTGGGGGTTCTGGATCCTGCCGTTCGCGTTCGCGATGCTGATCGGCACCCTGTTCATGGATGGCGGTGCTCCGGCGGGTGGCTGGACGATGTATCCGCCGCTGGTCCTGCAGACCGGCAACGCGTTCCCGTTCCTGATCTTCGCCGTGCATCTGATGGGTATCTCGTCGATCACCGGCGCGATCAACGTCGTCGTGACGATCCTCAACATGCGCGCACCCGGCATGACCCTGCTGAAGATGCCGCTGTTCGTGTGGACCTGGCTGATCACTGCGTACCTGCTGATCGCGGTGATGCCGGTGCTCGCCGGCGCCGTCACCATGCTGCTGACGGACAAGTATTTCGGCACCAGCTTCTTCACCGCCGCCGGCGGCGGTGACCCGGTGATGTTCCAGCATATCTTCTGGTTCTTCGGGCACCCCGAGGTCTACATCATGATCCTGCCGGCGTTCGGCATCGTCAGCACGATCATCCCGACCTTCGCCCGCAAGTCGCTGTTCGGTTACGACTCGATGGTCTACGCGTCGGCGTCGATCGCGTTCCTGTCGTTCATCGTCTGGGCCCACCACATGTTCACCGTGGGCATGCCGCTGGCCGGCGAGCTGTTCTTCATGTTCGCGACGATGCTGATCGCAGTCCCGACCGGGGTGAAGGTGTTCAACTGGGTCGCGACGATGTGGAAGGGGTCGATGACCTTCGAGACGCCGATGCTGTTCTCGATCGCCTTCGTCTTCCTGTTCACGATCGGCGGCTTCTCGGGGCTGATGCTGGCGATGACGCCGGTGGACTTCCAGTACCACGATACCTACTTCGTGGTGGCGCACTTCCACTATGTACTGGTGCCGGGTGCCGTGTTCTCGATCATCGCCGCCGTCTACTACTGGATTCCGAAGTGGACCGGCCGCATGTACAACGAATTCTGGGGCAAGGTGCACTTCTGGCTGTCGGCGGTGTTCATCAACCTGACGTTCTTCCCGCAGCACTTCGCGGGACTCGCGGGCATGCAGCGTCGCGTGCCTGATTACGCGGTGCAGTTCACCGACTTCAACGTCATCAGCACGATCGGCGCGTTCGGCTTTTTCGTCGCGCAGTTCATCTTCATCTTCAACATGCTGTCGAGCTGCTTCGGCTGGTTCGGACGCAAGCAGGGCCTGCCGGACCGCGTCTGGGAAGGCGCGCACGGACTCGAGTGGACGGTGGCGTCGCCGGCGCCGTATCACACCTTCGAGGATCCGCCGCAGTTCAGCGATTCCGAAGGAACCGCGATTCACGACGAAGCCGTGGCCAAGGCCTGAGGACAGAAGGCTGGCGGCGTCCGCTGATCCGGGCGCCGTCGCCGCTTAGACGATGAACGCCGACAGCAGCAAGAAGCGCAAGAACGTGGTCCTGTTCATGGTCCACCTCGTGCTCGCGCTCGTGATCCTGGCGTGGTTCGTCTACGCGGTGGTGCACCGGTCATGAGTGGCCGCGAGCAACAGCAGCCGTCGGTGCGGCGGGCCAGCAACATGCACGCCGTGCGGTTGCTGTTCGTCACCGCGGCGATGTTTGGATTCGGGTTCGCGCTCGTGCCGATGTACAACATGCTGTGCGATGCACTCGGCATCAACGGCAAGATCGAACTCAAGGCTGCCGACGCGGCGCCGGTGGATGTTGATCCGAACAGGACCGTGACAGTCGAGTTCGTGACCACGGTCAATGGCGGGCGCAACTGGGAGTTCCATCCGGACCAGCCGAGTATCGAGGTCCATCCGGGCAAGCTGTATACGGTGACCTTTTTCGCGCGCAATACCGAGGACCATGATCTGGTTGCGCAGGCGGTTCCGAATATCGCCCCGTGGGAAGCCGCGAAGCATCTGAAGAAGACCGAATGTTTCTGTTTCAACCAGCAGCCGTTCAAGGCCGGGGAGGCCAAGGACATGCCGGTTGTGTTCATGCTCGATCCGGAACTGCCTCCGGACGTCGACCGCGTCACCTTGTCGTACACGTTTTTCGATGTCTCCGACATCGCCATGAAGCCAAATTGAGAATACCTAGGAGCTGACCATGGGGAGCGCAGCCGCTCAGAACTCGCAACGCTATTTCGTGCCGGCACCGAGCGTGTGGCCGTTCACGCTGACCGTCGGCCTGGTGGCTCTGGTCGTCGGCGTGGCCGGCTATCTCGAGAATGACCATATCGGGCCGGTGCCGATCTGGGCCGGAGCGATCATTTCGATCTACATCATCTTCCGCTGGTTCCAGGGGATCGCGCGCGAAAGCGAAGGCGGCCAGTACAGCGCCCAGGTCGACCGGACCTATCGCTGGGGCATGTCCTGGTTCATCTTCTCGGAAGTCATGTTCTTTGCGGCCTTCTTCGGTGCGCTGTTCTACGCACGGGGCCTGGTGATGCCGTGGCTGTCGGGTGAGGGGACCAAGGTCGCCACGCATCTGACCCTCTGGCCCGGCTTTGAAGGAACCTGGCCGAGCAATGGCCCGGCCAACGTCGGCGGTGACTTCGAGACCGTTCCGGCGTTCGACGTGCCGTTGCTGAACACGCTGATCCTGCTGACCTCCGGTGTGACCATCACCATGGCCCATCATGCGCTGAAGGAAGGCAAACGCGGCTTGTGCATCCTGTGGATGTGGGCAACGGTGGCCCTGGGGGCAACGTTCCTGTACTTCCAGGCCGAGGAGTACATCCACGCCTATCACGAACTGAACCTGACCCTTGAGTCCGGCATCTACGGTTCGACGTTCTTCATGCTGACCGGGTTCCACGGCATGCATGTCACGCTCGGAACCCTGATGCTGCTGGTGATCACGTTGCGCCTGATGGCGGGTCACTTCAAGCCGGATTCACACTTCGGATTCGAAGGCGTCGCGTGGTACTGGCACTTCGTCGACGTCGTCTGGATCGGCTTGTTCATCGTCGTCTACTGGCTCTGAGCGGCCGACCGCCCCGGAGCAGACGCAACAGGCGGCCATGCGGCCGCCTGTTTGCTATCCGGCGCGCTGTTTTTAAGGTTCGGGAGCAGTCGCCGCCGGCGGCTGCGGCAGGACCCCGTGGGGTCGCAACCAGCCGAAGTGGTAGGAAATCAGGACGAAGACGATCAGCGTAACGGACAGTGCGACGCGGATCTTCAGGCCGGTAAGTGTCCGTTTGCGGCCGCTGTCGTCGCGGACGAGGAACAGCATGCTGCTCATCAGCGCAGCGATGATGGCCAGTAACAGGCCGATGATGACGATCTTGACGAGCATGACGACGCAGCTGGAAATTCCCCGGCATGATACCGCGAAGGTGGCGGGGTGAAGGTCGGCGGCGTCGTGCGGATGGGGGGAGACGATGGCTGGACGTAGCTTTCGCCCGCCGTGGTGGGCAGTGCTGGTGGTGGTGGCGCTCAGCGGGATCATGATCTCGCTCGGCGTCTGGCAGTTGCAGCGGGGCGCCGGAAAGGCCGAGCTGGCGAAGCGCTATGCAGCCGCCAGCGAGCGCCCGCCGCGGGAGCTGACCGCGGGCGCGTGGGCCGAGCCTGGCGAGATCGTGCGGGCCTCGGTGCGCGGCCACTTCGATTCGAACATGCAGATGCTGCTCGACAACCAGTCGTTCGACGGCAAGCCCGGCTATCGCGTCTGGACGCCGGTGAAGACTCCGGAAGGCGGGATCGTCATTGTCGACCGCGGATGGGTCGCGGCCAACGGCGACAGGACGATCCTGCCGGAAATTTCCGCGCCCCCGCAGGAAGTTGAGGTGAGCGGATTCTGGCGGGCCCTTCCGGTCCCGGGGATGCGCCTCGACGTCAACAATTGCGCGGGCGGACCGTGGCCGCGGATCGTGCAGTATCCGACCCCGGACGAGTTGCGTTGTCTCTATGGCGGGTGGGTGGCCAGCGGCATCCTGCTGATGGACCCGGATCTGCCGGGCGGGTACGTGCGGGAGTGGAACAGTGCGCCGGAGTTGTCTCCGGCCAAGCATTACGGATATGCCGCGCAGTGGTTCGCCTTTACCGCGACCCTGATCGGCATCTTCATCGTCGTCAATCTGAAGCGAAAGTCATGACATCGAGCGTCGTACGCGGACGGCAGCAGTTTCTGCTGTTGGCCGCGCTGTTCTTCGGGCCGCTGATCGCGGCGGTGCTGCTGTATTTCGTGTTTCCGCAGTGGGTTCCGGAGCAACGCACCAACTATGGTGAGCTCGTCGCCCCGGCGCGGCCGATCCCGGCGGCGAATCTGCTGCAGGTCGACGGGCAACCCGCGGGAGACGGGGCGCTGCGTGGCAAGTGGAGCTTTGTGTTCGTCGGGGCGGAGCGCTGCGACGACGCGTGCCGGGACAAGCTGTACCAGATCCGCCAGATCAGAACGCTGCTCAATGAAAAACGCGTGCGGGTCCAGCGCGTCTACATCGCGCCGACCGTGGCCAGCGCGGCTGGCGCGGCGGAGGCGCTGCACGAGCTGCATCCGGACCTGCACGTTTTCGCGGACACGGACAACGCGGACTACCGCCGATTCTTCGCCGGCGACGATCCGCGGGCGCTGTTTCTGATCGATCCACTGGGCAACTGGCTGATGCTGTATCCGGGCGATGCCGATTCGGAGGGGATCCTGAAGGACATCCGGCGCCTGCTGCGGATTTCGCAGATCGGCTGATCGCTCCGCGGTCCAATGTCGCCAGGTCGTTTGCGCCCGATACGGTAAAATAATGTCCACGACCGGAGGGCGCGATGAGCGGCCTCCGTTTTTTCAGCTCTTCCACTCCTGGTTGCGTTTCGATGGCCTGGTTTCAACGCCTCAATCTGTTGACGCTCGTTCTCTGCTTCTGCGTGATCGTGTTCGGTGCGTATGTGCGTCTGTCCGACGCCGGGCTCGGTTGTCCGGACTGGCCCGGCTGCTACGGGCATCTGACCGTGCCCGCGGCCGAGCATGAAGTGACGGCGGCGGAGCAGGCGTTTCCCGCGCGGCCGGTCGAGGCGCCCAAGGCGTGGAAGGAAATGATCCACCGCTACATCGCGTCGACCCTGGGCCTGCTGATCGTCGCGCTGGCGGTGATGTCGCTGGTCCTGCGCGATCCGCGCATCCCGCGTCGCCTGCCCTGGGTGTTGGTGCTGCTGGTGATCTTCCAGGGCATTCTCGGCATGTGGACCGTGACCTGGCAGCTCAAGCCGCTGGCGGTCACCGGGCATCTGCTCGGCGGCATGAGCACGTTTTCACTGTTGTTGTGGATGTGGTTGTCGCTGCGCGCCGCGCCGGCCGTGGTGGCGACCAGCACGCGCGAGCGCGTGGTCCGCAGCGAGCGCCACGCCGCGTTGATGATGGAACGCGAGGTGGTCGTGGCCGGACGCGCGCCCGATCCGGGGCCGGCCCGCATCCGCAGCTTCGCCGCCGTCGCGCTGGCCGTGGTGGCATTCCAGATTTTCCTGGGCGGCTGGACGAGCACCAACTATGCGGCGCTGGCGTGCCCGGACTTTCCGACCTGCCACGCGAGCTGGTGGCCGGAAACCGACGTGTCGACCGCCTATACCCTGTGGCACGGGCTGGGCATCAACTACGAATACGGCATCCTCGACGCGCGCGCGCGCGTCACCATCCACTTCTTCCATCGCGTCGGCGCGTTGCTGGTCACCGTCGTGCTGCTGCTGCTCGGCGGGTATCTGCTGCGGGCCGGGACATCGCCGCGTTGGCGCGGTCTCGGCGTCGCGGTGCTCGCCGCGCTCGGCGTGCAGATCGCGATCGGTATCAGTATCGTCGTGCTGCAGTTGCCACTGTTGCTGGCGGCCGCGCACAACGCCGGAGCCGCGGTGCTGCTCGCAACTCTGGTGATTCTGAATCACTATGCATACACCCAACGAATCCATTGATGTGGCGACCACCATCGAAAGCCTGAAGCCAAGCGGGGCGCGCGAGCGGCTCAACGAGTACTACGAGCTGTGCAAGCCGCGCGTGGTCATGCTGATCGTGTTCACCGCGGTCGTCGGCATGTTCCTCGCCGTGCCGGGTCTGCCGCCGTTGGCGGCACTGGTCTGGGGCACGCTGGGCATCGGACTGCAGGCGGCGTCGGCCGCGGCCGTCAACCAGATCATCGACCGCAACATCGACGCGCGCATGGCGCGGACCTGTGGTCGCCCGCTGGTGACCGGGACGCTGACAATGACCGAGTCGATCGCTTTCGCGACGGTGCTCGGCCTGGCCGGCTTCGCGATGCTGTGGTTCTGGGTCAATCCGCTGACCGCGGTGCTGACCCAGCTGACGCTGATCGGCTATGCCGGAATCTATACGCTCTATCTGAAGCGGGCGACGCCGCAGAACATCGTCATCGGCGGCGCCGCCGGTGCCGCGCCTCCGGTGCTGGGCTGGACGGCCGTGACCGGTGAGATCCACGCGCACGCGCTGATCCTGTTCGCGATCATCTTCGTCTGGACCCCGCCGCATTTCTGGGCGTTGGCAATCGAGCGTCGCGACGAGTACGCCAAGGTCGATATCCCGATGCTGCCGGTGACGCACGGGATCGACTTCACCCGGACGCAGGTTCTGCTTTACACGGTGCTGTTGCTGGCCGTCACGGCGCTGCCCTTCGCCACCGGCATGTCCGGTTGGCTCTATTTCATCGGAGCGATGGCGCTGGGCGGGGTTTTTCTCTACTACGCGATCCGCCTGAAGTACGCGCCCCGGCCCGGCTTGCCGATGAAGACCTTCGGCTATTCGATCGTCTATCTGATGGGGATCTTCACCCTGCTGTTGGTCGATCACTACTGGCTGGCGCTGGGCTGATCCGGCCGTCGCTGCGGGGCAAGTCTGCCCAAACGCATAAGGCCCGCTCGAGAGCGGGCCTTATGCGTTGTTTGCCATGAGAGAGGCCGGGTCAGGCCTCGATCGCCTTGCGCAGTTTCTTCATCGCGGCTGACTCGATCTGGCGGATGCGCTCGGCGGATACGCCGTATTCGTCGGCCAGCTCCTGGAGGCCGGTCTTGCCGTCCTCGTTGAGCCAGCGGCGCTGGACGATGTCGCGCGAGCGCGGATCGAGCGCTTCGAGCGCATGCGCCATCCTGAGTTCGCGCTGATCCTGCCATTCGCCGTCCTCGATCTCGGCGATCGCGTCGCGGCTGTCGGCCAGATAGTCCTCGGGAACGTAGCTGCCTTCGTCGTCGGAGCCTGCGCCGCTGAAGGCGACGTCGCCACCGCCGAGGCGGGCTTCCATCTGGAACACCTCTTCGGGCTTGACGTTGAGGTCCGCGGCGATGGCCTCGGCTTCGGCCTGATTGAGCCAGCCGGTCTGCTGCTTGGCCGAGCGCAGGTTGAAGAACAGCTTGCGTTGCGCCTTCGTGGTCGCGATCTTGACGATCCGCCAGTTCTTGAGCACGAACTCGTGGATCTCGGCCTTGATCCAGTGCACCGCGAACGAGATCAGGCGCACCCCCACGTTGGGGTCGAAGCGCTTGACCGCCTTCATCAGGCCGACGTTGCCTTCCTGAATCAGGTCGGCGAGCGGGAGGCCGTACCCCATGTATCCGCGCGCGATATGCACCACGTGGCGCAGGTTCGAAAGCACCAGCGTCTGGGCAGCCCCCAGATCCTGATCATCGCGCAGCTTGACGGCCAGCTCACGTTCGGAATCGGCATCGAGCTGCGGGATCTGATTCACGTGGGCGATGTAGGCATCCAGGCTGCCGGACAGCGGCGACAGCGCGCTGGAGGGGCGTAGGGCCAAGGCATTTGCAGTGGTCATCGTCGAATCTCCCATGTGCTCAGTCTAGCACTCGATTGATTTGAGTGCTAAGTCCAGGCAATGGTTCCCGGAACATTCTTAAGCATTTGATTTTGTTTATTTTGGCTGAATCGATGCCAGCCGTCGTGAGACCGTGACCAGCGCGCCGACCCAGCCGAGCACGATGCCGGCGGCGACCAGCCCCAGGCCGGCTGCGGGCGACAGGCCGGTCAGACCGAGCGGGCTGTCGTAGTCGGCGGCCAGTTCGGCACTCGGGGCCGTCAACAGGGCGATGGCGACGCTGACCAGAACCCAGGCCAGCAGTCCGCCGCCGAGTCCGTACCAGAAGCCCGTATACAGGAACGGCCGCCGGATGAAGCGGTCGGGGGCGCCGATCAGCTTCATCACTTCGATTTCCTCGCGCCGCGATTCGATGTCCAGGCGAATCGTGTTGCCGACGATGACCAGCACCGCGACGCCTAGCAGCACCGCGAGGATGCCGACCGAACGCTCGACGATGGCGAGCATCGCGTACAGGCGGTCCAGCCACTCCCGATCGAGCTTGGCGAGTTCGACTTCGGGTTTAGCGGCCAGTTTCGCCACCAGCGCCTCGATCTGATCCTGCGTCTGCTGCGGCGCCGGGGTGACCGCAATCACCGCCGGCAGCGGATTGTCGTCCAGCAGGTCCAGGGCTTCGCCGAAGCCGGATTTTTCGCGGAATTCCTTCAGCGACCGCTCGCGTGAGATGTAGTCGATCTCGCCGACGCCGGGCAGCGCATCCAGCTCGCGTGCCAGCGCAGCCCCGCGTTCGGCGCTGACCCCGTCCTTCAGATACAGCGAAATCTGCAGCGACGACTGCCAGCCGTAGGCCACATCCGCGAGATTCTGGGTGGCGACGTAGAGCCCGGCGGGCAGTGCCAGCGCGATGCCGATGACCAGGGCGGTGAAGGCGGCAGCGATCGGTGCCCGTCCGATCTTGCCGAGCGAGAAGAACAGGACGCGAAGATGATCCTGTGCCCAGCGTGCGGGCAGACTCGGACGTTCCATGCCGGCTTCAACCAAGGCCATGGTGCATGTGCTCCCGGAGCTGCGAGGCGGCCGTGGGCCGCTTGTCGGTCACGTGGCCGTGCTCGAGATGGATGTTCCGCTGTGGAATCGCCTCGATCAGGTCGATGGCATGGGTTGCGATCATCACGGTGACGCCGGCTTCGTTGAAACGCTGGAAACCGCGCATGACCTCCAGGGCCATCTCCGGATCGAGGTTGCCGGTGGGTTCGTCGGCGAGGATCAGCGCCGGTTTGGTCACGATGGCGCGCGCGATGCCGACGCGCTGCTGCTCACCGCCCGAGAGTGTCAGCGGCAGCGCCCGTTCCTTGCCCAGCAGACCGACCGCATCGAGCGCAGCGCGAACGCGGCGACCG
The DNA here is from genome assembly GCA_028698335.1 of Nevskiales bacterium. Taxonomy (GTDB): domain Bacteria; phylum Pseudomonadota; class Gammaproteobacteria; order Nevskiales; family Nevskiaceae; genus Solimonas. The sequence goes on along the minus strand of JAQVDP010000012.1, from coordinate 111,372 downwards.
ATGTCGGCGTAGGTATAGCCGCGAATCACCAGCGGCAGCGCGACGTTGTCGAACACGGTGCGGTCGTACAGCAGATTGAAGTTCTGGAACACCAGACCGATGCGCTGACGGAATTCCGGAATCCGGCGAGGCTTGAGCACCGACAGGTTCTGCCCCATCACCACGACCTGCCCCCGGGTCGCCCGGCACAGCAATGCGATCAGCCGCAGCAGCGTCGTCTTGCCGGCGCCGCTGGGGCCGGTGACATAGACCATTTCGCCCTGGGCGATGCTGAAGCTGACGTCGGACAGGACGTCCTGCCCGCCCGGATAGCGGTAACTGACCTGGTCGAAGCGAATCAGCTCGTTCATGGCGAAGCGGACAGGTGCGGGTTCCGGGAGCGTCGGTCCAGCCGGCGCGGGCGGGCGCGGGACGAAGCGCAGTTCACGTGCTCACTCCCCGATCAGCGCTTCAGCGAAAGCCTCGGCATCGAATGGTTGCAGGTCGTCCACCGCTTCTCCGATCCCGATGTAGCGGACCGGCAGCGCCAGACGCCGGGCGATTGCGAGCAGAATACCGCCCTTGGCGGTGCCGTCCAACTTGGTGACCGCAATGCCGGTTAGGCCGACGGCCTCGTGAAATTGCAGCGCCTGGATCAACGCGTTGCCGCCGGTGGTGGCGTCGACGACGAGCAGCACTTCGTGCGGGGCGTACGGGTCGTGCTTCTGAACCACCCGCTTGATCTTGCGCAGCTCCTCCATCAGGTGTGCCTGTGTATGCAAGCGCCCGGCGGTGTCCGCGATGACGATGTCGATGCCGCGACTCTTGGCCGACTGCACCGCGTCGTAGATGACGCTGGCCGAGTCGGCGCCTTCGCCCTGGGACAGGCAGGGAACGTCCGCGCGCTGTGCCCAGGTCTGCAGCTGCTCGACGGCGGCGGCGCGGAAGGTGTCGCCAGCGGCGAGCAGGACGCTGTGCCCGTCGCGCTTGAAGCGCATCGCCAGCTTGCCGATGGTTGTCGTCTTGCCGACGCCGTTGACCCCGACGGCGAAGAGGATGTACGGGCGGATGAATTCGGGAATCTGCAGTGGTTTGCTGACCGGGGCGAGCAACTCGACCAGCGCGTCCTTGAGGACTTTGCGCAACTGTTCGGCGTTGCGGATGCGGCCCGCGGCGATGGCGGCGCGCAGCCGCTCCATCAACCAGTCGGTTGCCTCGACGCCGGCGTCGGCCATGAGCAGCCGGGTTTCGATCTCCTCCAGGGCGTCGTCGTCGAGGCGTTCGTTGCTGAACAGCGTGGAGATGTCGCGGGTCAGCCAGGAGTCGCCCTTGTTGAGGCGAGCGCGCAGGCGCGTAACGATTCCGGGGTTGGACATGGCAGCGGGACGGATTCAGTCGTTCGAGCGGGGTGGGGCCGAGAATATCAGGCGGACCGTATCGCGGTTTTCGATACGGAGTTCGCCAGCGGCGGCAAGGCCGGCCAGAGCGGCATCGACGTCGACCGCCATCGGGGCGGCAGCCGGGTAGGTCAGCAGCCGGTAGAGCGTCTGTGCCTGCAGACGGGTGATCGAGCCAACCCAGATCGGCCGGCCATCCGCCAGTCGCGCACCGGCCGGCCACAGGCGCAACAGGTCTTCCTCTTCTGCGCCGATGACGCGTCGGGCGCTGAGACTCGGGTTATGTCCCGCATGGACCTGCGGAAGCACCGGCAGATCGGCGACGCCGGATGCGTCGGTCAGCCAGCGCAGGACGTTACCGCCGGACAGCGGTGGCAGCGCCGTCCAGTCGGCCGCTTGCAGCGCCGTGCGGATGTCGGCGAGATCCCCGGCCCATTGCAACTGCAGTGGTTGCTTGTCGCGGCCGGCGATGTCGATGCGTTGACGCGGCAGGTGATGCCATCCTTCGATGCGCCATTGTTCGAGTGTCAGTGTAGGCTCGGTGGCGCTGATGCTGACGGGCACCGGATAGGGTCGGCTGACGACGAACAGGCAGCCGCCGACGAAGGCGATCATCACCGGGGTCAGGACCTTGGCGGTCTCGATCCGCTCCGGGCGGTGGCGGCGATAGCCCAGGGCGAGCAGCGCCGCCCATAGCAGGCCGACGAAGGTGGAATACAACGCCAGGCTGAACCACTGCGCGCCCAGGTAGAGGCGGGCCAGCACGATCAGCAGCAGAATCACCGTGCTGGCGCCATAGAATGTGAAGCGGGCCGCCGAATCGCGGCCGGTGGTCAGCAGCACCGGAAGGAAGGCGTAGACCACCGTTGCCAGCACCAGATCCCGTTCACTGAAGCGAGCCGGCGGCGGGGTGTGAAAGAAGACGTGTGGCGCTGGCAGGGTCGGGATTGCGTAGAGTCCGAGCGACAGCAGCGCGCCGAAGCCGAGGGCGGCGAGCCAGTGGGCGGCGGCGCGGGGTTTGCGCAGGCCGGCCAGGCACGCGAAGGTGACCAGTGCGACCGGGCCGTACACGCTCCATTGCCCGATCTGCAGGATGCGCTGGGCCAGAGCCAGCCCCCAGGGCGTGTGCAGATCCCGCATCGACTGGAACACCGCCGCGTCCAGAGCCCACGGGTATGGGTGCAGCGTCGGTCCGGCGAACAGCCAGAGCCAGACCCCGCTGATCGCGAGCAACAGGGTCGCCAGGATCGCGAGCACCGGGGTCTCCGGCTGCATCGGATCCGCCAGCGCCATCCCGAATTTGCCGAGGCGGCGATGGCGCCGGCTCCAATCGAGCATGCGTACGATCCACGCCTCGGCGTGGTTCTGGATGACCCGGATACTCAGGACCGTCAGCCACACGGCCGCCGCCAACACGATCAGCAATCCCAGCAGCAGCAGCGCCAGCCTCCCGGCGACTTCCGCCGCGAGCCCCAGCGATGCGCCGAACACCACGCCGGGCAGCACGAAGACGAAAGCCCACAGCGTGGCCGAGGCGACATCGGCGACGACAAAGGTTGCCAGCCGCAGGCCTGCTGCGCCGGACAACGCCGGCACGATGGCGCGCATCGGGCCGAGAAAGCGGGCCAGCGCGATGCTGAAGGCGCCGTAGCGGCACAGGAACTGGCGACCGTTGACGACGATGTCGGGATGCCGCCCCAGGAAGCGGGTTGCGAACAGGCGCTCGCCGTAGTGGCGGCCCAGCCAGTAGCTCAGGGTGTCACCGGCGACCGCGCCCCCGGTTGCCAGCACGATGGCCTGCCACAGCTCGATCGAGCCCAGTGCGACCAACGCGCCGCCGGCGAACAGCGCCACGCCGGCGGGGACGAACATGCCGACGATGAAGATCGAGTCGAGCAGCGAAACGACGAGCAGCAGCAACAGCGCCCAGTGCGGATGGGCGTTGATCCACTCCAGTGAACTCTGGAGCGTTTCGATCATGCAGCGGCGGCAAACGCCTCGTCTGCGGCCGCCAGTGTCCGGCGGATCTCGTCCTCGCCGTGAGCGGCGGACACGAAGCCTGCCTCGAATGCGGACGGAGCCAGATAGACCCCCCGCTCGAGCATCGCGTGGAAGAAATGCTTGAAGGCGTCGCTGTCGCAGGCCATGACGTCGGCAAAGGTCGTGATCGAGTCCGAGGCGCTGAAGAACAGACCGAACATGCTGCCCACCTGGTGGGTCTGCAGGGCAATGCCGCGGGTTTGTGCGGCCTGTCGCAGGCCGTCGAGCAGTGCCGTGGTGGTCTGCTCGAGGCGCTGGTACAGCGCGGCGTCGTCAAGGCGACGCAGCAGCGCCAGTCCGGCCGCCATCGCCAGCGGATTGCCCGACAGCGTGCCGGCCTGATAGACCGGCCCGGTGGGGGCGAGCTGTTCCATGATCTCGCGGCGCCCGCCGAATGCGCCGACCGGGAGGCCGCCGCCGATGATCTTGCCCAGCGTGGTCAGGTCGGGGGTGACGCCGAAACGGCCGCTGGCGCCTTGCGGCCCGACGCGGAAGCCGGTCATGACTTCGTCGAAGATCAGCAGCGCGCCATGCCGCGTGCACAGATCGCGCAGTCCTTCGAGAAAGCCGGGGACCGGCGGGATGCAATTCATGTTGCCGGCGACCGGCTCGACGATGAGTGCGGCGATCTCGCCGGGGTGGGCGTCGAACAGCGCGGCAACCGACGCAAGGTCGTTGAATTGTGCGGTCAGCGTGTGCTTGGCCAGTTCGGCCGGTACGCCCGGGGACGTCGGTACGCCGAAGGTCAGCAGACCGGAGCCGGCCTTGACCAGCAGCGAGTCGCCGTGGCCGTGATAGCAGCCCTCGAACTTGATGATGCCGCTGCGGCCGGTCGCGCCGCGCGCCAGGCGCAGGGCCGACATCGTCGCTTCGGTGCCGCTGTTGCACATGCGGACCATGTCCATGCCGGGTACGCGGCCGCACAGCAGTTCCGCCATCTCGATTTCGAGTTCGGTCGGTGCGCCATACGACACGCCGATCTGCGCCTGCGCGAGAATCGCGGCGGTGACGTCGGGATGCTGGTGGCCGAGGATCATCGGTCCCCATGAGCCGACGTAGTCGATGTAGCGATTGCCGTCCGCGTCGGTGACCCAGGCGCCCTGGGCGCCGGCGATGAACCGGGGCGTGCCGCCAACCGCCTTGAACGCCCTGACCGGAGAATTGACGCCGCCCGGAATCGTTTTCTGGGCGCGTGCGAAGAGGGTTTCGGAGCGGGTCATCAGGTCACCTTGTGAATCGTGGCAATGCCAGGGCGCGCATTGTTTTTGGAGCGAGCGCGCCGCCGCCGCGCGATTGTACGGGATTCACCGCCGCCCTCGTGTGTCCGCTGCGTTGAATGCTGCGACATAGGCGCGGGTCGCCGCCTCGATGTCGTCGGCCCCGAAGATGCCATCGACGACGGCGACGAGATCGGCTCCGGCCGCGACGACCGTCGCCACGTGCGCGGGGGTGATTCCGCCGATGGCGCAGATCGCCGCGGGCAATGTCCGGGCGCCCGCAAGGGTCGCCAGGTGTGCCGGTGGTGCCAGCGGTTTGGTCCTGGACGGAAACAGGCGACCGAAGGCGACGTAGTCGGCACCCTGTTCCACGGCACGCTGCGCCCGCAGCAGTGAGTCGCCGCAGGTGGCGCCGACGATGGCCCGGTCCCCGACGATGCGGCGAGCCGCGGCGACGTCGACGTCATCGGCGCCGACATGAACGCCCGCCGCGGCGGCGCTTCGCGCGAGGGCGGGGTCGTCGTTGATCATCAGATGCGCCGCGAAGTCCCGGCACAGTTCGGCGAGCTGCGCGGCGTTGCGGGCCTTGATGGCGTCGCCGTTCCACTTGTCGCGATACTGCAGGATCGCCGCCCCGCCGGCGAGGGCGGAGCGGGCCTGCGCCAGCAGGCGTTCGGGTGATGCGACCGCGGCTTCGGAGGTGATCGCGAGAATGCCCCGCAGAGGTGGATTGAAGCGGGGCATCAGTACCGTCCGGGAATGAGCCGGCCGCGGCCGGTCGCGACCGCGCTCGCGAGGGCGGCATGGGTGTAGCGCTGTGCCTCGCGCAGGGCGTCGGCCATCGTCTCGCCGAGCGCGAGGCGGGCGGCCAGCGCGGCAGCCAGGGTGCACCCGGCGCCATGGAATCCGCCGGCCAGGCGAGGCCAGGTGTAGCGGCCGGGTTCGGTGTCGTGACGGTACCAGGTGTTCTCGACCGATGGCCCCGGCTCATCGCCGCCGGTGACCAGCACGTTGCGGCATCCGGTCCCGAGCAGGGCGGTTGCGCCTGCGTCCCGGGTTCCGCAGCCACTCAGGATGCGGGCCTCGGCCGCGTTGGGGGTGATGACGTCGGCGAGGGGGAACAGCTGGTCCAGCAGGGCACGGGTGGTCGCCGCACTCGACAGCGACGATCCCCCGCCAGCCCGCAGCACCGGATCGATCACGACTGACGCTCCGGTTCGCTCGATTGCCGCGGCGATCACGCCGGCCTGGTCGGCCGAGCCAAGCAGTCCCAGCTTGATCGCAGCCGGGCGGCTATCGGCGAGCAGGCAGTCGAGTTGGCGCTCGATCAGGCGCGCGTCGACGTCGTCGACGCGCGCGACATCACGGGTGTCCTGGACGGTCAGGGCCGTGATGATGCTCAGTGCGCGGCCACCCTGTGCGGCGACGGCTTCAATGTCCGCCTGAATGCCGGCGCCGCCGCCGGGGTCGTGACCGGAAATACACAGGACCAGGGGGCGGTCGGGCAAGGGGGAGGCGGGCATCTGGCGGGGGGGGTGGTCTACTTGAAGATGAGGGGTCAACCGGCTTGACAATTCAGGCCATGATCTGATCGCGCCGCAGCGGTTATGCACAACGACGGTGCGCTTGCCGTGGGTGTGGCGGGGCAGCGACACATTTGTGTCAGATTCCGGTGGCGTTTTTCCATATGCATGATTTTAAAGCACTAATCGAGTTGGTTAGATTCTCGCCCAATGGCAGAAAACGCCGTCACCGCGCGGGTTTTGCGAGATGCTCCCACAATTGCACACAAAGATATCCACAGGTTTTGTGAGCAACTCGATCTTTTCTCTTTTAAATATGGAGTTAGACCGAAAACTTAAAGTTGAACCGGGGTCGGCTCCGGGGTGTCGTGGGCAGGCTCTTCGGGTGCGTTTTCGACCGGTTCTTGCACTGTCTGGGCCGCTTCGGAGTCGGCGGTTGCGGTCTGCGGATCGGCCGGCTCCGGCGCCGGCTCCGGCTTCTGGGCATCGGTCGGGGCATTCTCGGTCGGCGCCTCATCGGGTGCCGCGGCGGAAAGCGTCTGGTCGATGAGCTCGGCAGGCTGTTCCGGGGGTGTCGCGGGCGGTGTGTCGGCGCCCAGCGCGGTCGCGGGGTGTTCGGGGTCCGGTGTGCCGATCTCCGGCTGTGCATGCCGGGGGACCGCGCCCATTTGCTCAAGAATCCAGCGGCTTCGGGTCCGCACGTAGCTGCCGGGGTCGCGGGCGTCCCATCGGCGTGGGCTCGGCAGGACGGCGGCCAGCCGGGCAGCCTCGGATGGGGTCAGACTGGCCGCGGATTTGCCGCAGCACCAGTGTGCCGCGGCTTCGACCCCGAAGATTCCGGGGCCGAATTCGGCGATGTTGAGATAGACGTCGAGGATGCGCCGCTTCGGCCACATCAGCTCGAGGGATACGGTCAGCATCGCCTCGACCCCCTTGCGCAGGAACCCGCCACCCGACCACAGGAAGAGGTTCTTCGCCGTCTGCTGGCTGATCGTCGAGGCGCCCCGCAGTGGTTCGCCGTCGCCGTATTCGCGGAGAGCCTGCTCGATCGCCTTGAAGTCGAACCCGTGATGCTCATTGAAACGCTGGTCCTCCGAGGCGACGACCGCACGCCGCATCCAGTCCGAGATGTCGTCGTGGGCGACCCAGCGGTAGTGCACCGGCTTGACCGGGCTGTGCAGCATGAATGCGGAGGTCGGCGGCGGCAGCCACCGCAGCAGCAGGATCGTGAGCAAGGGCAGCCCGAACAGGGCCAGGATGCAGCCGATGACGATGTCGCGCGGTCGCACGCGCCCTCGACTGCGCTTCGGCGTCGGTCGTTGCGGGCGGCGCCTGGGTGCACGCGGCGATGAGGCCGGCGGCGGGGGCGGTTTGCCGCTCAGAGAGGGTTCGAGGCGTCGGGTCATGATCGGTCGTTGGGGCCCTTGAGAGAAAATACCGGCAACGTAAGGTTCCACAGGATGGCCGCGATTCTCAACGCGGCGATGACGGCCATGCCCGTCGCGGCTGCGCCGGCGCGGCCGATGCCGAGGCCTTGCAGGGTGACGTAGGTGCTGGTCCCGGCAATGGCGGCGGTCGCGTAGATGTTGCCGCGCCGGAGGATCATCGGGATTTCCGCGCACAGGACGTCGCGCAGGACGCCGCCGAATACCCCCGTGATCGTTCCCATGACGACGGCGATCAGGCCGCCGGTTCCGACGGACTCGGCGATCTGCGCCCCAGAGATTGAGAACAGCGCCAGGCCTGCGGCGTCCGCCAGTTGCAGCGCCTGCTCCGGCACCCTGAACGCGCGTGCATAGACGACGGTTGCCAGGGCGGCGGCGATGATGACGACGAGATAGCGTGGATCGGTGATCCAGAACGCGCTGCGATCGAGTAGCAGGTCGCGAATCGTGCCGCCGCCTACCGCGGTGACGATGGCGATGACGACCACGCCGAGAAGATCCAGCGATCGCCGGCCGGCTGCGAGCGCACCGGAGACGGCGAACACGGCGACGCCGACGAAATCGAGGGCCTGCAGGATGAGCGTTGCGTTCAAGTCGGGCTGCGGGTGAAAGTCGTTTCGCTCCGCATTGTGGATGTCTTCGGCGCGCGCCACCATCATGTGCCGATGAGCTATCTGTTCCTCAAGGCGCTCCACGTCGGTTGCGTTGTCGTCAGCGGCAGCCTGTTCGTGGTCCGCGCGTGGCTGACGCTGGGGCGGCACTCCGCTGCGGCGTGGCGGGTATGGCGGATCTTGCCGCACGGCGTCGATACGCTGCTGCTGGGAAGCGCCATCGGCCTGGCGGTGCTGACCCGGCAGTATCCGCTCGTGCACGCGTGGCTGACGGTGAAGCTGCTGGTCCTGGTGGCGTATGTCGTCTTCGGTTCGATCGCGCTCAAGCGCGGACGCACGCCGACACAGAGACGGTTGGCGCTGGTCGCCGCGCTGCTCAGTTTCGCGTTCATGGTCTCCGTGGCGTTGACACACAGTCCCTGGGGCTGGTGGGCGCTGTTGCCGCAATGAGCGCTCCAGTCGCCGGGTCGTGGGCTACGACAGCTGGCTGCCGAGCATGCGGGCGTAGATCAGGATCAAGGGCGCCTGCAGCCAGAGCAGCAGCAGGTCATGCAGGTCCTGGCACACGACCGGCTCCTTGACGCAGAGCGCCAGCAGGCGCGCGGCGATCACGCCCAGGCCGCTGAGGATGACCAGCAGGAGAAGCTGTGCCGGGTTCGGGATCCATGTCGCGTCGATCTGCATCGCGCCGGCCAGCCAGCTGAACAGCAGGGCGACACCGGCCATGCCCTGCAGGGGCAGGGTGAGCCCCGGCATGCGGCGCAGAACCGGCAGCGAGGGTAGCGCGAGTCCGGTCAGGAACAGCACGGTGATCATCCGGTCGAGGCCACCTTTGTGTGCGGACAGCAGTTCGAACAGAGGCGGCGCGGCGCTGATGCCGAACAGATCCGGGTAACTCACGCCGATCAGGATCATCAGCGCGAAGCTGCGCCCCAGGGGCAGCGCGAAATACTCTGCCCACGCCGCGATCAGCGCCGAGTGGGTGTGTCGATGAATCCGATCTTCAATCCAGGCCAGGGCAGCGCCGGCGCTGCCGAAGATCACCAGTCCGATGACAATCACCGCGTCGTTTTCCGGTCCTGCGGGGTGTATTGCCGCTCAGTGCCGCCGGCGTGAGCCGGAGCGGGGCGCATCGTCAGGCGTCGAGCGGGATGGGCAGGCCCAGATTCTTCCACAGGCGCAGCGTGGGTGCGGCCTGATTGAGTGTGTAGAAGTGCAGACCCGGCGCGCCGTGATCGAGCAGGTCGCGGCTCAGGCGAGTGACGACGTCGAGCCCGAAGTCCTGCAGTGCCTGGCGGTCGTCCTGGTATCGCTCGAGGCGCAGCCGGATCCAGCGCGGGATCTCGGCTCCACAGGCCGCGGAGAAGCGTGCGAGCTGGGTGAAGTTGGTGATGGGCATGATGCCGGCGACGACCGGGATCGTGATGCCTGCGCGTTCGCAGCGCTCGACGAAGTCGAAGTAGCTGGCCGCCGTGTAGAAGTACTGCGTCACCGCGCCGTCGGCGCCGGCGTCGACCTTGCGCCGGAAGTTGGCGAAGTCGGTATCCGGATCCGGTGCCTGGGGATGCATCTCCGGGTAGGCGGCGACTTCGATCTTGAAGTGATCGCCATGGGCGTTGCGGATGAAATCGACCAGCTCGTTGGCGTAGCGGAACGCGCCGGGCGCTTCGGTGGAGACCGCGGTGGCCGGCAGATCCCCGCGCAGTGCGACGATGCGGCGCACGCCGCTGTCGCGGTAGCGCTGCAGAAGCGCCGCGATGCGCTCGCGGGTCGAGCCGACGCAGGTCAGATGCGGCGCAGCCTCGATGCCGGTCTGTTTGACGACGTGCACGACCGTGTCATAGGTGCCGTCCTGCTCCGAGCCGCCGGCGCCGAAGGTGACCGAGAAGAATGCCGGATTGACCGCGGCAAGCTGCGCGACGGTGTCGGGCAGTTTTTGCGCGCCCGCGGGAGTACGTGGCGGGAACAGTTCGAACGAGAACTGGATGGCTTGAGTGCTCATGCAATGTCCGCGCGCCGCACGGCGGGGCCGATCCACGGCCCCGCCGGCATGCGCTTATCAGTAGCGGTAGTGGTCGGGCTTGTACGGGCCCTCGATCGGTACGCCGATATAGGCGGCCTGCTCCTCGGTGAGACGCGTCAGCTTCACGCCGATCTGTTCGAGGTGCAGGCGTGCCACTTCCTCGTCGAGTTTCTTCGGCAGGCGGTAGACCGTCTTCTCGTAGCGGTCCTTGTTCTCCCACAGGTCGATCTGCGCGAGGGTCTGATTCGAGAACGAGTTGGACATCACGAAGGCCGGATGGCCGTGGGCGCAGCCCAGATTGACCAGGCGACCCTCGGCGAGCACGTAGATGCTGTGACCGTCCGCAAACGTGTAGCGGTCGACCTGGGGCTTGATGTTCTCGCGGGTCACGCCTTCGGCGCCGTTGAGCCGGTCCATCTGGATTTCGTTGTCGAAATGCCCGATGTTGCAGACCAGCGCGTTGTTCTTCATGCGCGCCATGTGCTCGAACGTCAGCACGTCCTTGTTGCCGGTCGTCGTGACGTAGATGTCCGCCTCGCCGAGCGTTTCGTCGACCGTCGTGACCTGGAAGCCTTCCATGGCCGCCTGCAGTGCGTTGATCGGATCGATTTCGGTGACGATGACGCGCGCGCCGAAGCCGCGCAGCGAATGGGCCGAGCCCTTGCCGACGTCACCGTAGCCGCAGACGACCGCGACCTTGCCGGCGACCATCAGGTCGGTGGCGCGCTTGATGCCGTCGGCCAGCGATTCGCGGCAGCCGTAGAGGTTGTCGAACTTGGACTTGGTGACCGAGTCGTTGACGTTGATCGCCGGCACCAGCAGCTTGCCGGCTTCCATCATCTGGTAGAGACGGTGCACGCCGGTGGTGGTCTCCTCCGACACGCCGCGCCATTGCGAAGCGACCTTTTTCCAGAAGCCCGGGCGTTCGGTCTGGGTGCGCTTGAGCAGATTCTTGATGACCTGCTCCTCGTGGTTGGCTCCGGGCGAGTTGATCCAGTCGTCGCCGCCTTCCATTTCCACACCCTTGTGGATCAGGAGCGTGGCGTCGCCGCCGTCATCGACGATCAGTTCAGGTCCGGTCATGCCCGGATGGGTCAGCATATCCAGCGTGCAGTCCCAGTACTCCTCCAGGGTTTCGCCCTTCCAGGCGAAAACCGGGATGCCGGCGGCGGCGATGGCGGCCGCGGCGTCATCCTGGGTCGAAAAGATGTTGCACGACGCCCAGCGGACCGAGGCGCCGAGCGCGACCAGCGTCTCGATCAGGACCGCGGTCTCCTTGGTCATGTGCAGTGAGCCGGAGACGCGCACGCCCTTGAGCGGCTGCAGCGGCGCGTACTTGGCACGAATCGACATCAGACCCGGCATTTCCTGCTCGGCCATCTGGATGCGGCGGCGGCCGAGATCGGCCAGGGACAGGTCGCGCACCTTGAATTCGTGGGCGGTGGCGTGAGGCTGAACGACAGCGTTCATCGGGCTCTCCAGTTCGTGAAGAGGGCGCGGTTGCATCGGGAATGGGGTCGCCGAGCCTGGCCCTCACGGATTCACGGGGTCGCAGCGCCCCTCGGCGACAAGTGCTCAGTATATCCGCTTATGCGGATAAAGGAATATAGTCAGTCGGGCGTGCCGTGCCGAATATGGGAAAGCCGCCTTGCGGCGGCTTTCCGGGAACGGGCGGGGTCTTACTTCAGGCCCTTGGCGTCGTCCGCGAGGACTTCCGCCTTGTCGGTCTTCTCCCACGAGAACGCGGTGTAACGGGTCCCGTCTTCACGTACAACTTCGTACGGCTTGCGCCCGAAGTGGCCATAGCTGGCAGTCGCCTGGTACATCGGGTGCACCAGATCGAGCATCTTGATGATGCCGTACGGACGCAGGTCGAAGTGCTTGCGCACAAGCTTTTCGATCGACGCGTCGCTGATCTTTCCGGTGCCGAAGGTCGTGACCATGATCGAGGTCGGCTCGGCGACGCCGATGGCGTAGCTCACCTGGACTTCGCAACGATCCGCCAGCTTGGCGGCCACGATGTTCTTGGCGACGTAGCGGGCGGCGTACGCGGCGCTGCGATCGACCTTTGACGGATCCTTGCCGGAGAATGCGCCGCCGCCGTGGCGCGCCCAGCCGCCGTAGGTGTCCACGATGATCTTGCGGCCGGTCAGGCCGCAGTCTCCGACCGGGCCGCCGATCTCGAAGATGCCTGTCGGGTTGATGTGGAACTTGGTGTTCTTGTCGATCCATTTGGCCGGCAGGACCGGCTTGATGATTTCCTCCATCACGCCTTCGCGCAGGGTCTTGAGCTTGACGCCGGGGTCGTGCTGGGTCGAAAGCACCACCGCGTCGATGCCGACGGCAACGTCGTTCTCATAGCGCAACGTGACCTGCGACTTGGCGTCCGGGCGCAGCCACGCGAGCTTGGGCTTGCGCCCCTTGCGCACCTTGGCCTGCTGTTCGACCAGGCGGTGCGAATAGTAGATCGGCGCCGGCATCAGGCCCTTGGTCTCGTTGCAGGCGTAGCCGAACATCAGTCCCTGATCGCCGGCGCCCTGTTCCTCGGGCTTCTTCCGGTCGACGCCGACGGCGATGTGCGGCGACTGCTTGCCGATCAGGTTCAGCACGCCGCAGGTGGCGCCGTCGAAGCCCACCGAAGACGAGGTGTAGCCGATGTCGGTGATGACGTTGCGGACCAGCGCTTCGAGGTCGACCCAGGCGGTGGTGGAAATCTCGCCGGCGACGATGGCAACGCCGGTCTTGACCATGGTTTCGCAGGCAACGCGGGCACGCTGGTCCTGTTCGAGGATGGCGTCGAGGACGGCGTCCGAAATCTGATCGGCGACCTTGTCCGGATGGCCTTCGGAAACGGACTCGGAGGTAAACAGGTACTGGCTCACGGGGTGGCCCTCAATTGAAGACTCAAGGTGGAGAGGAAGTCTTCAGCTGCCCGGACGGCCTTGCGGTCGGAACGGCGCTGCTGACTCGATCTGGATATGCGGATGAACGGATATTTTACGGGAAGATGGGCGGCGGCAGCCAGCCCATTCCGGGTGCGTTATGCTTGGCGCGTTTCGCTTTCGCATCACGTTCTATCAATGGCTCTGACTTACTCGAACATGATGGCGCTGGGCACTGAGGCCCCGGACTTTGCCTTGCCCGATACGGTCAGCGGGGTCACGATGACTTTTGCCGACATCGCCGGCCGTGCGGGAACGGTGGTGATGTTCGTCTGCAACCATTGTCCTTATGTGAAACACGTCAATCCGGAACTCGTGCACATTGCGCGGGACTACGCGCCGCGCGGCATCGGGTTCGTGGCGATCTCCAGCAACGACATCGAACATTATCCGGAAGATGCGCCGGAAAAGATGAAGGCCGTGGCGTTGGAAGTCGGTTACCCGTTCCCTTATCTGTATGACGAAAGCCAGGGAGTCGCGCGGATCTATCAGGCTGCGTGCACGCCCGACTTCTATCTGTTCGATGCGGCGCGCCGGCTGGTGTATCGGGGGCGGCTCGATGCGTCGACCCCGGGTAATGGTCTGCCGCTGAACGGGCAGGATCTGCGCGCGGCGATTGATGCCGTGATCAGTGGTTCTTCTGTTGCAGCCCGCCAGGATCCGAGCATGGGCTGCAACATCAAGTGGCGCGCCTGAACCGATGGCGGTCCGGGGCGCCGCGTCGGCATAGGTGATTTCCGCAGCGCCGTAGACGTTTACCACCATGAATGTTTGCTCCTATACTTGGTTGCGAACCGGCGGCGTATCAGGGATGGCGTCGCGTTTTCGGTATCCGGTATTTGATGAACTCGGTGCGTCCGTGCGCCATTCGTCCCATCGCTAGAAAGGGGAGTACGTATGCTTAAGAAGGTAGGCTGTGCGCTGGCTGCGGGCGCCGCGATTGCGTTCAATCCAGCTTTTGCCGGCGAGGAGCCGCACGCGCTCCGGTCGTATGTGAACATCGGCGGTCAGTACATCTTCGTCGACGACAACAGCCGTCAGTCCGATGATGGTCTCGGTGCCTTCATCTCGGTCGGAAAGCCGTTCTCCCGTTATTTCGGAATGGAATTCACGGCGTTCCTTTCTTCGTTCGACAGTGACTCGTCTCCCGCCAACAACGACTGGGATGAGTACGGCGGCGAAATCGCGGCGCTGCTGACCTACCCGATGTCGCGCGGCTGGGTGCCGTACCTGACGGCGGGTGTCGGCATGACCAACTCCGACGGCAGCAGCGTCGGCGACAGCTACGATGGCACCTATTACACCGGCGCCGGCTTCTTCAAGTACTTCAATGTCGACGAAGACACCGAGCTGGGCGTTCGCTTCGATGTGCGCTACCGCGTCATCGACGTCAACGACAGTGTCGGCGGTGGCAGCGTGGCGCCGTTCAATAATGATTTCGACGAAGCAGTCCTGCGTTTGGCGCTGGTCGTGCCGTTCGGTGAACCGCTCGTCTACGCCAAGAAGGCTGAGCCGGTCGCTGCTCCGGTTGTCGAGGAGGGGCCCGCGGACAGCGACGGCGACGGTGTGATTGACGCCAAGGACATGTGCCCGGACACGCCGGCCGGCACGGAAGTCGACGGCAAGGGTTGCCCGCTGACCAAGCAGATCGGTGGTGACGATGCCCCGGTTGCGCAGTTCGGCCCGATCTACTTCGGCTACAACCGTAACGACCTGACCGCTGAAGCGCGTGCCAAGCTGGATAGCGCTGCAGCAACGATCGGAAAGCTCAAGGCCGAAAATCCGAAGCTGACCGTGCAGGTTTCCGGGCATACCGATGATCGTGGAACCGACAACTACAACCTTGGCCTTGGCGAGCGTCGCGCCAATGCGGTCAAGGAGTATCTCGTCCGCAAGGGCGTGGAGGCTGACCGTATCGAGGTGACGTCTTTCGGTGAGTCGCGGCCTTCAGGCGACAACGCCACTGCCGCCGGCCGTGCGTTGAATCGCCGTGCTGAAGTTGAGGCGTACAAGTAAGTTGGAGCGGCGCGCTCACCGCGGAGATGCTCTGCGTTGAACGCTGACGCTTGACGCTGTCCGATTAGCGCCCCGGGGCATGGACCTGGGGCGTTATCTTTTTTGAATTCAAAGATATCTCCGCTCTTCCGGTTGCGCGGAGGTATTTTTGTGCATTGTGGGATTGCGCCCGGGGCGCCATTCAGGTTAGACTACAAAAGCCTGCTGAAGGGTGGTCTCCCTAATTGCCCTCCGGGGGCCAAGAGTTCATGGCGAAGGCGGCATGACCCCGACAAATTTTGTCGGGGTCTTTTCGTTTCCGGGCGTGAGGTTTCTCTGGTCCCGCTCGAAGGACTGATTGGACAGCCCCAGTGCAACGCTGATTCGGGCTGTGCCGGCGGGTTGAGGCCGCAAGTCTGGCCTCGCGAATCGGGCCGCTCTCGAAGTGGGTGGGGGTTTTGCCGTCGTGCGGGCTCGGGTGCGTCGTGTTTGTCCATGCATGGCGGTGTGGTTCGCATGCGAGGTGCGGCGGTGCGCGGCCGATCCACTGCGATGACTGCAGGTCATCGACACGCGTCTCGCGTTTCATCGTGGTCTGGCCTGTCGTTCATCCGTCGGCCCATGGGGCGCGCCCGGGATTCGCGATCCTGAAGTGCGCCTCGCGCTTCAGGCTGACAACGGAGTATCTCGGGTTCCGCGGGCGGCTCAAACGACACATTTCGCAATCATCTGAGAAATGCAGCAAGTTTTGCGCGTGACTCCCTACCGTTGCTGAAAAAGACGTGCTACATTCCGACCGTGCTCCGGAGGGGAGGTCACCGGGTAGCCGCTTTGCTTGGGGGCTTTCTTCTAACGGCACGAACTCTTGGAAGACCTAACTTGTTTGGGAGATCTCAATGAAATTGGGCGAGTATAGGGTGACGTCATCCTTCCGCCTGCTGCCTATCGCCGCAATGATTGCGGGTTCGATGGCGCTCGCAGGTTGTGGCGATGACAACACCAACAGCAACACTGGTCCTGGCTTTGATCAGGTCCAGGCGACCGGCACGGTGATCGGATCCGTTCTGGATACCAACGGTGCGCCGATCGAAGGCGCGACCGTCACCATCGGCCAGCAGTCGACGACGACGAATGCCGGTGGCCAGTACCAGATCAACGGCGTGAGCGTGACCAACACCGTTGGCACGATCACGACTGGCGGTACGACCAACCAGTTCATCCCGGTGACCATCGTTCCGCCGGCGGGCTACGCTGGCGTGACCGTCACGGTCAATCCGGAAGCTCAGGTGTTCGGTGACAACACGGTTGTGACCGGCACCACCAACCCGCAGCTGGTGTTCGTCGACGGCTACACCGCCAGCGCTGGCGCTGTGCGTCTGCCGGCGCTGACGACCACCGTTCGCGGCACTCTGCGTGACACCGCGACCGGCAACACCATTGCCAACGAGCCGGTGAGCCTCGACTTCGAGGACGTCTGGATCGATTCTCAGGCTCAGGACAACGCCAACAACCTGACCCCGGCGGAAGGCACTGAAGTCGCCTATGCGGTTCCGTACATCACCGCCACCACCGATGCGAACGGTCAGTTCGTGTTCACCAACGTGCCGGACGACTCCTGCTTCGTTCTGCGCACGGTGAACTATCTGGGCCTGGCGTTCCAGAGCGGCAACCCGACCAACGTCGCTGGTTGCGACGCGACGGATGATGACGGCCTGCCGGTCGACAACCGCGGCGTTCTGATCTCCACGATCTCCGAGTCCAACAACACTGTTGAGCTCGCGGGCATCATGGCGACCAACGACGTTGACGCCGACCTCATCGCGCCGTACGTCACCACGGTCTCGGGCGTTCCGGTTCCGGATACCGCTGGCGGCGCTGTCGCCTTCACGCCTCCGGGCGTGCTGTCGAACGGTCTGGACATGACTGCCGCCACCGGCGGTGTCACCCTGACCTTCAGCGAGCCGGTTGCGGCCAACCTGACGGATTCCGACCTCGTCGTCACCGTCGGCGCGGCTCCGAACCAGACCGCTGTCGCGTCCTCGCTGGAAGTGCTGTCGGAGAACCAGGTCCGTGTCACCACGGCCTCGGCGATCGCTCCGGGCACGACCTTCAACATCTACATCCGTCGTCAGTCGCTGCTCGACTCGGTCGGCAACCCCATCAGCACCTCGCTCACGGTGCTGGGTGTCAACCAGCCGGTGCAGATGCCGGACTTCGACACCATCGCCAACTTCGGCGGCCAGCCGCAGCTGCAGATCGTGCTGCAGACGTTCATCGAGACCAACACGGTCGCCGATGCCGTCTCCCTGGTGCAGAAGAGCGACGAAGTCGACACCGGCAACCCGTCTGATCAGTTCCCGTTCCTGACCACCTCGTCGCTGCTTGACACGGTGATCGAGGGCGAGCTGACCAACGCGATCGACCCGTTCAACGCGGCCGTTGCTCCGGCGGCGATCCCGGCGCTGACCGCTGGCGACATGCAGAACCTGAACGCGGCGCAGCTGCCGAATCCGAATCAGGACATCTTCATGAACGCCATCGAAGAAGCCCTGTTCGGTCCGAGCGCTCGCGTGACCCGTGGTGAAGTGGCTCGCGTCACCGTGACCATGCCGGCCGCCAACCTGCCGGTCGACGTCGTGATGTATGTGCGTCGCAACAACACCATCCTCGATGCCCTGTTCTTCCCGGTCACCGGTGTCAACGGTGCTGCGCAGAACATGGGTCCGGTGACCACCGGTACCGCGCCGACCAAGGCTCTGGGAACCGGCCGTCTGCGTTATGTCATCAACCCGAACGGTCTGACCTCGTTCGACGTGGTCGTTGTCGGCCGCGCCGGTACGCGTCTGCAGCCGGGTGACGTGATCGTGGCGCAGTCGCGTGCTTCCGCTGGCCTCCTGGGCGGCGAGAGCATGATCGCGCTGACCGACAACGTTCCGCCGACCACCACCCCGCAGCTGCTGGCCTCGCAGATCAACCAGACCCTGCAGGTGACCATCGGCACGGGCGGTGGCGTGGTGCAGACCGGTTCGGGTGACCGTCACCTGTTCGTGCTGCCGGTCAACCCGCAGATGCTCGACAACGCCGACACCACGGCCAACTACAACGCAGATACCCTGCGTGAAGAGCTGGCCTCCGGCAACATCGACCAGGCTGCCGAGCTGGATGTCCAGCGCGCCGCCAACCTGGGTGGTCTGGGCATCACCTCGACCCTGTCGGTGTTCCACGACGCGACGTCGACCGCTGCGTTCCTCGGCGCTCCGGCCCGCACCCTGGGCATTTCGGTGTCCGAGCCGCTGGCCAACCCGCCGCTGCTGGGCACGCCGGCCTACAACGGCGCGACCGTGCTGTCGGGCTTCACCAGCGCCAACAACGTTGCGAACGAAGGCGCTCCGCTGCCGGCTCCGAACACCGGTCATCTGGTGATCTTCAACGCCGACAACATCGTCAACTTCGAAACCGACGGCCGTTCGGCCACCGGTGCCGTGATTGACATGGCGGACGACATCGCTGACGCCAACGGCGTGGTTGCGACCGACGCGGCGAATGCCCGCGTGCTGGTGCGTGACTTCACCCCGGCGATCATGACCATGGCGTTCTACGATGGTCAGCAGCTGGTGTTCGACTTCCACGAGGGCGTGCGCCTGAGCGGCAACATCACGCTGCTGGACTGCCTGGGCGGTCCGGTTGCGATGTCGCTGGCTGCGGCTGCGGCTGATCCGACTCCGGCGGTGCTGAGCGCGGGCAACACCCGCATCACCATCCCGACCAGCAACGCAGTGGTTCCGGCGAACGTGTCGACCTGCTTCACCGACACCGATCTGGAATACGCGGAAACGGCGTACGAAGCGGCCAACCTGGCGGGCATCACTGCTCTGCCGGCGGGTGCGATCGACCCGACTCCGGGCCACGGTGCTGTGGTGTACAACTCGGTTCCGGACCGCGCCGCTGGCACGGTGTTCGGCACTGCGTTCACCAACAACACCTGGGCTGCGTGGCAGACGGCCGGTCTCGGCATCCATGCGCCGGTGTTCGCCATGGCTGACATCGTCGGTCCGTTCGCTCCGGTCTCGGTGGTCCGTGGTTCGAACTACAGCACCCAGCCCCCGGGCCCGGGTGTTGCAGGCACGACCTTCAACATCGATATCACGTTCAGCCAGCCGTTCTTCGTGACCGACAGCGTCGTGGGTGATACCCGCAACGACGCCAACGCAACGGATGCGGACGAGGCTCCGTTCGGTAACGATGACGGATCGCTGACGCAGGCCGAGCTGGTGGCTTGGGTTGCTTCGAAGTTCCAGTACTTCGATAGCACTCTGGCGATCAACAACCCGCCGTCGGACGTCCAGATCTTCGACAGCAACGGTCAGGACATCACCACGGTGACGGGTAATGACCAGCTGGCGCAGCGCATCATCCTGACGTTCACCCAGACCAGCCCGATCGCGGGCGGTGACCGGGTTGAACTGATTGCGGGTCAGCGCATCACGTCGCAGTTCGATACCACGAACTCGACGAATGTGTTCCCGTTCGATGAAGGTACGGGTCAGCCGGATGGCTCGATTCCGACCAACGCTGCCGACGGTCTGAACGAGATCGAAGAACTGCAGTTCATCCCGCCGTCTCCGGCTGGTTACACCTGCCCGCAGGTGACCCTCCCGGCTGCTACGCCTGCTGCAGGCGAG
This sequence comes from Nevskiales bacterium, assembly GCA_028698335.1. GTDB lineage: Bacteria > Pseudomonadota > Gammaproteobacteria > Nevskiales > Nevskiaceae > Solimonas. The sequence continues at coordinate 91,518 of JAQVDP010000012.1, read as the reverse complement.
TGCTAAGCGGTTGTTGAACGCATAAGAAACTGCTGTAACCTTTCGAGGGGGGCGCAAGCCCCCCTCTTTCTTTTTGTGCAGCCGCCGCGTCGGGAATCGATGGCTGGCGCTGTGCGGTTGATGGTTATCTGAGGAGATGGATGTGAAGTTGACCAGGGCGCTTCTGACAGCGGGATTTGTGGTTTCAGTCGCGTTGAGTGCGACGGCATCCGCGGAGGGTGTCGCTGCCGGTGAAGTAACAGTTCCGCCTGGCGCGAGCAGTCCGGAAGCACTCGCGAAGGCGCTGGGCTACTTGGACGGACTCTGGGTTTCCGATGTCAGTCAGGGGCAGGGGGAATTGAAGACCTACTGCAACTTCCGCTCTGATCTGACGTTCCGCTGTGAGACGATGAATCTCAATGACGGTGCCGCAGACTTTGCGTACGGCAAGATGGAAATCAGCCAGGCAAACGATCGGGACATCGTGCTGGTGCTCAGGATGGACGAGCAAAGCCCACTGACGCCGGGCGAGGTTCTTTCCGAGGTCTACCGGATCGTCGATCACGATACGATGAAGCATATGATGTCGGACACGCTGATCCGACGTGTGCGCTAGCTCAAAAGGGGGGCGACGGTGGCGTTCGCCTCCGCATGCGTTGGTTCCCTGTTGTTGTGTTGCCTGATGCAGGCATCTGAGAGTCGACGAGGCAAGTCATGGTGGACGCGGGCTGGTTGATTGGCGCTGATCCCGTCCGTCAGGCGTTGGCGGCGCTTCTGGTCGTGGTTCCCGCTGTATTTATCCTGTTTTCGCGGCGTTGCGGCTTGCTTGGGAAACCTGTCTGGATTCTGTTGAGCCAGGCGCCCTGGGCGTTCATCCTCGGCTATGTCTGGTTGTGGCGGACCCGTTACGGCGAGGCCGCAGCGGCGTTGCCGCCGCTGGATGAGGCATTGGGCTGGTGGGTGCTGGCCTATCCCTGGGGGGTTTACCTGCTGTATCGGGCCACGCGGCGCCGGTTTCCCGGAGAGCGATCGGCCGACGACTGAGCTCTGCTTTTGTGGCCGACCCTGGGTCGGTGCGCGCATGGCGGGGGCTTTGTTGCCCCGAAGCGGGCAAAAACCGACAATAGCGTCCCATTTTTGTCTGATTCCGGTGAGCCCCATGCCAACCCGCCTCGAGCTGGCCAATGCCATTCGCGCGCTCGCAATGGACGCCGTCCAGAAAGCCAATTCCGGCCATCCCGGCATGCCGATGGGCATGGCCGACATCGCCGAGGTGCTTTGGAACGACTTTCTGAAGCACGACCCCACAGCTCCGGACTGGGCCGACCGCGATCGCTTCGTGGTGTCCAACGGGCACGGCTCGATGTTGCTCTACGCACTGCTGCACCTGAGTGGTTATGCGCTGCCGCTCGACGAGCTGAAGAACTTCCGCCAGATGCATTCGAAGACCCCGGGACATCCGGAATACGGGATGACCGCGGGCGTCGAGACCACCACCGGCCCGCTGGGGCAGGGGCTCGCGAATGCCGTCGGCATGGCGCTGGCGGAACGGGTCATGGCCGCGCAGTTCAATCGCGAAGGGCATACGATCGTCGATCACCATACCTACGTGTTCGTCGGCGACGGATGCCTGATGGAAGGCATTTCCCACGAGGCCTGCTCGCTGGCCGGCACGCTGGGACTGAACAAGCTGGTTGTCTTTTATGACGACAACAACATCTCCATCGACGGTGAAGTCGACGGTTGGTTCCGCGACGATACGCCGGGTCGTTTCGAGGCCTATGGCTGGCAGGTGATCCGCAACGTCGACGGCCACAATCCGACCGAGATCAAGACCGCGGTCGAGACCGCTCGTGCGTCGGCCGACAAGCCGACCCTGATTTGCTGCAAGACGATCATCGGCTTCGGGTCGCCGAACCTGCAGGGCAAGGAGAAGTGCCACGGCGCGCCGCTGGGCGATGCGGAGATCGCGCTCGCACGCGAACAGCTCGGCTGGGCGCACGCGCCGTTCGAGATTCCCGACGAGATCCGGGCAGGCTGGAACGCAACCCAGCGCGGAGCGGAGCGCCATCAGGAGTGGAATGGCCGCTTCGACGCCTACGCGAAAGCCTATCCGGACGAGGCCGCCGAGTTCGCGCGGCGCATGCGCGGAGATCTGCCGGCACAGTGGCAGGAGGCTGTGTCCGAACTGCTGAACGCCACGGCCAAGAGCGACAAGCCCGTCGCAACCCGCAAGGCATCCAAGGCCGCGCTCGACGCGCTGGCGGCGGGACTGCCGGAACTGCTTGGCGGTTCGGCGGATCTGTCCGAATCGAACTGCACGGATTTCAAGGGCCACCGCTCGGTCCGGGCCGGCCAGTTCGAGGGGAACTATGTCAACTACGGCGTGCGCGAGTTCGGCATGTCCGCGATCATGAACGGCGTCGCGCTGCATGGCGGGCTGATCCCGTTCGGCGGCACCTTCCTGGTGTTCTCCGACTACGCCCGTAACGCGTTGCGCATGGCGGCGCTGATGCGCAAGCGCAGCATTTTTGTGTTGACGCATGATTCGATCGGACTGGGCGAGGACGGCCCGACCCATCAGGCGGTCGAGCATGTCGCGTCGTTGCGTCTGATTCCGAACATGCATGTCTGGCGCCCCGCCGATGCCTTCGAGACCGCGGTGGCATGGGCCAACGCGATCGAACGCGCCGACGGGCCGTCGGCGTTGGCGCTGTCGCGCCAGAACCTGCAGCCGCAGGACCATCCGCCCGCACATCTTTCCGATGCGCGCCGTGGTGGCTATGTCCTGTGGGAATCGGGTGCGTCCCCGGAACTCGCCATCATCGCGACCGGGTCCGAGGTTCAGCTCGCCGTCGACGTGGCCAAGGCGCTGGCCGGTGAAGGCCGGTCGGTGCGGGTGGTGTCGATGCCCTGCGCGGAGGTCTTCCTCGCGCAGGAGCCCGCGTACCGTGACGCGGTACTGCCGCCGGCGCTGCGCAAGCGCCTCGCGATCGAGGCCGGGGTTTCCGTTTACTGGCGCGCCTTCGTCGGGCTGGACGGCGACGTCGTCGGTGTCGACAGCTTCGGCGAATCCGCGCCCGCGAAGGCGGTGTTCGAGCACTTCGGCCTGACCAGCGATCAGATCCTGGCTCGGGCCAAGCGTCTACTCGGGTAAAATATCGCGCCGCGCGGGCCGCGGCACTGCAGCGCAAGTGACACTCATTCGGCGGTGGCACCCGTCGTACGACATACCGGAGAACGTGGAAATGGCAGTGAAGGTAGGTATCAATGGCTTTGGCCGTATCGGTCGCAACGTGCTGCGTGCGGCGGTCCAGAACTTCGGCGGCGACATCGAGGTCGTGGCCATCAATGACCTGCTCGACCCGGACTATCTCGCATACATGCTGCGCTATGACTCGGTGCACGGACATTTCAAGGGCGAGGTCGCCGTCGACGGCGGTGCGCTGGTGGTCAACGGCAAGAAGATCCGTCTGACCCAGGAGCGCGACCCGGCCAATCTCAAGTGGGACGAGGTCGGCGCCGACGTGGTCATCGAGTCCACCGGCCTGTTCCTTAACAAGGAGACGGCGCAGAAGCACATCGACGCAGGCGCCAAGAAGGTCATCATGTCGGCGCCGTCCAAGGACGACACCCCGATGTTCGTCTACGGCGTCAATCATGAGACCTACGCTGGTCAGACCATCATTTCCAACGCGTCGTGCACGACCAACTGCCTTGCGCCGCTGGCCAAGGTGCTCAACGACAAGTGGGGCATCAAGCGTGGCCTGATGACCACCGTCCATGCCGCCACCGCGACGCAGAAGACGGTCGACGGCCCGAGCCACAAGGACTGGCGTGGTGGCCGTGGCATCCTCGAAAACATCATTCCGTCCAGCACCGGTGCGGCCAAAGCGGTCGGCGTCGTGATTCCTGAGCTGAACAAGAAGCTGACCGGCATGTCGTTCCGCGTGCCGACCTCGGACGTGTCAGTGGTCGATCTGACGGTCGAGCTCGAGAATCCCGCCAGCTACGACGAGATCAAGGCGGAGATGAAGGCGCAGAGCGAAGGCGCGCTCAAGGGCGTTCTCGGCTACACCGAGGATGCCGTCGTTGCCACCGATTTCCGCGGCGACGCGCGCACCTCGGTGTTCGACGCCACCGCCGGCATCGCGCTTGACCCGACCTTCGTCAAGCTGGTGAGCTGGTACGACAACGAGTGGGGTTACTCCAACAAGTGCCTCGAGATGGTGCGCGTGGTGGCGGCCAAGTGAGGTCTTGCGCCATTGCGCGACCGTTTATCCCTGCCTAGGGCGGGGATCCACACTCCCCGCGCAAGCGGGGAGTGCTGTTTTGGGACCTGAATGACTTCCCGCGTGCGCGGGAGCGACGAATCGAAGGAGCCTCCAAGTGACTGTTCTCCGCATGTCCGACCTCGACCTGAACGGGAAGCGACTGCTGATCCGTCAGGATCTGAACGTGCCCGTGATGAACGGCAAGATCACCTCCGATGCCCGTTTGCGGGCGTCGCTGCCGACGCTGAAGGCCGCCCTGGGCAAGGGGGCCTCGGTGCTGGTGATCTCGCATCTCGGCCGCCCCAAGCCGGGCAAACTGGATCCGAACGCCTCGCTGACGCTGGTGGCCGCGTGGCTGTCCGCTGCACTGGAGCGGACCGTGCCGCTGGTCTCGAACTGGATCGACGGCATCGATCTCGAGCCCGGGCAGATCGCGCTGGGCGAGAACACCCGCTTCCTCGAGGGGGAGAAAAAGGACGACGAGGCCCTGGCCCGAAAGATGGCGTCGCTATGCGACATCTACGTGATGGATGCCTTCGGCACGGCGCACCGCGCCGAGGCTTCCACACACGGCGTGGCCCGGTTCGCGCCGGTCGCCTGCGCCGGCCCGCTGCTGTCCGCGGAGCTCGATGCACTGGGCAAGGCCCTGGCCCAACCGGCCCGGCCGCTGGCCGTGATCGTGGGCGGCAGCAAGGTATCGACCAAGCTGGATCTGCTGAACAATCTTGCCGACAACGCCGATCAGCTCATCATTGGCGGCGGCATCGCCAACACCTTCCTCGCCGCTGCCGGGTACAAGGTCGGCAAGTCGCTGTGCGAGATGGACATGCTGGACACCGCCAAGGCGATCCGCGCCAAGATCCAGGCCCGCGGCGGGGACATCCCGTTACCGGAGGACGTTGTCTGTGCCACCGAATTCTCTGCCGAGGCGCATGCCGTCGTGCGCAAGGTCGACGAGGTCGAGGATGACGAGATGATCCTCGACATCGGCCCGAAGACCCGCGCCAAACTCGCCGAACAGCTCAAGAACGCCGGGACCATCGTGTGGAACGGGCCGGTCGGGGTCTTCGAGTACGACGCCTTTGCCGGCGGCACCAAGGCGCTGGCCGCGGCCATCGCCGAGAGCGATGCCTTCTCGCTGGCCGGAGGCGGCGACACGCTGGCGGCGATCGACAAGTTCGGGGTGGCCGACCGCATCGGCTACATTTCGACCGGTGGCGGCGCGTTTCTGGAGTTTCTGGAGGGCAAGACCCTGCCCGCGGTCGCCGCACTGCAGGCGCGCAGCGCGTCCTGACGGACGGGCGCCGCGACTTGATTCTTGCCGGGCCGTGCATACAGTCGTATGCACGGCCTTTTTTGGGTTTGATGGGTAACAGGTTTGAATTCACTTGGAGATCGGGCCATGAAGCGGATTGCCACGCTGCTTGCAGTCGTCACCTCCCTGATGCTGTCCGGCTGCGGATACAACAAGCTGCAGCAGCAGGACGAGCAGATCAAAGCGTCCTGGTCCGAGGTGCTCAACCAGTACCAGCGCCGCGCGGACCTGGTGCCGAACCTGGTCAATACCGTGAAGGGCTATGCGGCTCAGGAGGAGAAGGTGCTGACCGAGGTGACCAATGCGCGCGCGCGGGTCGGTCAGGTGCAGATCAGTGCCGACAGCTTCAATGACGCCTCCGCGCTCAAGCAGTTCTCGGCGGCCCAGGGCGAGTTGTCGTCGGCACTGTCCCGACTGCTGGTGGTCAGCGAGAATTATCCGCAGCTGAAGTCCGATACCTTGTTCCGCGATCTGCAGGCGCAGCTCGAAGGCACCGAGAATCGCATCACTGTCGCGCGGAATCGCTACATCCAGGCGGTTCAGGCCTACAACACCACCGTTCGCTCGTTTCCGAGCAATCTGACGGCGATGATGTTCAGCATGACGGTGAAGCCCAACTTCACCGTCGAGAACGAGGAAGCGCTTTCCAAGCCGCCGTCGGTCGATTTCGGTTCCAAGCCTTGAGTGCCGGGGCGGTCCGAGACCGGGCATGACGGCAGCGGCCGCCAGCCATTGCGCGAAGCGGCGCGCCCGGCGCCGGGGGCCGGTAAGGGTGCGAGGCGTTCTGGCGGGGCTGCTGCTCGGTCTGGTCGGGCTGGCCTGGGCGGCGATCACCATCCCCCCGATTGCGCGGGTGACCGACCTGACCGGCACCCTGACCGCTCAGGAACAGCAGACGCTGAGCCGGAAACTCGAGGCCTTCGAACAGCGCAAGGGGAGCCAGATCGCGCTGTTGATGGTGGACAGCACCGGGCCTGAGACGATCGAGCAATATGCGCTGCGTGTGGCCGAGGCGTGGAAGCTCGGGCGCGAGGGCGTCGACGATGGCGTTCTGTTCGTCGTCGCCAAACAGGACCGACGCCTGCGTCTGGAGGTCGGCTACGGCCTGGAAGGCGTTCTGCCCGACGCCATCGCCAAACGCATCCTCGCCGAGGACGTCACGCCGGCGTTCCGTCGCGGGGCGTATTACCAAGGGGTCGCCGCCGGAATCGATCGCATGATCGCCGTGATCGACGGCGAGCCCCTGCCGTCGCCCAGGCCGGCCCGGCGATCCGGGTCCGATCGCGATCCGCTCGGATCGGCGTTCGCCGCGTTCTTCATCTTCTGGATGTTCGGCCGCCTGCTGCGGCGGGCGACAGGCGATCTGCTGGCGGGAGTCGGCGTCGGCGCCGGGACCGGCGTGGTCGTAGGACTCCTTGCGACATCGACCGTGTTCGGCGTGCTCGCCGGCCTGTTCGCCACGGTGATTGCGTTGGCCCTGTTTTCGGGCGGCGGCGGTGGCGGTTTCGGCGGCGGCTTTGGCGGGTATCACCGCGGTGGTTTCGGAGGGAGCTTCGGGAGCGGCGGCTTCGGTGGAGGCGGGTTCAGTGGAGGCGGCGGCAGCTTCGGTGGCGGCGGCGCTTCCGGAGGGTGGTGAGATGACGATCCGGCGAATCCTGAACCATCTGGCAACCGGGCAGTGGCGGCTGCAGCGGGCCTTTCCGCAGCAGGTGCTGGCCGCGATCGAGCAGGCCGTGCGCGATCTGGAAGGGCAGCACTCCGGCGAGATCCGGTTTGCCGTCGAGGCGGCATTGCCGCTGGCCGCGGTGTTCGGCGGCGTCACCCCGCGCGCGCGGGCCATCCAGGTGTTCTCGGACCTGCGGGTCTGGGACACCGAGCACAACAATGGCGTGCTGATCTACGTGCTGTATGCGGACCGTGACGTCGAGATCGTCGCCGACCGCGGTGTGGCCGGCGGGCGCGTGCCGCCGGAACAGTGGGAGCACTGTTGCCGGGTCATGGAGGCCGAATTCCGGCAGGGGCGCTTCCGCGACGGTGCCATCGCCGGGATCCGGGCGGTGGCGGCGGTTCTGGCGCAGCATCCCCCGGGGCGTCCGGACGTGGGCAACGAACTGCCCGATGCGCCCGTCCTTCTGTAGACTCCACCTGTCCCACCCAAACGCTGCGAGAACCACCGTGCGCTTCGAAGGCACCGAAAACTATGTCGCCACCGACGATCTGATGATGGCCGTCAACGCCGCCGTGACCCTGCAGCGTCCGCTGCTGGTCAAGGGGGAGCCCGGGACCGGCAAGACCCAGTTGGCGCGGGAGATCGCATCGGCGCTGCGGCGGCCTTTCTTCGACTGGGCGATCAAGTCGACGACCAAGGCGCAGCACGGACTCTACGAGTACGACGCCGTGTCGCGTCTGCGGGACTCCCAGCTCGGGGACGACAAGGTCCACGACATCGGCAATTACATCATCAAGGGCAAGCTCTGGGAGGCGTTCGATTCCGAGGTCCAGCCGATCCTGCTGATCGACGAGATCGACAAGGCGGACATCGAGTTTCCCAACGATCTGCTGCGCGAACTCGACCAGATGGAATTCTATGTCCATGAGACGCGCGAGACGGTGCGGGCCCGCCACCGGCCGATCATCATCATCACTTCGAACAACGAGAAGGAGCTGCCGGACGCATTCCTGCGGCGCTGCTTCTTCCACTACATCCGGTTCCCGGACAAGGACACGATGCAGCAGATCGTCGATGTCCACTTCCCGGAGCTGAAGAAGAATCTGGTCAAGGACGCGATGGATGTGTTCTTTGGTCTGCGCGACCTGCCGGGTCTGAAGAAGAAGCCGTCGACATCGGAACTGCTCGACTGGCTGAAGCTGCTGCTGGCCGAAGACATCGAGCCCGAAGTGCTGCGTGACGCGAGCAACAAGAAATCGCTGCCGCCGCTCTACGGGGCGCTGTTGAAGAACGAGGCCGACGTGCATCTGTTCGAGCGTGTCGCGTTCATGGCGCGCCGATCGAACTGAGATCGCCCCGGGCGTCGGGGCCGCTGAGGCCCCGGGGGCTAGAAGTGGAACTTCAGCCCCAGGCGCAGATCGCGTTCGCGCAGTTCCGCGTCGTCGCGGGCGAACTGGCGGTCGCAGCCCTGGATGAACAGCGACATGCCGTGGATCCCGTGTCCGTCCAGACGATAGGACAGGCGCATGGTCGCTTCGAGCACCTCGATATCCTCGACGCTGTAGCCGGTGGCTTCGCCGAGGGCCGTCATGTTGGCGCCGATCGCGAATTCGGTGCTGCCGCCGATCCCGAAGCCGGATCGCGAGCGTTTGCCGGCCCCGAAGAACTCCCAGCCGCCGCTTTCGGATTCGCGGCTCTGGATCCGCAGGCTTTCGAACGACAGCGCGATGGTCGCAGGACCGGTCTGGATCCGTGGCACGAGGCCGATCCGGTAGCTGCTGCGCTCGTTGTGGTAGTCGGCGACCGTGCCCGGCTCGGGGTCCATGTCGACCCGATCGTAGCTCAGGCGCAGCTTGATCCAGGATTCCAGCGCCAGTTCCTGCGACAGGCCGTAGGCCGAGCCGGTGGTCTCGACGTCATTGGCCTGCGGGCCGAAATCGGCACTGCGCATGCCGTAGTACGCGCTGAGATTGTTCGCGTCCCGAGGCATTCCGAGGTCGCGAGCCAGCGCGGGCGCCGATGCGCACCCGCACATGCAAATCAGAAATGCTCCGATCCACCTCATCCGTCGCCGCAACCACCGGAAAAATGAATGACCGCTACTGGCTAGCAAATAGCGGGCCGTCATCCATTTTGCGGGACCGATGGTGACAGATTCGCGAAACCGGACCGGTGGGGAGGTTTGGGGGCATGGCCGGCCCCGAGCGGGCCGGCCATACCTGTCGAGCGGGCCAGGCCCTAGTCGTTGCCAGCCAGCTGCGTGACGATGGCCGGATTTTCCAGGGTCGAGGTGTCCTGCGTGATTTCCTCGCCCTTGGCGATCGAGCGCAGCAGGCGCCGCATGATCTTGCCGCTGCGCGTCTTCGGCAGGTTCTCGGCGAAGCGGATGTCGTCCGGCTTGGCGATCGGGCCGATCTCCTGCCCGACCCAGTCCCGCAGCTCCTTGGCGAGCTTCGCCGCCTCGTCGCCGATCGGGCGCGCGCCCTTGCAGATCACGAAGGCGAAGACCGCTTCGCCCTTGACGTCGTGAGGGCGGCCAACCACTGCCGCCTCGGCGACGCGCGGGTGGGCCACCAGTGCGCTCTCGACCTCCATGGTCCCGAGTCGGTGCCCGGAGACGTTGAGCACGTCGTCGACGCGCCCCATGATCCAGTGATACCCGTCCGGATCGCGGTGCGCCGAGTCGCCGGCGACGTAGCAGCGGTTCTGGAACTGTGACCAGTAAGTGTTGACGTAGCGGGTGTTGTCGCCCCAGATGGTCCGCAGCATCGACGGCCAGGGCTTGCGGATCACCAGATAGCCCCCGAGGTTGGGATCGGTGACCGAATCCCCGTTCTCGTCGACGATGTCGGCCACGATTCCGGGCAATGCCTTGGTGCACGAGCCCGGTTTGGTGGGCACCGCGCCCGGAACCGGTGCAATCATGATGCTGCCGGTTTCGGTCTGCCACCAGGTGTCGACGATGGGCAGCTTCTCCTTGCCGATCACGCGGTGATACCACATCCATGCTTCCGGATTGATCGGTTCGCCGACGGTGCCGAGCAGACGCAATTTCGACAGGTCGAACTTCTCGGGCCATTCCTCGCCCAGCTTCATCAGTGCGCGGATCGCGGTCGGCGCGGTGTAGAAGATGGTCACGCCATGGTCCTGGCAGAGCTTCCAGAAGCGGCCCGCGTCGGGCACGGTCGGTGCGCCCTCGTACATCAGGATGGTCGCGCCGTTGGACAGCGGGCCGTAGGCCACGTAGCTGTGCCCGGTGATCCAGCCGACGTCGGCGGTGCACCAGAACACGTCGTCGTCGCGCAGGTCGAACACCCACTGGCTGGTCACGGTCGCTCCGAGCAGATATCCCGCACTGGAATGCTGGATGCCCTTGGGCTTGCCGGTCGAGCCGGAGGTGTAGAGCAGGAACAGCGGGTGCTCGGCGTCGACCCATTCGGGATCGCACTGCTCCGGCTGGGTGGCGATCTGTTCATGCCACCACACGTCACGTGCCGGGTCGAACGCCACCTCGTGGCCGGTGCGCTTGAGCACCAGCACCTTGCCGATGCTCGGGCAGCCCTGTGACAGCGCATCGTCGGCCGCCTGCTTGAGCTCGACGATGTTGCCGCCGCGATGGCCGCCGTCCGCGGTGATCAGCAGCTTGGCGCCGGCATCCTCGATCCGGTCCTTCAGGGACGCGGCCGAGAATCCGCCGAACACCACCGAGTGCACCGCGCCGATGCGGGCGCAGGCCTGCATCGCCATGACCGCTTCCGGCACCATCGGCATGTAGATGACGACGCGGTCACCCTTGTTCACACCCAGCGCCCTGAGCGCGTTGGCGAGCTTGCAGACCTCGGTATGCAGCTCGCGGTAGGTGTAGGTCTTGACGTCGCCTTGCTCGCCCTCGAAGCGGATCGCGATTTTGTCACCGCGATTGCCGAGGTGGCGGTCCAGGCAGTTGGCCGACACATTGAGGCGGCCGTCGACAAACCAGCGGAAATTCGGCGCGTCGCCGTCATCCAGCGCGACGCTGAACGGGGTCTGCCAGGCCAGCTCCTTGCGACCGAGTTCCGCCCAGAATCCGACATGGTCCTTCGCCGCGGCGGCATGCAGGGCCTCGAGCTTGGTCGCGTCCAGGCGCGCGTGCGCGACGAAGTCGGGGTGGGGGGGGAATACACGGTTTTCGCCCAGGACGGACTGGATATTTTCTGAACTCATCTCTGCCTCCACAGGATTTCCGGCCGATTGTCGGGGCGACCGTCGGGGGGTCATGGCCGGACGGTTCTTATGACACGAGCGCCGTCTCCGCGTCCACCGGCGGGCACGTCGCCCGCATGTTGCGGTGCGGGATGCGGAAGTCGAAACAATCCCGCGGCGAATACGTATCCCATTGTCGGAAGCGCGGATGGGCGGCTCCCCGACATCCCGGTACGGTCCTTTCTTACAAGAACGATGTCAGGAGGGGGATCATGTTCAGGCCATACAGGCTTTCTGCGGGCGTGCTGCTGTCATTCAGTGCTGCCGCGCTGGGTTTCTCGTACACACCGATGACGGACGAGGCGCTGGTCGATCAGGCCGACCGTGTCGTCCTGGCCACGGTTTCGAAGATCGAAGGGTCGCCCCGCAGCGAGTGGGCGCGTTATCGCCTGTCCGCGGTCGAGTCGCTGAAGGGCGAGATCAATCCGCAGGCGCTGATCGTCGCCGTTCCCGGCTCGGCGGATCCCGGTGCCGACGGTGGCCTGCTCGTCGCTGGAGCGCCGCGGCTGGCGGTCAACGAGCGGGTGCTGCTGTTCCTGTCCGAGCGCAGCGATGGCGACATGGGCGTCTCTCAGGCGGCGCTCGGCGCGTTTCAGGTCGTGACCGACGGCGGCGAATCGCTGGTCGTGCGCGACGTCAGCGAGGTGGACACGCCGGGCAATCCCTATGCGGGTCAGGCGCACGGGGTGCGGGACGCCGCTGCGTTTTCGGCCTGGGTGCGCGACCGGGGGCGCGGGCAGCATCGGGGACAGGACTACTGGCGCGACAAGAAACCGCCGCGGGGCAACGGGCCCAAGTACGCGCTGCTGGAGGACCCGCCCGCCCGCTGGCATCAGTTCGAGCAAGGGCTCGATATCGATCTGTACGCCGGCGACGTCGGCCAGGCCTTGCTGCTCGCGGGTGGGTACGGCCAGTTTCGCAGCGCGACCGGTGCGTGGAACGATGATCCGCAAAGTCTGGTCCGCCTGCGCTATGCCGGACAGAGCGGTGCCGTGGGCGGTCTCAACTACAGCGACGGCATCAGCATGATCCTGTTCAACGACCCGCTGGGTGACATCGGCGGCACCTATGACTGTGATCGCGGCGGTGTGATCGCGTTGACCGGTTATCGCTACGGGGCACCGGCTTCGGTCGGAGGTCGCGTCTATCGTCCGCTGCTGGAGGCGGACATCGTGGTCCAGGACGGGGCGGGCTGCTTTCTGGTGAAGAATCTCGGCGCCAACGCCGGCGAGGTCTTCGCGCATGAACTCGGGCATTCCCTGGGGCTGGCGCATTCCTGCGGGGATCCGCGCGGCAGTGCCTGTGTGTCCGGGACCGCCGCCGATGCGGCGACGATGCGGGCGAGTCCGCACGATGACGGTCGCGGTGCGACCCTGACCACCGACGATCTGTCCGGCGCCCGCTATCTGTATCCGCAGAGCGGGACGGTATCGGTGCCGCCGCCTGATGGTGCGACGTCGGACGGGAGCGGGGGCGGCGGGGGCGCCCTGGGCGCCGCTGCCTCGGCGCTGCTGGCGATCCTGGCGGTCCTGCACTGGATGCGGATGCGCATCCTCGCCGACGTGTCCTGCGCCGGGCGCGCGGAGGCAAAAAAAGGGGCCGCCCCAGGGGCGGCCCGGTGACTGCGACGACAAGGGGCGTCAGAAGACGTACTTCGCCGAGAACTGAAGGCGGTCCAGCGCGCCGTCGGCACCCGACTCGACCTCGCGCTCGGCGTGGCGGTACTCGGTGCCGAAGGTCAGTTTCGCCGTCGGTGAATACAGCAGGTTGACGCTGCCGCTGACGACGCTGTCGGTTGCGTTGCCGCCGGTGAGCAGGATGTCGTTGTCGGCCTGGAACGCGGAGGCGGTCACGGTCGTGCGCCACTGCGGGGTCCAGGCGTGGCGATAGGCGACATAGCCGGAGGTGACGCCGATGGCTTCGAGATCGTTGCCGTCCATCGCGGCATCGGCCGACATGCCGAGCGCCAGATAGCGGCCGATGCCTTCGCCGTAGTTGAGCGTGAAGCGGATATCGTCGCGGGAACCGAGCGGCAGCTTGCCCGACACGCTGATGCCGTAGCCCATCGTGGTGGCGTCGGGGCCGCCACTGGCGGCGTCGTCGATCGTCAGCTGGCGCAGCATGCCCGCGACGGCGAGGTTGCCGCCGTTGTCGAGCTTGGCGACGTAACGGGCGATCAGGTCGGGAACCTGTCCGTCGTCGGTCTTGGCGGTCGATCCGCTGCCGGTGCCGTCCACCGTGCGCACGGTGGTTTCCGGATTCTCGACGGCGATCGAGAAATTCCCGCTGCTGTACCGGATCATCGGCTGGCGCGCGAACACCGTGCCGTCGGTCGGGAACGCGACGAAGTCCAGCGTCTCCGGAATCGAACCGAGGTTGATGAAGGTCGTCCACTCCTGGCCCATCAACCAGTTGCCATAGGTCAGAAAGGCGCGGCGCAGGCCCGGGTTGTAGGCGTTGGTGACCACCTCATTGCCGGCGCCCTGGTTGACGATGAAATCGAATTCGATATGGCCACCGATCTTCATGCCGTTCTCGAGCGGCGTCTCGGTCTTGATGTAGAGCCGGGTTTCCTTGGCGTGGAAGTCGAGGGCGCTGTAGCTGTCGCCGCCGCCGTTGGAGACCGGAATCGTCGACGGCACGTAGAGGTCGCGCGATGTGCTCTGTGCGACGGCGCCTTCCGAGAATTGGCTGTAGATGACGTCGAGCTTGGCGTAGCCGCCCCAGCTGACGCTGGTGGTGCCGATGGTGGTCTCCCCCGCGTGTGCCGCCACCGATGCCAGCGCAAAACCGGCGCCGAGTGCGGCGGTGACCGGTGCCCGCCAGCCCGTCGCAGTCAGGCGCGGTGCGACGCCGATCTGGTCTTGAGTCTTCATACCGTCTCCTCATCAGTATTTGCGCCCGGACTGGCGCTGTCGGTGTCACTGTGAGATCGGCGGTGCATTGCGAACATTCGCCCTTGGTCGAACTGAATGAGGCTTTTCGACCATGGTCGAATGGGGCCGGGCGGCGACGCTGGTGACAATCGGTACAGCCATTCATTGCCGTGGAGAACGTCATGTCAGAATCCAAAACCTATCCTGTTCCGCCGAACTGGTCCGAGCGCGCGTGGGTCAACGCCGAGCGCTACGAGCAGATGTATCGCCAGTCGGTCGAGGACAGCGAAGGTTTCTGGGGCGAGCACGGCAAGCGTCTCGACTGGATCCGTCCGTACAGCAAGGTCAAGAACGTCTCGTTCGCGCGCAATGCGGTGTCGATCCGCTGGTTCGAGGACGGCACGCTCAATGTCAGTGCCAACTGCCTGGACCGGCATCTGGCCGAGCGTGGCGATCAGACCGCGATCATCTGGGAAGGCGATGACCCGAAGGAGTCGCGTCACATCAGCTATCGCGAGCTGCATGGCGAAGTCAGCCGCCTGGCCAACGCGATGCGGGCGCTCGGCGTCAAGCGCGGCGACCGCATCACCCTCTATCTGCCGATGATTCCGGAAGCGGCCGTTGCGATGCTGGCCTGCGCCCGCATCGGTGCGGTGCACTCGGTGGTGTTCGGTGGCTTCTCCCCCGACGCCCTGGCCGGGCGCATCGAGGATTGTGGTTCGAAGCTCGTCATCACCGCCGACGAGGGGCTGCGCGGCGGACGCAAGGTGCCGTTGAAGGCCAATGTCGACGAGGCGTTGCGGCGCCCCGGGACCGATTCGGTCGAGCACGTGATGGTGGTCAAGCGCACCGGCGGATGGATCGACTGGGACAACGAGCGCGATCTCTGGTACCACGATCAGGTGGCGGCTCAGCCGGCGCGCTGCGAGCCCGAGGCGATGAACGCCGAGGATCCGTTGTTCATCCTCTACACCTCCGGTTCGACCGGCAAGCCCAAGGGGGTGCTGCACACCTCGGGCGGCTATCTGCTGTACGCGGCGATGACGCACCAGTACGTGTTCGACTATCACGATGGCGACGTCTACTGGTGTACCGCCGATGTCGGCTGGGTGACCGGGCACAGCTACGTGGTGTACGGGCCGCTGGCCAACGGCGCGACCACGCTGATGTTCGAGGGCGTGCCGAACTATCCCGACGCGTCGCGGTTCTGGCAGGTCGTCGACAAGCACAAGGTCAACATCTGCTACACCGCGCCGACCGCGATCCGTGCCCTGATGCGCGAGGGCGAGGAGCCGGTGCGACGGACCAGCCGGGCCAGCCTCAAGCTGCTCGGGACCGTCGGCGAGCCGATCAATCCGGAGGCCTGGGAGTGGTACTACCGTGTCGTCGGCGAACAGCGCTGCCCGATCGTCGACACCTGGTGGCAGACCGAGACCGGCGGCATCCTCATCACGCCGCTGCCGGGCGCGACGGCACTCAAGCCGGGGTCCGCCTGCAAGCCGTTCTTCGGGGTGCAGCCGGCGATCGTCGACGCCGATGGTCGCGTGCTCGAAGGCGCCTGCGAGGGCAATCTCGTGCTGCTCGATTCCTGGCCGGGACAGATGCGCACGGTCTACGGTGATCACCCGCGCTTCGAACAGACCTACTTCTCGACCTACGACAACGTCTACTTCACCGGCGACGGCGCGCGCCGCGACGCCGACGGCTACTACTGGATCACCGGCCGTGTCGACGACGTCATCAACGTCTCCGGTCATCGCATGGGCACGGCGGAAGTCGAGTCGGCCCTGGTGCTGCACGCGGCCGTCGCGGAGGCGGCGGTGGTCGGGTGCCCGCACGACATCAAGGGGCAGGGCATCTTCGCCTATGTGACGCTCAAGCTCGGCGTCGAGGCCAGCGAGGAGTTGCGCAAGGAGCTGGTCGTGCACGTGCGCAAGGAGATCGGCCCGATCGCCGCCCCGGACGTGATCCAGTGGGCGCCGAGCCTGCCGAAGACACGCTCCGGCAAGATCATGCGCCGCATCCTGCGCAAGATCGCCGCCAATGAGTTCGATACGCTTGGCGATACCTCGACGCTGGCCGATCCGGCCGTGGTCGATCACCTGATCGGCACCCGCAAGAGCGCCCAGGATCAGGCCGCCTGACGGCGACCGGGACAGAGCGTGCCCGTGCCGAAGGGGCTGCGCCGTCGCGGCGGAGCCCCTTCGGCGTGCGCGGAGGCGTGTGGCACGCGCGGGTCAATGCCAGATAGACTCCGGGCATGAGCGCAAACGTCGTGGTAGTCGCCGACGATCATCCGCTGTTCCGCAGCGCCCTGGTGCAGGCGTTGAAGAACTTCCTGCCAGCGGCGGATGTGGTCGAGGTCAGCGACTTCCCGGCCCTGCAGGCGAGTATCGCCGAGTATCCCGATGCCGATCTGGTCCTGCTGGACCTGCACATGCCCGGGGCCCAGGGCTACTCCTCGCTGCTGTTCCTGCGCAACGAACATCCGGCGGTGCCGGTGGTCGTGGTCTCGGCGCACGAGGAACCCGGGGTGATGCAGCGCGCCTACGATTTCGGCGCCTCCGGCTTCATCCCCAAGTCATCCGGGGTGCCGACGCTGGGCGATGCCCTGCGGGCGGTGCTCGAGGGTGAAGTCTGGTTCCCCCCGCAGCTGGCCGGCGCGCCGGAGGCGGCCGCCGAGGAACGCGAACTGGCGCAGCGCATCGCCAGTCTGTCGCCGCAGCAGTTCCGCGTATTCATGATGCTGGCCAGCGGGCAGCTCAACAAGCAGATCGCCTACGAGATCCAGGTCACCGAGGCGACCGTCAAGGCGCATGTGACCGCGATCCTGCGCAAGCTCGGGCTGGTCCGGCGCACGCAGGCGGCATTGCTGGCGCAGCGCCTGCTGCAGGCCGAGTCGGCGTCTCTCGAGATCCCCCCGGTCGCCGACGACGAGACCGAATCCGAAGAGGGTTGAGGCGTGCCATCGGGACGGCCGCGGGCATTCCGCTGATGGCGGCTGACGGGTGCGACCCGGCCGGTGAATCGGCTCAGGGCTTGCGGCTGAGCCGGTTGCCCAGCGTCCGGTTCAGCAGTGCCCGTAGCTTGGCGACCGCGACCGGTTTGGGCAGGAACGCATAGCCGCGCTGCACGGCCGCCTGCCGCGCCTGCGGCGTGTGATCGGCGGTGATGACGATCCCCGGCACCTCTGCGTGCCAGCGCTGCTGCAGGGTGTCGAGCGCGTCGATACCGGAGCGACCGTCGTCGAGGTGATAGTCGACCATCGCCAGTTCCGGTTGCTCGGTGTTGCGTTCGGCCCAGACCAGCGCTTCGGCCAGACCCGGAAACGCGGCGACGCGGCAGCCCCAGCTCTCCAGTAGCGCGGACATTCCGGCCAGCACCGCCGGCTCGTTGTCGATGCACAGCACCAGCGGATGGCCCAGTCGCCGGCTCATGCGCTGTTCCGGACGCAGTTCCTCGCTGAGCGCGTCGGCGCTGCCCAGCGGGACGCGAATCCAGAACACGCTGCCGTGCTCTTCCCGCGAGCGCATGCCGATCTCGTGCCCGAGCAGGCGCGCGGTACGCTCCGCGATCGCAAGTCCGAGTCCGAGTCCGCTTTCCCCCCGTGCGTCCTGGCTGCGCAGGCGCCGGAATTCCTCGAAGATCTCCTGCTGTTTCGACGGCGGGATCCCGGGGCCGGTGTCCCAGATCTCGATGCGGATGGTGCTGCCCTGGCGCCGGCAGCCGAGCAGCACGCGGCCGCGCTCGGTATAGCGCAGCGCGTTGGACAGGAAGTTCTGGACGATACGGCGCAGCAGGGCCGGATCGGTGTAGACCACCTGTTCACAGGGAACGTGACGGAAGCGCAGCCCCTGTTCCCGGCCCAGCGCGGCGAATTCATTGGCGAGCGGTTCGAGCACGCTGCGCAGGCGGACGTGCTCGCACTTGACCGGCAGTGCGCCGGCGTCCAGGCGCGAGATATCCAGCAGCGCGGCCAGCAGTTTCTCCGCGGCGGACAGTGCGCCCTCGACGTTGCGGACCAGCATGGCCTGCTTCGGATCGGCATGCTCCGGGTCGAACGACGCGAGGAACAGGCGCGCCGCGCTGATCGGCTGGACCAGATCGTGCGACGCGGCGGCGAGGAAGCGGGTCTTGGCGGCATTGGCGCGGTCGGCCGCGCTCTTGGCGATCGCCAGTTCGGCGGCGACGTGCGAGACCTCCTCGGTGCGTTCGCGGACGCGCTGTTCCAGCGTGTCGGCGAGTTCCTGGAGGCGCCGCTCGGCGCGCTTGTAGGCGGTGACATCCGTATAGCTGCTGACGAAGCCGCCGCCGGGCATCGGGTTGCCGCGGATCTGGATCACCGATCCGTCCGGCATCGTGCGCTCGTGCTCGTAGGCGTTGCCGGCACGCATGTGTTCGAGGCGGCGTTCGACCAGCGCCTCGATGTTGCCGTCACCGAGCAGGCCCTGGCGCGCGTTGTGGCGGATCAGCCGCTCGATCGGCACACCCTGCGAAACCAGGTCCTCGGGGTACTCGAACAATTCGACGTAGCGCCGGTTCCAGGCGACCAGTCGCAGCTCGCTGTCGACCACGCTGACGCCCAGCGACAGGTGTTCGAGCGCCGCCTGCAGCAGCTCGCGCGAGAACTGCAGCGCATGCGAGGTCTCGTCGAGCAGCTGGATGACATCCTCGAGCTGCATGTCGCGACCGCGCAGCATCGACGCCATCACCACGCGCGCGCTGGAGGCGCCGAGCGCGCCCGCGAGCAGGCGTTCGCAGTAGCGCACCAGTTCCGGGGTCGCGCGTTCGCGATCGAGCAGCTGCACCCGGGCGCGGGTCGAGTAGTCGCCGAGCAGTTGCGCGGCGCGCCCGGCGCCGAAGAAGCGTTCCAGCAGCGCGCGGACATCGCCGACCAGCGCGGTGCCGGTGGTGCTCGGGCGCTGCTGCTGCTGGGGTTCGGCCTCGCCGATGAAGCGGATCGCGTGCAGGTGGTCGCTCAGGCCGGGGGCGAACCAGCGCGAGCCGCCGATGTAGCCGAGCAGGTTGGCGGCCAGGCTCCAGATGGTGCCGTGGGTGACCGGGTCGAGCCAGTCGATGCCGAACAGTGCGTGTGGACGCAGCCAGCCGATGCCGCCGGGGCCGAGCGTGACCAGGGCCGAATCGGTGCCGGCCAGCGTCGGCAGCATCAGCGTGTAACCCCACAGGGTGAAACCGGCGATCAGTCCGGCGAGCACGCCCTGATGGGTGCCGCGCTTCCAGTACAGTCCGCCGATCAGTGCCGGCGCGAACTGCAGGACCGCAGCGAACGACAGCAGCCCGATCGACGCCAGCGACCCCTCGGCGGCGAAGCGGGTATACAGATACGCCAGCGTCAGCAGGACCACGATGCTGATCCGGCGCGCGGTCTTGATCAGGCCGGACAGGTCGGGACGCCGGGCCAGGCCGAGCGGTTGCCAGCGCAGCAGCAGCGGGATCACCAGCTCGTTGCTCAGCATCGTCGACAGCGCCACGGTCGAGACGATGACCATGCTGGTGGCCGCCGAGAATCCGCCGATGAACGCGAACAGCGCCAGATCGGTATGCCCCTGGCTCAGCGGCAGGCTCAGCACGTAGCTGTCGGGTGAGACCTCGGGGCCGAGGCTGACCGCGCCGGCGCCGGCGATCGGCAGCACCAGCAGCGAGATCAGCACCAGATAGATCGGGAAGATCCAGCGCGCGCTGCGCAGCTCGGAGCGCCCGCCGTTCTCGACCACGGTGACCTGGAACTGACGCGGCAGGCACAGGATCGCCGCCATCGCCAGCACCGTCTGCGCCAGAAAGCCGGTCATCCATTCCGGCCGTGCCATTGCCTCGGTGACCTGTGGCTGCGCCAGCGCCGCGGACAAAGCACTGCCGACGCCGTCGAAGACCCCGTACGCGGCGTACAGGCCGATCGCGACGAAGGCACCGAGCTTGACCACGGACTCGAACGCGACCGCCAGCAGCAGGCCGTCGTGGCGTTCGTTCGAGGACACCTGGCGGGTGCCGAACAGGATCGCGAAGATCGCCAGCATCACCGCGGTGACGAGCGCCCCGTCGCCGAACACGCCACGCGGGCCGCTGTCGGGGACCGCAAGCACCTCCAGCGAGATCGCGACGGCCTTGAGCTGCAGGGACAGGTACGGCAGCACGCCGACCATGGCGATCACCGCGACCAGTGCGGCGAGCGACTGGCGCCGGCCGTAGCGGGCTCCGACGAAGTCGGCGATCGAGGTGATGTTGTGGCGCCGGCACATCAGGACCAGACGCTCGAGCAGCGGCGCGCCGAACAGGAACACCATGATCGGACCGAGATAGATCGGCAGGAAGTCCCAGCCGCGTTCGGCGGCCCGACCGACCGCGCCGTAGAAGGTCCAGGACGTGCAGTACACCGCGAGGGCGAGGCTGTAGGTCAGGGGCCGAGCCTGCGGTCGCCCCGTCAGCGCGGCGCGGCGGTCGCCCCAGTACGCGACCGCGAACAGCAGGCCGACGTATCCCGCCGACAGCAGCAGCAGCAACCAGCCGGGCAGCACGGCGCTAGTTCCGCGGACGCGCGCGGCGCCGAGGCGGCGCGGTGGACGGTACGGCGGCTGGCATGCGGTGCGGGCTCCTCCGGCGGGGCGTCGTGCGCCCGTCTGTTGGCATCCGTCCGAGTTTACGGCAAGCCGGTCCGGCGTCGACCTCGACCAAGGGCGGATGGACGCGGCCCGGGCATTGGCGGATGGTTGGACGCCGAGGAGGCGGAAAACCAATCCGCTCGACGGGCAACGCAGATGCCGAACACTTCACGCCGCGTGCTGGGGCTGGCAGTCGTCGCACTGCTCGGCTTCGCGCTGTTCAACTTCCCGCTGCTGTCCCTCGCGGACGGCCACAGCGGTCCGCTCGGCGCGCCGGCGCTGCTGCTGTACATCTTCGGGGTCTGGGCGGTGCTGATCGTCCTGGCCGCGGTGCTGCGTCGATGAGGGCTGGATGAGTACCCTGCCGGTCGCGACGGTGCTGGCGGTGTCCCTTGCGTATCTGGGCCTGCTGTTCGTGATCGCGCTGCTGGTCGAGCGGCGCATCGAGCGCGGTCGGCAACTGGTGCGTTCGCCGACGATCTATGCGCTGTCGCTGGCGGTGTACTGCACGTCCTGGACCTTCTTCGGCAGCGTCGGCGTCGCGGCGACACAGGGCATCGGCTTCCTGCCGATCTATCTCGGGCCGACGCTGATGGCGCTGCTGTGGCCGACCCTGATGGTCAAATGCCTGCGCATCGCCAAGCGCGACCGCATCACCACGATCGCGGACTTCATTGCGTCGCGCTACGGCAAGCGCCGTGGCCTGGCGGCACTGGTTGCGCTCATCTGCGTCATCGGCGTGCTGCCGTATCTGGCGCTGCAGCTCAAGGCCGTCGCCGCCGGGTTCACCCTGCTGACCAGCGGCAGTGCGTCGATGCGCGGTGGTCTGTTCGGCGATACCGCACTGGTGATCACCCTGGTGATGGCGGCGTTCACGATCATGTTCGGCACGCGGCATCTGGACGCATCGGAGCGCCACGAGGGCCTCGTCGCCGCGATCGCCTTCGAATCGGTGGTCAAGCTGTGCGCCTTTCTCGCGGTCGGTCTGTTTGCCTGTTTCGTGCTGTTCGACGGTCCAGCGGTACTGTTCGCCGAGGCCGCCGCGCACCCGCGCCTGTCGGCGTTGTGGCGGTTCGAGACCTCCGCGGGTGGTTGGTTCGACTGGAGCGTGCTGATCCTGCTGTCGATGGCGGCGGTGACGCTGCTGCCGCGCCAGTTCCAGGTCGCGGTGGTCGAGAACGTCGACGAGGCGCACGTGCGGCGCGCGACCTGGCAGTTCCCCCTCTACCTGCTGACGATCAATCTGTTCGTACTGCCGCTGGCCTGTGCCGGCGTGCTGTTGATCGGGCCCGCACTGGCGGCGGACGACTATGTCCTGGGGCTGCCGATGCAGTCCGGCCATCCGTATCTGGCGCTGCTGGTGTTCATCGGCGGGACGTCGGCGGCCACCGGCATGATCATCGTCGAAACCACCGCGCTGGCGACGATGATCTCCAACGATCTGGTGCTGCCCGGCCTGTTGCATCGCGCCTACGCCGCGGACCTCGGACGGCTGCTGCTGCTGATCCGCCGAGGGGCCATCCTCATCGTCGCGCTGCTCGGCTATCTGTATTTCCGCTATGCCGGAGAGGCGCGCAGCCTGGTGTCGATCGGCCTGATCTCGTTCGCCGCCGTCGCGCAGCTCGCGCCGGCCTTCTTCGGCGGCCTCTACTGGCGGCTGGGGACCCGCAGCGGTGCGTATGCCGGGTTGCTCGCGGGCTTCGTCGTCTGGGGCTACACGCTGCTGCTGCCGTCGGCGTCGCACAGTGGGTGGTTGCCCGCGCAGTGGCTGATCGAAGGGCCGCTGGGGATCGTCTGGCTGCGACCGCAGGCCCTGTTCGGCATGGACGGTGTCACCGCGATCACGCACGGCGTCTTCTGGAGCCTGCTCGCCAATGCGGCTGCCTACGTCGGCGTTTCGCTGGCGACGCGTGCGGATGCCCAGGAATCGGCACAGGCGGCGCTGTTCGTGGGGGCCTTGCAGCGGGATGCGGAGCGGCCGATTCCGCTGTGGCGCGGCGGCGTGGCCCTGCCGGAGCTGCGGGCGCTGCTGGTGCGCATTCTCGGAGAAGCCCGCGCCCAGGCGGCGCTGGAGGCCTATCGCAACCGGCACGGCGGACGTGTCGACGACAATGATCCGGGCCTGCTGCAGCATGTCGAGTCGGTACTGGCGGGGGCGATCGGCAGTGCCTCGGCGCGCACCCTGGTCGCGTCGATCGCGCGCGAAGCGCCCCTCGGGCTCGAGGAGGTCATGCATATTCTCGACGAGGCCTCCCAGGTCCTGCACTACAGTCGCGCGCTGTCGGCGCGGACCCGGGAGCTGCGCGACGCCAACCGCCGGCTGCAGGAACTCGACCAGCTCAAGGACGAGTTCATGTCCACCGTGACCCATGAACTGCGCACACCGTTGACCTCGATCCGAGCGTTCTCCGAGATCCTTGCCGACAACCCCGCGCTTGATCCGGACGAGCGTGCCCGCTATCTGGGCATCATCATCCGCGAGACCGAAAGGCTTACCCGACTGATCAACCAGGTGCTCGATTTCGCCCGGCTCGAACAGGGCGAGGCGCAGTGGCGCATCGAGCCGGTGGCACTGGGCGCGGCGATCGGCGACGCCGCCGCTTCGGTGCGCCAGCTGTTCGACGACGCCGGCGTGGCGCTCGAGGTCGGGCCGGTGCCGGACGACTGGTGGGTCCGTGCCGATGCCGATCGCCTGCAGCAGGTGCTGCTGAATCTGCTGGGCAATGCGCTCAAGTTCGCGCCGCCGCGACGCGGCCGGGTCGAGGTGAGCGCAACGCGTGACGGTGCAAGCGTGTGCGTCGCCGTCGATGACAACGGTCCGGGGGTCGCGGCGCAGGACGTCGAGACCGTGTTCGAGAAATTCAGACAGAGTGGCAGTAATCTGACCGCAAAGCCCCAGGGCACCGGGCTCGGGCTGCCGATCAGCCGCCATATCGTCGAGCGGTTCGGCGGACGCATCTGGGTGCAGCCGCGGTCGGGGGGCGGGGCGAGTTTCCGGTTCACGCTGCCTCTGGAGGAGAGCGCATGACGCAGAAGACCGTACTGGTCGCCGACGACGAGGAGAACATCGTCGTTTCGCTGGAATTCCTGCTGCGCCAGCTCGGCTGCGCGGTGAAGGTGGCGCGCGACGGCGACGAGGCCATCGCGATGATCCGCGAGCACCGTCCGGATCTGGTGCTGCTCGACGTGATGATGCCGGCACGCAGCGGTTACGAGGTCTGCCAGATGCTGCGCGACGATCCGGCCCTGCGGCAGACGCCGGTGATCATGCTGACCGCGAAAGGGCGCGAAGCGGAGATCGCGCGCGGTCGCGCCGTCGGCGCCGACGTCTATGTCACCAAGCCGTTTTCGACGCGCGAGCTGTCGGCGCGCATCCGCGGCATGTTGGATCTGCCGGAGGCCTGATGCGCGCGAACGTCCGGTTGCTGGGCGTCGCCGCGGGCATTGCCGCGATTGCCGTGCTGCTGTTCGCGGCGCTGGCGGTGCTGGCGCTGCCCGCCGAGCAGCGCGCGCCGGTGGTCGACGTGCTGCGGGGTCGGGGCGTGGCGCTGGTGCTGGTGGCGCTGCTCGCGCTGGCGGCCGCGGCGTTCGCCGGCATGCAGTGGCTGCGCGGCGAGGTCGAATTCATCCCGGCGCTGACGCATCTGCTCGACCGCCTGCACGGTGGGCGCGCCGAGCTGCGGGTCGACGATGCCAGTGGCGTGCCGGCGCCGCTGGCGGACGCGGTGAATCGTCTGGCGGCGGACTACGCGGAGCGCCGCCGCGCCGGAGCGGCGGAAATCGCCGCGGCCACCGACAAACTCGCCGAGGAACGCGATCTGCTGGCCGCGGTGTTGTCGGACCTGCCGGCGGCGGCGATCGCGTGCTCGCGCGACGGACGCATCCTGCTCTACACCCCGCGCGCCGTCGCCATGATCCGAGCGGTCGAGCCGGAGGTCTTCATCGGCCTCGGTCGCACGATCTTCGCGCTGTTCCGGCGCAGCGCGATCGTTCATGCGCTGGAGCGGCTGGATGCGGCGGTCGCGCGCGACGAGGCGCGCGCCGGGGCGACTGCGCTGCTGGCGACGCGCGGCGGTGCGCTGCTGCATGCGCGCTTCACGCCGCTGCAGGGGCGCGCGGTCAACGGATTCTTCCTGCATCTGCAGACGCTCGAGAGCCGCGAGGAGCCGGTGCCGGGCGACGCCGACGGCAGGCGCCGCATCGCCAACCTGCGCGCCGCGGTCGAGATGCTGCGCGACTATCCGGAGATGTCGGCGCAGGAGCGCCGGCGCTTCGTCGAGGTGATCGACCAGGAGTCGGCCACCCTGGCCGGCGCGGTCGATGTCGGCGGCGGCGACGAGCGCTGGCCACTTGAGGACGTGACGGTCGAGACGCTGCTGTCGCTGCTGCAGTCGGCGATGAGTGCCGCGGTTGGCGCCGCAGTCGCATTGCCTGCATCGCTGCCGCCGTTGTGGATCGCCGCCGAGAGCTTCGCGCTGACGGCCTTGCTGCGGGACTACTGTTCGCAGCTGCCCGCCGGTGAGCGGCAGTACCGGCTCGATGTCGGCGAGGACGGCCGCTATCTGCGTCTGATGCTGCGCTGGTCGCCGCCGCAGCTGCTCGACCCCGCGCGATGGCGCGACTGGGAGCAGGCGCCGCTGTCGGTGCAGGGATTCCGGTTGCCGCTGTCGCCGGCGGCGATCGCGCGGGGCCACGGCGGCGAACTCTGGCAGCGCATCGACGGCGACGAGGCGACCCTGTGCATCCTGCTGCCACGGACCGAGTTGCCGGACGATGACGCCGCGCGTGCCGGCGTTGCGGTGCCGGCGCCGCAGATGTTCGACTTCAGCACGCAGTCGCTGCGCCTGTCGCAGGCCGGCGCAGACCCGCCGCTGCGGAACCTGATCTATACCGTGTTCGACACCGAGACGACCGGACTTCAGCCGTCGGCCGGTGACCAGATCATCTCGCTGGGCGGAATACGTGTCGTCGGTGGGCGCATTCTGAGCCGCGAGGTGTTCGAATCGCTGGTGGCGTCGACACGCCGCATCGATCCGGCCGCACAGAAGGTTCACGGCATCGACGCGACGATGCTCGCCGGTCAGCCCGATATCGCCGAGGTGCTGCCGCGCTTCGGACAGTTCTGCGAGGACACTGTGCTGGTCGCGCACAACGCCGCGTTCGATCTGCGCTTTCTCGAAATGCAGGCCGATGCGACCGGGACGCGCTTCGAGCAGCCGGTACTGGATACGCTGCTGCTGTCGCAGGTCGTTTATCCGGTCGAGCAGGGCCATGCCCTGGAACTGCTGGCGGAACGGCTCGGCGTTTCGGTGCTCGGCCGGCATACCGCGCTGGGGGATGCAATCGTGACCGCGGAAATCTTTCTGCGGTTGTTGCCGCTGCTCGAGGCGCGCGGCATCCACACGCTGCAGGCGGCGCTGGAGGCCTCGCGCGCCGTGCCGCTCGCCAAGGTGCGTTACTGATGATCGGACATGGACTCGCAGTTGCCAGCCGCGATGCGCGCGTACGCCAGATGCTCGAGCGTCTGGCCGCGCTCGGCGACGACGGTGCCCTGATCGAAGCGGCCCGCGATCTGCGCGGGCTGGCCTTCGAGCTGCTGGAGGACGATGAATCCGCCGCGCAGCTGACCCGGACCATCGCCGATCTCAACGACGCGTTGACGATCCGGATCCTGGAGACCGTACAGGCGCGGCACGGACTCGAGTCCATCCGCTTCGCGTGGATGGCGCTCGGCAGCGAGGGCCGCCGCGAGCAGACCGTTCACACCGACCAGGACAACGCGATCATTTTTGCCGCGGACGACGTCGACACGGTGCGGGCGACGCTGTTGCGCTTCGCCGACGAGGTCAACCGCCTGCTCGATGCCTGCGGGTTCCCGCTGTGTCGCGGCGACATCATGGCGCGCAATCCCCGGTGGTGCCTGAGCATCGGCGAGTGGCGCGACTGCTTCGCGCGCTGGATCGACACCGGCGATCCGGAGGCGCTGCTGCACGGCGCGATCTTCTTCGACTTCCGCGGACTCTGGGGGGCGCTCGATCTGGCCGCCGAGCTGCGCATGTGGCTGTCGTCGTACATCGCGCCGCGCCCGGTGTTCCTGCGCCAGATGACCCAGAACGCGCTGCGCTCGCGGCCGCCGGTCGGCGTGTTCGGACGCCTGCGTTTCGAGCGTCGCGCCCGCATTCCCGATTCCTTCGACATCAAGCTGCAGGGCGCCGGACTGTTCACCGACGCGGCGCGCATCCTCGCCCTGTCGCGGGGCGTGGCCGAGACCTCCACGCCGGCACGGTTGCTGGCGTGGCCGCACAGCGACTACGAGCGCCGCGAGGCCGAGTCCTGGGTCGAGGCGTTCTATGCGCTGCAGGACTTCCGGCTGCGACGTCAGCGCGACTGCCACCATGACGGCGCCGAGCTCGACAACCGCATTCCGGCGGCGACCCTCAGCGGCTTCGACCGGCGCGTGCTGCTGGCCTGTTTCGAGGAGGCGCGCGCGTTGCGCGTACGCATCGCCACCGACTACGGCCTGCGCTACTGAGCGCGTCCGCTCCGGCCGCCGTACGACCAAAGTCGCGCCCGCTCCGGCGCCGCGCTTAGACCAAAGTCGCGATTTCAGCACGACACACGGTTGCTAGATTGGCTCCACGCATAAACCCGCGTGTGAATGGAGGAGCGGTCATGTCTGAGCACAACTCAGCGAGCGCGGAAGCCTACTGGAAAGCCAACGTCAGGTTGGTGCTGTGGCTTCTCGCGGTGTGGTTCGCGGTGTCTTACGGGGCCGGCATCCTGCTGGTCGACTGGTTGAACGATTTCCGTCTGTTCGGGTTCAAGCTCGGGTTCTGGTTCGCCCAGCAGGGCTCGATCTATGTGTTCGTCGCGCTGATCTTCATCTACGTCTGGCGCATGAACAAACTCGACCGCGAACACGACGTCCACGAGGACTAACGGAGACTATCGATGGATGTCATGACTCTCACCTATCTGTTCGTCGGCGTGACCTTCGCGATCTACATCGGCATCGCGATCTGGTCCCGCGCCGGCTCGACCTCCGACTACTACGTGGCGGGCGGCGGGGTGCCGCCGATCGCCAACGGCATGGCCACCGCCGCCGACTGGATGAGCGCCGCATCGTTCATCTCGATGGCCGGCATCATCGCCTTCGCCGGCTACGACGGCTCGGTGTACCTGATGGGCTGGACCGGGGGCTACGTGCTGCTGGCGTTGCTGCTGGCGCCGTACCTGCGCAAGTTCGGCAAGTTCACGGTGCCGGACTTCGTCGGTGACCGCTACTACTCGTCGACGGCGCGTCTGGTCGCAGTGGTCTGCGCGATCTTCGTATCCTTCACCTACGTGGCCGGCCAGATGCGCGGCGTCGGCATCGTGTTCAGCCGCTTCCTCGAAGTGGACATCAACACCGGCGTGCTCATCGGCATGGCGATCGTGTTCTTCTATGCCGTGCTCGGCGGGATGAAGGGCATCACCTACACCCAGGTCGCGCAGTACTGCGTGCTGATCTTCGCGTACATGGTGCCGGCGATCTTCATCTCGCTGCTGATGACCGGCAACCCGATCCCGCAGCTCGGCTTCGGCGGACAGACCGCGGACGGCACCTATCTGCTCGACAAGCTCGACGGTCTGGTCGGCGATCTCGGGTTCTCGGCGTATACCGAAGGCACCAAACCGGCGATCGACATGTTCGCGATCACCCTGGCGCTGATGGTCGGCACCGCCGGTCTGCCGCACGTGATCGTGCGCTTCTTCACGGTGCCGAAGGTCCGCGACGCGCGCCGCTCCGCCGGCTGGGCGCTGATCTTCATCGCCATCCTCTACACCACCGCGCCGGCGATCGCCGCGTTCGCCCGGGTCAACCTGATCGATTCGGTGTCCGACGTGCCGTACGCCGAGGCGCCGAGCTGGGTCAAGAGCTGGGAGAAGACCGGCCTGATCAGCTGGGAGGACAAGAACGGTGACGGCGCGATGCAGTACGTCGCGGCCAAGGATGCCAACGAGATGAAGATCGACCGCGACATCATGGTGCTCGCCAATCCGGAGATCGCCAAGCTGCCGAACTGGGTCATCGCGCTGGTCGCGGCCGGTGGTCTGGCGGCGGCGCTGTCGACCGCGGCGGGGCTGCTGCTGGTGATCTCGACGTCGATCTCGCACGATCTGCTGAAGAAGACACTGATGCCGGGGATCACCGAGAAACAGGAGCTGCTGTTCGCCCGCATCGGCGCGGCGGTGGCGGTCTGCGTGGCCGGTTATCTCGGCATCAATCCACCGGGCTTCGTCGCCCAGGTGGTCGCCTTCGCCTTCGGTCTGGCCGCGGCGTCGTTCTTCCCGGCGATCATCATGGGCATCTTTTCCAAGCGCATGAACAAGGAAGGCGCGATCGCCGGCATGGTGACGGGCATCACCCTGACGGCGGCCTACATCGTCTACTTCAAGTTCGTGCATCCGGAGCTCAACAGCGCCGAGCACTGGTTCCTCGGGATCTCTCCGGAGGGCTTCGGAACCGTCGGCATGGTGCTGAACTTCGCGGTGGCGACCGTCGTCTCGATGCTGACCAAGGCTCCGCCGCAGGCGGTGCAGACGCTGGTCGGCGAGATCCGCGTCCCGCGTGGCGCCGGGACCGCGTCGGCGCATTGATCCCCCCGATCGGGATGCGCAGTGGCAACCCAGGACCCCGGCTTCGGCCGGGGTCTTTTTACGTCAGGGTACTCGAAAGCGATTGTCATTTCGTGTAAAAAAGGGGCCGTCCGGTCGCTTTCCCTCCCTTAGGCCGGACAATTATTGACCGCGGCCGTCCGGCCGCGGTCCTCCTTTTTTCACATTCATATTCCGTCCGGTCGCGCCGCTGCGCGCCGAACGACCTCGGGTGTCGGGAACGCGTGCACTATCAACATCGCTACCACGCGGGCAATTTCGCCGATGTGTTCAAGCACGTGCTGCTGGTGGCGCTGTTCGACGCGCTCAACCGCAAACCGGCGCCGTGGTGCTACGTGGACACCCATGCCGGCGCCGGCCGTTACGACCTGCGTGATGCCGCATCGCGGCGGACTGAGGAAGCCGATTCCGGCATCGTCAGGCTCTGGGCGGACCCGGCGCCGGATCCGGCGCTGGCGGCCTATCTGCAGATCGTGCGCGCCGCCAATTCCGGCGAGGCCCTGCGCACCTATCCCGGGTCGCCGGCTATCGCCGCGGCGATGGCGCGGCCGGGCGACCGCCTGGTGCTGTGCGAACGGGTCCCCGAGGTCGCTGCGGCGCTGCGCCGGGCGCTGGGCGCAGACCGCCGGGTCGCGATTCATGCCCGCGACGGCTACGAGGCCGTCTCGTTGCTGCCGCCCCGCGAGAAGCGCGGCCTGATCCTGGTCGACCCGCCGTTCGAGCGTCCGGACGAATTCGACGCCACGGCCACTTTCGCGGCCGCCGCGCTGCAACGTTTCTCCAGCGGCGTGCTGGCGATCTGGTTCCCGTACAAGAACCGCCACCTGACCGAACGCTGGCTGCGGCGCATGCAGCGGCAGACCCGGCAGGAGGCTGCGTGCTGCGTGCTCGAAACCGGAGCGCACGGCGAGGGGCAGATGCGGGCCTGCGGCCTGCTCGTCGTCAATCCGCCGTTTGCGTTCGTGCAGGCCATGGACGCCGTGCTGCCGGTGCTCGCCTCCGCCCTGGCCCAGGGCGCCCGGGCAGAGGCGCGGTGCGAAATCTGGCCCGCCAGGCGGGACGGCGCGCCGGCATGAACCGCGTCCTCGAGTTGTACACCGGCAAGTTCCTGCGCCTGCTGCGCAATGCGCACTGGGAATACGTCGAGCGGATCAACAGCCGCGGCGCCGGCTTCATCATCGCCCGCACCGAAGCCGACGAGCTGGTGCTCGTGGAGCAGTACCGGATGCCGCTGCAGACGCGGACGATCGAGCTGCCGGCCGGCATCATCGGCGACGAGGACGCGCATCGCGACGAGAGCGTCGAGGCGTCGGCGCTGCGCGAGCTGGAAGAGGAGACGGGGTTCCGGGGGCGCAGCGCGCGGGTCGTGTTCAGCGGGCCGACGGCGCCGGGCATGACCGCGGAGATGGCGTATTTCGTCCGTGTCGAGGGGCTGCAGCGGGTCGGGCCCGGCGGCGGCGTCGCCGGCGAGGACATTACCGTCCATGTGGTGCCGCTGGCGCAGCTCGACGCCTGGCTGGACGCCCGCCAGGCGGACGGCATGCTGGTGGACGCCCGGATCCTCGCGGCGCGGCAGTTGCTGACGCGCTAGAGCAGGCGGCGCGGCGGGAATTCGGCGGCTTCCGGCAGGGCCTCGG
Organism: Nevskiales bacterium; assembly: GCA_028698335.1. GTDB lineage: Bacteria > Pseudomonadota > Gammaproteobacteria > Nevskiales > Nevskiaceae > Solimonas. Next base: position 60,251 of record JAQVDP010000012.1, on the reverse strand, counting down.
CCTGGGTGATCGCCTGCGCGAACAGCCGGTCCGCGCCGACCGGGCCGAGCGCCTCGCAGGCGGCGACGTAGATCAGGTGGGTCAGCGGCGCGTATTCGGCAGGCGACAGGCGCCGGAAGTAGCCGTCGTCGTCATGCTGCAGCGCCCAGGTTTCGAGTGCGCGCTGCGCGGTGTCGGTCAGGCCACCGCCCGGCGTGCGGCGGGTCAGCGCCGCGATGAAGGCGCCGGATGCCGACGCGCCGGGGCGGCGTACGCCGTCGAACACCCCGAGGGCGACGCTGCGGAAGATCCGGAAGGCGGCGGTGCCTTCGACCGGCGCCCGCGGTGCGGGCGGGGTCGGCGCGCCGCTGCGGGACTGCGTCGGATCGATGCCGCGCGCCAGCAGTGCCCGGTACAGGGCCATGCGGACCTCGTGACGCTGTCGGGTCGGCAGCGCCAGCGCCGCGGCGACGTCGTTGACGTATTCGATCAGCGCGTTGGGTCGGGTCGCCGCGTATTCCCGATCCCACAGGACCAGCGCCGAGTGGGCCTGGGCCGCATCGAGGATATGCTCGAGGCCGGCGTGCAGCGCCTCGCGAACCGCGCGCCCCTTGTCGTCGAGCGTGGCCATCGCGCCGCTCAGCCCTTGCCGCCGTGCAGCAGATCCTTCTGGAACTCGGGGTAACCGATCTCGTCGTGTTCGGTGAAGTCCAGGCCCCGCTGTTCGTGCAGCGTCGCGGCGCGCAGGCCGATGCTGATCCGCAGCAGCCAGAAGCACGCCAGCGCGGCCGGGAACGCGAGCGCCAGCGCGGCGCCGATTCCGATCAGCTGGACGCCGGCGCGCCCGAGGTTGAACAGGTCGCCCTTGTAGAACAGGCCTGCGGCCAGGGTTCCCCAGGCACCGCAGAAGGCGTGGACCGGCACCGCGCCGACGACATCGTCGATGCGCAGGCGTTCGAGCAGGGCCCCGCCGAGAACCATCACCGGGCCCGCGACGAGTCCGGTCAGGATGGCGAAGCCGGTCGGCATCGTCGCGCAGCCGGCGGTGATCGCGACCAGCCCGGCGACCGCGCCGTTGACGGTCGTGGTCATCAGTACCGGGCGGTTGAGCAGGGTCAGCGTCAGATAGGTTCCGACCATGCCGCCGGCGCCGGCCAGGTGCGTGTTGACGAGGACGAAGCCGAGATCGGCGTTGGCGGCCAGCGTCGAGCCGCCGTTGAAGCCGAACCAGCCGAGCCAGAGCACGAAGACGCCGAGTGCGACCAGCGGCAGATTGTGGCCCGGAATGGCGCGGGCACTGCCGTCGGCGCCGAAGCGGCCCAGACGCGGCCCGACCACGATCGCACCGGCGAGTGCGCACCAGCCGCCGATCGAGTGCACCACCGTTGAGCCGGCGAAATCGATGAACCCCATGGCGCCGAGCCAGCCCTGGCCGCCGAAGTATCCGCCCCAGGTCCAGGATCCGTAGAGCGGGTAGATGCCCGCGGTGATCACCACCGAGGCGATGACATACGGTCCGAAGCGCATGCGTTCGGCGACCGATCCGGAGACGATGGTGGCGGCGGTGGCGGCGAACATCGCCTGGAACAGCAGGAAAACCGAGTCGCCGCCGCTGAGCGTCTCCGGCAGGAAGTGGCTGCTGCCGAACCATCCGCTCGAATTGAGGCCGAACATCAGCCCGAAACCGACGGCCCAGAACGCCAGCGCGCCGAAGCACAGGTCCGCCATGTTCTTCATGATGACGTTGGTGCTGTTCTTCGCGCGCGACATCCCGCCTTCGAGCAGGGCGAAGCCGGCCTGCATGAAGAACACCAGTGCGGCCGACACGCAGACCCAGGCGATGTCGGCGGGTGCTTCCAGAGTCGCTGCCGATGCCGTTCCCGGCACCAGCGCCAGTGCCACGAGCTGCGGCAAGCGCTTTTTCTGCACGTGATCCCCCATGTGATAGTCGTTCGGCGTCCCGCTGCGGGATCGCTGTATGCTGCGATGCAAAAGAAGGGCCAATTCCGGACGCCGGCCGGTGCCGGCCCACGAAATCCGCCGCTGAGCCAAGGAGGCCGGAACAGATGACCGATGCACCGCTTGCGGGTCCGGTGTCCGGGCCTGAACCAGATCCCCAAGTCGACCGCAGGGCCTGCATCACGCCGGAGGCATTCCGCGTCGCCACGTGGATGTACGGGCTGCCGCTGGCGCGGCCGTGGCGGCGTCTCGCGGCGATCGGCATCGACGCCGTGGCGGTGGCGATCATCGCCCAGTCCGGCGGCCTGCTGTTGGCGGTGGCGCTGACGATGCTGGCCTACGGCTGGCTGCGCGCCCGCGATCGGGCGCAGAGCGGGGCCGGTCGGGGCCTGCCGGCGATGCTGCGCGGATTCGCCGTGCTCGTGCTGTTCTTTGCGGTCCTGACGATCAGCGAGTCGGTGATGGAGCGGTTGCACGGGGGCGGCGAGTCCGACGGGGCACCGGCCGTGACCGGTGGGACCGATTACGTGCTGTCCCCGACCGATGCCGCGGAGCTGGCGCTGCTGCTGGTCGCCGCGCGTGCCTGCGACGACGCCGACTGCCGGCGCGAGGTCTTCGCCGAGCTGGCCGAGAACGTGGATCGCAGGGGCGGTCCGGTCGAGCAGCGGCGCGCGGCCCTCGTCGGGCTGGCCGATGTCGTCGCGGCGGACGCCACGGAAGCCGAGCAGCTGCGGGCGGTCGCGGCACAGCGGCCGGAGCAGGCGCCGCCCGAGCCGGTCGGGGCCGACCCCGCCGCGCCCGCGGCGGCGGGCAGCCGTGCGAACGCGCCGCTGGCGCCCGACGGCAGTTTCAGCATCCTGCGCACGCTGCAGGCGCTGGCCGCCGATCTGGGCTTCAGCATCGGCTGGGGCGCGGTCTACTTCACGCTGCTGACGGTGTACTGGAACGGCCAGACCCTCGGCAAGCGCTGGCTGGGCATCCGTGTCGTCTCGCTCGGCGGTCAGGCGCTGCGTTACGGTGACGCCTTTGATCGCTACGGCGGTTACGCGGCAGGCTTCGCCACCGGGCTGCTCGGGTTCCTGCAGGTCTATTGGGATCCGAACCGGCAGGCCATCCACGACAAGGTCGCGTTCACCGCGGTGATCCGCGATGCGGACGGCCAGGTGCTCGATCGCGCGCGCCATGCACATGCCGGTGACGCTCCGCCGCTGCCGATCGCCGATGGCTGACGGCGGCGCACGGCCGGGGCCGCCTGATGCAGGTCAGTGCCCGTTGCGGCGCGGATCGGTGCAATATCGGTTCGAATAACAATCAGGCGGGACCGCCATGTTCGAGTCTGCCGAGGTGGGTCATGCGGTTTCGAAAGCGGAGTTCCTGCGGCGTGAGCGCCTGTTGCGGACGCATCTGCTGAAGGCGCAGCGCGCGCTGGCACAGGCCGATTTTCCGGTGATCGTGATCGTGTCGGGCGTCGAGGGTGCCGGCAAGAGCGAGGTCGTCAACCGGCTCAACGAGTGGCTCGATGCCCGCGGGGTCCGTACCGTCGCGTTCTGGGACGAGAGCGACGAGGAGCGCGAGCGGCCGCGGTACTGGCGCTTCTGGCGGCAACTGCCGCCGCGTGGCAGTGTCGGCATCCTGTTCGGGTCGTGGTACACCGCGCCGATCGTGCAGCGGGCGTTCAAGCAGATCGACGACGCCCGGTTCGAATCGGAGCTGGATCGGGTCAAGCGGCTCGAACGACTGCTGGTCGAGGACGGCGCGCTGATCGTCAAGCTCTGGTTCCATCTGTCCCGCGAGCAGCAGCGCAAGCGGCTGAAGGCCGTCGCCCGGATCGGGCGCCGCGAGCTGACCCCCTACGAAAAATCCTTTACCCGCCGGTACGCGCGCTTCGCCAAGGTCTCCGGCGCCGCGCTGCGCGCCACCGATACCGGCCACGCGGCGTGGCACGTCGTCGAGGCCACCGACCCACGCTATCGCGATCTGATGGCCGGGGAGCTGCTGCTGCAGGCGCTGCGCCAACGCCTGCGCCGCAAGCGCGGGCTGGCGCGGGCGACGCGGCGGCCGCCGGACGAAACGCCCGCGCTGGGCGCGCCGGTGTCGGTGCTCAGCGCGGTCGATCTCGGTGCGCAGCTGGATCGCGAACGCTACGAGCGCAAGCTGGAGCGGCTGCAGGCGGAACTCAACGCGCTGGCGTGGCGCGCGCGCGAGCAGGGCCGCTCGACCGTCCTGCTGTTCGAGGGCTGGGACGCCGCCGGCAAGGGCGGTGCGATCCGGCGGGTCACCGCGGCGCTGGATGCACGGCTGTTCCGCGTCATTCCGGTGGCGGCGCCGACCGACGAGGAACGCGCGCAGCACTATCTCTGGCGCTTCTGGCGGCACCTGCCACGCGCCGGCTATTTCACGATCTACGACCGCTCCTGGTATGGCCGTGTGCTGGTCGAGCGGGTCGAGGGCTTCGCGGCGCGGGACGACTGGGGCCGGGCGTATGCCGAGATCAACGATTTCGAACAGCAGCTGCACGCGCACGGCACCATCGTCGCCAAGTTCTGGCTGCACATCAGCGCCGACGAGCAGCTGCGGCGGTTCGAGGAGCGCGAGCGCATCGCCTACAAGCGGCACAAGATCACCGACGAGGACTGGCGCAACCGCAAGCGCTGGGACGACTACGAGGCGGCGGTGGACGAAATGGTCGCGCGCACCAGCACCGACACCGCGCCGTGGACGCTGGTGGCGGCCAACTGCAAACGGCATGCGCGGGTGCAGGTGCTCAAGACCGTGTGTCAGCGCCTGCGCGAGGCGCTGTGAGCGAAGCGTCGCTGCATCCGCAGGCGCCGTCCCCCGCGGGTCGCGGCTCGATCAACGATCTCTGGGCCGGCCTTGCCGCGGCGGCGGTGGTGCTGCCGCAGGCGATGGCCTTCGGCGTCGCCTTGTTCCAGGCGATGGGGCTCGACGCCGCCGCGGGCGCCTCGGCGGGACTGGTCGGCGCGGCGGTGCTGTGCATGGTTTCCGGCCTGGCGGGGGCGACCGCCGGCGTCATCAGTTCGCCGACGGGGCCCTCGCTGGCGCTGCTCAGCGGAGCGATGGCGACGATGCTCGCCGCGGGGCTCGAGGCCCCGGCGGTGTTGCCGGCCCTGGTGGCGGTGACGGTCGTCGCCGGCTGCGCGCAGATCGTTCTCGGCGTGTTCGGCGGCGCGCGCCTGATCCGCTACATCCCGCACCCGGTGGTGGCCGGGTTCATGATCGGCTCGGCAATCCTGATGCTGCGCTCGCAGGTCGGGCCGGTCATCGGGCGCGGTGCCGACGACGCATGGCAGATGTGGCGCTGGCTGCCGGCGGCGACCGCGGCGACGACGCTGCTGGTCCAGCAGCTGTCGCCGCGCCTGTGGCCGCGGGTGCCGGGCACCATCGTCGGGCTGGCGGCGGGGGCGCTGCTGTTCGGTGCCGGTAGCCGTTTCGGTCCGGGGCCGGTGCCGGATGCCTGGCTGATCGGCGAGCTGCCGAGCCTGGCGCTGGGGGGCTTCGGGTTCGAGCGGACCGCGTTTCTCGGCCTGCCGTGGCGGCTGGTTCTGACCTCCGGGCTGGCGCTCGGGGTGATGGCGTCGCTCAATATCCTGCTGACGTCCACCATCGCCGACGCCCGGACCGGGCTGCGCCACGATGCGCGTCGCGAGCTGGTCGCGCAGGGGATCGGACAGGCGCTGCTCGGCGCGCTCGGCGGCATGGGCGGGTCCTCGACGACGGGGGCCACGATGCTCGCGGTGCGGACCGGCGGTCGGCGCTGGGCCGGCGTGATGACGGCGCTGGTGCTGGCGGCGACCCTGCTGTTCCTCGGATCGCTGGCGGCGCTGATTCCGATCAGCGCGCTGGCCGGGATCATCGTCGCGGTGTCGCTGGGGCTGATCGATCTGGACGTCCTCGCCTGGGCGCGTCGCCGCCGCACCCGTCAGGACGCGGGGATCGCGCTGATCGTGGCGATCGCGACCGTCCAGTTCGGTCTGATCGCGGCGATCGGCATCGGTGTCGTCATCGCGGTGGTGCTGTTCGTCAACGCACAGGTCCGCGAGCCGGTGGTCCATCGCCGTGCCGATGCGACCCAGCAGCGATCGCTGCGGCGGCGCTCGGACGCGCAGCGCGAAGTTCTCAACCGGCAGGGGCGGCGCATCGTGCTGTACGAGCTGCGTGGGGATCTGTTTTTCGCGCGGGCCGACCAGTTGTTCGACGAGCTGCTGGTCGACCTCGACCAGCCGGCCTGGGTCATCCTCGATCTGTATCGCGTCGCCCGGGTCGACCTCACCGGGATGAAGATCCTGGAGCAGGCCGCGCGGCGTCTCGCCAGCCACGGTGGTGAGCTGGTCTTCTGCGAGGTCTACCGCTCGCAGGGCCTGGGCCGGCAGGTCGACAAGACCCTGCACAAACTCAGCCCGAAGCGGGCGGATACGCCGGCGATCCGCACCTTCGTCGGGGTCGACGAGGCGCTCGAGTACGCCGAGGACCGGCTGCTCGACGCCAGCGGGGTTCCGCCGACGCATCCCCTGCAGCACATCGAACTGGCCGAGAACGATCTGTTCAGGGACATGGCGGTGGCCTACGTCGATGCGATCCGCGGTGTCATGCGGCTGCGCCGCGTGTCGGCCGGAGTGACGCTGTTCGAGCGGGGCGATCCGGGGACCGACCTGTACTTCGTCGTCAGCGGCGAGGTCGAGATCCGGCTGCCGCTGTCGAAGCACCACTACCGGCGTCTGGCGATCTACGGGCCGGGGACCTGTTTCGGCGAGGTCGCGTTTCTCGACCCCGGGCCGCGGACCGGCGGTGCCCACGTCACGCTCGATTGCGAGCTGTATGCACTGGACCGGGCCGCGCTGGAGCAGTTGCGCCGCGACGCGCCGGAGGCCGCGATCGGATTGCTGCTGAGTCTCGGGCGCATGCAATGCCGGACGCAGCGCTGGAGCGTATCGGAGATCCGCAGCCTGTCGCAGCGTTGATGACCGCTGGCGTGCCGGCTAGGGGTGCCGGAGTTCGATGCGCGCCAACGGCATCGGACGGCCTTCCGAACTGACGTAGATCGCGCGGCCGTCGGCCGCCCAGGTCACCGCCTCGATCTGCTCGAAGGGCGGCAGACCGAAGCTGGTCGGGGCACGGCGCAGTGCCTGCGGCCAGGATTCGCGGTGGCGGCGCCGATAGACGTGCGCCTGCGTCAGGCTGACCGCGACCAGGCTGCGGCCGTCCGGACTGATGTCCATGGCGGAGATCCAGTCGATGTATTCCGGATGCGGATGGTGCGCCGGTGCCCGCGGAATGCGGATCTCGCCGAGCGCTTCGGCGGTGACGGATTCGGACTGCGGATCCAGCGGGACGGCATACAGACGGGGCAGGGGATCGCGCTTGCTGAGCAGGTAGATGCGGCCGGCGGCGACGTCGACCGCAACGGCCTCGCAATCGCGTGGGCCGTCGGGAAAGCGGACCCGCAATGTCCGGTACGGCACAGTGGTCCGGCCCGTCGTTCCCGGCGCGGGAATCGAATCGGGTTCCTCGATCCAGTACAGCGTCACGAACGGGCGGCGGCGGATGTTGCCGCCGACGTCGGCGACCAGCAGCGTCGGCGTGCCGTGGTCGTCGTAGCTCGCAAGGTCCTCCCAGTCCTCGTTGGCCGCGCCCGCGATGCGCAATCGGCCCAGCGCGTGTCCACGCGTGTCGAGCGCGTAGAGCACCGGATCGTCGCCGCTGTCGTTGAGCGTCCACAACCGCTGGGGGTCGCGCTGTGAGCGCGCCAGCCCCGAGGATTCGTCGACCGCCCGGCTGTCGAGGCGATACTCGCCCGGCGCCAGCGGGCGCGGGTCACTGCAGCCGGCGAGCAGCGTCGCGGCGGCCAGGATCGATGCGGCGAGACTGCGGCCGGGCGAAGGCGGGCGAGGGAACATGGCGAACGGAGCGGAGTCGGATCGGCGCGGATTGGCGAGGCGTGATTGTGCCTGTTCGGTGCTGTCAATTTTCGGACACGTCCTCGCTGCACCATCGGCAGCCCATTCGAATCGAGGCATGCGGATTCCATGGATGCCGTCGGGGCCTCCTGGGACGGGCCCGCCGATCCGTCCCGCAGGCGCGTACGCAGTGCCGTGTTCACGGTGCTGGCGATCGGTGCGGTGCTGTCCTGCTACCGCGTGTGGGCATTCCGGCTTTCGGGGCTCGACCTGTCGGTGGACGAGGCGCAGTACTGGTACTGGGCCCAGCATCCGGCCTGGGGCTATTTCTCGAAGCCGCCGCTGCTGGCCTGGCTGATCGCCGCGTCGACCGCCGTCTGCGGTGACGGCGCGCTGTGCGTCAAGGCGCCGGCCCTGGTGCTCTACCCGGTGACCGCCGCGGGCGTGTGTCTGGTCGCGATGGAGCTATACGGGCGTCGCGCCGGGATCGCCGCGGCGACGGCATTTCTGCTGCTTCCGGGCATCTCGCTGTCGGCCATGATCGTTTCGACCGACGTCCCGCTGCTGCTGTGCTGGACCTGGGCGATGCTGACGCTGCTGCTGGCGGACAGGACCGGGCGCTGGCGGTGGTGGATCGCCTGCGGCGTCATCGTCGGATTCGGCCTGCTGGCCAAATACACGATGCTGTTCTTCCTCGTGGGCGCTGCGGGCTGGATGGGGCGGCGCCTGATCAGCGCCAGACCCTGGGTGGCGGCATCGATCGCGGTGGCGATATTCGGGCCGCATCTGCTCTGGAACAGCGAGTCGCGGTACGCGACCGTTCAGCACACCCTGCACATCGCGCACTGGTCGACGCTGGGGACGCGCCTGGACCTCGGCGAACTCGGTGAATTCGTCGTCGCGCAGATCGGCATACTCGGGCCGATGCTCGCGCTCATCGCCGGGGCCCTGATTGTGGCCGGCCGGCCGCAGGCTCCGGCTCACGGTACACGCGGCGATGCCACGCGCCTCGTGGTCTGGTTCAGCCTGCCGCTGCTCGGGGCCATGGGCTTGCAGGCCCTGTTCGCCCGCGCCAATGGCAACTGGGCCGCGCCTGCGATCGTGGCGCTGACGATCTGGCTGGTCGGCGAGGCCTGCACGCGAGGCTGGCGACGCAGCTTGCGGGCCGGGGTCATGCTCAACGCCGCCGTGATGCTGACCGCCTATCACTACCACGCGCTCGCGGCGGTGTTCGACGTCGAGCTGACGCGGCGCACCGATCCGTACTTGCGGGTCGAGGGCTGGCGCGAGGCGGCCGCGGCGGTCACCCGCCTGCGTGGGCAGTATCCGGGGGTGCGTCTGCTCGCGGACGAGCGCGACGTGCTCGCGCAGATGGCCTATCAGCTGCGGCCGGGCGGGCTGTCGATCGGAACGCTCGGCAGCGCCGAAGCGCCCCGGCACCACTACGACCTGGTGGCTGCGGTCGATCCTGCATCGGTCAACGAGGCACTGTACCTGGCGCATCGGGACGATGCCGAGCCGCGGCTTGACGCGCTGTTCTGCGCGGTGCGCGAGCTGCCGCCGATCAGCGTGCGCCGCACTGCCGATGCGTCGCTGCGCGTGCACGTCTACTGGCTGAGCGCGGATTGCCGGCCCTGATGCGGATCCGGGCGCGTCACCCCGGCGCCGTCAGCCCGGTGCGGTGGGCGCCGGGGGGAAGCGGTCGTGAATGCGCCGGATTTCGTCCAGATGCGCAAGAAACACCCGGACGCACTGCGGATCGAAGTGCCGGTCCGCCTGCTCCTCCAGGAACGCGCAGGCATGATCGAACGGCCAGGCCTCCTTGTAGCAGCGGGTCGTGGTCAGAGCGTCGAACACGTCCGCCACCGCGGTGATGCGCGCCTCGACCGGAATGTCGGTGCCGCAGAGCCGATCCGGATAGCCGGTGCCGTCCCAGCGTTCATGATGATGGCGGGCGATGTGCAGCAGACTGTCGACGTACGGCATCTGCTCGAGGTCGAGTTCGCGCAGCAGGGACTTGAGGATCGCCTCGCCCTTGATCGGGTGCTGGCGCATGACCTCGAATTCGCTGTCGCTGAGTTTGCCGGGTTTGAGCAGCACCGCGTCGGGGGTCGTCAGTTTGCCGATGTCGTGCATCGGGGCGAACAGACGGACATGCTCGACCCAGTCGTCGTCGCGGCCCAGTCCGCCGGCCAGTTCACGGGCGATCAGTTCCGAGTAGTACGCCATCCGGTTCAGGTGGCTGCCGGTCTCGTCGTTGCGGAACTTGGAGATCTGGCCGAGGAGGTGGACGCCGCCGGACAGGGTCGCCGCGGTTTGCAGCGTGCGTTCCACCATCAGCGAAATGATCGTGACGAACAGGTCCAGCTGCGCGGTCACGCTTGCATCGAAACAGTCGCTGCGGTCGGCGTTGAAGAAGACGAATCCGACGAAGCGCTCGTCGTCGTAGATCGGGACCGTGTAGCTGGACTTGAAGCCGACGGCCGCGATCCGGCGCGAGTGCGGCTTGGTCCCCAGAACCGAGGGGCTGAGATCGTCGAGCACCCGCGAGCGGCGCTCGCGCTGCAACTGGTCCAGCCAGCCGGCCTCGGCGAGGCGTACCCGGTAATGTGCGAGCGGCGTGGCGTCGGCCGGACTGTACAGAAAGGTGCGCAGCTCGTCGGTGGCGTCGTCGTACAACGCTACGGCGACTCTGGATATCGCGGGAAACAGTGCCTGCACCTCGCGATGGAGGTGCTGCAGGCGCTGGTTCAGGGCTGCGGCGCTGCTCATGTCGGCTCCGGTCGGGGCTGCGTGGCCTTCTGGAGAAAGCCCCCGTGGCATTTCTCTGTGTCGATCATGCCTGCCTGTCGCGCCGGCGGCCAGCGCCGTTGCCAGAGGGACTACCAGCGGTACGACAGGCGCAGGCCGAGGAAGCCGTCGCCGGCCGTCGGCGTGATCACGAGATTGGGATCGTGCCAGCGACTGGTGAACAGTCGGCCCATGCCGTAGGCCAGCGCGCAGCCGGCGGCGACGTCGCGCCAGTGATGCATGTCCTCGTCGACGCGCGTGTAGCCGATGAATCCCGCGACGAGGTAGCCCGGCAGGCCGTAATGCCAGCCGTAGCGCTCCTGCAGGAATGCGGCGCCGGAGCAGGCCATCGACGTGTGCCCGGACGGAAACGAATAGTCGCTGCCGTTGGGGCGTTCACCCCAGGCCGTGTTGTTGAACGCGTACTTGATCGCATGGGTCGCGGCGAAGGTCGACGCGACCGTGTAGGCCAGTTGCTTCTCGCCTTCCATGTCGTTGCGGTGCCAGGCCAGGCCGGCGCCGAACAGCGCCGGCGCGAACTGGAACACGTCGCCGGCGACCAGGTCCGGGTCCGAGACCCACGCGTTCGCGGCGGATGGCAGGGCCATCGCGCAGAGCAATCCGAGCAGCGCGGCGGGAAACTTCGACATCTACAGCCTCCAGGGTTTCCGGGCGACGGCGAGCGCGAACCGCGCGCCGAACGGACCCGAACTGATGTGAATGGCTCCAGCCTGACCGATCCTGCGTCAACTGCGTGTCGAGCATTGCGGCCGGCCGGGGCTTGCCGGCGACCGTCCGGCTGCCCTATCGTGCCGTTTACCCAAGCCGGGGGTGCCTGCACGCGTGCAGGCTGAGATCACACCCTTGGAACCTGGCCGGTCCGTAAACATGCATGCCGGCGGAGGGAAGGCTGGCGTTCCCGCGGCATCTCCGCGGCGCGTGCGTGCCTTCCCCTGCGCGGCAGATGAGGTTGATACCACGATGAGCGCCGTACCGAAGGACATCCACCGTCAGGCCGAGGAATTGTCGGCCGAGGTTCGCAGGCCCTTTCCGAACAGCCGCAAGATCTACGTCGACGGCCCCGAAGGGCTGCGCGTGCCGATGCGCGAGATCTCGCTGACGCCGACCCGGACCGCGGAAGGGGCCGAGGCCAACGCGCCGGTGACCGTATACGACACCTCCGGGCCGTATTCCGATCCCGCGATCCGGATCGATCTGCGCCAGGGTCTGCCGGCACTGCGGGCGCCATGGGTCGATGCGCGCGGCGACACCGAGTCGCTCAAGGGGCCGAGTTCGATCTACGGTCGGATCCGTGCCGCCGACGCGGTGACCGCCGGTCTCAGGTTCGAACACATCCGGGCGCCGCGCCGGGCGAAGGCCGGCGCCAACGTCAGCCAGATGCACTATGCGCGCCGCGGCATCGTCACGCCGGAAATGGCGTTCGTCGCGATTCGCGAGAATGCACGTCTCGCCGAGCTGCGCCAGAGCTACGAGCAGGCCGGTTACCTGAAACGGATGCATCGCGGGCATGCCTTCGGCGCCCGCCTGCCGGCCGAGGTGACGCCGGAATTCGTGCGTGACGAGATTGCCGCCGGGCGCGCGATCATCCCCGCCAACATCAATCATCCCGAACTGGAGCCGATGATCATCGGCCGCAACTTCAGGGTGAAGATCAACGCCAACATCGGCAACTCGGCGGTGACCAGCTCGATCGCCGAGGAGGTCGAGAAGATGGTGTGGTCGACGCGCTGGGGCGCCGACACGGTGATGGACCTGTCGACCGGCAAGCACATCCACGAGACGCGCGAGTGGATTCTGCGCAACTCACCGGTGCCGATCGGCACCGTGCCGATCTACCAGGCCCTGGAGAAGGTCGACGGCAAGGCCGAGGAACTGAGCTGGGAGCTGTTCCGCGACACGCTGGTCGAGCAGGCCGAGCAGGGCGTCGACTACTTCACGATCCACGCCGGGGTGCTGCTGCGCTACATCCCGTGGACTGCCGAACGCGTCACCGGCATCGTGTCGCGCGGTGGCTCGATCATGGCCAAATGGTGCCTCGCGCATCATCAGGAGAATTTCCTCTACACCCATTTCGAGGAAATCTGCGAAATCATGAAGGCCTATGACGTGTCGTTCAGCCTCGGCGACGGCCTGCGTCCGGGCTGCATCGCCGATGCCAACGACGACGCCCAGTTCGGTGAGCTGCATACGCTCGGCGAGCTGACCGAGATCGCCTGGAAGCATGACGTGCAGGTCATGATCGAAGGCCCGGGTCATGTGCCGATGCAGATGATCAAGGAGAACATGGACGAACAGCTCAAGCACTGCTTCGAGGCGCCGTTCTACACGCTGGGGCCGCTGACCACCGACATCGCCCCCGGCTACGACCACATCACCTCCGGCATCGGCGCCGCCAACATCGGCTGGTACGGCTGCGCGATGCTGTGCTACGTGACGCCGAAGGAGCACCTCGGCCTGCCCGACAAGAACGACGTGCGCGAGGGCATCGTCACCTACCGGATCGCCGCGCACGCGGCGGACCTGGCGAAGGGACTGCCGGGGGCGCAGGTCCGTGACAACGCACTGTCGAAGGCGCGATTCGAGTTCCGCTGGGAGGATCAGTTCAACCTGGGACTGGATCCGGAGAAGGCCCGCGAATTCCACGACGAGACCCTGCCGCAGGAAGGCGCCAAGCTCGCGCACTTCTGCTCGATGTGCGGGCCGCACTTCTGCTCGATGAAGATCACCCAGGACGTGCGGGACTATGCCGCCAGGGTCGGCGCCGACGAGCAGGCGGCACTCGAGCGGGGCATGGCCGAGAAGTCCCGGGAGTTCGTCGACACCGGCGCGCAGATCTATCGGGCCGGGTAGCCGCGCGCCGTCGGGACAAACGAAAAGGCCGCAGGTGATGCCTGCGGCCTTTCCTGTGCTTCGCGGGTGAGGGGGTCAGCCGCCCAGGTACTTGATCAGGTCGTAACCCTGCAGGGTGGCGTCGAAGCCGTCCGCGGTCGGGCCGTACAGGTTCGCCGGCAGCTCCAGCGGGCCGCTGTAGCCGGGCCAGTTGTGGCCACCGTTCTGCACGGTGATCAGCGAGCTGCCCTTGCCCGACGTGCAACCGTCCTTGACCCACTTCACCTCGATGTCGGAGATCAGCGGATTGCTGTCGCCGCTGGCCGAGGTCGCCGTGACGTTGTCGCCGTTGCAGCCGTTGTTCTCGTAAAGGGTCTGGAAAATCTCGTCGGCGCCCGCCGACAGGATCGGAACCGCCATATACGGCGCGATCAGGTCGGCGGTGCCGTGGACCTGCACGCTGGCAAACGGGCCCGCCGGCTGGCAGCTGGCCAGATCGTTGCTCCGGATTTCGGCGGCGACGATCATCGAGCCGGTGACCTGGGGCGCGCGGGCGCAGGCGTACTGGAAGGCCAGGATGCCGCCGCCGGAGACGCCGCCGACGATCAGCGATCCGCCCGCCTTGGAGATGCCGTCGGCCTGGGCCAGGACGGCGTCGAGAATGGCGATGCGCTGATCGACGCTGTTGAGCGGAATGACGACCGAGTTGCCCCAGCTGCGCACCGGGCCCGGTGCGGTCGGGACGATGACACGAAGATTGCGGGCCTTGGCCAGTTCACCAAGGCGCATGCGGTCGACCATCGTGGGGGCGTTGGCTTCGGCCCAGTGCAGCGCCAGATAGGTGCCGGAAACGGCCTTGCTGGTGTTGCCGGACGGCGTCAGCACGAGGAAATCGGAGGTCATGCCGTTGACCTCGACCGAACCCTCCGCAATGTTGACGCCGTCGCAGGGCGTGGCTTCGCTGCTGTTGAGGACCGAACCCGAGCTGTCGGGACAGTAGACACCGTACTGCGGCGTGCAATCTTCACCGGCGGCCTGCAACTCGGGGTTGTACGAATCCTGACAGGACTTTGCCGTGGTTCCACCGCCGCCATCGGAATTATCGTCGCCGCCGTTGCTGCAGGCGCCGAGCAATGCGGCAAGGCTGATCGTCAGTGCGATCAGGCTGCGGCTCCTCCAATCATTTGCTTTCGTGTACTGGTCCATCAAGTCTGACTCCGCTTTTCGCTCTCGGGGGGTGCGTATCAATTGCAAATTGACGGGGAGTCTCCCACAGAATTGGACCCATGCCTGTAGGAATATTCGTACACACGCAGCAAAACCCTGACGCAGCAAGGCCTTGTTCAGGTGCTGTTCAGCTATTCGGCTCGGTGAGAAGGGGTTGAAACGGGCTGTTGCCGTGTCGGGTAAGTTTATAAATTCGAGTTAAAAATGGATGAGATTGAAATAGTGTCAGAATTTGAAAGAATCTTATGTTGACGGCATGAGTTTGAGCAAAAGATCGTAAGCCTGCAGCGTCGCGTCGAAATCGCGGCTGGTGACGCCGAAGATGTTCTGCGAATCGCTCAGGGTGCCCGAGTAACCTGGCCAGTTGTGTCCGCCGTTGCCGAGCTTGAGGCGGGCGCTGCCGGCGTCGGACTGGCAGCCGGTGGCGTACCAGACCAGCTCGAGTTCGGTGATCAGCGTGTCGGTCGGGTTCGGCAGCACCACGCTCCGCCGCTCCGCGGCGGCGCAGCCATTGTTCTGCATGAGTCGGGCAAACACGTTCTCGACCCCGGCCGATACGAAGGTCACGGGATCGTAGGGGGTGATGTAGTCGCCGGTTCCGTGAATCTGCAGGGTCGCCATGTGTCCGCCCAGCGCGCAGTCCCGCAAGTCCTCGTCCTGCAGGTCGGCGGCGACGATCAGCAACCCGGATATCCATTCCGCGCGGTCGCAGGCGTACTGGAACGCGAATGCGGCGCCGCCCGAGATACCGGCAACGATCAGGGGTTCGTCGCGGACGCCGACGTCGGCAAGGATGGCGTCGAGCAGTGCGACGTGCTCGTCCACGGTGCGCGGCGCCAGGAGGTTCAGGTCGGTGACGTCCCAGGTCCCCAGCGTGCCGGGCGCGTCGGGTGCGATCACGCGGGCGCCACGCCCCTTGGCCAGTTCGGCCAGGCGCATGCGGTCGATCATCGACGCCCCGTTGGCGCCGGCCCAGTGCAGGGCCAGATAGGTGGATCGGATCTCTCCGCTCTCAGGTGTCGCGATCCAGTAGCCCGCACTCAGGTTGCCGGCGCTGGCGGTCGCATGATCGATGCGCACGCCGTCACAGGCAGTCGGAATCTCGCTGTTCGACAGGCCGCCGGTGGACTCCGGGCAGAACTGACCATAGGTCGGTGCGCAGTCTGCGCCCGTGACCGCCAGTTCGGGATCGAACTGCTCGCGGCAGGACTTTGCCGGCGGTGGGGAATCGCCCGGAGCGGGGGGCGGGTCCGGTTCGGGATCGTCGACGGTCGTGGTCGACGGATCGTCCTGATTGCCATTGCCATTGCCGTCGCCGGCAGGCGGGACGGTATCGTTTGGCGTCGGATCCGTGTTCTGGTCGGCCGTTGCTGGCGCGGTGGCGGTGGCGGTGTCGCCGCCCGCACAGGCGGACAGCGTCCCGCACGTGAGCAGCGCCAATAGCAGCAACGCCGCGGAGAATCGCGGCGAAAGAGAGGCGGACATGTTTTTCGTTCCCTGGAGCGTCGCTGCGGGCACACGCATCAATCGTGCCTGTTGCGGCAGCGCACCGATGTCGGGTGCCGCGCACTCAATGCATGCATGGCGCCCAAAAAGCGCGCATTAGATCAGGGAATCTCAAAAAATCAAGATTTCTGGGTGGAAATTCCTATTGTTCGCCCGGATATTTATTCATAGAGTGAAATGGCTATTTTTCATTCAACTCACGCCATGGCCTGCGGGGCAGGGCGTGGGAGCTGACGTCCCATCCGTGGGGCGTACATACATATAAAAGCGGTATCAGGAGAGTAGGTATGACCATGTTGGGATTGCTGCGCGTCGGCGCGGCGAAGCGGCAGCGTGCGCCCGTTTTACGCACGTTTGCCGGAATTTCCTTGGGCCTCGCAGCGTTGCCGGCGTCGGCGGCCTGTCCGTTACCGCTGGGCGTTCAGACCCTGCACACCTGGGAAGCCGAAGTGCCGATGGCCGCCGGTCCCCTGGCATCCGGCGCGTCGGAGCCGGAACCGTTCGTGCTGCCGGCGGAATGCGCCTACGCCAGCATGAGCGTCCGCATCGAATGGGACGTGCTGCTCAACGACATCGACCTGGAAGTGCTGCTGCCGGACGGCGGCAAGCTCAGCGAGGCCAACTACCAGATCAGTGGCGAGGCGGCCGAGGAGGCCGTGATCGCCAGCCCCGCAGTCGGGCAGTACAGCGCCACGGCGGTGGGCTACACCAATGCGCCGACGACGGTGCGCGGGATCGTCACGGTCGACGTCACCGGTGATGCGACGCCCGGCGAGACCGGCGCCGGCACCGACGGTGGTGCCGGCGCCGGTGCCGCCGACATCGTGTCCGATCCGGGGCGGCCACGCGTGGTCGTCTCGGTCATCGATTCGGGGATCAACCCCTATCACGCGTACTACCACGCCGGCAGCGAGATCTACGCGGACACCGCGCCGTCCTCGGTGACCCAGGAAATCCTGGATGCCTTCGGCGTCGCGCCGGAGAACGTGGTCGAATTGAGCCATACCGGCGTGCTGGCCGACGATCTGGCCGCCGACGCCGCGTTCTGGGATCGGGTCGAGCGCGGGGTGCCGTACCACTTCAAGGGCACCAACATCATTGCCGTGTCGTACGCCGGCGCGGGGCTCGATCCGCTCAAACCGAGCACGGACAAGAGCGCGCACGGTGTCGGCACCAGCTCGGCCGTGCTGCGTGCGAATCCCGATGCGGTGATCCTGTTCATCGAGACCGAGGGCGACCTGGGCAACGACACCGCCCATGAACTGGCCTTCCTGCATCCGGCGGTGGACATGGTGTCGACGAGCTACGGCGTGTCGATTCCCAACACCGGGTTTCCGCTGCCGGAAACCCGCGCCTTCCACGCGACCTACGAGGGCGTGGTCGAGCAGGGCAAGCTGCACTTCAGCTCCGGGGGCAACGGTCCCGGGCTGACCCCGCTGCGTGCGGGCGCCGGGCCGTGGTGGAGCATCGGCGTCGGTGGCATCGAGGAGGATTCGTCCGAAGGCGACACCCTGATTTCGGGCGTGTTCCCGGATTTCGTGTCCGACTTCACCCAGCCGCTGCCGTACTGCATGGACTGTGAGGCGGGAACCCAGTCGGTCGGCGGCACCAGCTTCTCGACCCCGCGTGCCGCGGGCGTCGCCTCGAAGGTGCTGCTCGAGGCACGGCGCCGGCTCGATTCGGCGGGCGGCGTGCAGATCGTCGACGGCGTGCCGGTGATGGCCCGCGGCAAGGGGCATGCGATCACCAACTGGTTCCTGCGTCGCGCGCTGGAACAGGCGGCGTGGATTCCGGGGATCGACGAATACGATCCGGTCGAGGGCGTGTTCGATCTCGGCGGCCTGCCGATCAACCCGCTCGCGCCGTGGGCGCAGATCGCCTGGGGTGATCTGACCGTCCATGCCGACAAAGGGGTGGTCGAAAAGGCGCTGAGCCATCTGAATCTGGGTATCACGCTGAACGCCAAGGACATCGGCTACTGCGACTTCCAGACCATGATCATCCAGGAGCGCCAGGCCTACTGGAACGACGTCGCGCCGTTCCTGCCGGGCGTGCTGGGGGGCGACGAGACCGGGCAGACGCCGGAGACCGATCCCTTCGTCTACTGCGTCAACTCGATCGGCAGTCCGGAACCGAACGATCCGGGCGGCCAGCCGGTCGACACCGACGCGGACGGCGCGGTCGACAGCCTCGACAACTGCCCGACGATCGCCAATGCCGATCAGGCCGACGCGGACGGTGACGGCATCGGCGATGCCTGCGACAGCAACGGCGGCGGCAGTGGAACCGACAGCGACGGCGACGGTGTCGCGGATACGCTGGACAACTGCCCGGATACCGCCAACGCCGATCAGGCCGATGCGGACGGTGACGGTATCGGCGATGCCTGTGAGACCACCGGCGGCAACGATGCCGACGGCGACGGCGTCGAGGACGCGCAGGACAATTGTCCGAACGTGGCCAATCCCGATCAGGCCGACGTCGACGGCGACGGCGCGGGCGATGCCTGCGATACCGTCAACAACGACGATCCGGATGGCGACGGCTACGACAACGACGTCGACAACTGCCCGAACGTGGCCAATCCCGACCAGGCCGATGCCGACGGCGATGGCGCTGGCGATGTCTGCGATTCGCTCAACAACGAGGACCCGGACGGCGACGGCGTCGTCAATGCCGAGGACAACTGCCCGAACGTGGCCAACGGCGGCCAGGAGGATACGGACGGAGACGGCATCGGTGACGCCTGCGACAGCACGCATTCGACCGATACCGACGGCGACGGCGTGGTCAATGCCGCCGACAACTGCCCGAACGCACCGAACGCCGACCAGGCAGATGCCGATGGCGATGGCGCCGGCGATGTCTGCGACAGCGTCAACAATTCGGACAACGACGGCGACGGCGTCGGCAATGCCGCCGATAACTGCCCCGCAGCGCCGAACGCCGACCAGGCGGACGCCGACGGTGACGGCATCGGCGACGTCTGCGACGGTATCGACGACGTCGACCAGGACGGTGATGGCATCGAGGCCTCCGCCGACAACTGCCCGAGCGTCGCCAATCCGGATCAGGCCGATGCCGACGGCGACGGCCGCGGCGACGCCTGCGATTCGGTCAACGACACCGACGACGATGGCGACGGTATCGAGGATGGCGCCGACAACTGCCCGGCGGTTCCCAATGCGGCGCAGGACGACGGCGACGGCGACGGTGTCGGCGATGCCTGCGACGCGACGTTCAACGACGATACCGACGGCGACGGCGTGCTGAACTCGGCCGACAACTGCCCGAGCGTTCCGAACGCGGATCAGGCCAATGCCGACGCCGACCGCTTCGGCGATGCCTGCGACGCCGACAAGGGCAACGGCGGCGGCACCGCGAAGTCACGCTTCGCCGGCAGCCCGGCGGCGGAGGTCGAGGCCGGACAGGGTGTCATGGTCGGCGAGCTGGAACTGCGCAACACCAGCGGACGGGATCACATCGTCCGCAGCATCGACGTGGCCCTGGATCAGCCCGCCAATGTCGCCGGGCTCTGGGCGACGGTCGGCGAGATCCGCTTCAGCTGCGGTCCCGAAACGCCGGCTGCGCAGAACCGCTGCACGCCGGACGCGCAGATCAAGCTGGCGCCGGGGCAGGTGCTGGCGGTGCAGGTCTGGGTGGTGCTGGCCGAGCCTCAGCGCAAGCTGCTCAGCTTTGGTGCGAGCGAGCTGATGCAAGGCGGTCTGGGTGGATCAGGAGGTGGACTGATGCTGTTGGGAAGCGTGGGTTGGGGCTGGCGCCGGCGCAAGGCCGCCCGGCTGGCGGTGCCGGTGCTGATGGCTCTGGGACTGGGCGCGTGCGGCGGGGGTGGCGATGCGGACCCGGCGATGCCGGCGCCGACCGGCAAGACGCTGACGACGGTGACCTTGCAGGCCGCCGACCTGCGTGACGACGACAACGCACCGGTCGATTACGGGCTGCCCGATGCCGGTGTCGAGCTCGGCAAGGTCGAGACCCGCTAACACCGCCCGAGACGTTTGCATTCTGGCCTCCGCGACTCGCTGCCCCGGTCGCGGAGGCTTTCTTTTTGCCAGCTTCCGGGGAGCGATTGCGGGCCGTCAATTTGAGTTTGTCATGTCGTGACGGTAAAACGACGGCCTCGCAAGGGCCGTCAGGTCGTAAGAAAAGGACGCGCGAAGCATGAATTGGAATCTGCTCATCCTCGACAATCCGCTCAGCCACTGGCTGACCGCGCTGGGTGTCGCATTGGCGATCAACGTCATCGTCGGTGTCGTCAAATGGGTGATCATCGCGCGCCTGTCGTACATCGCCGGCAAGACCCAGACCGAGCTCGACGACTCGCTGATCGCGGTCACGCGACGGACCAAGCAGTGGCTGGTGTTCTTCGTCACGCTCTATATCGGCACGCTGTATCTGACCTTGCCGGACAAGGCGGTGATGGTGCTCAAGGCCGCCGCAACGGTGGCCGCGTTCGTCCAGGCCGGCCTGTGGGGCAATACCGCGATCGAGTTCTGGCTCAGCCGTTACCGCAAGCGTGCGCTCGAGGTCGATGCCAGTGCCGCGACGAGTCTCGGCGCGCTCAACTTCCTCGGCCGCACCCTGCTGTGGGCGGTGCTGCTGCTGGTCGCGCTCGACAATCTCGGGATCGACGTCACCGCGCTGGTCGCGGGGCTCGGTGTCGGGGGCATCGCGGTGGCATTGGCGGTGCAGAACATCCTCGGCGATCTGTTCGCGAGCCTGTCGATCATCATCGACAAGCCGTTCGTGATCGGCGATTTCATCATCGTCGACAGCTACATGGGCACGGTCGAACACGTCGGCCTCAAGACCACCCGTATCCGCAGCCTTGGCGGCGAGCAGCTGGTGTTTTCCAACAGCGATCTGCTCGGCACGCGCATCCGCAACTACAAGCGCATGTACGAGCGCCGCATCGTGTTCAGCTTCGGGGTGCTGTACCAGACCACGCCGGAGCAGCTCGAGCAGATTCCGCAGATGGTCAAGGAGATCATCTCCGGGATCGACAAGACCCGCTTCGATCGGGCGCACTTCGCCAAGTTCGGCGATTCGTCGCTGGATTTCGAGGTCGTGTACTGGATGCTCGATCCGGACTATGCCCTGTACATGGACGCCCAGCAGCGCATCAATCTGTCGCTGGTACGGCGTTTCGCCGAAGCCGGCATCGACTTCGCCTATCCGACCCGTACGCTGTTCGTCGAAGGGCCGGTCCGGGTCGAAACCGCGCCGGCCCAATAGGCCTACAGACGCGGACGTGGGCGGCGGCTCGGGGTGCGCCGCGCACCCGCGCTCGCGTCCGCCGCGGGCGGTTCGCGCGTGCCGAGCTGGCGCAGCAGGCGGTTGCGCCATTGCCACCGGGTCGCGTCGTCGGCCGCCTCGAGCAGGCGGACGTCGCCAGCGCTGAGCACGGCGACCGGAATGCCGCCGCGCAGCAGCAGGCGATTGCCCGGTTGCGCCGGCAGGCGGTCCCCCGGCAGCAGCACGCCGGTGAGATTGAGGGGGTCGCAGCCGGCAACGACGACCAGCGCCTCGTCCGGGTCCTCGCGATAACGGCGCAGCGCGTCGGCCGCCTCGGGCAGCGCGAACTGTTCACCGGAGAAGCCACTGACGAAACGTCCGCCCCGGATTTCGCCACGGGCCTCGAGGCGGCGCAGCACGTAATGCAGGTCGCGCCAGGGCGGCAGCCGTGCCTCGCGTTCGATCAGGCGCCGGAACACCACGCCGTAGCGACGCAGCAGCACGCGGGCGACGAATTCCAGATGCAGCTGCTGCAGATCCTCCGGTTCGCCACTGCGCCGCCGGTGCCGGACCCGAGACCAGCGGCCGGCGCTTTCGAGATTCTGGAATGCCGCCCGCAGGCCGCCGCGGCGCAATGCGCGCGACTTCTGCTCGGCCGGCGCGATCAGTGCGCGCAGGCCGGCGAAGCCGTCGGAGCTGATCAGGCCATGACTGACCAGCTCGCCCAGCGCCGCCTCGACCTGGCTGCGCAGCAGACCGCTGTCGTCGACCAGATCGACGAAGAACGAGGCGCCGTGTTCGCGCAGCACATCGAGCAGTGCGACCGCGGGTCCGGACAGTTCGGGGTCGGTATCGGCATCGGCCTGCCAGTGCATCGCATGGTCGCGGGACAGCAGCACGATCGGGGTCGCGCGCACCGGCGCGGCCTTGCGGTTGCCGTCGCTGGAACGGGGGCGTTGCCAGAAGATGCGGCCCGTCGCGCAGAGCTGGTCGAGCCAGGCCGGCGTGTATTGCGGCAGGCGTGCCGGCAGGATTTCGCTTTCCCAGGCGCTCGCGGCGATCGCGTAGCCTTCGAGCTGCGCCAGCACCGTTTCCAGCGCGACCGGTCCCTCGCGCTGGGCATCCGGCGTCAGCCCGTGCCAGTCGATCAGGAAGCGCATCAGCGCCGCCGGTGCCACCGGCTCGATCTCGGCACGGCGGTGGTCGCGCGTGTAGCGATGAATGCGGGCGAGGCGGCGGCGTTCGCACCACTGTTGCGCGTCCGGTGGCGGTTCGAACTGACCCCGCATCACCGCGCCCTGTTGCTCCAGCGCCAGTAGCGCGGTGGTGACCGTGTCGGCGTCGAGCCCCAGCGGCGCCGCCAGCTCCGCCGCGGTCGTCGGGCCGATCAGCTCCATGCGGCTGCGGATCAGCTCGCGCAGCGCGGTGTCGGCATCCGCAGCCGCGCCGAGCGCCGGCGCGTCCCCCTCGACGGTCGCGTCCGGCAGCACGGCGCGCAGTTCCTGCAGGCGCTCGGCGGCGCACCACAGCGTCGCGCCGCCGCCCGGTGGATGCAGGCCGGCGACCCGACGCGCCTGCATCAGCGCGGCGAGCGGCTCCCGCCAGGCGCGGGTCTCGTCGGCGGTGAGGAAGCCATGCACGACCAGGGCGTCATGCAGCTCGTCGGCGTTGACGGGGTCGGGCCACATCTCGGCGCGGACCCGGGCGATGGCGTCCGCGTCCAGGCGGCCCAGGTCCCGGGCGCTGTCCGGCGCCCAGCCGTGGATGCCGGGGCTGCGGACGGCCAGGGTCCGCCGCTCCTCGGCGGCGCCGTCGTCGAGAAAGGCATAGGGGCGGGCATTGATGATCGACTCCGACAGCGGCGACGGCGCCGTCAGATCCCGGCAGATCACCTCCACCGCACCCGATTCCAGGCCCCGCAGCAATGCGACGAAACCGTCGACGTCCATCACCTCGTGCAGGCAGTCGCTGAGAGCCTGCTCGACCAGCGGATGCTCGGGCACCTCGCGATGGCCGGGAAGATTGTCCTGGCACGCGACTGCGTCCGGGAACGCATGCGTCAGCAGATCCTCGGCGTCGGAACGCTGGAACTGCGGCGGTACGCGCTTGCCGCCGCGATTGCGGGCGACCGCCAGCGCGATGCTCGCGACCCAGCGCCAGCGCGTCGGGAACATCGGCGCCTGCAGCACCGCCTGGACCAGGACGTCGCGCGCGCTGTTCGAATGCAGGTAGCGCTGGACGTCCCCGAGCGGAAAGCTGTGCGTCGGGCCCAGCGACAGCACCAGGCTGTCGTCCAGCGCCGCGGCCTGCAGCTCGAAGTTGAACTGGCGGCAGAAGCGCTTGCGCAGGGCCAGGCCCCAGGCGCGATTGACGCGTGAACCGTACGGGGCGTGGATCACCAAGTGGGTATCGCCGACCTCGTCGAAGAAGCGCTCGAACACCACATGCTTGCGGGTCGGCAGCAGGCCCAGTGCGGCGCGCGCGGCGCCGTAGTAGTGCGCGAGCTGGCCGGCGGCGGCCGCGTCGAGGCCGTAGTCGCGCTGCAGCCAGGCGCTGCAGGCGTCGATGCCCTCGGCGAGCACCGCGTCGGCCCGCTCGCGCAGGCGCGACACCGCCTCCGACAGTTCGTCGCTGCGACCCGGCGCCTCGCCGAACCAGAACGGCATGTTCGGTGGCTGGCCCCTGGCGTCCTCGACGATCACGCGCCCGGTCTCGATCTTGAGGATGCGATACGAGGTGTTGCCGAGCTGGACGATGTCGCCCGGCAGGCTCTCGAACGCGAAATCCTCGTTGAGCGTGCCGATGCGCAGATCCTCGGGTGACAGGATCACGTCGGAGTCGAACTGATCGGGAATCGTGCCGGCGTTGGTGACCGTCGTCAGCTTGGCGCCGCGGCGGCCGCGCAGCTTGCGGTTGACCGCGTCGTAGTGCAGTAGCGCGCCGCGGCGCCCGCGCCTGGTGCTGTAGCCGTCGGCGAGCATCTGCACCAGTTCCTCGAACTGCGCCAGTTTCAGCTCGCGGTACGGATGGGCGCGGATGCAGCGGGCGAACAGCGCATCGAGATCCCATTCCCGGCAGGCCACCTCGGCGACGACCTGCTGCGCGAGCACGTCCAGCGGCTGGTGGAACACGGCAACGCGGTCGAGTTCGCCGCGGTTGACGCTGTCGAGCAGGGCGGCGCACTCGGCCAGATCGTCCAGGGATTGCGGGAACAACCGGCCCTTGGGCGTGGCGCGCACGGCGTGGCCGGCGCGGCCGACGCGCTGCAACAGCGCATTGATCGCACGCGGCGAGCCGATCTGCACGACCAGGTCGATGTCGCCGATGTCGATGCCCAGCTCCAGCGACGCGGTCGCGACCAGCGCCCGCAGCTGGCCCGACTTCAGCCGTTGCTCGGCGCGCAGCCGGTGCTCGCGTGCCAGGCTGCCGTGGTGGGCGGTGACGTGTTCCTCTCCGATGCGTTCGGCGAGGTGACGCGCGACGCGTTCGGCCATGCGGCGCTGGTTGACGAAGATGAGGGTCGTGCGGTGAGACTCGACCAGCTCCGCGATGCGGTCGTAGATCTCGCCCCAGACCTCGGTGGCCATCACCGCCGTCAGCGGCGAGTCCGGCACTTCCAGGGCAATGTCGCGGCGGCGCGTGTGACCGGTATCGATGATCGCGCAGCCGTTGACGACGCTGACTGCCTGATCGCCGGCCCGGGCCCCGGTCCGATCGTCCGGTGTCGGCCGCTCGCCCATCAGCATCCGTGCCATCGTCTCGATCGGCTTCTGCGTGGCCGACAGGCCGATCCGCAGCGGCGGTCGTTCGCACAGCGCCTCGAGGCGTTCGAGGGTCAGCGCCAGATGGGCGCCGCGCTTGCTCGCGGCCACGGCGTGGAGTTCGTCGACGATGACGCTGCGGGTCGAGCGCAGCATCTCGCGTCCGGAGTCGGACGTCAGCAGGATGAACAGCGATTCCGGCGTCGTCACCAGGATGTGCGGCGGATGGCGGCGCATCCAGTTGCGCTCGGCGGCGGAGGTGTCACCGGTGCGCACCGCGTCGCGGATGCCGACATCGTCCAGCCCCATCGCCCTGAGCCGCTCGCGGATGCCCTGCAACGGCGCCTGCAGGTTCTTCTGGATGTCGTTCGACAGCGCCTTGAGCGGCGAGACGTAGACCACGTGTACCGCGTCGTCGAGTCCGCGTTCGATGCCTTCGACGATCAGGTCGTTGATCGCGCCGAGGAAGGCCGCGAGCGTCTTGCCCGATCCGGTCGGCGCGGTGATCAGCGCGTGGCGTTGCTGCGTGGTGACCGCCCAGGCCTGGCGCTGGACGTCGGTCGGCTCGCCGAAGGTGTCGGTGAACCAGCCCGCCACGGCCGGATGAAACAGACCGGCCAGCGGGCCCGTGCGGACCGGTTCGGCGACGTTGAGGGACAGGCGCTGCTGCATGGGCCTAGCTTAGTCCGGTTGCCGGGGGGCTGTCAGAACCCGGGGGAATGAGGGAAATCCCCCAAAAACCGCCGGCGATCGGGTATCGTCCGCCGAAGGGCCGGGTCTTGCACCCAGGGACGGTCCGGATGCGTACACAACAACGATAGCGGCGGGCATCGTCGCAATGGAGCGCAGGGGCATGCAGGAGAGGCAGGAGGCGGGCCAATGACGCGGGTCGCGGTGATCGGAGCCGGCGCGGCCGGCCTGAGCGCGGCGCGCAGGCTGACGGCAGCCGGTGTCGCGGTCACGGTTTTCGACAAGGGACGTCGCCCCGGCGGGCGGCTGGCGTCGCGCAGCACGGTGGTCGGCAATTTCGACCCTGGTGCGCAGTTCTATCGCGTGCGCTCCGTGGCTCCGCTGACCGAGCACATCGCCAGCGTCGACGGCGGGGTGGCGCGGCCGTGGGTAGTGCTCGACGACGCGCAGGATCCGGATCTGCCACCGGCGTGGATCGGTGCGCCGACCACCAATTCGCTGGCGCAGGCCTGGTCGGCCGGGCTGAACGTGCAGTGCGGGGCCGAGCTGGTCGCCATCGAGGGATCGGCGCACGCCTGGTATCTGCGCTTCGCCAACGAGCAGCGGCTGGGTCCGTTCGGCGATGTCGTGGTGACGGTGCCGGCGCCGCAGGCGCTGGCGTGGCTGGGGGCCACCGCGATGGGGCAGGCCCTGCAGAGCATCGCCTTCGCGCCGTGCATCGCGTTGATGTGGGCGCCGCAGTCCGAGCATCTGCCCGCGGCCGCGGTGTGGCCGAAGGATCCGGCACCCGGGATCGCCTGGATTGCGCGCGAGGACCTCAAGCCCGGCCGCGAGGGGCCGCCCCGCTATATCGTCCATGCCGGGGCCGGCTGGAGCGCCGAATATCTCGACGCGCCGCCTGACGACAGCGAGGCGGCGTTGCGCCGGCTGGTGGCGGATGTGCTCGAGCTGTCGCCGTCGGCGCACTACGCCCAGACCCATCACTGGCGCTATGCGCGCGTGACCGAAGCGTTCGGGACCGATTGCCTGAGCAGCGGCGACGGGCTCTACTACGCCGGCGACGGTTGTCTCGGGGGCCGGATCGAAGCGGCGCTGCGCAGCGGACGGGCCGCCGCCGAGATCATCCTGTCGCAGCGCTGACCCGCGGGCGGATCCGCGGCGCGTGTCGGTGCGTATCCATCTGGGCCCATTTCCGATGCGGAGTCCGATCATGTTCCAGTCCGTTTCCCGCGCGCTGTCGTTCGCGATCCTGCTGACGCTGGCGGCGCCCTCGGCGGCGCAGCCGGCGGTGTGCGCGGGGCTGCCCGCCCCACCGCCGTTGACCGGCCGCTCGGACCAGACCGAAGCCTGCGGGTATTTCGAGGGGCACCGCGCCGTGCTCGTGGTCAACACCGCGTCGATGTGCGGATACACGCCGCAATTCGAGGGGCTGGAGGCGCTGTACCGCCGCTACGCCGCGGACGGCCTGCAGGTGCTCGGTTTTCCGTCGGACGACTTCGGGGGACAGGAATACGACGATGCCGAACGGACCGCCAAGGTCTGCTACCGCAACTACGGCGTGACCTTTCCGATGTTCGCGAAGGTCGACGTCGTCGGCGACACGGCGCATCCGCTGTTCCAGCGCCTGCAGGCCGCCACCGGGCAGGCGCCGCGCTGGAACTTCCACAAGTATCTGGTGACCGCCGACGCAGTGATGGCCTTCGACACCCGCGTCAAGCCGGACGATCCGGAGCTGGTCGGGGCGATCGAGCGGGCGCTGGCGCCATAGCGGCCGATCGGGGGCGGCGTCGGAGTTGACGCCGCTGCGCGCCCTTCTTAACGTCTGCCGGCAAAGGGCCCGCGGGATGCGGGGCGAACGGGAGCGGCGAGGGCGGGGCGCCGGCTTCGGTCGGTGAGGAGAGCGCCAGGATGGCAGCCAACGTCGCATTCGTGATTCACGGGATCGGTCGGCACGGGCCGGACTGGGCCGCAGAGGCATTGGCCGAACTCGAAACCGCCGCCGGATATTCGTCCGCCTTCAGGGACGCGCCACTGGCGCAGCAGCTGCGCTTCGTTCCCGTCGTCTACGACGATCTGTTCGACGGTGTCCTCGCGCGCTGGCAGCAGCTGAGCCAGGATCTGGAGCAGTCCGGCGCGGTGCTGCCGGCGCCGGTCGAGACGCTCAACGAGCTGATCGGCAACGCGTCGCAGGCCGACAACGCCGCCAGCGGCTACCTCGGCGACATCGTGCTCTATACCGGGTTCCGCCTGGTCCGCAACGCGGTGCTGCTGCGGGTGATCTCGACCATGCTGCGCGAGATCGCGGCGACCTACGCCGCGTTCGATCCGGCGACCGAGCGCAAGCCGCAATTCGCCGTGATCGCGCATTCGCTCGGCACGACCGTGGCCCACGACGCCCTGCACCTGATGGCGCGGCTGCCGTGGGGGGCGGCGCAACAGGACCAGAACGCGGCGATCGCGCAGATGCAGGCCGACCTGCAGGTCCTCGGCCAGGCCGGCGCGGATCTGTCCGCGAGCGCCGACGGCATCCGCTCCATCCTCGCGGCGCATCCGGCGTCACCGGCGCGGTTCCGCTTCGATTCTGTGTTCATGCTCGCCAATACCAGCCGGCTGCTCTACACCGTCGATCGGGAACCCTACGCATCGGCGGTGCATCCGGCGTCGATCCGCAACGGCGTGCCCGGGTACTGCGACGCGTTCTTCGACGTCGACAACAAATACGACTACGTCGGCCTCGGCCTGCGTCTGGTCGGGCGCATGTTCTCGACCGACAACGAGATCTGGAGTGCCGGCGGTGGCGAGGCCGCCGGCAGCGCCTACGATCTCGACCTCGAACACCTGCACCAGGCCAACGCGCACGCGCTGTCCCACTACCTGAAGCACCCGCTGGTCTACAGCACGCTGTTCCGGCGCATGGCGCCGAGCTATCGCTACGCGCATCACAAGGAGGCGATGGCGCGCTTCTCGCCGGATGATGCGCATCCGTTCCGCAATCTGCCGCTGGGGGATCTGGAAGCCCAGGTCGATCCGCTGTGGGACAAGCTGGTGATGATGCTGGCGCGCAAGCTCAAGCGCGGAGAGATCCGGTGAGCGGCGGGCTGCGGAGCGGGCTGCGCGTACTGGCGCTGTTGCTGGGCGGTTGCTGCGGCGCGGTCTTCGCGCAGCAGGAACCGGTTGCGGTCGAGGACACGCCGGCGACCGCTCCGGTGCCGAGCTACTGCAAGGGCAGCTGGCAGAATCCCGAAAATCCGCTGGCGCTCGCGCAACTCGGCGAGCCGGCGCGGACCTGGCTCGAGAGCCGCTCCGCCGAGCATTTCGGCAGCTATCTGTTCGCGGTCCGCGAGCGCTATCGGGCGGCGCAGCCGCTGCCGCAGTGCCGGGCCGGCGATACAGCCTGCCGCCAGGCCGCCGACTGGGTGGCCGACTACACGGCCGCGCTGGACAGGCTCTTTGCCGGAGGCGGTGCCGCGATCAGCCTCAGCGACTTCCGCAACGTCTATCGCACGCCGCTGGATGGCCCGCCGAGCGCGCGCGTCGCGATCGTCGATCCGGCGCACGGCATCAACATCGACTTCAGCGTCGACTGCGACACCGACGATCCGGCCGCCTATGAGCGCAACCATCCGGAGCAGACCGGGATTCTCTATGCCAACGAACTGATCTCGCAGTACGTCACCGTGGACCAGTGGGCGGCGCTGGCCGCGGCCGCGCAGGCCAACGCGGCGCTGTACCAGTCGCTGCTCGACGACGGTCTGGCGATGTGGCCGTGGGAGCTCTGGCTCAACGGTCTGGCCGCCAGTCCCGACGTGAGCCGGCCGCCGCCGGCCTGGCAGTGGGTCGCGCTGCGTCCCTCGATCGGACTGGACCTGAGCTATCCGCGCCAGGCCGATGCCGACTCGGCATCGAACCGGTCGGTTTCGTCCGCTATGCGGGCAAGGGCGCCGACCGCTACACGCGCTGGTGGGGGGCTTCGGCACTGGTGACGGTCGGCGGCGACGGCGGCGCGGGCATCGGCGGCCTGCTGCGCTGGAACCAGTATTGGCTCGGGGTGACCGCGCGCAGCGGCACCGGGGATCTGTTCGTGTTCGTCGGGCTGGACCTGCACCGCTTCCTCGGCGAGACCGCCGACAAGCTGCAGCTGGCCCGCTAGTCCGCCGCGTCGGCGCAGGGAGGCACAGATGGGCGCGATGGAGATTCTCGAAACCACGCTGGCCGTGGTCTTCGTCTACCTGATCCTGAGCCTGATCGCGACGGCCGCGGCGGAGGTGCTCGAACGCTGGAACGGTCTGCGCGGCAAGACCCTGCGCGACGTGCTGGCTTCGGTCGTCGGCGACCACGCCAAGGCGCGCGAGCTGCTGCTCGACGATGCGCGCCTGCGCGCGATGGTCCAGGCGATCGATCCGGGCTGGATCGAGCATCTGCAGAAGAGCCTCGTGCGCAAATCGCTCCGCAAGCTCATGCGCCTCGGGGTGTCGCCGCTGCGCGCGGTCGGGGTGCCGGGCATCGGCGCGATCGGCGCCGAGCCGACCGCGACGTCGACCGCGGCGCCGTCGTATCTCGAGCCGCGCTCGGTCGCCGAGGCCCTGCTGCGACGGGGTTACGGCGAGCGCTGGCGCGTCGCGGTCGCCGAGGGGGGCGACATCGTCCGGGGACGTCTCGGCGCCAGCGGCTGGCAGCAGCTCGAGGCCTTGCGGCGCGACGCCACCGGCCCCGACGATCTGCTGGGACGGGTCGCGGAATGGATCGACGAGGTCAACGCGCGCAGCATCGGCTGGTACAAGCGGCGCCTGCAGGCGCGCCTGCTGTGGATCGGCGTCGCGCTGGCGCTGGTCACCAACGCCGACACGGTGCAGATGATGAGCCGATTCGCGTCCGATCCGCAGATGCGGGCCGCCGCGGTGGCGCGCGCGACGCAGCTCGCCGAGGCCAGCGCGCCGTTCGCCTGCGACACGGTCGATCCCGCCGACCAGCCCGGGCGCGCGCGTGTCTGCCTGCAACTGCCCGCGATCGGCGGGCAGCGCGTCGACGGTGCCGGCGGCGGCGACGCGGTGTCCTGCGCGGCGGTCGATCCGGCTGTGGCCCCGGCTTCGGCCACGAAGTGCCTGCAGCAGTTCGGCAAGGGGCAGACCGCGACCCTGCTGCCGGCAGCGGCGCTGTGTCCGGAGATCCAGAAGCTGCCGAACCCGACACAGCAGCAGGTGATCAGCTGTCTGGCCGGCGAGGTCGAGCCGTTCCTGGGCTGGCGTCGCGATCCGCTGGTGGAGGGCTGGCGCGAATCCGTGCGCGCAGCGGTGGTGCCGCCGTCGTGGTTCGGACAGCTGTGGCAGTGGCTCGGCTGGCAGCACCTCGCGGACCTGCTGCTCAAGGTCGTCGGCCTGCTGGTGACCGCGGTCGCGGTGTCGATGGGCGCGCCGTTCTGGTTCGACCTGCTCAACAAGCTGGTGAGCCTGCGCTCGTCGCAGGCGATTCCGGTGGGGCAGAAGCCGGCCGGGCGGCCGGCGGCGGAGGGCGGTGCCGTGCCGGCAACCGCTGCGGCCGGCGGCAATGGCGCGGTCGCGCTAGCGGCTTCCGAAGCGCCGTCGCGCTGGCGCGGCGGCATGAGCGGCTTCGATCCGATGGCGGCGGCGCTCGACCTGCGCAACGCCGACTGGCTGGCGTATCTGGCCGCGCTGGCCTATCAGCCGGACGACGTGGTGCGTGCCCGCCTGAAGGCACTGGGGCTGGACGGCCGTGGCTTCGCCTCGGCGCGTGACACGCAGGGCTTCGTCGCCTGGTGCGACAGCGACTGTTTCATCGTGTTTCGCGGCACCCAGGAGCTGCGCGACTGGCAGACCGATCTGGATGCGGCGCCCGTGCCGGCGCCGGACTGTCTCGGCGCCGGATGGTCGGGCAGCGCCGTCCACCAGGGTTTTGCCGAAGCCTACGCCGGTGCCGACGCGACGTTGAAGGGGATTCTGCGCGAGCTGCCGGGCGGGACGCGGCGGCTGTGGCTGGCGGGCCACAGCCTCGGCGGCGCGCTGGCGCAGCTGTGTGCCGCGGCGCTCGAGCAGGCGTTGCCGGCGGCCAACGCCGCCGATGCCGCGGCCCGCTGGATCGGGATCCGCGGGGTCTATACCTATGGATCGCCCCGCGTCGGGGACGCACGGTTTGCCGAACATCTGGAGCGCAGCTGCTCGGGGCGGCTGCATCGCTTCGTCAACCAGCGCGACGCCGTCGCGCGGGTGCCGCTGGAGGCGATGGGCTACCGGCACGCCGGAACCGCCGCCTACTTCGATGCGCTCGGGCGTCTGCATGTCGATCCGGCCGGGTGGTTCGTCGGTCTCGACACCGTGGTGGTCGACGCCAACGACATGCTCCGGCAGGCGGCCGAAGTCGGCACGGACCACCGCATCGGCGCGTATCGCGAGGCGCTGCGCCGGGAACTGGAACGGCGTGGTCTGCCCGCCGAGAGCCCGTGGGCGGTGCAAGGCTGAGAAGCCGGTTTCCCGACGCCACCCGGACGATTGCGGTCGTTTGGGGGACATTCCTCAAGGCAGCGCGGGGGACTGTCGATACCCTACGCGCCCTTCGATCGTGGTGCCGTTGGCGCCGCTTTCCGTTTCGACCCCGCGGGCCGCGTGCCGGCCATCCGCATCCGAGTCTCCGATGTCTGCTTCGTCCCCTTCGCAAGGCGCCATCCCGGTGACGCCGCATACCTGGCTCGATGATGTCCAGGGCTTTCTGCTCGGTACCGTCTTCGTCGCGCTCGGCGTGTCCTTGTTCGGCGCCAACGGGCAGATGACCGGCGGAACCGCCGGCATCGCCTTCCTGCTGCATTACGTCACCGGCTGGAGCATCGGTCTGATGTTCTTCTTCGCCAACGTGCCGTTCTTCTGGCTTGCATTGCAGCGCATGGGCGTGCGCTTCGCGCTGCGCTCGCTGGTCGCGGTGACGCTGCTCAGCGGGTTGATCCACGTCATGCCGCATCTGGTCGCCTTCGTCCGGATCGACCCGTTGTATTCGGCGATCACCGGCGGTCTGCTGATCGGCATGGGCGGTCTGGCCTTCGTGCGTCACGGCGCCAGCATCGGTGGGGTCAACATCCTCGCGGTGTATCTGCAGAACCGTCACGGGATCAGCGCCGGCAAGGTGCAGATCATGTTCGACGTCACGATCCTGATCGCCTCGCTGTTCGTCGTCGATCCGCTGCAGTTGCTGTACTCGGTCCTGGGCGCGGTGATGGTCGGCGCGGTGCTGTGGTTCAACCACAAGCCCGGGCGTTACATGGGCTACTGAGCGGCGCGGCGGGCGCTTGTTCGATGCGGTTGCGGTCGTCACACTGACGGCTCGATCGCATCGGCAGGATTCAAGGTCCATCATGCAAGCCCGCACACGCGTCGTCGTCGTCACGGTCATCGCCATCATCGTCGGCGTCGCGCTGTATGTCTGGTCGCAGGGCGCCAATCACGACGGCCATGATGGTCTGCTGCTGTACGGCAACGTCGATATCCGCGAAGTCGATCTGGCCTTCAACGGCAGCGAGCGTATCGCCACCCTGACGGTCAACGAGGGTGCGCGCGTGCACAAGGGCGATGTGCTCGGGACCTTGCAGCCCGAGCGGCTGCAGGCGGCGGTCGATCAGGCACAGGCCCAGG
Organism: Nevskiales bacterium; assembly: GCA_028698335.1. Taxonomy (GTDB): domain Bacteria; phylum Pseudomonadota; class Gammaproteobacteria; order Nevskiales; family Nevskiaceae; genus Solimonas. Next base: position 26,684 of record JAQVDP010000012.1, on the reverse strand, counting down.
TGGATGCACAGGCACAGGTCGTCGCACGCCTGGTCGCCGGCAGTCGCAGTGAGGAGATCCGCAAGGCCCGCGCCGACGCGGGCGCCGCTGAGGCGCAGCGCAGGAACGCGGCGCTGCGCCTGCAGCGGGTGCGCGGACTGATCGAGCGCAACCTGGCGTCGCAGGAGCAGCTCGACGATGCGCGCGCCGCCGCCGACGTCGCCACCGCGCAGGAAAAGGCCGCGCAGGCGGCGCTGGAGCTGGCGCTGGCCGGCGCGCGTGAGGAGGACATCGCCCAGGCGCGGGCCAGCCTGCAGGCACTGCAGGCGGCGCTGGCGCTGGCGCAGCGCAATCTCGCCGATGCCCGGCTGCTGGCGCCCGCCGACGGCGTGATCCGCAACCGCATTCTCGAGCCGGGCGACATGGCCTCGCCGCAGAAGCCGGCGTACACGCTGGCCTTGACCGACCCGCTGTGGGTCCGCGCCTATGTCGACGAGCCCAACCTCGGCCGGTTGCATCAGGGCCTGCGGGCGCAGGTCGTCACCGACAGCTTCCCGGGCAAGACCTATGCGGCATGGGTCGGCTACATCTCGCCGACCGCCGAATTCACGCCGAAGTCGGTCGAGACCGTCGAGCTGCGCAGCGACCTCGTGTATCAGGTGCGTGTCTATGTCTGCAATCCCGACAACGAGTTGCGCCTGGGGATGCCGGCGACGGTGACGATCGCGCCCGACGCCCCCACCGACGACAATCCCGGCTGCGCGGGCGGCTGAGCGTGTCCGCACCGAACGCCGCCCCGGCAGCCGGCGCACCGGTGCTGAACGTCGCCGGCGTCAGCAAGCATTTCGTCAGCGGCGAGCGCCGGATCGATGCGCTGCGCGATGTCAGCCTGCACGCGCTCGGCGGGCGGGTCACCGGCCTGATCGGTCCCGACGCGGCGGGCAAGACCACCCTGATGCGCCTGATCGCGGGCCTGCTCGAACCGGACAGTGGCGCGATCACCGTGCTCGGGCTCGATGCCGCGCGCGAGCCGCTCGCGGTCCAGGCCGAGCTGCGCTACATGCCGCAGCGCTTCGGCTTGTACGAGGATCTCAGCGTCCAGGAGAACCTCGATCTGTACGCGGACCTGCAGGGCGTGGCGCCGGACGACCGGCCCGCCCGGTATCGGGAACTGATGCACATGACCGGGCTGGCGCCATTCACGCGGCGTCTGGCCGGACGGCTGTCCGGAGGCATGAAGCAGAAGCTGGGGCTGGCCTGCACCCTGGTGCGGCCGCCCCGGCTGTTGTTGCTGGACGAGCCGACCGTCGGCGTCGATCCGGTGTCGCGCCGGGAACTCTGGGAGATCGTCTACCGTCTCGTCCGCGAGCAGGGGATGAGCGTGCTGCTCAGCACCGCGTATCTGGACGAGGCCGAACGTTGCGACGAGGTCGCGCTGCTGCTCGACGGCGAGCTGCTCGGGCACGGTCCGCCGCAGGCATTCACGCGCGACGTCCGCTACCGGAGTTACGCGGTGACCGCGCCCGGTCTCAAGAAGCGCGTGATCCAGCAGCGTCTGGCGCGGGCGCCGGGCGTGATCGACGCGGTGGTCCAGAGCGACGCGGTGCGCCTGGTGCTGGACCAGGATGCCGCCGCGGTGGCAGAGCGGTTGCTGCCCGGCGTCGATGCGGTCCGCCTGCAGCCGGTCGAGGCGCGCTTCGAGGACAGCTTCGTGGCGCTGGTGCGCGCGCGCCGCGGCGAGCCCGCGGTGGCGGCCGGCAGCGACGACGGGGTCGAGGCCGCAGCCGACGGCGATCGGGCCGTGATCGAGATCCACAACCTCGAGCGCCGCTTCGGCGAGTTCTATGCCGTGCGCAATCTGAGTTTCGAGGTCCGGCGCGGCGAGGTCTTCGGCCTGCTCGGCGCCAACGGCGCCGGCAAGTCGACGACGTTCCGCATGCTCTGCGGACTGCTGCCGCCCAGTGGCGGCGAGGCCCGCGTCGCCGGGGTCGACCTGCGCCGCGCCCGTGCCCGCGCGCGCGCCCGCATCGGCTACATGGCGCAGAAGTTCTCGCTGTACGGCAACCTGAGCGTGTTGCAGAACCTGCGGTTTTTCAGCCGGACCTACGGCCTGGACCGGCACCGCAGCCAGAACCGCATCGCCTGGGCGCTGGATCGCTTCGACCTGCATCCGGTGGCGAACGCCAACAGCGAGACGCTTTCGCTCGGCTACAAGCAGCGTCTCGCACTGGCGGCGGCGCTGATGCACGAACCCGACATTCTGTTTCTCGACGAGCCCACGTCCGGCGTCGATCCGCTGGCCCGCCGCGAGTTCTGGCAACGGATCAACGCGCTGGCCGAGCACGGCGTGACCGTGCTGGTGACGACGCACTTCATGGAGGAGGCCGAGTACTGCGACCGGCTGGCGATCATGGCGGCCGGCGAGATCCTGGCACTGGGCTCGCCGGAGTCGATCAAGGCGCGTGCCGCGATCGGCGGGGTGGCCGCCAGCAACGTCGAGGAGGCCTTCATCCGCCTGATCGAGCGCCGGCCCGCCGGAGCGGAGGCCGCATGAGCGCGATCCGGTTGCGCGGCCTGATCCGCAAGGAGTTCCTGCAGGTGCTGCGCGATCCCAGCAGCATCGCCATCGCGTTTCTGATGCCGGTCCTGCTGCTGCTGCTGTTCGGCTACGGCGTCTCGCTGGACCCGGCGCACGTCCCGGTGGCGTTCGTCGTCGAGCAGCCCAGTGCCGCCACCGCGCAGTTCACCGGTGCGTTCCGGCGCTCGCAGTATTTCCAGGTGGTGCCGATGGCGGACATGCCGCAAGCCGAAGCGGCGCTGATGGCGCACCGTGTCGACGGCATCGTCCGTCTGCGTGCCGACTTCGCCGCACGCCTCAAAGACGGCGGAGACGCGCCGATCCAGGTGCTGGTCAACGGCGTCGACGCCAACACCGCGCGCATCGTCCAGGGCTATGTCACCGGCGTCTGGGGCAACTGGCTCGAACACTACGCGCAGTCACAGGGGCAGGAGCTGCAACCGCCGGCGGAGCTGCGCACGCGGGTCTGGTTCAACTCCGCGCTGCGCAGTCGCAACTACATCGTGCCGGGCCTGATCGTCGTGATCATGACGCTGACCGGCGGCCTGCTCACGGCCATGGTGATGGCGCGCGAGTGGGAGCGCGGCACGATGGAGGCGCTGATGGTGACGCCGGTGTCGATGCGTGAGGTCCTGATCGGCAAGCTGGTTCCGTACTTCATCCTCGGCATGGGCGGCATGGTGCTGTCGGTGGTGGTCGCGCTATGGCTGTTCGAGGTGCCGCTGCGCGGCTCGGTCTGGGTGCTGGTCGCGACGTCGTCGCTGTTCATGCTGGTGGCACTGGCGATGGGCCTGCTGATCTCGATCGTGGCGAGAAGCCAGTTCGTCGCCGGCATGATCGCGCTGGTCGTGACCTTCCTGCCGGCGTTTCTGCTGTCCGGCTTCATCTTCGACATCGGCAGCATGCCGACCGTGGTGCAGTGGCTCACGCACATCGTCGCGGCGCGCTACTTCATCGCGATCCTGCAATCGGTGTTTCTTGCCGGTGATGTCTGGAGCGTGATCCTGCCGAACAGTCTGGCGCTGATCATCATGGGTGGACTGTTCCTGCTGCTGATCCGCCGCAGCGCGCGCAAGCGACTGGAATAGGGGAAGCCGTCATGCGTCCGTCCACCGTCCGGATCCGGCGGCTTCAGCAGGCATCACACCGCTGCGTGCCGCGGTGTCGGGCGTGTGCCGGCCGCGCGCCGGGCAATAGGGATGCGAACTGACGATGCTGCAACGGGTCTGGGCCCTGCTGATCAAGGAATTCCTTGCCGTGCTCAAGGACAAGCGCAGCCGCGTGGTCCTGGTGGTGCCGCCGCTGATTCAGACGCTGGTGTTCGGGTATGCGGCGACCTTCGACCTCAACGACCTGTCGATGGCGCTGTACAACGAGGACCCCGGTGTCGCCGCGCGTGCGCTGGTCGCGGATTTCGAGGGCTCGCCGCACTTTCACGTGACCCATACGATCACGCGTCAGGAACAGATCGAAACGCTGATCGACAGCCGTGAGGTGCTCCTGGTGCTGCACATCGCGCCCGATTTCAGCCGCGAGCTGGTCGCCGGGCGCTCGGGCCCGGTGCAGCTGATCGTCGACGGGCGCAACTCCAACACCGCGCAGGGCGCGCTCAACTACGCCAACGAAATCGTGCTGCGCTTCAACCGGGAATGGAACGCGGCGAACGGTCTGCGGGCGCTGCCGGCGCACATCGAGTCGCGCGCCTGGTTCAACCCCAACCTGCTGAGCCGCTGGTTCATCGTGTCCGGACTGATCGGGACACTGATCATGCTGGTGGTGATGAACGTCACCGCGATGTCGGTCGCGCGCGAGCGCGAGCAGGGCACCTTCGACCAGCTGCTGGTCACGCCGCTGACCCCGTTGGACATCCTGCTGGGCAAGTCCCTGCCGGGCCTGATCATCGGCGTGGTCGAGGCCACGCTGATGGTGCTGATCGTCGTCTACTGGTTCGACGTACCGCTGCGCGGCAGCCTGTGGACGCTGTACGCCGGAGTCGTGCTGTTCCTGTTCTCCGCGATCGGCGCCGGTCTGCTGATCTCGTCGCTGGCGACCACGATGCAGCAGGCGCTGATGGGCAGCTTCCTGTTCATGGTGCCGTCGATCATCCTCTCCGGATTCGCCACGCCGATCGCCAACATGCCCGAGCCGGTGCAGATGCTGACGCTGATCGATCCGCTGCGCTATTTCATGGTGGTCCTGCGCGGGGTCTTCGTCGAGGGCGCGTCGTTCAGCCTGATGCTGCCGCAGCTATGGCCGATGGCGCTGCTCGGCCTGGTGTCCCTGAGCTTCTCCGCCTGGCTGTTCCGCCACCGCCTGAATTGACGGGTGTCGACGCTGCCGACCGGTGCGTCGCCGGGGCGCTGCCGGTGTACGCTGTGCAGCCCCCGGCAACGAATCAGGAGCGGCTTGTGTCATCTGGGTCCCGACAGTCCCCCCGTTGCATCCTCGAAAGCCTGCTCGCGGCTGGCGGATGCCGTCGTTCGCCGTCGGTCCGATGACGCGACCGGAGGCCGGCATGGATGATCCGGCGGCCGCGAGCGGCGAACTGGTCCAGGCCGGGCTGTGCTATCGCGCCTTCGTTCCGGCCCGGTTGCCACCGGTTTTCGAGATCGACGCGTCGCTGCAGGCGCGGATTGCCGCTGCCGAGGACGCGCTGCGGGAGCTGGCGGCGCGGGTCGCGCGAGCGGCCGATCCCGATGCCTTCGTCGAAGCGCGCCTGCGGCGCGAGGCGACCGCCTCGGCACGGCTGGACGAGGGGGACGACGTCGCCCCAACCGTCGCCGACACGATCGAGCGCACTACGCGCGACGGCATCGAGCGCCTGCAGCGCCTGCCGTTGTCGCTGCGCCTGTTGTGCGAGCTGCACGCCGGGTTGATGCGCGACCGGCCCGGCGCGGGCGGTGAGTTCAGGCGGCACCAGACCTGGGTGGGGCCGCCCGGCAGCGCGCCGGCGACCGCGGACTACGTGCCGGCGCCGCCGGGCAAGCTGCCCGAGCTGCTCGACGACTGGCAACGCTACCTGCACGCCGATGACGGGGCCCACGATCTGGTCCGTCTGGCGATCCTGGACGCGCAGCTCCGGCACCTGCAGCCGTTCGCCCAGGCCGGTGGCTGCCTGGGCCGGATCTGGATCAGCCTGTATCTGATCGATCGCGGATGGCTGCCGGCGCCGGTGTTGCTGCTGTCCGAGGTCATGGCCCGCGATCCGTCAGTGGCCGACATGCGGCTGCGTGGCATCCGCGAGGCTGGTGACTGGTCCGGCTGGATCGCGGGATTCGTCGAAGTGCTGACCGCGGCCGCGCGACAGGATTGATCGCCGCGGGCCCGCGCCCGGTTTTGATCGCAACCATCACAAGAGGAGCAGGCAGGACGATGCAACAGGATGATCAGGGAACCGTCGACCCGAAGGGCGTCGACGTCAGGCGTCTGCTCGCAACGGTGCCGGCGGACACGCCGGTGACGATGCTCAATCTGCTGCGCTTCCGTGCGGAGGCGGCGTATCCGCCGGACGCCGGCCACGCGCCCTGCAGCGGGCGTGAAGCCTATGCCCGCTATTCCACGGTTGCGATCGAGAAGGTCCGGGCGGTCGGTGGCGAACCGGTGTACGTCGCCGACGCGCTGGCACGCTTCATCGGCCCGGCGGGCGAGGACTGGGATCAGGTGATCCTGGTGCGCTATCCGAGCCTGCAGGCCTTTCTGGCAATGCTGGCGCTGCCGGACTACCAGGCCGCCGCGGTCCATCGCAGCGCCGCGCTGGCCGACTCGCGCCTGACGGTGACGCGGACTCCGCAGACCTGATCCGGGGATCGCTCATCCGCCGCGGCGGGGTTGCGGCAGGGTTCTTGCTGTCCATTGGCCACATTTCTCATATACCCGAGGGGGTGTGCAGATGTGGTGCAGGAAGATGCGCTTGGCGGCCGGTTCGATGGCGATGATGGTGACGATGCTGCTGCCGCTGTCGGCGAACGCCGCAGCGGAGGCGGAGCATGTGGCGGATGCCGCCGGCGCGAGGGTGATCATCACCGCCGACGAGTCGCTGCGGATGTATTTCTCGCCGGAGACGCTGACGGTGCCGGCCGGCACCACGGTGACCTTCGCCAACGAGGACGGCTCCAATCACAAGATCAAGTTCGCAGACGGCACGATCAGTGAGCGCCTGCGGCACGGCGCCAGCTACACCCGCACGTTCAGCGCGCCCGGAACCTATGCGTACGGCTGCGCGATCCACTCGAAGATGAAGGGAACCATCGTCGTCGAGTAGGGGGCGTTCCCGGACACGGACTCGCCGGGCCGGGGGGGGCGCTACAGCGGTGCCAGCAGCTCGGCGAGTTCGTCCTGCGTGAAGCTCGGGCTGTTGCTGGTGCCGCCTTCGAGGATCGCCTGTGCCAGCGCCGACTTGTGGGTCTGCATCGCCTGGATCTTCTCCTCGACGCTGCCGCTGCAGATCAGCTTGTAGATGAAGACCGGTTTGTCCTGCCCGATGCGGTGGGCGCGGTCGCTGGCCTGTGCCTCGGCGGCGGGGTTCCACCACGGGTCGTAGTGGATCACGGTGTCGGCGGCGGTGAGGTTGAGGCCGACGCCGCCGGCCTTGAGGCTGATCAGGAACACCGGCACATCGCCGTTCTGGAAGCGATCGACCAGCGTGCCGCGGTCCTTGGTCGCGCCGGTCAGCAGCAGATGCTCGATCTGCCGGGCGCGCAGTGCCGCCGAGATCAGGTCGAGCATTTCGGTGAACTGCGAGAACACCAGGACGCGGCGGTCCTCCGCGATCAGCTCCTCGAGCAGCTCGAGCAGATGATCGAGCTTGGCGGAGCCGCGCACGGCCTGCGCGCCGTCGAGTTTCACCAGCCGCGGATCGCAGCAGGCCTGGCGCAGCTTGAGCAGCGCGTCGAGCACGACCATGCCGGACTGGCCGAGGCCATGCTGGTGGATCGCCGACTGGACGCGGGCCTCCTGCGCCAGGCGCAGGGTTTCGTACAGGTCGCGCTGGTCGCCCTCGAGGTCGATGCTGCGCAGGATCTCGGTGCGCGGCGGCAGCTCCGGCGCCACATCCTCCTTGCGCCGGCGCAGGATCAGCGGCGCGATGCGCCGGTGCAGGCGCTGCAGGCGCGCGGCGTTGCCGTGCTTTTCGATCGGGGTGCGGTACAGGGTGTTGAAGGCGCGCTCGTTGCCGAGCAGGCCCGGTTCGACCGCGTCGAGCTGGGCCCAGAGCTCGCCCAGATGGTTTTCGAGCGGGGTGCCGGTGACGGCGAGGCGGCGTTCGGCGCGGATGCCGCGCACGACCTGCGCGGCCTGGGTGCGCGCATTCTTGATCGTCTGCGCCTCGTCGAGCACCAGCAGGCCGAAGCGATGCGGCTTGAGCAGCTTGTGGTCGCGTGCGAGCAGCGGATAGGTGGTGATCAGCAGGTCGTGCAGCTTGAGCTGCGCGTAGAGCTCGCGACGGTCCGGTCCGTGCAGGACCAGCGTGCGCAGTTCCGGTGCGAAGCGCCGCGCCTCGTTGCGCCAGTTGGCGATCAGGCTGGTCGGTACGACGATCAGCGCCGGCTTGCGCAGGCGGCCGCGGGCGCGCTCGGTCCAGATATGGGCGAGCACCTGCACGGTCTTGCCGAGCCCCATGTCGTCGGCGAGGATGCCGCCGAGCCCGGCGTCGGCGAGAAAGCCCAGCCACGCAAGGCCCTGCTGCTGATACGGGCGCAGCTCGGCGCGAAAGCCTTCCGCGGGGCGGGCCGGCGCGCGTTCCGCATCGAGGGCCTGCAGGCGTTCGCGCAGGGCCTCGCCGCCGGCGAGCGGAATCGGCAGCTCGTCGAGCACCGCGGCCTGCGGCAGGCGCAGGGGCAGTACGGTCTGCGCGTCGGGATCGGCGCCGCCGTCGTGCTCGATCGGGCGGGACAGCCATTCGACCAGCGGCTCGATCAGGGCGCGCAGGCGCTTGAGCGGCAGCGGCACCTTGCGGCGTTCGTCGATCGCGGTCAGCCACACCGTGTCGTCGCGCTCGTTGGGCAGCGGCGCATGCGGGAATGCCGGGTCGGTGAGCAGGCCGCGCAGGACCGGCAGCAGGTCGATGCGTTCACCGGCCACGTCGATGCCCAGCGAGACGTCGAACCACGCATCGCCGCGGTCGCGCACGTCGAGATGCCATGCGTCCGGTTCCTGCAGCAGCTCGACCGGGAAATCCTCCTCGAACTCCAGCGCGAAGCCGGCGGCGGCGAGACGTGGCAGGACTTTGGCGAGGTGCGCCGGCGACGCGGGGCGGCCTTCGCCGCGTTCGAGCACGTAGTCGCCGGTCGCGAAGCGGGAGATGTCCTCGTCGTCGAGATAGATGCCGACCACGGTTTCGGCCGGCATCAGGTGGAATTCGCCGAGCTGGTCGACGACATCGCCCTCGAAGCCCCGCAGGCGGTCGATGGTCAGCGTGCGCTCGTCGTCCAGCGTGATGCGGGACTGCGCCCTGCCGTCCGGCGGCAGGCGCTGTCCGTCGTAGTCGAAACAGAGGCGCGCGACGCCGATGCGCGGCTGCGCGGCGCGGTGGCTGCGCGCGCCGAAGCGCTCGCTGCGCAGGCGTAGGATCGGTTGCGGCTGGGTCCGGGTGGCTGCGGGTGCCCGCGCCGCCAGGACCGGATGCTCCAGGATCAACGGGACCGGATCGGTATTGCGCTGCACGGCACTGAGCAGGACCGCGACGTTGTGCGGGCACGGTCCCCCGTCCGGACAGTTGCAGTGCAGGTCGATCTCGAAGCGCCCGCCGGGTTCGCGGCGCACCTCGGCGGTGCTGTTGAAGCTGGTGTCGCCCGCCGCGGCCACGCGGCCGCCGATGTGCAGGCGGGTCGGGTCGAGACCGTCGATGCTCAGGTCGGCGACCCGGCGCTGACGCGCGAAGTCGCTGCCGGCGCGCAGGGTCTTGCGGTCGAACAGGTGCGGCCAGTTGGAGCCGGCCAGCAGGGCGAGTAGTGGCGTGTCCGCCATGGGAAGCTGAAATCGGGATCGGGAAATGCCAGCCCATCAGGCTAGCAAACTTGACGCCCCGATTGCGTGAGGAATCCGCCCGGGGTCCGGCGCGCGCCGGGGCGAGGGCGCTATCGGGCGGGGGCGGCCGGAGCCAGCCGCCGCAACCGGGTGCGCAGCAGTTCGCGCGCGGCGGTGCCGCTGACCGCCAGCAGGCTGGCCAGACGTCGCAGGCGGGTCGCCAGCCGCGGTGACGCGGGCAGGGTGATCCACAACCGCAGCAGGTGCCGGCGCCGTTCCGGCTCGGGCCAGTCCTCGAACGCCGCGCGGGCATGCAGCACGCTGTGGTTCGACAGCAGCTGCAGATCGCCCGGTTCCAGGTCCATGTCCAGACGGAACGCCGGATCGTTGGCGATGGCGTCGTAGGCATCGAGCAGGGCGTGCTCGGCGGAGCTCAGGCGCGGCACATGCGGGACCGCCTCGACCGTGCGGAAGTAGTCCGACTGCCAGAAGCTGCGCAGTTCGCCGTCCGCGTAGCGGCAGGGCACCACCGGGTAGGCCGGGATCCCGCCTTCGCCCTTGGTGTCGAACCAGAACGGCTCGAACAGCCGTGCCGCCATTTCCGGATCACGGCGTTGCAGCTCGTTGTAGACGGCCACCGAGCTGGCGATGCGCGAAACGCCGCCGCTGCGGGCCTTGCGCAGACACAGCAGTCCGACCATGTCGGCGGCGTCGCAATGCATGTCCAGCGCCCGGTTGGTGCGGTAGTAGCGGATGTCGCCGCCGCTGCGCTGGTCGCGCACGTGGCCGAGCAGGTCGCCCTGTGCATTCTGGGCGCCGGGGATGCCGAGATGATGCCCGAGGCCCCAGTAGAACAGCTCGGTCTGCCGCTCGGTCCAGCGCGCCACCGGCACGCCGCGGATCAGCACGAAGCCGCGGCCGTGGCGCACCTGATCGCGGCACGCCGCCAGCACCGGGGCGAGCGTCGGCAGCGGCAGGTCGTCGCGACCGATCCGGTGCAGCGGTTTGCCGCCGGACTGCGCCCGTTCCACCGCGGCGAGGCACTCGTCGATCTGGGCGGCGGTCAGGCGGATCTGCCAGTCGTCGCGCCCCGCCAGGTCCGCGCCGTGCCATGCCGCGGGCCCTTCGACGGCCCCGGCGGGTCGGCCCTCATGGGGGCGGGCCAGATAGAGCAGGGTCTGCGCGCGCAGCGACTTGTACATGGGGCTCCTGCGACTGCGGCTTGCGTACCGGCGCCATGATCGGGATGCCGGCCCGGCCGCGGCGGGACGGTTGGCGATGGCGTCCGATCATGCAGCGTCGGTGTCCGTTTGTCGCCTCGGCGGCGGATCGGCCGGTTTTGCGATAGCGCCGGACGGACGACTTCATGCAGGATTCATCCAATCGTCACTCAAATGTCACCGGACTGTCATGGAACTGTGCTGGAGCGCCGGGGTTGCCCGCGTCAACGGACTGGATCTGGCCTTCGAACAGGCCGGGGCGCTGTCGGCCGAGCCGCTGCTGCTGGTCATGGGTCTGGGCGGACAGCTGATCCATTGGCCGGATGCGCTGTGCGCGCGTCTGGTCGAGCGGGGGTTCCGGGTGATCCGCTTCGACAACCGCGATGCGGGACTTTCCGCCGACGCCGACCGCGGTGTCGCCGTCCACATCCCGCGCGACTGGTTGCGTACCCGTCTGGGCCTGCGCGCCGAGGCCAACTACACCCTGCACGAGATGGCCGATGACACGGTGGGGCTGCTCAGCGCCCTGGATATCGGCAAGGCCCATCTGGTCGGTGCTTCGATGGGGGGCATGATTGCCCAGATCGTGGCCGCCCGGTACCCGCGGCGGGTGCGCAGCCTGACCTCGATCATGTCGACCACCAATCACCCGAAGCTGCCGGCGGCGCGCTTCGACGTGCTGTGGCGCATGGCCGGACTCGGCCCGCGGCCGAAGACGCGCGACGATTTCGTCCGGCGGTCCACGGCGATGCTGACACGGGTCGGCAGCCCGGCGTTTCCGACCCCGATCGAGTACCGCCGCGAGCTGGCGGGCCGGACCTTCGACCGCGCGTTCCGGCCGCGCGGCGTGCTGCGCCAGACCCATGGCATCGTCTCCACCGGCAGCTTCGAGGACCTGCTTCCGGGGATCGCGGTGCCGACGCAGGTGATCCACGGACTCGAGGATCCGCTGCTGCGGCCGGCCTGCGGGCGTCGCAGCGCCGAACTGATCCGCGGCGCGCGCCTGGAGCTGATCCCGGGAATGGGGCACGACTTCGCCCTGCCGTTGATGCCGCGCTGGGCCGAGCTGATCGCCGACAACGCCGCGCGCGCCTGAGCGTCGGCGGCAGCTGCGCTCGATTGCGGTGGCCAGCGCTTACACTGGCGCCCTCAATCGAATCCGGGGGGCTTCACCATGACCATCACACCCTTGTACGCCGGCTTGCTGGCGCTGTGGTTTCTCGTGCTCAGCGCGCGGGTGATCCAGAAGCGCGACAAGGTCAGCCTCGGCGACGGCGGCGACCCGCATCTGCTGCGGCGCATCCGCGGCCACGCCAACTTCGCCGAATACGTGCCCCTGATCCTGCTGATGATCGGCATGCTCGAACTCGGCGGCATGCGCGCCTGGGTGCTGCATCTGCTGGGCGCGACGCTGCTGGTCGCGCGCGTGCTGCACGGCGTGGCCCTGAGCTTCACCGACAAATGGAAGTTCGGCCGCTTCTACGGCACCCTGCTGACCTTCATCCTGCTGCTGGTCGGCGCGCTGCTGACGATCTGGCAGGGGGTGCGGGGGCTGGCCTGAGTCTCAGCCGCGCCCGGGGCCGAGCCGGGGCAGCATGCTGCGGCCGGCACGCAGCGCCGCGCCGGCCGCGGCCAGCGGATCGTTGGCGCCTTCGGCGGTCAGCGTATGGATCACCGCCTGGCGGAACGGCGCGAGCCGATGGCCGACGCGCAATGCGGCATCACGGGCGATCCGCGCCGGCAGGCGGTCATCGGTGTAGAGGCGCACGATCGCGTTGGTCGCGGTATACAGCGGCGCCGTGGCGCGGCGGTGCGCGGATGCGTAGCGCGCCAGCCCGGTCGCCAGGCCGATGTCGCTGCCGCGCTCGACCGCGCGGCGGATCTCGCGGGACAGCAGGGCCTGCCCGCTGAGCCCGAAGTTGAAGCCGTGCGCCGTCACCGGATGCATGCCGACCGCGGCGTCGCCGATCAGCGCGTAGCGGCGGCCGTAGAAGCGGTCGGCGTAGACCGCGACCAGCGGATAGGCGTGGCGCGTGCTGATCAGCTCCATCCGGCCGAGGTGACCGTCGAGGCGCGATTCGATCTGCCGCGCGAATGCGTCGGCGTCCATCTCCGTCAGTGGCGCGATGTCGCGGTGCGGCTGGGTCAGCACCACCGACGAGACGTCGCCGTTGAGCGGCAGCAGCGCCAGCGTCGCGCCGTAATCGAACCACTCCCGGGCGACCTGCTGGTGCGGTCGCTCGTGTCGCATGCGGCAGACCAGCATCGTCTTGCCGAAATCCTGCATGCGGGCGGCGATGCCCATCGCGCGCCGGGTTTCGGAGAAGCGGCTGTCCGCCGCCACGATCAGCGCCGCCCGCAGCACGCGGCCGTCCTCCAGCGTCACCTGCGCGGAGTGCTCGTCGCTGTCCACCGCGGTGACCCTGGCGTCGGTGATCACTTCGGCCGCGTTGGCGTCGACCGCCGACGCCCAGGCCGCGCGGCGGATCAGATGATTCGGAACCAGATAGCCGAGCTGCTCGCGGTGGCTGTCGCGGTGGTCGAAGAAGATCGAGCGCTGCGAACGGCCGTTGCGGACCTCGGCGTCGCGCAATGGCGCGATGGCATCGGGATCGATGCGCGGCCAGATGTCGAGCGCCTGGAGCAGCTCGACCGAGGGATGGGTCAGGGCGATCTCGCGGCCGTCGAACGGAGGGTCGGCGAGTTCGGCGCGCGACAGGCGTTCGACGATGGCGATGCGCAAGCCCGTATCGGCCAGCGAACGCGCGAAACTGAGGCCGGCCGGACCGGCGCCGACAATGATCAGGTCGTGGGACAACGCGGATGCGGCGTTCATGCAGGCTCCGGGACTGACGCCGACGGCGGGTTCCGGGGTCCGATGGCGATCGGTGCGGCCCGCCGAGGGGCTTGGCGGCTTCGGGAATAGGCACTGCGCTGGCCCCGATCCACCGCGGCGTGCGGGGGGAGATGCGACTCCGAGGTGAACCACCAACGGGGCCAGCGACAGGCTTGAAGCTATGCTGCGCGTCGCCGGCTGCGCGGGACATGACCTAGGTCAGCGAAGATTTCAAAATGTTGCCCGTGGGCGGTGTGCCGGACGTGGACAGGGGACGTCTTGATGCGCTTTCATGCGCGCATGACCGACAAACCCCACGCGCCGGCGACCGAGCGCAATCGCGAGCCGATCCTCGATGTGCTGCGCCTGCATCTGCATGCGAGCCGCAGCGTGCTCGAGATCGGCAGTGGCACCGGGCAGCACGCGGTGTTCTTCGCTCGCGCATTGCCGCAATTGCAGTGGCAGTGTTCCGACCGCGCCGAGAATCTCGACGGCATCCGCCAGTGGCTGGACGATGCCGCGTTGCCGAACACCCCCGCGCCGGTCGAGCTGGACGTCGGCGTCGGCCCGTGGCCGGAGCGCCGCTTCGACGCGGTGTTCACCGCCAATACCCTGCACATCATGGGCTGGTCCGAGGTGGAGCGCCTGTTCGCCGGTCTGCCGGCGGTGCTGGCGCCGGGTGCGCGTGTGGTGATCTACGGTCCGTTCAACTACGGCGGCCGCTTCACCAGCGAAAGCAATGCGGCGTTCGACGCGCGCCTGCGCGGCGACGATCCGCGGCGCGGCATCCGGGACTTCGAGGCGGTCGACCGCCTGGCGCAGGCGGCCGGCCTGCGCCTGCTGGAAGATCGGGCGATGCCGGCCAATAATCGCTGCCTGATCTGGCAGCTCCAGGATTGATCTCTCTATCCATATGGCAAAGCAACACGTCGTCAAGGCCGCGGCAGCGTCGGTCGAATCCTGCCCCTGCGGTTCCGGGCTGAGTTATGCGCAGTGCTGCGGGCCGCTGCACCAGGGGCGGATCGCGGCGACGCCGGAGGTGCTGATGCGTTCGCGCTACAGCGCCTACGTCAAGCGGCTGACCCTGTACCTGCTGGCGACCTGGCATCGCAGCACCCGACCGCACCAGGCCGCGCTGGACCTGGGGGACGGCAGCACCAAGTGGCTGGGGCTGCGCATCGTCGAGGTCAGGCAGGACGACCCGGAGCACGCCAGTGTCGAGTTCATCGCCCGCTACCGCGTGGGCGGCGGCAAGGCCGTGCGGCTGCACGAAGTCAGCCAGTTCGTCCACGAGCGCGGGATGTGGTTCTACGTCGACGGGACCTTCAAGTCCTGAATCGGCAAGCAACGGCGCCCTGGCGGGGCGCCGCAGCGGGGAAAGCCGGATGATGCAGGCAGTCCTGGAGTTCTGGTTCGGGACGGCGACCGATGCCGATGCGATTGCGCGGGCGCAGTCCGGCCTGTGGTGGGGCAAGAACGCAGCCACCGACGCCACCATCCGCGAGCGCTTCGGGTCCCTGCATGCACAGGTGCGCGGCGGGGGGCATTCCGAGTGGGGGCGGACCGCGACCGGGCGGCTGGCGCTGATCCTGGTGATCGACCAGTTCTCGCGCAACATGTACCGCGACGATCCGCGTGCCTTCGCCGACGACCCGATGGCGCGCCGCTGGTGCGTGGAGGGCCTGGCCAGCGGGCAGGACCGGGAGCTGCCCCCGATCCAGCGGGTGTTCTTCTACCTGCCGCTGGAGCATTCGGAGGCGCTCGAGGACCAGCATCGCTGTGTCGCGCTGATGGAAGCGCTGGCCGCCGCGGTGCCCGCCGGCGAGCGCGAGCTGTTCGACGGCTACGTCGGTTTCGCCCGAGCGCACGCACGCATCATCGAGCGTTTCGGCCGCTTCCCGCACCGCAACGCGATCCTCGGCCGCACGTCGACGCCCGAGGAGACCGCCTTCCTGCGCGAGCCGAATTCCGCTTTCTGAACGCGGCTTCGCCGGGGCGGCTCACTCGCCGATGATTTTGACCAGCACCCGCTTGCGCCGCCGTCCGTCGAACTCGCCGTAGAAGATCTGTTCCCAGGGGCCGAAATCGAGCGCGCCGGCGGTGATCGCGACGACGACCTCGCGGCCCATGATCTGGCGCTTCAGGTGGCTGTCGGCATTGTCCTCGCCGGTGTCGTTGTGGCGCCACTGCCGGACCGGTTCGTGCGGCGCCAGCCCTTCGAGCCAGCCGGTGAAGTCCTGGTGCAGGCCGCGTTCGTCGTCGTTGACGAAGACGCTGGCCGAGATATGCATCGCGTTGACCAGGCACAGGCCCTCGCGTACGCCGCTATCGGCCAGCGCACGCTCGACGTCCGGTGTGATGTTGACGAACGCCGTGCGTGTCGGCGTCTCGAACCACAGTTCCTTGCGATAGTGCTTCACGTCCGTGACTCCCGGGGCCTGCGCACAAGCCTGCGGCGATGACGGCGACGGCGTCAATCGCCGCCAGTCGCCGCCATGTCACATCGCGGTCGCGCATCTCGTCTGGAGGGGGAGCCCACTCATCTGGAGAGATCGATGCGACGTTTGCTGATGGCGGCCGTGGCCGCCGGACTGATCGCCAACGCGCTGGCGATGCTGCTCGCGCCGGCGGCCTGGTATGCGCTGATGCCGGGGGTGTCCGCGACCGGCCCCTTCAACGCCCATTTCGTTCGCGACATCGGCTGTGCCTATGGCGTCGCCGGCGCCGCCCTGGCGTGGGCGTGTCGCCGACCCGACGCGTGGCCGGCGGCGATGGCCGGCGCCTGGTTTCTGTCCGGGCACGCGCTCGTGCATCTGTGGGACGCCGTTGCGGGGCGGGCGAGCCCCGCGCATCTGATCGCCGACCTGCCGGCGGTGGTCATGGTGCCGGTGCTGGCGCTGTGGCTGAGCCGGCCCGCCGCGTCGGAGCCGCCATCGCCGCAACGCGCGGCATACTGAACGATCCGGGAATCCAATCATGATCAAGATGCTGATCCGCCGCCGGCTCGCCGCCTTCGAGCGCGCCACCGGCTACGACACGACCTACATGCGCGAGATCCTCGATACCAGCGTCCCCGCGTTCCGCGCCTTCGCCGGCGTCCAGGCCCTGTCGCACCACAACGAGGACGTGCCGCTGGGGCCGCTGTACGCGTGCAAGATCGCGGCGATGCTTGCCCAGGACTGCGGGCCCTGCGTGCAACTGAGCGTCACCCTCGCCGAGCAGGCCGGCGTCGAGGCGGGGCTGATCCGCGCGATGCTGACCGGCGACATCGCGGCGATGGGCGAGGATTGCGCGTTGACCTGGCGGTATGCGCGCGCGGTCTCCGCGCGCGATCCGGAAGCCGACGCCCTGCGCGCCCAGATCGAACGGCGCTGGGGGCGTCGTGCGCTGATGTCGCTGGCGCTGCAGATCGCCGTCGCCGGAACCTATCCGGCGATGAAATACGCCCTCGGGCACGGCCGCGCCTGCAGCCGGGTCCGCGTCGGCCGGGACGAGATCGTGCCGATGCTGGAAGCGCCGGCGTGAGTCGCGACCTGCCGTCGGGCCGTCTGGCCGCGTTCGAGCGCGAGCGCGGCCGCCTGCGCGGCCTGGCCTATCGCATGCTGGGTTCGCACGCGGAAGCCGACGACGTGGTGCAGGACGCCTGGCTGCGCTGGCAGCGGGTGCCGGGGATGGCCGACAGCGCGCCGGCGTATCTGTCGCGCACGGTGACCAACCTGTGCCTGGACCGGCTCAAGTCCGCGCGCGCCCGCCGCGAGCGCTACGTCGGGCCGTGGCTGCCGGAGCCGCTGGTCGAGGCGGTCGACGACGGCCCGGAACCGGCGTACGAACGCGCCGAGGCGGTGAGCCTGGCATTCATGCTGGCGCTGGAGCGGCTGTCGCCGCTGGAGCGCGCGGCGTTCCTGCTGCATGACGTGTTCGAGCTGGATTTCGCCGAGATCGCCCGGACCCTGGAGGCGACGCCCGCCGCCTGTCGCCAGCTGGCCTCCCGTGCGCGGACGCGCCTGCGCGCGGAGCGCCCGCGCCATTCGGTCGCCCCGCAGCATGCCTACGCGCTGATGGATGCGTTCACCGCGGCGGCGATGCAGGGCGACCTGCAGCGGCTCACGCAGATGCTGGCCGCCGACGCGCGCTTCGTCTCCGACGGCGGCGGGCTCGTCGCGGCGGCGCAGCGGCCGGTCATCGGCGCCGAGCGGGTCGGCAAGGCGTATTCCGGGTTCCTGCGCAAGCAGCGCGCGCCGGAGGTGGCAGAGGCGCAGCCCGCGCTGATCAACGGCCTGCCGGGTTGGGTGCTGCGCCGCGCGGACGGTTCCGTCGTCCAGACGGTCGCGTTCGCGTTCGACGCCGACGCGCGGATCGTCGCGATCTACGTGGTCCGCAATCCCGAGAAGCTGCGACATCTTTAGCGCCTGCCAAAGGGCCCGCCGACGGGCGTGGATCCGTCGGCGGGGCGACCGGCGCGTCGACTGTCATCGACGCGTCGCCGGCGGGTCAGTCGACGTTCATGCGGACGGCGCAGAATGGTCCGGTCCTTGCTTGACATATTTCAGTCAAAAGCATCGTGCAGAACGGCAGGAGGCGGCCATGGACACGACGATGACGCTTTACACCTTCGCGGCTTCCCAGTCGAGCGAGAAGGTGCGCTGGTTACTCGATGCGGCCGGTTTGCGTTATCACGAGGTCCGGCTGACCCCCTTTCTGCATCTTCCGCAAAATCGAAGGATCTCGGGCGGATTCGCGCCATCGGTGCCGATCCTCGAGGTTGACGGTGAGACGCTGCAGGACAGCACGCGGATTCTCGAGTGGCTGGAGGTGCATCGTGCGCCTTTCGAGCTGATCCCGGCCGACGCGCCGGAGCGGGCGGCGGTGATGCAGGCCGAGGCCCGCTTCGACATGGCCGGCCCGCACGTGGTGCGCCTGATGTACGCGACGCTGCTCGAACAGCCCGAGTTGGTGCGGCGGCTGTGGACGCAGGATGCGAAGCCCCTGCACGCCGGCCTGCTGACGGTGGGCTTCCCGGTGCTCAAGCGCATCTTCAGCCGCGGGCTCGGCATCACGCCCGCGGCGTTGCACTACTCCGAGCGGCTGGTCGAGCGCGCGTTGCGCGAACTGGACCGGGCCGCCGAGCAGGGGCGCCGTTATCTGGTCGGCGACCGGCTCAGCGCCGCCGACGTGACCGCGGCCGCGCGCTTTGCCCCGCTGATCTGCCCTGACGAACACCCGGTGTTCTCGCAGCCCGAGTATCGCGACGCGCTGGCGCCGCTGACGAGCAAGTGGGAGGCGCGGCCGGCATTCGACTGGGTGCGGGCGCAGTACCACCGCCATCGCCGCGTCCACCTGGTGCGCTCCCGGCAGCCGCGTGCGGCTGGCGCCGGCACCACGCTGTCGCGGGCCCGTCTGCGCGTGGTGTAAATCAGGCGGTCTGCAGCGCCTCAATCTCCTCGGCGGCCGCAAGCCACTGCTCCTCGAGTTCGGCCAGCTCGGTCTTCAGCTCGGACTGTTCGCGGTGCAGGTGCGCCGCCTCGGTGTGGCGTGCGGCTTCATACAGACCCGGATCGAGTAGCGCGGTGTCGATCTCGCCGAGCCGCTTCTGCAGTCGCGCCATGCGCGTGTCGAGTTTCCTGACGGCATCGCGCAGCGGCTTCAGGCGCTCGCGCCGTTCGGCCGCCGACGGTTGCGCCGCGACCGGCGCGGCGGGCGTCGCGGCACCGGCCGTGCGGCTGGGGGCCGGCGCGGCGCCGGCGCCGCTGCTGAGCCAGCGCGCGTAATCGTCGAGGTCGCCGTCGAAGACGTCGCAACGACCCTGCGCCACGCGCCAGAAGTCGTCGCAGGTCGCATTGAGCATGTGGCGGTCGTGCGACACCAGCACCACGGCGCCCGAGTAGGTCGCCAGCGCGGTTTCCAGCGCGTGGCGCATGTCGAGGTCGAGATGGTTGGTCGGCTCGTCGAGCAGCAGCAGGTTGGGGCGCTGGTAGACGACCATCGCCAGCGCCAGCCGCGCCTTTTCGCCGCCGGAGAACGGACCGACCGCCTCGAACGCGCGGTCGCCGCGGAAGTTGAAGCCACCGAGAAAGTCGCGCAGCTGCTGTTCGGTCGCCTTCGGATCGATGCGGCGCAGATGCAGGATCGGCGAGGCCTTCATGTCCAGCTGTTCGAGCTGGTGCTGGGCGAAGTAGCCGATCTTCAGGTCCGGCGCACGGGTGACGTCGCCGGACAGCGGCGCCAGCGTGCCGGCGATGGTCTGCACCAGCGTCGACTTGCCGGCGCCGTTGGCGCCGAGCAGGCCGATGCGCTCGCCGGGCGCGATCTGCAGCCGCACGCCGCTGAGGACGGCGGTGTCGCCGTACCCGGCGACAACCTTGTCGAAGCGCACCAGTGGCGACGGCAGTTTTTCCGGCTCGGGGAATTCGAACGAGAACTCGGAATCCCAGTGCGCCGGCGCGACCAGCTCCATGCGCTCCAGCGCCTTGACCCGGCTCTGCGCCTGGCGTGCCTTGCTGGCCTTGGCCTTGAAGCGGCGGATGAAGCTTTCCAGGTGCGCGATGCGTTCCTGCTGCTGCGCGTAGGCGGCCGCCTGCTGGCTCAGCTTTTCGGCGCGCTGGCGCTCGAACTGCGAATAGTTGCCGGTGTACAGCGTCGCGCTGTGGCCTTCCAGGTGCAGCGTGTGCGTGGTCACCGCATCGAGGAATTCGCGGTCGTGCGAGATCACCAGCAGGGTGCCGGGGTAGTTCACCAGCCACGACTGCAGCCAGATCACCGTGTCCAGATCGAGGTGGTTGGTCGGTTCGTCCAGCAGCAGCAGGTCGGAGCGGCACATCAGCGCTCGCGCCAGATTCAGGCGCATGCGCCAGCCGCCGGAGAAACTCGACACCGGCAGTTCCTGCTGTTCCGGCGCAAAGCCGAGGCCGTGCAGCAGGCGGCCGGCGCGGGCCCGCGCGGCGTAGCCGCCGATCGCGGCCAGGCGCTCGTGGATCGCGCCGATCCGGAGCGCGTCGTGCGCGGCTTCGGCATCGGCCAGCAGGCGTTCCAGCTCGCGCAGTTCGGCGTCGCCGTCGAGCACCGATTCGATCGCGGCGTCCGGCAGCGCCGGGGTTTCCTGCGCGACCGATGCGATCGTCAGGTGCCGTGGCACGTTGACCTCGCCGGCGTCGGGCGACAGCTCGCCCAGCAGCGCGGCGAACAGGGTGGATTTGCCGGTGCCGTTGCGACCGACCACGCCGACCCGCCAGCCGGCGAAGAGCGTGAAGCTGGTGTCCTGGAGCAGGGTACGGGCGCCGCGGCGCAGGGTGGCGCGATTGAGACTGATCATCGCGGCATTTTATTCGGTTCGGCGTCGCCGGACGCGACCGGAAATCGGTCCGGCCATTGATCCAGCGCAGCGCGCGGCGGTGGCGGCGGTTCCTAGAATCCGGGCATGACCGTGTCCGAGGCCCTGCTGTCCCCGACCCTGTTCTGGCTTATGAGCCTGGCGCAGGGCGTGATGCTGGCCGCCTGCGTCGCGACCGCGCCGTGGCGGTCGGTGTGGCGCGTGCCCGAACGCTGGCACCTGCTGTTCGGCGCGGCGGTGGGGCTGCTGCTGCTGTGGCAGGTCAGCGGCCGCATCACGCCGCATGTGCACCTGCATCTGCTCGGGATGACGACGGTGACCCTGATGCTGGGGCCGCAACTGGCGATTCTGGCCGGCAGCTTCGCCGCGCTCGGCGCCGCGCTGACGGGACAGGCGGCGCTGCCGCTGGTGCTGGTCAACGGCCTGCTCAACGCGACGCTGCCGGCGCTGGTCACCGCCGCCCTGCTCAAGGCGGCGCTGCACTACGGGCCGCGCAACCTGTTCATCTACATGCTCGGCGTCGGGTTCGGCGGCGGCGCGCTGTCGATGCTGGCGGTGCTGTCGTCGATGCTGCTGCTGTTCGCGCTGGCCGGCGAGGCCAGGGGGCTGCGCGAATGGGCGTCGCCGCTGCTGCTGCTGGCGATGTTCCCGGAGGGCTTCGTCAATGGCGCCGTGGTCTCGGCGCTCGCGGTCTACAAGCCGCACTGGCTGCAGACCTACGACGACCACTATTTCCTCGACGGCGTCTGACGTCCGCCCGCCGCCGCACTCGTATACTGCGGACTGGTTCGTCTCGGGTCGACGCTTCATGAAACTGCCGCGCATCGTCATCCTGCTGGGCTACGCCGGACTGATTCCGTTTCTGGCCGGCCCGCTGTGGCTGACGCTGATGCCGCAGAGCGCGCCCGGATGGCTCGACGAGGTGTGGCTGAACTACGTGGCGCTGATCGCGGCGTTCATGGCCGGCACCTTCTGGGGCTTCGCGCTGCCGGCCTGCGAGGGGCCGCAGGGCGTGATCGGCCTCGGCGCGTCGGCGGTGCTGATGATGCTGGCCTGGGCGGCGTTGTGGCTGCCGCTGCACGGCGCGCTGCTCGGCCTGGCGGCCGTGTTCATCCTGCAGGTGCTGGCGGACGTCTGGTTCGAGCGCACGCTTGGCTCGGTCGAGGGCTATTTCCGCCTGCGCGTGATCCTCACCGCCGGCGCGGTGCTGGCGATCGGGTGGCGCCTGCTGATCTGAGCGTTCAGCGCTTGATGCGGCTGATCTTGGTGCCCTCGATGCTGAAGCTGGCCATCAGGCCCTGCTGGTCGAAGATGAACGCGTAGGCATCGTCCTTGAGCGTCGAGGTCGACAGATTCCGGGCGACGCCCTCGTTGACCAGCGCGACGGTCGGGCCGACGCCGATCTCCCAGCCGTCGGAACGGTCGAGATAGCTCATCGCCTCGTCGTTCATCAGGAACACCGCGTAGCCGAAGGTCTGGGCGCCGGCCTGCAGGCCCCAGGAGGCCGAGACCGAGTTGTAGTACGCGACCGGTTCCGAGCCCTTCAGCAGCACCCCTTCGCCGTAGGCGCCGCCGAACACCAGACCCGCCTTCACGATCCTGGGAAAGACCAGGACACCCTCGGCGACCTTGGCGATGCTGCGCGCCGCCGGGTTGCCCTTGTAGAGGCTCTGCAGGGCTTCCTGCGCCTCGCGGTCGAGTTCCTCGGCGGTCGCGGCGGCACTGGCCGCGGTGCTGAACATGCCGGCGCACAGCGCCGCGGTGATGATCAGGACAAGGGTGCGGAAGCGTACGGCGCGCATGTGATCCTCCATGTGCAGGGCGTGGATCGTGGACATGTTCCCTGCGCGCCACACAGCCTAGCGCCGTCCGGCGGCAGCGGCCAGCCGTTCGCGCCGTGGCGTCGATCAGCGCAGTGCGAGCCACGGCGGCGGTGCCTGGCATGTGTCGGCGCAGCCGTGGACCCCGCGGACTTCTTGCGACGGTGACGGTCACGCCGGTCAGGTGATCGGCGGCTGAAGCTGTCGCGGGTCGAATCCCGGGGTGTGGTGCACGTCCCCGAAGTCTGAGACCCCGTTTCCGGTTTTGACATGCGCATTGAAAAGATTCCCGCTGCGTTCCGATGCGTGAATCAATCGGCTCATGAACCGGCAATAAAACCGGCATTCATAATTTGATTGAAAACGATATAATGCTTTATCTTCATACAGATAAACCGGAACACAAACCGGAATTGGAACCGGCATATGTTGGCTGCGACGCGCCTCTCGTTTTACGCACTGGAGAGCCCTGAAATCCGGGAGCGGGAGACTGCGCTTGCCCGCATGAGCGGCGAGCTGGCGGGCCGCTTGCCGCCCAGCACCCGTGCCGCTGTGGCCCAGTGCCTGGAAGGCATCAACAGCTATTACTCCAACCTGATTGAAGGGCAGGGCACGCGACCGATCGAGGCCGAGCGAGCCCTCAAGCGCAGCCTCGCCGAGCGCAAGCCCGGCAAGGCGGATGATCTGGCCACGCTGGCCGTCGCCCACATTCAGACCGAACGATGGATGCGCCAACGCCTGAAGGCCGAGCCGGCGCTGGATGTGGCCGGCCCCGATTTTGTCTGCGCGCTGCACCGGCACTTCGTCGAGCAGCTTCCCGAGTCCCTGCGCATCGTCACCGGCCACAACGGCGAAACGGCGGTGAACGTGCCCGGCGAGCTGCGCACGCGCCATGTCGATGTCGGCACGCATCTGGCGCCGCCGCCGGAAGAGGTGCCGGGTCTGCTCGCCGCCTTTGCGGAAACCTGGCAGCGTCTGCCGAAGACGCCGGCGCATCTGCTGCTGGCGCATCACCGCTTTGCCTGGATTCATCCCTTTCTCGACGGCAACGGCCGCGTTGCGCGCCTGCTGAGCACCGCAATGCTGGCGCGGTATGGCTTCGAGGCGGACGGTATATGGTCCCTGTCGCGGGGTCTGGCCAAGCGCAAGGATCGGTATTACGAACATCTGGCGATCGCCGATTCGGAGCGGCAGGGCGACTACGACGGGCGCGGCGCCCTGTCACTGAAGGGCGCGACGCAGTTCGCCCACTTCATGCTGGAGACCTGCGAAGACCAGATCGGCTTCATGGCCGCGCGTCTGCAGATTGAGCACGTCAAGGATCGCGTCGCGCGTTTCTGCGCCGAGCGCAGGCTGGTGCTGGGGCGCGACAAGCGCGCCGCGCCGTTGCTGATCGAGGCGATGTTCATGGGCAAACTGGAACGCAGCGCCGTGCCGCGCCTGCTGGGTCTGGGTGAGCGCGCCGCTCGCGCCGTATTGTCCGAATGCGTCGAGGACGGGTTGCTGACCGCGCCCAGCCATCGCGGCGATCTCACACCCGTGTTTCCGGTGTATGCCGCGGCGTATCTGTTTCCGCACCTGTTCGAGATCGACGATCCGCAGGCGGCGATGAAGGAGACGCTCGCGAATTAAGTTTGCGAGGGAATCGCGCTGCATTCTTTCCAGCGCGGCGGTTTTCAAGGCAGGCAGCGCGATGCGTGCTTGCCTGCCACAATCGCGGTATGGCTATTCCGCTCTCGGTTCTGGATCTTGCCCCGGTGCCTGCCGGCACCCCGCCGTCGCAGGCGATCCGCCGCACGGTGGATCTGGCGCAGCTCGCGGAACGCCTGGGCTTCGTGCGCTACTGGTTTGCCGAGCATCACGGCATGCCCAGCGTCGCCAGCGTCGCGCCGGAGATCCTCATCGGCCACATCGCCGCCGCCACGCAGAGGCTGCGCATCGGCTCGGGCGGCATCATGTTGCCGAACCATACGCCGCTGAAGGTCGCGGAAGTGTTCCGCACGCTGGCCGCGCTGTATCCGGACCGCATCGATCTCGGCCTGGGCCGTGCGCCGGGCTCCGACCCGAATGCCAGCCGCGCGCTGCATGCCTCGGACGGGCACGACTTCGCCGCGCAGCTGTCCGACCTGCTCGCGTTCACCGGCCAGATCCCGTTCCACGAGCGGCATCCGTTCCGCACCGTCGTTGCGATGCCGGACGACGTCCCGCTGCCGCCGATCTGGATTCTCGGTTCCAGTGGCGCGAGCGCGCGGATGGCGGGCGGTGCCGGCATGGGCTACAGCTTCGCCAGTCATTTCAGCGAGGCGCCCGCGGGGCCGGCGTTCAGGGCCTATCGCGACAGCTTCGAGCCATCACCGCAGTTTCCCCAGCCGCATACCATCCTCGGCGTTGCCGTGGTCTGCGCGGACACCGAGGAAGAGGCCAGCCATCTCGCCACCACCATGGACCTGGCCTGGCTGCGCATCCGGCGCGGCCAGTTCCTGCCGCTGCCGAGTCCGCAGGAGGCGCAGGCGTATCCGTATACCGAGGCTGAGCGCCGCGCCGTCGCCGAGTCCCGCAGCCGCACCGTGATCGGCACGCCGCAAACTGTCAGGGCGCGTATCGAAGCGATGGTGCGTGACAGTGGCGCAGATGAAGTGATGGTCGTGACCAATCTGTATGGACACGCCGAACGGTTACACAGCTACGAGCTGCTGGCCCAGGTGTTTGCGTGAGCAGCCGGAAAACCGGGATCGATCACGCCAGGCTCGACCGCGCGGTCGCCGAGCAGCTGCGCCACGCCGCCGAGCGCAATCTGGGTTATCGCGAGCAGGCCCTGAAGCTGTATCCCTGGGTCTGTGGTCGCTGTGCACGCGAGTTCACCCGCGCGAACCTGAGCCAGCTGACGGTTCACCATCGCAATCACAACCACGACGACAACCCGGCCGACGGCAGCAACTGGGAGCTGCTGTGCGTCTATTGCCACGACAACGAGCACTCGCGACAGCTCGATCATCGCGAGGGTGCAGAGCCGGTTTCGGACCTGCCCGAGGCGGCGACCGGCAAGCCGTTTGCTGATCTCAGGTCGCTCATGAGGAAGCCAAAGTCGTGAAAACGGCTTGCGGAAATCTACGATAGTGACAGCCACGACGGCTGGAGCTGGTATGCCGGCGCAGCCGTACGCATGAGCGACGCGATGCATGCTCTGCTCGGGATTGAGGTGCGTGATGTCGAGCTGGATCTGGCGCCGCATGCGGGCCGAGCGATCGGTGAGCTGAAGCCGATGCGGGTCGAATACCCTGGGGCTGCCACGTCCTTGGAGTTTGAACCTATTCAGGCTCTGACAAGCGCGCAGGAACGGCGGACGCAACTCTGGGTATCACGATCAACGGCGCTCAGTAATTGGCTGCCTTCGCTTCTGTCCGACGACGGCTTGCGGCCCAAAATAGTCAATCGAAAATCAGGCCTGTATGGCTACGGTCGATCCCTTCAGATCGGTAGATTCATGATCTTGCCTAGCCAAAGAGGAAGATAACGACCGATGGTCCCGCCGGGGCACAGCGGGGCTCGCGCCCTTTGTTTCACTTCCGTTGTAGGTAAGATTGAGTTGTGCGGTTGTTCCAGGTCGCCGGCTTTCGGATGATGCGTTATGAATCCTACCAAGAGCGTTTTGTTTATCAGCCACGCAACGCCGGAGGACAATGACTTCGCGCGATGGCTATCAGCAAAGCTAACCCTGGCCGGATATTCAGTCTGGTTTGACTTGGCGCGTCTAAAGGGTGGTGATCTCTTCTGGGACAAGATCGAGGATGCACTTCGCAATAAAGCAATCCGCTGCTTAGCTGTCGTCTCTAACGGTAATCCCCCCATTCTTAACGCCAGCCGCGAGTGGAATCATGCAGCCATGGCCAACTTCTGGGCCGGGGTGATGCCGCCGATGGCGGTGTTGGGTCGTTCGTGATTGTAGATCCATAACCAGCGA
>JAQVDP010000023.1 GCA_028698335.1 Nevskiales bacterium | reverse complement strand
CTGGGCAGAAAATGCCCGGTAACGGCGAAATTCAGCACAGGTGCGCGCCCAAAATCGTCAGAACTATCAAAAATCAAATCAACGCGTCTACACGCGCCAATATTCCGCAGTTACGCAGCGGTCTCACATCGTGATGTTGTCGATCTACGCCTACGCGTTCGGCAGCTACGGCTCGACGCTGTTCCCGGACGCCGACCAGACGCTCTGGAAACACATCCTGATCACCGCCTCGGTGCTGACGCTGACCGGTCTGAACCTGCTGTCGGCCCGTCTGATCGGCGAGGCCGAGGAGCTGATCGTGATCCTGAAGCTGGCGATCCTGCTGCTGTTCGTCGGCGCCGGCGCCACCGGGATCGACACCGCCCGCATCGCGCCTGCCAACTGGGCGCCGCTGCCAAGCCTGATCGCCGGCGGCATGATCATCTTCATCGCCTACGAGGGCTTCGAGCTGATCGCCAACACCGCGGGCGACGTGCGGTCGCCGGCGCGAACGCTGCCGCGCGCGTTCTACGCGTCGGTCGGCTTCGTGATCGTCCTGTACATCGGCGTGGCGCTGGTCACGATCGGCACGCTGCCGACGGATCGCATCGTCGCTGCCAAGGACTACGCGCTGGCCGCCGCCGCGCGCCCCTTCCTCGGACAGACCGGCTACCTGCTGATCACGATCGCCGCGCTGCTGTCGACTGCGTCGGCAATCAACGCCACCGTCTACGGCGCGGCGCGCCTGAGCTACGTCATCGCCAAGGATGGCGAGCTGCCGCGGTGGATGGCCCACAAGGTCTGGAACACCCCGATCGAGGGCCTGCTGATCACCGCCGGCGCGACCGTCGTCATCGCCAACGGCATCGACCTGTCGAGCCTGTCGACGATGGGCAGCGCCGGCTTCCTGCTGATCTTCGCCGCCGTCAATCTCGCACACGCCAGGCTGGCGGACGCGACCGGGGGGCGGCGCTGGATCTCGATCATCGGTGCGGCGCTGTGCCTGGGCGCGCTGGCCAGCCTGATCTGGCACAGCGCGACCCGTGCGCCGTCGCAGCTGTGGATTCTCGCGGGAATGCTCGCACTCAGCGCCGGCATCGAGGGCTCGTTCCGCTGGATCAGCGGACGCACGCTGCGGCTCACACCCCGGACCGACTGAGCCGCACCGCCCCGACCAGCGCCGCCGGCTTTGCCGCTAAACTGGCGCGTCCGCATTCAGTGCGGACCGATATGCACCCGACCCGCCCATGCGGCGGAAAGACGAAACGACATGAAGTTACTGGCAGAAGCGCTGGTGATCGCGGGGATCCTCGTACTGGTCGCCTCGCTGGCACCGGTCAAGGCCGTCATCGACCAGCTCCCCTCCGGCAAGATCCGCCAGCGATGGTTCGCACTCGCGGCCCTGATCTGCAGCTTCATCGTGGGCTATGTCGCCTATGCAATCGTCTTCGCGCTGCAGCCGACCGAACCGGACGGGATGAGCCTGATCGTGCCTGCCGTCTTCTTCTGCGGCGCCTGTTTCGTCATTCTGACCGCGCGCCTGTCGATCCAGACGGCCATCGGACTGCGCCGCGTCTCGCTGCTGGAGCAGCAGACCATCACCGATCCGCTCACCGGGCTCTACAACCGGCGCTATCTCGATCGCCGCCTCGAAGAAGAGCTGTCCCGCGCGCGGCGTTACGGGGCGCCGCTGACTGTCCTGATGGTCGACATCGATCACTTCAAGCGCGTCAACGACGAGCATGGCCACCCGGCAGGCGATCTGGCCTTGAGTTATCTCGGCAAGCTGCTGCTCCAGATCGTGCGCCAGTCGGATATCGCCGCCCGCTACGGCGGCGAGGAATTCATGGTCATCGCGCCGCAGACGCCGATGGCCACCGCGGCCGTCCTGGCCGAGCGTATCCGTCAGCAGGTCGAATCCCACAAACTGATCATCACCAGCCAGCACGGCGAGCGCAGCGAAATCCGGCTGACGGTCAGCATCGGTGTCGCCGGTGCGAGTCAGGCCACCACGACGGTCGAGGAACTGGTCGCGGACGCCGACGCGGCGCTGTACCAGGCCAAGCAGAGCGGACGCAACCGCGTCGTCAGCGGCTGAGCCGGTCGTCGCCCCCGGCGAACGGGTCGTCGCCATTCGCCAGCGCGCGCAGCGCCAGTTGCGCCAGCCACGCGATGACCGTTGCCGACTTCCGGCCGTCGACGCCGAAGCCGTCGCGGATCTGCCACCACGCCTCGGCGGTGAGCAGGTGCATCAGCACCGCCTTGACCGCCCTGGCCTGCGCCGGCGTCAGCCGGCTGACCGCGGGGTCCAGTGCCTGCCCGACGCCCTCCCGCCGACGCGGGCTCAGCCGCGAGCGGACCCCACGTCCCAGATCGGACAGCAGCAGCGCGCGCATCAGGTCGGCGTTGGCCTCGAACATCTCGAAACTGTCGACGACGGCCTCGCCGAACTGGTCCGGCGCCTCCGGAATCCGGACCTTGCCGGTGATCTGCAGCACCCATTCCGACACCGCTTCGAGCATCAGCTCCTTGGTCGGAAAGTAGCGGAACACGGTCCGCGGCGTGACACCGGCCTGCTGCGCCGCGTCCGCCACCGAGAAGTCACCGGAATTGCGGGTCACCAGTTGCTCGGCCAGGGCCTGCAGGATGGCGTTGCGGGTGCGGGACGCCTGCTGCGCCCGCTGGCGGTTGTCATACCGGCGCTTGGGCGGCTGATCGGCGGGGGAACGGCTCATCGCGGACACCGCGGATCACGCCCGCGGGGCGCTCCGGTTTCGACGCTGGAATTGGGCACTGCATGACTCCTGAACGACTGCGGCAGATGAACGCCGGAAACAGTATTGCACGGATTCCAATTTTAATGTCACTATATGTGACATCAATAACAAAAAGGTCCGTCGCGATGATCCACCACATCTCCATCTGTGCCGCGCAACCGCGCCGCACCGCCGAGGCGTTGGCCTGCCTGTGGCGCACCGAGGCCCTGCCGTTTCCGATGTATGCCGACAGCTACATCGTCTTCGCCGGCGACGATCAGGGATCCTCGATCGAGATCTACCCCGCGGGTCGGGCGCTGACCCCCTCGAGCCCGGAGCTGCCGGCGATGGTCGAATCCGGACCACCGGCGCCCAGCGGATTTCACGCGGCCATCTCGGTCCCGGTCGACGAAGCCACGATCGCCGCCGTCTGCGACGGCGTCGGCTGGTCCTGGCAGAAAGGGCCGCGCGGCCCGTTCTTTCACGTCGTCGAGGTCTGGGTCGAAGGCCACACCCTGCTCGAACTGCTGACGCCCGAGATGGCCGCCGAATACCGCGCGTTTGCGACCGTCGACAACTGGAAGGCCGCGTTCGGCAGCCTGCCGGCGCAGTCCGCCTGATCCCGGAGACCACCCCGATGACCCGTCTGCCGAAATCCGCAAGCCCGCTGCTGCCACTGCCCACACTCGTCGCCGCCCTGCTGCTGTCCGCCTGCGGCGGAACGGACGACATGACCGGCTGCGGCACGTGGCCGCAATCCTGGCTGCTCCCGGACGACCTGCCACGCAGTTCGATCACCGCGCTGATCGTCGACGACGCCTGCAGCGTGACCATCGCCGGCTACTTCAATTCCTCCGCCAGCAGCATCGCCGACGGCCCGGCCGACGGCTTCGTCCTGCGTCTGACGCTGAACGCGGCCGGCGAGCCGGAGGAACGCTGGCGCTACGTCCTCGGCACCGGCGGCACCGACGCCGTCACCGCGCTGGAAGCGCTGCCGCCACCGGCGACGGGCCTGCGCTTCCTCGGCCACACCACTGGCGTCGTCGACGGTGCAAGCGCACTGGGCAAGGCGGACGTCGTGATCGGCCAGCTCGACGACGACGGCAAGCTGCTGCAGATCACCCAGCTCGGCGACGAACGTCCCAATCGCCCGCTGCGCATGTTCGAGCTCGCCAACGACGGGTATCTGCTGGTCGGCAACGACGATATCTACGTTCCGACCAACTACGTCGCCGCATGGGAGGACCCTTGGATCGCATCGGTGAGCGTCGACGGCAACGCCTATCAGCTGGACTGGCTGCTGCGCGCGAACAGTGAACCGGGCGACCGTTACGACGCGGCGTGGGTCCCGCCCGAACGCAACGCCGTGCTGCTGGCGCGCAGCACCCAGAGCGGCGGCCAGTCAGGCCTGGCCGTGGAACGCCGCAATCCCGCCGGCGGCCTGATCTGGAGCACGCGCATCAGTCAGAGCCCGATCGACGGCGCGGTCGCGCTGGCGCCGGTGACGTCCGGCCCGCTGCAGCTGTTCGGCTCCAGCTACCAGGGCTTCGGCGGACCCGGCGGAGGCGATCTGTTCGTCGCCGACCTCGATCCCGTCGACGGCACACTCGGCACGATCCGGGCGTTCGGAACCGGGCGGGATGACTGGGCCAGGGCCATGGTGGCCGATGGCGGGCTCCGCTACGTCCTCAGCGAAGTGTTGCCGGACACGCCGGATACCTGGCAGATCCGGTTGACGACCCTGGACACCACCGGCACGGTGCTCGCCGCCACGACCCTGTACGAGGGTCCGGTCGGAACCATCTACACCGGCGCCGTCAGCGGCGACGTCTTCCTCGCCGCCGGCGGCGTGCAGACGGCCAATGGCCAGATGCGCGGCTGGTTGCGCGCGACCCCGCGCACGCCCGCGGCGGGCGGCTGAACCGTCAGCCGCGGTACTTGGCGAGCAGCCGCGCCAGGCTGCCATCCGCCTTGCGCGCCTCGACCGCCCGGTCGAGGCGCTCGATCACCGCCGGATCGACGCTCGCCCGCGAATACATCAGGGCGACGTCGCCGCTGTTGACGATCAGTCCGCTGGAGACGATCCGGTCGTCCCAGCCCTTGCGCCGCATGATCGCCGCCGCGACGACCGGATCGTCCAGCATCGCGTCGATCTCGCCGTCGATCAGGCGCGTGTAGTTGAGTTCGACCAGCGGCGCCGCCACGAACTGGGCCCGGGTCTGCTCGCCGAGAATCAGCGGCGTCGCCGAATCGCCGTAGTAATAGCCTTCGGTGATGCCGATCCTGCGGCCGTCGCCGACCAGCTGCGCCAGGGTCGCGTCGGCCATCGCCGCGGCATCGTCGACCCGCACGAACAGTTCGAAGCGCTCCTGGCGGTAGGGCGGCGAAAACGCCGCGAACGCCTGCCGTTCGGGGGTCGGCGTCGCCGCCATCAGGATGTCGACCGCGCCGCTGCGGACCTGTCCGAGCAGATCCTGCCAGCTGCCCCGCACGAACCGCAGGTCGCAGTTCGCGTCATCCGCGAGCAGGGAGATGATCTCCACGTCGAGCCCGCGCATGGCACCGCCGGTGTCCTCGAACTGGTACGGCTCCCACGGATCCCAGCCGACACTCAACTCGCAGGCGGGCGCCTGCGGCGCCGGCGCCGCTGCCTGAGCCTGCGGCTCGGCCGGCTGCTGGCACGCGGCGATCAGGCCGGCTGCGAGCACCCACTCAACCCCGAACGTCCATCTGCGCATTCCGATTCTCCTCGACGGTCCCGGATGCCGCTTTTGTGATGACAGCGGTCGTAGCAGGCGATTATGCGCCCGCCAACGCCCCGACGCAGCGCGGCCCGGTCACTCCTAAGGATGCGCGAGCGCGGCGAATGGTTGCATCGCCTCCGCATGCTGTGCGGAGCCGCACCCTGTAGTACGCTCGACGGCTCGACTCATTGGCTTCCCGATCCATGCCGCATTCCGAATTCCTGCTGTCGACGCCGATCATCGACGCCGATCACCCCGAAGTCCGCGCCTTTGCGCTGCGGCACCAGGGCGACGGCGACGGCGACGTGCGCGCCCGCGCCACCGCGCTGTACTACGCCGTCCGCGACGGCTTCCGCTACGACCCCTACGATCTGGTCCTGACGCCGCGCGGCCTGAGCGCAAGCCGCGTCCTCGAGACCGGCCGCGGCTGGTGCGTCAGCAAGTCCGCGCTGCTTGCGGCGGTATGCCGCGCCGTCGGCATACCGGCCAAGGTCGGGTACGCCGACGTCCGCAATCACCTGTCGACGGCACGGCTGCGCGAGACGATGAAGACCGACGTCTTCTACTGGCACGGCTACACCTCGATCCTGATCGGCGACCGCTGGCTGAAGGCAACGCCGGCATTCAACATCGAGCTTTGCGAGAAGTTCGGACTGCGCCCGCTGGAGTTCGACGGCACCGCCGATTCGATCTATCACCCCTACGACCTGTCGGGGAACCGGCACATGGAATACCTGGCGTTCCGCGGCGAATACGCGGAGGTCCCGCTCGACGCGATGCGGCAGACCTTTGCCGAGCATTACGGCCACATGACCCAGCTCGACGACGCCGACTTCGACGCCGATGTCGCCGCCGAGACGGCCACCGGCTGACCCCTCTGGCGCGGACGGGGGCCTTGCGCGATGATCGGCGTCGCACGCATCCGCGTGCGCCACCCACTCGGCCTATGCTGCACGTCCCCCATCACGTCGGCGCCAGTTCCATCGCCGGCGTCGGTCTGTTCGCCTCCACCCCAATCGCCCGTGGCGCGCTGATCTATTCCTGTGATCCCCGCACCCTGCGCATCCTGACCGAAGACGAGCTGTCGACCTACCCGCCCGCCATCCGCGACAGCATGCTGCGCTACTGCTACCGCGGGCGCGGCGTCCAGCGCCTGAGCGGGGCGTATTACTTCTGCATCGACGACGCCCGCTTCTTCAACCACAGCGACCAACCGAACTGCCTGTGGCAGCCGCTCCAGGAGCACTACGTCGCCGCCCGGGACATCCCCGCCGGAACCGAGCTGACCTGCGACTATCTGGAATTCAGCGAGCCCGAGGACGTGCCCTACCTGTTGCCGGCATGCAGGCACGGGAGTGGTGGCGCGGCGATGCAGCCTCAGAGCAGGTAGGGGATCACCGCGCGCCGCCGCGGCGGATACTCGGCGAACATCGTGCGATACCAGCGGTGGTTGGCCAGGGCCCGGGGCACCAGGTTCGACAGCGTCCACAGCAGGAACAGCGCGCCGGCGGGTGACCACGTCGCGATCGCCCAGCCGCTCCAGATCAGGAATTCGCCGAGATAGTTCGGGCAGCTGACACGCTCGAACAGCCATCCCCGCGGAATCCGGTACCCGCTCTCGCCGGGGCGGCGCAGCGCCGCCAGCATCGCGTCGGCCTTGCGGTTGATGTGGTAGCCGAGCGCGAACACCAGCACGCCGCCGACGAAGCGGGGGTCGCCGAGCCAGGCGCTGTCATAGACCGGCCCGAGCCGTGACCAGGACAGCGTCGACGCATTGAGGAACGAGACGGCCAGGTTGGTGACGATCGCCAGCAGCGGAATCAGCAGCGGGGTCGTGTCGCCCGGACGCACCCGCATCCGCAGCGGGTAGACGAAGCTGCGCTGGACGTAGTGGCTCTGCCACATCAGCAGCAGCAGCAATGGCACCGGCTCCAGCGCGCGGTCGCCGAGCGCGAAGATCACCGCGAAGCCGATCGACGACGGGCTTTCCATCAGGATCCACGCCCAGCGGGTCGGAATCCCCGGCCCCCACCAGCGGGCCGGCTGCGCGCCCTGGACGTTCTTGTGTCGCCCGTAGGCCGCCGGCAGTCGCAGCAGCACGCCGAAGACCACCGGGCACGCCAGCAGCATGCCCCACCATGTCAGCTCGAATACCCGCTCAGCCGCCATCTGCCTTCAACCGCGATGCCGAACCCGCCGCAAGCATACGCGTCCCGCCGGCACGGCCGCTGTCTCAGGCCGCCAGCGGCGGCGTCCGTCCCGCGAACAGGGTCGCCACGGCCGCGGCATCGAGCTTGAGCACCAGCGTCGAGGTGGCGACGAAGCGCGTCGCCTCGATCTTCCAGCGACCGTCGACGCGACGGTAGCGATCCTCGTAGTAGCCGGCCAGTTGCGTCACCGTCTGCTCGGCCGTGTTGATCAGGCAGTAGTGCAGGCTCCAGGTTCCGCTGGCGGCGTCGTCCGCGCTCACGTCGATCTGCGGATTGGCGCCGTGATGGAACTCGACCATGTGATCGTGACACCCGATCTGCCGGAACACCTCGACCAGCGCATCGGCATTGTCGAAGCGGCCGATTGCGCCATAGTCGATGTCGACCGGGCCGTCCGCAAAGCAGGCACGCATGCCGGCCGTATCCTTGCGGTCGCAGCAGAACAGGTAGCGCGACTTGAGTTCGCGCACGGCTTCGATGGCTTCGAGTCGGCGCAGGCGCGCCTCGATCTGCGTCTGATCCACGCGTCGGTCTCCCGGGATGAGGGACCGACAGTGCACCGCAGACCACCGCGCGCCGAATCCCCCATTCGGCTGAGTCGACGCCCGAAAACCCGCGATCCTGACGCGGCACCTCGTCCGAACAGATGACGCCACCATTCACCGAACGGCCATACCGTTGCCCGGCTGTTGCTTCGACGATACCGGCACGATCAGCGGCGCCTCGCACGCGCTGAGTCCTCATCGGCCGCATGCGGCACCACAGACCGCAGCATCGTCGCCGCGCAGCGTGCGAGAGGGTCGTGTCTTGCGACCCACCGGGGGTGAGTAAAGATGGGACTCAAGCGCGTGCTGCCGCTGCTGGCGGCCGGGGCGGCCATCGCTGCACTGGTCTTTCTGGCATGGCGGACACAGAGCGTCGACAACGCGACGCACCTGCAGCGGCTGGCCAACCTTCGCAAGGTCGATGCCCTGGACGTGGCGTTGAACCGCGCCGTCACCCAGGTCGGCGTCAGCTCGATGGCGAGCATCGCCGACGAACGCGCGGCGACGACGCGCCAGCTCGGCGACACGCTCGACGCGCTCGATCGCGGCGCGCTGCGGCTGCGCGGCCTCAGCCCCGACGTCGACCGCGCACTCGACCGCTTTCTCGACACCATCGAATCGAAATTCGAGCTGGCCTTCGACTTCGAGGCCCGCAACATCCAGATCCACCAGCGCCTGATCCAGGGTCTGGACGCCGTGCCCGCGCTGGCCGACACCGTGCAGGCCGCGAGCGCACCGGATGTGGCCGACACCGTGTCCCGGCAGCTGGGCCGCCTGCAGAGCGAGATCACCGCGCACGCCGTGGTCCAGACCCCGACCAACGGCCCGACGATCCTCGGCCTGCTCGACGAACTGTCGGCCCTGTCGTCACAGTCGGAGCCGATGGCGGAGCAGATGCGACGCCTGCGCGCGCGCTGCGTCGAAGTCATGGCGGACAAGGCCGAGCTGGTCTCGCGCATGGCCGACTTCCTGAACCGGCCGACCGCTGCACAGCTGCTGGCACTGGAACGCAGCTACACCGCATGGCACAGCCGGCAGGTGGCCGTCGCCAACCAGTACCGGCTGTGGCTGGCGGCGTATGCGGCGATCCTGCTGCTGGGCCTGATGTGGCTCGGCATCCGCCTGCGCCGCAGCTATCGCGATCTTGACCGCGCCAACGCCGAGCTGTCGCACGCCAACGAGCATCTGGAGGAACAGGTCGAGACCCGGACCCGCGACCTGCGCAAGGCCCTCGACGAACTGCGCGCGTCGCAGGCGCAGCTGATCCAATCGGAGAAGATGGCCTCGCTCGGGCAGATGGTCGCGGGCGTGGCCCACGAGATCAACACACCGCTCGGCTACGCGCGCAGCAACGCGCAGATCGTCCGCGACGCGCTCGGCGAACTGCGCGGACTCTGCGCCGCCCACGACCGCGCCCTGGCCGCGCTCACGGGCGAAGCCAGCGACGCCGCGGTCGCCGAAGCCGTCGCCACCGCACAGCAGCTGGCGCAGACCGTCGCCGCCGATGAACTCGGCGCCGAACTCGACAATCTGCTCGCCGACACCGACCACGGCCTCGAGCAGATCGCCGAACTGGTCGCCTCGCTCAAGGACTTCTCGCGCGTCGACCGCTCGCGAACCGATCTGTTCGACGTCAACGCCGGCATCGATGCGGCACTGAAGATCGCGCAGAACCAGCTCAAGCACCGCATCGAGGTCAAGCGGGCCTACTCGCCGCTGCCGCAGATCGAGTGCTCGCCGTCGCAGCTCAATCAGGTCTTCCTGAACCTGATCACCAACGCGGCGCAGGCGATCGAGGGCCCGGGGCGCATCTTCGTCCACACCGCCGCCGGCGCCGACGGCGTGGTGATCCGCATCCTCGACACCGGCAGCGGCATTCCCGAGGACGTCCGCGCCCGCATCTTCGAGCCATTCTTCACGACCAAGCCGGTCGGACAGGGCACCGGCCTGGGCCTGTCGATCGTCTACCGCATCGTCGAGGACCACGGCGGCGGAATCGAGGTCCGGTCGGTGCCCGGCAAGGGCAGCGAGTTCTGCATCCGCCTGCCGCTGCGGCAGGCGCGGCCGGCGACGCCCCCGAATCCCGCCCAGGCCGCGGCCTAGGACCTGTTAACACGATGGCGATCGTCCATAGCATTGACAGGCCCTAGCCAGGAGACCCCATGCAAGACACTGCCAAGGCCCGCGTGCTGTTCGTCGACGACGAGCCGCGCATCCTGACGACGATGCGGATGCTGTTCCGCAACCGCTACGAACTGCACTTCGCCGACAGCGGCCAGCGCGCGCTGGAGCTGCTCAAGACCCAGCCGGTCGACGTCATCGTCTCGGACCAGCGCATGCCGGGCATGACCGGCATCGAACTGCTGCGGACCGCGCGCGAACTCAATCCCGACGCGATGCGCATCCTGCTGACCGGCTATTCGGATCTCAACGCGATCATCGGTTCGATCAACGAGGGGGAGATCTTCCGCTTCGTCTCCAAGCCCTGGGCCAACGAGGATCTGACCGCGACCGTCGAACGCGCGGTCAAGGCGGCCCGCGTCAGTGCCGCCGTCACCACGTCAGCCGCGGCGGAATCCGGCGACGACCCGGAGGCGGCGGTACCGCCGGCGTCGATGCCCGGCATCCTCGTCGTCGACGACGATCCGCAGGTCCCGCCCCGGATCCGGGCGGTGCTCGGCGCAGATTGCCGCGTGTTCGGTGCCGCCAGCATGGACGAGGCGGTCAGCACCCTCGAACGCGAACCGATCGGCGTGGTGATCTCGGACACCCGGGTCGAGGATCATCCTGTGGTGAGCCTCATCGGCACGCTCAAGCAGCACCGCCCGGAACTGGTCTCGATCATCCTGACCGAGCGCGCCGATGCCGGCAGCGCGATCGACCTGATCAATCAGGGACAGATCTACCGCTTCATCACCAAGCCCATACATGACAGCCAGTGCCGGATCGCGGTGTCGTCGGCGCTGCGCCAGCACCAGCGTCTTGCCCGCGACACCGGCTTGCACCAGCGCTACGAGGTCGAGTCGGCCCCGCCGCCGCCAGGCGACGCCCCGGTCTCCGGACTGCTCGGACGCATCCGCTCCCTGCGCGGCCTGGTCAAACGATGGGTCTGAACCCCACCGGCAGCGGGCCGCGACACCCCCGCTGCTGCAAACAGGTGAAGCCGGGCCGGCGCCGGCTTGCTAGCGTCGCCCTGCGCATCGCCCGAAACGCCCGCTCCGGAGACCGCACATGATTCCGCCTTCCTCACCGATCCCCGACGCCGACGACTGGAACGCCTTCTGCGAAACCCTGCGTCGCGCCGGCGAACAGATCCTGCGCCCCGAGGCGCCGGTCAGCGAACTCGACCGCGCCGAGGGGTACCGTTACCTGACGCGCCTGCTGCGCATCGGCCTGGAGATGCACCTCGAGTTCGCGGACCCCGACTTTCCAGGCTTCTTCGCGCCGTCCCACGAGACCGCCAAGATCGGCGCCGACAACCCGGACAACCTCTACCTGATGGCCCGGGTGAACGGGCGTAACGCATACGTCATCCGCGGCAATCGTGGCAGCGTGCCGTATCTGAGTTTCGGCTCCCAGAAAGGCGGCTATGAGAGCGACGGCCGCATGGAGCAGACCGGATTCATCGATGCCCGCGACATGAGTTTCGACGCCGACGGCAGCTTCGAGCTGGTCCTGAGCCGCGATCCGCAACCGGGCAACTGGCTGCGGATCGAGGATGCGACCAACGCGATCATCGTCCGACAGACCTTCATGGACCGGCGCAGCGAGACACCGGCTCGGATGCAGATCGTCCGCCGCGGCAGTCATGCCGCTCCGGCGCCGCTGTCCGGGGACCGTCTGCGCACCGGCCTGACCCGCGCCGCGAACTTCGTCGAGGGCACCGCGCGTCTGTTCGCCGACTGGTCGCAGAGCTACCTCGTGCACAGCAATGCCCTGCCGCCCGCCGACCAGAAGCTGTGCCAGGCCGTCGGCGGCGACCCGAACATCATCTACTACCACTCGCACTGGCAGCTGCAGCCGGACCAGGCGCTGGTCATCCGGGTCCCGCGTGTACCGGCGTGCCGGTTCTGGAACCTCCAGATCAACAACTACTGGATGGAATCGCTCGACTACCGCTACCACCGCGCCTGCCTGAACCAGCATTCGGCCCGCCTCGATGCCGACGGCGGCGTCACGCTGGTCCTGGCCCATCGCGATCCGGGACATCCGAACTGGCTGGAAACCGCCGGCCACGACAGCGGCACGATGTGCCTGCGCTGGGTCGGCGCCAGCGAACAGGTCGACCCCACGACGCGGGTCGTCAAACTCGGCGAACTGGCCAAGGAGCTGGCTGCGTGAATACCCCGATGAAATTCGAACCCGCCGCACTGCTGCAGGAAGCCCGCGACAAGACCGGCCTGACCGACTTCGGCGATCCGGCCTTCGAGGAAGGGCTCGCGGTGTTCTGCAACGCCCTGGAAACCGACGCCAGGCTGTCCGACTTCGGACGCCAGCTGCTCCACCAGAAACTGATCGAGCTGCTGACCAACCGCCTCGGCATCGAGGACTGGTACCGGCGTCACCCCGAGATCGAGGACGAGGTCATCGAAGCGCCGCTGGTGATCGTCGGCCTGCCACGCACCGGCACCACGCTGCTGCAGCGCATCCTGGCCTGCGATCCGCAGTTCTATTCGATGCAGTGGTGGGAGACGCGCTATCCGGTGCCGTTCCCCGACGAGTCCGTCGAATGCCCCACCCGGCGCCTCGAACAGGCCCGCGCCGAGGTCAAGGTGATGATCGAGGCGATGCCGAAACTGCTGACGATCCACCCGATGGACGCCGACCAGGCCGACGAGGAAGTCGTGCTGATGGAGCATTCCTTCGTCGCCGCGCTCAACACCTACGGCCATGTCCCGAGCTATCTGAACTGGCTGGCGAAGACCGACGAACGCTCCGCCTACCGCCATCTCAAGCGCATCATGAAGTTCCTGCAGTGGCAGAAGCGCCAGCGCGGTATCGTCGCGCAGCGCTGGGTGCTCAAGGCGCCGCACCACCTGCTGCGCATGCACCTGCTGCTGGAAGCCTTCCCCGGCGTCAGGGTGATCCAGACGCATCGCGACCCGATCGACACGATTCCGTCGATCGCCAGCTTCCTCCACACGCTGTGGAGCATCTACAGCAGCGACGCCAGCAAACCGGCCGCCGGCGCCGAATGGAGCGACCTGATGGCACGCGCCCTCCGTCACACGATGGCCGTTCGCGAACAGGCGCCGGAGCAGTTCTTCGACGTGCAGTTCATCGACACCGTCAAACGCCCGTTCGACGTCGTGCGCGACATCTATGCCTTCGCCGGCCTGACCCTGACGCCGGAATCGGAGGCGGCGATGCACCGCTGGATGGAGGCCAACCGCCGCGAGGACCGTGGCGCGCACGAGTACAGCATGGAGGAGTACGGCCTCAGCGAGGCCCAGCTCAAGCGCGACTTCGCCGACTACCGCGCGCGCTACGTCGAACCGTACCGGCGCTGAGCGCCGGCGTCGTCCCCCACCGCCAGGAGGCATTCACATG
Source organism: Nevskiales bacterium (assembly GCA_028698335.1). Taxonomy (GTDB): domain Bacteria; phylum Pseudomonadota; class Gammaproteobacteria; order Nevskiales; family Nevskiaceae; genus Solimonas. The sequence continues at coordinate 31,203 of JAQVDP010000023.1, read as the reverse complement.
TTGCTGAAGGACAAGGTCGTCATCGTTTCCGGAATCGGCCCCGGACTGGGCGTGAAACTGGCGGTCGAGGCGGCGCGCGAAGGCGCCCGCGCGGTCGCGATCGCGGCCCGCAGCGCCGACAAGCTGGACGATGCCGAAGCCCGCATCCGCGCGCTCGACACGTCGACCGAAGTGCTCAAGCTCGCGACCGACATCACCGATCGCGGCCAGTGCGAGGCGCTGGCGGCCCGGACCGCCGAGCGCTTCGGCCGCATCGACGCGCTGGTCAACAGCGCCTTCGTGCATGGCGCGATGGATTACGTCTCCAGCGCCGATCTCGACAGCTGGCCGGAGGTGTTCGGCACCAACCTGCTCGGCACCCTGAAGCTGACCCAGGCCGTGCTGCCGCAGATGAAGCGCCAGGGCGGCGGCGCCATCGTCATGATCAACACCATGGCGGCGCGCCAGGTCCCGCCGCTGGGCGAGGCCGGCTATGCCGCCTCCAAGGCGGCGCTGGCCAACTCGGTGAAATACCTCGCCAAGGAGGTCGGCGGCGACAACATCCGGGTCAATTCGGTCCACATGGGCTGGATGTGGGGTGCACCGGTGCAGGGCTACGTGGCGTGGCAGGCCGGGGAGCTGGGCGTCCCGGAGGCGCAGCTCAAGCAGCAGATCGCGTCGGGCATCCCGCTGGGTCGCATCCCGACCGACGACGAATGCGCCCGCGCGGCGCTGTTCCTGGTTTCCGACTATGCCAGCGCCGTCACCGGCGCCGCGCTCGACGCCAACGGCGGCGCCTATATGCCCTGAACGGCCGGGTCGGACGCGCCGTCCACGCGTCCGACCGTTCGCCCAGCCGGATCAACCGCTCGCGCCGGCCGGCACGCCGGGCGTCCGGGCTCCGGGTTCAAATGCAGTGTTCCCGCATCTCCGGACAGGACGTCATGGACGCCATGCTGATGTTGATCCTCCTGCTCGCGATCACGGCGATCGTCGCGATCCTGCTGCTGATCCCGGCACTGGGCGGCGGCGGCAACGCCTACGAACGCAGCATCCGCCGCGCCGCCAAGTTCGAGAAACTGTCGCGACTGCCACTGGCATCGATGCTCAGACATCGTCGCGTCGATCCGCTGCAGTATCTGCAGGGCACACCGGAACGCGAGATCGACCGCGCGCTCAAGCGCTGCGAGCGCTGCAGCGCCACGACGACCTGCAACATGGTCACTGCCGACCCCCAGCCCGCCGGCAGCTACCGCTTCTGCAACAACACCGAATCGATCGAAAAGGTCATGCACCCGGCCACGCGCAAGGGTGCGGACGCCGCCCGGCGCCCGCTGACCGTCAGGTCGGCTCGCTGACCGGCCCCGACGCCGAATCCCACAGCGTCTTGCCTTCGGGATCGATCACCGCCAGCAACCGGTTCAGCAGCGACTTGAGCACCTGGGCGTCGTTGTAGCCGAGGCGTTCGAGCACCTGCGACTCCACCGCCTTGGCGGCCGCGATCAGGCGCAGCGCGCACTGACGTCCGGACTCGGTCAGCTCGTAGGCGGCCCCTTCATCCGCCCCGGACGGCTCGGGACTGCGCCGCGCCAGCCCCCGTCCGACCAGTGACTGCACCGCCTGCTGACTGCGATCGTCGAGGACGCCGTTGAGCCCGATGCTGAGGTCGGACTCCGACAGCGTCGGCTTGAGCGTCAGTGACGACAGCACGTAGAACTCCTCGTCGCTCAGGCCGGCATCGGCCAGATGCGGCCGGATCTGGGCGAAGAACCGGAAGTGACTGCGCCCGAGCAGATACCCGAGGAAGTCCTCGCCGAAGCTGCCCGCCAGATGCGCGCTGCGCGGCTTGCTGTCCGCAGGGTCGCGTCGCGTCGCGTGCGCATAGCGACCACCGTGAAACACCAGCGGGGCGCTCTCGTCACGATCGAAGGACAGCACCTCGCCGATGAAGATCAGGTGGTCGCCGCCTTCGTACTGCGATGCGGTCCGGCACACGAAGCGCGCGGCGCAGTTCTTCAGCAGCGGCGTCCCCCCCGGCCCCTCGTCGAGATCGAGTCCGGCGAACTTGTCCTCACCGCGCCGCGCGAACCGGCCCGACAGCTCCTCCTGATCGGCCGACAGCACGTGCACCGCCCAGTATTCGGCCCCGCGGAACGCCTCCAGGCTCAGCGAGTTGGTCGCCAGGCTCCACAGCACCAGCGGCGGATTGAGCGACACCGAGTTGAAGCTGTTCGCGGTCAGGCCGACCAGGGTGCCGTCGGGCGCACACGCGGTGATGATGGTCACCCCGGTGGCGAAAGTCCCCAGCGCCTTGCGGAATTCGGCGGGGTCGAAGGTTGCAGCGGTAGCGGTCGTACTCATGCGATTGAATCGGTGCAGGCGCCCACGCGGCGCGATGGATGTCCCTTACAGGTTGTATTTCACGGACAGGCTGAAGTAGTCGCGATCGGCGACCGGATTCGACGGAATCGGGCTGTCGCGCACGGTGGCGCGCGGATTGCCGAGGAACCAGTTGTAGCCCACCGAGAATTCGAGGTTCTGCAGATACTGGGCGGTCACGCTCAGGCCGATGCGCTTGTCGCCCTCGCCGAACAGCGAGCCGAAGGTCCCCGCGGTGGACGCGTAGCCGTTGGCCGCGTGCGCGAATGCGATCGGCGTTCCGATGTCCCAGCCCGGCAGCACGTTGCGACCCTTGGGCAGCATCAGGATCTGATAGGCCCAGGCGTTGCGGTCGTAGAACAGCTGGGTGCCGTCGCCGCGCGGCTCCTGCCCGTTGAAGGCTTCGATCGGATCGACCTTGTCGACGTAGAGGTATGCGGCCTCGCCGACGATTGCGACCTCGTCGTAGAAGAACAGCCGCGGGTTCGAGACGTACAGGCCCGAGAGATTGGCCTGGTAGGTCTCGGCACGGGTGAACACCGGACTCAGCACCCCGGAGATGTCCGCCGCGGCCGAGACGTCGATGCCGTCGCGGTAGATGAACTCGCCGGCGACGTTGAGCCCGAACAGCGTCGTCGAGTAGCTCAGCGCCGTCATCTCGATGTCGCCGAAATACTTGATGTTGTAGGTGACCGGCACCGCCTGGTTGATCACGCCCGTGGTCACCGGCGTGTCGCCGATGTAGCCGATTTCGGCAAATCCGAAGTTCAGGTTCACCGTCGGATTGTGGTTGTGATAGCGGATGTAGTACGCGCCGACGCTGGTGTTGAAGGTGATCTGGCTCTTGATGCCGACACCCCACTGGCCGTCCTTGTCCGGGCGGATATCGTCCTCGCGCGGCACATTGATGGTACGCGGGGCATTGATCAGCTGGCCGCCGACGCCGTTGCCGAGGGTGCACAGGAAGCTGAAATCACCGACGCCCGGGAAGTCGAGCAGACCCGGGCACTCCTCGGCATAGGCCGGGTTGCCCGAGCCGTAGGCGAACTCCGCCCCCGGCCCGACCACGTCGGCCACCGAGAAGTAGTCGCCGACCGGGAACACCTCGGTCGGCTTGTAGTCGAGCTGGTAGTAGCCCATCAGCGACAGCTTGTAGCCCAGCGCCAGCTGGAACGAGACCTGGTTGACCGGCAGCAGGATCTCCTTGATCTCGGCCCCCGGCACGAAGGCCTTGGTCGCGTCGTTCGGCCCCTGCGCGCTGACGATGCCCGGGAAGAACAGACTCTCTCCCCATGCGACCAGATGTTTGCCGAAGCGCACGTTCAGCGCGATCGAGTCGGTCAGGTAGAAGTCGCCGTAGATGTACGCCTCGAGCATGCGCGAGCGTTCGCCGTTGTAGTACACGGCGCCGTCGGTGAATTCGTCGTTGGGTCCGGTCTTGTTGACGGTGTCCGGCGAATCGTTGTCGTTGGACCGATGGAAGACGTCGTCGTAGAACGCCGACCCGCTCGCGATCAGGCCGAAGTTGTCGCGGCGCATGCCGACTTCCCAGTACGCGCTGAGGCGGTTGTTGATCGGCGCCCAGCGCTCGAAGTTGCGGTTGCCGTCATCAAGGTTGATCGTGGTCGGCAGGCCGGTATGGGTGAAGCCGACGGCCTGGTATTGGTTCGGCGCGACGCCGGTCTGGAACGGATCGACCGGCCCGTTGATCAGCGCCTGCGCCGGATCGCGGGCGCGCACCGCGAGGCTGTAGGTCAGCGTGACCTTGTAACTGCCGTCGATGTCGAACGGCAGATCGAAATCACCGGCCGATGCGGTGCCCGCCGTGCCCAGCACCCCCGCCGCCAACGCCCATGCCACCGCCCGCCTGCTCATCGGTCGCAAGCTCCCCCGGATGCCGCTCATGGTCTCTCTCCTCGTCAATCGTTGTCTTTTGGTATCCCGCAGGGACAACGTAGATCGACTCGGGTCCGCCAGCTTCACCCGAAATGAGTAGGGCTCACGCGTGCGCCGCGACCGGACGATCCGGCCACGGCATGCGCCCGGCGCCGCGTCAGAAGTTGTATTTGGTCACGAAGGAGACGTAATCGCGGTCCGCATAGGGGCGTTCCTCGAAGTCGGGCTTGCCGAGGAATGCGTTGTAGCTGATCCCGAACTGCAGGTCCTGCAGGTAGGTCAGGTTGAGACCGATGCTGGCGCGCTTGTCGCCCTCACCCATCAGCGACCCGAGCCCCGACAGCAGCGAGGAGTGCCCGCCGCCGACCGCGGCGTAGGTCAACGGGATCTGCAGATCCCAGCCGCTGAAGACATTCTTGCGGTCGATCAGGCCGAGGAACGAGTAGCCCCAGGCGTCGCGGGTATAGGTCAGCTCCTGCGAGCAGCTGGTCGGACCGCAGGCCTCGTCGACGTCGTCGACATGCACGTAGCCGGCCTCGCCGACGATCGTCAGCGAGTCCCAGAACAGGCGCGGCCCGGCCGAGTACAGCCCCGACAGCAGGCCCTGCATCACCCGTCCGCGCGTCGGTGTCGGTACCGGCCCGAGCAGCCCGCCGTCGACGTCCACCAGGATGTTGGCGCCTTCGCGGAAGATCGCCTCACCGCCGATGTTCATGCCGAACAGCGTCGTCGAGAAACTCAGCGCGCTCAGATCGATGCCGTCGAAGTAGCGGATGTTGTAGGTGACCGGAACCTGCAGCCCCAGCGCCTGGGTGGTGATGCCAAGGTTCGGCAGCAGCGTCGCGTAGCCGTAGTTCTGGACCGGCGCCGGCGTGGTGTCGTGGTAGCGCAGGTGATACAGGCCGATCGTGGTCTCCCAGGTCAGCCGGTACTTCAGGCCCAGGCCCCACTGGCCGTAGTCGCTGGGCACGATGTCCCGCCCGCGCACGACGTTGATATAGCGCGGCGTGGTCGGCTGGTTGAGCTGCTGCACCGGCACGTTGATGTCCGGCAGCACCGGATCGAGCCCGGCGAGGATGTTGCCGAGCAGCCCGGTCAGCTGACCCGTCGGCAGGTTCGGCGCGAGCAGGTCGACGACCAGCTGCAACGCCTCGGGCACGTCGTCGGAGAGCAGGTTGATATCGCCGAGGTTGGCCAGATACAGCGGGTTCTCGATGCCCCAGATGAACTGCGCGCCGGGACCGACGACATCCGACACCGAGAAGTATTCGCCGACCGGATTGAGCTCGGTGGGCTTGAACTCGAGCTTGTACTGGCCGAGCAGTGTCAGCTTGTTGGTCAGCGCCAGCTGCATCGACACCTGATTGACCGGCAGCAGGATGCTCTTGACGTCGGCGCCGGGCACGGTGGCCTTGGTCGCGTCCGCCGGCGCCTGCGCCAGCGCCACGCCGGAGAAGAACAGGCTCTCGCCCCAGGCGGCGATGTGCCGCCCGACGCGCAGGTTCAGCGCGGTCTCGTCGCCCAGATACCAGGAACCGTAGGCGTAGGCGTCGAGCAGGCGCGCGCGGCGGCCGGACCGGTACCGGGCGTTGTCGGTGAACTCGTTGACGATGCCCTCGAACTCATAGTTCGGGTCGCCGTCGGTCTTGTTGATGGTGTCCGGCGAATCGTTGTCGTTCTCGCGGCGATAGACATGATCGTAGAACGCGTCGCCGCGGATCAGCACGCCGTACTCGTCCTTGTTGAACTGGATCTCGCCCAGGGCGCTGAGGCGATTGTTGACGATCGATCCGCCGGCGAAGTTGCGGTCGCCGTCGTCGTAGTTGTTGGACTCCGGAAACTTGATGTAGTCCGGAATCGGAATCTCGTCACTCGGCGGCGTGTTGATGATGCCGTTGTGCGGATCGTGCAGGCGCACCGCAAACGCGTACGCGGCCTGCAACTGATACGAACCGTCGATGCCCCACAGATCGAAGGAGCCGGCATGCGCGCTCTGCGCGATGACCGCCCCCCCCAGCAGCGCGGCGCCATGCCGCAACCAACCGCCCCCTACCGCAGTGCGTCCCCCGCGCCGTGCAGCCATTGTGATCCTCGTTGGAATTGGAATGCGAATACGAACCCTATCGTAGGCAGCCGCGGGGCCCGCATGCGTCACCCGAATTGGGTAACGACACCGCCGGATTGCGACCGGAATGCCGACCGTATCCGTAGCCGGATTCCTACACCGGGTGTCGTGCGCCATGTCGCCTGACCGCTGGCGATTCCAGCGGCCCGCGCCATCGGTCGACCGGGGCCTCGCGGAACTCGTCCGATCGGCGCTGGTCTGCGCCGCCAATTTCGGGCACGGTATGGCCTAAACATAACGATATGCGTCCACATGGACGCTTGGGCGAGAAGAGGAAAAGCATGATCTATCTGAATCCGATCGATGCCGCGTTTCTGCGGCTGGAGACGCCGCGCACGCCGATGCACGTTGGCGGCCTGATGACGTTCCGGCTGCCGCCGGACGCACCGCCCAACTACCTGAGCGATCTGTTCGCATTCATGCGCAGCCAGCCGGTGACGACGCCGCCGTTCAACTGCCGCCTGACGCGGGGCTGGCGCTCGCGCTTCGCGCCGGCATGGGAAGACGCCCCCGATCTCGATATCGACTATCACCTGCGCCATTCGGCGCTGCCCTATCCCGGCGGGGAGCGCGAGCTCGGCGTGCTGGTCGCGCGACTGCACTCCCATCCGATGGATCTCAAGCGGCCGCTGTGGGAATGCCATCTGATCGAGGGCCTCGAGAACAACCGTTTCGCGATCTACCTCAAGGCGCACCATTCCGCGCTCGACGGCATGGCGACGCTCAAGCTCATCCGCAACTGGCTGTCCGAGGATCCGGATTTCGCCAACCGCGCCGGACCCTGGGCGCTGCCGGCCCGGGAGCGCCCGCCGGAACACGACGCCCGCCTGCCGCAGCGCGACATCTTCCGGCACGCGATGGAACTGGCCGTCAGCCAGGCACGCACCGCAACCGAACTGGCGCAGACGCTGCGCAAGATGGCGCGACGCAAGGACAATCCGGAAGGCGGCATCATGTCGGCGCTGGAAACCCCGCGGACCCTGTTCAACGCCGAGATCACGGCGCAGCGCCGTCTGGCCACGCAGTTGTTCGACCTCGACCGCCTCAAGGCGTTGAGCGCCGCCACCGGCACCACGATCAACGACATCGCGCTGGCGATCTGCGCCGGCGCGATCCGGCGCTACCTGACCGAACTGGGGCAGCTCCCCGAGGTTCCGGTCATCGCGTCGGTCCCGGTCGGCCTGCCGCGCGCCGACGGCAAGCCGGGCAATGCCGTCGCCGGCTTCGTGGTTCCGCTCGCCAGCCAGTCGTCCGATCCGCGCGAACGCCTGCAGATCATTCACGCCGTCACCAAACGCACCAAGGAGCAGCTCCTGCACATGTCGCCGGAGGCGCTCGAACAGTTCACGATGCTGGGCCTGTCGCCGCTGATCCTCGGCCAGATGACCGGCCTTTCGACCAAGCTGCCGCCGATCTTCAACCTGATCGTTTCGAACGTCGTCGGCTCGCGCAACAAGCTCTACTTCCACGGCGCCGAACTCGAGGCGATGTACCCGATCTCGGTGCTGTTCGACGGCTATGGACTGAACGTCACCCTCGTCGGCTACGCCGACAAGCTCGCGGTCGGTATCACCGGCTGCCGCAACGCCGTCCCCAGCCTGCAACGGCTCGCGGTCTATACCGGCGAGGCGCTGAGCGAACTCGAGGCGACCTTCGGCACCGGCGCCGCATCCCGGACGCCCGCGCGCCGCAAGACGGCAACGCGCAAGCGGACCGCGACGTCGAAGACATCGCCGCGCAAGCGAGCGGCGCGGAGCAAGGTCACCTGAGCTGAGCACCGGTAAACGACTTCGGATACTACGGATTCCGGCACCCGCCTGACTGTGCTCTGATGTGCAGGTACACCCAGGGGAGTACGCAATGAAACTGGTACAGGATCTGCTGACATCGGATGTCGGCCTGATGAGCGCCGGCGTGATCGGGTTCATCATCGTGATGGCGATCTACCTGACGGTCTTCGTTCGCCGCAAGATGCGGGAAGACGCAGCGGCGCACCCGCACTGAAACCAGCGGGATTCGTCACACCCCGATCGTCACCCGGTCGCGGGCGGGGTCACAGGCCGTTGGAATGACGGCACTGCATTGATGGGGTAATCGCTCTGTCGGTTCCCGCATCCCGGTTCGTATACTGCCTGCCATAACAGATACGACGGAGGAGATGGGGTGGACCGATCGGCCCGGACGACGCGGCGACGCGTCGCATTGCTGTGCTTTTCCCTGACATCCGCGATGCTCGCCGCCTGCGGCGGCAGCGAGGTTCCCGATCCGGACGGCCCGGGCAGCGGGCCGGCGCCGGAACAGGCGGCCCCCGAGCCGGTATCGACCGTCGAGAGCCGCTTTCCCGGCATTCGCACCCTGCCCGACATCACCTGCCCCGAGGACTACCTCGGCAGCAGCGGCCTCGTCGTGTCACCGCCGATCGATCTGGGCGACTACAACGTCACGACCGACGGCGAGCTGGCCAGCGACGCCGTCGCGGCCACGCTGCCGCGCAGCGTCCATCTGCGCGGGCGCACCGAAACCTACAGCGCCGACCATTACTTCGCGATCCGCGACGGCCGCATCTACCTGAAGCCGAACCTGGAGGTCACCGGGATCGACGAACCCTGGCGCGCGCTGTTGATGCCGCGCTGCCTCGACGGCGAGGTGACCGAGATCTCCGCGGACGGCTATGTCCTGCTGGCGCTCAACGCGCAGCGCGAGATCTACACGCTGGACCTCTATCACACCGACATCGGCATCAGTCCATGGACACGGCGCTGGGGCCCGTTCTTCTGGACCGATCTCGGCGCGAGCATTCCCGCCGACGTCCGCGACTGGGCCGCGTCCGAGCTGCACTCGGGCGTCGACGAATATTTCGTCGACGGCGGCGGCCGCCAGCAGAAGCCCTGGGGCATCCTCACCGTCTACCTGCTGCGGGGCAACGGTCGCCGCATCACCTACCTGGATCCGTGGCTGCCGTCGGACGAGAGCCGTGAGGTCTGCCCGCCGGAGCGCGGCACCGTGGTCATGGCCGGACTCTCCGGCAGCGGCTCGACGGTGATGGTGATCACCGCCGATGGCGAGATCTACACGCGCCTCTACGAATTCGACGTCTCCGGCGCCAACAGCGTGCTGCTCGACTACGCCTGGCGCGACCAGGAGGGCGTCGAAGCCCCGCTGATCCAGTTGCCGGCGCCGGACTGGATCCATCATCCGCGGGTCCCCGGCGCCGTCACCGACCGCATCAGCCTGCGCAAGCTCAGCCCCGGCACCGAACACCGCGTGATGCGGGTCGAAGGCCGCGACGCTTCCGGCAACGGCGGCTACTGGGAAAAGGACCTGGCCGACACCGGCGCCTCGGCATGGCATTTCGTCATGACCGGCGAGCCCCTGCTCGGGCGCGCGCTGCCGCTGCCGCCAACCGCCGCCCCGGAACCGGAGGATCAGGTCTACACCGGCACGATCGACGGCTACCCGGCCAGCCTGACCGGCTTCAATCCCTACTGCTCGCCGACCACGCTGCGCGTCGACATCGACGGCGCCGCACTGGACCTGATCCTGCACTCGACCGACGGCCTGCGCCAAGAGCGGCGTGCGCGCGGACTCGATCTGTACCCGCGCTACTACCGTTCGGCGGTCGAGGTCCCGCAGGCGGTCTGGACCGCGCGCGCCGACCTGCCGGCCGCCCAGCAGGCCTTTCTGGCGACGCACTTCGGCGACGCGCGCATCGTATCGGGCGCCCTGCTGGCCGACGTCCATCAGGTGCAGCTGACCGATCCGTGCTGGCGCTTCACCCGGACGCCGGACGAGCTGTTGCCGGTGCTGACACAACCGCCCCTGCCGGATGCGGGGACCGTGCTCGCCGAGCAGATGGCGCAACAGGAGGAAGGCCGTTCGCCGTCGCTGTGCCTGCCGATCGAGTCGTTGCTGTCGCCGTAGCGACGCGGTCGCCGTTCAGACCGGCGGGCAGGCGCGGCTGATCGCCTCGAGCACACCCCAGAGGCGGACCAGCCCCGACGGCGCGACCGATTTGCCGCTGTTGAGCAGCGCGACCGAAATGTCGCGCTGCGGGTCGGCCCAGCACAGTACGCTGATGAAGCCGAGATGGCCGAAAGCCTGTCCGCAATGCGGTCCGTACAGCCCGAAAGGCTCCTCGCCGAGCATGAAACCGGCCGAGAAGCGCAACGGAAAGCGCAGGGTTCCGTCCCACTGCATGCGCCCGACCGGGTGGATCGCCTCGGCCACCGTCTCCGGACGGAACAGGCGCCGCCCCTCGTACACGCCGCCGTCGAGCAGCATCTGGAATACGCGGCTGGCGTCGTCGGCCGACGCGTAGATATTGCCCGCCGGGACCACCGACGCCAGAAACGCCTCGGTGTTCGACGCGGCGACGGCGGCGTCGAACGGCACGCCGACGATGTCCTTGATGTAGCGCGACAGCGGCCAGACCGGGTGCGGGCCGGTGCAATAGTGGTGCGGCGCATCGTCGCGTTGCGCCTCGGGCAGGCCGTAGGTGAGATAGCGGCACCCCAGCGGTTCGGCGACCCACTGCTGCAGGGCGTCGTGCAGGTCGATGCCACCGACGCGGCGCACCAGCTCGCCGACGATGTAGCCCGCGGTCAGCGCGTGGTAGGCCTGGCGCTCGAAATGCTCGTCGAAGGGCTCCGCCTCGCACAGCATCCGCACCGCCCGGTCCCAGTCTCGCAACAGTTCCGGGGTCGGATCGACGTCCGGAATCGCCGGCACACCGGCACGATGCGACAGCAGCTGGCGGATCGTCACGCGGCGTTTGCCGTGCGCGCCGAACTCGGGAATGTAGTCGACCACGAGGTCTTCGAGGCGCATGCGGCCGTCCTCGACCAGCTTGTGGATCAGCAGGGCACTGACCGACTTCGACGCCGAGAACAGGCACAGCGGCGCGTCCGGACTCAGCGGGACCACCGGCCCGCGCTCGCCGGGACCGTTGCCGCGCAACGCGCCGATCGCGCGCTTGAGCACGATGCGACCGTGGCGACGCACGACCAGCGTCATCGCCGGATGCAGACCGGTCCGGTACAAGCGCTCCATTGCGGTCCAGATCCGGGCGACCTTCTTCGGATCGAGCCCCAGATCCTGCGGCCGCGTCTCCGCGGCATGATCGATCTGCGTGAGCGTCCCGAGGCGGCGCGGCACCGCCGTCCGGGTCTTCCGAGTCAACAGCAGCATGCGGCATGCCTCCCCTTGCCTACCGGGCCTGTCGCGACCCTGGCCCCCTCTGCGGGGATCGATGACACCGCCGTCAGGCCGGCACCGGCATCAGCGTCTTCAGCGCAACGGACTCGTCGGCCAGCGCATCGGCATCGATGACCGCCGCGGCGGCCACCAGCTTGCGTGCGAACATGAAGTCCTGCGGGCGGCCGACGGTGTCGGCCGCGATCAGGCGGCCTTCCTTCAGATAGAACACCGCGAAGCTGCGGCCGTCGAGTTCGCCGCGCACGACCATGCGGTCGAAGCCGGCCGACAGGCCGACCATCTGCAGCTTCAGGTCGTACTGGTCGGACCAGAACCACGGCACCGGATCGTAGACTTCCGGCTTGCCGACCGCGGTGCGCGCGGCGACCCGCGCCTGCTCCATCGCGTTCTGCACCGACTCCAGACGCACCCGCCGGCCCAGGAACGCGCTCGGAAAGTTGCTGCAGTCGCCGGCGGCGAGGATGTCCGGGTCGTTGGTGCGCGCCCAGGCATCGACGACGATGCCGTTGTCGACCGCGAGCCCCGCCGCCTCGGCCAGTTCGGTATTCGGCAACAGGCCGATGCCGACGACGACGAAATCGGTGGCGATGCGCTCGCCGTTGGCGAGCACGACTTCGGAAACCTGCGGCGCCCCGTCGAAGCGATCGATCTGCACACCGGTGCGCAGGTCGACCCCGGCTTCCCGGTGGATCCGCTCGAAGAACGCGGACACCTCCGGCACGGTGACACGGGCCAGCACCCGCGGCAGCCCTTCGAGCACGGTGACGTGCAGGCCGAGCTTGCGGCACACGGCGGCGACCTCGAGTCCGATGAAACCCCCACCGACGATGCAGACACGCTGGCCCTCGCGGCAGTGCGGCCGGATCCGGTCGACATCGGCGATCGTTCGCAGCGGAAACACATTGGCGCGATCCGCGCCGGGCGTCGGCAGCGGCCGCGCCCGCCCGCCGGTGGCCAGGATCAGCTTGTCATAGGCCAGCGACTGTCCGTCGCTGAGGACGACGGTCCGGGCGTCGCGATCGATGCGCTCGGCACGGACCCCGCGCAGCACTTCGATCGAAACCTTTTCCAGATTCTCGGGGCGCATCACCGCCAGCGCCGCGGCATCCGCCGTCCCGGCCAGATAGGCCTTCGACAGCGGCGGGCGCTTGTACGGGTACTGCGGCTCTTCGCCGACGATCACGACCCGCCCGTCGAAGCCCTGCTTGCGCAGCTCGACCGCGGTCTCGCACCCGGCCTGTCCGCCCCCCAGAATCACGATGTTGGATGTCGTCACGGCTTCAAGTCTTCACGTCGGCTGGAATGAGATGGCCGCCCTGCACGCACGCAGGACGGCCATCGAAGTGTTGCCGCACGGTGACCCCCGCAGCATCGACCGTTTGCATTAGGCCCGCCGCGGACGGCGCCTTCAGAAGCTGAAGCGCAAACCGAGTGACACGTAGGAGTCGATCACGCTCTGGTACTCGGTGTCGTCACCCCCGAAGAAGCCGCTGCCGATCAGGAACAGGCGCACGCTGTTGCTCGCGTCGTAGTCGATGACACCGACGACCTGACTGGCGCTGTCGTCGACCCCGTAGATCCAGCGCAGGGTGAAGTCCCAGCGCTCCAGGCGGCTGTGATCGAGCAGCTGCATCAGCACGTAGTTGCGCCGCGTCAGCCCCGAAAGGGCATTCATGGTGCCGCCCTGCGCCGGGTCCGGCGCCACCTGCCCCGACTGCAGGCACTCGATATAGGGCTCGAGCGTGCAGCCGTCGCTGTTGTGGTAGTACTCCAGCGCCAGGTTGGTGCCGCCGCGGAAGGTGTATGCACCGCCGGCGAGCGCGGCGTAGGCGTCCCCGACCGAGCGGTAGCTGCCCTCGGTGTAGAGCAGCAGCGCCTCGGACACGGTCCAGCCGGCGTAGGTGCCGACGCGGTAGTCGTCCTCGGTCTCGATCGCCGGATCGGTGTCGTCGGGCGACTCGCGATAGGACGGGATCAGCGAGAAATACGCGCGATTGCCGGTGTAGTCGAGCTTCAGCGCGTACTGCCGTAGATAATCGCCTTCCCAGTCGAGTTCGCCGGAGTCGAGGTTGGCGATCGCCGCCAGCCCCCAGCCGCCGCCCATCAGCCAGGTGACCTTCGCGTAGTCGAGCCCCGGCACCTCGCGGCTCGGATTGTTGCGGCCGTTGTCCTGGATGAACGGGTTCGACGCCGACACCAGGTATGACGGTCCCCACTGCAGGTTCTCGCGACCGACCGACAGGAACAGCCCCTTCAGCGGGCTGTAGCGCACGATCGCCTCGTGGATCGAACCGTCGGAGTCGGTCTGGTCCGGATCCTCGGGCGGCGGCGGCAACGGATCCGGCGGCGGCGTTCCCGGCGGCAGGACCGCGGCCTGCGGATCGTCGTGATATTCGGTCCAGCTCACCTCGCCGCGCGGGCTCAGCAGCAGCAGCCAGCGATCGGTCTTCCACTTCAGGTCCGGTCGCAGCGAGGCGTACACCCGGGTCTGCGACGGCAGGCGGTCGGGGCCGACGTTGATGTCCGACGTCGCCGCCTCGATGTGCGTCGTCGCCAGCAGCAGGTCGGAACGAAAGGTGAAATCGCCCGCGTGCGCTGGTACCGCGCAGCACGCCAAGGCAGTCAGTCCGAGGAATCGACGCACGCTGAAATCTCCCTGGTTCGTGCCGTTGACGGCGTCTACTGGGTCATGAATCCGACATCGAATACCGAATCGTCCGGGACCACGCTGCGCGGATCGCGGATCCGCATCGTCGTGGTCTCGCGCGTCACCAGCTCGTCGACGAAGCGCGCCTCGCTGACGAACGGGATGGTCTCGCCGTCGACCTCGAGGGTCTGATCGTGATCGACCTCCACCGATTTGAACAGCTTGCCGGACACCGTGTAGTACTCGGCCCGCATGCTGACCCCCCGCGCCTTCGAGATCCATATGCGGATGCGGTCGTAGGTCGTCAGGCGCCCAGGCTTGGCCTTGAGGTCGAACACGTAGCACAGCTCACCGCGGTTGGTTTCGTCCGGCAGGCGTTCGCGCTCGTAGTCGTCGGCGTAGTTGGTCGCCGAGATGTCGCCGTAGGCTGCATTGCCGCTGAGCTTCTGGCGCTGCGAGATCGGCACCGGCTTGCTCAGCCCCGGCTTGTAGAACCACATGTTGCCGCCGACCATCAGCAGGCGGTTGCCCTTCTGCCGCGGCGGTGTGAGGTATTCGGCGAAGAAGTCGGTATTGCGCACCTTGACGTCGAACTCGACGGTATCGACCTTCTGGCCGTCGCCGGTGATCAACTCGACGTTCCATACCGCGCCGGGAATGTTGCCGCGGGAACGGTCGGCACGCGCCAGGATCGCGGCGCTGTCGATCTCGTCGGCCGCATCGTCGGCGGCAGCCTCCGCAGCCGGCTCGGCCGCTTCCGGTTCTGCCGGGGCTTCGGTGCCCGCATCCGCGTCCCAGACCGTTGCCGAGGCCTCCGCGTCGACTGCCGCCGCCGGCGCCTCGATCATGCCCCCGTCCGGCGCTTCGTCCTGAGCCGTTGCCAGTGCCGGTCCCAGCCCGGCAACCCCGGCGATCACCGCCCCCAGCAGCAGCTTAGATGTGACCCAACGCATCGACGACCTCCAGATTGGCGGCCTTGCGCGCCGGCGCGATCGCGGCGACCAGCGACAGGACCGAAAGAAACACGATACTCCACAACAGATTGCTGGTGACGAAGTGCACCTCGAGCGGGATCGGCTTGCTGTACGTCGGCGGGATCCAGTGCGGATCGAAGCCCTTGACGACGGACCACGCCACCAGGAACAGCAGGAAGCCCACTGCCGAACCGAGCAGACCGAGAATGAAGCTCTCGATCGCGAACAGTTCGATGATGCCGCGGCGCTTGAGTCCGAGTGCGCGCATCGTGCCGATCTCCCGGGTACGTTCGAGGATCGACATGCCGATCGTGTTGACCACGCTCATCACCATGATCACCAGCACGACCAGGAACATGAACAGGAAGATGACATTGTTCATCCGTTCCGTCGCCGCGAAGAACGGCGCCCGCTCGACCCAGGTCCAGACCTCCATGTCGAGCCCGGCCGCGTCGAGCTGCTGCTGCACCCAGTCGCGCTTGGCTTCGAGATCGCCGTCGTCGTTGAACAGCACGACGATGCGATCGACGCTGTCGGTGTCGTACAGCAGTTGCGAGAACTGCAGCGACACCTCCATCAGCTTGTCGTCGAGTACGTCCAGTGTGGAATCGAAATACCCGACGTAGTGCCCGTCGAGGGCATTGATCTGACCGGCGACGGTCGGCGCGGTGGCGATGACGTCATCGCCGGCCTTGACCCCAAGCACGTCCGCGAGGCCGGCCGACAACGCGACGTTCTCCGGATGGTCGTCGCTGAGGCCTTCCCCGGTGTAGTACTGCCGCTTGGCGATCCAGCCGCCGACCCGGCGCTGGATCTCCTCGACCTCGGACGGCACACGCCCCAGGGCGACGAAGACGGTCGAGAACTGGCCATTGCTGACCAGCCCCTGGATCTGCAGCTGCGGCGTGACCACGACCACGTCGTCGCGTGCGCCGACGAGCGCCTTGATCTGCCTGAGTTCCTCGGCGCTGATGAGGAATTCGGTGGGCTCGCGGCGCCCTTCCGAGGTGAAGCCGCGCTTGTGGATGTTGAGGTGCCCCATCGCGTTGACGTGGATGAAGGCGTTCTTGATCGTCGAATACAGGTAATCCTTGAATCCGCCGAACATGTTGACGCCGGCGTAGCCGAACGCGATCGCCAGGATCGTGTAGGCCGACCGCCGGCGGTTCTTCCAGATGTTGCGCAGCGCAATGACGATCCAGGCTCTCATCCGCGGGTATCCTCCGCAATGGTGCCGTCGACAAGCTGGATCCGGCGCTCCACCGAATCGAGCAGGCGCTGATCGTGGGTACAGAACACAAAGGTGGTCTGCTGTTCCTGGTTCAGCGCGCGCATCAGGTCGATGATCGCGTAGGCGGTATGGGTGTCGAGATTCGCGGTCGGTTCGTCGGCCAGCACCAGCTGAGGATCACCGACCAGCGCACGGGCGACGGCGACACGCTGCTTCTGCCCGCCCGAGAGCTGGTCGGGCCGCCGGTCAAGATGCGAGCCGAGGCCGACCCGGTCCAGATGGGCGGCGGCCCGTTCCCGGCACTGCGCATACGGAACCCCGCGGATCTGCAACGGCAGCATGACGTTCTCGACCGCCGACAGCACCGGAATCAGATTGAACTGCTGGAACACGAAGCCGATCCGCTCGTTGCGCAGCTCGCTGCGCTGGTCGTCGCTGAGCTCCGCCGCCATCCGGCCAACGCAGGACAGCCGCCCGTCGCTCGGTACATCGAGCAGGCCGATCAGGTTGCACAGCGTCGATTTTCCGGAACCCGACGGCCCCCAGATGGCGACGAATTCGCCATCGGCGACATCCATGGTGATGTCGTGCAGAGCCCGGACCGGCTCCATCCGCGAGTTGTAGGTTTTGCCAACCGAGCGCAGCTCAACAAGATTCATCAGGACCTGATCGTTCCACGATCACCACTTCGTTTTCGGGGAGGGACCGTGCGCGCCGCCGTGTCCCCCTTGAGGCCCCCATCGCTGGCGCGCCAGATTAACCAGCATCCGCAGCGGTGACGTTGACCTCGATCACGGCGCACCGGCGCGCGCCGGGGGGGCACAGTCTACTGTGCGTAGGCTTTCAGCGGCGGCTCGGCGGCACTCAGATGCAGATCCGGCAGGCCGGCCGCGGCATCGCGCTGCAGGATGTCGAGCAGGGCGGCGGCCCCATCCGACAGCGCTGCCGGATCCGGCAGGATCGGAAGGCTGGAACACAATGCGGCACCGCCGGCGCGCTCGAAATCGGCCGGTCCGGGGTTGCTGATCGCGTCCAGCGCCAGCGCGAACGCGAGCTGGTCGGTGGTGCCGATCGTGACGTGGTCCACCACCCGCGCGGGGCAGAGATCCTGCAACAGCAGGTTGGCCACGTCCGGATTGCCCTGGCCGAATTCCAGTGCCGCGGTCGGTTCCGGCATCACCGGCTGCACCAGCTCGTCGAAGGTCGTGTAGAGATTGCTGTAGCTGATCGCCCCCGGCGTCTCGTCCCCGGCGTTGAGCGCCGCGACGAACTGCGATCCGGGATCGAACTGGAAGAAACCGGCCGGGGCCAGCCCGACGGGGACATCGCCCAGCCCCAGCAGCGCCGGCAGCGCGGTCGGCGACGCCACCGTGGTGCCGTGATGCGGACCGGCGATGAGCACGAAATCGTCCACCGCCTCGCGCGCAGAGGCCCACCACTTCAAGGCCCAGCGCGGCATCGTCGCGCCCTGGCTGTGGCCGATCATCGCGACCTTGCGCCCGCTCCGCGCGTGCATCGTGCGCAGGGCATGGACCACGTACTCGGCCGCCACCTGCTGGTCACCGAGGCCCCGGTCGGGGTAGGTCACCACGCAGACGTCGAAGCCGCGTTCGGTCAGCAACGGCAGGTAGTTCCACTCGTACTGCTCGTAACCGGCGGTGAAGGTGCCATGCACCAGCAGGACCGCCGGCCGCCCGGGATGCTCGAAGGGGGTGCACAGCAGCGCGTCGTTGAGCTTCGCCGTCTCGACCTCCAGCGGCGGTTCCGATGCGAGACCGGCCGGCTTCGTGTCGCCGTCGCCGCCGGCACAGGCGGCCAGCGCCGCCACCGCCGCGGCCGTCAGCAGCACCCGCAATGCCGTGTTCAGGACCTGTGTCATGTCTGTACCTCCCCCCGGTAGACCGCCCAGTTCTTTTCGGTTTCGTGCAGCTTGACCTCGTACAGCGCCTCGCCGAAATGCTCGCGCAACACGCTCCAGAACAGCACGGCGAGATTCTCGACCGTCGGATTGAGCCCGCGGCACAGCACCGAATCGTGATTCAGGTGGCGGTGGTCGACGTCGTCGAGGATCAGATCGCGGGTGGCATCGCGGATGTCGGTCAGATTCACCACCACGCCGGTTTGCGGATCGACCGGGCCGCGCAGCGTCACCTCCAGCACGTAGTTGTGGCCATGCCCGTACTCGCGGGCGCAGGGACCGAACAGCGCGTGGTTCTCGGCATCGCTGAGCGCCTCCGCCCACAGCCGGTGCCCGGCGCAGAAGGTCTCGCGCCGGGTCAGATACACCACCGGGCGCGCCTCAGTCGTCATTGCAGTGCACCTCGATCGTGGTCCCGGTGATCGGCGCCGAACGGCCACGGTCGAGCAGGAATTCGATGGTCGGCGCGATCTGCTCCGGCAGCGTCGACGGCTGCAGGCCGAGCGCGTCGGTCATCGCCGTGCGCATCGTGCCCGGCGCCACCGCATTGACGCGCACACCGTGCGGCTTGCCCTCGATCGCCAACGCCTCGGTCAGGCCCACGACGGCATGCTTCGACGACGCATAGGCGGCAAATCCCGGGAAACGCTGCATGCCCCGCAGACCGCCGAGCGACGACACCGCGACGATATCGCCGGCGATGCGGCGTTCGCGCCACAGGCGCATCGCGCTGCGGCAGGCGTTGAAGGTGCCGCCGACATTGATCGCGTGGACCTCGGCGAAACGCGCCGCGTCCAGATCCTCGTAGAGGCTGCCCTGCCCCAGCACCGCGGCACAGCACACCAGTGCATCGGGAACGAAGGTCCGGATCGCGACGTCGACCGCGTCGGCGTCGCCGACATCGAGGGTCACCGCCCGCGCGTCGCCGCCCAAGGCCCGGATCGTCTCCACCACCGTTTCAAGCGACTGCGGGCGGCGCCCGGCCACCACCACCCGCCAGCCCGACGCGGCCAGCCGCGCCGCCGTCGCCGCGCCCAGTCCGCTGCCGCCCCCGGTGATGAAAACCTGCCTGACCGTCTCGCCCATCTGCCTGCTCCTGATGCTGTCTGCGCCCATGGTAACGGCCCGGAGCGGATGGGCAGACCCTACGTTCGGGTGAATGCGCGGTCGGCGCCGCGTCAGGACAGATCGACACCGGTCAGTTCGGCCGATTTGGCCCACAGCGCGGCCGCCAGCGCCGGATCGCGCGCCAGCGCACGGCTGTCGACCCGGGTCGGATAACCGCGGAACTGGAACGGCCCGCCCGGCCCGATGTAATCCCCGCCGCGCACGTCGTCCGCGGTCGCCGCGTACAGGGTCGGCAGCGCGCCCATCGCCGCCGGCTGCGCCAGGACCGCGTTGCCCAGCGCCATCACCACCCGCCCGATCGCGCTGCGTGTGAATGCGGTGCCGTTGAATCCGAGATTGGTCGCCGCGTAGCCGGGATGGGCGGCGACCGCGATCGCCGCCGCGCCGCGCTGCTGCAGGCGCCGGTTCAGCTCGAAGGTGAACAGCAGGTTCGCGAGCTTGCTGCGGCCGTAGGCGTCCCATTCCTGGTAGCGCCCGCGTTCCCAGTTCAGATCGTCGACGTCGAGCGCCTTGGCGGCCCGGTGCGCCAGGCTCGCCACCGTGACGATACGTGCCGCCGGCGCGGCGAGCAGCGGCCCGACCAGCTGGCCGGTCAGGGCGAAATGTCCCAGATGGTTGGTGCCCATCTGCATCTCGAAGCCGTCTTCGGTGCGCTGCAGCGGCAGCGCCATGACCCCGGCGTTGTTGCACAGCAGGTCCAGGCGCGCGTGGCGCGCCGCGAATGCCGCGGCGAAGGCGCGCACCGACGCGAGACTGGCCAGATCCAGCTCCATCAGCTCGGCCTGCGCCCGCGGATGGCGCGCCTGCAGCTGCTGCAGCGCCGCGCCGGCCCGCTGCGGCGACCGGCAGGCCATGATCACCTGCGCCCCCGCCCCCGCGAGCGCCATCGCCGTCTCCAGGCCGAGGCCGCTGCTGGCGCCGGTCACGATCGCCACACGGCCCTGTTGCGAAGGCATATCCGCCACGGTCCAGCGCTTCTTCATCTTCTCCCCCTAAGGCCTGTTAACACGATGGCAATCGTTGCGACGGAGGGGTATTGGCTCAGGGCACGGCGCCAGCCGCACCGCTTGGTGATTCCAGGCAAGCGGTTGGCAACGCCGCACCGCGCCAATACCACCCCGTCCCATCCGGGTCGGCCCGCGGCCCGTGCCGCGCACGGGCCCCGCCGCCTCAATGGGCGCGGTCCTTCATCGTGGTCTTGATCTCGTCGAGGATCGCCGGATCGTCGATCGTCGCCGGCACCGTGAACTCGCGGTTGTCGGCGATCGCGCGCATCGTCGCCCGCAGCACCTTGCCCGAGCGGGTCTTGGGCAGGCGCGGCACGATGTACGCCTCCTTGAACGCCGCGACGGCGCCGATGTCGCTGCGCACCTTGGCGATCAGCTCCTTGACGATCTCCTCCTGCGGCCGGTCGACGCCGGCCTTGAGCACGACGAGCCCGACCGGGAGCTGCCCCTTCATCTCGTCGGCCGCGCCGATCACCGCGCATTCGGCAACGTCCGGATGCCCCGCCAGCGATTCCTCCATCGCGCCCGTGGAGAGGCGATGGCCGGCGACATTGATGATGTCGTCGATGCGCGACATGATCCAGATGTAGCCGTCGGTATCGAAATAGCCGGCATCCCCGGTGAGGTAGTAGCCCGGGTAGCGGGTCAGGTAGTTGTCCTTGTAGCCCTGCTCGTTGTTCCACATGGTCAGCAGCGTGCCCGGCGGCAGCGGCAGCTTGATCGCGAGATTGCCGATCTCGTCGGCGGCGAGCCGCTTGCCGTCGAGGTCCAGCACCTGGATGTCATAGCCCGGCACCGGCACCGTCGACGAACCCGGCTTGACCGGCATCGGCTCGATGCCCTGGCAGTTGGCGATCGCCGGCCAGCCCAGCTCGGTCTGCCACCAGTGATCGACCACCGGCACCTTGAGCATGGTCTGCGCCCACTGGATCGTGTCCGGATCGGAGCGCTCGCCGGCGAGGAACAGGGTCTTGAGACTGCTGATGTCGTATTGCTGCAGCAGCTCGCCCTTCGGGTCCTCCTTCTTGATCGCACGGAACGCGGTCGGCGCGGTGAAGAAGGCCTTGACCTTGTGCTCGGCGATCACGCGCCAGAACGCGCCGGCGTCGGGGGTCCCGACCGGCTTGCCCTCGTAGAGGATCGTCGTGCAGCCGAGCAGCAGCGGCGCGTAGACGATGTAGGAATGGCCGACGACCCAGCCGACGTCCGACGCCGCCCAGAACACGTCGCCCGGCTGCACGTCGTAGACCGCCTTCATCGAGTACGCCAGCGCCACCGCGTGCCCGCCGTTGTCGCGGACCACGCCCTTGGGCTTGCCGGTGGTGCCGGAGGTATAGAGCACGTAGAGCGGATCGGTCGCCTCGACCGCGACGCAGGCCGCCGGCTCGGCGGCGGCCTCGAGCGCGGCCCAGTCGTGATCGCGGCCGGCGACCAGGCTCGCCTCGCACTGCGGGCGCTGCAGGATCACGCAGGCGCTGACCTTGTGCGCCGCCAGGTCCAGCGCCTGGTCGAGCAGCGGCTTGTAGTCGATCCTGCGCCCGGGCTCGATGCCGCAGGACGCGGAGACCACCAGCACCGGCTGGGCGTCGTCGATGCGCTTGGCCAGCTCGGGCGCGGCGAAACCGCCGAACACGACCGAATGGATCGCGCCGATCCGGGCGCAGGCCAGCATCGCGATCGCGGCCTCCGGAACCATCGGCATGTAGATCACCACCCGGTCACCCTTGGCCACGCCCTGCGCCCTGAGCGCGCCGGCGAAGCGCGCGACGCGATCGCGCAGCTCGCGGTAGGTGTAGGTCTGCTGGCTGCCGGTCAGCGGGCTGTCGTAGATCAGAGCCGCCTGGTCGGCGCGCCCGCCTTCGACGTGGCGATCCAGCGCGTTGTAGCAGGTGTTGATCTGCCCGCCCGAGAACCAGCGGTACATCGGCGCGTCGCGGTCGTCGAGCGTCACGTCCCAGCGCCGGTCCCAGTGCAGGGTTTCGGCGGCCTCGGCCCAGAACGCGGCGGCGTCCGTCAGTGATCGGCGATGGCTCTGGGCATAGGGCGTATCGGTCATCTTGTCTCTCCTTGAGGGCGCACGGCTCACTGTGCCGGCATCGGTCCGAGGGCTTCATGCCGGACCGCGCGCAGCGGCGGTGCCGCGTCCGGGGCGACCTGCTGCGGCGTGTGCCGGCGAATGAACTCGCCGATATCCTGCCGCGCGAGTCGCGTTTCCGGTAGAAGACTTTGGAATAAGGGGAAGGCGTGCGGCATCACCGGCCAGACGTCGACCCGCACGTCCACGCCGGCGGCGTCGGCGCACTGCGCGGCGAGCAGCGTGTCGTCGAGCAGGACCTCCGATTCGCCGACCAGGAAGTACAGCGGCGGAAAGCCGTTGAAGTCCGCATACAGCGGCGACAGCTCCGGATCGGAGCCGTCCAGATCGGCGGCGTACATCTGCAGCATGCCGCCCATCGTGTGCAGCGGAATTATCGGATCGCGCTTGAAATTGGCCACGCGCGACGGCGGCGCATGCACCCGCGCCATCTCGGTCACCGCCGAGATCGGCACCGCGCAGGCCGGCCGCGGCAGGCCGGCGCGGCGGATCCGCTGCAGCAGCCCCAGCGTCAGGTTGCCGCCGGCCGATTCGCCGACGATGACGATGCGCTCGCCCGCGAACCCGGCCTCGAGCAGGCCGCGGTAGGCCCGCTCGCAGTCGTCGAGCGAGGCCGGATATTTGTGGAACGGCGCCAGCCGGTAGTCGGGCATGAACCCGACCGCGTCGAGATCGCGACACAGGCTCGCCAGAAACGGCAGATGCACCCGCGGCACCGCCGGCATCAGGAACGCGCCGCCGTGCAGGTACAGGATCACGGTGCGGTCGGTCCGGCTCCAGTCGCCGACCGACGGCCCCGGCACCCGGTGCACGATGCGGTACTCGGTCGGCAGGCCGTACAGGTGCCGCGGCAGGTGGCTGGCCATGCGGATCTGCTCGCGGACCACGCGGCGTACGCCGGACACGCCGAGACTGCGCAGCATCGGCTTGATGAACAGCCGCATGACCACGATCCAGATCCGCGTACGCAAGCCGATCCGCAGCTGCTTGTGATTGACCTTCACATCTGACTCCTCTGACGTGCGGTGGCCGCTCCTGCCGATCCGCCCCGCGGCCGCTCGCAAGCATGCCGTGCCCGGGCCGTTGCGGACTTCACCCGTTCAGGCGAGCCGCGCCCGGCCGGCGCGGCGTCCGCCGTGCGGCAGGCCTGGCGATGCTGCCGCGGCGTCATCCCCGTCCAGCCGCGGAAAGCGGCGGAGAATGCGCTCTGTTCGGCATAGCCGAGCAGTAGCGCCACATCGAGCACGGTCAGCGCCGGATCCCGCAGCAGCGCCAGCGCCTGTTCGTGGCGCACCTCGGCGAGCAAGGCCTGGAAGGTCCGGCCCTCGGCCTGCAGATGCCGTCGCAGGCTGCGCTCGCTCATCGCCAGCGCCTCGGCTACCGCGGCGGCGGCGCAGGCCCCGCGCGGCAGGCGCTGGCGGATCTCCGCGACCACGCGCCGCAACAGCGGCGAGGTCGCCTGCAACTGCTCGATCTGCCGCTGTGCGCGCGACTCCATCAGCCGCCGCAGCTCGTCGTCGTGCTGGATCAGCGGCAGCTCCAGCAGCGCCGCGTCGAACACCACCGCGTTGTCGTCGCAGCCGAAACGCGGCGCGCAGCCGAAGAAGCGGACATAGGGCGCGGGGTCGGCCGGCGGCGCGTGACGGAAGCGAACGGCGGACACCGCGGTGTCGCGCCCGGTGATCCAGCGGCCGTAGGCCAGCCAGCCGGCGACGATCGCCTCGTTGAGCGGACCGACCCGCGGCGCCGCCGGGTCCGGCAGCGCCGCTGTCCAGCGCAGCTCGACGCGCCGCCCGCGGCGCTGCAGCGTGGTCGTGCCGCCGTCGTAGACGACGCCCTCGTAGCGCGGAATCAGCGCGATCGCCTCGCCCAGCGTGCGACAGCTCATCGCCGCGTAGCCCAGTGCGCTGAAACTGCGCGGCTGCGTCTGCATGCCCATGTGCAGGCCGATCATGCCGTCGCCGGTGGCCCGCTGCGCCACCTCGAACAGGTCGAGCATGCGCTCCACCGCGATGCGGCCGGAGTTCTGCCCCAGGGCCGCCGGATCGATGCCGCTGAGTTCGAGCAGGTCGCGCCGGCCGGCGCCGGCCCGCTGCGCGACATCAAGCAGCGTATTGAGGTACGCCACCGCCACGGTGCCGGCGCCGGCGATCGGCTGGCCGGGATTCGCAAGCTTCTGGCCGGATCGCGCGAGCGCGTCCGCCTGCTGCGTTCGTATAGTCATCAGGTTCTCCTAACCCCGGACGACTGTGCGATGACTCCCTCCGCAACGCAATCCCTGGCGCACCTGCGCGACGCGGCGACCTTCCAGTGGTACGTGATTCCGCTGCTGCTGGTGGTGATGTACCTGTATGCGGACAACCTCGCCGCGCGCCGCTACAGCGTCGTCCTCGGCGCGCTGGCGTTCTGGCTGATGGACTGGATCAACGAGATCTGGAACGGCCTGCTCGCGCACTTCAGCGGCTTTGCGCCGGCCTGGGGCACCCCCGGCCCGTCGGCGTTCCAGATCTTCATCGGCCTGAACATCGAGATCAGCTTCATGTTCGCGATGATGGGCCTGTACGCGATGCGCCTGCTGCCGGAGGACCGCCACGCCCGCATCCTCGGCGTCAACAACCGCCTGTTCCTGGCCGTCGTCAACTCGATCGCCTGCGTCGGCGTCGAGATCGTGCTCAACCGCATCGGCGCGCTGACCTGGGACTGGCCGTACTGGAGCGCCGGCGCGCCGTGGCTGATCTTCCTGATCGGCTACCTGCCGTTCTATCTGGTCGGCTACTGGGTGCACGACCTGCCGGGCCGGCGCCAGCAGATCACCGTGGTCGGCAGTCTGGCCGCACTGGTCACCGTCGCCGCACTGAGCTTCGGAGCCCTGGGATGGATCTGAGAGCCGGCGCGCCGGCCCTGCTGCTGGCCGCCGCATGGGCGCTGAGCGCCTGCGGCGGCAGCGCCGCGCCCGACGGGACCGGCCCGGACGGTGCGGTCTTCACGCCCGCCCCCGGCGGCCCGTTCGCGGTCAAGGTCGACCACGACGCCGACGTCGGCATCTGCATCCTGCCCGGCGGCACCATCGGCACGCCGGATCCGGTCGCCATCGACGTGCTGCCCGACACCGGCAACGGCCTGGCCGCCGACGCGGTCACCGACGCGCCCGCCGATCTGCCGGCCGGCAGCTTCGTGCGCGGCGACACCGAGACCTACAACCGCCGCTACGACTTCGCGCTGCGCGACGGCCGCATCTGGTTCCGCTCGCACGCCGAGGTGACCGGGATCAATCAGCCCTGGGATCGCGTGCCGATGCCGGCCTGCCTCGACGGCACCGTCATCGGCATCGCGGTGGACGACGACGAGATGACCGCGATCCGCGCCGACGGCGCCATCTACGGCATGGACAACGCCCTCAACGCGCCCGAATGGTTCAACTGGACCTCGCGCTGGGGCCCGCCGACCTGGCTCGGCAGCGGCCATAGCATCCGCGAGAACTATCTGGCCTGGACCTGGACCGTGATCTCGCCGGCCGAGGACAAGAACTGGACCGACCCGGCCGGCAACCTGCATGCGATCGGCCAGGGCAAGGTCTCGCACATCTGGCTACTGGCTGACGATGGCCAGGACCTCATCTACGTCGACCCGTGGCTGCCGCGCGACGAGAGCTACGGCATGTGCGCGCCGGAGAACGGCCGCCTGCGGATGGTCAACCTCACCGCCAGCGGTTCGACCGTCGCCGTCATCACCCGCTACGGCGACATCTATACCCGGCATTACGACTTCGACCTCGCCGGCGCCGACGACGTGTTCTTCGACTACAGCTACGAGGACCAGCGCGGTGCCGCCAACCCGGTGATCCAGCTGCCGAGCTTCGACTGGGTCAGACAGCCGCGCATCCCCGGACGCATCACCCACCACTTCGGCATCCACAAGGTCGGCGAGAACATGATCCACCGCGTGCTGCGCGTGGAAGGCTTCGACGGCGCCGGCCACAGCGGCTACTGGCAGCGCGACATCGCCGCCGAAGACAACCGCTGGGCCTTCGTGCGCACCGACGCGCCGATCAGGGGCACCGAACTCGACAACCCCGGCGGCGACACCGTGGCCCGCGTACTCGGCCCCAGCCCCGGCCTCGACTACGGCTACAACCTCGCTGCGCTGCCGACGCTGGGCGAGCGCGAACACATCGAGGGCGACGCCGACTGGGCGGCCGAACTGATCGGCTTCAGCACCTATTGCTCACCGACGACGCTGCGCATCCACACCGCACCGAATCAGCACTTCGACCTGATCCTGCACACGACCGACGTCATCCGTCAGATCGAACGTGCCCGCGGCCTCGATGACCAGCCACGCCGCTTCAACGGCGCCATCGAAATCCCGCAGACGCTCTACGACGACCTCGCCAACCAGCCGGCCAAGGTGCAGGAGTTCGTCGCGCGTTATCTGGGCCCGACGCGCTTCACCGAAGTGAAACTCAGCGGCATCACCGGCACGATCACCTTCAGCGATCAGGGGTGGGCGTTTCTGCAACAGTAAATTATGGAAACCCCGCCGAATGACCGACTACGATCCCGGAACGCCGACGATGCAGGCGCGGATACGTTCCTCTGGCTTACGCAGTACCGGAAACAGCTGGAAGTGCTGCTCCAAAGTTGCCGTCATGTTTGCGTCCGGATGCAGTAGATCCTTGCGAATGTCTTTCAGCAACAACGGCTTTTGCCGCTTCTGCTTAAGCCGATCGAACCAAATTGGACGAATGGCATCAAGCCAGCGTGACGCGACTTCGTCCCAATCAGGCTGGCCATCAATAGGTGGATTGACCAGCATCTGCTCCACTTTTTTCAGATGCTCGATCGCGGCATCGTCATGCCTGCGCCCCGCCGCGAGCAACAAGCCTTTGACGACTGCCTCCATCTCGACCAAAGCCCTTTGCTTCTTGCGCGCGAGCAACTGCCGTTCCACCTTTGGCAGTTGCTTCAAGAACGTTTCCAGCACTCGTGATGCACGTTCATCCAGGGGAAGATTAAGCACACCAGGCCCCAGCCGCTCACGTAGCTCCGCAACCACTGCAAGGAGTTCCGTTTGCGCCTTGGCGTTGTAGCTCGACAAGAAAATCCATCGGGGCACTTCCAAATTTCCGCTGCTCAGGCAGAAAAATGCCCACGGCGTTCGGCTGGTCACCAAGCTTACGCGAGAGAGCACGCGATACGTGACGCTCCGGTAGTGGGCATATACATCTGCGGGCACCAGCGCCGCGTCTCCTTCGACGAGCCCGCGCACTGGTGAGAAAGCGTCGTCAATCCCATCCCATGGCTCCGCTGCGGTTCGTTCGTATTCCGCGATCATCTGCTGCGCAGAAACAGTTTTCCGCTCGGCGGCCTGCAAGTGTTCCGGCAAGGGCATGTTCGATCCGAGCAGCTTCTCGACCGTCTCGTAGCGCTCGACGAAATGTTCATCCGACGACAGTGCAAACTCAGGCGCGTCATCCGGCCACCAGACCTGAATCGACTTGTGGGGACTATCCATTCTGTCGACCCGTCCGGCACGCTGTTCCGCAATCCGCACAACGCTCGGCATATCCAGATGAACCAGCGCCGAAGCCTGCTGCAGATTGACGCCTTCGGACAGACTGTCCGAGCACAGACCGATGATGTCCTTTGCGGTCGACCCATGTGCGAACTGCCTCAGCATTTCCTCCCGGTCCGAGGCCGCGTCGCCCCAAGCGAGCAGGGTCTGCGCACGCCCCTTCCTCAACAACCGCCGAATGATGGCGAGAGAAATCGGACGGCTGTCGAAGGCAAGAATCAGCGAGTGCTGATCAAGCAGCGCCGCGAGACGAGCTGCCTTGGCCTGCTCCCTGCCAGCGCTTAGCGCCCGCGCCAGCTGCACAATTTCCTCGTAACAGCGGGCGTCGTCCTCGCATGCGGCTCGGTGTCGATCGGGATCCGTCAGCCAATCCGGCAAGTCAATGTTTAACCTGTTCGTCGGCGTTCGGCCGGCAAGCCCGCGAACCTTGGCAAGCTGATTTCCGGTTTCATCCTTGCGGAACGAATCTGAAAGGCCGAACTCGTTGATGGCCACCTCGGTGCCCAATACATGCTCCAGCAGCGCGGCACGAGAAGATCGCAGTGCCCGCATGACCACGTATCGGGCCAGTTTTGACGCTGAACTGATACGCCCAGCCAGATAGCGCTCTTCACTTACACCCTGCTTACGTAGGATGTCCGGCATTTCGATGGGCTTTTCGAAATGCGTCACGCCATGCAGGCTGTCCGCCAAAATGCGGATACGGGCAGCGATCTCACGATCCTTCTGTGACTCATCAAGCGTATAGACCTCGGCAATGTGCCTGGGAAACCGACACATCTTGCCGTCTTTGTCTCGGTACGCTTCGGGCTCACGCTGAATCAGCGTATTGAGGACCTTCTTGGTTCTACGCACCGTGAACTTCTGGATTTCCTGCCGGAGCTGACGGATTTCCGGCTCCGTCAAGGTTCGCGTCAGCTGACGCACACCGAGCATCTTCTGGAACGCCTTCAACGTCCCTTCATCCAAGTTGTCGGCTCCGAGCAGATCGGCGATCCGCAGCAGATCCGTAACTCCGCGATTGATCGGTGTCGCCGTCAGCAGCAACACGTGATCCGCCATGTTGCGGAGCACGCGTTGCGTACGCGCGGAATTCACATTGAGAAAATTGTGTCCTTCATCGACGCAGAGCAATTGGGCGCGCCGCAGCTCTTCCAGCGTTAGATCATGATGCTTGCTTCTCTCGTGGCTGAGTTTGCCGTGTGAGTAAATGTCGAGCGGCACCGACGCCAGCATCGCCTCCCGACGCCAGTTCTCTTCCACCGTAGGAGGACAGATCATCAGGGCCTTGCCTTTGCGTAGCCGGCCGGTCCGAAGAATGTGGTCGCAGATAGCGCCAATCAGATACGTGCCGGTACGCGTCTTTCCCGCCCCGGTGGCGTCAGCAAGCAATACGCTGCCTTGATTCAGCAACACGTACAGCGCTTGGCCGATCCCTTGCTTCTGGCTAGGCCAAAGACTGCCCGCCTGACCCAGAAAATCCTCACGCAGATAATTTTGCGCCCAGTCGCCTTCCAGAAGTTCCGCGCAGGCGCGCGCTAGGGCTTCATCCCAGTTGACCACGCGAAGCAGCTTTTCCAGCAGCGCGATCAGTTCATCGCGATAGTTGCGCCCCAGCTGCCAATAGTTTTCGGCAATCTGCCACAGCTCATCGAAACGTTTGCTGTCCTTTCGGGTGAATCGCGCGTTGGCCTCCAGCTGCGTCCGTAACCCGGGTTCGGTGAAATTACTCGACCCTAGCGTCGCCGCCTCTTGCCCGCAGTAGATCTTGGCGTGCAACCCGCCACCACCGGCAACGTAGCGCGCTTGCACCTGACCCGACTTGAGCAACTCGATCGCGCGAATCAAGGGCGCGGAACGCAGCAGCGAAATGCCCCGATCCAGCCAGTAGTCCTCAGCGGCTCTGGCAAACTGCTCGCCGCCCAGATCGAATTGCTGGCGCCGCGAGGCGAAGGGCTCATTACCGAACAGCAGCCGAGTACTTTGCCGCGCCCCGCTCGTGGCAACGAAATCGATTAGCCGATCAAGACTGGCATAGCCCGCAACGATCAGCGGGCGTTCCGACGCTGAAAGGTCCTGCCAAACGTGGTCCTCGACATGGAATCCGCTGGCATTAAGCGGAAAGCGCGCGCCGTCCGGCCACTGCAGAATCGCCCCCGAGTCCGCGGCCCGCTCGGCACCGAACAAGTCGATCGTGCGGACATCGCGGCTACGCATGGACTCAGACCCTGTGGGTGACGATCAGCTCTTCGCCGAGCATGTCGATGATCTTCACCGCAACCGTGCTTCCGGGCGGTGGCGCGGGCAACTCGTAACGACCCGTCACCAGATCCGTCTTGCGGACCGGCACATCCGAATGCACGACGTTGAATATTTCGCCGTCATAATTCGGGTCGATCAGAATGCAGTCGACCACGGCGCGCCAATCCTCGATCTGCGCCTTGAACAAGCCCTCCTCCATATTCAGCCGCTTGACGATGCTGGGGGACAACACATCCAACACCTCGACCACGACACCATCCCCCGCACGCGTGACGCTGACACTCGCCGCCATCGGTTCATGGCGGATGAAGCCACCGTACTTGGGATGCGTCCGCAATTCGATCACCTGAATCCGGTTGACCGGACGCGCCGCGTTGTACCGTTCGACCCAGGCGTGCGCGGCCAGCTCCATGCCCAGGCAGACAACTTCGATATCCCGTTCCTCGCCCGGACGGGCCTCCAGCTCGGTCCGGATCGACTCCAGATCCAGCGGTGTCAGCGGATGATTGAAGGCGACGATCTTGACCAGACGGCTGCCGCGGGTTCCGTCGAAGAAGCTATCCGACCGCGTCCGTGTCACACCGATATAGTCACAGGCTAGCTGGAGCGCTTCGTTGTGCTGGACGGCAAGGTCGTAGTCATTCACCTGACCTGCCGGCATTTCTCGGACCACGTGAACCTAGAAACTGGCTCCCCGGTGGGTTGAAGGACTCAGTGTTGCTTTGAACTCGTGTGGTGTCAGGTAGCCGAGGCTCGAATGTGGTCGGACGGCGT
>JAQVDP010000011.1 GCA_028698335.1 Nevskiales bacterium | reverse complement strand
CCGTGCGCTCTCTACTCAGAAACGGGTTCGATCACCCCAGCACGTACCAAGCTGCACGGGCCGGTCTGGCCGTCTTATCGACGCTCAGACTCTACCGTGATGGTCTGCTCTGAACATACAAGCACCGATGCCGACGTGGCCGCACGCTCGGTGCTGTCGAATTCAGACGGCATTCGTTTCCTGCCGTTCGGCGTGGCACCCACCCTCGGCACGACAGCTGCGCCTACCCCCACCGGCCAGCCGATGCAGCTACGTGAGATTCTGGACCGCTTCGCACTGCCCGAAAACGCCGTCGTACTGGTCGACGCCCCCCGCCGCCCCTCGCCGCTGGCGGATCTCGCGGTGGCCGCCGCCGACCGGGTCGTCCACGTCTGGCGCGCCGATCTGGTCTCCTACGCCCGCCTGACGGATCCAGCATCCGGGCTTGGCGAGACCGTCCACGTCATCAACCTGATGGATCCCACCCGGCGCCTGCAGACCGATGTCCACGCCATGATGCGCCATCGCCTCGGCGAGCAGCTGCTGCCGCAACTGATTCATCGCGACGAAGCGCTCCCGGAATCGGTCGCCGCCAATCGGAACCCCTTCGACTACGCCCCGCGCAGCCGGTCGGTGCAGGATCTGATGGCACTCGCGATCGCATTGGCCGGCGACGCGGAACAGGGCCCCCGTTCATGACCGATACGCCCGACAACGGCGCCGAGGCAGGGCCGATCGCACGCTGGCTCGGGGTGACCCCGGGCCGCGGCCTGGGGCACTGGCTATGGCGCCTGGTCGTGCTGCCCCCCGCGCAGCGCCGCCCGCTGCCGATGCCGCTGGAACTGCTTGCGCAACGACTCATCGCCGCCCTGGTCCGCGAACTCGGCATTCGCGAACCGAACAACCCCCGCGACTGGCTGAAAGCCTGCTTCATCCGCCGGGAAGCAGTCGGAGTACATGCGGAACGCCCGTGGTACACGGTCGCAACGGACCTGCTGTTACCGCTCTGGCTGCTGCTGAAGCTGCTGTGGCTGCCGTTCCGGCGTCTGTCGGCGCGCCTGGACAGGATCGACTACCGTCCCGCCGACCGCCGCCTCGAGGCACTGGCACGCTACACCACCGAACAGCGCCCGATACTCGGCTATCTGATGGTCGCAAGCGTCGCGGTCATGCTGACGCTATGCGCCACCACGCCGCTGACGCCTGCCGCACAGTTCGTGTTGTTCATACTGATGTGGGGATCGACCCTGCTGCTGCGACGCCTGCCCGGCAAGGTCCCGACCCTGATCATGGTCGGCTTCTCGCTGGTCGCATCGTCCCGATACATCTGGTGGCGTCTGACGCAGACGCTCGACCTGCAACCGGGTGCCGAAGCAATTCTAGGCATCGGTCTGGTGCTCGCGGAATGCTACACATGGCTGGTGCTGATCCTGCGTTACCTGCAGGACGCATGGCCACTCAAACGGCCCGTCGCCACGCTGCCGAGCGACCGCTCGAGCTGGCCCAGCGTCGACGTCTTCATCACAACCTACGACGAATCGCTCAGCGTCATCAAACCAACGGTCCTGGCCGCGCTGAGCCTCGACTGGCCCCGCGACAAGCTCAATGTCTGCATCCTCGACGATGGCCGCCGTGACGAGGTCCGCCGTTTCGCCGATCAGGTCGGCGCCCAGTACATCATCCGCGCCAACAACTTCCATGCGAAGGCCGGCAACCTGAACCACGGCCTGCGCGTCACCCAGGGCCAACTCGTCGCGATCTTCGACTGCGACCACATCCCCGCCCGCTCGTTCCTGCAGATGACGGTGGGATGGTTTCTGCGCGACCCCAGGTGCGCACTGGTCCAGACGCCGCACCACTTCTTCTCGCCCGATCCGTTCGAGCGCAACCTGGGCACGTTCCGCCAGGTCCCGAACGAGGGCAGCCTGTTCTACGGCGTGATCCAGGACGGCAACGATCTGTGGAACGCAACTTTCTTCTGCGGTTCATGCGCGGTCCTCAAGCGCACCGCTCTCGAAGAAATCGGCGGCTTTGCCGTCGAGACCCTCACCGAAGACGCGCACACCGCCCTGCGCCTGCACCGCCGCGGCTACACCAGCGCCTACGTGAAGATTCCGCTGGCGGCGGGCCTGGCGACCGAGTCGCTCCCCAGCCATATCCGGCAGCGCATGCGCTGGGCCCGCGGCATGGCGCAGATGTTCCGCATCGACAACCCGTTTTTCGGGCGTGGCCTGAGCCTGTTCCAGCGGATCTGCTACGCCAACTCGATGATCCATTTCTTCAACGGCCTGCCGAGGCTCGTGTTCCTGACGGCGCCGTTGGGCTATCTGTTCTTCGAATATCACATCATCAATGCCTGGGCGACGACGATCGCCGTCTACGTACTGCCGCACCTGATTCAGGCCGAACTGGTCGGCGCCCGCATCCAGGGGCGGTATCGACATTCCTTCTGGGCCGAAGCCTACGAGTCGGTTCTGGCGTGGTACATCGCGCTGCCGACGGCGATGGCGCTGATCCGTCCGAATGCCGGACGCTTCAACATCACCGCCAAGGGCGGATTGATCGAGCACGGATACTTCGACTGGAAAATCTCGATCCCGTACATCGTGCTGACCGTACTCAACACGGCCGGACTGATTGTCGGCATCGGGCGCCTGCTGATCTGGAACACCTTCGAGGCCGGCACCGTCGTGCTGAATCTGGTGTGGACCGTCTACAACATCCTGATGCTCGGCGCGGCACTGGGCGTCGCCTCGGAAGCACGCCAGGTCCGGGTATCGCATCGCGTCCCGCTTTGCGTACCCGCAACACTGTATCTGCCGGATGGCCGCACCGTGGCCTGCACGACCAACGACTACTCGTCCCGGGGTCTCGGGATCAATCTGTCCGAGCCCCTCGATGTTTCGCGGGGGACCCCGCTGCAGGTCGTGCTGTCGCGAGGGGATCGCGAATTCGCCTTCCCCGCGAGTGTCGCGACCAACGGTGAATCACGCCTGGGCCTGAACTTCACCGCGCTCGATCTCGAGCAGGAGCGACGACTGATCGAATGCACCTTCGGGCGCGCCGACGCCTGGCTTGGATCGGAAGAACTCGCCCCTCAGGATCATCCACTCAAGAGCCTGGCCGAAATCGCGCGCTTCGGCGCCATCGGCTACCAGCACTTGATCACCAGCGCGCTGGCCCTGTTGGTGTCGCGCCTGCGGCCGTCGAAGCGCTTGCGGCCGTCCCCCACAACGGTCTGACCTAAGAAGACGCGATATGGGAATCTGGAGCTTCTATTTCTTCGGCAAGCTGTTCCTGTACTTCGCCAAGTACATCGACTTTCACTTCTTGCCGAATCTGATCTTCGCGATCGCGCTGCTGATCCCGCTGCGCCAGCGCTGGCTCAGGGTCGTCCGGCAGGTCATCGCCGTTCCGGTCGGCATCGCGCTGCTTTATCACGACGCATGGCTGCCCCCCGCCGAACAGGCCCTGTCGAAGCTGCCGCTGCTGATGCAGTTCGATGCCGCCTACCTGCTGGAGCTGGTCGGCCGCTTCGTCAGCGGGCAGATCCTGTTGATCCTGCTCGGGATGTACCTGATATTTGCTCTGCTGGACCGCAAGCTGCGCATGTCCACCTTCGCGCTGCTGGGCATCCTGTCGGTACCGACCATCGCGTTCGTGCAGAGCTCGGTCACCCGCGTGGTCACCGTCTCTGACTCGAACCAGACCGAAATTCCCGGCATCGTCGCAAAGGATGCGGTTCCGACCACACCGGAGGCGCTCGACAACACCCTCAAGCGCTTCTACGAAGCCGAGGCCAATCGCCGCGTGCACTTCAGCGAAGTCGGACAGGGCGATACCCCGTTCGACATCATCCTGCTGCATACCTGTTCGCTCGCCTGGGATGACGTCGACTTTGCCAACCTGCTCAGTCACCCGTTCCTGAAGCGATTCGATATCGTCTTTGACAACTTCAACTCGGCCGCGAGCTACAGCGGCCCGGCGGCCATCCGCGTGCTGCGCGGCACCTGCGGACAGCAATCGCATGCCGATCTCTATGCCCCCCCAAACGCCGAATGCCTGCTCATGCGGCAGTTGGAACGGGTTGGCTTCGAATCGGCCTGGGAGATGAATCACAACGGAATGTTCGGTGGTTTTTCCGAAGACGTGATCGCCAACATCGGAACCAGTGCGAGATTCACTGAAGACACCTCCGCCCGCCCGACACAACGCTCATTTGACGGTTCACCGATTCGAGATGACTACGACGTACTGTCGCACTGGTGGCTGCTCCGCCAGCAGCAATCCGTTCCACGCATGGCGTTGTTCTACAACGGCGTAAGCCTCCATGATGGCAATCGCGCGATTGGTGACCGTCCAAAATCGACGGCCGAGTACTACAAGCAGCGGCTGCAAAATTATCTGGACGAACTTGAACGATTCGCGCAGCTCCTGGAAAGTTCCGGGCGTCGGGTCGTACTGGTCCTGATTCCTGAACACGGGGCCAATATTCGAGGCGATCGCATGCAGATTTCCGGATTGCGCGAAATCCCCACGGCGGCGATCAGTCTCGTCCCAACGGGCGTTTCCCTGATCGGCCCCGAGATTGCGCACGCTGCCGCGCCTGTCAACGTCGACGGTCCGACGAGTTACTTGGCGCTTTCGGAAATGCTGTCGAGAATGATTGCGACCGACCCGTTCCAGCAGCCGCAGCCTCCGCTCGCGGATTACGTTCGAAACCTGCCGCAAACGGCAATGGTGGCCGAGAACGAGAATACCGTGATCATGCGAACCGGCTCCAAGTATATGATGCGGACACCCGACGGCAGCTGGTCCGAATACGACACCACCCAGCGCTAGCGTCGCAATCCATCATCGATCGCGGGGGGCTCTGGAAACACCGTGCGCGTACATCAAGCGGGCCACGGTCGGCAGCGACGTCCGCGGCAACCGCAAGGGCCGTCTCAGACCGTCTGGCCCTTCACCGCGGCAACGCAACGCCGCATTCTTACCGAACGGATGCACCATCCGCGCGACTGCGCCGGACGGGCCAAGGCCCCGTCAGTACTCCGGATACGGCTCGGGAGCCCGCGGCGGCAACTCGGGATAGCGCTGCGGCCGGAATTCACGCCGGAAATAGAGCCCGTACGCTTCCGGCTCGTAATAATCGGACCGATCGATCTCCGCCTGTGCGCCGATAAACCAGCGACGACTCAGCGCGTACTCGATGGCGGCGCGCCCTGAAAGACCCACGCCGTCACTGCGTCCACCGTCGTAGAAGGGGCTGTCGAAGTTGCCCGGAGGCGTCAGCTGCAGCGCAGCGGCCGCCTGCAGATCGGCATGCTCCGGATAGACCGGCATCGACCGTTCCCGACTCGCCGCATAGGTCATCGCACCCCGGAGCAGATAGCTGATCCGGTTGTTGCGACCACGCAGATCCAGGGGCAACGACACCGAGATGCGACGCTGCGGGCTGTAGTAGCCACCATGGCCAAAACTGTAGTACCGCAGGTTCTCCTCGTAGCGCCAGTACACCAGCGTCAAACCGGCGTCCAGGGACCAGTTGTCGCCCGCCCACACTTCGTGATCTCCGGCCAACCGCAAGCCGGTGTACTGGTTGTCCATGACATTGCGTCCGGACAACCAGCGATGCTCTGCACTGGCGCTCAGGCTGTACTCCGCCTCGTAGCGGCCTGCACGCACGCCGACCCCGGTCGCACGCACACCACCCCACACCTCGCCAGTCACCGGATCCTCGATGCCGGCGTACGACAACACACTGCTGGTCTCGGGCCGACGTGAGATGTCCACGGTCACGTCGACCGGCCCCACGTCGTAGTAAAGCTCCAGCCCGCCAACGAGATCCTCGACCTCGAATCCCAACGGCGTGGTTCCGATATCGACGCGCATGGTGTCGGACTGATAGCCGACGCCCAACGCGACACCGAGATCGTCGATGCGATACCCGTTCGGGAAAGCGCTGACCGCCGACGGCCCGGTCGCATATACGGTTCCGAATGCGCCAGCGGCGTCATAGTCGGCCGGCAATCGTCCCGCCGAAAGATCGACGCGATCGGCGACGGCGAACAAGTGGCTACGATGGTTCAGCCCGACCCGCAGCTCGACCGGCACTTCGACCGCATCGAACTTGGAAATGCCCGGCGTCCCCGGCTTGTGCAGTACGTCGACCCCTGCCGCAAACCAGCCCCGGTGATTCGCGCCGAAACGTTCGAAACTCTCCCGCAACGCGGCAGCCCGCGCAAGCTGACCCTGGTCATCGGTATCGCGGAGGCGCGCCTCGGCGCGCCGGTAGTACGCGACAGCGTCATCGCCCCGCCCGCGCGCACGTGCCAGCTCCGCAGCGGCAGCAAGCACATCCGGATCGTCGGGGTAGCGCTGCAACTGCGCATTGATCACCCGTTGCGCCCCGTCGTAGTCGTCGATCCCGTACCGGCGCCAGAACAGCAGCTGCCGCTGCCCGCGGTCATCCGGATCAATCTGCCGCTCCAGCAGATCGAGCTGTTGCCGGGCCGCAACGGTCTGGCCGTTGTCCATCAGGGCGCGAACATAGCCGAAGCGCAGGTCGACATCCTGTGGCCGCGCCTCCACCAGCGGTGCATACGCCCGCACCGCTGCGTCCGGCTGGCCGGAGGCGAGCAGCAACTCGGCCCGCAGTTGATGCAGGCGGACATTGTCCGGCGCACGACGCAGCGCCTGCTCCACACGCTCCAGTCCGCGGCGACCCCGGCCATCATCCTGCAGGGACTCGACCGCCAGAATGTCGGCCTGCAGTGTCAGCTCCGTCACCGCTTCGGCCTGCGCGGCGCTCAGGGCGTTCGGCGGCGGCAGCGTCGCCAGCAATGCATCCAGGCGCTCGCTCTGCGCCTGTTCGACGTAGAGCTGTCCCAAGGCCAGCCTGATCGCAACGGAGCGCCCAAACGGCAGCCCGTCCGCCGCCGCGGCGGACTCCATCAGCGCGTAGCCGCGTTCGGCCTGCCCGCGGCGCGCCCACGCCCGCGCAACCGCCGCAAGCGCGTCCGGATCACCACCGGCCTGTCGCCCGGCCTGCGCCAGCACTTGTTCCGACTGCTCGACCTCCCCACTGGCGAGCAGACGTTGGGCCCGATCGAGCAGGGCCGGAATGCGCAGACCCTTGATCATCTCGAGCGCCCGATCCGAACGCTGCTCCGCCGGAATGGCCTGCAGGGCCGCCAGTGCCGCCTGCGGGTCCTCGATCAGCGACAAGTACAGCGCCTGCGCATAGCGCCCATCCGGATCGGCCGGCGCGCGAGCGCTACCTTCGGCCATCAGCCTGCGACCGCGCTCCGCGAGTCCAAGCTGCCGGTACAGACGCGCCAGGTCGTAGCGCAGCCAGGGATCATCCGGGGCCAGTCGCACCGCCCGCTCGAGATCTTCCAGCGCGGGGCCGGTACGGCCCGCGTCAAGGCTGGACTGGGCCCGCACGCCCAGAACGCCGGCCTCGATCGCCGCAGCGGTACTCCGGTCGCCTTGAAACCCTGCAGCTGCCGCGAGCGCTTCGTCGTAACGCCCCTGCCGGCTGAGCAGCGCCGTCAGTGCACGCATCAGCGTCGCGCTGCTCGCATCGATCACCAATGCCTCACGATATGCGGACTCCGCTTCGGCGGAATCCTCGCGTTCGAGCAGCTGCAAGGGATCATCGAGTTCGTAGAACCGCCCATCCCAGCCGATGACAGCCGCCTGCAGCAGGGCATCGGCCCGCGCCCAGGCGGACTTTCCTTCGTACAACACGGCGCGCCACTGCCAGTGCATGCCCAAGGCGGACTCGCGCAGATTCTGGACGTGCCGTCGCAGATCCGGGTCGCGGGGCAGACGCTGATTCTGCGCCAGCGCCCATGCCTGCGCCGCATCACCGGTGACGACCGCATTGAACAGGCGTTGCGCCGACGCCGGCACCTCACCGGGATCGAGTTCCCGCAGCAGCCGGTCCAGCGTTCGGTGATGGGCACTGATGCGATCGCGCATGGCCGGATCCGGTACCGCCGACAGATCCGGCGCCGCCAGAAACCGGCGGTTGCGATCGAGGCGCTGGCGCTGCGCCAAACGCGCGCTCAGCGCCTCGTCATCCGGATGCCGGGCCACGTAATCGCGCAGCGTCGACACCGGCAACAGTCCCAACGAACGTTCCAGCAGGGCCGACCGCAACGCCTCGGTCGCCGCCGTCGTGGTGACGTCCTGCGCGGAAGCCAGTGCGGTCAAGATCTTCAGTCCCTTGGCGTAGCTCTGCGGTCGATCGAGCAGGTGCTGCGCCAGCGCCAGTCGGGGACGTGGATTCTCCGGATCCTGCGCCACCAGCGTCTCGAAGCCTTTGCGCGCCCGATCCCAGCCACGGTCGGTCAAGGCCACCGCGCGGTAGTACTCCAGGCCGAGGTCGTAGCCGGGAGGGCCATCCGGAAACAGCTCGCGCAACATCGCCAGCGCCTGATCCCCCTCGCGGATCTCCATCAGCCGCCGTACCGATGCCATCGCGATACGGTCCGTCGTCGCCATCCGGTACGCCGTTTGCAGATGCCCGGTCGCTTCGCTGCCGGCAAAGCGCGCCTCCATCTGCGCAAGCACATCGGCCGCCGCCTTGAGGCGATCGGCGCGGACATCGAGCAGGCCGATCTGCAGAAGAGCCTGAGGATCATTCGGGTGGGTCAGGCGATTCTTCTCCAACGCCTGGCGCGCCAGATCGTAGCGCCCACTGTCCTCCCACAGGCGCGCGCTGCGCCGAAGCTCCGCGCTTGGATCGGGAGCCGACTGCGCATGCGCCGCCACCGCGCCGAACGCCAGCGCCCACACCAGAATCCAGCGCCTCAGCACGGGCGTCCCCATGCCGGCCGCAATGCTCCGTCTGCCGAAAACGCATAGCGACCCTCGAGGTAACCGAGCCCGAACAGGGTCAGCACGGCGTTGTAGTAGCCGCCGAAGTCTTCCGCAGTCCGCGCCTTCACCTGCCGGGCCAGCACTTCGGCGCTCGCACGATCGCCCGACGCCCGGACAAACGGCAACAAGGCCGCCGCAAAGCCGGACGGACCACGACCGGAGACCTCGCCACTGGCGGTATCGATCGTCTCCGGAGGCCAGCCCTGCGCCGCGATCAGATCCAGCATCGGGCGGTAGTGCCGCAGCAGCTCCGCGCGCCCGGACGCCGCTGCGTCCATCATGCCGATCCACAGATAGACCCGGATCGCCGCATAACTGCCGATCGCCGCACTGCCGGGATCATCGGCGAAGCCCCCTTGCGTCCGGTACAGCACCCAGTCCGGGGCGAATCCGTTGCCGGCGCCGCCGATGAGCACGCGCTGCGAACTCGCAAGCACCGCGGGCCACTCGAATTCGGGCTGCGCCGACGCCAAGGCCTCGAACAGCATCGGCGGCAGGTAGCTCGGATTCAGGCGCCATACGCCGGGCTCGGGCTCGAAACCGTAAGGTGCCGGCAGCAGGGTCCGCCCCAACTCCGGCAGATCAGCGGTCTCTTCCGCCAGGATGTGGCGGCTGATGACGGCCGACAACGTCCGGTAGTAGGGCTCGCGCCACAGACGCCCCGCCTGATCGAGCACATACGCAATCCAGACATCGGCGTCCGACGCCGGGTTTGCATCCAGCACCCCCCAGACGCCGTCATCGTTGCGCCCCCATTGCCACGCGGGCAGACGCCGGGTCAGGTCGCCGTCGGCGAGATTGTCCCGTGTCCACGCCAGCAGGCGCGCGAAGGTGGGCCGGTCATCGGCGACCAGCGCGAAGAACATGGCGTAGGCCTGCCCTTCCGAGACGGTCCATGCACCCGGGGTGGAGCGGTCGATCACCCGGCCGTCCTCGCTGACGAAGGCCTCGACGAAACGCTGCCAGTCCGGCCAGCCGGCGTCGCAGCCCGCCGAGGGCGTCCCGCCGCAGGCATCCACCGCGACTGCCGCCGAGACGGCAACGGCAGACGCCAGGATCGACACACGCAGCGCCCGTCCGCAGGGGTACCTGGACTCCCTACCAGGCAGCGACGCGGTCATTGTGGCAGGCGACGCGCCGCCGACCGGCGCAAGGCGCCGTAGACCCAAAGGGCGAACAGCACACCTGCAAGGATGCCGATCAGGATCACCAGCAGCGGCACCTGCGACATGTAGAACAACAGCCAGGTCCACCAGTTGAGGTCGCCGACGTAGTACACCGGCTCGGACTCGAAGCTCGCGATATTGCCGCCACGCACGATGGTCGTATCGCCGCGAACCTGCCGGACCCGTCCCTCGCTTTCGAGCACGTCGGCCAGCATCGCCTCGCCGCCCGGCGCATTGGACATCAGCGCGATGACGGTGCGCTTGGCCTGCAGGGGCGACTCGAACCCGACCATCGCCGCCAGCGCCCCGTTCGCATTCAAGCGCACCTTTCCGTCCGGATCGGGCGGTTCGGCCTGCAGGCGCAGCGGATCCAGCGGCAGACCGGTCATCGGATCGAGCACCTTGAGTTCCCGCTGCCCCTGATCGAAGACCAGCTTCGGATCATGCTGCCACTGCGCGAGCAACGCCTCCTGTCCCGATCCGTTGACGATGAGGATGTCGCGATCCGCCACCGACTTGATCTGGCTCTGATCGACCAGCGCATACCGCACTGCGGGCACGCCGGTCACCCGCCCCATGCGCCCGAGCAGGAACAGCAGGGTCTCGATTTCGGCCGGCGCCGGCTGTGACGAGATCAGCAGGGCGGTCTCGGCCAGATCGCCATACTTGGCGAACGGAAATCCGGCGTTGGCGAAAAGGGCGAGATTCGGCATCGCCGTGTAATGCCCGAAGCCGGAAAAATCCAGTGTGGAATCGGCATCGATCGCGCCACGCGACGGATCGTACGCCGTGTCCTTGCACCATCCCCGTTTCTGATATTCGATCAGGAACTGGAACTGCAACTGGTTGCGCGAACCGATCTTCAG
The DNA here is from genome assembly GCA_028698335.1 of Nevskiales bacterium. Lineage (GTDB taxonomy): Bacteria > Pseudomonadota > Gammaproteobacteria > Nevskiales > Nevskiaceae > Solimonas. The sequence continues at coordinate 131,155 of JAQVDP010000011.1, read as the reverse complement.
GGACGGAATGATCAGCTCGTTGCGATCATGCGCAAGCCCGTCCTCGAGCAATGGCACCAGCAACTTGTCGACCCGGCTGTCACCCTCGGCCGGGTGCAGGTGATAGGCCTTCAGCAACTCGTCGTTGATACTGATCATCAGCATCGAATTGTCACGCTCGACCGGCGGCGTGTAGCGATACTTCAGATCCATCTCCACGCCTTCGCGATTCCAGGTCAGCAAATCCGGTGGCACCTGAAGATTGATCCGAATCGGCGCCGAAACGTAGCCGCTGGCCTGCAACTGCTGAGGGTTGTCGACCAGCTCACCGATCTTGACCGGCCGATCGGTCCGCACCCAGGTGGGCGTGTCGTACATGCCGCGCCGCTTGCCATAGTCCACCGTCTCCACCGATGCGGTGTTGCCGGACAGCACGTACTGCCCCAGTACCAGCGCGTCGGCGGCGAGCTTGAGCTGGGCATCGTCCTGCCCCTGGATCACCAGCAGCTTGATCCGCGGATCGTCCGGATGCGACACCACCGAAATGGTCGGAGCGGACACCGGCGGCAGATGCGTCTCGTCCAGGCCCGATGGGCGCTTGTCACCTGAGACGAACACCACCGCATTGCGCTCCGGCAGCTGGTCGATGCTCACCGGGAACCGGGCGCTGCGGTAGGACGCCATCGCACCGAACCACGACGCGACGACGCCGGCGCTGCGCAGCAGCTCACGGGATGCCCCGGACGGCAGGACGACCGGCAGATCGAGGCGACGATTGTCACGCACGTCGAAAAACGGTGCCGGGAGCAGCGCCAGCTCGTCACCCAGCTTCAGGGGACGGACATCCAGCTCCAGGGCGCTCTGGTCGCTGATCGACGCCCACAGGCTGGTATGAGCCGGGTCTTCGCACTCCCAGGTGTAGTGGCCGATCAGGTCGAATCGCAGATTGTTGTAGTCGGAAAACAGGCGCGGATCGATGTCGAGTTCGCGCTCGACCTCGGTGCCGGCCTCATCCTTGGACATCGGCAGCGCCGCGACGACCTGGTTGTTCAGCAGGACCCGCAGATGCGACAACTCCGGCACCAGGGCCGGAGAATAGGTATATCGGAGATGCAGCTTGGCGCGGGTGACGACCTCGTCGAGGCGAACGCCGAAAGGCAGGTGCATGACGCCTTCGACGCCCCTGAGCTGCACCGGCCCGTACCAGCCCATCTCCTGGAATCCGAGCGTCCGGTGCTCGATCGGGGGACCGTCGGGCGGCGCCGTCTCGGCCACAGGCGCCGTCACCACGGGCGACTGCGCTTCGGCAACCCATGACGTGGCAGTGGTCAACGCGAACATCAGGATCCCGCTTACAAGCCGCAGGCTTTGGCGCATCGCTATCCCCTTGACTCCCAGTCGCGACAACAGCTTAGCGCCACGACTTCAAGCACGTCTACGCGCGTTTCCCGCAGTGCTCAATTCCCGGCGTAGTCCACCGCGATAACCTCGCACTCCAGGCGCCCTCCGGGAAGGTCCACCGAGATCCAGTCCCCGATCCGTTTGCCCAACAGCGCCCGGGCCAAGGGCGCATCGATACTGATCCAGCCTTTCGTCGTATCCACCTCGTCGGCGCCGACGAGGCGGTAACGCCGGTGCCGGTCGTCGACGTCCGCCAGTTCGACCCAGGCCCCGAAATAGACGGCATCGCGCTGCTGTCCGATCACATCGACAACCCGCACGTCCTGCAGCCGCCGGGTCAGGTATTTCAGGCGGGCGTCGATTTCGCGCAGCTCTTTCTTGCGGTACTGGTACTCGGCGTTCTCGCTGCGATCGCCCTCGGCTGCCGCCGCGGCAAGCGCCTTGACCACCTCCGGACGGCGGCGGCGCCAGAGCGCCTCGAACTCGTCCTTCAGGCGTGCGTGTCCCTCCGCCGTGATATGAGGCGACGAACGTTCCGGAGGGGGGCGCCAGCGGGCCACTACAGCCCCGTCAGCGCAGCACCGACGCCGGCATCGAGCCCGTCATACGCGGCGTGCGGCGACGATCTCGTCGGGCAGAAACAAGTCGGGCGCCAGATCGCGGTCCGGCGTTCCGGATACTGCGGCGTAGCGCGAGAAGTCGCTGACGCCGGCTTCCTGCAGCACCAGTTCGTCGATGCAGAAGTGTCCACTGTACTCGCGCGCCGGCTTGCACAGGATCACGTGCGCGGCGTCGGCCATGACGTCCGGCGTCCGCGAAACCTTGGTCATCGCGTCGCCGCCGAGCATCTGGACCGCGGCGGTGGCGATGGTCGTCATCGGCCACAGCGAGTTGGCCGCAATCCCCTGGCCACGGAACTCCTGCGCCCAGGCCAGCGTGCACAGGCTCATGCCGTACTTGGCGATCGAATAGGCCACGTGCGGCGCAAACCACTTCGGCCGGAAATCCAGGGGCGGAGACAGCGTCAGGATATGGGGGTTGTCTGCCTTCTGCAGATACGGGAGACAGCATTTGGCACTGAGGAAGGTCCCGCGCGCATTGATGCCATTCATCAGGTCGTAGCGCTTCATGTCGGTCTGCAGCGTGCCGGTGAGACTGATCGCGCTGGCGTTGTTGACGAGGATATCGATGCCGCCGAAGGTCTCGACCGCCTGCTCGACCGCATGCCTGACCTGGTCTTCCTCGCGGATGTCGCACACCACCGGCAGCGCCTTGCCGCCGGCCCGCTCGATGGCCTCGGCCACGGTGTAGATCGTCCCCGGCAGTTTCGGATGCGGCTCGGCGGTCTTGGCAGCGATGACGACATTGGCGCCGTCCCGTGCCGCTCGCAGCGCTATCGCCTCGCCGATACCGCGCGAACCGCCAGTGATGAACAGGGTCTTCGCTTTCAGGCTCATTGTCTCGTTCTCATGATGGCAAACCATTCCTCCGGCACCCCCGCCGCTGTGGCGGAACGGCACCCGCTTGATCGTCCCGCATTATCGGCCATGTCCGCGCAACCCGTGGCTACTCGTGCGGGTAGTCTGCGCTGCTGGTCCGGCGCTACTGCAGCATCGCGGTGACCCGCGCCAGCCGTTCGGCCTGGATCCGGTTGAGATTGCGGAAGATGATCGCCGCGATCCGCGGGAAGCGCTGGCGCAGACGTTCCAGATCCTGCGAATCGAAACGCAGCAGACGCACCGGCGTCTCGGCGTCGACGTTGGCGGTCCGGCGCTGCCCGAAATAGCCCGCCTCCCCGATCACGGCGCCACGCCGCATCGTGGACAGCACCTTGCGTTCACCGCCGCTGTCGACCCACACCTGCAGCGCGCCGTCGACCACGACGAAGATGTCCCGGGCGTAATCGCCCTGGCGGATGATGCGGGTCCCGCTGTGGTGCCGTTCCAGCTTCGACATCAGCGCGAAGACCCGCGCCTGCCGCAGGCTCAGGCCCGACAGCAGCGGAATCGTGTGCTGCGGCGACTGCCCCAGGTCGAGGCGCAGGATGTCCCACAGCGTGACGATCCGCAGCTTCGACCCCAGCGCCGGCGTCAGCGTGATATCGGCGACCCAGGCCAGCAGCATCGTGAACGCGGCCAATGCGCCGAACTGCACCTGGTTGCGCAGCTCGCTGCCGGTGAAGACCAGAAACCCGAGGCACAGCGCCGCAGTGGTGAACGTCACCGGCCGCATCACCGACACCAGCGCGCTCTTGACCGCGGCCTTTTCGCTGGCACGGGCCCGCGCATCGGCGTTGAAGCGCGTCAGGAAATGGATCGTGTCGTCGACCGCGATGCCCAGCACGACACAGGCGATCAGGCCGGTGGTCGGATTCAGGGTGATATCCAGGAAGCCCAGCGTGCCGAAATACAGCGCAACCGGCAGCATGTTCGGCAGCAAGGCCAGCAATGCCGAACGCGCGGACGTGAACATCAGCGCCAGCATCGCCCAGATCACCCCGAACGCGATCAGCAGCGAGGTCTGCTGCCCCGATGCGATCTCGTTGACGGTCCGCGTCGCCAGCACCGGCGCACCGGTCACCCGTGCGTTGAGCGGCGGACTCAACTGACCCAGGCGCGCTTCGGTGCGCGCAACGAAATCGGCAATCTCGATCGAGCTGTCGACCTTGATCCGCACCGCGATCAACGCGGTCCGGAAACGCGAGTCGATGAGCCGGCGGATCTCGTCGCTTCCACCGAACACCAGTAACTGCTTGACCGCCACCGCGTCGTCCGGAACCCGATAGAACGCGGCGTCGCCCTCGTTCAGATTGCGGTTGATCAACTTGAGGTGGTCGACGTACGACACCACCGCGCCGACCTCGGGCTGCTCCTTGAGCCAGCTCTGCAGCCTGTCGACCTCGCGGATCAGGACCGGGTCGGTCAGCGCATCGTTGACGTAGGTCTCGACCACGATCGAAACCAGACTGGCGCCGTTGAACGCCTCGTTGATCGCCTCGTAGTCCGCTCTGACCACGGCACTGGCGTCAAAGCTCTTGATGTACTCGGTACCGACGCGGATCCGGCTCGCGAAGTACAGATCGAGCGGCAACGCCAGCAACGCGACGGCGATGATCCAATGCCGCCATTTCAGATCGAACAGCGCGAGCTGGCGGGCCTTGCGGACGAAGAAAGCCTCCCCGAGCGGCCGCAGGCGTCGCCGGGGCCCGATCCTGGCCAGTACCGCGGGCAGGAAGATCAGCGTCAGCAGCACCGAGGCCGCCACGCCGATGCTCGACAGCAGCGCGAACTGCGCGACCGCGGGCAGCGACCCCGGAATCAGCGCCAGAAATCCGGCAATGGTGGTCAGGCCGGACAGCAGCAGACTCGCGCCCATGCGCCGATAGACCCGCTCCAGTCGCGCCTGCGGCCGTTCACTGCGATGACGGACATAGAACTCGGCCAGCAGGTGCACCGCGTACGACAGGCACAGCGTCGTGACCAGCGGCGGCACCAGGGCGGTCACCAGGTTGATCGGCACCCGCATCAGCGCCGCCGCCGCCATCGTCCACAGCAGTGACAGGGCGATTGTCAGCGTCGCCAGCGCAACGGCGCGGACGCTGCGGTAGGCGATCAGCAGCAATGCCGCGACCAGCACGAAGATCGCCGGCACCGTGAACTTCAGGGTCTTGAGGATGGCGTCGGTCGTCGCCGCCTTGATCACCTGATTGCCGGTGATCCAGATCCGCTGCGAGCCGGTCACTTCCTCGGCCAGGGCACGGATCCGCTGCACGTAACGGTCACGCCGGAATTGGTTCTCGTCGGAATCCGACAGCGTCAACGCGAATGCCGCGACCTTGCCGTCGGCCGAGACCAGTGCATCGCGGTAGATCGGATTCTCGGCGATACGGTCGGCGAACTGCTCGATCCGGTCCGGGTGGGCGCGCGCCTGGGCCGCGAAGGTGCTCAGATCGATCCCGAAGTCGTCGGCCACCGGATTGCTGGCATTGGCCAGCGACAGCACCTGCTTCACGCCCGGCAGCTCGCCGAGACGCCGCGTCAGCTCGTCGATCCGGCTGATCGCGTCGACCGAATAGACGTTGTCGAAACCGACCGCGAGCAGGACCGGATCGGTCTCACCGAACTGCTGTCGCACCCGGTCATACAGCGCGCGGTCGTCGTCCTGCGCCGGCAGCAGGCGCTCGATCGCGGGATCGATCGACAACCGCGGGGACAGCGTGGTCGGATCGAAGACGCTCAGCAGCGCGCCAACGGACACCGCCGCCACCACCCCGATCGACACCCAGGAGTGTCGCGCCAGCCAGACGATCAGCCGCTGCATGCGTTCGCTTGTACCCGAAGAGCCATCAATTGCCGATGTAGAACGTGCTCGGATTGAAATAGCGCCCGGACAGGTTCAGGTCGCTGCTGACGCCGAGTACCTTCAGGCGCGTGCTGGTCCCTTCCTGCAGATCGCTCATCTGCGCATCCGCGGCGTACCAGTGCTCGCCGGTCTGGCGCAGGCCGTCCGGCGCCACGACCAGGCGCTTGCGCACGGTCTGCCCTTCGACGAATTCGGCCTGGATCGTCACGCAGCTGGCCTGGTCCACCCACAACCGGATCAAGCCGAAGCGGCTGTCGGTCTCCGGAGCCGGATGCAGCGCGAGCATGTGCACCTTGTGTCCGGACAGCTCGGACTCGCCGAGCAGGTCGACCTGCCCGGCCGAAAACGCGTTGTTGATCTGTTTGACGTCACCGTAGGAGATGTCGGTGCCCCACAGGGAATTGTCCGCCGCCGACCCCGTGATCCGCCGCACCTTGCGCAGCGCCGGAACGTACACGTACATGTCGTCCCCGCCACCGTTTTCGCGCATCAGATACGCGGCCCCCGCCAGGTCTGACGGAGATTCGATCTTGATCATGGCACGCAGGCGCTCGTCGACCCGCGTGCCATACAGACGACCCCGCAGAACCCGCTTGCCGCCGGTCCGGTCGGTGGCGGTCAGCTCGACCTCCTTGACCTGGACCGATTGCGGAATGTTCGCGCGCATACAGCCGACGACGTGATCGCGCGCGGCATCATCCGCCCACGCGGTCCCGGCGGCAAAGCCGCACGCCACCATCAGCAGTGCCCGTCTCCATCGCATCGCTCGCATCCCCTCGCCCCACACGACTTCACGTCGCGATTGTCTCATTGTTCCGCATCGGACGACGCCGCCTCCGCGTCCACGCCCGCCGATCTCGCATACGCCGTGGCGCCAATCGCGGCAAAGCCGCCCTGTGCACGCGCTCTCGCAGCATCGCGGATTGCCGGGTCCGGTGCCCAATGCGCCTCCGCCAGATCGAGCCACGGCCCAAACCCCTTCGCCCCGGATTCCGCGACCAGCGCGATCACGCGCTGCCGGTGCTCCATTTGCGCTGCCTGACGCCGCACCGTGACGGGCAGTCGCAGCCAGACCAGTTGCGCGACGATCTCCCAGATGCGCGAGCCGGCGGCCTGTGCACGGTCGATTGCATCGACGGCCATCCGTTCGGCAGCGTCGACGTCGCCGGCATTGAGCAGGGCCAGCGCCCGCGTCGCCATCCAGTTGGCCTCGAACTGATGGGCGGCGGCGCCAGCGACCACCAGCGGCGCGGCCTCGTCGAGCGCGGCCAGGGCCTCCTGATGCTGCCCGTTCAGACTCAACGCCAGTCCCAGCGCGCGCAGCGCGACCGCCCGGAAAAACGGACTGCCGTTGCCCGACGCACGCTCCAGCCCGCGATACGCCGCCGCCAGCGCCGGCGCGAACGCGCCGTTCATCAGCGCCAGATCGACCTGATTGGCATACATCCAGCTCGCGGGACGCTGCACGCGCTCGGCATAGCGGATCGCATCCTGCAGGTGGACAGCAGCTTGCTCCAGGCTTCCCATCCACGCCAGCATCAACCCATAGAACCCCCGGGAAAGATAGTTCTCCTCATCGACGGGACGCGTGCGCCAGTCACCGCCGGCGCGATCGAGAATATCCAGCACCATTCGCAGCTGGCCCGCGGCGTTGAAGGACAGCATCAGCGGCAGGCGAAAGCGGTTGATCAATTCCGGGCGCCGCTGCGTCAGGCACAGATCCGCCGCCTGCCGATGCAGATCGGCGGCCACCGCCACCTGCCCGCGATGCAGCATCTCGCTGCCGTAGGAGATCATCAGTTCGGCACGGTCGCTGACATCACCGTCGGCCTGGGCCCAGTCCCGGGCCTCCTGATAGGCACGTTCGACCTCCTGATCATCGACAGCCGAAAACTGAGCGAGGCGGATCAGTGCCGCCCGGGCCCGGATCCCGAGCGACCGGATCGCGGCGGTCCCGGCGCAGCGATCGAGATGGGCGATCGCACGCCGGCACTGCTCGAGTGCGAGACCGGCGTCGTGGTGCACCGCCCATTGCGCAGCCTGCAGCGACCAGTGCCCGGCCCGCTCGTGGTGATCCGCATCGGACCAGTGATCCGCGATCTGCAGCGCCAGCTCGCCGGGCGCGGCCGATGCCGCGGCGCGGGCCTCCAGCAGCGCGGCCACCCGGGCGTGAACATCGCGCCGGCGGGACTCAAGCTGCCCTCGCAACGCGACGTCCTGCATCAGCGGATGACAGAAGTCCCAGCGTTCCTCTTCGCGTTCGAAGACAAAGCCCAGTTCCTCGAGCTGCTCCAGCTGCAGCCCGATCACCGGCTCGGAGGCCTCCATCACCTCGGACAGCAGTGCCCGATCGAATTGCTCGCCGATCACCGCGGCGACCTGCAGGGTTTGCCGCTGCGCGTCAACGAGCCGATCGATCCGCGCCGCCAGCAACTGCTGCACGCTCTCGGGCAGCGGCCATTGGTCGATCGACCGCACCAGCCGGTATCCCTGCGGCGCCCCTTCCAGCCAACCGCCCCCGGCCAGCGCCTGGATCGCTTCCTCCACGTAGAACGGACTCCCCGACGCCCGCCGGACCAGCGTATCGGCGATCCCGTTCAGGCTCGCATCGGCGCCCAGCAGATGCTGCGCCAGTGCCCGGATGTCGTCGCCGCCCAGCGCGCCGACCGGAATCGCCTCGTCGATCCCGGCAACGATCGGCTCGGACACGTATTCGGGCCGATAGTTGAGCAGCAGCAGGCACTTCCGGTGCCGCACGCTGCGTATCAGCGCAGGCAGGAAGGCCTCGCTGGCACCGTCCAGGAAATGCAGGTCTTCGAGCAGCAGCACCAGTGGTTCGGGATCGCAGGGCAGGTAGTCCGCGAGCTGCGCCATCATCCGCGCCTGCGTCGCGCCGTCGGCGTCGAGGACGGCCGTAGCGCCCTGCTCGGCGATTCCGAGGAAATCGAACAGATACGGCAACCACTGCGCGTGATCGGGATTCTCAAGCAGCAACGCCCCCGCGATCCACCGCCGTGCTTCGTCCGGGGCGGTGTCCGCGTCGAGGCCGAGCTTGCTGCGCAACAGCTGGCGGATCGGCAGCAGCGGGATCCGCCGGGTGTACGGCGCCGCGCTGGCGCGATGGACCCGCAGGCCGGCGGCCTCGCACTCCCGCAGAAACTCGTGGCACAGGCGTGACTTGCCGATGCCGGCGGCGCCTACCACCGCAATGGCCTGCCCGTCGCCCGCGCGCACGCGCGCCATCGCGCTGCGCAACGCCTCGAGTTCGGCGCCGCGCCCGACCAGTGGTGCCGTCGCCCGGGCCAGGCTGCGTTCGAGGCGTCCGCGCGCACCGGCGAGCCCCTCAAGCTCGAACAACTGCTGCGGTGTCTCGAATCCGGGCAGGGCTGCCGCACCGAGCCCGCGCAGGCGGCAGTATCCCTGCAGCAGGCTGGCCGTTTCGGCACTGACGTAGACGCGTCCGGGTTCGCACAGCTGCTCGACGCGCGCCGCCAGATGAACGGTCGGTCCCTGCGCGGTGTAGTCGTCGCGCAGGCCGTCGCCAATTCGCCCGACCACGACCTCACCGCTGTTGAGCCCCACGCGCATGGACAGATTGAGCCCGTGCTGCAGTCGCAGCTCGTCTGCGTAGCGCCGCACTTCGCGCTGCATTTCCAGCGCCGCATGAGCCGCGTGCAGGGCGTGCTCCTCCAGGGCCTGTGGCGCACCGAACAGGGCCATGATGCCGTCGCCGGTGTACTGGTTGACCGTTCCCTGGTAGCGATGGACGCATGCGGACAGCGTCGACAGAAAGCGGTCGAGCACCTCGTGCCAGAGTTCGACGCCGGCCTGATCCGCCAGGCGGGTGGAGCCCTTGATGTCGGCGAACAGCACCGTGACCCGCTTGCGCTCACCGACGATCGTTGCCGGCTGCGACAGCATCGCCTGCAGATGTCTGGGCGTGTAGTTTCCCGCCGCCTGCAACGCAGCGCCGCATTGATTGCAGAAGCGTGCCCGTGGCGGGTTCTCCGCCCCGCACGCTCCACACGCGATCGACTCCTCCATGGCACCGCCCCCAAGCTGCCGCCGGCCGGCTCGATACCCATTTTTAACACGCCCGGCCGCCTTCGTTCCGGTCACCGGACTGGGCTATGCTTGGCGCAGATGCGCGACGCGGACACGCTGCCGGAGCGTGCCACGAACGCGCGCTTATCGAGGAGACGTTGACGAATGATTCTGATCGTCGGAGCAGGAGCTGTCGGGACGATCCTGTCGACCTACCTGGTGTCGGCCAAGCGGGAAACGGTCAAGATCTATGTCCGCGACAAGGACCTGGCGGCCATGCAGACCGTACAGCAGCTCAGCGTCGAACACGCCGGCGGCGGACGTCCGCCGATCGTCGCGCCCAAACCAACGCTGACGCAGTCGCTGTCGCTGGACGGCGTCGACTACCTGTTTCTCTGCACCAAGTTCCGCAACCTCGACGAGGTGCTCGACGCCCTGCCCCCGATTCCGCCAAGTTGCGCGATCGTCTGCACCCTCAACGGCGTCGGCGCCTTGCGCCGCATCCACGAGCGCTGCCCGACCGCACGGGTGGTACCGATGACGGTGATGTTCAACGGCCACCTGCTCGAACCGCTGCACGCCCAGATCACGACGCACCCGATCGTGCTGATCGGCTGCGACGACAACCGCCTGTGCCGGGCCTTCGACGGCAGCGGCATGCAGGTCACCCGGGTCGCCGGCGAGTCCGCGGCCTGGGGCAAGCTGCTCATCAATCTGGCCAATGCTGTCTGCGCACTGACCCACACCACGTTCAAGGAGCTGCTGACCCACCCGGATCTGCGCGCGATCTATGTGGCCGTCCTCGACGAGGCAACCCGCGTGCTGGCGGCCGCCGGAATCCCGTTCCGCCTGCCGATGCCGATTCCGTACCGGCTCTACCGCCGTCTGGTCGGCGGTTCGACCCGACTGCCGTGGTGGTTCGCGAAATTCCGCAACGGTCTGCAGTCCAAGTCCTATCCGTCGATGGTCGCGGACGTCGAATGCGGCCGGCAGACCGAGGTGGCACAGCTCAACGGCGAAATCGCCGCTCTGGGCGCCGAATACCATACGCCGACGCCGATCAACGCCCGCATCGTCAGCATGGTCGAGGCGCTGCAAGGGCGCGCGCATCCCCCCTACGTCAGCCCGGCGGACCTGCGCCGCCAGCTTCGGCTCTAGACAGGGCCCGGGTCGGCTAACGCCCGCGCGGCCCCACCAGCAGCCACAACAGGAACCCGAGCAACGGCAGGAACAGGATCAGCACGATCCAGATCACCTTGCGACCGGTGCTGATATTGCTCTGCAGGGTGCTGACGATCGCCCAGATGTCGGCGATCAGGATCAGGAAACCCCACAGGCCCATTCCCGAAAACTCCATATTCACGTCCCGCTCTCCCCAATGGTGCTGGCCGGATTGTACGTGTGCTCGGCGCCGGTCCGCTGCGGGTCGATCCCGTCCCGCGCCGCAATCCGCCGCCAGTGCGCCGGCAAACGCGGCCGCGGCAAGGTCCGCAACGACTCCCACAGCACCTTGTGCCAGGCCGCCGCGCGCCGGTCGGCCCAATGCCGCGCGTCCGCGTTTTCGGTCGAAAGCGCCTCGAACATCGCCGTCTCCAGTTCGTCACGGGTGGCCCGGACGCGTTCGCGCAGTGCGGCGTCGGCCAGGGCCCAGCGATGCAGCCATTCATGCCGGCGCCACAGCGGTGCCGACAGGCGGGCTTCGAACGGCGTCAATACCGACCACTGCCCGTCGAAAGCGACCGGCCTGAAGATCGACAGGCACGGCGCCGAAGTCCCAGTCAGCATCACTTCGGCCCCATGCGGCCGCAGGCACGCGATCATCGACCCGGTGGTCTGATGCCGCCGGATGAATCCGGCGGCGTGCATGCAGACGTCCGCGTTGCTGCCGGCGGCGGGGTCGTCACCGCCACGGTGCGCGCGCAGATGGCGTGCCAGCCGCGCGAATCCAGGCGGGCCCGGCTGCGCCAGACAGCGCAGCGACAGGTCACGGCGCAAGCGCGAACCTGCGAAGTACGGCATCAGGCGCCGATCGAAACGCGCCGCGAAGTCGAGCCCGGCCCCGCCCGGCAGATCCGCCGACCGCAGCAAGGCGGCGCCCCGTCCGGTCGTCAGCGCATTGGAGATGGCGTCACGTCCGTCGACGCGGCGCGCCACCCACGACCGCCCGGCGGTCTCCAGCACCCAGGCCTGGGCGGCATCGGCGACGATGAAGCTGCTGTCGTAGCAGAAACGCCGGTCGACGAAGCCTGCCGGACCGCCCTGGCCGTAGCGCTCGAGCAGGCCCGTCATCACCTCGACGGCGGCGGCGGCGGTCCCGGCGCGCTCCAGTCCGAGCCGGACCAGATCCATGCCGAGCAGACCCGGCCGCAGCGTCGCCCGCCGCGAGAAAATCGCCTCGTTGCCGATCGCCACGCCGGCGTCATTGACCCCCATTTCGGCGCCCCAGCACCACGCCGGTTGCGACAGGATCGTGCCATGGCGGTCGGGCACCTGATCGATCTCGATATGCGACACGCGCAGCACACGGGTCGCGTCGCCGGCCACCGCCGGATAGCGCACGACCGGCTGCGGCTCCGACGGCTCGCGATCGGAGTTCTTGGCAAACCAGATCGCGCCCGGCGTTGTCCAAACCTGTGTGTCACACATCGAGAGCAGTCTACCGATGTTTTACAGTGCCGCCATGGATGCTTCCACGACCGAATCGCCCGCCAGCGACGCCGCAACGGCGGGACCCCACCGGATCGACGCCCTGCCGGTCGAAAACCGCTACGCGCGCCTGGGCGAGCCGTTCTGTGTCCGCACCGAGCCGACCCCGCTGACACGCCCGCGCCTGCTGCACGTCAACGCGGTGCTGCTCCGGCAGCTCGGCCTCGGTCATGACGAAGCCGTCCGCCCGGAATTCACCGAGATCCTGTCCGGCAACCGCCCCCTGCCCGGCGGCGAACCGCTGTCGATGCGCTACGCCGGCCACCAGTTCGGCGCCTGGGTGCCGCAACTCGGCGACGGCCGCGCGATCCTGCTGGGACAGCTGCGCGACCGTCACGGCGTTCTACAGGATCTGCAGCTCAAGGGGGCCGGCCGCACGGCGTTTTCCCGCTTCGGCGACGGCCGCGCGGTGCTGCGGTCGAGCGTCCGCGAGTATCTCGCCGGGGAGGCCCTGCATCACCTCGGCATTCCCAGCACCCGCGCATTGAGCCTGATCGTCGGAGACGATCCGGTCCGGCGGGAGACGATCGAGCCGGCGGCGGTGATCTGCCGTGTCGCGCCCAGTCACGTCCGCTTCGGGCACTTCGAGGCATTCAGCTACGCCGGCGACGTCAGCGCGCTGCGGCGACTCGCGGATCACGTCATCGACGAACACCACCCGGATCTCTCCGAGCGCCCGGACCGCTACACCATGTGGCTGCGCTGGGTGGTCGATCGCACCGCCGGTCTGATGGCGCAGTGGCAGGCCGTCGGGTTCTGTCACGGCGTGATGAACACCGACAACATGTCGATCCTCGGCCTGACCCTCGACTACGGTCCCTATGGGTTCCTCGACGGCTTCGACGCCCATCACGTCTGCAATCATTCGGATCACGCGGGACGCTATGCCTACGACCAGCAACCGGTCGTGGGACACTGGAACTGCGCGCGCCTGATCCAGGCCTGCCTGCCGCTGCTGGCCGAAGCCCCCCAAAGCGCGGCGGAGATCGGACAGGCCGTTCTGGACCGGTATCCGGACGCCTACGCCACGGCGATGACGCGGCGCTGGCGCGCCAAGTTCGGCCTCAAGGATGAACGCGACGGCGATCCCGATCTGATCAACCATTTCCTGAGCCTGTTGCATCGAGGCCATGACGACTTCACCGGCTCGTTCCGCGCCCTCGCCGACGTCGACACGGCACGCGACGCGGTACCGCCACCCCTGCGCGAACGGCTGCACGACGTCGAGGCGTTCGACGCATGGCTCGAGCACTACCGTGACCGCCTGCGCGGCGAACACTCCGACGATGCACAGCGCCGCGCCGAAATGAACCGCACCAATCCGAAATACGTCCTGCGCAACCACCTCGCCCAGGACGTTATCGCCGCAGCCGCGTCCGGCGACACCGCGCCGCTCGATCGCCTGCTGACGCTTTTGCGGCGTCCCTATGACGAACACCCCGGACTCGACCACTATGCGGACGAGCCCCCGCCCGAGGCCCGCCATCTCGTCCTGAGCTGCTCGTCATGAGCCCCGAGCTGCGCTGGTCGATGTGGCGCGCACCCGGTCCCGGGATCGACATGCGCCGGCCGGACCGGCGCGCTAAGCTGCACCACATGGGTCACCAGGAGGCAAGCCGATGCTGAACCGAATGAAATGGACGCTCGTCGCGCTGGGGATCGCAACCACCCTATGCACGGGACTGGCCCGGGCGGCGGAGCCGGAACCCCCTGCCACCGCAACCGATGCCACCGAGCTCGAACCGATCATCGTCGAAGGCCAGGCCGATCCGCTCTCGGAACCGGCGCCGGCAAATATCGCCGCATGCTGCCCTGCGTCGGCGACTGCGAGGACCGCGAAGCACGTCCGACCAAGCTCGAACAGTTGCTCAAGGGCGTACAAACCCTGTTCATCGCCAGTTCGATTCCGGAGAAGCCGTCGCCCGAGGATCATCTGGGCCTGACCGATCCGGTCAAGACGCGACTCGACGACAAGCTGCCTTGAACGGCGCCGGCGTGACGACGCCGGCCCGATCCGCCGCCTGCGGCCGGACACGCAAACGCGGTATCGTCCAGGCTCGGTTGCCCGGAATCACCCCGATGCGCCTCGCCCTGTTGCTGCTGCCGTTGACCTGCCTGTACCTCCACCCGCGCGCCGACGCCGCCGACCGCGTCACCGGGCTGAACCTGGCCAGCCGCTCGGAAGTGATGGCGACACACGGGATGGTCGCCAGCAGCCAGCCTCTCGCCACCCAGATCGGCCTCGACATCCTCAAGGCCGGTGGCAGCGCCGTCGACGCCGCGATCGCGGTCAATGCGGCCCTCGGCCTGATGGAGCCGACCGGCTGCGGCATCGGCGGCGATCTGTTCGCCATCGTCTGGGATCCGCAGACGCGCAGACTGCACGGCCTCAATGCCAGCGGCCGCTCACCACGGTCGTTGACGCTCGATCATTTCCGGGAACAGGGCCTCACCGAGATCCCGCCCTACGGCGTGCTGCCGCTGTCGGTCCCCGGAGCGGTCGACGGCTGGTTCGAGCTGCACGCCCGTTTCGGGCGGCTGCCGATGCAGCGGATCCTGGCCCCGGCGATCGGCTACGCGCGTGACGGCCACCCCGTCGCCGACCTGATCGCGTACTACTGGGATCGCTCGGTTCCCCGCCTGTCCGCATTCGCCGGATTCCGCCGTCAGATGACCGTGGACGGCCGCGCGCCGCGCAAGGGAGAGCTGTGGCGCAATCCGAACCTGGCGACGACGCTGACGACGATCGCCGAACAGGGCCGCGATGCGTTCTATCGTGGCCCGATCGCCCGCACGATCGCCGCGGAGGTCAGGCGCGAAGGCGGATTCCTGAGCTACGACGATCTCGCCGCGCACCGCTCGGAATGGGTCGAACCGGTCTCGACACGCTATCGCGGCTATGACGTCTGGGAACTGCCGCCCAATTCACAGGGCATCGCGGCACTGCAGATTCTCAACATTCTCGAGCGCTACGATCTGAAGGGCCACGGCTTCGGCAGCCCGGAGCATCTGCACCTGTTCGTCGAGGCCAAGAAACTCGCCTTCGAGGATCGCGCGCGGTATTACGCCGACCCCGACTTCAGCCCCGCACCGATCGGCCGGCTGGTCTCCAAGGACTACGCCGCGCGGCGCGGCAAACTGATCGACCTGGAGCATGCCGCCCGCAGGGTCGACGCCGGCAATCCCGCACTGCGCGAAGGCGACACCGTATATCTGACCACCGCCGACGCGGACGGCATGATGGTGTCGCTGATCCAGTCCAACTACCGGGGCATGGGCTCGGGCATCTGCCCCGATCCCCTGGGGTTCTGCCTGCAGGATCGCGGTCAGCTGTTCGCGCTGGAACCCGGACACCGCAACGTCTACGCGCCCGGCAAACGTCCGTTCCAGACCATCATTCCGGCATTTGTCACCCGCGACGGAAAACCCTGGCTCAGCTTCGGCGTCATGGGCGGCGACATGCAGCCCCAGGGGCACGCGCAGATCATCATGAACCTGATCGACTTCGGGATGAATCTGCAGGAAGCCGGAGACGCTCCGCGCATCCACCACACCGGCTCGTCCGAGCCCACCGGCAGCACCATGCGCGACGGCGGCACCGTGCACCTCGAATCCGGTTTTCCCTACGAAAGCGTGCGCGCACTGATGCGCAAGGGACACCGCGTGACCTGGGACGAAGGCGGCTACGGCGGGTATCAGGCGATCGGACTGCGCGACGGCGTCTACTACGGCGCCTCGGAATCACGCAAGGACGGTCAGGCGGCGGGATACTGACGCGGGGCTACTACCCTGCTACCACAGCGGCGTATTGAGCTTGTCGCGCACCCAGGCAGCCGTCTCGCTCATCTTGTCACCGAGCGACCGGCTGTCGTCCTGGGTCGCGCCGGGTGCCTGCCCGGCCTGTTGTTCGACTCTCGCCGTAACCGGCCCCGTCGCCGGGGCCTGATCGCCGAGGCGGTGCAGCATGCGCGCCAGATCCGACCGATCGATCAGGCGCACGCGGCGCGCCTTCAGCGGGCGCGGCTTGTTGCGCAGCAGCTTGCCGGCGAGCATCGTGCGCTCGACCGGATCGATCTGGCGGCTCATGTACACGTCCGGCACCCGGCCGCCGCTGTCGCGGGCCAGATAATTGGTCGCCGACCCGACGCCCCGGCCGCGCATCGAACCGTCGGCGGACACGATCACCAGCGAGGCGTCCCCATCGAGATCGGGCTTCTTCGCCGGCGCGTAGTCACCCCAGCCCTTGAAGAAGAACGGCACCTTCGCGCGCTCGCAGGCGACCTGGACCATCCGCACCCAGATCGGATGCATCGGTCGCGGCACGGAACCGCGGAAGCCGCCGACGACGACCCAGTCGATCGGCTCGATCGTCAGCCGCGGGTGTTCGACCGGATCCCATTCGGGCTTGCCCTCGGCATTCAGGCCCCGGTATCCCTGCACGACGCCGGTCAACGGCCAGAGGATGTCGCCCCCCGGCAGCGGCACCTGATCGAGACGCACCGGCTTGAGCATCGGCTCGATGATCACGAAGCGCGATTCGGCCTTGGTCTCGATCAGGGGCACGATGCGCGCCAGATAGCTGGGCTGGTCCTCGCAGGAGATGCCGATCCGCACGTTCGGCAAGGGCCAGGTCAACTGGCGCAGGGTCCTGTCGCTGCGGGATTCCTCGGCCAGGCGCCCCGCCGCGCGGCCGTTGAGATACGACTTCATGCGCGCAACCCGCTTGGTGACCACGTAGAACGTGTGCTGCGGATGCTGCTGCATGATGCTGGACACGCGGTCCAGAAAGTGATCCGACACGCGCTCATGGAAAAGATCGCTGGCGGGCGCCACCAGGATGTTGTGGCGCCGGTCCTTCGGCCACTTGCCGGGCTCGACCGTCAACGCATATTCATACGACAGCACCCGGTTCCACGAGCTGTCGTGATAGTAGTTGCCCGAGGAGCGCGCCCAGGTCTCCCAGTACTCGCGAGCCGAACACTCACGGCAGACCGGCGCAGCAAGCGAGCATCCGGCAACGACGTTCCAGAGGATCTCGTCACCGAACAGGCGCAGCGGCTCCGACACGTCGAGACGTTCTTCCTGGGACGATTCCTCGGGAAAAAAGACACGATATTCGGATTCGAAGTCGCCGCTTCGCGCGCTCATGCACCCTCTCTGATGAACAGACCCACGTACGTCTATAGCTGACAGGAACTCGGTGATATTTTCCACATGCCAGAGGACGATTCCCGACAGAGAGGCGAATTTACTAGACCGACGGCGCATCGCCGTCCCGAAGCCGGCCAGGATCCACCCCGAAACCGGCAGGCGCCCCCCCCGGCGCCCGCAAACGACCACGCCGCGCGGGGACTGCGGATTCGGCCGCACACGAATGACGCCGCGCCACGGGCGACACGGCGCGCATGCAAGCGGATCGCGTCAGCCCCCCTGCAGAGGGCCGTCGCCGCCTGGCGCCGCGGCGCGGCCGCCGAGATTCCGATACAAGGTGCTGCGACTGATGCCAAGCCGACGCGCTGCAGCCGACACGTTGCCGCCACAGGCCCGCAGGGCAGCGAGCATCGCGTTCTCGGTCATGGCCTGCAGGTCGCCATCGGCGGCCGACACGGTGGAATGCGTCGGGGCCGGCTTGCGCCTGAGCATTTGCGGCGGCAGATCGTCCAGTCCCGGCGCCGTGCCATCGTCGGCAATCACCCGCAGGGTTCGCAGGACTGCCTGCAACTCCCGATAGTTGCCCGGCCAGTCGTGTTCGGCGAGGCGCCGCATCACCGCGTCCGACAGGGTCGCCGGCGCATCGAGCATCCGCCAGATCCGGTCGATCAGGCCGGACAGGTCGCCATGCTCGCGCAGCGCCGGCAGGTCCACACAGTACTGCGCGACGCGGTAGTACAGATCCGAACGAAAACGCCCCTCTTCCACTGCCGCGTCGAGCGCCTGATGGGTGGCACAGATCACTGCGAAGTCGACCGGGACCGCGCGACCGCCGCCCAGTGGCGTGACCTCCTGTTCCTGCAGCACGCGCAGCAACCGGGACTGCAAGGGCAGCGGCATGTCGCCGATCTCATCCAGAAACAGCACCCCGCCGTCCGCCTGGCGCAGCAGGCCGGGCGCCCCCTTGCGGCGCGCGCCGGTGAAGGCGCCGTCCTCGTAACCGAACAACTCGGACTCGATCAGGCTTTCCGGCAGCGCGGCGCAATTGACTGCCACGAACGCGCCCTGGGCGCGCGTGCAGGCGGCATGCAGTTGCCGCGCGAACACTTCCTTGCCGACTCCGGTCTCCCCCTGGAGCAGCACCGGCAACCCGGCGTCGAGCATGCGCGCGGCGCGACCGAGCCGGCGCTTCTGAGCCGTCTCCAGAATCAGCGGCACGCCGGTCGTGGCGGCGCTGTCGACCGCGCGCGGGGCCGGCACCACGATCCGGCCGTGCTCGCGGCCGCCATCGAGCCGCCCATGCAGACGCTGACCGCGCAATCCGACCGGTTTCACCCCGTCCCGCAGCGCCGCAAGCGAGGTCGAGAACAGCTCGTTGTAGCGGATCCCGCCCAGGTCGTTCCATTCCAGGCCGAACAGGGCGAGCCCGTGCCGGTTCGCGGCGACAAGCCGGTAATCGTCGAAGACCAGAATGCCTTCGCACGCGGTCCCGAGCAGCGCCGGGTCGCGATGCACCCGCACCACATCGTGGTCGCGGGACAGATCCTCGAACAGCCGCCGCTCGATCTGATCGACTGCCAACCGCACCATCCCGAGGGCATGCACGTGTGAAATTGCGGCATGGCCCGACAGGTCCAGCGCACCGGCGAGCTGGCCCTGCGGGTCGAGGATCGGCGCGGCATAACAGCTCAGAATGCGATGCGGCACGAAGAAGTGCTCGGCGCCGCGGACCGCCATCGGACGGCGTTCCACCAGGGCCGTGCCGATTGCATTGGTGCCGGTGCTCGCCTCGCCCCAGGCCACGCCGGGGCGCAGCGCGACCTGTGCGGCCCGTCCGGCGAACTCGGTATCTCCGACCGTATCCAGCACGAGGCCGTCGGCATCCGTCAGGATCACCACACTGCCGGTATCGCGGGCGTCCGCGTGCAGGGCCTCGAGTTCGGGCCGACACAGACGACGCAGGCGTTCATTGCGCTCGCAGGCCCGGCGCAGCTCGGCGGCACTGAGCATCTCCACTCGCGGCCCGCGAGCGGCTTCCAGGCCCTGACTGGCGCAGCGCATCCAGGACCGCAGGATCGTGTCGGGCACCAGTCCGCGTGGCGTGCGGCCGTCCTCGAAGAAACGCCGCCGGGCCGCCAGCACGCTGCGGTGATGATTGTCGAGTGTCATGTGTCGTCCTCCGGAACTGTCGCAATTTGCGACACCTGTCCCGCGCACTGTTTCCCCACTGTACAACTCGCGGCCGCACAGGCAAGCACGACCTTCGGCGCAGCCCCAAAGGAAAGCGAAAATCCCATTCGAATCAGGGCCATGAGCGTCGGCGACGGCGGCGGCGAAAAGTTGGCACGGGTGCTGCGCCCTCGGGTGTCATCCGCAACTCGGCGGAGCACGGACACAAACAAGGAGGAGTCCCGTGAACAAACCCGAAGCAGTGAAACTTTCGACCCAGTCGCCATTTTCCGCACGCTACGACAACTACATCGGCGGGACCTGGGCTGAACCGGTCAACGGCCGCTATTTCGACAACGTCTCGCCGATCAACGGTCAGGTCGTATGTCAGATCGCGCGCTCCGACAAGGACGACATCGAGCGCGCGCTCGACGCCGCGCACCAGGCCAAGACCGGCTGGGGACGCACCAGCGTCGCCGAGCGCGCCAACATCCTGAACCGCATCGCCGATCGCATGGAGGCCAACCTCGCGCTGCTGGCGGCGGCCGAGACCTGGGACAACGGCAAACCGATCCGCGAAACCACCGCCGCCGATATCCCGCTGGCGATCGACCACTTCCGCTATTTCGCCGGCTGCATCCGTGCGCAGGAAGGCTCGATCGGCGAGATCGATCACGACACCATCGCCTACCAGTTCCACGAACCCCTGGGCGTCGTCGGCCAGATCATTCCGTGGAACTTCCCGATCCTGATGGCGGCGTGGAAGCTGGCGCCGGCGCTGGCCGCCGGCAACTGCGTCGTCCTCAAACCGGCCGAACAGACGCCGGCGAGCATCCTGGTGCTGGCCGAACTGGTCGGCGATCTGCTGCCGCCGGGCGTACTGAACATCGTCAACGGCTTCGGCCTGGAGGCCGGCAAGCCGCTGGCGTCGAGCAACCGCATCGCCAAGATCGCGTTCACCGGTGAAACCACGACCGGCCGCCTGATCATGCAGTACGCCAGCCAGAACCTGATTCCGGTCACCCTGGAACTCGGCGGCAAGTCGCCGAACATCTTCTTCAAGGATGTCTGCGCCGAGGACGACGACTTCTTCGACAAGGCCATCGAAGGCTTCGTGATGTTCGCGCTGAATCAGGGCGAGGTCTGCACCTGCCCCAGCCGCGCGCTGATCCACGAGTCGATCTACGAGCGTTTCATGGACCGCGCGCTCAAGCGCGTCGAGGCGATCGTCCAGGGCAGTCCGCTGGATCCGGCGACGATGATCGGCGCGCAGGCGTCCAGCGAGCAGCTCGAGAAGATCCTGTCCTACATCGACATCGGCAAACAGGAAGGTGCCGAGGTCCTGACCGGCGGCGAACGCAGTCATCTGGGCGGCGATCTCGAGGGCGGCTATTACGTCAAGCCGACGGTGTTCCGTGGTCACAACAGGATGCGCATCTTCCAGGAAGAGATCTTCGGCCCGGTGGTGTCGGTGACGACCTTCAAGGACGAGGACGAGGCCCTACACATCGCCAACGACACGCTGTACGGCCTCGGCGCAGGCGTGTGGAGCCGCGACGCCAACACCTGCTACCGCTTCGGTCGCGCGATCGAGGCCGGCCGCGTCTGGACCAACTGCTATCACGCCTATCCGGCGCACGCGGCATTCGGCGGCTACAAGCAGTCCGGCATCGGCCGCGAAACCCACCGGATGATGCTCGATCACTACCAGCAGACCAAGAACATGCTGGTCAGCTACAGCCCGAAGAAGCTCGGGTTCTTCTAAGCCTCTCCTCCCGCTGGCGGCGTCCGGCCATCGGCTCCGGCGCCGCCTCTTCTCAAAAAATTTCGGCCCATGCCTGGAGGCAGGGCAAAGGCCGTCAATGCACTCACGCGGGTGCGCGCCTCGGGCGCGCGCAACGGGCGGGTGTATCCGCGGAGTCGCCGACGACGCCGCATTCGCAACATCACAACAGGGGATCTCAACATGACAACAACGCATCACGCATCCAGTTTCCAGCGCGGCGAACTCGTCGGCGCCCTGATGCTGGCTGCGCTGGCTGTTTCGGCACCTTCGGCGTGGGCGGAAACCCATCTGTCCTATACCGTGGGCGGCGCAACCGACTATGTCTTTCGCGGCGTCAGCCAGACCAATGGCGATCCGTTCGTGTTCGGCTCGATCAATCTGAGCAAGGATGCGTTCTACGCCGGCGCTGGCGCCGAGAATGTCGATTTCGGCAACGACATCGATCTGGAATACGATCTCTACGCCGGTTGGCGACCGACATTCGGTGCATGGCAACTCGATCTGGGGGTCGTACGCTACGGCTACCGCAACCAACCCTCCGGCGTCGACATCGACACGATTGAGTACAAGCTCGCAGCGGGACGCGGCTTCGATGCGGTCTCAGTCGGCGCCGCACTGATGTATACCACTGACTACTTCGGCAGCGGCGACAGCGGCACCTACGCCGAACTCAATACCAAGTACGCGATCAATCCGCGATGGTCAATCGGCGGCGTCTACGGCCAGCAGAGCGTCAGCGGCGGCAGTGACTACGCGACCTGGAACGTCGGGATCAGCTACGTTGCGGCCGAGCACGTGGTACTCGATCTGCGCTACCACGACACCGACGCACACGAGTTCGGCAAGAACTTCGAGGATCGGATCGTTGCCGCACTCAGCGTCAGCCTCTGAGCATACCGCTCTGCCCGGCCTGGCGAGCAAACGCCAGGCCGGAATCTCCATGTGCAACGACGAGGAGAAGCCAATGGATGCCCGCCCAGTCCGCGTGCTTGCCACACCGGCCGCCGAAGCCCTGATCGCGCAACTGCGCGAGACTCACGGCGAAGTTCTGTTCCACCAGTCCGGCGGCTGCTGCGACGGCTCGTCGCCGATGTGCTATCCGATCGACGATTTCATCGTCGGCGAACAGGACATCATGCTCGGCGAGATCGCCGGAGCCCGCTTCTTCATCAGTCCTTCGCAGTTCGAATACTGGCAGCACACCCAACTGATCATTGATGTCGTCGACGGCCGCGGCGGGATGTTCTCGCTGGAAAACGGCACCGGCAAGCGCTTTCTGACGCGCTCACGGCTGTTTACCGAAGCGGAACGTCTCCGGCTGAGTCCGCTGCACACGGGTTGAGCCCGAACTCGCCGAGCCTGCGAGCCGCGCTAAGCTTGGCGCATGGACATTCGCCGTTTCTTCCTCGCACTCGAGCGCATCAAGCCGATCGACTGGATCATGCTGGTGCTGGCCCTGATCTCGATCGGCTTGCTGGCCTACGAAACCTGGGGGCCGGTCGGCGTCCTCGAGCGACGCGACATCCTGATTGCCGACTACATCATCTGCGGCATCTTCGCGACCGAGTTCCTGTGGCGATGGCGCGCGGCGGGCTGGAAGCGCGACTTCGTGATCCGCAACTGGTACGAAGTGCTCGGCATGATCCCGGTCTCACACCCGGCGATCCGCGGCTTCCGGCTGTTCCGGATCCTGAGGATCGTCGTGTTGCTGTCGCGGTTCGGACATGCCGCCGACCGCGCGTTCGGCGAGGACTTCACCTACCAGCTGGTCAACCGCTTCCGCGACACCATCGTCGACTCGATCAGCGGCGCGGTCACCGTCGCGGTCCTCGATGAAGTGGCCAACGTCCTCGCCAAGGGCACCTATACCCGCAACATCTCCAGAGCGCTGGAGGAACACCAGTTCGAATTGCGTGACATGATCCAGGAGAAGCTGCGCGAGGATCCGAAGGCCGGTCGTCTGGCGCGGCTTCCGTTCTACACCGACATCGTCGAAACCGTGATCGACGCCGGACTGCGGATCGTCGAACAGACCCTGCGCGACCCGCGCACCGATGCACTGGTGGCCGACATGCTCAAGGAAAACCTGCAGCAGCTCAAAGGTGCGGTCGCGCAGCATCAGCAGGAACTCGACGCCCAGGCACGGCGACAGCGTAACGCCGAGAATCCGATCACCACTGCGATGTCCTGATCGACTCCGCATTTATGTTCCGTTGACCTGTGCTGCGTAGAATGGCCGCCATGAGCATGCAACGCGCCCTGCTGGACGGATTGCTGCTGGCGTTTCTGGCCAGCGCGCTGTTGCTCACGCGCACGGTCGGGCTGCACTGGCATACCGACATCGCTGCCTCCGATCAGGACACTCAGACCGCGCTGACTACCAGCTATCTGGCCGACGCATCGACGCCGCACCCGGGCGAGGTGCCCGAACACGAAAGTCCGGTGACCGGGGCCGATGGCCGCCCCTGCAGCGAGTGCGCCGCGCAATCGCTGACGCGCGCGCTCGCGATGGCGCCGTTGCTGTTCGCATGGACCCTGGCGCAGATGCCAGACCTCCGGCGCATCCATTCCTGGCCGCAGCCCCCACGTTCAACCCTGCCCTGGCGCGCCAGCGTACTGCCGCCACTGCGCGCCCCACCGCTCTGATCTGAACCGTTCCCGGCACTCCCGCTTCCGCGGGGTCGCCGCCGCCGACCCGGCGCGATGACACGCGCTTCGAGGTCGTGTCCGTTCGTTCGCAGACGAGAGCCTCAATGTCATTCCTTCTTCGCCCATTCGGCCTTGCCGTCACGGCCTGCGCCTGCCTGCTCGGCGGCGTGGCCCAGGCCGCATCGCCGGACCCGTCCGGTGCCCTGTCGCTGCAACAGGCCCTTGCCGCAGCTCTGGAAGCCCACCCGGATCTGGCCCGCTATCCGCTGGATCGCCGCATCGCCGAAGCCCAGGCGATACAGGCGCGGCTGCGCCCGCGCCCGGAGCTCGGCGTAGAGTTCGAAAACTTCGCCGGGACCGGCGCACACAACGGCGTGGACGAGCTCGAAACCACGTTGCGACTCGGCTTCGTCCTGGAGCGCAGCGCCAAGCGCGACGCCCGCATCGCGGTGGCGCGCGATGGCATTGTCCGGATCGACGCCGACTTCGAGCTGATGCGCCTGGACGTGATGAGCCAGACGACCCGCCGCTTCATCGACGTCGTCGAATCCCAGCAGCAGCTGGCGCTCGCCGAACGCGGCGTCGAGCTTGCGGAGCAGCTCGCCGCAAGCGCGCGCCGCCGCGTCAACGCCGGCGCCGCCAGCGAGCTTGAGGCCTACCGCGCCTCGATCGCACTGGAGCGCGCGAAACTGGAGGTGGAGCACTACGAGCATCTGCTCGATACGCAGCGCCGCTGGCTCGCCAGCCAATGGGGCGCGAGTACCGCGCACTTCGACTCCGCAGAAGCCGATCTGCTCGCGCTGCCGCCGGTGGCGGCATTCGACGCGCTGGAGCAGCGGCTGCGCCGCAGCCCCGACTTCGCCCGCTTCGATCTCGAGCGCAAGCTTCGCGAGTCCGAACTCGCGCTGGCCCGCGCGCGTTCCAGCGGCGACCCGGTGGTCGGAGCTGGTGTCCGTCGCTTCGAGATCAGCGATGATCAGGCCCTGATCGCGACACTGCAGTTTCCGCTTTCGCTGGGCAATCGCAACCAGGGCGAAATCGCCGCGGCACAGGCGCGGCGCGAGTCGGTCGACGTGCAACGCGATGCCGAACTGATCCTGACCACCGCCGCGCTGTACGACCTGTACCAGGAGCTGAAGCATGCCCGGACCCTGGTCGAGGCGGTCCACGACACGCTGTTGCCCGAGGCACGCAAGGCCATGCAGCTGACGCGTCGCGGCTACGACCTCGGGCGCTACTCGCAGCTCGAACTGATCGACGCACAGAAGACCGCCGTCGAACTCGAACGCGAACTGCTGACCAACGCCGCGGACTATCACCGCATTCTGGCCGCGATCGAGCGCATGACCGCTCTCGCGCCCGCTTCGGCACCGTAAGGACACCCGATCATGACCCTCATCGCTTTCTCGAAACGACTCCCCCGCGCGGCCGCTTTCACCGCAACGCTGCTGGTGAGCCTGCATGCCCACAGTCAGCCGGCCGCGGAGGATCATCCGACAGCCGCAAGCGGCATCGTCATCGATGCCGCGCATCGCCTCACCGCAGGTCTGACGGTCGCCGCGGCCCGGCCCGCGGAGATGGAGCAGACCCTCAGGGTCTACGGGCAGATCATGATTCCGCCCGAACAGCTGCGCCGCATCCGCGCACGCTATCCCGGCGTCGTCCGCTCCGTCGCCAAGACGCTGGGCGAGACGGTCCGCGCCGGCGAGACACTCGCCGTCATCGAGTCCAACGACAGCCTGCGCGCCTACAAGATCACCGCGCCCATCGACGGCCGGCTGATCGAGCGCCATGTCGGCGCCGGCGAGCCCGTCGCCGACGACGTGCTGTTCGTGGTCGCGGACCTCAGTACGGTGCAAGCCGACCTTCAGGTCTTTACGCGAGACCTGCCCGAGGCGCGACAGGGGACCACCGCGCACATCAGTGGAACCGCCGGACAGTTCGAAGCCGATGCGCCGATCGTCTACCTCGCGCCGGTGAGCTCTGGCAGCGGGCAGACCGTCAGCCTGCGCGCGCGTCTCGACAACGCGTCTGCCGGCTGGGTGCCAGGCCAGTTCGTGACCGGAGAGATCGTCATCACCCGCCGCCACGCCGAGATCACCGTGCCGGTCTCGTCGCTGCAGATCATCGACGGCAAGCCCACGGTCTTCGTCGATGAAGCCGGCAGCTTCGTTCCGCACACCGTCAGAACCGGCCTGCGCGATCACCAGACCGTCGAGATCCTGGAGGGCCTGCCCGCCGGTGCCGCGGTGGCGGCCGGCAACACCTTCCTGCTCAAGTCCGAGCTGCTGACCCGCGAAGAGGACTGAGTCCATGATCAACCATCTGCTGCATTTCGCGGTCAGCCGACGATGGCTGATGGTCA
Organism: Nevskiales bacterium; assembly: GCA_028698335.1. Lineage (GTDB taxonomy): Bacteria > Pseudomonadota > Gammaproteobacteria > Nevskiales > Nevskiaceae > Solimonas. Next base: position 104,543 of record JAQVDP010000011.1, on the reverse strand, counting down.
CGATGACGCTCGCGCTCTGCGCGATCGGCATCCTGGCCTATCAGCGCCTGCCGGTGGACGCCGTTCCGGACATCACCAACGTCCAGGTGATGATCGCCACCCGCGCGCCCGGTTACTCGCCGCTGGAAACCGAACGCCGGGTCACGTTTCCGATCGAAACCGCGCTCGGCGGCCTGGCCGGCCTGGTCGAGACGCGTTCGATCTCCAAGTACGGCCTGTCCCAGGTCACGGCCGTGTTCGAGGACGACACCGATCTGTACTTCGCCCGCCAGCAGGTCAACGAACGCCTGCAGGAAGTACGCGGGAGCCTGCCGGCCGGGATCGAACCGGCGCTGGGGCCGGTCGCCACCGGCCTGGGCGAGATCTTCATGTACGCGCTGACGGCGGATCCCGCGGCCCGACAGGCCGACGGCAGCGCCTACGATGCCCGCGCGCTGCGCAGCATCCAGGACTGGATCATCCGCCCCCAGCTGCGCCAGACCCCGGGCGTGACCGAAGTCGACTCGATCGGCGGCGTCGTCAAGCAGTTCCACGTACTGCCGGATCCTGCACGTCTGCTCGCGCTGGAATTGAGCTTCGATGATGTCGCGATGGCGCTGGAAGCGAACAACACCAACCGCGGCGCCGGCTACATCGAACGGTCCGGGGAACAGTTGCTGGTGCGCACGCCGGGCGAACTCCAGGGAATCTCCGACATCGAGCAGGTCGTTGTCGCCCGACGCGACGGCGCCCCCGTCCGCATCGGCGACGTTGCCGATGTCACCCTCGGCGGGCCATTGCGCACCGGCGCGGCACAGCTTGGCACCGAGGAGACAGTGCTGTCGACGGCGTTCATGCTGATCGGCGAAAACAGCCGGATCGTCGCGCGCCGTGTCGCCGAAAAGCTCGACGAGATCCGTCGACAGCTGCCCGAGGGCGTGCAGGCACTGACGGTCTACAACCGCACCGACCTCGTCGAGAAGACCGTGGCGACGGTGCAGAAAAATCTGATCGAAGGCGCCGTACTGGTCATCGTCGTGCTGTTCCTGATGCTCGGCAACCTGCGGGCGGCCCTGCTGACCGCGATGGTGATTCCGGTATCGCTGCTGATGACCTTCACCGGCATGGCCGGCGCCGGCATCAGCGGCAACCTGATGAGTCTCGGCGCCCTGGATTTCGGCCTGATCGTCGACGGCTCGGTGATCATCGTCGAGAACTGCATTCTGCGGCTGGGCGCCGAACAGCACCGCCGCGGCGGTCTGCTGCCCCTCTCGCATCGCCTCGCGATCGTCCACGAAGCCACCGCCGAAGTGTTTCGCCCGAGCCTGGTAAGCGTCCTGGTCGTCGTCCTGGTGAACCTGCCGATCTTTGCCCTCACCGGGGTCGAGGGCAAGATGTTCCATCCGATGGCGTTTACCGTCGTCACCGCGCTGCTGTCGGCCCTGTTCCTGTCGGTGACGATGGTGCCGGCGCTGGTGGCGCTGTTGCTGCGCGGCCCGATCACCGAAAAGGAGAACTGGCTGGTACGCTCGGTCAAGCGCGCCTACGCGCCGGTGCTGGCCTGGTCGATCCGCAAGCCGGCCCCGGTCGTCGGCGGTGCCGTCGTCCTGGTCCTCGCCTGCGGATGGCTGGTGACGCGCCTCGGCGCCGAATTCATCCCGAACCTCGACGAAGGCGATCTCATCATCCAGCCGACGCGCGTGCCCGGCATCGGCATCGAGCAGGCAGTCCGCAATCAGGTGCTGGTCAACGAGGCGCTGATGGCGGTTCCCGAGGTCGCCCGCGTGTTCGCGCGCACCGGAACCAACGAGTCGGCAACCGATCCGATGTCACCGGGCGAGACCGATACCTTCGTGATGATCAAGCCACGCGAGGAGTGGCCCGATCCGGGCAAGCCCAAGGCGCAGCTCATCGACGAACTGGCTGCGGTGGTCGACGAGATTCCAGGCGCCGCGTACGGCTTCACCCAGCCGATCCAGATGCGCTTCAACGAGCTGATCTCCGGCGTCCGCGCCGATCTGGCGATCAAGATCTTCGGCGACGATCTCGACACACTGGAAGCGCTGGCACACCGCGTGGCCGCGGTCGTCTCGGACATCCCCGGGGCCGCCGACGTCAAGGTCGAGCAGGCCAGCGGTCTGCCGATGCTCACGGTCGAACCGGACCGCGAGGCGCTCGCGCGCTACGGCGCCAATGTGGCGGACGTTCAGGAACTGGTCGCCACCGCGGTCGGCGGACGCGACGCCGGGCAGATCTTCGAGGGCGATGCCCGTTACGACATCGTCGTCCGGCTTCCCGAAGCCGTGCGCACCGATCCGGACGCGCTGGCGCGGCTGCCGATGACGCTCGGCGAGCGCGGCGGCTACGTTCCGCTGTCCGAGGTCGCGCAGATCCGGCGCACGCTCGGCCCCAACCAGATCTCACGGGAGAACGGCAAGCGCCGGATCGTGATCACGGCCAACGTCCGCGGACGCGACCTCGGCGGCTTCGTCACCGAGGCGCAGTCGATGGTCGCCGCCAACGTCACCCTGCCGCCGGCCTATTACCTGACCTGGGGCGGAACCTTCGAGCAGCTGACGTCCGCCGCGCAGCGCCTGTCGATCGTCGTGCCGATCTCGCTGCTGATGATCTTCGGCCTGCTGTACCTGACCTTCCAGTCCGTCAAGGACGCGCTGCTGGTGTTTTCCGGCGTGCCGCTGGCCCTGACCGGCGGCATCATCAGCCTGTGGATCCGTGACATTCCGCTGTCGATCTCGGCCGGAGTCGGCTTCATCACCCTCTCGGGCGTCGCCGTGCTCAGCGGCGTGGTACTGGTGTCGATGTTCCGGGAACTGCTGTCGCAGAACCGGCCGCTGCTGGATGCCGTCACCGAAGGCGCGCTGACCCGTTTGCGGCCGATCCTGATGATTGCGCTGGTCGCATCCCTGGGGTTCCTGCCGATGGCGCTGAACACCGGCACCGGCGCGGAGGTCCAGCGCCCGCTGGCCACCGTCGTCATCGGCGGCATCATCTCGGCAACGATTCTCAGCCTGCTGGTGCTACCGGCGCTGTTCGCGGCGATGCACCGCCGGGACATCGACTGAGCCGCGCGCTGCGCCGGCAAGGCCGTGGACTGGACCGGTCCACGGCCTTTTTTCTGCACGGCCCGGACCCAACCCGTCCCGCGCAGATCCACACGCAGGCGACGGGTCCTGCCGTGGGCGGCGGACGCAGACGAAGTCGGTCGTGACAACGGGATACCGCGCGGCGCGCGGACGCAGGGGATGGGCGGGCGACAAGGGGACGTGCCGCCCGCCATCCGGGGGGACGCCGGGGATGACGCGCGTGGCGCGCTCCACCAGCCGTGTGGCGCGAACTTGGGGGAGGGAGACGCCACACATGGTTATTTTAGCGCCATCTAATCAGGTTTGAAATGAATTGTTTTTGGACAGTTCATAGCTAAAAACTAATCAGAGACGCATAAACAACATCATGTTTGCGTCTTATTTGTTTGATATTAATAAAAATTATCAATTAACCATGGAGCCGGCCCCGCTCCCCGCGAAGTAGGCCTGCCGCTCGATGGCATGCACGACACCCGAGAACTCGTCGATCGGCACCGCAGCGCTGAACATGAAGCCCTGCACCTCGTCGCAGCCGCGCGCGATCAGATGGTCGAGCTGAATCGTCGATTCGACCCCCTCGCCGATGATCCGGAGATTGAGCGAATGCCCCATCGCGATGACGGCGTCGATGACCGCGACATCGGACGGATCCTCGCCGAGATCGCGCACGAATGACCGGTCGATCTTCAGCTTGTTCAGCGGAAACTGCGAGATGTACGCCAGGCTCGAATAGCCGGTTCCGAAATCGTCGATGGCGACCCCGACCCCCAACTGGCGCAGGCCACCGAGAATCTTTGCGACCTCGACGGGATCGCGAACGAGCATGCGTTCAGTGATCTCCAGCGTCAGCAGTTGTGGCGCCAGGCCGCTGTCCGCCAGCGCCCGCGCAACCTTCTCCGGAAAACGCTTGTCGTGAAACTGGCGCGGCGCCACGTTGACCGCGACTGAAATCGGTCGGCCAAGCTCTTCGGCAGCCGCCATCGCGTCGCGACACGCCCCACGAATCAACAGATCCCCGATCTGATCGATCAGCCCGGTATCCTCGGCGATCGGAATGAACACGTCCGGCGACACCAGCCCGCCATCCTCGCGAGGCCAGCGCAACAGCGCCTCCATCCCGGTCACCTCACCCTCGACGATCGAGATCAGCGGCTGGTAATGCGCAACCAGGCGCTGTTGGGCGATCGCCTTGCGCAGCGAGCTCTCCATCGCCATGCGGTCCTCGCTGGCCCGCAACATGTCCCAGGAGAAAACGCTGTATCCGTTACGTCCGTGATCCTTGGCGTGGTACATCGCCGTGTCGGCGTTCTTGAGCAGAGTGGCGGTGTCCTGGCCGTCGTCCGGGTACATGCAGATCCCGACGCTGGGGGTGACGTGCAACTCGTGGAGCCCGACCGTGATCGGTCGCGGCACGCCGTCGACCACCGAACGCGCGACGCGAATGGCATCGTCGAGCGTGTGCACGCCCGGCAGCAGCATGACGAACTCGTCCCCGCCCATCCGTGCGACGGTATCGCCGGCGCGCACGCTGTTGCGCAGGCGTTCGGTGACCTCGACGAGCAGCTCGTCGCCCACGTGATGGCCGAGCGAATCGTTGATCCGCTTGAAATGGTCCAGATCGACCATCAGTACCGCGACCTTGGTGCGGCTGCGCTTGGCCTGCTGGATCGCCACCTCGAGGCGATCCCGGAACAGCACGCGGTTCGGCAGCTCGGTCAGGGCGTCGTGATGCGCAAGATGGCGGATGTAGTCCTCGGCCCGCTTGCGCTCGGTGATGTCGTAGGCGATCGCGAGAAAGCCGATCAGTTCGCCGTCGCTGTCGCGCAGCGCCGTCACCACCTGATTGACCAACACCCGGCTGCCGTCCTTGCGGACGTAACTCCATTCGCGCTCATCGACGAAGCCACGTCTGGCTTTGGCCAGCAGGCCGTCGATGCTGGCTCCCTGGCGCCCCCTGTCGCCGCCGTCGTCCGGCGGTTCACTGTCGCTGCGAACCGGATTCAGAAAGATGCTGATCGTCGCCTGCCCGACCAGCTCGCCCTTCTGGTACCACAACATCCGCTCGGCCGCGGGATTCATCTCGGTGATGATGCCGTCGGCGTCGGTCGCGATGATCGCGAACGGCGCGTGGCTGAGAATCGACTCGCGCAGGCTGTGTGCCTCGGCCAGCATCATCCGGGCCTGACGCAGATCGGAGATATCACGAATCGCGGCCAGAAACGCCGGCCTGCGCTCGTCCCCGGCAAGCCGGGTCACGGTGACCTCGGCCCCGAAGCGGGTGCCGTCGACGGTCCGGGCCTCGGTTTCGACGCGCTTCAGCGAAGGATCCCCGGGATCCTTCTGGAAGCGGCTGATCAGATCGCGGTACTCCGGCAACAGTGACGCGAAGTCATGCTGACGCAGGTCGACCGCGCCGGATCGGAACAGACGTTCGGCCGCACGATTGGACGAGGTGATCCGGCCGACCGAATCCACCGTCAGAATCGCATCCGCGGTGCTGTCGACGATCGCCTGCAGCCGCTGCTGGGCGTCCCGATATGCGCCCGTCATCCGCGCGGCAAGCTGCTTGGCCCGCACCTGCGCCGAGGCGAATGCCCAGATCACGACGGCCACCAGGACGCTGATCACGCCGCCCATGGCCAACGCGAATCGCGCCTGCGAGAAAGCCGGAACCAGCGGCATCAACGGGATCGCATCGAAACGCCACACCCGCCCGCCCAGTGCCAGCTGCGTCGACCACACCGCCCGCGGCGGCGACTGCGCGGCATCCAGGGACCGCGACTGGTACATCAACCGGTCGGCCACAGCGTCGGCGCCGTCGTAGATGCGGATGCCCAGGTCGTCGAGGGATGACCCAAGGACACCCTGCATCAGATCGCCCATGCGCAATGGACTGTAGACGAAGCCAACCAGACGCGCGCGCCGCTGCGCCAGCGACTCCGGCACGTCGCCGCCGGCATAGAGCGGCATATACATCAGGGCGCCCTGCTGGGGGTCGATTTCCGTTTCCTGTTGCAGGGTCACGCCGCCGGTCAGCGCCGGCTGCCCGCCGTCCCGCGCGCGCGCCATCGCCTCCCGCCGCACCGGCTCGGAATACATGTCATATCCGAAGGCACGCCGGTTGCGGGCATCGAACGGCTCCAGAAACTCGATCGGCGCGTAGGCCTCGCGCGCGCCGCCGGGATGGACATCGAAGCTGCCGAAGCCCTCCGCCCGGACGGCATCGACGAATGCCGGCACGTCCGCAGGGCCGAGCCAGCGCGCGAAACCGAAACCCTGGGTGCCGGGGAAGCGCCGATCGAGCCGAAGCTGGCGCGTGAAGTCGCGCCACTGCTCACGTGTCACCTGCTCGTGAGCGGCGAACAGCCCGGCACCGCTGCGCAGCAGTTGCTCGTAGTCGCTGAAACGCTCGGCGACGCTGGCGGCGGCCTCCCGGGCGCGGCGGTCGAACTGCGACTGCGCGGCGGCAACTTCCGCGTCCCGCACCGAATGATAGACCGGCAGGGTGATCAGCACCCCCGCGAGCAACGCGATCAACCCGATCCAATGTGCCGCCACGATCCGCATCGGCCGATCATTGCACCCGGCCCCGCCGGCAACAATTGATCGGGCGACCGGTGCTCCGGCGGAACTGCCGCGTTGGTCGCCTCGCGCACTGCGGCGCGCCGTCGGGGTCAGCCCGGCGCCGCCTCGTCGGCCAGGGCGTAGACCGCGACAGGTTCGCTGAATCCCTTCGGCAGCTCGGGCGGACGCTCGCTGACGCTGCCGGCCAGCGGCGCGCCGAGGGCCTCGCGGGTTGCCGCGTCGGTCAGGACCTCACCGTCGGCTGCGCGCTGGCACAGACGCGACGCGAGGTTGACCGGCGTACCGACCGCAACGTATTCGAGGCGCCGGCTCGCCTGAATCGCCCCGACCGTCACCACGCCGGTCGCGATGCCGATCCCGATGCCCAGCCCGGGCGCGCGCTGCCGCAACAGCGCTCCGACCTGGGCCCGGATGTCGCGCCCGATGTGCACGGCACGCTCGGCGGCGTCGTCATGCTGCACCGGGGCACCGACCAGCACCAGAACCCCGTCACCCGCGTGATCCTTGACCATGCCGCCGTGTGCCGTCGCGACGTCGCCGACGATCGCGTAGTACCGCTCGAGAAAATCGACCACGCTTTCGGAATCATGGGCACGCGCGAACGCGGTGAAGCCGCGCAGATCGCAGATCAGCACACTGATCCGGCGACGATCCCGCCGCAACAGCCAGTTCATTCCCCGCAGCGTGAGCATCCGCGACACTTCTGGCGAGAGAAACTGGCTCATGGACTGGGCGCGCTGCGCCTGCAGGATCAGATAGCGGATGGCCCCGGCCATGAACACCAGCAGGCCGATCGCCAGAATCAGCGGTACCCAGGTCTCGTCCACGACCAGCGCCGACAGCAGAATCGGCGCCGACAACAGCAGCGCGCGCAGGCGCACCGACTCGGTCGGGTCGCTGCGGGTGAACAGCAGAATGATGATGGCAATGCCGCTGAGCAGCGACGCCGTCCCGAGCACCGGCGCGAAGATCGCGACCTCGTACCATCGCACCCGGAACACGCCCTCGACATCCGTCGCGGCCTGATCGGGGGCGATCAGGAAATAGCCGACCTGCATCAGGCCGTAGAGGAGCACCAGACCCTGTCCGACCCGGAACAGCACCTGCACGGTCCGCCGCAGGGTCTGCCCGGCAGACAGCCCGATCCGCCGCGCCCACTCGATGCCGCTGATCAGCGCGGCGGTTTCGATCGCACGCCCGAGCAGTGCCAGCGGCAGACCGTGAGCCCCGAGACCAAGCTCGAACGGAACGATCAACAGACGCCCCCCGATCAGACTCAGGCACAACGCCAGTGCACGACTGGTCATGCTGCCCCGGTCGGTCCAGTAGAACACCAGCCCCGCACCGGCGGTGATGACGCCGACGATCAGGTGCTCGCCCCCCTCCAGCAACATGTGCTCCGCCGCTCCCCTCTAGGCGCGACATCGCGCCGGATCTCGCCATGATCCTGCAATCGCCCTCACGACAACAGCCCCGGACTGGCCGGGGCTGTTGCAGGGTCATTTTGAGATGCCGCGGGCGGCTCGCAACTGCCGCCGTGGAGGATCAGCCGCAATCGCCGAGCTGTGTTCCCGCGGAGACCGGCACTGCCGCCGCCGTACGGCGGCGCTCGAACAGATCGCTGATCAACATGCCGCCGATCATGCTGGCGACGAACAGCCCTGCCTCCCAGGTTCCACCCGTGACCAACACCAGTCCCGGCCCCGGGCAGACGCCACTCAGGCCCCATCCCAGTCCGAACAGCAGACTGCCGATGACCAGCGGCCGGCTCAGCGTCCGACGGTCCGGCAGCGACAGCTGCAGGCCGAACACCGTCCGACCGTTGCGCCGGGCGTAGGCGAAAGCCGGCGCCGAAACCAGCACCGCACCGCCCATCACCAGCGCCAGCGCGGGATTCCACTGGCCGAACACGTCCAGGAAGCCCAGCACCCGCTGCGGGTCGGTCATCCCGGACAGGATCAACCCGATCCCGAACAGCAGGCCGGACAGCAGCGGAACGATCAGTTGCAGGAAACGAGTCATTTTCAGGCTCCAACGACGTGGCGGACGACGAACACGGTGGCGGCGGCCGATCCCATGAACAGCATCACCGCAACCAGCGAGCGGGCGGAGAAATTGCCCAACCCGCAGACGCCATGCCCGCTGGTGCATCCGGAAGCCTGGCGCGTTCCGAACCCGACCAGGGCACCCGCCAGCAGGATCAGGGGCAGCGGCAAGGCCAGGGCACCGGGAACCCCCGTGCCGGCCACCAGCACGTACAGCAGCGGCGACGCGAACATGCCGACGACAAACAGGACCCGCCAGGCACCCGCGCCCTGCTGCCCGCGCGCGAGATTGCCGACGATGCCGCTGATCCCTGCAATCTGGCCCCTGCCCAGCAGCAGCAGCGCAGCCGACAGACCGATCAGCGTCCCGCCCAGCAGCGACTGCACCATGACTTGCGTCGTCATCACTCCGGCTCCTCGGATTCAAGCGCGGATGGAGGGTCCATCCGTCGAGGTCCGAATCCTACCGGGGAGCCAGCCAGATTGTTATGCCTTTTTCATACTTTTTTTGGATATTCTTATTCCAACAAGATGACGTCTGCTCAGTAATGGAGCGTGAGGCTCACACCGAGGCTGTCCATCGCCATGTGCACGTCGGCCTCACCGCCTCCCATGCTCGCCGGCGGCAGCGGCTGGCTCAGCTGGTTCGGCGCGATCGAGTGCTCGCCGTGTACCGTGCGGGCCGGGGCGTGTACGGCATAGCCGCTGAGCGTCAGCGCGGGCGACCACCGGTAAGCCACCCCGACGGTGTAGTGGGTATCGAGCACCCCCGGCGCGATGATGTTCGGCAAGGTCTGGTCGGGAGGGACCGGTTGCCGACCGTGACTGTAGCCGGCACGCAATTGCCAGCGTGGATCGACCTGCCAGGCCAGACCGATCTTGTAGACCGTCATCGCCCGCCATCCGAAGCCTGGGCCCTGATCGGAGCCTGCCTTGATGCCGTCGACCAGCCGCCCGAACGGATTACCCAGCGTACTGACCGCGTCGAAACGCAGGCGCTGCACGTCCACCGCAACAACCAGCCGATCTTCCCATCGATAGGCGACGCCGCCGCCATAGATCGCCGGATAGTCGAAGCTGCCCTGGTCTGGAAGCAGGCCGCGATAGCGGCGCAGATGACTCATGTGCGTGCGCGGCTGCCCGCCGGCCCCCACCGTCAGACCCTCGACGGGTTCGAACAGAACGCCCAGGCGGTAGCTGATCCCCCGGGATTCGTCCCAGCCGTTGTCACTGACGAACTCGGGCGACTCCGAGTAGGTGCCGAAACCGTTGCCGTTGGCGATCACATCGAGCCCCGCGATCTTCAGGCGCTGGTACACCAGATTCAGCGCCGCACCGATGGCCAGCCGCGGAGTGACGCGCCACGCCATCGCCGGCGTGACGAAGGCCTGCAGGCCGTCGACGCCGGCCGGTCCGTCCGATCCGAATCCGGCGTAGGGGTTCTGGTCGTAGCCGGTGTTCATGCCGGCGCCGGTGACACTCAGCCCCCAGCACCAGGTCCGGTCGATACAGTGGGCGACACCCGCTTCGCCACCGAAGAAGTCGGTCTCCCGATTCCCGCTGAAGTCACCGTCCGCCGACCGCAAGGTCAGTTGGCGGTTGCCCTCGATGCGGCCACCCCGGTCAGGCCGCAGCCACTCGACGCCGATGTCGGCACGGTCGCCGACCAGCAGCAGCCCCGCCGGATTGCTCATGCTGACGAAGCTGTCCTGTGGCAGCGCATAGGCCACACCCGCCATGGCGCGCGACGCCGATCCGAAACCATGCGGCACGAACCCATTGGTCGCCGCAGCGGGGCGAATCGTGAGCAGCATCAACGCCGCGCCCAGCAGCGTGCACGCGCGGGATGCGGGCATTCGCGGATTCCGTCCTGTCGAAGTGGCCTGAGACGACCGGGGATTGTGCGCATCGCCATTGATGCGCGCATCCGTAATTGTCACAAGCCGCCGCACAGGCATGCGTTCATGTACAATCGCGCCGTCCTTGGGGAGTAGCCGCTGCACCGCTTCGGTGGCAGGGATCCGTCAACATACTTGGCCCCGGGCCATGGCGGATCCAGCGTTCGACGCCTGGCAAGACCACGGGCATGGCGGCTCCACATCGGGTTGGGCGGGAGCCGGTATGCCTATGGTCAACACCGCCCGGCCCCGAATGCACACATGGAAACCATCCTCGTTTCAACCCTGGCCGTCGCCATCGGCGAGATCGGCGACAAGACCCAGCTGCTGGCCCTGATTCTGACGCTGCGCTTCCGTCAGCCCCTGCCGATCATCGCCGGAATCCTCGTCGCGACACTGGCCAACCATGGTCTCGCCGGTCTGGCCGGACACTGGATCCGCGAACTGCTGTCACCGGACATGCTGCGCTGGGTGCTCGGGCTGTCCTTCATCGGCGTCGCGATCTGGGCGCTGTTCCCCGATCGCATGGACGATGACATCGAACACCGGCATGCCTACGGCGTCTTCATGGTGACATTGATCATGTTCTTCATCGCCGAAATCGGCGACAAGACGCAGGTCGCAACGGTCATGCTCGCCGCCCGCTTCCCGGACCTGCTGTCGGTGATCTGCGGCACCACGCTCGGCATGCTGATCGCGGACGTGCCGGCGGTGCTGTTGGGCAAGGCGGCGTCGCCGCAGCTGCCGCTCAAGGCGATCCGTTTCCTGTCGGCGGGGATCTTCCTGGTTCTGGGCGTACTGGCGCTGGTCAGCGGCGTCGAATTCTGAGCGACTGCGCGCGGCGCACTGCGGCGATGGGTCACATGATCCGCAAAACCGCTTAACATCGCAGCGCTCCGGCAGCATTTGCCGGCGACTCATCACGATTAGGGAGACAGTTCGATGCTACTGACGCTCGGCGTTTTGCTGTGGGCCGCAACCCATCTGTTCGTATCGGTCGGCGCTGCCCAGCGCGCCCGCATCATTGGCGCGATCGGCGTGTGGCCCTACAAGGGCCTGTTCGCGCTGGTGCTGGTCGGCGCGCTGGCCCTGATCGTGACCGGATGGAAGGCGATGCCGCCGACGGCGTTGTGGAACCCGCCGGGCGGCATGCGGCACCTCACCATGCTGCTGATGCCGTTTGCGGTGATCCTGTTCTTCAGCGCGCGCATGCCCACCGACATCAAACGGCTGATCCGGCACCCGCAGCTCACCGGGGTCAAGCTCTGGGCGTTCGCACACCTGCTGTCCAACGGCGAAACGCGGTCGGTCATCCTGTTCGGAGGCATGCTCGCCTGGGCCGTGCTCGAAGTGATCTTCATCAATCGCCGCGATGGCGCCCGCGTCCGTCCGGAACCGGTCGGCCTCGCCCGCACCGTCATCAGCGCCGTGATCGGCCTGATCCTGACCGCGGTCCTGGTCTGGGGTCATCCCTGGTTCACCGGCATGCCGATCATTCCCGCCGGCTGAGCCGACGGCATCCCGCAAACGACATCGCCCCCCGCTTACACGGGGGGCGATGTCGTTTCACAACCCGACGATCTAGCGCTTGAGCGCGGCGCGGACGTTCTCGTAGCCCCCACGCAGCGCATCGACCATCATGCCGATGGCCGACTCGGCCTCGGCGAGCGCCTCGCCGGCGGCATCCTGGGCCTGCTCGAGTTTGGTCTCCAGCTTGGCCCAGTCCGCTTCCAGCGCCTGCCAGCGGTCCTTGGTATCGGCTGCCAGCAGATGTGCCTGCAAGGCCGTCTCATCCCTCAGCAACTTGAGGAGCTTCAGATCGTTCTGCAACGCCGTATTGAGTTTTGACATGACTGCACTCGCGGTGGATCAGGAGGTCCGGTCAGTATCGGCGAACGCGAGCGCGACGCTCGTTGATCTGAGTCAGCCGCGGGGATTCCGCAACGACCCCGCCACTCCGCGGCAGCTTATCCACCGGCAATATCGGCCCTGCCCTGCCCCTTGCGCCAACGCGCGGGTGTCACCCCGAGTTCACGCTTGAACGCGCGCGTGAACGCCGCCACCGATCGGTACCCGACCTGGCCGGCGACGCGCTCGATACTCTGGCTCGATTCCCGCAGCATCTGCGCCGCCATGCGCATCCGCCATTGGGTCAGGTACGCCATCGGCGGGCACTGCAGCAGATCCGAGAAACGTTGACTGATCACGCTACGCGAAGCCCCGACACTGCGCGCCAGCGTCTCGGCGGTCCAGTCCTGGGCCGGGTCCTGATGAATCAACGCCAGCGTTCGCGCCACGACCCGGTCGCGCAGCCCCGCCAGCCAGCCACTGTCATGCGACGACAGCGACTGCAGATGGCGCCGCACCGCCTCGACGAACAACAGCTCCGACAGCTTCGCCAACGCGGCGCCCGATCCCGCGCTCGGCGCCGCGGTTTCCGCCGCCGCGTATTCGAGCATGGCCGGGATCCAAGGCAGCCCACCCTGCTCGCGCAGCGACACGACCATGACCCCCGGCAACGACCCGAGCAGCGGCGCGGCCACCTGAGGATCGCAGGCCAGAAAGCCGCATTGCACCCGGCACGGCTCACCACCGCCGCCGTGACGCAGCATCCAGACGTCTTCGTGACGGTCGGCATCGGCCAGCAGTTCGGTCACCGACCGCCCGGCCAGCGCCGCGTCACTGGCGAGCCTGTGCCGCGCACCATGCGGAAGGATCACCGCGTGATCGGCCTCGACCCATTGCGGCGGATGGCCGTCGACGAGGATCTGGCAGCGCCCGGACATGACCAGATGAAACAGGATCAGGTGTTCGGCCTGCGGCATGAACGCACGGCAGGCCTCCCCGGCATCCGGGGTGACCACCGACCACGGCGCGCTGAACTCGCCAACGAGAAAGACCGCGCCCTTGAGCCGGATCTGCCCGAGCACCTCCGACAAGGCATCCATCCGCCTACCCCCTCGATCCGGTGAAACGGGCAACAATCCCGGCACTCCGGGCAACCCATTCGGTCACCGCATTGGCATGCTGCCGCTTCCATGCCCCTGCACGAATCCAAACCATGACGCCCCTCATCTGGAGCCTGTTCGGCTTTGCACTCTGGACCCTGCTGTTGCTGTTCATGACGGTGGGCGTGTATCGCTGGTCCCACATCCTGACGGGCCGGATCGCAATCCGCCACTTTCGCGCCGACAAAATCGAAGGTGCGGACTGGTATCGCCGGGCGATGCGCGCGCATGCCAACTGCGTCGAGAACCTTCCGGTATTCGCCGTGCTCGTCTTTGCGCTGCACACCGCGAAAATCGAGTCGGACGTCCTGAACTGGGTGGCCGTCCTGATCCTGCCGGCCCGCATCATCCAGTCCGCGATCCACGTGGCGCTGCCTGAGACCAACACGACGACCAGCCTCCGCTTCGCGTTCTTCCTCGCCCAGGCGGTCGGCTTCTTCACCCTCGCCGCACCGCTGGTCAAGCTGTTCGTATCCGGAGTCTAGCGTCCGGGCCGACGCCCGCGCGGCAGGTCGGCTCTGCTATCGTCACAGGCCCGCTCCTCAAGCATCCGACTCCGCCTGCCATGACCACGCTGTACGGCATCAGCAACTGCGACACCGTCAAACGCGCTCGACGCACCCTCGACGATCGCGGCATCGCGTATCGCTTTCACGATTTCCGCAAGGACGGCCTCGACGCCGAACGCGTCGCCGCCTGGCTCGAGCAGATCGGACCGGACACGTTGATCAACCGGCGCGGCACGACCTGGCGGGCATTGCCCGAAGCCGACAAGGCATTGACGGCGCCGGACGCACTGGTCGGCCTGCTCTGCGCCCAGCCCGCGCTGATCAAGCGGCCGCTGTTCGAGCATCGCGGCGAAATCCGGGTGGGATTCGCCCGCAGCGACGAGGACGCCATCCTGCAGTGGCTCGCGTCATGAGCAACACCGCGCGGCCGCCGTCCTGGCTGTGGCTGCTCCTGGCGATCGTGGTCGCGGCCCTGTGCGTTTCCGGCTATGCGCCGTACGACCGGGGCACCTGGCTGCTCGAGGTCGCGCCGGTGCTCGTGGCGTTGCCGCTGCTCGCGCTGAGCTACCGCCGCTATCCGTTGACCTCGCTGCTCTATGTGCTGATCACCGTCCACGCGCTGATTCTGATCCTCGGCGGCGCATACACCTACGCCCGGGTTCCGCTTGGATTCTGGATGCAGGACGCGATGGACCTGGCCCGCAATCCCTACGACAAGATCGGTCATTTCGCGCAGGGCTTCGTCCCGGCCATGATCGCCCGCGAGATTCTGCTGCGCGGCCCCTACGTGAGCGGCCGCCGGATGACCGCCTTCCTGTGCATCTGCGTTGCGATGGCCATCAGTGCGTTCTATGAACTGATCGAATGGTGGACCGCGCTGGCGCTCGGCGGCGGCGCCGTCGAGTTCCTGGGCACGCAGGGCGATCCCTGGGACACGCAGTCCGATATGTTCTTCGCGCTGATCGGCTCGGCAACGGCAATGCTGGTGCTCGCCGGCATGCATGACCGTCAGCTGCGACATGTCGGTCAGCGGTGATGACAGCGGCCCGCAACACACCCCGAACTTTTGTGCAGGGCAGCGCCTCCGACGCCGCGCTAGAGTGATGCGCACGAAGATCGAACACGCGGCCACGGGCGGGCGCTGCGACTGGCCGCGGCAATCCTTTACAACCGGAATCCAGGACGAACCATGACGCATGCCTTGCTCAATCCGCTGACACTTGGCCCCTACCAGTTGAAGAACCGCGTGATCATGGCGCCGCTGACGCGCATGCGGGCGGGCGAAGGCAATGTGCCGCAGGCCATGAGCGTCGAGTACTACCGCCAGAGGGCCGGCGCGGGGCTGATCATCACCGAGGCATCGCAGATCTCGCCGCAGGGTCAGGGCTATCCGTCGACCCCCGGCATCCATTCGGCCGAACAGGTTGCCGCCTGGCGTCAGATCACCGACGCGGTTCATGCCGCAGGCGGCCGGATCTTCCTGCAGCTGTGGCATGTCGGCCGGATTTCGCATTCTTCGTTCCAACCGGACGCTCGCCCCCCGGTGGCACCCTCGCCGATCGCCGCGGCCGGCCAGACGATGACCGCGCAGTGGAGCATGGCGCCCTATGAAACGCCGCGCGCACTGACACTCGACGAGATTCCGGGTCTGATCGAGGACTATCGGAACGCAGCACGCAATGCACAGCAGGCCGGATTCGACGGCGTCGAGATACATGGCGCCAACGGCTACCTGCTCGACCAGTTCCTGGAAGACAACAGCAACCAGCGCAGCGACGCCTACGGCGGCAGCATCGAAAATCGCGCACGCCTGCTGCTGGAAGTCACCGATGCGGTCTGCGAGATCTGGGGCGCCGACCGCGTCGGTGTCCGCCTGTCTCCCTTCGGATCGTTCAACGACATGGCTGATTCCGATCCGGCCGCGCATTTCGCCCAGGTCATCGGCTGGCTGTCGGACCGCAAGCTCGCATACCTGCATCTGATCCAGCCCCGCGCCACCAGCGCCGGCGGCTCGGACGACGTCGACGCGAATGCGCCCGATACCGCGAAGATGTTCCGCTCCAGGTTTGACGGCGTACTGATCGCCGCTGGCGGCTACAAGCCCGATACCGCGGATGCGGCGATCGCAGATGGCAACGCCGATGCCGTCGCGTTCGGCCGGCTGTTCATCGCCAACCCCGATCTGCCCGTACGCATCGGGCAGGGCACGGCGCTCAACGCCTACGATCGCCCGACGTTCTACGGCGGCGGTGAGAAGGGATACACCGACTACCCCTTCCTGCCGGCCGTCGCCTAGACAGCCCCGGAATTGCATGGACCGCAACCCGACCCGATCACGTCATCGCGTAAAATCGGGTCTGGTTCGCGAACCGAGTCCGCAGTGAAGGAGTTCCGCATCCCCGCCTCGGAGGGCGTGATGCTCAGCGCGCAAAGCGACGGGCATCCGGATCAACCTTCGGTGATCCTGCTGCATGGCGGCGGCCAGACCCGCCACGCCTGGGGACGCGCGTTCCGGCAACTCGTCGACGCCGGCTACCACGTGCTGTCGTACGACGCCCGCGGGCATGGGCAGAGCGACTGGTCGCCTTCGGGTGACTACCGGACCGATGCATTGGTCGCCGATCTCAAGGCGGTGATCGCGACGCTGGGCAGCCCGCCGGCCCTGGTCGGTGCGTCGATGGGCGGCATCACGTCACTGGTCGCGATCGGCGAATCGCCCACTGACCTCGCACGCGCGATGGTGCTGGTCGACGTCGGCCCCAAGATCGAGCGCAAGGGCGTCGAACACATCCGCAATTTCATGCGCGCGAACCCGGACGGCTTTGCAACGCTGGATGAGGTCGCCGACGCCGTCGCGGCCTACAACCCCTCGCGTCCCCGCCCGAAGGATCCGTCAGGCCTGATGAAGAACCTGCGCCGGGGCGACGACGGCCGCCTGTACTGGCATTGGGACCCCCGCCTGATCGCGGAGACGACGGAGGAACACGTTGCCTATCTCGAGGCGTTCGAAGAGCGCATGGCCGGCGCCGCCCGCGGCGTGCACATTCCGGCGCTGATGGTGCGCGGCGCTCACAGCGACGTCCTCAGCGAAACCGGCGTTCAGGTTTTTCGCGAACTGATCCCGCATGCGGAAGTCGCCGACATCGCCGGTGCGGGGCACATGGTCGCCGGCGATCGCAACGACGCCTTCAACGACGCGGTGATCGATTTTCTCCGACGGGTCGACAGCGCCCGTTAGCCCCTCCCGCATATGAAACGGCGGCCCGGGATGACCCGGGCCGCCGTTCATGTCGACTCGTGCTTGTGGATCAGGGCGCGACGCTGAAGTCCTGCGTCGTGGTCACGCCGGCCTCGATCGTGACGTCCGCCGCTGACTGGAAGCTGATCGCGTCATCGGTCTCCGGATCATCGTCACCCGCCTGACAGGTCACCGCAATGGTGTAGTTGCCGGCAAGCAGGAAGCCGATCTCGTAGGTGAAGCCGCCCTGCCCGTCAGGGGTCAGCAGTGACGACGTAAGCGGTTCCGGATCGTTGCCGTCGACATCGTCGGGGACAACCGGGGCGTCGGCGAACAGATAGACGGCCGAGCCCTCGCCCGTCGTCGGGTTGGAGTTCGGGCACGAATCGTTCACCAGCATCGCGCCGTCGATGGTCCCGGCCAGAGTGCCGACCTGGGCATTGTCGACGACATGCAACACCGGATTGACGTTGTAGCAGCCGGTTGCGCCACGTTCTGCGATCGAACGCCGCAGGTCAAAGTCAACCGTGTACGACGCCAGCCCACCGGTGGCCACGGTCAGCGGGCCGACCACCTTGAATCCGGACGCGCCGCCACCCGGCACGACCAGCGGATAGTCGGTGCCATCGACGGTGATATACGAATCGAACGGCGCCACGAGGTTGTTGCAACTGGCATTCTCGGTATCCACGATCAGGCGCACCTGCTCATAGACGCCGGGCGGGACCGTCTCGTCCTCCAGCAGAAAAGCCGAATTGTCGCCCTGCAGGTCCAGCAGATCGATGCTCTTGGGCGTATCGAAGCTGAAGGACTCGAGTACCTCGCCACCGGCATCGAGCAGCTCCACGCCGGTGAAACTCAACACCACTGCGTCGGCGTTATCGACCGGCGCATCAGTGACCGCCAACGACAGCTTGCTGGTCGTCGTGTTGGAGTCGTTGCCTCCCCGCCACCGCCGCACGCTGCCAGCACGCCAGCCACCGCCACGGTCGCAATCAGCTTTTTCATCGAAGTCTCCTCAGTGATGATCTTAATGAATCAGCAGAGACCCGGTGCATCACACCGCTCCCCGCGCGGGTCGGTCATCTATCCTGGGTGGACGAGCCTGAACCGATGCTGACCACGCTTGCGATTCCAACCCACTGGGGGGAGTATGACAACCCGGCAGCACCCGCGATGCGTCTCAACGATCGAGAGGAGCACACTGATGGCCAAGGGAATCCGCAAGGTGCAGTTCTTCGTCCTGCACGCCAACGATAAACCGGGCGAGGCCGCCCATCTGCTCAAGACGCTGAACAAGTACAAGATCAATCTGCTGGCGATGAGCGCGTTTTCGTCGTCACGAGGATCCCAGATCGAGCTGATTCCCGAGAATGCCGAACAGCTCCGTGAGCTGGCACGCAAGTACGGATGGAAACTGTCGTCGAAGAAGACCGGTTTTCTCGCCCAAGGCAAGGACCGCGCCGGCGCCCTGGCAAAACTCGCGGAGAAGCTGGGGAAAGCCGGCATCAACATCACCGCCGTCGACGCCATCGCCGCAGGACTGGACCGCTATGGCGCGGTGTTCTGGGTCCGCCCCAAGGACGTCGAGCACGCCAGCGAGGTGCTTGGAGCCAGGTAGCGGGTTCTAGCGAGCCGGATCGGGCCAGTCTTCGACATCGGTTCCGGCATCGAGCACCGGCAGGCTGAAGGTTTCGGAGTAGTCGATCCCGGGGAGCGTTGCTGAAATCTCCAGTTCCCAGCGGATCCCGTCGTCGCTCAACGGCAGCGTTACCGGCGCCTGATCGGCCGGAAGCGTGAAGTCCACCGGCACCACCAGGCGTATCGGAAACTCTCCGCTGGCCTGACCATACTGGCTGTGGGACCGCTGCCATAGAACGTCGCGGTGGCGTGACGTCCTGCGCGTGCCGTTTGCATGCTCGCTGCGCTCATAGCAATGCACACACCGCAGACAGAGCCTGAACCCGCGCGGGGGGCGGTGGCTTTGCCGAACACCGGTTTCGATCCGCCCCTCGAGCCGTTCACCGAGCAACAGCGGCACACGCCGGAGCTGCAGCCGGCTGGATCCAAAACGGCGGAAATGGAGGCGCCGGCGCAACCAGGTGCCCGACAGCAGCACCGCGACCACGAGCATCGGCACCGCCATCAGCCATGCATCGCTCCGCCAGTAGAGCGCCGCCGCAAGCGCAGCCGAGGCAAGCAGCGTCCAGAGCAGCGCGGCTGCGCCCAGCCGCTGCCACGTTCGCGCGCCCTCCGCATCGATCGTGCCGCGCAGCCAGTCCTCCCGCGCCGCGAACTGCCGCCGAAGCCACTGCTGCCGTACCCGCGCGACCTCAGCGGCACCGGCATGCTCATCGACCTCGACGACAACCTGGGTGTGTCGTATGCCGGATGCGCCCCGCGTCGCTGCAAGCGGGCGCGTCGTCTCGGCAACCACCACCGGCTTCCTGCCGGCAGCTGTCCCGAACAGGCGCCGTACCGCGTACGCGGCGACGACGAACGGCGCAGCAAACGCCATCACCGCAAACCCTGCCGGGTCGTCGAAAACCATGATGCCGCCACCGGCCATCAGCGCCATGCCGAATCCACCGAAGACTGCGGCCGCCAGTGTTTCCAGCCCCACCGACCCCATCCGGGCAAGCCATCCGGCCGCCAGGTGGAGTCCGCCGGCCACTCCCGACACCAGGATCCCTGCCGCGACCAGCTCGGGTTGCAGGTTCAGGCGCCCCATCACGACGAGCACGCCGGCCATCAGCGCGCCCGGAACAACCACGATGACGATCGCACCCGCGGCCAGTCGCAACGGCAACGCCAGCAAGGCACCCGGAATGCGCCCCGCATCACCACGCACCAGCCCGTCTCCTGGTCGCTCGCGTGACATCGCCCTCTCCGACGGCGCCCCCATGCAGTGATCGAGTGTACCGTTTACGCGCTCCGGCATGACTCTGGTCGGAGACCAGCCCGAGAAAACTGGCCGCGCACCGTCAACGGCGCCAAGATCATGAAATCTCCAAATGCCCGCGGGGGCGCAGCGACGGATCATGGCCGACGATCGATATTCCGTGTACTTCACCGGGCACCTGCTCGCCCCGTTGAGCGACGACGAAATCGACGCGCGGCTTGCACACCTGTTTCCGCACGCCTCGGCCGACGTCATGGCCGCACTCAAGCGTCGGCAGCGGGTGCGACTGACACACGGCGAGCCACTGGACGAGGCCCGCCAGATCGCCCATGTGCTCGGCGCCCAGGATTTCGACACCGAGATCGAACTCGAATCCGATACCGCCCCCCGACCGGTACCCGCCCCGCCACGCCTGCGGCCGGCCCGTCTCGTCGCCATCGCCCATCCGACGCCCTCCACGGCAGAGCCCACCCCACGCCCCGCCGACGAGCACCACGAAGGGCAGGACGATGAGCTGACCCCAAGAGGCAAGCGCTGGTTCTGGTTCGTCGCCGGCACGCTGTCGCTGGCGACCGCTGTGGCGATCTGGGCCGCCCTCCATCAGCAGCGCGACCGGCTCCCGGTGGGAAGTGACGGCGGCGAACTACCGGCGCTGTGCGTGGCGGACACCCGGACGACACCGCTGGGCCGTGTCGTCGCCCACGCCCTGCACTGCGCGGCTGCGAGTCGAGCCGGCCGCTACCGCCTGATGTTCCGCTGCCCGGCGGAGCGTAACGCCGGCGCCGATGGGCTGACCCTGGATCTGGGATTCTTCGAACTCGACGGCGCGCCGCGTATCCCCGATTGGCAGCCACGCGACGCCGCCACCGCCGGGCGCCTCGCCCAGCAGCAGTTCGCGGGATCGGACTTCCCATATGAACTCACCCTGCGCTACGCCCGCCCCGGACTTGCGCCCCGTCCGGCCCGGCTGCTTGCGCTGCAGCAGGAAAATGCCGGTCGGCTCGATCTCCCTCCCGCCGAGATCGCAAGACTGCTCGACGCGCCCAGCATCGGCTTCGCCGGCCCCTTCGGCGACGAGACCGTCCGCTTCGACCTCGCCGCGGCGAGCTGGTACGTCGACGTGTTCCGCAACGCCTGCGGCCTGCCGTCGAACTGACCGCCCACCGCGAACGGCGCAATCCTTGCTTCAGAGGAGTCCGGGGAAGGCCGCATGGTCGGCACAATGGCGGGTGAGGATTCCGAATGCTCAAAAATCGGGCGGCCCGTTCGTGCAGTTGAACCGATTTGGAGCAAGCAATCCATGAATGTCTGTCTCAAGTATTGGCTCGGCGCGGTCGCCCTGACCGTCGCCGCGGGCAATGCCGCGGCACAACCCCCCAACCCCGGCTCCGACCTGATGCGCCCCGGCAGCAACGCCGTGGGCACGCCGAACTACGGCCCATCGGTCAAGGCTTCCAGTGACGCGGCGGCGGGCTCTCCCGACAAGAACGGAGATGGCTACGTCGACGCCAGCGAGGTCGAGCCCGGGTCACGCTGGGCCACGCGCCTGAAGCACCGTGACTACAACGGGGACGGCAAGATCTCGCGCGACGAGTACTGGTTCCCGTAAGCCGCCCGGAAGGCCCGGTCCGCACTGCCCCGGTGGGACGGACCGCCATCCGGATCCGGTGCCGGCGTCGCATCACGTTTGGTGAGCGGCGTCGGCACCGATACCATGGCCGCGAATCACAGCGACGGTGGAGAGCGTCCGTGCCCGCGACCCTGGATCTGAACTATGTCCGCGCCCGGTTTCCGGCATTCGCCGAGGGCAGCCTGCGCGATCAGGCCTTTTTCGAAAACGCCGGCGGATCCTATGTCTGCGCACCGGTTCTGAACCGACTGTGCGAGTACTATCGGCGCCTCAAGGTCCAGCCCTACTACGCGTATCCGGCGTCGGCCGAGGCGGGCGCATGGATGGACGCGAGCCACTCACGCCTTGCCGAATACCTCGGCGTCGCCGACGACGAGGTTCATTTCGGCCCCTCGACCTCGCAGAACACCTATGTGCTGGCCCAGGCCTTCGGGAAATGGCTGCGCCCGGGCGACGAGGTCATCGTCACCGACCAAGACCACGAAGCCAACAGCGGCGTCTGGCGCCGTCTGGAGGCCGCCGGCATGAACATCCGGCAATGGAGCGTCGATCCGGAGAGCGGCGCCCTCGATCCCGAGGCGCTGGAGCGTCTGATGACGGAGCGGACGCGGCTGCTGGTGTTTCCGCACTGTTCCAACATCGTCGCGCAGATCAATCCGGTCGCCACGATCACCGCAATGGCGCGATCGGCAGGCGTCGTGTCCGTCGTCGACGGGGTTTCGTTCGCCCCGCATGGCCTGCCGGACGTCGGCACGCTCGGAGCCGATATCTATCTGTTCTCGCTCTACAAGACCTTCGGACCGCACCAGGGCCTGATGACGATCCGCCGGCCACTGCTGGACCAGCTCGACAACGAGGGACACGGCTTCAATGCCGACATTCCGCACAAACGCCTGGTCCCGGCCGGCCCCGACCACGCCCAGGTCGCCGCAGCGCGTGGCATCGCCGAATATTTCGACGCGCTGGACGCCCATCACGGCGGTGGCGAGCCAGCGCAGCGCCCCGAGCGTGTCCGCAGGCTGCTGCGCGGGGCCGAACAGCCGCTGGTGGCGCGCCTGCTCGAGACGCTCACATCGCGCACCGACCTGCGCCTGCTCGGCCCGGCGGACGCGCGCCAGCGTGCCGCGACCATCGCTTTCGTACCCCTCCGCAGCGAACCGACCGCCGTCGTCCGCGCACTCGCCGGGCACGGCGTCATGGCGGCGTCCGGGCATTTCTACTCGCGGCGCCTGCTCGAAGCCATGGGCATCGATCCGCTGCGCGGAGTGGTCCGGCTGTCGCTGGCGCACTACACCTCCGGAGAGGACGTCGACCGCCTGATCTCGGCGCTGCAAGCCGCGCTGGCCACCGCCAGCCGCTGACGACGTCCCGACCGGAAGCGCGCCATGGATGCCAATCGCAGACGACGCCGCTAAGCTGTGCGACCCGCCATCGCCCCCATCATCGAGCAATGACCGTCAGCGTCGAATGCATCGTGTTCCGATGCCGCAAACAGGAAGAGATGTATCTGTATCTGCGCGCCGACCTGAACACCGCCGAACTGCCCCAGGCGCTACTGAAGATGACCGGGCATCTGACGCCTGTCATGAACCTGGATCTGGCACCGGCCCGCAAGCTGGCGCGCGTCGACGTCGCCCAGGTCATCGGTGCGCTGCGCGAAACCGGTTATTTCCTGCAGATGCCGCCGGACGGCCGGATCAAGGCCCATCTCTACAGCGGCGACTGAACGCCCGTTCTCAGGCAGCACTCTCGGGCAGCGTTCTCAGGCGGCGATCTGCAGACGCGCCAGGCGCGCATACAAGCCACCCTGCTGCAGCAGTTCCTCGGCCGATCCCTGCTCGACGATGCGGCCGTGCTCCAGCACGACGATGCGGTCGACCCGCTGCACCGTCGACAACCGGTGGGCGATCACGATGGTCGTGCGCCCCCGCATCGCCGCCTCCAGCCCGCGCTGCACCAGCTGCTCGCTGTGCGTGTCCAGCGCGCTGGTGGCCTCGTCGAGCAGCAGCAGGGGCGGATTCTTGAGGATCGCGCGGGCGATGGCGATACGCTGCCGTTGCCCGCCACTGAGGCGGACGCCACGCTCGCCGAGAAAGGTGTGATAGCGCTCGGGCAGGCGCTCAATGAACTCATCGGCCAGCGCCGCCCGCGCCGCCGCGATGACCTCGTCCTCGCTGGCATCCGGGCGCCCGTAACGGATGTTGTCGAAGGCGCTCGCGGAGAAAATGACCGGATCCTGCGGCACGATGCCGATATGCGAACGCAGCACCTGCGGGTCGAGTGCGCGCAGATCGACGCCGTTGAACAGGATGCGCCCGCCGCAGACGTCGTAGTAGCGCAGCAGGAGCTGGAACAGCGTGGTCTTGCCGGCACCGCTGGGGCCGACCAGAGCCAGGGTCTCCCCTTCGCGGACATGCAGCGTCACCGCGTCCAGCGCGGCGACCTGGGGCCTCGCCGGATAGCGGAAGCTGACCCCTTCCAGGTCCACCGTCGCCTGCCGGGTTTCGGGCAGCGCCGCGGGCTGCGCCGGGGTGTCGATGCGGCTGTGGGCCGAGAGCAGCTCCATCAGCCGTTCGGTGGCACCGGCGGCCCGCATGATCTCGCCCCAGACCTCTGCCAGCACGCCGACCCCGCCCGCGGTGAACACCGCGTACAGCACGAACGACGCCAGCTCGCCGGGCGTCATCGATCCGTCGACGACCGCCCGCGCCCCGAGCCACAGCACGAACACGATGGCACCGAATACACCGGCAATGATGCTGGCGGTCATGCCGGCGCGCATCCGCGTGCGCCGGATCGCGGAATCGAAGCTGCGCTCCACCGCCGCATCGAACCGCTCGGCCTCGCCGCGTTCCTGCGTGAACGCCTGGACCGTCGGAATCGCGTTGAGCACTTCGGCGGCCACCGCCGAGCTGTCGGCAATCCGGTCCTGCGATTCACGCGACAGCCGCCGGACCCGGCGCCCGATCCACACCAGCGGCACCACCACCAGCAACAACAGGGCGACGGTGATGCTGAACAGCTTGGCACTGGTCACCGCCAGCATCACCAGACCGCCGGCGAACTGGAACAGGCTGCGCAGCCCCATCGACACGGAAGACCCGACCACAGTCTGCACCAGGGTCGTATCGGCGGTCAGCCGCGACAGCACTTCCCCGGTCTGGGTGGTCTCGAAATATTCGGGAGACTGCCGCAGCATGCGCGCGTAGATCGCGCTGCGCAGATCCGCCGTCACCCGTTCGCCGATCCAGGTGACGTGGTAGTAGCGCGCCGCCACGGTCAGCCCCCAGAACAGCGCCAGCCCGAACAGCAGCAGAAACTGACCGTGGATCGCGCCGCCGGCGACGAAACCGTGGTCGATCAGATCGCGGAACGCGATCGGCACCGTCAGCATCGTCGCCGACCCGACGCACAGCAGCGCGAACGACAGCCACAGCCTGCCGCGATAGCGCAGCAGGTAGGGCCACAATCCGGCAAGCGCGCCCAGGCGCCGCCGCGCGGCCGGTGCGGCGCTGCCGCCGGCGGGCTCGGAAACGGTTCTGGGTTCGGTGGCTTCGGTCATGACGGACATCGACGGTGGGACTTGGAGCGGGCCGCGGGCGTCGGGGGCTCTGACCGCGGGCGCAAAGCCGGTCGACGCTGCCGGACACGCCGGCGCGGCATTGTAGAACGCCGGCTCGACCGGCGCCGGCATGAATCGTGCGTTTGCATCCACCAAAGCGCCTCCATTCATCCGGCATCCACCCAATCAGGCCCATCGATGATCCGACTCTCCGCGCCCCGATCGGCACTACTGCTGATCGCAACCCTGCTCTCCGCATGCTCCGGAGGTTCCGACGGCGGCACCGACCCGGGTGGAACGCTCAACGATCCGATTCCCGGAAACGCCGAGGTCTACGTGCTGCTGAAGACGGGCGACGAACACTACATCCAGCACTTCTCGACCAGTGGATCGGCCAGCGTCGCCGACGTCGCGCAGCATGTCACCGGTCTGCCATCCGGCGAGGTGCTGATCGGGATGGACATGCGCCCACAGGACGGTCAGTTGTATCTGATCGGCCAGCACGGCGGCGCCGCCAGCGCGATGGGCGAGCTCTACACCATCAGCACGCCACTGGCCGACGACGCGGCGCTGTCCGCCATCGCCGTCGGGGAACTGCAGGCCGATCCCGCCGACGACGGCGGCGCGCCGCCGTTCTCCGGACTGGACGCGAGCGGTTATGGAATCGATTTCGATCCCGCCGGCAATCTGCTGCGCATCGTCGGCAGCAACGGCGACAACCTCGCGATTGCCTTCGCCGGCATCAGCAACCCGGTGCTGGTGACCAGCGACACGCAATTGAGCCAGACCGGCGTCGTCGGCATCGCCCATACGCACTCGACCGCACCGTCGACAAGCGCGCCCGAGCTGCTGGCGATCGCGGCGGATACCGGGACGCTGTGGCTGCAGGACCCGCCTGACGCCGGCAGCCTGAACGCGCCGGTGTCCCTGACCGAGTCGAACACCGCATGGTCGGCCGCCGATCTCGGATTCGACATTCTGACTTCCGGCGTCGCCAATCTGCTGTTCGTTGCCTACCGGACCGCCGCGGACCCTGACCGCCTCACACTCGCAACGATCGATCGGGCCAGTGGCGCGATCACGCCGTTCTACTCCTCGCCGAACTATGCCGGCATCGGCGTCGCCGGCCTCGCGGTGAGCGCGACGCCCTGAACCGGGGCCATGCCCGAACCGCCCGGACGCCCCGACGCCATGCCACGGCCGCCACCACCGACACAGGGGATCGCTACAATCGTCGGCCCTGCCCCTACGGGACGCGCCCTCGATCGTGATCAGCATCGGCCCCCTCGCATTGCCGCTCGGCCTGGTCGCGGTCCTGTCCGGCTATGGCCTGCTGCTCTGGCTCGGCGGACGGCTGCTGCCGGATCGCCACCGCCAGTTCAGTACGGCGGCCCTGCGGGCACTGCTGATCGGGGGGCTGGGCGCGCGTCTGGTCTACGTGCTCGACTATCGGGCCGAGTACTTCGCCCAGCCCTGGAGCATCCTCAACATCCGCGATCAGGGATTCGCGCCATGGGCCGGCCTCGCCCTCGCAGCCGCGGTCCTGGCGGGATTTGCACTGCGACACCCCGCGCTGCGCCGGGCCGTGGCCATCGCCACGCTGGGTGCCGGGGCGGCCTTCGTCGGGGTTCTCGGCATCGGCTCGGCCCTGCTGGAACGCAAGCTGCCACCGCTGCCGGCGACGCAACTGGCGACGCTCGACGGCCAGTCGCTCAACCTGGCCGAGCAGGCCGGCCAGCCGCTGGTGATCAATCTGTGGGCGACATGGTGCCCACCCTGCCGGCGCGAGATGCCCACGCTCACCCAGGCCCAGTCCCGCTACGCCGACGTCCGCTTCGTCCTCGCCAATCAGGGGGAGGACGCTACTACCGTGCGCCGTTATCTCGAAACGGCCGAACTGGACATGCGTCGCGTCGTCCTCGACCCGGACATGGCGCTGGGACGGCATTACCGCTCGTCCGGCCTGCCGACGACCCTGTTCGTGGATGCGTCGGGACACGTGGCCCACGTCCACTACGGCGAAATCTCCAACGCCGGGATCGCCCGGGGGATCGCGGCCGCGCGCTGAACCGGCGCGGCCGATCTAGCAGGTTCGCATTCGCGCCTGCTACTGGGGAAATCCGCAATGCCTGCAGCTGGCCGGCGGCAACCGCCGCGTTTATGGTATTCCTATCCTCAGGCCTTTGCGGCCGCCGGCAACGTGCGAGATAGCTATGACCCTGAAAGTAGCGGCGCTGAACACCGACCATCGTCACTTCGCACGGATCCTGCGTCTGATGTCGGCCAGATTCGACGCCTTCCATCGCGGGGAGGACATCGACTACGAGCTGATCCGCGACGCGATGTTCTACATGACCCAGTATCCGGACCGGGTCCATCACCCGCGCGAGGATCTGGTCTTCAAGCGCCTCGTGGAGCTCGCACCCGAGACCCGGGACGCGGTCGAAGCACAGCTGGCCGAGCACGAAGAGCTGATCCGCAGCGGCGCTGCGCTGCATGAGACACTGGAGCAGGTGCTGTCCGACGAGCCGGTGCCGCGCGACCGGGTCGAGGCCACCGCCCGCAACTACATCGAGCTGCTCCGCGAGCACATGATCCGGGAAGAGGCGCATCTGTTGCCGATGGCCGAACGCCTGCTCGGCGACGCCGACTGGACGGCCATCGACGCCGAACTCGACGCCCATGTCGATCCGATCTTCGGTGATCACGGCGAACAGCGCTACCGGAACCTGATTGATCACCTCAAGGTCAACGACGAGGACTGAGTCATCCCCTCGCCGCCGGCGCCACGGCCCGGACCGGCGATCCGGCCGCACCACGCAGCGTCATCCGCCCGCGCTACGATCCGCTCCATGGCGCAGTTTCACATCAGACCCTTCAGCGATGGCGGCTTCCCCGAACTCGACCTGCTCGAGTCGCTGATCCGCCAGGCCGGCCCGCAGCTGCGCACCGACGTCGTCTGCGACGTCCGGGTCGACGGCGAACGCCTGCCGGTGCACTGCCTCGAACTCGGCTCGACATCGCCCGACGTTCCGGCCATCGGGTTCTTCGGCGGCATCCACGGCGTCGAACGCATCGGCGCCCAGGTGTTGATCGCCTTTCTGCAGACGCTGGTCGAGCGCCTGCAATGGGATCAGAGCCTGCATGACCTGCTGGACAAGATCCGCATCGTGCTGGTGCCGATCGTCAATCCCGGCGGCATGCGCCGGCGCACCCGCGCCAACCCCGCCGGCGTCGACCTCATGCGCAACGCACCGGTCGAGGCCGATCACGACGTTTCCATGCTGCTCGGCGGCCAGCGCCTGTCACGGTTGCTGCCGTGGTATCGCGGCCGCGCCTCGGCGCCGATGCAACCCGAAGCGCTGGCGGTCTGCGAGGTCGTCGAACACCGACTGCTCAGACACCGCTTCAGCCTGTCGCTCGACTGCCATTCCGGGTTCGGCGCGATCGACCGCATCTGGTTTCCGTATGCGCGCACGCGGCAACCGATCGACAACCTCGCCGATATCTTCGCGCTCCGCAGCCTGTTCCGGCGCACCCACCCGTATCACAGCATCTACCGCATCGAACCGCAGGCCCATCAGTACACGACGCACGGCGATCTCTGGGACTACCTCTACGACCGCAATCGGAAGACCAGCGCTCGCGCCTTCATCCCGCTGACGCTGGAAATGGGATCCTGGCTATGGGTCAAGAAGAGCCCCGCGCAGGCTTTCAGCGTGCTGGGCATGTTCAATCCGATCGCGCCGCACCGTCACCAGCGCATCCTGCGGACCCACCACACGCTGTTCGACTTCCTGATTCGCGCCACGATCTCCCATCAGCACTGGCTGCCGGTGGCCGCGAGCCGTCAGGCCATGTTCGAAGCGGCGATCGCCCACTGGTACGGCCCCGAACATCTGAACAAGGACGCCGCGCTGGCACGCTGACGTCGCCCGCCATATCAGGAGAAGGCGGCCTTGATGGCGTAGAAGGCGACGATCGAGAACGCAGCGCCCACCGGCAGCGTCACCAGCCACGACATGAAGATGTTGCGGATCACCTTCATGTCCAGCGACGCGATTCCGCGCGCGATGCCGACCCCGAGCACCGCGCCGACCAGGGTATGCGTGGTCGAGATCGGCAGGCCCGTCGCCGACGCCAGCACCACGGTGGTAGCGGCGGCCAGGGTCGCGGCGAATCCCCGCGACGGCGTCAGCTCGGTGATCCGGGTCCCGACCGTCGCGATCACTTTCTGACCAAAGGTCAGCAGACCGACCACGATACCGATGGCCCCGATCAGCAGAATCCACGACGGCACCGGCGCCTTGCCCGTAACCGCACCGCTCGAAACGACCGAGACGACCGCCGACAGCGGGCCGACGGCGTTGGCCACGTCGTTGGATCCGTGGGCGAAAGCCATCGCGCAGGCGGTGATCAGCATCAGCACGCCGAACACGCGCTCGACGTTGGCGTAGTGGAAGCGTCGGTCCGCGTACGGGTCCAGATGCAGCCGGCGGATCCGGACCGCACCGATCACCGCGATCACTACGCCGACCAGGAATGCCAGCCCCACCGCCTGCGGGCCGCTGACCTGCAGCCCGACGTGCTTGAGCCCCTTGAGCATCGTCACCAGGGCGACGATGAAGCCGGTCAGAAAGATGTAGCCCGGCACGTAACGGATCGCCATCTGCAACGGATGCTCGGTGCCGATGATCAGGCGCTGCACGCTGACGAACAGGATGTACGACAGGACGCCGGCCAGCACCGGCGAGATCACCCAGCTCAGCACGATCGTGCCGATCTTCTCCCAGTGCACGCTGTCGACACCGACGCCGATCGCGGCGAAGCCGACGATCGCCCCGACGATCGAATGCGTGGTCGACACCGGCCAGCCGTTGTGTGAGGCGATCAGCAGCCACAACCCCGATGCCAGCAACGACGCCAGCATGCCGTAGACCAGCAGCTCCGGCGTCGCCGCGAATCGCTCCGCATCGACCATGCCGCTGCGGATGGTCGCGGTGACTTCGCCACCGGCCAGCCACGCGCCGGCGAACTCGAACACAGCCGCGATCAGAATGGCCTGGCGGATGGTCACGGCCTTGGAACCGACCGACGTCGACATTGCGTTGGCGACATCGTTGGCGCCGACACCCCACGCCATGAACAAACCGAAGGCGCAGGCCAGCCCGATCAACAACTCAGCGTGAGGCATAGGGTCGAATGCGTGGAAAAGTACGGGCGGCCGGGATCAGTTGGCCATGAGCACGTGCAGACGGGAACCGACGCGCTGCGCGCGATCCGCCAGATCGCCGATCCACTCGATCGTCTGGTACAGGAACATCACGTCGACCGGCGGCAGCCGTGCTTCCAGCGCCATCAGCGCGGCGCGCAGATCGACCTGCTGGCGATCCGTGTCCGCCTCGATCTGATCGAGCTCGTCGAGCAACTGGTGCACCTTCCCGACCTCGGCACCGCGAAAGCCTGCTTCGAGCAATTCGTCGAGTTCCTCGATCGCGCGGTCCGCCTGCATCACCGCAGCCACCGCCCGGCGCACGAATGCGACCATGCCCGGCGCCAGCTCGGGCGGCGGCACCATCCGGCGCCCGTACATCAGACCGGCGATGTCCTTGGCGGTGTTGGCGACCTTGTCCTGCATCGCCAGCAGCTCGAGCACGTCGCGGCGGTCGACCGCCATCATCAGGCGCGCCGGCAGATGACGGCGCAGCTCGTGCTTGAGTGCATCGGCCTCCTGTTCGCGCGTGGAGATCTCCTGCTGCAAGCGCGCGGCGGTCTCCCACTCGCCGTCGACGGCGGCCTGGATGAAGGACTGCAGACGCTCGACGCAGGCGCACACCTTTTCCATGTGCGACTGCAGCGGACGGATCGGAGAAGCGCCGAACATCTCGGCAACGAAGCTTTTGGGCGACATGCGCGTATTGTAACGAATCCGTCACATTTCCCGGATACTGCGGCAGCGACTTCGGTATCCTTGCCGCCGATGCGCGACCACCCCTCCCCGATCGATCTCCACAGCCATTCGACGGCTTCCGACGGCAGCCTGGCGCCCGCCGCCCTGGTCGCGGCGGCGGCGGCGGCCGGAATCACCACGCTGGCGCTGACCGACCACGACACGACCGCCGGTATCGACACCGCCGCCGACGCCGCTCGCGCGCTCGGCATCCGTCTGATTCCGGGGGTCGAGATTTCCGTCACCTGGGAACGGCGCACGGTCCACGTCGTCGGCCTGGGCATCGACCCCGGAGCGCCCACGCTGCGCAAGGGCCTCGCGACGCTGCAGGACCATCGCCTGCGGCGGGCGGAAACCATCGCGACCGGTCTGTCTCGCGTCGGCCTCGACGATGCGCTGGCGCGGGTCGGCGCACTGGCCGGAGACGGCCAGATCACCCGCTCACACTTCGCCGCCCTGCTGGTCGAGTCCGGGCTGTGCCCGGACGCCCGGCGCGCGTTCAAGCGGTTCCTGGCGCCCGGCAAGGTCGGCCACGTTCCCAGCCAGTGGGTCGAGCTGGAGACGGCCATCGCGTGGATCCGCGACGCCGGCGGTCACGCCGTCCTCGCTCACCCGCTGAAGTACCCGCTCAGCCGCTCCGCGCGACAGCGGCTGCTGCGACAGTTCCGCGACGCCGGCGGAACCGGCCTCGAAGTCAGCAGCGGCCGCCCGCAGCGTTCGGAAATCGAAACCGCCGCCGCCGATGCGCTCGCGTTCAGCCTGTACGGCAGCGCGGGTTCCGATTTTCACGGCGACAGCCAGCCCTGGAACACACTCGGCCACTTGCCGCCGCTCCCCGACCACGTCCCGTCGCTGATCGATCTGCATCCCGACTTCGCCTGACGCGCCCGATCGCGGACACTTGTCCTGGATCAATGCCGGGACCGCGTGCCTTGGGCCTAGAATCGCCCATCCCCCGCGGGACATTCACAGGAGGCTTCGATCGATGGGACTCGACGTCCGCCAGGAGGCGTTCGAGCAAGCAGACTTCGAGCGCTTCAGCGACCGGCTGCAGGCCGATCTCACGGCGCTGGACGTCGTGCTGCAACGCCCGGGCTTCGGCGTCGGCCCGCGAAGCTTCGGCGTCGAACTCGAACTGGCCCTGATCGATGCGCGGGGCATGCCCAGCTTCTGCAACGGCGAGGTGCTCGAGAACCTCGACGATGCACATTTCACGTCCGAACTGAACCGCTTCAACCTCGAGTTCAACGGCGCGCCCACGGCCCTCTCCGGACGTCCGTTCAAGATCATGGGCCGCCAGCTGGAGACGGCGCTGGCGGCAGTTCAGGACGCCGCCCGCCCGTCCGGCGCACAAGCCGTCCCGATCGGCATCCTGCCGACGCTGGCGCCCCACCATCTCGGGCCGTCGGCGATGACGCCGAAGACGCGCTACCGCGTGCTGGACGCCAATCTGCGCCGCCACCGCCGGCGCCCCTTCGAGTTGCGCATCAACGGCGAGGACCCGCTGAAACTGACGGTTTCCGACGTGACCTATGAAGGGGCCAACACGTCTTTCCAGATCCACCTGCGGGTGGATCCCGCCGCATTCGAGCGCTGCTACAACGCCGCACAGCTGGCCACCGCGCCGGCGCTGGCGATATCCGGAAACTCACCCTACTTCCTGCAGCATCGGCTGTGGGAGGAATCGCGCATCGCGGTGTTCAAGCAGACCGTCGACGACCGCGACGCCCGCGCCTATCACCGCCACGATCTGCCGCGCGTGTGCTTCGGCGCCGACTGGCTGCGTGGCGGTGCACTGGCCGCGTTCCGGGAAAGCGTCGAGCGGCATGATCCGCTGCTGCCGGTCTGCGGCGACGAGGACGCCATCGCGGTGGCCCGCGGTGGACGGACCCCCGAACTCGCCGAACTGCGCCTGCACAACAGTACGGTCTGGAACTGGAACCGGCCGGTCTACGATCCGGCCGATGGCGGTCATCTGCGCATCGAATTCCGCGCGTTGGCGGCCGGCCCGACGGTTGCCGACATGATGGCCAACGCCGCATTGCTGATCGGGCTGACGCTGGCATTGGCCGACGACGGCCTGCCCGATCCGGACCGCTTCTCATTCGAGACCGCGCATCACAACTTCTATCGCGCCGCGCAGTACGGGCTCGATGCCGAACTGCACTGGCCGACGCCAGACGGGCGGCATCGCGCATGGCGCGCTTCGGAACTGCTGCTACAGCTGTTGCCGCTGGCCCGACGCGGCCTGCGCGGTGCCGGCGTTGCCGGGATCGACATCGACGACAGCATCGACATCATCGAGCATCGCCTGCTCAGACGCCGCACCGGCGCACGCTGGCAGGTGCTGCGCGTCACCGATCTCGAGCGCCGCCATGACCGCGCCGAAGCCCTGCGCCGGATGCTGCTCGACTACGCCGCACAGGCACGAGCGGGCGCACCGGTCCACACCTGGTCCCTAGAGGCATGACTGATCCCGCCCACATCCATGTTTTTCCGCCCGACGCCCTCCCCGGCATTCCCGCAGATGTCGAGTCCCTGCTCCGCAGTTTCGGCGGTCCGTCCTGGATCGAACAGCGGGGCCACAACCACTCACGGCGGCGCCTCGTCGCCACGCTGCTGCACGGCAACGAGCCGTCCGGCGTTCGCGCGGTACACGCCTGGCTGCGCAGCGGCCGTGTCCCCGCCGTCGACACCGTGTTCTACATCGGTTCGATCCGGGCGGCACTGGCACCGCCCGGCTTCGCGCATCGGTTCCTGCCCGGCGAGCGCGACGCCAATCGCTGCTACGGGCTTCCGGCAGACGACGTGCAGGGGCGCACCGCCGGCGCGTTCACGGACCTGTTCCGGCGCCGCCGCTTCGAAGCGGTGATCGACATCCACAACACCACCGGGCACAACCCGGTGTACGGCGTCGGTTTCGGGGTCGACCCCGCCCGCCTGCGCCTGACGACGCTGTTCGGCGAGTGGTACATGAACAGCAATCTGACCCTGGGCACGCTGGTCGAGATGACATCCGCGAGCTGTCCCAGCATCGCCGTCGAAACCGGCCGTGCCGGTGATCGCGCTGCGGACGTCGCGGCCTGGACCGGACTCGAACGATTCCTGACCCTGGACGATCTTGGCCTGGACAGGTCCGGCGACCCGCCCCCCCTGCCCGCGGACCGGGTCCTCAACGATCCGGTGCGCGTCAGCATCGCACCACAGCTCACGCTGGCCTTCGGCGACGCTGCCGACCCGCAGATCGACCTGACCCTGAGAGCGGACATCGATCGCCACAACTTCGAGTGCATTGACGCGCAGACCGCGATCGGGTGGCTGCGCCCCGGCGCGCAGTGGCCGCTGGTCGCACACTGCGCCGACGCGCTCGAACACTCTCGCGATATGTTCGAACTCCGGGACGGCACGCTGTACACCCGCCGGCCGATGGTTCCGGTGATGATGACGACCGACCCCGGGATCGCCCGATCCGACTGTCTGTTCTACGCGATGGCCCCTGCCGCCGGCTGACCCCCGCCGGCGACGCGCTACATCGAGATCGAACCCTTGCGGAACTCGCTGGCGCCGAGCAGCGCATTGATCAGCACCGGCTGCCCCTGTGCCGCCGTGGAGCGGGCAGCTGCAAGCGCCTCGTCGAGCTCAGCGGGCGTGCCGGCGCGCAGGCCGCAGGCACCGAGCCCGGCGGCAGCCACGTCATAGTCGCTCTGGCGCAGCGGACAGCCGACATCGTCCTCGAGCACCTCGACCTGTTCGCGCGCGATCTGGCTCCAGCAGGCATCGTTGCCGACCACCGCGATCGGCGCGATGCCGTGCCGCACGAAGGTGTCGAACTCCATCAGGCTGTATCCGAGCGCGCCGTCACCGAACAGTGCCCACACCTCGCTCTGCGGGCGGCACAACTTGGCCCCGAGCGCAAAACCGGCGCCGACGCCCAGGGTGCCGAACACGCCCGGGTCGAGCCAGCGCAGCGGTCCGCGCGGGCGCAGGATGTACGACGCGGTCGCGACGAAGTCGCCACCGTCGGCGACCACCACGCTGTCGTCGGCGAGCGCATGTTCGATGCGTCTGCAGACATGCAGCGGATTCAGGCCGCTCGCCGCAGCCGTCTGCCCGGCCTGGGCCTCGATCTCGGCTTCGCGCGCGTCGTCCCGCCGGCGCAGCGCCAGCAGCCAGTCCGACCAGCTGCCGCCGCCATGTGTCTGCGCCAGGACACGCAGGAACCGGCCCGCATCGGCCTGGATCCCGATATCCGGACGCCGGTTCAGGCGCAGATCGTGGCGACTGCGATTGGCCGCGACCAGCAGCGCCTGGCGCCGGATATGGGCGCCATAGTCGAGACGGAAGTCACAGGGGACGCCGGCCAGGATCACCAGATCCGCCTCGCGCAGCGCCTCGCGCCGCTTGTGTCGCAGATGCAGGGGATGCGCCACCCCCAGCAGGCCCCGGGCCATGCCGGACAGATAGACCGGCACCCCGAGCCGGGATACCGCCGCTGCCAGCTCGGCCGCGGCACCGGGGTCGAGCATCGCCTGGCTGCCCACCACCATCAACGGACGCTGCGCCTGCGACAAGCGCTCGGCGACCGTCGCCACCTGGCGATCGCCCGGCTCCGGCAGCTCAGGCCGGTCGTATCCGGCATCCGGCTCCCGCACGCCGGAGAACTGGCGCCGCAGATGCCACTGCAGATAGCGTGCGAGCGCGTGCTCGGCGATGCCCGCGCCCGGGCGCGGTTCGGACTTGGCGCCGTACCACTGGCGGACCAACGCCTCGTCGTACAACAGGTCGACCGGACACTCCAGGAACACCGGGCCGGGCACGCCGCTGGCCGCCTCATGCAGCGCCCGCCGCAGCAGCGGCTCCAGATCCCGGACCCGCCGGGCGCGCCCGGCCCACTTGACGCTGGAGCGGATCAGCGCGAGCTGATCGATGTCCTGCAAGGCGCCCCGCCCCCGCAGTACGGTGGCGGTCGCACCGCCCAGCAGCACCAGCGGCGACTGCGCCAGGCGCGCGTTCTGGACCGCGGTCAGTGTATTGGTCACCCCGGGCCCGGCCGTCACCGCGGCAACGCCGGGGACACCGCTGAGGCGTGCAACCGCATCGGCGGCGAATACCGCGGTCGCCTCGTGTCGTGTATCGACCACCTCGATCCCATGGCGCTTGCAGCTCACCAGGATCGGCGAGATGTGCCCGCCGCACAGGGTGAACACGAAGCGTACGCCATGGGTACCGAGCACCCTGGCAATGATGTCTCCACCGTTCATCGGCATCGATTCCTCCAGAACGGACCGGTCCTTTCGCGGATCGGCCGCCGCATCTGCGCATGACAATAGTCGCGCCACGGCCGCCGCACTTTGCGCCAGATCAACGAAATCCGCCCGCCCCACCGTCGTGCCGGCGTCCGCCGACCGGCATCGGCACGGATTACGGGCTAAGCTTCCACGCTCTCGAGGGGGTGCGAGAACGCCGCGCGCGGGCCAGAACCCGACTGCCGGCCACGGACCCCCGCGTCACTGCCCGACTGCCCCGGAGCCCCATGTGAACTTCTACGAGCGACACGTCCTGCCGCATCTGATCGACTGTACCTGCGGGCTCGGCCAGGTCATGAAGACACGCGCTGCGATCATTCCGCGGGCACGCGGGCGGGTACTCGAACTGGGCATCGGCAGCGGCCTGAACCTGAGCTTCTACGACCCGGACCGGGTCGAGGGGATTTTCGGCGTCGACCCGTCGGCGGAACTCGAGAACAAGGCGCGCAAACGGGCCGCCGACATCCGCATCCCGGTCGAAATGGTGCCGCTGATCATCGAACAGATCCACGCCGACAGCGCCAGCTTCGACACCGTGGTGACAACCTATACCCTGTGCACGATCCCGGACGCTGTCTCGGCGCTGCGCGAAGCACGGCGCGTGCTCAAGCCCGGTGGCGAACTCCTGTTCAGCGAGCACGGCATTGCGCCGGACGCATCGGTGCGCCGCTGGCAGGACCGCCTGACGCCCGTATGGAAGCCGTTTGCCGGCGGCTGCCACCTCAACCGGGACATTCCCGCGTTGTTGCAGGCCGGCGGATTCCGCATCGCCGAGATGACGAAACGCTATCTGCCCGGCCCCAAGCCGATGACCTACGTCTACACCGGAGTGGCCGTCGCCGCGACCTGAGCGGCCGCTTCGAAGTCCATTTAGAACAACTCGACCTCGCCGGCCACGCTGTCACCCTTGAGCGCACCACGACTGCGCAGCTCCTCGAAGAAGCTCAGGCAATTGCGCCCGGCCGACTTGGAGTAGTACAGGGAACGATCGGCCCGATCGACCAGATCCGACGGCAGGCAGCCGCCGACGATGCGCGTTACGCCGATACTGACCGTTACGGTTCCGATCTGCGGAAACGCGTGCGCCGCGATGCCCTGCCGCAGGCGCTCCAGTACCGCATGCGCGCCGGCCTCATCCGTGCGTGCCAGCAGGATCGCGAACTCTTCACCGCCGTAGCGGTAGCAGAGATCCTCGTGCCGCAGGATTTCGGTCATCAGGCGCGCCACGAGCAGCAGGACCTCGTCTCCGTACAGATGGCCGTAGCCATCGTTGATCGATTTGAAGTGGTCGATATCGACCAGCGCCAGCCAGCACGCGCGCTGGTCCCGTTCGGCGTCCGCGGCGCCGGCCCGCGCGACGACCCGCCCGAGATGCTCGTCGAAGGAGCGGCGGTTGAACAGGTCGGTCAACCGGTCCCGTTCCGATTCCTCCAGGACACTGCGGAAGTTCTCGAACAGCTGTGCGAAGGCCCGGATCACCGCCAGCGCCTCCGGGCCGGGATCGGACAGGCACACCCCGAGCACCATCGACTGATTGCGCGGCCCGTAGATCGGCTCGAGTATCCATTGCTCGTCGCCACGCCCGATCTGTACGCGTCCGCGTGCCAGCAGCCGTGCCGCGTCCGCCGGCGCCAGCTGCAGACGCACCTGTCCGCCGTGAGCCGCCGATCGCCCCGGCGACGCCAGCGGATCGATCTCCACCAGGTGATCGCCGTCCGGAGCGCGGGCAATGCCGTAGATGCCGGACTCTCGGGCATTCAGGATGTGCCTCAGGGTTGCGGCAATGCTCGCGCACAGTCGGGCCTGATCACGCTCCTGCGTCACCGCCACGATCGAATCCAGCGCCTCGACCGTACTGATCTGACACTCAGCAGCAGATTCCATGTTGCGTCCTGGTAGCAATCCCGCCCGTTGACAATTGGCAACCCGCGATGCCGGCGCGCGACGGGTTTCCGTCACCACCGGCTGCGTCTGTTGCGAACCCTGCAGTTTCCGCGCCCGGGACGGTTCCACGGCACAACCGCGCCGCCGGTCGGCCGGCCGCAGCCGCCGATCATCCGCGCTTGCGGACGAATGCCTGTACGGGGTACCGGGTCCGCGCATTGCTTAGGCCCCTGACATGGAGTCACGCACCGCGACCGAACCGCCCTCTTGCCGCCATGCGCCCACGCCAAGCGAGGCGCGGGCGGCCGTGCTGCGCCCGTCGGCACGCCCGCGACGGCACCCCATGGAGGACGCGCGGGTCGAGGCCGCCGCGCAGGTTCTGGAGCTGATCGGAGACATGGATCACGCCTTCGCCTGCCTCACGACGATGCTGGCTCGATTGCTCGACGTCCCGATGGCCGTTTTCTCCATCGCCCTGGAGGATCGCCACGTCATACGCGCGGCGCACGGCCTGGAACTGCGCGAATGCGGACGCGAGGGCACGTTCTGCGGCATCACCGTGGCGGGCGACGAGCTGTTCGTCGTCGAGGACGCGGAGCGGGATCCGGACTTCCGCTTGAATCCCCTGGTCGTCGGTGAACCCCACCTGCGTTTCTATGCCGGCGTGCCGATCCATTCCCCCAGCGGCATGCCGATCGGCACCCTGTCCGCGATCGCGCCCCATCCCCGCAGTCTCGACGCGGCCGGGCGGCAGTCGCTATGCGATGTCGCGTCGCTGGTCGAGGAACTGGTGCTGCTGCGGTCGATGGCCGTTTCCGATCCCCTGTCCGGGCTGTACAACCGTCGCTACTTCGAGGAGCTGCTGGCGCGCGAGTGGCGGCGCTCGTTCCGCCACCTGCAGCCGATCTCGCTGCTGGTCGTCGACATCGACTACTTCAAGACCTTCAACGACGTTTACGGACATGCCATCGGCGACGACCGCCTGCGCGACGTCTCGCAGATGCTCAAGCGCCAGTTCCGGCGCCCCGGGGACGTCGTCGGACGCTACGGCGGCGAGGAATTCATCGTCGTGCTGCCGGACACGCCCGCCGAGGCCGCGATCCAGCTCGCCCGCCAGACCTGCCGGGAGATCGAGGAGGCCGCGATCAGCCACCCGGAGTCACCGTACGAGACGCTGACGGTCAGTATCGGCGTGGCCACTGCCGACAGCCGCGATGACCTGCAACGCGGCCCGCATGTACTCACCGGCCACGCCGATCGCGCGCTGTACGAGGCCAAGCGCCGCGGCCGCAATCGGGCCGTGTTCGATCCGTCCCACGCGCTGCGCCGCGCCACGAATTCGTCAATCTAGCAGTCTCCCTCCGGCGACCCCTGCGGCAAGTACGGACTGCGGTGCCCCCTCCTGGGTTGCTAGCGTTCGATCGCAAGGGGAACGTAGGAAAGCCGCCGGCCCACGAGGTCACGCACGGATCCCCGGATTCAACTGGGAGAACACATCCATGCAGAACTTCAGATACTTGCGCCCTTCCTGCAAGGGCGCATGCAGGCTGGCAGCCGTCGCACTCGGGAGCATGACCCTGAATGCCGGAGCGGTGGGACTGGTCACCAACAACAACGGGTCGGTCGTCACGCTCGACCCGGCGACCAACACCTTCGGCGCAAGCGCCGGGGGCATCGTCAACAACGGCGTCGTCGGCGACTGCGTCATCAGCAGTGACGGCAGCACGGCGTACGTCACGAACTTCGGCTACCAGATATTTCCGGTTGACCTTACCGGCGCAACGCCTGTCATCGGCGTGCCGTTCAGCACGTCCCAGCAGAGCGAGGATGTCGACTTGACGCCCAACGGCAAGTATCTGCTGGTCACCAACGGCGGCAGCGGATCACCGCTGTCGTCGATCGACACGGCAACGCGGACCGTCGTCAGCGATCTGGCCCTGGCGTCCAACACCGTGGATGCCTGCGCGGACGGCACCCACGTTGTCTCCGGGGCATCGGGCTCGATTCACCTCATCGACATCGATGGTGGCGGCAATCTCGCGCTGAACATGTCCACCGCTGCCGGCGACACCATCAACGCGTACTGCGCACCGAACAGCACGACGGCTTACGCCATCTCGTACTCCGGCTCCGTGCAGAGCTTCGCGATCCCGGGATTGGCCCCCATCTCGAGTGTCGCCACGGTCGCCGAAGCGCAGTCTGCGGCGATCAACGCCGCGGGCACGATGATTTATGTCCGCGGTGCGTCAACCACCGCGGCGCATCCGCTGGACCCTGCCACCGGGTCGGTCGGCGCTGCGGCCTGGACCGTGCCGACAGCATTTTTCGCCAGTTCGTACTACGGCATCGAACAGATTGCACTGTCGCCGGATGGATCGGCGCTGTACCTGCCTCACGGCGGCGGAGTCCAAGTCCTCGATCCTGCCACCGGGGCGGCGGTGACCGATCTGAGCTCAGCGTCGGTCCCTTCGGGCGTTGGCATCTGTTTCTCCGGTGGCGGCGGCCAGGCTCCGGTGATCAGCCGCCTGCCAACGGCAAGCTTTCTGTCGGGCAACGATGTCGCAGCCGAGGGCCAGAGCGTCACGGTCACGCTGGGTTTGTCGCGCAAAAGCACTGTGCCGGTGCGGGTCCACCTGAGCGCCCGCGGTTCGGCGACCAAGGATGCTGACTACTCGCTGACGCCACAGGACATCGTCTTCGCCCCGGGCGCGCTGTATGCGACTGCCACCATCGACGTCGCCGACGACCAGCTGCAGGAACCGACCGAGAACGTCATCCTGGAAATCGAAACCGACGACAACGCCTTCGTCGGCTCGCCGTCGAGCTACGAGCTGCGAATCCTCGACAACGACGTGGCGCCGTTGGTATCGCTGCAGGTCAGCGGATCCGAAATCTTCGAAGGCGATGCGCCGGTTCAGCTCACTGCTGCGCTGTCCGGGCCTGCGGCGCGGACCGTTTTCGTCCTGCTGTCCTATCGCGGGAGCGCGGCGATCGGCGTCGACTACCAGGCTCCGCGGTACATCCTGATCCCGGCAGGGCATACCTCCGCCACGATGGACATACAGGCACTCAGTGATGGCCTGGTAGAAGACGGCGAGCAGGTCGACATCGCAATCAGCTACGTCTTCAACGCAGTGCCCGTTGCACCCGCGAGCGCGTCGATATTGATCCACGATGCCGATGCAATGGTCGTCGAGAAACGCATGGCGACCGCAGCCGGTTACCGGCACCATTAGCATCCGCAATCAGGCGGCATCCTGCGACCCCGGCGGCGCCACTTCGGTGGCGCCGCTTTTCGGCGTAAGGCAGCGGCACAAGGCGGAACGGCGGACAATGCCGACCGAACCCATCGATCAGCCCACCTTCGCCATGTCCGATTTCAATGCCGGAAATGTTCGATCCCGTCTTGTGGGATTGCTGCTTGTGCTCGGGCTGCTGCCAGGCTGCAGCGGCATGCCGGCCACCGAAGACCTGGGGCGCGTGCGCGCGCAGGTTGCCGCCACGGAACGCGCATTTGCGCAGACGATGGCCGACCGCGATCACGACACGTTCACCGGTTTCCTCGACGACGACGCGATCTTCATCGGTGCACGACAGACCCTGCGCGGCAAGGCGGCCGTCAGCGAAGCCTGGAGCGCCTATTTCGCGTCCCCGACTGCGCCGTTTTCGTGGGAACCGGAGACCGTCGAAGTCCGCCCCTCAGGCGACCTGGCGCTGAGCGCCGGCCCCGTCCGGGCCGCGTCCGGCGAGGTCGTCGGCAGTTTCCAGTCGATCTGGCGGCGTGGCGCGGACGGGCAGTGGCGCATCATCTTCGACAAGGGTTGCGAGGCTTGCCGCTGCCCGGCGCCCTGAACCCCACGCGCGGCCAACCGTAGCCCGCCGGATGTCCCCCTGCAGGCGCTCCCGCGGAGCGTTTGCACACGGAGTCGACAGTTTCTGGAGAAACGCATAAAGTGCAGACGCTGCACACGTATCAGGCTTGTTTCCGTATTCCCCCGTCACCGTCCGGTGTTGGTGTGGATGTATCCCGGTGACGTTACTTGTACGCATGCAGACGGGGGGCTCGATTCCTCACCGGGTTTTGATTGGGGTTTGTTCTGTCTACGACTTTTACAGGGAATGCGGCAATGTCTGAGAAAGCAACCGGCACGGTGAAGTGGTTCAACGAAACCAAGGGTTTTGGCTTCATTACGCCGACCAATGGCGGCGAAGATCTCTTCGCTCATTTCAAGGAAATCCAGACCTCTGGATTCAAGACGCTCAAGGAAGGCCAGCAGGTGGAATTCGTTCCGGCTCGCGGCCCGAAGGGCATGCAGGCAACGAAGATCGTTCCGCTCTGAAGCAAAGCGACATCGATCACCGAATTCGAACCGCGGCCACGGCCGCGGTTTTTTTGTGCCCGCTGTGCCGGGAACGGTCCGGCCTCAGTCGGCGCCCGCAGCCGCGTCGTCGCCATCGAACAGCGTGGGCTGCAGCGATTCGGGTTCCGGGTCCCGGAAATTCGCCAGCCCGACCCCCACGAGCCGATAGAGCGTGTCACGCGGCAGGTTGACCCGGTCACGCAAAGCGCGTGCGATCCGCAGCAGCTCGTCTGCCGAAGCCGGCGCCGTATCGGGCGTCAGGCTGCGGGTCAGCGTCCTGAAATCGCGGGTCTTGAGCTTGAGCACGACGGTCCGCCCCACTCTCGGCGTCCTGCGTGACGCCGCCCAGGTCTTCTCTGCGAGCCGCTGCAGGCAGTCATCGGTCTCGGATAACGGAACATCGCGCGCGAACGTATCCTCGGACGATACCGACTGCACCGGTCGGTCGGGCTTCACCGCATGCTCGTCGATGCCGCGCGCAAGCTCGTACAGGCGCTGCCCATAGCGACCGAAACGGGCTTCGAGATCGTGCAGCTCGATCGCACGCAGCTCTCCGACCGTGCGCACTCCGAGGTTCTCGAGCTTGCGCTCCATCACCTTGCCGACGCCCGGCACGCGCCCGACCGGCAGGGGCTCGAGAAACGCCAGAACCTGATGCGGTTTGATCACCCACAGTCCGTCAGGCTTGCGCCAGTCCGATGCGATCTTGGCGAGAAACTTGTTCGGCGCGACGCCGGCGGACGCCGTCAGGTTCAGCTCCTCGCGGATCTGACGGCGGATGGTCTGTGCGACCTCGGT
Source organism: Nevskiales bacterium (assembly GCA_028698335.1). GTDB lineage: Bacteria > Pseudomonadota > Gammaproteobacteria > Nevskiales > Nevskiaceae > Solimonas. The sequence continues at coordinate 60,784 of JAQVDP010000011.1, read as the reverse complement.
GGCGCTGGCCAGGCCGGACAGACTGCGGGTGACATCGAGATAGGCCTCGTCCAGCGACAGCGGCTCGACCAGCGGCGTATGGCGCAGGAAGATCTCGCGCACCCGCCGGGACACGCTCCGGTATCGTGAAAAGTCCGGCGCCACGAACACGGCGTCCGGACACAGGCGCTCCGCCCGTACGGCCGGCATCGCCGAACGCACACCGAACCGCCGCGCCTCGTAGGATGCCGCGCAGACCACCGAACGCGCGCCACGCCACGCCACGACGACCGGCCGCCCGCGCAGCGCCGGATCGTCCCGCTGTTCGACGGACGCGTAGAACGCATCCATGTCGACGTGCAGGATCTTGCGCATCAGGCCATCACGGTCAGTCGGCCGCGATCCCCAGCCATCCGCGGATCCGGGCGGCATTTTCGTGCACCACGCGCCGCCCCTCCTCGATCGCCTGATCGGCCCGATGGAAATCCATCAGCGTGTAGTCATCGAGCCGCGGGACCAGCGCGACCTCGGGCGGATCGCCGGCCATGCGGCTACGGGTGAGGCGGTCCTGCAGGATGTTGACGCTGGTGGCGACGACATCGAACAGGCTGGGGTTCTGCCCCTCGCCGCTCGTCAGATAGCCGGCGGCGCGCTGCCACCAGCTCAGCTCGGCGTTTTCCGCGCTGCCTCCGACGCTGCGCGAGACGTGCGTGCCGACGAGCTGGCCGTTGAGATTGACCGCGATCACGACATCGGCACCCAGCGCACGGCAGGCCGACACCGGCACCGGATTGACCAGCCCGCCGTCGAGCATCCAGCGTCCGTCGAGCTGCACCGGAGGGAACAGCCCCGGCAACGCGCACGACGCCCGCGTCGCCGGCAACAGCGGGCCGCGCGTCAGCCAGGTCTCGCGGCCGGTCTTCATCTCGGTGGCGACACAGACAAAGCGCTGCTCCAGCGACTCGATGTCCGGATTGTGATGCCGCTGCTCGAAGAAGCCGAACAGCTTTTCGCCCTTGAACATGCCCCCCGACAGACTGATGTCGAGAAAGCCGAGGACATCGCGCGCAGTGAGCGTGCGCACCCATTCGGCGAACTCGGCCAGCTGGCCCGCGACATAGACCCCGCCGACCAGCGCGCCGATGGACGTCCCGGCCACGACCTGAGGGCGGACGCCGATCTCCTCCAGCGCCTGGATCACGCCGATGTGGGCCCAGCCCCGCGCCGAGCCGCTGCCGAGCGCGAGGCCGACGGTAGGAGGAGTCGAAGGGTTCATAGGGGCGCCATTCTGGACCGCCGGCAGCGGCTTGGGAACACCGGGGCAATCTCCATGTCGAAAGCCCGTCCGGCTAAACTGCCGGCCTGAGTCCCCGTTCCATCAGAGCACCCGCCTCCACCATGCGCCCGACCGTTTTCGCACTCGCGATCCTGCCCCTCGTCATCGGCGCCTGTGCCGCCCCCGCACAGCAGGTCGTCCCCTGCCGCAACAACTGCAACAGCCACGAGGAAGGCTACCAGTGGGCGTGGCGCGGCAATCTCCTCGACGACCGGGCCTGCGCGGGCTACAGCGAGGCCTTCAGCAGCGGCTGCCGCGACGGCGTGCACGACCTGCAGCAGCTGCGGCCGGCACAGGAAGGGCTCTGACGCCCCTCACCCGGGGCGCGGTGACTCACTCCCCGCGGACATGCCGGGCGGCCGGTCGTGACATCGTCACGAACTCCTCCGCGGCGGTCGGATGGACCGCCATCGTGGCGTCGAGTTCGGCCTTGGTGATGCCGAGTCGCATCGGCACGGCCAGCAGCTGCGCGAACTCTGCCGCATCGGGTCCGACGACATGCGCGCCGACGACGCAATCACTTTCGCCGTCGACCAGCAACTTGATCAGCATCCGCTCGGTGCTGCGTCCGAGCGTCGCTTTCATCGGCCTGAAACTGGACCGATAGACCTCGACGACGCGATGCCGCTCCCGCGCCATCTCCTCGCTCAGCCCCACCGTCCCGATCTCCGGCGTCGTGAACACCCCGGTCGCGACCCAGTCGTGGCTGACCCGGACATCCTTGCCGCCGAACTCGCAGTCGGCGAAGGCATGCCCTTCGCGGATCGCCACCGGCGTCAGATTGACGCGGTCGGTCACGTCGCCGACGGCGAAGATGTTGGGCACCGACGACCGCGAATACTCGTCGACGACAACATGGCCGTTCCAGCCCATCTCGATCCCGAGCCGTTCGAGGCCGAGCCCGGAGACGTTGGGACTGCGCCCGATCGCGAACAGAATCTGGTCCGCCGCCAGCACGCGGCCGTCACCGAGTTCCCCCTCCAACCCGTCCGGCGTGCGATCGATCCGCGTGAACACCTGCCCGAGCACGACCTTGACCCCGCGCGCCTCCATTGCCTCGCGCACATGGCGGCGAACCTCGCCGTCGAAGCCCCGGAGAATCTCCTCGCCGCGATAGATCAGGGTGGTCTCGACACCGAGCCCGTTGAGCAGACAGGCGAACTCGCAGGCGATGTACCCGCCGCCGGCAATGGCCACACGCTGTGGCAACTGCGGCAGATCGAACAGTTCGTTGGAGGTGATCACATGCTCGACGCCCGGCAGATCCGGATCGACATTGGGCTTGCCACCGGTGGCGATCAGAATGCGGTCCGCCGTCACCGTGCGCTGTTCGGCGACCAGCTCGATCGTATGCGCGTCGCGCAACACCGCGCGGCTGCGATGCAGCTCCACCCCGGCATTCTCGAGCGTATTGCCGTAAAGCCCCTCGAGCCGCGCGATTTCCCGATCCTTGTTGGCGATCAGGGTCGGCCAGTCGAATCGCGGCGTCTCCAGCGACCAGCCGAACGATGCGGCCGCCTCGAATTCGTCAGTGAAACGCGACGCATAGACCAGCAGCTTCTTCGGCACACAGCCCCGGATCACGCAGGTTCCACCAAAGCGGTACTCCTCGGCGAGTCCGACACGTGCCCCGTGACCCGATGCGATGCGTGCCGCGCGCACCCCACCGGAGCCGCCGCCGATGACGAAAAGATCGTAGTCGTATCCACTCATGTGCTGCTCCCGCGCCTCGCCTGAGCCATGTACAGGGCCGCTCACTCTACCTGCTGTCGAGCCCGCGCGCGCCGGCGCCATCGTGCGGACACATCCGCCCTCTAGGATGCCGCGCTTTGACCGACCCGCACGCGCCCCATGAGCCGCCGCCCCCCTCCGATCCGACCCACACGTCCCGACGACCCGACACGCCGAGCGTTGATGCGCAGCCTGGCGGCGGCGGGGGCCTTTTCCTGGCTGCCCGGATGCGGGCCGACGACCGCTTCCGGAACGGCGCCGGCGCCTGGAACCGCGACGTTCATGCACGGCGTCGCATCGGGAGACCCGCTGGCCGATCGCGTCATCCTGTGGACACGGGTCTCCGGCCTGCAGCAGGACACGCCGGTCGAATGGGTGGTCGCTCTGGACCCCGATCTGCGGCAGATCGTGCGCAGCAGCGGCGACGGCCACGATCCGGCCCAGACCACCCTGGCGCTCGCGCGGCAGGACTACACCTACAAGGTGGATGTCCGCGGCCTGCAGCCGGGCACGACCTACTACTACCGCTTCGGCTGTGCCGGCGCGCAATCGCCGATCGGACGCACCCGCACCGCTGCAGCCGGGGCGGTCGACCACCTGCGCCTGGCGCTGGTGTCCTGCTCGAATTATCCCGCCGGCTACTTCAACGCCTACAAGGTGCTGGCGCGCCGCGACGTCGACGCCGTCATCCACGTCGGCGACTATTTCTACGAGAGCGGCAACGAGGGGACGATCGGACGCCCGGCCGATCCGCCGCACGAAATCGTCACGCTCGACGACTATCGTCGCCGCCACGCGCAGTACCGGGGCGATGCGGATCTGCAGGCGATGACGCGGCAGCATCCCCTGATCGCGGTCTGGGACGATCACGAGTCGACCAACAACAGCTGGGCCGACGGCGCACAGAATCACCAGCCGGAAACCGAGGGCGCCTGGAGCGTGCGCAAGCAGGCCACGGCACGCGCCTACGCCGAGTGGCTGCCGATCCGGCTGCCCGACCCAGCCGATCCGTTGCGGATCTGGCGGCACCTGCCCTACGGCGACCTGATCGACCTGCTGATGCTCGACACGCGCCTGCAGCGCAACGCGCCGGAGACCCACACGTCGGGCACCGGCACCGGCAGCTTCGATCCGGACCGCACGATGCTGGGTCTGGAACAGCGCGACTGGCTGCTGGCGAAGATGGCGGCATCCAGCGCCGCCGGCACGCGCTGGCGCGTGCTCGGCCAGCAGACGATGATGTCCCCGCATCGGAACAACCCGGATCCGCGCTACTCGCCGCTGCCGTACCTGCCGCCGGACGTGGCCGCGGAGATGGGGCTGCGCCAGGGCGGCGGCAACGAGGGCAGCGACAACTGGGGCGCCTACGCCTACGAGCGCGATCTGTTGATGGGCACCTGGCGCGATCGCGGCATCGCCAACAACGTCGTGCTGGCTGGCGACATCCATACCGCCTGGGCCTGCGATGTCGTCGAGGATCCCTACACGCCGTTCAATCCGCTGACGCCGGCGATCACCGGCGTTCCCGGGTACAACGCCCTGACCGGCGAAGGCGCCGTCGCGGTCGAATTCACCTGCATGAGCGTCAGCTCCAACAACATGGCCGATGACGAGGCCAGCGCCGCGCTGGCCCCGTTCTACAACGCCGCCGTTGTCACCGCCAATCCGAATGTGCGCTATCACAACGCCGCCGCACATGGCTTCGTCCTGCTGGACGTGACGCGCGATCGCGTCGTCGGTGAGCACTGGAACGTCGGCTCGGTGCTGACCGCTTTCGGCGACGACGACGATGCCGTGCTCGACACCGCCCATGAAGTCAGGCACGGCGACGCCGGCGCGGTCGGGACCGATCACCTGCGCAAGTTCGGCGGCGTCACCCCCGCCCGCAGCGACGCGCCCGTGCCGGCACCCTAGCGCGGGGTCCGGCCGCTACGCGGATTCAGCGCGGGCGTTTCTTCGGCCCGCGGGCCGGCGGCTTGCCGCCCACCGGCTTGCCCGCGCCGAACTTGCGGGGACCGCCCGGCGCGCCCGCCTTGCGCCCCGGCGTACGGCTCGTGCGCGCCCCCGGAGCCTCGTCCGCCGACGCAGGGCTGCGGCCGGCCGTCTCGCCGACCAGGCTCAACTGCAACTGCCGGCCCGAGACCCAGACCTTGCGCAGATCGCGGAAGACCTTCTTCGGCATGCCTTCGGGCAGATCGACGAAGCTGTGGTCGTCCTTGATCACGATGCGGCCGATGAACTCGCTCTCGAGTCCGGCCTCGTTGGCGATGGCGCCGACGATGTTGCCCGGCTGCACCCCGTGCACCGAACCGACCTCGAGCCGGTAGGTTTCCATCGCCGGGGCATCCGCCCGAGGCTTGCGCTTGGGGCGCTCACGTTCCGGCGCCGCGGACGCCTCCTTGCGGCGCGGGCGTTCGACTTCGGACAGCCCTTCGTGTCGGGGCTGTGCGCCCGCGCGCGCCACTTCGAGCAGCAGCGGCGTTTCCCCCTGGTACAGCCGGGCCAGCGCGGCGGCAACGTCGAGCATCGGCAGCTCGCGTTCCTTCGCGTACTGGCCGAGCACCGCCTGGAACTGCATCAGCGTGCCGCGTGCCGCCGGATCGTCCAGCACCTCGGAGATGCGCTGCTTGAAGCGATCGACCCGCCGCTCGTTGACGGCGTCGACGCTCGGCAGCTCCATCTGTTCGATCGGCTGCCGCGTCGCACGTTCGATCGCGCGCAGCAGGTGGCGCTCGCGCGGCGCGATGAACAGGATCGCCTCGCCGCTGCGCCCCGCACGCCCCGTCCGCCCGATGCGATGGACATAGGACTCGGTGTCGGTGGGCACGTCGTAATTGACGACATGGCTGATGCGCTCGACATCGAGCCCGCGCGCGGCGACGTCGGTGGCGACCAGGATATCCAGCCCGCCCTGCTTGAGCCGGTTCACCAGCCGTTCGCGTTGCGCCTGCGGCAGGTCGCCATTGAGCGCCGCGGCGGCGAAGCCGCGCGCCTGCAACCGGGTCGCCAGGTCTTCGGTCGCGAGCTTCGTGCGCGCGAAGATGATCATGCCGTCGAAGGCTTCGGCCTCGAGGATGCGCGTCAGCGCGTCGAGCTTGTTGGTGCCCGTCACCATCCAGCAGCGCTGGCGGATGTTCGCGGCGGTACTGGTGCGCGACTTGATCGTGATTTCTTCGGGGTTCTGCAGATAGGTCTGCGCGATCCGGCGAATCTGCGCCGGCATCGTCGCCGAGAACAGCGCGATCTGGCGCTGTTCGGGCGCCTGCTGCAGGATCCATTCGACATCGTCGACAAAACCCATGCGCAGCATCTCGTCGGCCTCGTCGAGCACCAGCCACTGCAGACGCTCAAGACGCAGCGTGCCGCGCTTGAGATGATCGACGACGCGCCCGGGGGTTCCCACCACCACATGCACCCCCCGACGCAGACCGCGCAGCTGCGGATCGTAGCTCTGTCCACCGTAGATCGGCAGCACCCGGAAGTCGGGCAAGTGCGCGGCGTAGCGCTGAAAGGCTTCGGCCACCTGGATCGCCAGCTCACGCGTCGGCGCCAGCACCAGCGCCTGCGGCGCATGCAGGTCGAGCTGCAGACGCGACAGGATCGGCAGCGCGAACGCGGCCGTCTTGCCGGTGCCGGTCTGCGCCTGCCCCAGCACATCCCGTCCCTGCAGCAGCGGCGGAATCGTGGCGGCCTGGATCGGCGACGGCGACTCGTAGCCCACATCGGTGAGGGCCTGGACCACGGCGGGCGGCAGACCCAGCGCGGCGAAATCGATGGAAGAAGCGACGGATTCGGAATTCATGGCGGTGAACCAGCTAAGGACCCTGGAGCGCGAACGGTCCGAATTCCGGATGCCCCCAGCACCGCGGGTCCCGGTTTTTCGCGACAGCTTTGCGAAATGACCGTCACTCGCGCGCCCCTGGCGGCGCGGCGACGGAATCGAACAGTATGCAGAATCCCGGGGCAAAACGATATGAGCACGGCCCGAAAACCCCATCCGATACCGAACTTGAGGCACACTCCCCTCACCATCGGATCGCAGATCGACGCGGCACGGATTCCACCCGGAGGATGCATGAGTCCCACGTCCCGAGCCCAGCCCCCCGCACAGCCCTGGACCGAATCCCCGGGGATCGTCCGGCTCGGGGACTGGGTGGCCGCCGAGCGGCGTCCGCTGGACCGCCCCCTGATCGTCGGCATCAACGGCGCGCAGGGCAGCGGCAAGAGCACGCTGGCCAGAACGCTCGCGCACTATCTGAATCAGGTCCACGGTCTGCACACCGCGGTCCTGGGGCTCGACGACCTGTATCTGACGCACCGCGAACGTCAGCGCCTGGCACGGGACGTCCACCCGCTGCTGCAGACGCGCGGCGTCCCCGGCACCCACGATGTCGCCCTCGGGGTTTCACTGCTCGAGCGGCTGTCGGGCCTGGAATCCGGAGACAGCCTGGCCGTCCCACGCTTCTTCAAATCGATCGACGATCGCGCCCCGGAACGCGACTGGCCGTCGCTCTCCGGCCCGCTGGACGTGATCCTGTTCGAAGGCTGGTGCGTCGGCACGCCGGCACAGACCGCAGCCGAACTCTCGCGGCCGGTCAATCCGCTCGAACGCGACGAGGATCCGGACGCGCGCTGGCGCGGCTGGGTCAACGAACAGCTCGCGAACGTCTATCCCGCGCTGTTCACGCGGATCGACCGGCTGGTGTATCTGCAGATTCCCGACTTCGGCTGCGTGCTGCGCTGGCGCCGGCAACAGGAAGCCGGCAACGCACGCGAGCAGACACAGCAGCCACAGCGCCTGATGGACGCCGCGGCGCTGCGTCGGTTCGTGCAGCACTATGAACGCCTGACCCGCCACGCGATGGCGACGCTGCCGTCGCAGGCCGACGCCACCGTGCGGATCGGCGCGCGCCACCGGATCCTGGGAATGCAGCTGAAGGACTAGCGTCTGACGACGCCATGGCGGGCCGCAGCGATCAACCCCTGGCGTTGGTGCCCACCTAGCCCGGCTCGCCGGACCCCGGCACCGCCGGACAGCGCAGCTCGTCGGCAGCCACGGTCGCGACAATGGCATCGGCGAGCCGCTGCAGGGCCTGCTGATGGCCGGCCACCAGAGCGTCATCCCCGACCGTGACGGGGACGCGGACCACGCTGTGGCAGCGCAGCGGATCAGGCGCGCCAGCGACCAGCAGCGACCACGACGTCTCCTGCAGCACGTAGGACGCCGGAACCGACTCGAACCGCTCGACGCGAAGCCTCAGTTCCACCGGCCGGGACCCTGGCGCAAACGAGCCTGGGACGCGCTCGCCCAACGCTGCCGACAATCCTGCCTCGACCTCGCTCGCCAGCGGCGCCAGCCACTGTCGCGATTCGCGCAGCGCCAGGCGCCCGGGGCCGGTCCGCACCACGAGCTGGGGATGGTCGACCTGTTCCGGCACCGCGCGAACGTCGAGCGTGAACCACGGCGCGCCGCCGTGTCGCCCATCCGCCGCCGGCGGCACCAGCGTGTAGTAGCGGATCTCCGGAGTCGACGCGCAGGCCGCGATCACCACCGGAACCAGCGCCGGCATCAGCAACCGTCGCAGCACCGTCATAGGTCTCATCATGGGTCCTCCGCCTCGGACGCCGCATCGTCGGAGGTGCTGCGACGCCCCCGAATCAGAGCCTCCGGATGCCGCTGCAGATAATCCGCCAGCGCCCTGAGCGAACGCGCGGCACGGTCCAGCTGGTCGAGCGCCGCGTGCGCGTCGCTGCGCAGCCCCGAATCCGGGGCCACCGCCGCGTTCAGCCCCGCAAGGGTCTGGCGCAGATCGGTCAGGGCGCCGGAAGCCTGTGGGGCCAATTCACCGTCGAGCCTTTGCAGCAACCGATCGACATCCTGCAGGGTCGCATTCAGATTGCGCCCGATATCGTCGAACGGCACCTCGCTCAGCCGGCTGACCACGTCGGCGATCTGGGTCTGGATCTGTGCCAGGCTGCCCGGATCGGTGGGCACGGCCAGGACGCCGTCGACCACGGTGACGGCTTGCGGAGGTTCCCCCTCGGACAGATCAAGTGCCACGTACAGCTGGCCGGTGATCAGGTTCCCGGTCCGCAGCTGGGCACGCAGTCCGCGCCGCACCAGCTCGGACATCACCGCGGCGGCGCGTCCACCCGCCGCGCGTTGATCGATCAGTTCACAAAGGGACTCGTAGGCGCTGCCGAGCCGCGGTGGATAGATCCGGGCAACCACGTCGCCGACGAAACGCGCCCGATCGCCGTCGTACAGCAGATTGACCGAACGGATCGCCCCGACCTCGACTCCGCGGAAATCGATCGGCGCACCGGTGGCCAGCCCCCGCAGCGACTCGTCGAAGCGCATGCGGATATCGACCGGCTCGCTGGTCGGCGGACTGGTCGCCGCCGCCAGACTCGGATACAGCGTGAACTCGGTTTCCGCTGCTGCCGGCGTCGCCTCGCCGAAATTCTTGAACGCGACGCCACCCGCGATCACGCTGGCGACCGACTCGGTGTTGACCTGCAGTCCGGAAGCGCCCAGCGAGACGTCGAAGCCGCTGGCGTTCCAGAACCGGGCATCGCGCCCGACGAAACGGTCGTAAGGCGCGGCCACGAAGACCCGCAGGGTGACGCCCTGCCCGTCCTCGTCGAGGCTGTAGGCGCCGACCCGGCCGACGGCGATGCGCCGATAGTAGACCGGAGATCCGATCCCCAGGGATCCGAGCTGCTCGGCCTTGAGCATGAACTGTGTGCCCTGCTCGTCGCTGGACACCGCCGGCGGCGTCTCCAGCCCCTGGAATACGCGCCGCGATTCGGTCGCGCTGCCGACATCCATCGCGATGTGGACTCCCGAGACCAGCGTCCCGAGCCCGGAGATGCCTCCGGTATCGATCCGCGGCCGCACCACCCAGAAGCGCGTGTCCTCGACGGCCAACCGCCCGGCGTCGCGGCGCAACTCGATCTTGACGACCACGTCCTGCAGGTCTTCGGACAACGAGATCGCCTTGACCCGCCCGACCACGACGTCCTTGAACTTGACCTCGGTCTTGCCCGACTCCAGGCCCTCGGCCGATCCGAACCGGACCTGGACGTCGATACCGGCCGACAGCGCGGACCGCACCACCAGACCGAGGCCGATCAGCGCCGCGATCAATGGCACCAGCCAGATCAGTGACGGCAGTCGGCGTCGGTGCTCGACGACGACCGGTTGCGGGAAGCGGTCGTCGAAATCGGTTTGGGTGTTGTCGTCGGTCATGCTTGGCGGTCACGCACGGTTCTGGGCACGCGCCCCCAGATCAGACGTGGATCGAAACTCATCGATGCCAGCATCGTCAAGACGACGACCGCCGCGAACGCGACCGCACCCGGCCCCGGCTGCACGTCCGCAAACGTGCGGAAATGCACCAGTCCGACGAGCAGCGCGACGACGAAGACATCGAGCATCGACCAGTGCCCGACGAACTCGATGATCCTGAACAGATGGCTGCGCTCGCGCTGCCGCAGCGTGGTGCCTCGCTGGACGCTGATCAGCAGATACGCCAGCACGCCGATCTTGAGGATCGGCACGACCACGCTCGCAACGAACACGACGATGGCGATATCCCAGGCCCCGTCGCGCCACAGCGCCGCGACGCCGCCGAGGATGGTGTCGGCACGCTGCTCGAAGAGAGTCGCCGTAAACATGATCGGCATGACATTCGCGGGCAGGTACAGCAACGCCGCCGCGATCAGCAGCGCCCAGGTCCGGGCAAGCGTGTCGGGCTTGCGCAGGTGCAGACCGGCACCGCACCGGCAGCAGTACATCCGCTGCCCATCCTCACCCCCCGCAACCCGGTATATCAGGCCACAGCCCGGGCAGCTCACCAGTCCCAGCTCCGCTCCGGTCCGCATCAGGCCGGCCTCCGCCGGCGGCTCGCGACGTCCCAGAGCTCGTGCAGATCGAAGGCGGTGACGATGGTCAGCAGATAGGTCAGCAGCGCGAACCCCCACATGCCCATCCCGAGCGAGATGTCCGCGTCACTGGACAGCTTGATCGCCGATACCAGCACACCGATCAGGAACACCTCGACCATGCTCCATGGCTGCATCGCGCGCAGTGCATGCATGACCTTGACGAAGTGGGTCGGCACCCGCCCCGCACGCAGCGGGATCAGCACATAGGCAAACGACAGCATCTGCAGCAGCGGCAGCAGAAAAATCGACAGCGCGGCAATGATTGCGACGGTTCCGGTGCCGGCGTCGTACGTCGCCAGGATCGCGTCCCACAGCAGGACCGAATTGCGCTGGCCGCCAACCTCCATCTCGATGACCGGATAGGTGTTGGCCACGACGAACACGATCAGGCCGGTCAGGGTCAACGCCAGCATCGTGTCGAGATCGACGGGGCGGTTGCGGTACAGCTCCGCGCCACAGCGCCGGCACCGCGCAATGCCGCCCGGCTTCAGGGGCGTACGGCGGTGCGCTGCATCGCAGCATTCGCAAATGACCAATGATTCCACCGCGGATCCGTCGCTCTGCCATCGAGGAAATCGAACCGCGACAGTCTAGCGGCAAACGGATCCGCCGATGCGGCCCACCATGCCGGGTGGCACCGCCGGAGTGTCAGGGCTTCAGACCGGAGCCGGCGCCGTGGCGATCTGCCAACCGCGGGCAACCTGCCCCCCTGCCGACCGCAGTGCACGTACCAGCCATTCGGCCCCCGCCGGGTCACGGCCGACGTCGAGCCATTCATCCGGCCGCAGGTGCTGCAGCGGTTCTGCACTGAGTCCGAATTCGACCACGATCCCGCTGTCGTCGTGGCCGGCCGCCCGGTCCTCGGGAACCCGTCCCGCGACGCGCTGCGCAACGACCCGACACGGATACAAGGCCAGGCGTTGCAGCTCCTCCTGCAGGCGCGTGACGCCCGGCACGGCCACCGAGAACGAGCCATTGCGGTCGTTGTACATGGTTGAACCCCTTATATCGTTATGGACACCCCAATTCCTACACTTTGTAGTCCTTGTATTACATTTTCGATAGTAAAATTAACCCATCCCACAAACAGAAAGGGCCGAGACTGGCCCGGCCCTTTCGGCAGCAGCGGATACCCGCGGGATTACTGGACGCGCTCCAGCACGGTGGCGACGCCCTGCCCCATGCCGATGCACATCGTCGCAACGCCGAACTGCGCGTCCTTCTCGTTGAGCACATGCGCCAGGGCGCCGGTGATCCGCGCGCCCGAGCAGCCCAGCGGATGACCCAGTGCGATCGCACCGCCCTTGATGTTGACGCGGTCCATACGGTCGAGCAGCTTGAGATCCTTCATGACCGCGAGCGACTGCGCCGCGAAGGCCTCGTTGAGCTCGAAATAGTCGATGTTGTCGATCGACAGACCGGCACGCTCAAGCGCCTTCTTGGTCGCCGGCACCGGGCCGATACCCATGATCGACGGGTTGCAGCCCGCAGCCGCGACGCTGACCACGCGGGCCAGGGGCTTGAGGCCCAAGGCCTTGGCCTTGTCGGCCGACATCACCAGCGTGCACGACGCGCCGTCGGAAATCGCCGAGCTGTTGCCGGCGGTCACCGAACCGGCCGGATTGAAGGCCGGACGCAGCTTGCCGAGGTCGTCCAGGTTGGCCTCCGGACGCACGACCTCGTCGAAATCGACCAGGATCGGCGCACCGTCGGCGTCATGCCCCTGAATGCCGACCATCTCGTTCTTGAACTCACCGTTCTTCCACGCGGCATAGGCCTTCTGATGGGACGCCAGCGCGAACTCGTCCTGCGACTTGCGATCGATCTGATGCGTCTGCGTCAGCATTTCGGCGGTCAGACCCATCATCGCGGCCGCCTTGGCCTGCGACACCGACATGCCCGGATCGCCGTCGAAGCCGTGCGTCATCGGCACATGGCCCATGTGCTCGACGCCGCCGCAGATGTAGGTATCCCCGAGGCCGGCCTTGATCGACGCGGTCGCAGTGTGGATCGCCGTCATCGACGAACCGCACAGGCGGTTCACGGTCTGGCCCGGAACCGTGTTCGGCAGCCCGGCCTTCAGCAGGATGTTACGCGCGACATTGAAGCCCTGTTCCAGGGTCTGCTGCACGCAGCCCCAGATCACGTCCTCGATCTCGGCGGGCTTGAGCGCCGCGTTGCGGGCCAGGATCGCCTTGACCAGCTCGGCGGACAGATCCTCGGCGCGTACGTTGCGGAACACACCGCCCCTGGAGCGGCCCATCGGGGTGCGGACCGCGTCAACAATGACTACTTCCGTCATTTTCAAATCTCCAAATATCTGATTCGGTCGGCGCTTACTTCGGGAAGTACCGCTTGCCTTCGGCAGCCATCTGCTTCATCGACTCGGTCGGCTCGTAGAGCTTGCCGAGGGTGGCGTACTTCGCGCACTTGTCCAGAACGGTCTGCATGCCGATGCTGTCGGCATACTTCAGCGCACCGCCGCGGAACGGCGGGAAACCGATGCCCATGATCAGGCCCATATCGGCCTCGGTCGGCGTTTCGACGATGCCCTCGTCAAGGCAGCGCACGGTCTCGATGATCATCGGGATCATCAGACGGTCGATGATCTCCTCATCGGAGAACTCGGCCGTGCCGTTCGGCTGCACCGTTGCAATCAATTCCAGCGTCTGCGGATCGACGACCTTCTTCTGCTTGCCCTTCTTGTCAAGCTCGTACTTGTAGAAGCCGATTCCGTTCTTCTGGCCGTAGCGGTTGTTCTCGAACATCACGTCCAGCGCGGACTTGAACTCCTTGTTCGACATGCGATCCGGATAGCCCTCGGCGAGCACGTCGCCGACGTGATGCGAGGTGTCGATGCCGACGACGTCCTGCAGGTACGACGGCCCCATCGGCCAGCCGAAACCTTCCATGACCTTGTCGATCTTCAGGTAGTCGCCGCCGTCGCGGATCAGCATCGACCAGCCGCCGAAGTACGGGAACAGGATGCGGTTGACCAGGAAGCCCGGGCAGTTCTTGACCACGATCGGAGTCTTGCCCATCGCCGCGGCGTAGGCGGCCACGGTGGCGATCGCCTCCTTGGAGGTCTTCTCGCCGTAGATCACCTCGACCAGCGGCATGCGATGCACGGGATTGAAGAAGTGCATGCCCAGGAAGTTCTCCGGCGCCTTGACCGCGGTGGCCAGATCGTCGATGGAGATGGACGAGGTGTTGGACGCGATGATCGTGCCCGGCTTGCACTGGGCCTCGACCTCGGCCAGCACGCTCTTCTTGATCTTCGGGTTCTCGACCACGGCCTCGACGACAATGTCGACGCCCCCGAAATCACCGTAGTTCAGCGTCGGACGGATGGTCGACAGGATCTGGCCGGCCTTCTCCGCCGTCAGCTTCTTGCGCGAGACCTGCTTGGAGAGCAGCTTGTTGGCTTCGCTCATGCCCAGGTCCAGCGCCTTGTCGGCGATGTCCTTCATGATGATCGGCGTGCCCTTGACCGCCGACTGGTAGGCGATGCCGCCGCCCATGATGCCGGCGCCCAGCACCGCCGCGTGCTCGACCTTCTTGCCGGCCTTGATGTAGCCCTTGCCCTTCTTCTTGATCAGCTGGTCGTTCAGGAACAGACCGATCAGCGCGTCGGCCTGGGTGGTCTTGGCCAGCTTGGCGAAGCCCTGTCCTTCGATCTTGAGCGCGTCGTCGCGCCCCTTCGTGGACGCCTTCTGGATGCCCTTGACCGCCGTCACCGGCGCCGGATAGTTCTTGCCGGCCTTGCCCTGGACGAACGGGATCGCGGTTCCGAACACCATCATCGACTCGATCGGATCGAGCTTCAGCGGGCCGGTCTTCTGCGCGCGGCGGGCCTTCCAGTCGTACTTGCCCTCGATCGCCTGCTGCAGCAGCTTCAGCGCGGCGTCCTTGACCTTCTCGACCGGCACCACGGCGTCGACGGCATGCACCTTCAGCGCGGCGTCAGCCTTGTTCTGGGTTCCGCCGGCGATCCATTCGATCGCGTTGTCGGCACCGACCAGGCGCGGAAAACGCACCGTACCGCCGAAGCCCGGGATGATGCCCAGCTTGACCTCGGGGAAACCCACCTGCGCGGTCGCCGCCATCACCCGGTAGTCGGTCGACATCGCCATCTCGAAACCGCCGCCGAGCGCGAATCCGTTGATCGCGGTCACGGTCGGGAACGGCAGGTCCTCGATCGCGTTGAAGATCTGGTTGGCATCGAGCGCCCAGGCCGCAATCTGCTCCTCGGACTGCTCGAACATCTTGCCGAACTCGGTGATGTCAGCGCCGACGATGAAGACATCCTTGGCACTGGTCACGATCATGCCCTTGATGCCGTCGGCCTTGGCCACAACTTCGCCGGCTTCACGCAGCTCGCGCACCGTCTGTGCGTCGAACTTGTTGATCGCGTCGTTCTGCCGGTCAAAGCACAGTTCAGCGATGCCACCGTCGAGCTGCGTCACTCGAATGGACTGCCCTTGATACATGGGTTGGTCACCTCGTGGATTGGAAAACGGGACGGTGCGCGGGGCGCCGGGATCACTCACCGGCCAGGCTGTCGCTGACGTATGGAACTGAAGCTGCGACTCCGCGCCCGAAAATATGAAGGGCGGCAATCATAGCCGTCATGCTGCAATGCCGTAAACCAATGAGGTAACCACGGTTTCCGATACGGACGCACTGCAACAGCGGGCTTGCGACCAACGCCGCCGACCGCCGCGATCACGCGCATCTTTGACAGCCTCCGGAGGCCGCCATACACTGCGAAACAGCTTTTCGGGGGAAAGTCAAGGGGAGTTTTTGATGGCTGCTGACATGCGGCTGTCGTGCCGCAAATACAAAGCGTTACAAGGATGCGCTCCCACGGGCATCGGCACGCGACGCGCCCATGTCATGGCGCCATCCGCGGCCGTCCGCGCCTGCTGCCGCATGCCGCCCCGCACTGCCCCGCTGCCCCCGACGCCGCGCTGGACCGGCGCCTCCGCAAACGTCTTCGTTAGTCATGCGCTGCAGGACGCGCATGTCGCGCACTTGGCCGGCGACGGCCGCACATTGCATGGAGCTTGGTAATCTCATGACCCAGAAGGCAAGCAAGGCTGTCAAGAAGCCGGCGAAGAAGGCCGCCAAGAAAGCTGCGGCCAAGCCATCACGCCCCTCCGCTACGAGCAAGGCCACTTCGAAGAAGGCGGTCAGCAAGACGGCACGCAGCCTCAAGCAGGATCTCGGCAAGACCCGCGCCACCGCGAAGAAAGCCGCCAGCAAGGTCAGCAAGACGGTCAAGAAGGACGTTTCCCTCGCCCGCAAGACCCTCAAGACCGACGCCGGCAAGGTGAAAAAAGCCGTCGCCAACCTCGAACGCAGCGCCAAGAAAACCGCAACACAGGTCAAACGTACCGCGAAGAAGGACGTGGCGGCTGCGCGCAAAACCGTGAAGTCCGAAGTCACCAAGGCCAAGAAGACCGTCCGGACGCTGGAATCCAGCGTCAAGAAAGCGGCCGGACAACTCAAGCGCGAGGCCAAGAAGGACGTGGCCGCCGTGCGCAAGACGGTCAAGGCCGACGTCAACAAGTCGAAGAAAGCCGTCAAGACGCTGGAATCCACCGCCAAGAAGGCGGCCAAGCAGATCAAGACCGCGATCCGCAAGGACGTCAACGCCGCCCGCAAGACCGTCAAGAGCGATGCCGCCGCGGCACGCAATGTCGTCAAGAGCGCGGAAAAAAGTGTCAGCAAGACGATCAGGAGCGATGTCGACAAGGTCAGGAAGGCAGTCAAACAGGTCGCCGACGACGCACGCGCGCAGGTCCAGCGTGCCGAGAAGGCAATCGCCGAGGCAGCCGCGCCGGTGGTTGCGGCAGCACAGTCGATCAAGCCCTCGCCGCTGTCGCGCGCATTCCTGGCCACATCCAAAGGCAAGAAGGAAGCCGCCGAACTCGGCATTGCACCCGGAACCGAATCCGAGGAAGACGCCTCTTAGAGGCCCTGACAGCCAATCGCGGCGAACCGCGTCGAAAAGCCCGCCGAACACGGCGGGCTTTTTGTTTGCGGCGCGGACGGCGACAATAGCGCCAGGCAAACTCCATCCGTCCATCCGCATGAGCCTGTCGCTCGACCAAAGCACCGACTTCTGTTCCCTACTGGCCGACACCAGCCGCCTGCGACTGCTGCTGTTGCTGGAACAGTACGAACTGAGCGTGGCCGAGCTGACCGAGATCTCGGGGCTGGCGCAGAGCCGGGTCTCGACCCATCTGGCGCGTCTCAAACGGGCAGGCCTGGTCCAGGACAAGCGCAGCGGCAACGCCGCCCTCTACTCAATGGCCGAAGCGCCGAGCGAAGCCGCCAAACTCTGGGGGCTGCTGCGCGCGCAGATCACCGATGCCCAACTGGGTGTCGACCGCGAACGTGCGGTTCAGGTCATCGCCGCCCGCAAGCATGGTCAGACCTGGGCCGAGTCCGTCGCGGGTCGGATGGAACTCCACTATTCTCCGGGACGCACCTGGGACGCGACCGCGCGCGCACTGATCGGCCTGCTCGACCTCGGCAAGGTGGTCGACATCGCCTGCGGCGACGGCGTCCTGGCCGAACTGATCGCCGATCGCGCCGACAGCGTCACCTGCGTCGACATCAGTGCGACCGTGATCGCGGCCGCGCGCAAGCGCCTCGTTGCCATCACCAATGTCGAGTTCTGCGAAGCAGACATGCTGGCGCTACCGCTGCCGTCTGCGGAATACGACCACGTGTTTCTGATGCACGCACTGTCGTACACGACCGAACCCCGCAAGGTCCTGGCGGAGGCCTCGCGCCTCCTCAGGCCCGGTGGGCGCCTGATCGTCGCCGCACTGGCCGAACACACGCACGAGGAAACCATGCGTGCCTACGACCATCTCAATCTCGGGATCGCAACGGAGCGTCTGCGCAAGCTGATGCAGGGCTGCGGTCTCAGCGTCCAGCACTGCCGGATCAGCTCCCGCGAAACGCGCCCGCCCTACTTCGAGGTCATCACCGCGACCGGGCTGCGACGCTGAACCGGCCGTTCGCGGCCGGCCGCCGCCCCGTCCCGTTCAGCCGCGACCCGCGCCTACCAGTCCACGGCCTCGCCGTGACGCAGGAGGCGGCCACGGACGCCTTCGTCCGGCAGGCATACCGCCGCAACCACATCCGCCGCGGCGTCCTCGACGTCGATCGGCGCATCTGCGCCGCCCATGCGGGTCCGCACCCAGCCGGGATCGACTGCGTTGACCAGCACGCCGGGCCCGGCCACCTGCGCCAGCTTGACCGTCACCGCATTGAGCGCGGCCTTCGATATCGAATACGGCGCCGGGCCATCGAGTCCGCGAGAGAACGCCGAATACCCTGTCGACAGATTGACGATCCGGCCGTAGCCACGCGCGCGCATCCCCGGCAGCCAGGCTCGCGCGCACCACAGGGCGCCGAGCGCATTGACGTTCAGCGCCTCGACGAAGGCGGTCGGCGAGGCACTCAGGACATCGCCGTTCGGGAATACGCCGGCATTGTTGACGAGCACGTCCACGTCGATGCCGCGCGCGGACAGGGCCGATGCGCAGGCCGCCACCGCGTCGGCATCGGCCACGTCCAGCTCGATCGCACTCACCCGCAGCCCGTCGCCGCTCAGTTCGGCGGCAGCAGCCTCGCCCGCGACACGATCGCGCGACGCCATCAGTACCTGCATGCCCAGCCGCGCGAGCTGACGGCTGACCGCCCTGCCGATCCCGCGGTTGGCGCCGGTGACGATCGCGGTATGCCGGTCCATGGCCGCGCTCAGCCGCCCTCCAGCTCGGCCTGCCACAGGCAGCGGCCTTTCTTTTCGAGCGCCCGCAGGCGCTCACGGTGCGCCTCGAGCTCATCGGGGGTGGCGGTCACCCGTGGCAGCGGGCCGTCGCCGGCACCGAGCAGCTCGACGAAGCGCGATCGGCGCACCGATTCGCCCGACTGGGTGTCGAGGCTCAGACGGCTCTGCCCACCGGTCATCGCCAGATAGACGTCGGCGAGCAGCCCGGCGTCGAGCAAGGCGCCATGCAGCTCGCGGTTCGAGTTGTCGACCTCGTACCGCTTGCACAGCGCGTCCAATGTCGCGCGTTGCCCCGGATGCAGACGTCGCGCCATCGCCACGGTATCGGTGATGGCGCAGACGTCTTCAAGCTTCTCTCGATAGCCGCAACGCGCGAACTCGCGATTCAGAAAGCCGACGTCGAACGCGGCATTGTGGATGATCAGCTCCGCACCCTTGAGGTAGTTCCAGAGCTCCTCCGCCAACTCCCGGAACTTGGGCTTGTCCGCCAGGAAATCCATCGTGATGCCATGCACCTCGACGGCCCCGGGATCGATTTCCCGGTCTTCCGGATGAACATAGCGATGGAAGTTGTTGTGCGTGTAGCGCCGCTTGCGCAACTCCACGCAGCCGACCTCGATGATGCGGTGCCCCTGCTCGACTTCGAGTCCCGTCGTCTCGGTATCCAGCACGATCTGCCGGATCGCTTCCGAGCGCTCGCCCTGCTGTTCAGTCACGCTCATGCCGCACCCGCGATGACTTCGGCCGCACCCTCGTTGGCCAGACGGTCGGCTTCCTCATTGCCGTCGTGCCCTGAGTGCCCCTTGACCCATTGCCATTCGACCTGATGGCGCGCGGCGGCGGCGTCGAGCCGCTGCCACAGATCCTGGTTCTTGACCGGTTTGTTTGCCGCCGTGCGCCAACCGCGCCGCTTCCATCCGGGCAGCCACTCTGTCAGTCCCTGCATCACATAGGACGAGTCGGTATAGAGCGTCACCGCACACGGCTCCGTGAGCGCCTCCAGCGCCCGGATCGCCGCCATCAGCTCCATGCGGTTGTTGGTGGTCTCCGCTTCGCCGCCTTTGAGGCGACGCACGCGACCCGCGTATTCAAGCAGCACGCCCCAACCACCCGGACCGGGGTTGCCCTTGCATGCTCCGTCGGTGTGTATGACAACCTGTTTCAAGCGCCTGTCGCCCGTTGAGAATGAACCGGCACCATTCTACCTGCTGCCGCCCGCGCATCCGCGCCGCGACAGCGACGCCGGTCCGGCTCAGCCCGGACCCTCGCCATTGCCGTCGATGGCGTCGCGCTGCGCCGCCGGCAGGCCGATCCCCACCAGCGGACGGACCTGTGCGCGCTGCACGCGCCCGACGAAGTTCATCGGCAGCACGCGCTTGCGGGCCACAATCAGATACGCCTCGGCCAGCGGGCTGACCAGACTCGCCGGCGACCACGCCTCACCGACGGTGTGCGTCGTCATCCACGGGAACCCGACCCCGAACCGCCGTACTTCCGCGATCTCGAAATCGAGCAGCTCGAGCCAATCCGCCACACGTCCGACGCTGAAGAAACGCCCCCCCGGCGGAAACGCCCGGTTTCCGATCCCGAGGCGTGCACGCCACGCCCACGTGCCCCAGGCACTGAAGCCCAGCACGAACAGACGTCCCCGGTCGTTGAGAATGCGGTCGACCTCGCGCAGCACGTGATGCGGCGAGCGCGAAAACTCCAGGGTATGCGGCAATACCACCGCATCGACGCTTTTCGACAGGATCGGCAGCCGCTGGGGATCGGCGACCGCAGACACCCCGTCGGCGACCGTGCCGATCACACCGTAATGCAAGGTGCCGGCGGTCGCGATCAGGCTGTCGGCGACCCCCCAGCTGCCCACCTGCAGCACATGCCGTCCGAACACGTCCGGCAGGTAGCGCGCCAGCTCGAGGCATTCCAGGTCGAGTACGCGCCGCCCGCGCGGGGACCGGCGCCACAGTTCCAGGGCGTAGCGATCGAGCGGACGACCGCCGAGCGGATGACGTCGATGTGCCATGGCGTTACCCTCCGCCTGAACCTGTGCCCATCATACCGCCGATGCAGATCGATGCGATCCCTGCGTTTACCGACAACTACATCTGGTTGCTGAGCCACGACGGCGACGCGATCGTCGTCGACCCCGGAGACGCCACTCCGGTGGAACGCAGACTGCGTGAACGCGGGCTGCGTCTCCGCGCCGTCCTGGTCACGCACCATCATCCCGACCACGTCGGCGGGATCGACCACCTGCTGCAGGACCATCGCGTCCCGGTCTACGGACCGGCCGCCGAGGCCGACCGCATCGGCAGCATCTCCGACCCGCTGCAGGACGGCGACCGCGTCGACCTGCTCGGCGCGTCGTTCGAAGTCCTGGCGGTGCCGGGACACACCCTCGGCCACATCGCCTATTACGCGCCCGGAGAGCCCGGCCTGCTGTTCTGCGGCGACACCCTGTTCTCGGCCGGCTGCGGCCGTCTGTTCGAAGGCACGCCGCAGCAGATGCACGCGTCGCTCGACCGCCTGGCCGGGCTGCCGCCCGACACGCGCGTCTACTGCACGCACGAGTACACGCTTTCCAACCTGGCATTCGCACGCGCGGTGGAGCCTGGCAACCGCGCGCTTGCGCAACATCTCGAGCATGTAGAATCCCTGCGCGCGCAGCAGCGCCCCAGCCTGCCGTCGACCCTGCAGCTCGAACGCGAGATCAACCCCTTCCTGCGCGTGCAGGAACCGATGGTCGCGGCCGCGGTCAGACGCTGGGCCGATGCCCATGGCGGCCCGGACGATCCGTTCGCCGCACTGCGCCGCTGGAAGGACGGCTTCAGGGGCTGAACCGCCCGCCGCAGCCGTCGCCACATGCGGCAGACATGAGGATACGGATCCGGGACGGCGCAGCGAATGGCGCCGACAACGGCGCTTGGCCACGGCCTGACGCCCATTGCCAATGAGGATTGAACGTTTGAGCTTTCACAAGCCCTTGATCGCGGGTTGCATCACGCTGTGCCTGAGCCTGTGTGCGGTTGCGAGTCAGGCCCCGGAACCCCAGATCTGGCCACGCATCGTCTCGGGCTTGCGCCTGGTCAACAACGAACAACGCGACACCATCGAGTGGGCTCGCTACTACGCCCGCCATCCGGATGCCTTCGAGCAGATGCTCGAACGATCCCGCCCTTACCTGTGGCACATCGTCGAAGCGGTCGAGCGCCGCCAGATGCCGCTGGAAATCGCGTTGCTGCCAGCAGTCGAGTCCGGCTTCGATCCGAAAGCCCGCTCGCAGCAGAAGGCGCAGGGGCTCTGGCAATTCGTGCCGCAAACCGGCGCCGCCCGCGGACTGCAGAACACCCGCGACTACGACGCCCGCAAGGATCCGATCGCCAGCACGCACGCGGCACTGGGGTACCTGCAGGACCTGAGCGAGCGATTCGACGACTGGCTGCTGGCACTGGCGGCCTACAACATCGGCGCGGGTCGCCTGGCCGCGACGCTGCGAAAACAGCACGACGCCCGGGAATTCTGGGATCTGGATCTGCCGCGCGAGACCCGCGAGCACGTGCGCCGCCTGATGGGGCTGTGCCTGCTCATCGAGCAGCCCAAACGCTTCGGCATCCGCCTGCCCGACATTCCGGACCGTCCGCTGACCCAGCTCGTCCAGCTCCGGCACCCCGTCAATCTGGACGCGGCGCTCAAGGATGCCGGGGTCCTGGCGGGCGTCGTGCAGGCCTACAACCCCGGCTTGCGCAATCTGACCAACACCACCAGCAAGCAGTCGGTCATCCTGCCGGATGCCGAGGCCGGGCGCCTGTCGGCTGCGCTGGCCTCGGGAACCTTTGCCCCGGTCCCGATTCCGACCGTGGTCGTCCACGTCGTCAAGCAGGGCGATTCGCTATGGAAGATCGCCCGCAAGTACGACGTGCACGTCCGCGACCTGGTGCGCTGGAACGGACTCGGCGACAAGGCCCTGATCCGCCCCGGCAAGCGCCTTGAGGTTCACCTCAAGAGCTGAAGATCACGCCGATCCGGCGCCCGCCCGCGTCAATGGGCGGCGCGGGCCGGATCGGTGTCCTGGGCCTCGCCCTGCACCGGCGGGGCCGGCTCGGACTCGACGCGAGGCTCGGGCTGGCGCTCCAGCGCGATCTTGAGCACATCCTCGATCCAGCGAACCGGCTCGATATTGAGCTTGGCCTTGACGGTCTCCGGAATCTCGGCGAGATCCTTGACGTTCTCGTGCGGGATCACGACGGTCTGGATCCCGCCCCGTTGCGCGGCCAGCAACTTCTCCTTGAGGCCGCCGATCGGCAGCACCTCACCCCGCAGCGTGATCTCGCCGGTCATCGCGACATCCGCCCGCACCGGAATACCGGTCAGCGCCGACACCAGCGCCGTGCACATCGCGATACCCGCCGACGGACCATCCTTCGGCGTTGCACCCTCGGGGACGTGGACGTGGATATCGTTCCTGGAGTTGAACTCCGGATCGATCCCGAGCGTCTGCGCCCGTGAACGCACCACGGTCAGCGCCGCCTGGATCGACTCCTGCATGACGTTGCCGAGTGACCCGGTCTGCGTCAGCTTGCCCTTGCCGGCCGCCAGCGCCGCCTCGATCGTCAGCAGCTCGCCGCCGACCTCGGTCCAGGCCAGTCCGGTCACCTGCCCGACCTGGTTGCGCTCTTCGGCACGGCCAAAGCGGTACTGCGGCACCCCGAGATACTGGTCCAGATTGGCCTCGGTGACGCTGACCTGCTTGTGCTCGGGCTCCAGCAGCAGCTGCTTGACCGTCTTGCGGCAGATCTTGCTGAGCAGGCGCTCGAGACTGCGGACACCCGCCTCGCGGGTATACAGCCGGATCGTCGCGAGCAGGGCGTCGTCGCTGACTTCCAGCTCACCGTCCTTGAGGCCGTTGTTCTTCATCTGTTTCGGCAGCAGATACTGCCGCGCGATGTTGAGCTTTTCCTCCTCGGTGTAGCCCGCCAGCCGGATCACCTCCATGCGGTCGAGCAGCGGGCCGGGGATGTTCAGCGTGTTCGCCGTGGCGATGAACATCACGTCGGACAGATCGAAGTCGACCTCCAGGTAGTGATCCTGGAACGTCGAGTTCTGCTCCGGATCGAGCACCTCGAGCAGCGCCGACGACGGGTCACCGCGGAAGTCCATCGCCATCTTGTCGATTTCGTCGAGCAGGAACAGCGGGTTCTTCACGCCCACCTTGGACATGTTCTGGATGATCTTGCCCGGCATCGAGCCGATGTAGGTGCGGCGGTGGCCGCGGATCTCGGCCTCGTCACGCACGCCACCCAGGGACATGCGCACGAACTTGCGATTGACCGCCTCGGCGATCGACCGCCCCAGTGACGTCTTGCCGACACCCGGCGGGCCGACCAGGCACAGGATCGGTCCCTTGAGCTTCTTCATCCGCGACTGCACCGCCAGATACTCGACGATGCGTTCCTTGATTTTCTCCAGCCCGTAGTGATCCTGGTCCAGCTTGCTCTGGCAGGCCTCGAGATCGATATGGGTCTTGGTCCGCTTCTTCCACGGCACCTGCGTCAGCCAGTCGAGGTAGTTGCGCACCACCGTCGCCTCGGCCGACATCGGCGGCATCATCTTGAGCTTGTTGAGCTCGGCCAGGGCCTTGGCCTTGGCTTCCTTGTGCATGCCGCCCTTTTCGATCTTGCGCGCCAGCTCTTCCTGTTCGCTGGGACCGTCCTCACCCTCGCCGAGCTCCTTCTGGATCGCCTTCATCTGCTCGTTGAGGTAGTACTCGCGCTGGTTCTTCTCCATCTGCTGCTTCACGCGCGAGCGGATCTTCTTCTCGATCTGCAGCACGTCGATCTCGCCCTCGAGCTGGGCCAGCACATGTTCCAGACGGGTCTTGGCGTCAGTGATCTCCAGCACGCCCTGCTTGTCTTCGAGGCGCAGATTCAGGTGTGCAGCGATGGTGTCGGCCAGTCGCCCCGGCGCATCCATGCTCGCCAGCGACGGCAGCAGCTCGGCCGGAACCTTCTTGTTGAGCTTCGCGTAGGACTCGAACTGCGCAAGGATCGAGCGCGAAAGCGCGTCGAGCTCCTTGTCGTCGATCACCGCCTCCTTGTCCTCGGGCAGCGCCTGGCATTCGGCCACGACATACTCGCCGCCGAGATCGAACTTCGAGACCTGCGCGCGCGATTGTCCCTCGACAAGCACCTTGACCGTGCCATCGGGCAGCTTGAGCATCTGCAGGATGCTCGCCAGCGTGCCGACGGTGTACATGTCGTCCTCGCCGGGATCGTCGATTTCGGCGGTGCGCTGCGCCAGCAGCAGCACACACTTGTCGTCCTGCATCGCCGCGGTCAACGCCTTGATCGACTTCTGCCGCCCGACGAACAGGGGAATCGCCATGTGCGGAAACACCACCACGTCGCGCAACGGCAGTACGGGTGCGGTACGGTCTGATTCTGTAGTCACGGGGACTCCTGCTCGTAATTGAGGGCATTATGCCGAAAGGCTCATTAGCTGTATGAGGCCGATCCCCGGCAAATCAAGCAAGTTGCTTGCCGACGGTGCGGACGACACTCCGCGACGTGATGAGAAGTACTTTCAGGTCATAGGCTTGCGCGCTATTCCTGAACCTGATCCGATCTCCTGACGACATCGGCCGCGTCGACGGCAACCGGCCTCGGGGGTTACTGTGTCCGGCCACCGCCTGCGAGCCGCCCCCCTCCGATGCGCTTATTGCTGTTGATTGCCTGGCTGTTCATCGAAATCTGGCTGATCGCCACCGTCGCCGACCGTTTCGGCGTCCTGACGGTGGTCGCGATCCTGATCGGCGCGGCGATCGCCGGTGGCAGCATGATCCAGCGCCAGGGCTTCCGCGTCATGTTCAATGCGCAGGCGGCGATGCAGCGCGGCGAGCTTCCGACACGGGCACTGACCGAAGGCAGCCTTGGCGTGATCGCCGGATTGCTGTTGCTAGTGCCCGGCCTGCTGTCGGACATCCTGGCGCTGCCGCTGCTGCTGCCGCCGCTAAGGCGCTGGCTGGCGGCCAGGGCGGAGACCGCGATGCTGCGGCGCAATCCCGACCTGCGCCCGCCGGTCATCATCGAAGGCGAATACCGCGCGACCACCTCGACGCGGGTCGAGATCCTGCCGCCTCACCGCGACGACTGACCAGGCACCGGACTGGCGGCTCCGACCACTCAGGCTGACACGTTGGCGTCGGGATGTTCCTCTTCCCGGTTGCGCATCCAGTCAGCCGTCGAATACAGACTGCGAGCCATCTCCTTGGCCAGGCCTTCCTCGACGCCACAGTCGGCGATGGCTCTGAACATGCAGTCGAGCCACTGATCGCGCTCCTCGAAACCGATCGAGAACGGCAGGTGCCGAGCACGCAGTCGCGGATGCCCGAAACGCTCGACGAAATGCTGCGGCCCGCCGAGCCAGCCGCACAGGAACCAGAACAGCTTGTCGCGGGATCCGTCGAGGCTCGCGGGATGCATGGCACGGAGCTTGGCGTACGCAGGCTCCCGGTCCATCCGGTCGTAGAACGCATCCACCAGACGCCGCACAACGGCCTCACCACCAATCCTGCTGAACGGCGTCGGCACACCTTCTGAATCGTTCATCGGTCCATCCATACTCACGTGCAGCAGATTATATCGCCGAGAAGTCAGCCTCCTGCGACGGCACGCGGTTGCAACAAGCTCGGGCTATCCCGTCTGCAGCCGGCAGTTCACGCCGACAACCCGGTCACGTCCCGCACCCTTGGCCAGGTACAGGCGATGGTCCGCGGCACGCAACAGGCTTTGTGGGTCAGTGCCGTCGGCGCCGAGGACTGCGACCCCCACACTCACCGTCACCCGGAACTCAGGGTCCGCAACATCTCCGACCACCATCGCAGAAGCCGCAGCGCGCAATCGTTGCGCCACATGCAGCGCTTCGTCGGAATCGGCATCAGGCAGCACGACTGCGAATTCCTCGCCGCCGATGCGCCCCATCAGATCGATCTCGCGCAAAACCGCGACGCCTTCTTCCGCAAACCGCTTCAGGACGGCGTCACCGGCTGCATGCCCATAGCGGTCGTTGACCGCCTTGAAATGGTCGATGTCGATCAACAGCAACGCCAACGGCGTCCGACCGCGCCGAGCCCGCTCACACTCTCTCTGGGCGCCGGCGATGAGCCGCCGCCGGTTCGCCACGCCGGTCAGCGAGTCGGTCGCAGCCAGCTGCTCCAATCGCTGGTTGGCGCGCATCAGCTCGCGCGCAGCGACCTCTGCCCGTTCCTTCTCGGATCGCAACCGGCGCATCAGTTCTTCCTGGCTGAACACGCCGGAAAACGAACCGGTAGTGTGAAACGCCCGCAACACGCCAAAGCCAAGCAGCATGAACGCGGCTGCAAACACCGCGTGCGCGTACCACCACAGATGCGTCCATGGGCGAGCGAAAATGAATACGATGGATGCTGTTGCGAATCCTGTGAGTGCAAAGGTGTAGATGCGCATCAGCGGCGATGCCTTGGGCCGCATCAGCATCAGCACGATCGCGATCAACGTGATCAGCAGGGCTCCATATTCGAAAATCAGACGCAGCACCGGCATCGCCGCCGAATACAGGAGCGCTACCATTCCCAGCACGACATCGAACGACACGAGAGCCACCGCCCCTCGCCACCAGAACCGCCGCGACCGCGCCTCGATGGGCACTGCAGGCACCGAGTAACGCATCAGCCCGACCATCAGCAGAATCGCCATCCCGAATCGCGAAGCCGGACCGTAAATCAGGAACAGCGCGGTATGGTCGTGCGCCAGCGGCGTGAACAGGCCATGCGGCGCGTAGATGACCGTTTCCGCAACCAGAGCCAGGGCCAGCCAGCGCAGAAACACTTCCCCGCTGGACGCAAAGCAGCGGATGGCCACGTACGCCACGAAACCGCTCGCAAGGACGGAGATCCCGATTGCCAGCTCGTGGATGCGCGGACCGTGAAAGACCCGCGCCCCGATTTCGAAGTAATGGAGATACCATGCTCCGACCGCGGGCAGCAGCGCGGCCAGCGACAACAGCACGCGTTCAAAGCCCCTTGTATAGGGCTCCACCCGGCTGTCGACCGCTTGCTTCATCGTGCCTCACGTCGGGAAATAGGACGGCTGGTCTCACGCTGGCATACATCGCCGGCCCGCCCCCTCGAATTCCGACCAACGGCCACGGCGGACTGCGGAATGTTTCGCCCCGATCACCGACCATCATCTGACGACATCGACGTTGCCCATGTGCCCGCCCCCGAACTCAAACACCCCTGCCTCAGGCTCTGACACATCGGTTCGCCTGGACAAGTGGCTGTGGGCCGCCCGTTTCTTCAAGACCCGGAACCTGGCGAAGCAGGCGGTCGAGAGCGGCCATGTCCGTTACGACGACCAGCGCTGCAAGGTCAGCAAGACCGTCTCGGTCGGCGCACGTCTGCGCATCAAACAGGGCTGGGATGAGGTCGAGGTCATCGTCGAGGCACTGTCCGATCAACGCCGCGGGGCGCCCGAGGCACGCCGGCTGTACAGCGAGACCCAGCAAAGCGCAGCGCGCCGCGAACAGAACCGCGCCGAACGCAAGGCCGCGAGCGGACTGGTCAGCGAAGATCGGCCGACCAAACAGCAGCGCCGGGATCTGCACCGCTTCAAACGCAGCTGGTCCTGAGCACGGCGCGGGGGCGCCGCCGCTATATCGATATTCCTTTTGCGCCGAATCGGCGCGCTTCGATTGTATGGGCCGGACCCGGCTCTTAGACTCGTCGCCGAATCGCCGGCACCCCCGACGGCGCCAATCAAGGAAGCATCGAAGTGTCAGCCACCGCAGCACAGCTCATTCGCACCGCCCCCTCCGAGGGGCCGGACCTCGACGCCCTCAACGCCGAGTATGCGCCGCTGCATTTCGAGGAGCGGATTGCCCGCCTCTACGAAGACTTCGCGCCGGACAAGGTGCTGGTGACGTCGTCATTTGCGGCGACGTCCGCATACTTCCTGCACATCATCTCCCGCATCCGCCCCCAGCAGCTGATTCATTTCATCGATACCGGATACCACTTCCCGGAGACCCTGGCCTACCGCCAGTACCTGATCGATCTGTTCAAGCTGCGCGTCGCCGACCTGCGCGCCGAGGACTGGAAGCACCAGTTCACGGTCGAGGAGCGAACCTGGGAAAAGGACCCCGACTTCTGCTGCTCGATCAACAAGGTTGAACCGCTGGAAGCGGTCAAGCCGAACTATCACGTCTGGGTCTCGAGCCTGATGCGCTGGCAGACCGAACATCGCGCGGGACTCGACATCTTCGAGTTCCGTCGCGGCATCATCAAGTTCAACCCGATGATCGACGTCACCCGCGAGCAGCGCGATACGTATATCCGCGAGCATCAGCTGCCGTTCCACCCGCTGGTGGCGCAGGGCTACTCGTCGATCGGCTGCAGCCATTGCACCGTCCGCGGCGACGGCCGCAGCGGACGCTGGCTGGGCAAGCCCAAGACCGAGTGCGGCCTGCACCTCTGACCGTCCCACCCGCCCACACCGGTGGGCGAATCCGGCCGTCAGGCCGTGCCGACCGCCGCGTCGGATACGAACGGATTGCGCTGCCGCTCCGCGCCGAACGTCGACAGCGGGCCGTGGCCCGGCACAAAGGTCACGTCATCTCCCAGCGGGAACAGGCGCTCGCGGATCGACCGGATCAGGTCGGCATGATTGCCGCGCGGAAAGTCGGTACGCCCGATCGAGCCCTGGAACAGCACATCGCCGACGATCGCGATCCGCGCCTGAGGCTCGAACAGCACGATATGCCCGGGCGTGTGGCCGGGGCAGTGCAGCACCTGCAGGCGCAGCCCACCGACCGTCACTTCATCGCCTTGGCGCAGCCAGCGCGTCGGCTCGAAGCTGCGCGCCGGCGGAAACCCGTACTGCTGCGCCGCCTGCGGCAGCATTTCGATCCAGAACCGGTCGTCCTCCTGCGGCCCCTCGATGGGCAACCCCAGTCGGTCCGCCAATTCGGCCACCACGCCGACGTGGTCGAGATGGCCATGCGTCACCAGCAGCTTTTCCAGCGTGACGCCCCGCTGCTCGACGGCCTCAATGAGCCGATCGACCTCACCGCCTGCGTCGACCAACGCGCCGCGCATCGTATCGGCGTCCCAGATCAGCGAGCAGTTCTGTTGGAACGGCGTCACCGGGATGATCTCGACCTTCAGCGAACCGGTCATCACCTGCCCTCGCTCATCGCGCCGGATCGACTGCAGCCGCGCGCAGCGTGTCCGCCTTGCGGGCAACTGCCCCCAGCAGCTTCTCATGCGCGTCGACGAACAGCTGCACGCCGTCGCCGAGCAGCTGCGCGGCGACCTGATCGAGCGACAGCCCAAAGGCTGCCAGCTGCTCGAGCTGCTCGCGCGCCTCGGCGACGCCCTCGGTCAGGGTGTCGGCGACGCTGCCATGATCCCGGAACGCATCCATCGTCGCCGGCGGCACGGTGTTGACCGTGTCGCGACCGATCAGCGTTTCGACATAGAGCACGTCGCTGTACGCCGGATTCTTGGTGCCGGTGCTCGCCCACAACAGCCGCTGCGGCCGCGCGCCCTGGGCCGCCAGGCGCTGCCAGCGCGGCGATGCCTCGATCTCCAGAAAGTCCTGGTACGCCATCTTGGCGTTGGCCACGGCGATCCGCCCCCGCAGCGCCGCGAGTTGTGAGCCCTGCTCAGCCGATGTATCGGCCAGGCGCTCGTCGATCATCGCGTCGATCGCGGTATCGATACGGCTGACGAAGAAACTCGCCACGCTCGCGACCGAGCGCAGCTCACCGCCAGCGGCCGCAAGGGTCTCGAGCCCCTCTAGATAGGCCTGCGCCACGGCACGATACGCCGCTCGCGCGAACAGCAGCGTCACGTTGACGTTGATCCCCTCGCCGATCAGCACCCGCACCGCCGCGATGCCGGGCTCGGTCGCCGGCACCTTGATCATCAGATTGGGCCGGTCGACGGCGCGCCACAGACGCCGTGCATTGGCGACAGTCGCGTCCAGGTCCATCGCCAGATGCGGGGACACCTCCAGGCTGACATAGCCGTCGACACCATCGCTGTCGCGGTAGAGGCCGGCAAGGACGTCCGCCGCCGCCCGGATATCCTCGATCGCCAGGTGTTCGAAGAGCTGCTCCGGATCGGACTGACCCGCTGCGACGGCGGCAGCCAGCGCCGCGTCGTAGTCGCTGCTGCCGCCGATGGCTTTCTCGAAAATCGCCGGATTCGAGGTGACGCCACGGATGCCGTCCTGATCGATGAGGCGCCCCAGCTCCCCCGAAGCGATCAGTTGGCGACGGATGAAGTCCAGCCAGATGGACTGGCCGTGTGCATGGCAGGATTGAAGGGTGCTCACTCTCTAAGACTCGTTGGCAGAATGATGGGGCGCGCCTATTGTCCACGCTCAGCCGGAAAAGGGAATGCGCCCCCGCGCCAGTTCAGGGCCGGTTCATGGCTGGCGGGGGCTAATGGACCGGACACCAGGAGGATCAACTGCCATGACAACAAAGCATTTCCTGCTCGCGGCAACGGTTTTCGCCGGCAGTCTCGGCTTCGGCGGTCCGGCTCTGGCCGACTCCGTCAGCGTCGACGTCGGCGGCGGAGTCCGCGTGATCCTGACCGACCGCGAACGCGAAACCATCCGCTCCTACTACCGCCAGCAGCAGCCGGCCCCGCAGGCGAAGGCGAAGCCGCTCAACAAGGGCATGGAGAAGCGCCTGGCAAAGGGCAAGGCCCTGCCGCCGGGATGGCAGAAGAAAATGCAACACGGCCAACCGATTCCGAGCGACGTCTGGGCCTATCACGAACCGCTGCCGCGAGACGTGATCCGCCGGCTGCCGCCGCAGCCGGACGGCGTCATCACCGTGCGCATTGATAACCAGATCGTCCGGGTCATCGCGGCGACCCACGTTCTGCTCGACGCATTCGACCTCTACTGAGTCGGGCTCCTCGGCGCAGCCGCGGCAACCGCCACTTCACCGGAAACCGACGTTTTCTGCGACCATACCGCCCCAGCACATCCAACCAGAACCTCTGCCGGAGTCCCGCCTGTCATGAACCGCACCCGCATCGCCCTGGCCGCCCTGACGCTGCTGCTCGTCAGCGCCTGCAGCAAGGTCACGCCGGACAACTACGAGAAACTCGAGTCCGGCATGACACAGGACGAAGTCCATCAGATCCTGGGCAAACCGGACGACGTTTCCGGTGGCGGAATCGGCAAGCTCACCGTCTCGACCGAAACCTGGAACGGCCCGAAGCACACCATCACGGCGACCTTTACCGGCGAAAAACTCTCGATCAAGCACATCGAGCCACGCGAAAAGTAAGCCTCATCTTCCGGGATCTGACATACGCCCGCAGGTGCTCCGCCGCCTGCGGGCGTTCTGATGCCCGACATCGGCGGGTTACCATACGCGCATGAGCCGCATCG
Source organism: Nevskiales bacterium (assembly GCA_028698335.1). GTDB lineage: Bacteria > Pseudomonadota > Gammaproteobacteria > Nevskiales > Nevskiaceae > Solimonas. The sequence continues at coordinate 28,530 of JAQVDP010000011.1, read as the reverse complement.
TCGACGCCGTCACTGCCGTCCTGATCTGCGACGACCGGATTCTGGTCGCACAGCGGCAGGCCTTTCTGAGCGCCTTTCCCGGCTACTCCGCATTTCCGGGCGGCAAGGTCGACGCCGAGGACGCCGAAGGAGCGCCGCTCCCGGATGCCTGGAGCGGCCACGACGCCCGGCTGATGCGCGCGCTGGCACGCGAGCTGGACGAGGAAATCCAGTTCGACCTGGTCGCGGCACAGACGCGCGGCGACGTGGCCGAGATCCGTCCGCTGGGCCTGGCGCTGACCCCGCCACCGGCGCCCGTGCGCTTCAACACCCATTTCTATGCAGTCGTGCTGCGCAAGCAGCCCGACCTGAAGATCGATACCAACGAGGTCGCCGCTGTGGATTGGGCCACCCCGGCGGCCTGGCTGCAGCGCTACCTGGACGGCGCGCTGCTCGCCGCGCCGCCCACCGTCGCGGTGCTCAGGGCCCTGGCTGATTCACTGGACGCGACCGAGGTTCCGGGCCTGCATTTCGCCAGCCGCCCGCCTTCGGAACTGCCGCTGATCGAATCGATGCATGGCGTCCGCCAGATTCTGGTGAAGTCGAACACGCTGCCACCGGCACATCACACCAACTGCTTCCTGCTCGGCGACATGCAGTCACATCGGGTGCTCGTCGATCCGTCGCCCGCCGACGATGCCGAGATGGAGAAACTGTGCGCACTGGTCCAGCGCTACGGCATCCACGAGATCTTCCTGACCCACCACCATCCGGACCACCGCGAACGCGCGAACCAGATCGCCCGGCATTTCGAAGTGCCGATGGGGATGTCGGAGGACACGCGCCTGCGGATCGTGGCCCTCACCGGCGGGCATTACTTCGACGGCATCAATCTGAATACCTACCGGGAAGGCGACGTGCTGTGCCGCTGGCTGGGCCGCGCGGTCCACGTCCATGCAGTGCCCGGGCACGACGAAGGACAGCTGGCGCTGATGCCGGAGGACCGCGCCTGGTGCCTGGTCGGCGACCTGATCCAGGGACTCGGGACCGTGGTGATCAGCAAGCCGGAAGGCAACATGCGCAAATACTTCGAATCGCTGCGCCGGATCATCGCCCTCGACCCCAAGACGATCTATCCGTCACATGGCGTCGGCATGGGCTCGACCTACCGCCTGCGCGACACGCTGCACCATCGGGAACTGCGCGAAAAACAGGTGCTCGCCCTGCACCATGAAGGTCATTCGGTCGACGAAATGCTGGGACTGATCTACCCCGACCTGGACCCACGATTGCTGCCGCTGGCCCGCGCCAACATCGTCAGCCACTACGACAAGCTGCACGAAGAAGGCGTGCTGCCGACCGTCTCCGGCACCTAGGCTCAGCGCGGCTTCAGGGGGCCGGTCGAGAGCATGGTCATGCGCAGCTCGAGCTTGTCCTTCTTGTACTGCTCGAGCTTGACCGGCAGATAGTCGAGTTCCGGCGCAAGCCAGTAGTGCGCCTTGCGGCGCGGATCATCGATGCGATCCACCCGCACCGTTTCGAACGAACCCGCCGGCGTGCTGATCTGCTGACCCGGCACCACCGCGAAACGGTAGCTCTTCATCTTGTCGTCGTTGACCAGCACGAACTCGGCCTCGCCAGGCGCCGAACCCTCGAAATGCCGGATCACCCACAGCCGGATCGCCTCGCGGATCACGAAACGGTCGTATGCCGTCTCGGGCAGTTCCCGGATCGTCATCTCGCCCTGCTTGAGCGTCTTGACGGTGCCGGCGCGCCAGTCGAAGTCGAGACTGAAACTGTCCTTCTCGCGGCGTTCGTTGACGTAGCGGAAGGTCACCGGACGGACCTGGTCCCCTTCCAGGCAGAACGCGCTCTCCTCGCGGGGGGAGCCGAAAGTCCAGCGCACCAGGGCGATGGGGTCAGTGGTCGAGACGTAGCGGTAGCAATTGTCCTCGAGCGGCTTGAGGCTGATCGTCCCCTCCCCGAGCGAGAATCCGCTCCACTCGACGTCGTAGCGGCTCGAACGCGCCTCTAGATGCGACGCAGCGCTGGTCTCGGCATGCGCCGCCGCTGCCCACATCCCAGCCGACAGCAGCACCAGCAACGCGCGAGTCATCGGAATTCCTCCGCGAGCGCATCGAGCTGCAGCGGTGCGCGCAACGGCCCGGGACCGAAGCGGACCCGATCCCCGACGAGCGCAACGTCGCCGCGCGCCAGCCAGGCCACCGCCTGCGGGTAGATCTTCAGTTCGACATCTCGCATGACGCGCTCCGCCAGGGTTTCCTCGGTATCCTCCGGCCGCACGATTAACTTGCCCTGAACTATCGCAGGGCCGCCATCGAGCTCCTCGGTCACGAAATGCACCGTCGCACCGTGCTCGTGGTCGCCGGCTTCAAGCGCGCGCCGGTGCGTGTGCAAACCCGGGTATTTCGGCAACAGAGACGGATGAATGTTGAGCATGCGGCCTCGATAGTGGCGGACCAGATCCGCCGTAAGGATCCGCATGAAGCCTGCCAATACGACGATGTCCGGCTGATGACGGTCGATCAGGGCCGCAAGCGCGGCATCGTAGAGCGCACGGTCGGCGAAGTCCTGATGTGCCAGCACGTGAGTCGGAATCCCCGCGGCCTGCGCACGCGCCAGCCCTGCGGCCTGCGCGCGGTTGCTGATTACCGCCACGATGTCGCCGTCGATCCGGTGCGTCGCGCAGGCGTCGATGATCGCCTGCAGATTGCGCCCCGCGCCCGAAATCAGAACGACGATGCGCGCGCTCATCGGGCGCCGCCCATCGATCGCGTCGCGTCTCGCCTCATGATGGTCCGGCACACGGCATCCGTCAGGCGTAGCGGACCTCGCCGTCACCGTCGACGATCTCTCCGAGCATCCACGGCTTGGCGCGGGCCTTCTTGAGGATCGCAAGTGCCTCATCGGCCGCGCGGCGCGGCACGACGATGGTGAATCCGATTCCGCAGTTGAAGACCCGGCGCATTTCCTCGTCGTCGACCTTGCCCTGCGTCTGCAGCCAGTCGAAGACCTCCGGCTGTCGCCAGCTCGCCGTATCGACCACCGCGCCAACCCCCGCCGGGAAGCAGCGCGGGAGATTCCCCGGCACGCCGCCACCGGTGATATGGGCCATCCCGCGAACGGAGACACCGGCGTCGAGCAACTGCAGGACCGGTTTGACGTAGATCTGCGTCGGCGCCATCAGGGCGTCGGCCAGCGTGCCCTTGCCGAAGACCTGGGTGAGCGGACTGCGGCGACGCTGCAGGATACGACGCACCAGCGAATAGCCGTTCGAATGCGGCCCCGTCGACGGCAGCGCGATGATGACGTCACCGCGGCGAATGCCCTTGCCGTCGATCAGCTTCTTCTTCTCGGCCACCGCCACACAGAAGCCGGCCAGATCGAATTCCCCCGGCGGATACATGCCCGGCATCTCGGCGGTTTCGCCGCCGACCAGTGCACATCCGGCCAGACGGCAGCCGCGGGCGACGCCCTTGATCACCTGCGCCGCAACCTTGCGGTCGAGCTTGCCGGTCGCGAAGTAGTCGAGGAAGAACAGCGGCTCGGCGCCGGCAACCAGAACGTCGTTGACACACATCGCCACCAGATCCTGGCCCAGACCTTCGACCTGCCCGGTCTTGAGCCCGAGCAGCAGCTTGGTCCCGACGCCGTCGGTTCCGCTGACCAGCACCGGCTCCTTGTACTTCTTCGGCAGCCCCACCAGCGCCCCGAAACCACCGACCCCCGCCATCACCTCCGGACGCGTGGTGGTCTTGACGATCTTCTTGATATCGTCGACCAGCGCGTCACCGGCATCGATGTCCACGCCGGCATCCCGATAAGTCAGGCCGGTAGTCTTGCTCATGATCGTTTTCCTGCAGCGCTAAGCGTTACGGCCCGGAATCCGGGCCGTGAAGTCGTTGTTATTCTATCCGCAAGCGCAAGATAATGCCGCGCATGCGTATCCTCATTTTCGTTCTGACGCTGATCCTGCCGGCACTCGCAGGCGCCCAGTCTCCCACCGCCAACGCCACCGGACTCACGGCGGCCGACAGCGCGCTGGGCAATCCCTACCAGGGACAGGTTCCGGTTGCCGACCAGACCCCCGCGTCGCGCGACGGCGCGCTGGCGGACGCGCTGAGCCAGGTGATCGGCCGCGTCAGCGGCGCCGCCAACGTCGACGCTGCCGCACCGCTCATCGCCGAAGCCGCACAGCTCGTGCAACGCTACGGCTACACGCGCGACACCAGCGGCGGCCTGATGCTGCAGGCGGCTTTCGACAGCCACGCCATCGACAGCCGGCTACGCGCCCTCGGTCTCCCGGTCTGGGGGGTCTACGCCGCGGACGTCGAGGAACTGCGCCTGGTGATCAACGGCATCGACGGTGCCGACGCGTATATCAGGGTGATGTCCGAGCTGCAGCATCTTCCGGGCGTCGAGTCGGTCAGCGCGATTCGTGCGCAGGGCCAGCAACTGTCGCTGCGCGTACGCGCCGAAGGGGGTGCCGGACGCCTCAGCGGCGCGTTGATGGCCGGAGGCCGCTTCTGGCCGGACAACAGCGCCACGCCGGGCTCTGCTCCGGGAGAGCTGGTCTACCGGCTGGTCCCGACCGGCGCGCCGTGAATTCGGTCCTGCTCGAGCGCTGGGTGTGGTACGCCGCCGGTCTCGGCGGGCTGGTCGTGCTGTGGCTGCTCGGCCCGATCCTGACGCCCTTCGTCATCGGCGCGGGCCTCGCCTACCTCGGCGACCCAATCGTCGATCGCCTGCAGCGCTGGGGACTGTCCCGCACCGCCGGCGTCGTCGCGGTCTTTCTCGGCCTGACGATCGCCGGACTGGTCGGCACCGTGCTTGTCGCACCGCTGCTGTACCAGCAATCGGTCGCGCTGCTGCGCAACATCCCGGACTGGCTGGCATGGATCCAGGATGTCGCGCTGCCGTGGCTGGGCGTCAGCCTGCCCGACGGTATCCGTCTCGACATCATCAGCCTCAAGAGCGTCGTCGCCGCTCACTGGAGCGATGCCAGCGGACTGGCCAGGGAGCTGTGGAACCGCGTTTCGCAGTCGGGCGCCGTGCTCGCGGCCGCCGTCGGCAATCTGCTGCTGGTGCCGATCGTGACGTTCTATCTGCTGCGGGACTGGGACGATCTGGTGGCCTGGATCGGCAAGGTGATTCCGCCGCGCATGCTGCCGAAAGTCTCGCAGCTGGCCGCCGAGACCGACCAGGTGATGGGTTCGTTCATCCGCGGCCAGCTCAGCGTGATGATCGCGCTCGCGATTCTCTACAGCACCGGCCTCGCCATCGCCGGGCTCAAGCTGGCCCTGGTCATCGGCTTCTGGGCCGGCATGCTCAGCTTCGTGCCGTACCTCGGCTTCGCGGTCGGCTTCGTCGCAGCGCTGGTCGCGATGCTGGTGCAGGAACAGAGCCTGCTGCCGCTGCTCTGGGTCGCGATCGTCTTCGGCATCGGGCAGATCCTCGAAAGCTGGTGGCTCACGCCCAAGCTGGTCGGCGACAAGATCGGCCTGCATCCGGTCGCGGTGATCTTCGCGCTGATGGCCGGTGGCCAGCTGTTCGGCTTCGTTGGCGTGCTGCTGGCACTGCCGGGTTCGGCGGCGATCGCGGTGCTGCTGCGTCACGCCAAGGTCGAGTGGCTGCGCAGCCCGCTGTATCTCGGCGCGACCCCGGTGAACGGCCGGCCGGACCGGCCGACTGCCAACACCGCCGCCCCCGAATCCACCCCGCCGCGGGAGCCATGAAGGGCGCGCAACTCCCGCTTGCGGTCCGGCTGCGCGACACGGCGAGTTTCGAAAGCTTCGTTCCCGGGCCGAATCTCGAGGCGGTCGCTGCGCTACAGGACCTGACCGCTCCCGTCCTGCTCTACGGAGCACCCGGCAGTGGCCGCACCCACCTGCTGCAGGCGACCTGCCGTGTGCACGCAGGCGCTTACCTGCCGCTGTCCGAACTGGCGCCCTACGGCCCGGACATCCTCGAAGGCTTCGGCCAGGACGGCTCAGTGATCCTCGACGATCTGGATGTCGTCACCGGTGATCGCGCCTGGTGCACCGCCCTGATCCGCATGCTCGACGGCCTGCGCGCGCAGGCGCTGGGCTATGTCTGCAGCGCGGGGCATCCGCCGGACCGGATGGACTGCGCCCTGCCGGACCTGCGCACCCGCCTGTCACAGATGACGGTGCTCGGCCTCAAGCCGCTGAGCGACACGGACCGCGGCGACATCCTGCGCCTGCGCGCGCACCAGCGCGGCCTGGCACTGCCGGACGAGGTCTCGCGCTGGCTGCTGCGCACGCAGTCGCGCGATACCGCGACACTGCTCGACGCCCTGGACCGGCTCGATCAGGCTTCGCTCACGGCGAAACGACGCCTGACCCTGCCGTTTGCGCAAGCTGTTCTCGACGGCGCAGGCGCACATAGAGCACCAGACTGACGAAGTCCGCCGCTGCCACCGCCGCGATCCCGAACGCGGCCGCACGCCGCGCCGGGTCGAACCATCCCTCGGCCAGCCACAACGCGCTGTAGAACGCCACCAGCATGCTCGCCCACTGGTAGGTGTACAGGCGCCCCCGCAACAGTCCCGGCAACGGCAGTGCCAGCAGCAGCGCCCCGAAACCGGACAGGCTGCTGCGCTGCAGCGCCAGCATCACCATCAGGATCACCTGCGACGCCAGGGCCCCACCCTTGGCGTACTCACTCAGCGGCCGCCTCACCGTGCGAGCTTCCGGGCCAGTTCCGCGACACGGCGCCCCTGCGCCTGACACAGCGCGATCTCGTCCGGCGTCAGGTCCAGCGGCTGCGCGCCGTTGCCGGCCAGATGACTGGCGCCATACGGCGTGCCGCCGGAACGCGTCGTCGACAGCTCCGACTCGGTATACGGCACCCCGGCGATCAGCATGCCGTGATGCAGCAGCGGCAGCATCATCGACATCAGCGTGGTCTCCTGCCCGCCGTGCAGGGAGCCGGTCGACGTGAACACACCGGCCGGCTTGCCGACCAGCGCTCCGGTCATCCACAACGCGCTGGTCGAATCCAGGAAGTGCTTCAGCGGCGCCGCCATGTTGCCGAACCGCGTCCCGCTGCCGAGCAGCAGGCCCGCGCATTCGCGCAGATCCGCGTGAGTGGCGTAGGGCGGACCGTCCTCGGGAACCTCCGGGCCGCGGCGGGCATGATCTTCGGTCACCGGCGGCACCGTGCGCAGCCGCGCCGCGATACCGTCGACGGACTCGACCCCGCGGGCGATCTGGCGCGCCATGCGCGCAACCGAGCCATGACGGGAGTAGTACAGAATCAGAACTTCGATCAATGGGGGATTCCCGGCGAGATTTCAAAAATGGTGCGGGTATTCTAGTCTTCGCCCATGATCCGTTCTCTCCCAATCGCCACGGCGACGCTTGCGGCGCTGCTGGCGCTGTCCGGCTGCGGCCTGCACCGGATCGACGCCCCCGCGCGCCCGGCGGACGACCGCGCGCGTCTGGAACGCATGCCCCGCGCACCGCAACCGGCACCGGCGCCATCGATGGCGCGCCCGACCACCCCGCCACCGCGGGCACCCGCTCTTTCCGCTGCCGATCGCGATCTGCTGGCGCGCGCGCAACAGGACTACGACCGCGCAAGCCAGACGATCCCGCAGTGGCCGGATGCGGCCGAGCTGGGCCGCCTGCTGACGACGGCGCGCAACGCCGCCGCGGGTGGTGACGCGGTCACCGCGCGCCGGCTGGCCACGACCGTCCTCAACCGTAGCGGCGCCGCACTGGACGTGCAGTTCCGCCTGATGGGCGAGGTCGAGCTGCAGAAGTCCCAGACCTATACCGGACTGAGCAACGCGCAGATCGAACGCCAGCGCCGCGCGGAACTGCTGCTCACGGCCGGGCGCGGGCGCGAAGCCCACGAACTGCTCACCCGCCTCAACCACGAGCTGGCCGAGGCGACCAAGCGCTACGTCGTCGCGGCGGGCGACAGCCTGTGGATCATTTCCGGCAAGCCGGAGATCTACGGCAACCCGTGGCTGTGGCCGCTGATCTGGGAGGCCAATCTCGACCGCCTCGACGATCCGCAGAAGCTGTTTGCCGGCCAGCGCCTCAAGATCCGCAGCAACCCGACGATCGACGACGTGGTCAAGGCGCTGGATACCGCGCATCGCTATGCGACGCCGCGCGTCCGCATCGGCGAGATTCGCGAGGCCGGCACGCCGCCGGCACCATAAGCGCAGGTCACAATCGGCACGATGCTTGCTAAATCGCCACAGCGACGGTGTCCAATCGCACCGTCGGTCGCACCAACCGACCGTTGACAAGCCATCGGCTTTAATCTGCATCCATTCTAGGAGGAGCACCCGAACATGTGGTTCGCGCGTCATCGCATCGCGGTTTCCCGGCTGCTGGTTGCCGCCCTGCTGATCATGATCGCCATCACCGGCAGCCTGTGGAACACCACGCTGCCGCTGGTCGGCAAGGGTCTGGTGGCGCTGGGCCTGTTCCTGGTCGGCATCGCGATGGTCGGCAGGCTGTGGTGCAACCTCTACATCGTCGGCTACAAGAACTCCTCGCTGCTGACGGTCGGCCCATACTCGATGTCACGCAATCCGCTGTACTTCTTCAGCGCCATCGGCGGCATCGGCGTCGCCCTGACCACCGGCACGATCGCGTTCGCGGTCGCGGTCGCGCTGATCTTCGCCCTGACCTATCCCGGCGTCATCCGCAGCGAGGAAGCGCGCCTGCGCAAGCTTTACGGCACGGACTGGGAAGACTACGCCCGCAAGGTTCCGCGCTTCATGCCGCGCTTGCAGCAGCTGACCGAGCCGACCGAATACGTCGCGCATCCCCGGCTGTTCCGCCGCCACCTGATGGACGCGCTGTGGTTCGCATGGGCCTCGGCGGCGGTGTTGCTGGTCGGCGAATTGCAGACCAACGGCATCCTGCCGACGCTGTTCCGCTTCGCCTGATCCGCGGCGCGGCTACCCGCGGTACCAGCGGCGGTTCAGCGCGCGGATCACCCGCGACGGATAGTCGAGCTTGCCGAGGCTGCCGTTGTAGCGCCCCAGGGCCCGCACCAGGTTGCCCTGCTCCTTGTCCAGATAGAACTTGAGGATGGTGCAGCCCATGCGCAGATTGGTCTGCGCATGAAACAGGTTGTCGTCGGGATGGCCGATTTCGTCGAGCCAGAACGGCATGATCTGCATCAGCCCCTGTGCCCCCGCCGTCGAGACGGCGAACCGGTCGAATGCGCTCTCGACCTCGATCAGGGCCAGCACCAGCTCGGGGGACAGCTTGGCGCGCCGGGCCTCGGCGTGTACCAGGCGCAACAGCCCCAGACGTTCGCGCTCGTCGGGCACGAAGCGCTGGAGGCGCGTCGACATGTCGACCAGCCAGACCTCCGCGTCGAAACGATGCTCGAAACTGTCGGCGGCGTCGATCGTGCGCTTCAGCAACGCCCGCAGCGCGGGCTCGGGCGGCGCCGTCGGCGCGGCGACAGTCACCGGCGCCCACGACAGCAACCCCGCCAGCACCGCAGCCACGCAGCCGCGCGGACTGCGGGCGATACGTCGATCCCAGGCCCCGCGTCTCACCGGCGCGCCCGGCGGCTCAGGCGGCCGCGAGCCGCTCCAGCACCGCCGCGGTCGTGGCGGCGATCATCTCGGCCTTCTCGGCACGACGATGCTTGTACTCGAACTGCTGGTTGGCCAGCCCCTTGTCGCCGATCACGATGCGATGCGGAATGCCGATCAGCTCGGCGTCCGCGAACATCGCACCGGGGCGCGCACCGCGATCGTCGAGCAGCACCTGGACACCCGCTTCGAGCAGCTCGCCGTACAGCGTCTCGACCGCGACGCGCACGGTCTCGGATTTCTCCAGCCCGATCGGACACAACACGACCTTGAACGGCGCGATCGCGTCAGGCCAGATGATGCCGGCGGCATCGTGCGACTGTTCGATCACCGCGGCCGCGAGGCGCGTGATTCCGATGCCGTAGCAGCCCATCTGCAGGGTCACGGACTGCCCGTTCTCGTCGAGGACCGACACGTCCATCGCCGTCGTGTACTTGCTGCCGAGCTGGAAAATGTGTCCGCCCTCGATTCCGCGATAGAAGCGGATCTCCCCGTTGCCGTCCGGGCTCGGATCGCCCTCGCAGATCATGCGCAGATCGGCAACGGCCGGCTCTCCGCAGTCGCGCCCCCAGTTGGCGCCCTTGAGATGGTGATCGTTCTGGTTGGCCCCGCACACGAAGTCGGTCAGCGCCGCCGCGGCGAAATCCGCGATCACCGGAATCGGACAACGCACCGGCCCCAGATAGCCGACTTCGCAGCCGAAGGCCTGCTCGACTTCTTCCGGAGTCGCCATCTGCAGCGGATCGGCGATCGCCGCATGCTTCGCGGCCTTGATCTCGTTGAGCTGATGATCGCCGCGCAGTGCCACGCCGACCAGGCCGCCGTCGGCGCCCTTGACGACAAGCAGCTTGACCTTGCCGGTCAGTGGAACATCCAGGAACCTGGACACCTGCTCGCAGGTCTTCTGCCCCGGCGTCGCCACCGTCTCCAGCGCAGCGGCGGGCGCAGGCCGCGGCGCCGGATGCGGCAGGGTCTCGGCCGCCTCGACGTTGGCCGCGTAGGGACCGCTGTCGGACACCGCGAGCAGGTCCTCGCCGGAGCCCGCCAGCACGTGGAATTCCTCGGAGCGGCTGCCGCCGATGTTGCCGGAATCGGCCTTGACGATACGGTAGTCGACGCCGAGCCGATCGAAGATCCGCGCGTAGGCCGCACGCATGTTCTCGTATTCCCGCGCCAGATCCTCCGCGTCCATGTGGAACGAGTAGGCATCCTTCATGATGAACTCGCGCGAGCGCATCACCCCGAAGCGCGGACGCCGCTCGTCGCGGAACTTGGTCTGGATCTGGTACAGATTCACCGGCAACTGCCGGTACGAGCGATAGTCCTGCCGGACGTAGTGGCAGACCACTTCCTCGTGGGTCGGACCGTAGGCGAACTCATTGCCATGGCGATCCTTGAATCGCAGCATTTCGTCGCCCATCACCTGCCAACGGCCCGATTCCTGCCACAGCTCGGCCGGATGCACCGACGGCATCAGCACCTCCATCGCGCCCGCGCGATTCATCTCCTCGCGGACGATCGCCTCGATCTTCTGCAGCGTGCGCAGACCGATCGGCAGCCAGGTGTAGAGGCCGGCGCCCAGCTTGCGGATATAGCCGGCACGCAGCATCAACTGGTGCGAAACGACCTCGGCGTCGGCCGGAGTCTCTTTGGTGGTGTGCAGCGGGAATGTCGATAGACGCATGGTGTGGAAGCCCGTGGAGTCGGCGCGAACAGGGCGCGAATTGTAACGGTCCGCATGGGGTTCTGCGCGACGCCCCGGACCGGACCTCGTCAGCGGCTACGGCAGATACCAGGGCTCGGGCCGGTGCAGGAAGAATCCCTGGGCATAGTGCACGCCGAGCTCGCGCAGCCGGTTGAGCGAAGCGGCATCCTCCACGCATTCGGCCACGGTCTGCAGGCCGCGCAACGAGGCGACCTTGACCATGCTCTCGACCGTCGCGGCGTCGACCGCATCGCGGGTCACATTGCGCACGAAGCTGCCGTCGATCTTGATCATGTCGACCTCGAGCGATTTCAGATAGCTGAACGACGACATCCCCGCGCCGAAATCGTCCAGCGCGACGCGGCAGCCCAGCTCGCGCAGGGACCCCACCAGGGCAACGGCACGCGAGATGTTGGCGATCGCGGCGGTCTCGGTGATTTCGAAACGGACGTGCTGCGGCGACACCTCGGTCTGCTCGAGCATCCGCGAGATGTAGGCCGCCAGGCTCTGGTCGCTCAGGCTGCTGCCGGACAGGTTGATCGCCATCACCGCCCGCTCACCGGGCTCGACACGCGCCAGCTGGCGCAGCGTCCGCGCGATGATGCGCCGGTCCACCTGCGGCATCAGACCATAGCGTTCCGCCGCCACCACGAAGTCCGGCGGCACGGTCCAGCCGTGCAGACCGCGAATCCTGAGCAGCACTTCGTAGTGCTCGGGGCCCAGATCGTCGTGCAGGGGCGTGATCCGCTGCCGGAACAGCGCGAACTTGCCGTCCTCGAGCACGTCGAGCACGCGCGCGCCCCAAGACTGCTCGCCACGCACCCGCTCCAGCTCACTGTCGTCGCGATGGAAGATCTCGATCCGGTTGCGACCACGCGATTTCGACGCCTCGCAGGCCACGTCGGCCGCCTTCATCAGTTCGCCGAGGTCCTGATAGGCGTCGGCGAACGACGCGATGCCGACGCTCACGGTCACCCCGTACCCGCGCCCGCTCCACTCGAACCCCTGCGCGGCGACCTGCAGGCGCACGCGCTCGGCCACATGCCAGGCATGATCCAGATCGCAGCCTTCCAGCAGCACGGCGAAGTCGTCGCCGCCGAGGTACGCCGGTTCGTCCTCGCCGCGCACCTGCGCGGCGATGAGCCGCCCCAGCTCCGCCAGCAGCTGGGCGCCGGCGGCACGGCCGTACGCATCGTTGATGAGCTTGAACTGATCGACTTCGAAACGGATCAGCACGCCGTCACGCCGCTCGTTCAACAGGCGGCGCAGGCGCGCCTCGAACGCGTGCTTGTCGAGCAGCCCCGTGGCCGGATCGCGCTGTGGCCGTTCGCTGTCGTCGGCGCCGGGCTCGGCAAACCAGACCAGGACGTCGCCATCGGCGTCGGACACGCGCAGGACACGTTCGGTGCAGCCCGCCTTGCCGCCTTCCGCGCAAACCGCGCGGCGCAGCTGCTCGAAGTCGCCAGCCAGCAATGCATCCTCGCTCAGACCGCTGGACGCCAGCAGCGCCGGGTTGACCGCCAGCACCCGTTGTCCGTCCGCCCCGAGCACGGCCGCGGGCGTCGGAATACCCCGGAACAACTCGGTCGCGGGAATCCGCAGCAGGACAGCGTCGGGGAGCGAATCAGGCGGCTTCTGGGCCATCGGACTTGGGCGTGGAAACGATCGTCAGGAGCGGTGGGCGATAACGGCAGACGATAGCACGCGCCGTGCCGTCGGCTGCCGCCGACGTTACGGACGGTGCGATAACCGCCATGGAGCGGAAGCGCAAACCGGTCACCGATTCATCATCGGTTGGAGACGGACCTGTCACGCCGGCCCGATATCGTGGTCGGCTTTATCGCATTGCACCCCGTCTTCCACATGAGTGAATTCCAGCTTGTGCGCATCGCCACGACATGTGCGCTGGGCATCGTGCTCGGCGCCTGCGGCAGCAGCACCGAACCTCCGCAAGACCCGCATCCGGCGTCCACCCCGGGTTCGTTGAAGATTCTGCGCGACGGCAGCGGCCGCGGTCGCGTCGAGTCGATCCCGCATGCAATCGAATGCGCGCCCGACTGCGAGGCGTTCTTCGAGTCACCGACGACGCTGACACTGATCGCCACTGCGGAAGCCGACAGCCGCTTCGCCGGATGGGGCTCGCCCTGCACCGGCACCGATCCGAGCTGCACCGTCGTCGTCGACCGGGCACTCACCGTCAGTGCCCGCTTCGAGAGCACCGGCATCGGCTCGGTCGAGGGGGTCTGGCTGCGCGGCGATCTGCATGTGCACGACGACCACTCCGCGGACGGCAGCCTGCTGCGACAGCTCGCGGATGACAAGGCGCCCGGCAACCTGTCGGTTTCGGACCAGATCGGATTCGCCGAGCGCGCCGGACTGGACTTCCTGCCGCTGACCGACCATCGCAGCTACGACCAGCATTACGATCCCGAGTGGAGCTCCGCTGCCCTGCTGCTGATTCCGGGCGAGGAGGCCAACGGCTCGCCCCATGCCACCGTTCACGGCGCGGTCGACACGATCGTCCAGGGCAGCGGAGGAGACGACAGTCTGCAGCGACTGCAGCAATCGATCTGGGACGCGCACGCGCAGGCCGCAGTCTGGATCACCGCCCATCCCGACGACGGCGAACTCAACGACGACGGCACCCCCAACCGCCACGCCGACGCCGTCGGCGTCGATCTGGTCGAGACCTGGAACAAGGCCAGCAACATCGAACTCGAAATCGCCTACGCCGAGAACCGCTGGAACGCCGGATACCGCTTCGGCATCGCCGGTGCCAGCGACAACCACTTCCGCGAGCTCTGGGCGATCGCCGGTCCGGGCAAGCCGGTCACCGAAGCCCTGACGCGGGACCGCTCCGAGCGGTCACTGCTGCAGGCCTTGCGGGCCGGTCGCACCACCCTGCACACGGACGACGGCACCCCTGCCGTCGTGCTCGAGGGGGACTTCGACGGATTCGGCCGCCATGCCGCGCTCGGCGGCGACGAAGTGTTCGTTCCGGCCGGGACGCCCGGACGCCTGCGCATCACCGTCCGCGACGCGATGGGCACCCGCGTGCGGGTCCTGCAGGGCGGCGCCGCGACCGACGCCGGTTCGACGCTGCTGGCCGAGTTCGAACCAGGCCTGCTCGAGCGACAGGCACAGTACCTCGTCGACATCGCAACCCCTGACGCCCCGACCTGGTATCGCGTCGAGGTCCGCGGGGCGGCCCTGCCCGCCACCGTCGACACCAACGATCCGGCCAACATCGTCCTCGACCTGTTCGAGATCCCGGATCAGGTCCGCGCGCTGACCTCGCCGATCTTCGTGTCCACCGCCCCGGTGGATCCCCTGCCCGACCCGCTGCCGGCGGACGCCGGCGGCGACGATGGCGCCGAACCGGTGCTGGGCGACGTCGGCCGCTTTGCCGGCTTTCCCGACATCGCGATCGGCGACGGCGTGGTCCACGCGGTGGCCGAGCAACACGGGCCCGGCGCGACCGTGGTGGTCTACCGGCGGCGCGACGCCAAGGGCCGCTGGCAACCCGCGACGGTGCTCAACCAGAGCCGCTACGCCCGCTTCCCCCGCATCGCCGCAAGGGGCGCGCATGTGGTCGTGGTGTGGCAGGACGAACGCGCGGGACAGCAGCCGCGACGACCCGCCATCCACCTGCGCGAATCGCACGATGGCGGGCGCACGTGGCAACCGGAAACGGCCCTGCGCGCGCTCGACGGCCGTGCCGAACATCCCGACGTCGCGCTGGGCAGCGACGGCATCGCGACCGTCACCTGGCAGGAAATCCGCGCCGGCCAGCCCTTCGACGTCTTCGTTCAGGCCCTCGGACTCGACAGCGCCGCGGTCAACGTCTCCGGCGCCGGCAAGGCCGTCAACGCCGCCGGCAGCTTCGACACCCGCAGCGCCCGTTACCCGGCTTCGGTCTGGCCGCGGCTGGCGGTCGCCGACGACGGTCGTGTCGCCGTCGTCTGGCAGGACAATCGCGATGATCCCGACCCGCTCTGGACCGGCAGCGCCGACACCGGCGAAGGCACCGACCCCGACGACTGGCAGATCCACCTGCGGGTCCGCGCCAGCGGCGGCGAATGGTCCGCCGCGACGATCCTCGGCGCCAACGACGCCGCGGACCGGCACCCGCATGCGGCCTTCGACGCCGCCGGGAATCTGGTCGTCGCCTGGGACAGCAAGGCGCTGCGGTCGTCGGGCGCCGATCTGGCGGCGCTCGCCAGCCACGCGGACGCGGCGCTGACGCGCTTCAGCGCGCCCGCGCCGATCGACCTCGGCAGTGCCGGCCAGGGGCAGTATCCGCAGCTCGCGGCCGATCCCGACGGCCGGGTGCGGGCGGTCTGGTACGACTCCCGCGCGGCCGACTGGCGCTGGCGTGTCATGACCGCCGTGTTCGATGGCGAGCGCTGGTCCGACGCACAGCTGATTCCGGGCCCAGGCAACAACACATGGCCGGCACTGGCGCGCGGGCAGGTCCTGTTCGCGTCAACGCGGGACGCGGTCCGGCCGCAGCGCGACCCGACCCAGCGCATCTACTGGATCGACGCCCTGCCGCAGACCCGCTTCGCTCCGATCGCGCTCAATGCCGCCAAACGCGGCAGCGCGCCCGCGGACGCGCCCGACGACTGTCCACATCACCGGCACCGCAACGCCGCATCCGTGATCCCGCTACGGCCGCGCTGAGGCAGCCGCGCTCAGCACCCCCGGAACCGCGCCTCGCGCCGCTCGACGAAGGACTGCACGCCCTCCTTGACGTCTTCGCTCTGCAGCAACGGCGCCATGTCCGGCAGGAAGCGATCGATCGCCGCCCGCTGCCCCTGCTCGAGCGCCAGGCGCGAGGACCGCAGGCTGCCGTAGACGCCCAGCGGCGCCTGCCGGGCGACCTTCTCGGCCAGTGCCAGACCGCATTCGAACTGCTGGCCGTCGGGCACCACGTCCTGGACGAAGCCGAGTCGCCGCGCCTCCTGTGCGTCGAACTCGTCGCCGGTCAGCAGGTAGCGCTGGGCGTTGGCCCAGCCGAACTCCTGGACCATGCGCACCGTCGCGCCGCCGCAGGCATAGATGCCACGCCGCACCTCGATCTGGCCGAAACGGGTGTTGTCGGCGCAGACACGGATGTCGCCGGCCAGCGCCAGCTCGATGCCGATCGTGTAGCAGATACCGTGCATTGCGAAGACCAGCGGCTTGGAGACCCGCTTGCCGGGAATCAGGCCCAGCGGATCGCACTGGTCTTCGCTCAGATCCGGCCAGGCGCCCGATTCGAACACCGGCGTCCACTGCGGCAGGTCGAGCCCCGCCGTGAAGTGCTTGCCGTTGGCATGGACCAGACCACAGCGCAGCTCCGGATCGCGGTCGAGGCGACCGTAGGCGCTGGCCAACTGGCTGAACATCTCCAGATCGAAGCCGTTGTACTTCTCGGGCCGGTTGAAGCCGATCAGCAGGACATGCCCGCGCACTTCGGTCTGAATCTTCTCCTCGCTCATCGCACTCCCCGTCGTCATTGGAATTCGTTGGGATCGGACCGCGGCTGGCGTTCAGTCGCGGACCTTGAGGACCTGCTCCACCGGACGCCCGTCGTCGAGGCGCCACGCGCGCATCTCGAGCACGCCCTTGGTGTTCAGCGACACGACCAGGCTCAGACATCCCGCATCGAGTTCGTCAGCGCCCGGTTCGGCACTGCGATCCGGATGCGACCACAGCCGCGCCCATATCTCCTGCCCGCCGTCCGCGGCGCCATCGCTCCGAAAGGCCCTCGGCTCGCCGTCGCGCGCCAGCACCACGCCGCGAATCGACGCCGGCTGCGCCACCTGCGCTTCATGCAGGATCTGGATCGCGAGACGGCGCGGCAGGGTCAGGACATCGGCCACGGCAGCTTCAGACATGGGGTTCTCCACACACAGGACATTCAGGATCGGCCGCCATCTTATGCGAGCGCCACTGCATCCGCAGGGCGTCCCAGGTCTGCAGGCGACCGGCCTGCGCATCGAGCCCGAGCATCAGCTTGAGTGCCGCCAGTGCCTGCAAGGCGCCGACCGTTCCGACCACCGGCCCGAGGATGCCGGCCTCCTCGCAGGTTTCCGCGGTATCGCCCTGGTCCGGATACAGGCAGCGGTAGCACGGTCCGCCACGACGCAGATCGAACACCGCGAGCTGCCCCTCGAAACGGATGGCCGCCCCGCTGACCAGTGGCCTGCGCGCGCGCACGCAGGCCGCGTTGATCGCGAAGCGCGCCGGGAAATTGTCGGTGCAATCGAGCACCACGTCGGCCAGCGCCACGGCCTCGCGCCAGGACTGCCCGTCGTAATGGTCGATCCGGATCTGCGGATTGAGCGCCTGCAACTGCGCCCGCGCCGCCTCGGTCTTGAGCTGCCCGACATCGCCCTGGCGATACAGGATCTGCCGCTGCAGGTTGCTGGTCTCCACGCGGTCGCGATCGGCGACGAGCAACTGCCCGACCCCGGCCGCCGCCAGATACTGCGCCGCCACCGCGCCGAGACCGCCGAGGCCGACGATCAGCACCGCGGAATCGGCCAGCAGAGCCTGCCCGTTGACGCCCACCTCGCGCAGGATGACCTGCCGCGAATAGCGTTGAAAATCGCTCACGTTTGCTCCCATCGTCCGGCGCTGCAGCGCTCCTGACCGCCGTAGTCCCGCCGGGTCGACACCTCGCTGAAACCAGTCTGCCCGAACAGCCGCCGGACCGCTTCTCCCTGGTCGTAGCCGTGCTCCACCAGCAGCCAGCCGCCGGCCACCAGCCATGCCGGCGCCGCGGCGATGATCTCGCGCAGCGCGTTGAGGCCGTCGGCGCCGTCGGTCAGCGCCATCAGCGGCTCGTGGCGCAGGCCCTCGAGATGCGGATCGGCGTGGGCGATATACGGCGGGTTCGACGCGATCAGATCGTAGCGTCCGCTCAGCGCCTCGAACCAGTGGCCCTGCGCGAACCGCAGTTGCTTCAGACCAAGCCGCTCGGCGTTGCCGCGCGCAACCTCCAGGGCCGCCGCCGACAGGTCGGTCGCGTCGATCTGCGCATCCGGCCGCTCGCTGGCCAGCGCCAGCGCGATCGCGCCGCTGCCGGTGCCGAGGTCCGCGACCCGCGGGGACTCATGCGCTTCGAGCAGTTGCAACGCCCACTCCACCAGGAGTTCGGTCTCGGGGCGCGGCACCAGCACATCCGGGGTCACCGCCAGATCGAAGGTCCAGAAGCCGCGCTCGCCGAGCAGGTACGCGATCGGAATACCGCGCATGCGGCGCGCCAGAAGCGCTTCGAACTCGGCCTGCACGGCCGGATCGACCGGGTCGCGCAGACGCATGAACAGCTGACCGCGGGACCATTCGGTGCAATGCGCCATCAGCAGCTCGGCGTCCAGGCGCGGACTGTCGCTGACGTCGCCCAGGCGGGCCTGGGCATCCATCAGCAGCTCGCCGAGTTTCACGCCTCGCCCAGTTCGGCGAGCTGCTCGGCCTGGGCCTCCGCCAGCAGCGGCTGGATCACCGGATCCAGATCACCCTCGACGACACGTTCGAGCTGGTAAAGGGTCAGATTGATGCGGTGATCGGTGACCCGTCCCTGCGGAAAGTTGTACGTCCGGATCCGCTCCGAACGGTCGCCACTGCCGACCAGCTTCTTGCGCTGGCTCGCCATTTCCTGCGACTGCTTGCTGCGCTGGTCGTCGACCAGCCGCGCCTGCAGCAGCGCCATCGCCTTGGCGCGGTTCTTGTGCTGCGAACGCTCTTCCTGGCACTCGACCACCAGCCCGGTGGGCAGGTGGGTGATGCGGATCGCCGATTCGGTCTTGTTGACGTGCTGACCGCCGGCGCCCGAGGCCTTGAAGGTATCCACCTTCAGGTCCGCGGGATTGACCTCGATCAGCTCCTCCTCGACCTCCGGCAGGACCGCGACCGTCGCCGCTGACGTATGGATCCGCCCCTGCGCCTCGGTTTCCGGCACCCGCTGCACGCGATGCGCGCCGGACTCGAACTTCAGACGCGAATACGCGCCGAAGCCGATCACCCTGGAGATCACCTCACGGAACCCGCCGTGCTCGCCGGGGTTCTCGGACAGGATCTCGACGTCCCAGCCCTGCGTCTCGGCGTACTTGCAGTACATCCGGAACAGGTCGCCGGCGAAGATCGCCGCCTCGTCGCCGCCGGTGCCGGCGCGGATTTCGAGGAAGACGTTGCTGTTGTCCAGCGGGTCCTTCGGCACCAGATAGGTCTGCAGTTCCGCGTTCAGCGCCTCCAGCTCGCGCTCCGCCTCCGGCAGCTCGGCCTCGGCCATGGCCCGCAGCTCCGGATCCGGCTCGTCCCGCATCTGCCGCAGATCGCCGAGCGTGCGCTCGGTATCGCGATACCGGCTGAACGCCTCGGCCACCGGACCGAGCTGGGCGTACTCCTGCGACAGGCGACGGAACTTCGCGGTGTCGCCGATCACCTCCGGATCGCCCAGTTCGCGGGCCAGCTCGTCCCGGCGCTCGACCATCTGTTCGAGCTTGGCCACCAGAGACGCCTTCACGCTTGCGCTCCGACCGGCACCCCGGCGTCAGACAGCTGGTCCTTACGGTTTGAATCCTTCATGGCGTCAAGTATGCGGAAAAACGGGAACGACGCGACCACGGCCGCAGCGCGGACGCTGCGGCCGGCGAGTACGGAATCGCTATTCGTCGGGAAGGTCGAACAGACGCCGTGCGGCGTTGAGCAGCATCGCCTGTTCCACGGCATCGGCGCGCCGCAGCGCCTGCGAGGGCGCGTGCAGGATCTTGTTGCTCAGGGTATCGGCCAGAAACGCCAGCACTTCCTCGGGCGACTGCCCCGACGCCAGGCGCCGCCGGGCCTTCTCCAGCACCTCGTCGCGACTGCTGCGCGCGCGTGCCCGGATTTCCTGGATCGTCGCAGCCGAGTCGCGGCTCTCCAGCCAGCGCGCGAACTCCTGCGCCTGGGTCTCGATCAGCACCTCGGCCTGGCGGGCGGCCTCCTCGCGCAGCTTGAGGTTCTCGGCGACGACGTGGCGCAGATCGTCGATGCTGTAGAGATAGATGTCCTCGAGGTCGGCGATCGCCGGCTCGATGTCGCGCGGCACCGCCAGATCGATCATGAACACCGGCTTGCGCCGGCGCGAACGCACGACGCGGCGCATCGCCTCGCGATCGATGATGTAGCCGCGCGCCGCCGTCGACGACACGATCAGGTCGGCATCGCCCATGTAGCTCGGCAGATCGTTGAGACTGATCGCGTAGCCGTGGACTTCGCGAGCCAGCTTCTCGGCGCGTTCGAGGCTGCGGTTGGCGACGATGATGCGACCGACGCCGTTCTGATGGAGGTGGCGTCCGACCAGCTGCATCATCTCGCCGGCGCCGATCAGCAAGGCGGTCTGACTGCTCAGATCGGCGAAGATGCGGCGCGCCATCTGCAGCGCCGCGTACGCGACCGAGACCGGATGTGCCCCGATCTGGGTCTGCGACCGCACCAGCTTGGCAACCGCGAACGCATGCTGGAACAGACGCCCCAGCACCGGCCCGAGCGTCTGCGCCTCGCTGGCCATGCTGTAGGACTGCTTCATCTGCCCGAGGATCTGCGGCTCGCCGACCACCAGCGAGTCGAGCCCGGATGCGACCCGGAGGCTGTGCGTGACGCTGCCCAGATCGCGATGGGTATACAGGTATTTGTCGGCCATGCCGTCCGGCGCCTGGCGCTCGCGGCGCCACCAGTCGATCAGACGCGACTCCTCGTCCAATGCCGTCACCGCCATGATCTCGGTGCGATTGCAGGTCGAGACGATGGCGGCCTCGTCGACGCCCGGCAGCGCCCGCAGGCGCGTCAGCGCCGCCGGCAGGTCGCTCTCGGTAAAAGCCATGCGTTCGCGCGCCTCGACCGGCGCACGATGGTGGCTGAGACCAAGCGTCAAAAGGGCCATACTGAGTCCATTACTGGCGAATCGGGCGGATTTTACGCTGACAGCGCCGGCTTGGGGATTGAGCCTGATCAATTGCCAGAATCGTGCCGACATGCCAGGGACCCGGCCGCTTGCACGTTGAACCGGTGCCTTCCGCATAATGTCTACCGAGACTCGTACGACTGAAGACCCCCTGTGGACCCAATCTTTCGAACCTGCCTGCTCGGCCTGAGCGGACTGGCGACCCTGGCGGCAGGCTGCGCGAACGCACCGTCTGCGGCGGACGCCCCCCCTTCGCCGGCAGCGACACTGGCCGCATCCGTCGACCCGCTGCCATCGGACACCGCGAAGGCCGAATTCCACGTCATGGCCGGCGAACTGGCCGCCGGGCGCAACGAACCCGGCGTCGCCGCACGCCAGTTCCTCGCCGCTCTTCAGTATCTGGACGATCCGGATCTGGCGCGCCGCGCGACCGGTCTGGCGCTGGGCGCGGATGACGCCGATCTGCTCCTGGCCGCGGCCCGGCGCTGGCACGAACTGGCACCGAACGCCGCCGATCCCCGCGAGGTGATCGCCAGTGTGCTGCTGCAGCGCGGCGAGATCGCCGGCACGCTCGAACAGTGCCGGGCGATCATCTCGGGACACCCGGGCGGCCTGGGCGACGGCTTTCGCAACGTCGCCCATCTGCTCTCGCAGACCGGATCCGACCAGGCGGATCTGTCGTTGCTGATCATGCGCAAGCTGGTCAACGAGTGGCCCGATGAAGCCGGCGCTCACCACGCGCTCGGCGTGCTCGCGATTCGCTTCGGGCGCCTGGATCTGGCCGAAGCCGCCGCCGAGCGCGCCATCGAGCTGGCGCCAGACGATCGCGAGCACGCGATGCTGCAGGTCGGCGTCTGGCTCCGTGCCGGACGCCTCGAAGACGCCAACCGGCGCGTCGACGAGCTGACGCGCGGCAGCGGCGACGCCGCCACGCTGCGGATGGCCTATGCGCGCATGCTGCTCGACGCCGGGCGTCGCGCCGAAGCGCAGCAGGCGTTCGAAGCGGTCCTGAAACTGCATCGCAATGACCCGGACGCCCACTACGCGCTCGGCGTCCTGCAGGCCTCGACCGGCAACTATCGGTCGGCCAAGTCGCATTTCAAGGTGCTGCTCAAGGGCCCCCGCAGCCAGGATGCGGCGATGCAGCTCGGCCGGATCGCCGAGGCGGAGCACGAATACGAGCGGGCGCTCGACTACTACGGCCGGGTCGTCCACGGGCCCGGCGCGATCGACGCCGCCACGCGCCGCGCCGCGGTGCTCGCCGATCTCGGCAAGATCGACGAGGCGCGCGCGCTGCTGCAGCAGCTGGGACAGCGCCTGCCCCAGTTCGGGCTGCGCTTCCTGCTCGCCGAAGGCGAACTGCTGGTCGAGCACAACCGCTACGACGAGGCGCTGCAGCTGTACGACGACGCCCTGATGGACCAGCCGGACGAACCCGATCTGCTCTACGGCCGCTCACTGGTGCACGAACGGCTCGACAGGATCGACCAGGCCGAAGACGACCTGCGTGCGATCCTCGGCATGGCCCCCGACGACGCACGCGCCCTCAACGCACTCGGCTACATGTTGACGGTCCATACCGACCGCTACGACGAAGCCGCCGGCCTGATCGGGCGCGCCCTGGGCCTGGAGCCCGAAGACCCGGCCATCCAGGACAGCATGGGCTGGCTCGAATTCAAGCGCGGCAATCCCGACGCCGCGCTCGAATGGCTCAACCGCGCATATGCCCGTTTCCCCGACCCGGAAGTCGCCGCGCATCTCGGTGAGGTTCTGTGGAGCCTCGGGCGCCGCGACGACGCCGGCGAGATCTGGCGCAACGCGCTCAAACTGCATCCGGACCACCCGCTGCTGACCGAGACGATGGAGCGCTTCGCGCAATGACGCGCCGCGGACGTCGCGCGGCCGCCAGCCTGATCGCCGCGGCCCTGCTGTCGAGCGGCTGCGCCACGTTGCAACCACCACCGCCGGCCGCCGCCAGCCCGGACGAACTGTGGTCGCTGCACCGCGCGCAGATCTCGGCGATTCGCGGTTTCTCGATCCAGGGGCGGATCAGCGACGGCGCCCGGACCGCGCAGATGCTGTGGCACCAACACGCCGACAGCAGCTTCGAACTCAAGCTCAACGGCCCGTTCGGCATCGGCGCCGTCGAGATCCTCGGCAGCGCCGGCGGCGTGATCGTCCGCAGCAAGGACGGCGTGACCTACGTGACCGATCCGCAGGCGTGGATGGTCGCGAACCTCGGCTGGAGCGTGCCGATCGACAATCTCCGCCTCTGGGTGACCGGCCTGCCCGCACTCGGTTCGGCCGGACAGGTCCGGTTCGACGACGCCGGCCGGCTCGCCGAACTTGCACAGAACGGCTGGGCAATCCGTTACGATAGCTATCTTGACGTCGGCAGCCGCGACCTTCCCCAAAAGGTACAGCTCGAAAACGACGACAATCGCCTGCGTCTCGTCATCGACCGCTGGCTGGCTCTGGACCTGGCCGCGACCTGACGCGGCCGCTTCAACCGTCATCTACCTACCGCAACATGCACCATAACGCTCACGGCGCGTTCACCGCCGATTTCCCGTGGCCGGCGCCCGCCAAGCTCAACCTGTTCCTGCACGTCACCGGCCGCCGTGATGACGGCTACCATCTGTTGCAGACCGCGTTCCAGTTTCTCGATTACGGCGACAGCCTTTTCGTGACGCCGCGCGGCGACAATCAGATCCGCCGGGCCGACGCCCCCGCCGACATCCCGCCGGAAAACGACCTGTGCCTGCGCGCCGCCCGCGCGATCCAGCGTGCGTCCGGCTGCGACCTCGGCGTCGACATCCGCCTCGACAAGCGCATTCCGATGGGCGCTGGCCTCGGCGGCGGCTCCAGCGACGCCGCCACCACGCTGGTCGCGCTGAACCGGCTCTGGAATCTCGGCTTCACCACCGACGAGGTCGCCCAGATCGGACTGGCGATCGGCGCCGACGTCCCGGTCTTCGTGCGCGGCCATGCCGCCTGGGCCGAGGGCATCGGCGAGCGCCTGTCGCCGATCGA
The DNA here is from genome assembly GCA_028698335.1 of Nevskiales bacterium. GTDB lineage: Bacteria > Pseudomonadota > Gammaproteobacteria > Nevskiales > Nevskiaceae > Solimonas. The sequence continues at coordinate 4,266 of JAQVDP010000011.1, read as the reverse complement.
CCCCGAGGAACCCTGGTACGTCGTGCTGACGCCGCCGATTCACGTCAGCACCGCCGAAATCTTCGGGGACGAAGCCCTGCAGCGGGACTGCCCCCGGATCGACGAGGACGCGCTGCGCAGCGGCGCGGCGGTGAACGTCTGCGAGCCGGTCACCTGCCGTCGCTATCCGCAGGTGGCCGAAGCCCTGGCCTGGTTGCGCGGTTTCGGCCCGGCGCGCATGTCCGGTACCGGCGGCGCGGTGTTCCTGCCCTGCGCGTCGCGCCAGCAGGCATCCGAAATCGCCGCTCAGGCACCGGCCTCACTGCACAGCATCGTCGCACGCGGCTGCAACCGCTCGCCGCTGGTCGACGCCATCAGCCGTTCCTAGCGGCTGCATGGACCGACCGCACGGCCCACGTCCCCATACCCCCTCCGGCATGACGCCGATTTGGACGAAGGCGCCAAAAGTTGGGCGTCGATCCGATATAATGCGGCGCAACGTCGACTGTGGTTTTTCGTTGGGGCGTAGCCAAGTGGTAAGGCAGCGGGTTTTGATCCCGCCATTCGATGGTTCGAGTCCATCCGCCCCAGCCATTTCCATCGTCGTACCCGACGCAACGATGCCGCCGGGCCCGTTTGGGACTGTCGCATCGGCCAGCCGGCAACGCATGGAGCGGTTCGCTCCTGTGGCCACGAAGTTGACGACCCGCCCACTCTGACCGCAGTTCGAGACGCAAACCGATGTCCGATAGCAAGCTGATGCTGTTCTCGGGGAATGCCAACCCCAAACTTTCCCGAGACATCGCCGCCTACCTGAAGACGCCCCTGGGCCAGGCCATGGTGGGCAAATTCTCGGACGGCGAGATCCAGGTCGAGATCCTCGAGAACGTCCGCGGCAAGGATGTCTTCGTGGTGCAGCCGACCTGCGCCCCGACCAACGACAACCTGATCGAGCTGCTGATGCTGCTCGACGCACTCAAGCGTGCCTCGGCCGGCCGTGTGACCGCCGTCATCCCCTACTTCGGCTACGCCCGCCAGGATCGCCGTCCGCGCTCCAGCCGCGTACCGATCTCGGCCAAGGTCATCGCCGACATGCTCGGCGAATGCGGCGCGGATCGCGTACTGACCGTGGACCTACACGCCGACCAGATCCAGGGCTTCTTCGACATCCCGGTCGACAACGTCTACGCGTCGCCGGTCCTGCTCGGCGAGATCTGGCGCCAGAAATACGAGAAGCTGATCGTCGTGGCTCCGGACGTCGGCGGCGTGGTCCGCGCCCGCGCGGTCGCCAAGCGGCTCGACGACGCCGACCTGGCGATCATCGACAAGCGCCGGCCGAAACCGAACGAATCCCGCGTGATGAACATCATTGGCGACGTCTCCGGCAAGACCTGCGTCATGGTCGACGATCTGGTGGACACCGCCGGCACCCTGTGCAAGGCCGCCGCCGCGCTGAAGGAAGAAGGTGCGATCAAGGTCGTGGCCTACGTGACCCATCCGGTATTGTCCGGCCCGGCGATCACCAACATCAGCAACTCGGTCCTCGACGAACTGGTCGTCACCGACACCATCCCGCTGAGCCCCGCCGCCAGCGCCTGCTCGAAGATCCGGCAGCTGTCGATCGGCGGCCTGCTGGCCGAAACCATCCGTCGCGTTTCGGCGGAGGAATCGGTCAGCTCGCTCTACGTCGACTGAACGCAGCGCCGCGTCGCTTCCGGGCCCGCGCCCGGAGGTTTCGCGCGGCAGTCGGAATCCGTCTCCAACTCCGGTATAATCCGCGCCCCCTCGTCTGGTCGCGGACGACGGATTCCCGATATGGAGCATATAAATGACTGAAAACTTTGTTGTCATCGCCGAAGCGCGCGCTGATCAGGGCAAGGGTGCGAGCCGCCGCCTGCGTCGCGCGGGCAATATCCCGGCGATCATCTACGGGGGCACCGAGGCGCCGCAGGCGATCTCCGTGTCCGCCAACGAAATGGGCAAGCACCTCAAGATCGAGGCCTTCTACTCGCACATCCTGCAGATGAAGGTCGACGGCACCGAACAGCAGGTCGTCCTCAAGGACCTGCAGCGCCACCCGGTCACCGGTCTGGCGATCCACGCCGACTTCCTGCGGGTCCAGGCCGGCCACATGCTGACGGTTCACGTGCCGCTGCACTTCAAGGGCGAAACGATCGCACCGGGCGTCAAGACCGGCGGCGGCATCGTCGAGCATCACACCAACCAGGTCGACGTCGAGTGCCTGCCGAAGGATCTGCCGGAGTTCATCGAGGTTGATCTGAGCAACATGCAGGTCAACGACTCGATCCATCTGTCCGAGCTGACGCTGCCGGCAGGCGTGACCCTGGTCGAACTCAAGCACGGCAACGACGCCCCGGTCGTCTCGATCCACAAGCCGCGCGGCGCGGTCGAGGCCGACGAAGAGACCGAGGAAGGCGACGAGGCCGAAGGCAAGTAGTCGGGCACGCGCGCGGATCCACGCGCGCTGCCTTCGTTCGACGACGGTCGAACGGATACCATCCGGCCCGTCCGAGCACACGCCCGGACGGGCCTTTTGATTGGACCCAGCGGTATGTCCCCAGCATCAGCGCTCCACGTCATCGTCGGACTCGGCAATCCGGGCGCCGAATACGAGCAGACGCGGCACAACGCCGGTTTCTGGTTCGTCGACCGGCTGGCCGACCGCTGCCACGTCAGCCTGCGCCGCGAGAGCAAGTTTCACGGCGAGTCGGGCCGCGGACGCATCGGCGGGCACGACGTGCTGCTGCTCAAGCCGACCACGTTCATGAACCGCAGCGGCCAGGCGGTGCAGGCGATCTGCACCTTCTACAAGATCGCGCCGGCACAGGTTTTGATCGCACACGACGAGCTCGACCTCCCCGCCGGCACGATGCGCCTGAAGCTCGGCGGCGGCCACGGCGGCCACAACGGCCTGCGCGACATCCACCGTGCACTGGGCAACGACTACCGGCGCCTGCGCATCGGAATCGGCCATCCGGGCGACAAGACGCTCGTCCTCAACTACGTGCTGGGCCGCCCCAGCCGCGCCGATGAAGATGCGATCATCGACGGCATCGACCGCGCCGCGGACGCGGTCGAGACCTGGCTGTCACAGAGCTGGGACAAGGCGCTGCAGCAACTCCATTCCACCGGCGGCAAGACCGCCAATCGCGACACACGCTAGGAACCACCATGGGCATCAAATGCGGCATCGTCGGTCTGCCGAACGTCGGCAAGTCCACCCTGTTCAACGCGCTGACCAAGGCCGAGATCGCGGCCGAGAACTACCCGTTCTGCACGATTGACCCCAACGTCGGCGTCGTCGCGGTTCCCGACTCGCGACTCGACGCGCTCGCCGAGATCGTCAAGCCGCAGCGCACCCTGCCGGCCGCGGTCGAGTTCGTCGATATCGCCGGCCTCGTCGCCGGCGCCAGCAAGGGCGAAGGCCTCGGCAACCAGTTCCTGGCGCACATCCGCGAAACCGATGCGATCGCCCAGGTTGCGCGCTGCTTCGACAACGACGACGTCATCCACGTCGCCGGCTCCACCGATCCGCTGCGCGACATCGAGGTGATCAACACCGAGCTGGCACTGGCCGATCTCGAGACCGTGACCAAGTCGGTCGACCGCGCCGCCCGCGCCGCCAAGACCGGCAACAAGGACGCCATCGCACGTCACGAGCTGCTCAAGCGCGTGCAGGCGCATCTCGACAACGGTGCCGCGGTCCGCGCCATGAGCCTGACCGACGAGGAACGCGCCGAACTGCGCGATCTTCACCTGATCACCGCCAAGCCGGCGCTGTACATCGCCAACGTCGACGAGGACGGCCTGCTCAACGGCAACGAGCACCTGCTCAAGGTCCAGGAGTACGCCGCACGCGAAGGCTCGGAGGTTGTCCCCGTCTGCGCCGCGATCGAAGCCGAGATCGCGCTGCTCGATGACGCCGACAAGGCCGCGTTCCTGTCCGATCTCGGCCTCACCGAACCGGGCCTCAATCGCGTCATCCGGGCCGCCTACACGCTGCTGGGCCTGCAGACCTACTTCACCGCGGGCGTCCAGGAAGTCCGCGCGTGGACCGTCAAGATCGGCGCGACCGCGCCGCAGGCCGCGGGCGTGATCCACACCGACTTCGAGAAGGGCTTCATCCGCGCCGAAGTCATCGCCTATGACGACTTCATCCAGTACAAGGGCGAAGCCGGCGCCAAGGAAGCCGGAAAATGGCGCCTCGAAGGCAAGGAATACATCGTGCAGGAAGGCGACGTGATGCACTTCCGCTTCAACGTCTGA
>JAQVDP010000044.1 GCA_028698335.1 Nevskiales bacterium | reverse complement strand
CGCCGCCGCCGCCACCGCCGCCGCCGCCACCGCCGCCGCCACCGCCACCGCCGCCGCCACCGCCGCCGCCGCCACCGCCGCCGCCGCCACCGCCGCCGCCGCCACCGCCGGACGAGGTCGGCGCCGGCGAATACGGCAGTGCCCTGCTGGCGTCGGTACAGGTCGGCGGCGCTCCGGGATCGCTGCCCGCCAGCGTTCCCCCCGGTGCCGGATCGCCGAACCCGGCCGACCCCGCCTGGTCGCCCGATCCGTCGGGAGGCCCAGGGACCGCACCGGATATCGAGATCCTGCAGACCTCGCTCGAAGGCGGCGACCTGTCGTGCGAGTGAACCAGACCACCTGACGGAGTCACGCGATGACCTCACTCCCAAGAGCGTGCGCGGCCGTGGCGATCGCCCTGATCGCCTGCTCGGCGATGCCGGCGACGGCCGCCTCCGATACGCCGGCAGGCACGGTCCTGCTGGTCACCGGACGCGCCACCGCCGGGAATCTGGACACGACCGGCGTACGCGAGCTGAAGAAGGACGATCCCGTGTTCGCGGGGGAAGTCATCAGTTCCAGTGCCAACACCTACGTGAATCTGCGCTTCAGCGACGGCGCCTTCATGCTGCTGCGCCCGAACACCCGGTTCGTGATCGAGGCCTACACCGACAATACCGGCGGAGCCGAACCCGCCCCGGCAGCGCCGGCCACACCGACACCGACGCCGCAGCCGACATCGGCCGCCGCGCCGAGTCCGACGCCCAAGCCGACGCCACTGATCACCGCGACCCGCAGCCAAAGCCCTTCGCAGTCGTTCTTCCGCCTTCTCAAAGGCGGCTTTCGCACCATTTCCGGTCTGATCGGAAAGCGCGACCCCGACGAGTACCGCGTCGCCACGCCAGTGGCGACGATCGGCATCCGAGGCACCGACTATCTGGCGGTGCAATGCGATACCACCTGCGCGCAGGATCCGGTGATTCGGTCCTCCCTGGCGGGCAACGGCGACAGCGCGATCGGCGGCACGGTCGTCGGCGTGATCGCCGGATCGGTCGCGGTACAGGGGCAGATCTGCCCGGAGGAATACAGCCGCCAGCATCCCGACGCCTGTCAGGAGCACGGCCTGGAAACCGTGCTCAAGCCCTCCGAGTACCTGATCGCCCTGCGTGACGGACAGCAGGTCCGCCTGCCGTCGTCCCCGCATTTCCTGACCGTCGACCCGTTCCCCAACCCCGCCGGCCTGTGTCAGTAGCGCCAGAACCGCTGGCGAACGCGAACCCGTCAGCCCGGCCCGGGGGCGGCCGGCGCGTCAGGCTGCAGGCGCCGCCCGGCTATGGCGCCGTCGTGCCGCTGGAGCCTCGTCAGCATGCCGGCCTGGGGCTGCCTGCCCAACCCGACTATCGCTGGTGCGCGGGCCTCAACGCGGTCTACGTGAGCGCGGCCGAATTCGGTCGCGCCATGCACGACTATCCGATTGCCCTGGCCCGCGTACCGCACAGCGGCGAGTTCCAGCCAGTGGCGATCATGGGGCTGCGCAGTGGCCAGAACCTGTTCGTCGATGCGCAGGGGCGATGGCGGGACGACGCATACGTGCCCGCGTATTGCCGACGCTACCCGTTCTGCATCGCCGAGATTCCGGGCGAGGACCATGTCGACGCACCGCGGCGACTCGTCTGCGTGAGCCCGGACGGCCTGACCCGGGACACACCGGCGCCGCTGTTCGGGGCCGATGGCAGTCCGAACTCCGCCTGGAAGGCGCTGCACGGCCTGATCGAGCGTGTCGAAGCGGCCCGCATGCAGACCCGCGTGCTGTGCCGCCGCCTCGAGGCCCTGGATCTGCTGCGGCCGTTCGACGCGCTGGCGCTGCCGCGCAAGGGGCCGCAACAGCGCCTGCACGGCATCTACCGCGTCGACGAGGACCGCCTCAGCGCGTTGCCGGCGCGGCAACTGCGCGCGCTGATGAGCAAGGGCGAACTGCGGGCGATCTACGCGCACCTGCTGTCGCTGGAAAACTTCGCCCGCCTGCTCGATCGGGCGACTGCGCACGCCACCGCTTCCGGCTAGGGTCGGCGCCCCCGTGGCAACGCTCGCGTTCGCATGGGAACTCGGCCTCGGATCCGGCTACTGCGGCCTGATCGCACGAATCGCAAGAACTGCGGTTGCCGCAGGCCACCGCTGTGATTTCATCGTCCGCGACCTGCACATCGCGCGGCGCCATATCCCCGCCGAGCTGGGACGCCTCGTCCAGGCCCCGCAGGCCGGCGAACGCAGCGGCAGTCCGGTCGCGGTGCAGACCAGCTACGCCACCCTGCTGCACAACTGCGGATTCGACGACGCCGACGATCTCGATGCCCGGGTCGGCGCATGGCAGGCGTTGTTCCGGTTGCTGGGGTCCGATCGCCTGCTCGCGCGCCACAGCCCGACCGCGATTCTCGCCGCGCGTCTCACCGGACTCCCGACCCTGCACTACGGCAGCGGCTTCTCGATCCCGCCCGCAACGACACCCTGGCCGAGCTTCCGGCCCGACCTGCAGCTCCCCGACAACGCCTTGCGGCACAACGAAGAGCGCGTTCTGGACGTCGTCAACGCGGTCCGGAAGCGTCGTGGCTGCGGCGACTGGCCGCAGGCGTCGGCGCTCTTCGAAGACCTGCCGACCGCGCTGCTCGGCGATGCCGACACCGACCACTACCACCATCCGCGTTCCGATCCCTTTGTCGGCCTGCCCGACCTGAGCCATGGCGATGCGCCGGTCTGGCCGGAAACCGGGTCCGGGCCACGCCTGTTCGTCAGCCTCCCGCCCGCCGCAACCGACTGGCTGTCGCTGCTGGCGGATCTGCCCGCGTCCTGTCTGGTGCGCTTCCTCGGACCCGCGACGATCCCGCGCGAGCTGCCGGGCAACGTCCGTATCACCCGAACGCCGGTGAATTTCGGCCAGGCAATCGCGTCGGCGGATGCCGTCCTGGGCTACGGCTCGCACAACCTGGTCTATGAGGCGCTGGTGGCCGGCCGACAGAAGTGGACCCGCTTCGTGAGACAGTTTTCCCGGTTTCATAAGTGATGCTCTGCCGGGTTATGCGGCCAACTGTGCTGGCAGCGCGTTGAAGTACACGGTGTCCGGCGTCTGTCCGTCAAGCGACG